>NZ_JBAGKG010000008.1:0-246362 GCF_037034145.1 Glycomyces sp. MUSA5-2
CTATACGGGCTTCAGGTCTTCAGCGCATTTCGCGGAGGACCTTCACGTCCCACGGGCCCAAGGGAAGCGACGCGCCGGCGGCGTATTCGACCTCCCCGAGGAGGTCGACCGCCGCGGCCGGGAGGGCCACTTCGGTCTCGTTCCAGGACCAGTTGTGCACGAAGCGGATCGTCTCGCCCGCGGCCGTCACGCCGCTGGTCGCCCTCACGCTCGGGTGGTCCGGCCGCCATGCCCCGGCGGGGGCGAGCCACGCGAACAGCGCCGCGCCGAGCGCGGCGTCGGGCACCGTGCCGACGCAGGTCACCCGCCCCTGCCCGTGCGCCTTCGTCGTCACGGCCGGGAACCGGCCGTAATGCGGGTGCTCGTACTCCGCGAGCGCTTCGGCCCCTTCGAGGATCAGGCCGTCGGCCCACTGCACCCCGGCCGCCGCGTCGAGGCGCAGCGGCGAGCCGTCCGCGGCCCGCACCGGGACCGGCGCGGGCAGGTTCGCGAACTCGTCGTACCAGACCCCGGCCGCCTCGTGGAGCCGCGCGGGTTTCACTTCCAGACGGGCCCGCGCCTCCTCGTCGGCGTACCCGGTGCGCGGGCCGAGCACCAGGTGCCCGCCCGCCGCCGCGTACCGCCCGAGCCAGTCGAGCAGGCCGTCATCGGCCGCGTAGATCCCTGCGGCCACCAGGACCGGGAACTGCGCGACCGCCGCTTCGGGCGTGCCGAGCTGCTCGGTGTGGACCACCCGCGTCTGAAGACCGGCGTCGAACGCCCCCTTGTAGAACGCGCCCGCGATCGTGTGGAACGAGTCGCGGTCGGCGCCGCCGCCCGGCTTCGCCAGCGCGGGCTGCGCCGCGAGCGCCCACTCGCTCTCCTTGGAGTGCAGGACCGCGACGTCGACGTCCGGCACCAGCCCGTCCAGGTCCGCGCCCGCCTTCCGCAGCTCCGCGCCCAGGCGCGCGAGCTCGCGGTAGGTCCGGCCGGGCCGCTGGCTGTGGGGAAGGATGCCGCCCCAGTAGGTCTCGGTGCCGAAGTGGAGGGTGTGCCAGTGCCAGTACTCGATCATCCTGGCCCCGCGCGACACCAGCGCCCATCCGGCCTGGCGCCACTGCCCGTCGTACGCGGGCATGTTGTGGAAGGACTCGCCGATCGCCTGCGCGTTCGTCTCCGTCACGAGGAACGGCTCCTGCCGCGCCCCGTACATCGCGTCCGCGGACCGGTACAGCGCCCAGACCCCCTCCTGCGACCAGTGCCGGTCGTCGGCCGGCGCCTGCGGCAGCGCGAGCGAGTCCTGCATCCGGTAGTACGGGTTCCCGGCGGTGACCGACATCCGCTCGGCCACGGCCCGCTCGTCGATCCCGGGCCTGCCGTAGGAGATGCAGGTGGTGACGAACTGGTCCTCGTGCGCGTATTCGCGCGCGATGTCGGCCTGCCAGCCGATGAACTCGGTGGTCTGCTCGGCTTGGAACCGCCGCCACGCCTGCTCGTACTGCGGCTGCGCATTGCCGTCCGGCCGCCACAGGTCCGCCCACGTGGACAGCTTGTGGGACCAGTAGACCAGGCCCCATTCGCGGTTGAGGGTCTCCACGTCGCCATACTTGTGCCGCAGGTAGTCGGTGAACCGCTGGAACACGCCCTCGTTCGAGAAGAGGTGCAGACCGGGCTCGTTGTCGACCTGGAAGCCGATCACGGCTGGGTGGTCGGCGTAGCGGGCCAGGATCTTGCGGATCACGCGCTCGGCGTGGAACCGGAAGCCCGGGTGCGTGTAGTCGACTTCTTGCCGTCCGCCCCAAGGGATGCGCTCCCCGGTGCGGCGGTCCCCGGCGATCTCGGGGTACTGGCGCGCCAGCCACGGCGGCACCGCGTATGTCGGCGTGCCCAGGACGACGCCGATGCCGTGCTCCAGCGCGCCGTCGAGAACGGGCTGGAGCCAGTCGAGGTCGAAGCGCCCGTTCTCGGGTTCCCAAGTGCTCCACACGGACTCGCCGACGCGGATCACCGAGAACCCGGCCTCGGCCATGAGGTCGAGGTCCTCCTCCAGGCGCTGTTTCGCGCTCTCGGTCTCGAATCCGCCGAGGACGTCGGGCTGGTACTCGTAGTAGTAGGCGGCGCCGAACAGGATCGGCTGGGGCCAGTCGGACATCAGGTTTCCTTAGTCGTCAAGTGATCTGGGTGTTGTTCAGTGAGGGGCGACTTCGAAGATCCGGGCGCTCGGGCCCGGCGGGACGTCGAGCACGGGCACGCCGTCCCGGTCCGTCCACTCCCACTCCGGGAGCGACGCGGGGTAGACCTGCCGCACCACGCGCCCCCGCAGCTCGGGCAGTGCGATCTCGGCGGCGGCGCCGCGCGACCAGACCGCCAGCAGCGACCCGGCATCGGCCTCAAGGAGCAGCGCGATCACCTCGTCGTCCCACCCGGGGAGCCCCAGCGGCCACGCCGGGCGCGAGACCGCGAGCCGTGAGCGCCGGTCCCGGTGCAGCGCAATCGCTTCGCGGACCAGCGCGGACTGCTCGTCGCCGAGCTCGTGCAGGAACCCCGAGAGGTACATGCGGCCCATGACGCCCGCGGTCATCGCGAACGCGGTCGCCTCCGGCGTCATGCCCGCGTCGGGATACGCCCAGTTCCCGGCCTGCTCGGGCAGGACGCTCGCGGGCGCCGCCGCGGCGATCGTCGCGTACCGCCGGTAGTCCTGCTGGTCGCTCGTGGACTGGAGATGGACGGCCGACAGCAGGTGGTAGTCCATGCGCATGCCGCCCGACGAGCAACTCTCGATCAGCAGCCGCGGATGCCGCTCCTGCACCGCGAGGATCCAGTCCCGCAGCGCCCGCGTGTGCCCCAGCAGCCCCGCGCCCGGCGCGGCCGCGCCGACGTCAGTCCCGGCGCCGATGTTGACGTTGTAGTCCAGCTTGAAGAACCCGATCCCGAACTCGTCGACGAGCCGGTCCACGGTCTCGTCCAGCAGCGCGCGTGCCGCGGGATGCCGCAGGTCCAGCTGGAAGTGGTTCCCCTCGACGACGCGCTCGCCGTACCGGCAGAACAGCGCCTCGTCCGGCAGCGTCGCCGCGACCGGCGAGTCGACGCCCACGCCCTCCGGCTCCAGCCACAGGCCCGGCCGCATCCCCGCGCGGCGGATCGCGTCGGTCACCGCCAGCAGCCCGCCCGTGAACCGGCCGGCGCCTTCGCGCCACTCGCCCGCACCGGACCACCAGCCCTCCCCGGGCGCCGAGAACCAGCCCGCGTCGATGCAGAAGTACTCCGCGCCCGCGGCCGCCGCGGCCTCGATGAGCGGCAGCAGCTTCTCCATGGACGGATCGCCCATGAGCGTGTTCATGTAGTCGTTGTAGACGACCGGCAGCCGCGTGTCCGCCGTGCGCGGCACCCGGATCGCCCTCCGGTACCCGGTCAGCGCCGCGAACGCCGCGTCCCGGCCGCCGTCGGCGACGGCCACCCCCGCGGGCACGCTCGTGAACTCGCCGCCCGGCGCCAGCCGCTCGGCGAACTGGTGCTCCAGGTCGGTCGGCCCGAGGACCCCCACGGTCACCGAGTCCGCCCCGCGCGACAGCTCCCAGTGCCACCCCGCGCTCGTCTCCACTTGCCACGCGACCGAAGTCCCGTGCTCCGAGGCGAGCACGCCCGTCGGGAGCACCTCGCCGCTCGACCACGACCCGTGGCTGGTAACCGCGAAATGCCCGCGGCCGGCGTACCCGAACTGCGCGAACGCCAGGTCCGGCAGCAGCTCGGCGACCGGCCGCTGCTCCCAGCGCCCTTCCCCGAGCCACTCGCTGCGGCCCCACAGCACGTCGTAGCCGGTCCCGGGGACCGTGAAGACCGCGGAAGTCAGCATGGTGAGCACGAGGTCGCGGTCGCCGGTGTTGCGCACGGTCTGCGTGATCTGGAGCCCCGGCCCGGCGGCGCGGAAGGCGGTCGTGACCTCGATGCCGCGGCCCTCTTCGCGCTGGCGCACGCGCAGCACGTCCCCGTCGGACTCGTGGTCGACGTAGCGCAGCCGCACCCCGGTCGCCGACCGCACGTAGATCTGGGTATTGTGCTCGCGGTTGCGGCCTCCGGTGTGCAGCTCCACGATCGGGCAGGGCGCCACCGCGGACGCCGCCTCGGGGCCCGCGGCGAGCCGGACGAGGCGCACGGGCCCGTCGTCGTACGCGAGCCGCAGGTGCAGGCCGGGCCGGTCCCAGGCGAACTCGGTTCCGCTCATCGATGCATCAAAGGTCATATCTTTACGATCATCCCGTAGTGGCGACTGAAGCGTCAAGGGGAGAACGTCCAGAATTCCGCGCCGAATCTCGGAGATCGCGCGACTGGCGAGTCGAATAGATCGAATGAATCGGCGAACGGGTCGCGCCCCGCCGCGGACCGCGGGTCCGGGACGGGGCGCGACGGCGCGGATCAGATGTTCGATCCGCCGCCGGAGGTGTTGCTCCACCAGGCGCTGTAGCTGTTGAGCGAGTAGCGCTTCTGCACGTTGCTGGTCGAGGTGATCTCCAGGCCGAACTGCATCGTGTCGAACGTGGTGTTGCGCAGCCGGCCGTTGTCCGCCGCCCAGCGCCACACGGCCGAGGCGTCGACGGTGCCGGTGGTCGTCTTCTGGGCCGGGATGAGCTGGAGGACGTTCCAGCCCGGGTCGGCCTGCCAGACGGAGGCGTAGAGGACGCCGCCGATGGTCACGTTGGACGCGATCTGGGTGCCCCAGCCGCCCGCGGAGTTCCCCGACCAGTCGGTGAAGACCATGATCTCGTCCTGGTTGTTCGTCGACCAGAGGTCGCTCGTCCAGTTCCAGTGGTCGCTGCCGCCGACCGGCGCCGAGGAGGTGTTGTACCAGAAGCCCGCCGAGTTCAGCTGCGACAGCGGGGTCTGGAGCCTGGTCGAGGTGTTCGGGTACGACTTGATCCCGCCGCCGGTGTGCGTCGCGTCGACGTACCAGGACTTGATGCTGTTCACCGTGAGGCACTGCGACCCGGCGTTCTCGCCCCAGATGTTGTTGTAGTTCGTCCAGGACCCCTGCGTGTAGCTGCCCCAGCGGTCGCACGTGGAGTACACCTGCGCCTGCGCCGGGGTCGCGAAGCCCAGGAGTCCGGCGATCACGAGGACGGCGAGCGCCGTCTGCGCGAAGGCCTTCTTGCCGACTGCTTTCATCTGACCATTCCTTCCTGCCTGCACGGCCGTGCGGCTCCCACCCCGTCGCGCGGATGCCGCCGCGCGTGGGAGTCCGGCCTAATACATGGACATTCTTATATATCCCGGAAGACATGTCAATGTTTGACTTCCTCACCAAACAAAAAGAGGTCTGATGATTGCGCCTACGCGGCAAGGACCTTCCGCTCGGTCTCGCGCGCCGCGGTGACCGCGGCGGAGTCGCGGGAGGGCCAGGCGAGGAGCGCGGCGACGGCCGCGGTGAGCGCCACCGCGGCGAGGACGGCTGCGGCCGTTCCCGTGTTCGCCTGCGCGGCAAGCCATCCGGCGAGCGGGTAGGTGAGGAGGAACCAGCCGTGGGACAGGGAGAACTGCGCGGCGAACGCGGCGGGCCGGTCGGTCGGCGTGGAGGAGGCGGTGACGATCCGCCCGGTCGGGGTGAGGATCGCGCCGGTCGCGATACCGAGGACCGTCCACAGTGCGAGAAGGCCCGCCCAGCCGAGGACGCCGCTGCCGAGTGCGGCGGTCAGGAGCGCCAGCCCCGCGGCGAGGGTGAATGCGGCCGGGACCATGACAGTCCGGTCCTTGGCCCGCTTGAGCAGCCGCGGGAGGGCGAGCGCGGCGGTCATCGAGCCGATGCCGAAGGCGCCCAACGCGATGGCGACGTCGCCGCTATCGCGGCCGAGCACGTCCTGCACCAGGACCACGGTGTCGACCACGACCATCGCCGTCGCGGCGGCCACGGCCAGGTGCGCCAGCAGCAGGCCGCGCAATCGCGGCGTGGCGGCGTAGAGACGGAACCCGCGGGTGGTGTTGGCCCACCGGCCTTCGCCGTGCGCGGCGGGCGCGAGCTTCGGCAGCGCGACCGAGACCACCAGGACTGCCGAGGCGAGGAACCCGATCGCGGTGCCCGTGAACAGCCAGTTGTAGGAGACGGCCGCCAGCAGGGCTGCGGCGAGCATTGGGCTGAAGAGGCTCTCCAGGTCGTAGGCGAGGCGGGAGAGCGACAGCGCCTTCGTGTAGTCCTCTTCCTTCGTGAGCACGTCGGGGATGGTGGCCTGGAACGTCGGCGTGAAGGCCGCCGACGCGGACTGGAGGACCAGGACGAGGACGTACACCTGCCACACCTCGGTAACGAACGGCAGCGCCAGCGCGCCCGCGGCCCGCGCCATGTCCATGGCGACCATGAGCTTCCGGCGCGAGACGCGCTCAGCGAGGGCGGTCGCGATCGGGCCGACGACGAGGTACGCGAGCATCTTGATCGCCAGCGCCGTGCCCAGCACCGCGCCCGCCTGCGCCCCGGCGAGGTCGTACGCGAGGAGGCTCAGCGCCACGGTCGCGAGGCCGGTGCCGGTGAGGGCGATGACCTGGGCGGCGAACAGGTGGCGGTAGGTGCGGGAGCGGAGTACGGAGAGCACGGCGGGTCCTCGGTCCGGGGATGCTGATGCTCCGACTGTACCATCATGTGCGCACTTGCGCACACGTCGCCTATATGTGCGAGCCTACTGGTGCCAGGGCTCCCCGGTGACCTGGTGGTCCGCGCGGCTCAGGGCCTCGACGACGAGCCTGCGCAGGTGCCCGTCGGTGAGCGAGTAGACCGCCCGCCGCCCCTCGCGCCGCGGCTGCACCAGCCCGGCGAGCCGCAGCTTCGCCAGGTGCTGGCTCACGGCGGGCCGCGCCGCGCCGGTGGCCTCGGTCAGTGCGGACACGTCGGCCTCGTCCTGGGCGAGGACCCACAGCAGGTGCAGGCGGGTCGAGTCGGCCAGGAGCGCGAACACCGATGCGGCATTGGCGAACTGCTCGCCGCTGGGGGAGGCGTGGTGCAAGGGCTTTGCAGGAGCAGGTGTCTCGCGTTCGGGCATGCCGCCATCCTACGTCCGCCCCGTCCCCCCGGGCCCCTTCCGCGACCCGGGCACGCGTCGCAACGGCAGTGTCCGGCGCGGGGCGCCCGGCGGCGGCCCTCAGTCGCCGACGGGGTCGACCGCGTACTGGTGGCGGTACTCGGTCGGAGTGATCGCGACCTGGCGCTGGAAATGGTGGCGCAAGGCCGCGGCGGTCCCGAAGCCCGAGCGGTCGGCGACCTGCTCGACCGAGAGGCGGGTGCGTTCCAGGAGCGCTTGGGCGCGTTGGACCCGCTGGTGTAGCAGCCACCGCATGGGGGAGGTCCCGGCTTGGTCGCGGAAGCGGCGGCTGAGCGTGCGGACGCTGAGACTCGCATGCGCGGCGATCGCGGTGAGCGTGAGCGGTTCGTGAAGGTGCGCGGTCATCCAGCGCATGACGTCGGCGAGCGACCCGTCCTCGGTGACCGCGTCGTCGGTCGGGATGAACTGGGCCTGGCCGCCGCCGCGGTGCGGCGACATGACGAGCCGCCGCGCCGCGGCCGCCGCGACCGCGGACCCGTGGTCGCTGCGGATCATGTGCAGGCACAGGTCGACTCCCGCGGCGACGCCTGCGCCGGTGAGCACGTCGCCGCCGTCAACGTAGAGCGCGGCGGTGTCGAACCGCACGCGCGGGAATCTGGCCGCCAGATCGGCGGCGTGGCGCCAGTGCGTGGCCGCCGTGCGGCCGTCGAGGAGCCCGGTCTCGGCGAGGAGCGCTGCGCCCGTGCAGATCGAGGCGATGCGCCGGCCCTGCGCGTGCGCCCGGCGCAGGGCCTCGGCCGCCCGAGGAGGAAGCGGCGCGGGCGTGTCGTGGGCGGGGACCACGATCGTGTCGGCCTGGTCCAAGGCCCCGAGCCCGAACGGCGCCGACATGGACCCGAAGGGCGTCCCGGCGGCGCTGAGGCGGACGGCCCGATCGGGTCCGCAGACCCTGACCTCGTACAGCGCGGCATCGCGGCCGTCGAGCGACCGGGCCGACCCGAACACCTGGCCCGGCATCGCCAGCTCGAAGGCGACGACCGAGTCCAGTGCGAGGACCGCGATCACATGCATGGCGCGAATTCTATGGAACCTGTCCATCGCACCGCTCGTGCGCGGGCGCCGACCGGGCCACGATGAACGGATCACTCCCGTTGAGAAAGGCGCGGCGCATGCGCGTGGAAATCCTGATGTACCCCGGCGTCTCGGAAGTCGACGCCGTCATGGCCCTGCATGTCTTCCAGATCGCCTCGCGCGAGGGCGCCGGCGTCGAAGCGGCGCTGGTGACCTCTGTGGACGGCGAGGTGATCGACGGCGCGGACGGCATCCGCTTCACCGGCCTGCCGACGTGGCGTCCCGCCTCGGCCGACGTGCTGCTGGTGTGCGGCGGCTGGATCCACGACGTGATCGCCGACGGGACCGTCCCGGAGCAGATCGCAGCGGCCCGCCGTCTCGCCGGGCCCGGCCTGATCCTCGGCGGGGTCTGCGCCGGGTCCGTGGTCCTCGGCGCCGCCGGGCTGCTGACCGGGCGCCGGGCCACGACGCACCACCCGGCGTTCGCCGAACTGGCCGCGTACACCGAGGTGATCGACGCCCGGATCGTCGACGACGGCGATGTGATCACCGCGGGCGGCGGCCCGAAGTCCGCGTTCGACCTGGCGCTGTACCTGATCGAGCGCGAACTCCGCGATCCTCGCCTCTCCGCGCGGATCGAGCAGTTCATGGAGCACGACCGGCGGGGGACCGTCTGGCGCTGAGCTAGGCGCGCGCTGCCGCGGGCTCGGTGACCGGCGGGAGGAGGGTCGGCTTGCGGCGGCGGATGCTTCCCAGAAGGACGCCGCCGACGACCAGGACGCCGCCGAGCGCTTCGGGGAGCGTGACGGTCTCGCCGAGGATGAGCCAGGCCGCGGTCATGCCGGTGACCGGCACGAGCATCGAGAACGGGGCGACCACGCCCGCCGGGTGGCGGGACATGAGCCAGGTCCACAGGCCGGAGCCGACGACCGTGCCGACGAGCACGGTGTAGAGCAGCCCGAGCACGGCCGCGAGCGCGCCCGGGTCGCTGTAGTCGGTGAGCGAGAACGCGATCCGCGAGGGACCCTCGACGACCAGCGCGAGCGCGAGCATCGGCAGCGGCGGGACCACGGACATCCACAGCGTCAGGTGCAGCGGGTTCGCGGCCCGCGCCTGCCGGTTCGCGACGTTGCCGATCGCCCAGCCGAGCGCGCCCGCGAGCGTCAGGAGGAACGGGATCACGCTCGCGTGCTCGGCCCGCTGCCAGCCGACCACCGCGAGGCCCCCGACCGCGACGAGGATGCCGAGCAGCTGCGGCCCGGAGACGCGCTCGCGCAGGAACGTCGCGCCCAGCAGCATCGTGAACGGCCCCGACGCCTGGAGCACCAGCGACGCCAGACCCGTGGGCATCCCCGCGGCCAGGCCCCAGTACAGGAACAGGAACTGGAGCACGCCGAAGCCGAACCCGTACCCGATCAGCCAGCGCAGCGGTACGTCAGGCCGCTTGACCAGCAGGACCGTGGGGATCGCGATGAGCGCGAACCGGAGTGCGACGAGGAACATCGGCGGGAAGTGCTGGAGCGAGGCGTCGATGGCGATGAAGTTGAGACCCCACATCACGGCGACGGCCATGGCGAGCAGAACATGGCGGACGGGCATCGGTCCATGATGACCGCGCCGACCGCGCGTGACAAACGGAAATGGACGTGACCTTCACTGTGGCCTGCTCGCGTCGGCGGTCCGGCGCAGGCCCAGGAGACGGTCCCTCGCGTGGTCCAGCGCGTCGGCCTCGCTCTCGGGCCCGCCGTACGTGCAGATCGCGGCGTCCTCGATGCCCCGGTAGACCGCGACGAGGCCCCACCGCTCGGTCCACGCCTCGTCGCTCGCCTCGCCCGCCGCGTCGACGGTCCGCGTCCACGTGTACTCGCCCTCGGCGGCGAGGACCGCGAGCCCGTCGGCGCTGTAATGGCCGAACCCGGGCTCGGCGGCGAGCCGGTATTCCGACAGCGCGGGGAGCGACGCGCGCCTGGCGACCGCGGCCGCGTCGAAGACGTCCCGGCTGTCCAGGAAGTCGTCGAACACGACGCCTTCGCTCGCGGCCGCGAAGCACTGCACTTGCGCGCCACCGGAAGCGAAGCCCAACTCGACGTCGGCGCGCCGCTCCCAGCCGTCGCGTTCGAGATCCGGGACCCAGACGTCGCGGGCGCCGGGGACCGCGACGAAGCCGTCCTCGGCCGTGAACGGCGCGGCGCCTGCGGTCAGGTCGACCGCGTCAGGGAACTGCACCCGCGTCGGGTCGATCGGCTCGCGCGGCCCGTCGGTCCCCTCGCAGCAGGACCCGCCCCCGCAGTCCGGCGCGTCCACCGCGCAGAACGGGGGATCGAGCTGCGGCCGGAAGTACATCGCGGCCCCGGCGGCCACCAGCACCAGGGCCAGCGACGCGACGAACCAGGGCCGCAACAGGATCGGACGCTTCTTCGGCGGGGTCATGGGACCCGAGGCTAACCCGAGCCCGCTCGCGCGCAGCGTCAGGTTGAGCCGCCCGGTCAGACCGAGCCCGGCGGGGGCGGTGCCAGGGAGGATGCGCGGGACGCCGTGGAACGCCAGGCGGGAGGGCCCGCCGAAGATGAACAGATCGCCTCTGCGCAGCTCCAGGTCGGTGTACGGCCGCGAGCGCGTCTCGGTGTTGCCGAACCGGAAGACGCACGTGTCGCCCAGGCTCACCGAGACCACCGGCGCGTCCGAGCGCTCCTCCCGGTCCTGGTGCATGCCCATGTGCGCGTCGGCGTCGTAGAAGTTCACCAGCGCCATGTCGTACACCGCGGGCGGCGCCTCGCCGTACGCGGCGGCCAGCGCCCGGCGGGCGAGGTCGCCGAGTTCGGGCGGGAACGGCTTGACGGGGACGCCATCGTCGGTGGTCTTCGAGTACGCGTACGGCCGCCAGTGCCAGCCGAGGCACACCTGCTTCGCGGTCATCGTGCCGCCGCCCGGCGTGCGGACCGTGCGCATGCCCGCCGGGTTCCGGGCCCACTCGCGGCAGGCGGCGACGAGGTCTCGCTGGCCGTCGGCGTCGAGCCAGTCGGGCACGAGGACGGCGCCGGGCGCCACCTCGGTCCGGCTCCTTGGGAACAGCTCGTCGCTCACGGCCGTCAAGTCTAGGGGATTGACGGCGCCGGATATGGTGGATCGTGCGCCGATTCGTGTTGATCGCAGGGGTTCTCGGGCTGCTGGCCGCCGCGGGATGCCAAGGCCCGCCCGCCCCTTGGGAATCGGAGATGCCCGGGGCGAGCGCCGCCGAGTACGCGGAGGCGCTGCCGTACGAGTTCCACCCGACCGCCGACGTGTGCCCGACCGAAGCGCAGGTCCTTGAGGCGTTCCCGGCGATGCCGGGCTTCGAGCGGACCGAGGCCGAGGTGTACACCGACGCCCTCGACACCGCGGTCGCGGTCTACGACAACGGGGACTCCGACGCGGACTCGCTGCGCGAGGTCGCGAGCGCGGTCGAGTGCTTCTTCTGGATCGACGACGCCGACTTCGTGAACGTCACCTTCAGCGTCTACCTGTTCGAGGAGAGCGCCGTCGACGCGTACGCCGACCGGGCGCAAGGGGAGGAGCACCCGTCGCCGGAGTGGGACCAGGCGTCGTACGCGCTCGCCGACGCGGATTCGGAGGCGTTCAGCGACTACTGGTTCACCGCGAGGAGCGGGCACGTCGTGGTCACCGGCGGGGGCGCGATCGACAACGCGGGCATGACGAAGGAGGAGACCGCCGATGCGCTGCTCGCGCTCGCGGTCGTCAACGCCGATCCCCTCTGGGAGCGGTAGCGGCCCAGTGCCGCAGATGCGCCTCGACCGACCACGCCGAGATGCGGTCCGTGTCCGGCTCGGCGGGGAGCGGCGTCGTTCCGGCGTCGAGGAGCGCTTCGATGCGGTCGCGGACCGCGGCGATCTCCGCGAGCACGGCGTCGAGGTCGAGGACGGCCCCGGACTTGACGGCGAGCACGCGTTCGCGCTGCTCAGTGGGCATCGGCAAGGTCAGGCGGGCGTGCTCGGTCATCTCCAGGCCCTGGAGGCCGAGCCGGAGGGCGTGGGACGCGAACTTCGTGTCGTAGCCGTGGGCCGCGACGAGTTCGGGCCGCTTCGGCATGTCCTTCTGGCGGCCGCGGCCCAGGAGCATCGCGACCTGGCCGTCGAGGTAGCCGACGGTCCGGCGCGCCGCCTGCTGGGAGAGGAACGCCGGGCCGAGGGCGCGCAGCTCGTCGCCGAGGGGCGTTGATCGGAACACGGACTTCTTGGGCGCGTAGAGGACCAGCAGCAGGTTCGGGTTGCCCGCGACGGCGAGGCGCAGGAACTTCCGCAGCGAGTACAGGGTGCATTCGCGGTCCCCGGCCTGGGACCGGTGGCCCTCGGGGCGGTCGCGCCATGTGTAGTGGTCGAGGGGCCCGGCAAGGCCCATGACGTGCTCGGCGGGCTCGATGAAGACGCCGTTCTCGTCATGGTCGCTGACCCCGGCGATGGCGAGCCCGTGGACGCCCGAGCCCGCCTCGGTCCGCAGGATCTCGTTGGCGCGAGCAGCAGCGTCGAGACCGGCGGTCATGTCGTCTCCGTTCACAGCCGCGGGTCCACCGGCTCGGATTCCAGGGCCAGCACCGCGAACACGTACTGGTGGATCTGCCACAGTGGAGCGTTCCGGGCAGTCAGGTCGAGCGCCTCGACGCCGAGGGCGTACTCGCGCAGCGCCTGGGACCGCTTGTGCTGCAAGCGGCGCTGGCGCAGCGCGGCGAGCCGCTCGGGGTCGGTGTAGTCGGCGCCGTAGATGATCCGCAGGTACTCCCGGCCGCGGACCTTCAGGCCCGGTTGCAGTTTCGGGCGGTCCTCCAGGACCGGCTTGACGACCATGCCCTCACCGCCGTCGGCGCACAGGTCGATCCACCACCGGGTCGCCTCGTCCTCGTCGGCGGTGCCGAGCGCGACGAACCGCCGCCGCGTCTCCAGCAGCAGCCCCGAGCCGTCGGCGGCGGTGAGCGCGTCGATCCACTCCAGGTGCCGGTCGTGCCGGTGATCGGCGCGGTTGCGGCCCTCCGTGGCGAGGATCTGGAACGGCGCGAGCCGCACGCCGTCGAGACCCTCAGTGGGCCAGCAGTACCGCTGGTACACCTCCGCGAACGCCTCCATATTGGAACGCCGCGAATCGGTCCGCGCGGCGAGGTCGGCCACGTCCAGGCCCCGCGCCGCCGCGGCCTCCAGCACCGCCGCAGCGGCCGGGAGCGCGGCGAGGCCCGCGGCCGCGACGCCCGCGAACTGGTCCTCGATGAGGTCCCGGGCCTTCGCCGACCAGGGGAGCAGCTCGCAGTCGAGGAGCATCCAGTCGGTGTCGAGCCGCTCCCACAGACCCGCAGCGGCAGCGGCGGCCGCGACGCGGTCGAGCACGCCGGTCGTGAGCGCCTCGTCCTCGAAGAACGCCCGGCCGGTCCGCGTCAGGAGCGCGCCCCACGGCGCCGCGTCGAGGCCGAAGCGCCGCTTCGCGGTCTCAGGGTCGCGGCACACGAGCGCGACGGCCCGCGACCCCATGTGCTTCTCCTGGCACACCACCCGCTCGGCGCGCCCGCGGTACTGCGCGAACGCCTGCGCCGGGTGCTCCAGGTAGCCGTCCGTGTCGGAGGCGTCGACGGGCGCCATGGTCGGCGGCAGGTACAGCAGGCGCCGCGGGTCGTCCGCGAAGCGGCTCATGACCTCCAGTGCCGCCGCCGCGTTCTCGGCCCGCACCTTCACCGTGCCCACCAGCCCGGTCTCCAGGTGCCGGTCGCCGGCCACGTCGGTGATGTCGAGCGTCGCCGCGTCCCGTTCGGCCGCAACGGGAGCGAGGGGCCGGACCGGCTCGTACCACTCGCGCTCGGCGTCGACGGCGACCAGTTCGCGCTCGGGGTAGCGCAGCGCGGTGAGCTTCCCGCCGAAGCAGCAGCCGGTGTCGAGGCAGATCGTGTTGTTGATCCACTGGGGATCGACGGTGGGGGTGTGGCCGTAGACGACCGCGGCCGCGCCGCGGTACTCCTCGGCCCACGGCAGGCGCACCGGCAGCCCGTACTCGTCGGTCTCCCCGGTGGTGTCGCCGTACAGCGCGAACGAGCGCACCGCGCCCGAGGCGCGGCCGTGGAACTCCTCTTTCAGGCCCGCGTGGGCGACGACGAGGGCCCCGCCGTCGAGCAGCAGGTGCGCCCGCAGCCCGTCCATGAAGGCCCGCGCCTCCTCGCGGAACGCCTCGTCCTCGGCGCCGAGCTGTTCGAGGGACTCGGCCAGGCCGTGCGTCGCCTTCACCTTGCGGCCGTTCAGGGCCCGCACGAGCTTGTGCTCGTGGTTGCCCTGCACGCACAGCGCCGTCCCGGCCTTCACCATGCCCATGACCAGGCGCAGCACGCCCGGCGTGTCCGGCCCGCGGTCGACCAGGTCGCCCACGAACACCGCCTTGCGGCCCTCCGGGTGCGCGGCGCCCACGGCACGGCCCTGCCCGTCGCGCTCGATCGTCCAGCCCAGGTCCCCAAGCAGCGCTTCGAGTTCGGCGCGGCAGCCGTGCACGTCGCCGATCAGGTCGAACGGGCCGGCCTCCTCCTTGCGGTCGTTCCAGGACTTCTCGGTGACGACCCGCGCGGCGGCGGCGGCCTCGGCCCCGGCGAGGTGGTGGACGCGCCGGAACCCCTCCTTCTTCAGGTGCTTGAGGCTGCGCTTGAGGTCGCGGTGGTGGCGGCGCACGACGGACTCGCCGAAGTCCCGGTCCGGCCGGGCGGCGTTGCGCTCCACGGCCACCGACGCCTCGACGTCGAGGACGATCGCGTCCACGAGGACGTGGTGCGACCGCGCCAGGTCGACCAGTTCGGTTCGGGCGCGCTCCTGCACGTTCGTGGCGTCCACGACGGTGAGCAGCCCGAGCCGCAGCCGCGTCCCCACGATGTGGTGGAGCAGCTTGAACGCCTCGGCCGTCGCGGCCTGGTCGGTCTCGTCGTCGGCGACGAGGCCCCGGCAGTAGTCCGACGAGATCACCTGCGTGGGTTTGAAATGCGTCGCGGCGAACGTCGACTTCCCGGACCCGGAGACGCCGATGAGGACGACAAGGGACAGTTCGGGGACGCTGATCGTCTGCGGCTCGGTCACGGTCGCGTCAGTCACGGTCGTATCAGGCACGGTCGAACACTCCCATCTGCGTCGGGGTCCCCGCCTCGGGGTCGACGGTGCCGACCCCCTCGATCCGGACCCGGTAGCCGTACCGGGCCGCGACTCCCTCGGCCCAAGCGGCGAAGCGGTCCTGGCCCCATTCGAAGCGGTGGTCGGCGTGCCGCATCTCGTGCGCGCCCAGGCCGTACCGGGCGTTGAACTCGGCGTTCGGGGTCGTCACGACCACCGTCCGCGGCCGGGCGTCGCCGAACACGACCCGCTCCATCGCGGGCAGCCGCCCGGGGTCGAGGTGCTCGATCACCTCCATGAGGACCGCCGCGTCGAACCCGGCGAACCGCTTGTCGCGGTAGACGACCGAGCCTTGGACGAGCTGGAGGCGCTGCCGCTGCCGCTCGCCCATCCGGTCGAGCCGCAGCGCCCGCTCCGCCATGCCGAGCGCGCGGGACGAGACGTCCGCGCCCGTGATCCGGGTGTACCGCGGATCGTCCAGGAGCGCGGCGAGGAGCTTCCCGGAGCCGCACCCCAGGTCGAGCACCGAGGCGGCGCCGGACGCGGCGAGCGCGTCCATGACGGCGCCGATCCTGATGCGGTGCAGCGGGAGCGACTGCTCAGCGGTGTCCGCGTCCTCGGCGATGTCCGCCCCGGACTCCACGGCCTCCGCGACCTCTTCGAGCCGGGCGAACGCCGCCCGCTCGTACGACTTCCGGTGCGCGAGATACCGGCCGGCGATGAGGCCGCGCAGCGGGTGCGCGGCGAGCCACTCGCCGCCGGAGCGCACGAGCTTGTCGACCTCGCCGATGTCGACCCAGTAGTGCTTCGCGTCGTCGAGGACCGGCAGCAGCACGTACAAGTGGCTCAACGCGTCCGAGAGGCGCACCTCGCCGCGCAGGCGCACGCTCACGTGCCGCGAGTCCGCGTCGAACCCCGGCAGCGGCACCGCCTCGGCCCGCACCTCCCAGCCCAGGGGCTCGAACAGGTCCCGCACGAGCCGCGGCCCGCCCGTGCACGGGACGGCGGGCAGCGCGATCTCCAGCGGCATCGCGGCGGCGGCCAGCTCGGGCCGCTCCTCGCTGACACCGGTCCGGGCGGTGGAGAAGACCTTCCCGAGCGCCACGGCCAGCAGCGACGAGGCCGCGTAGGGCCGGTCGTTCACGTACTGCTTGAGGGTCGCGTCGCCCGAGGCGCGCGCGTGCGACCGCGCCAGGCGCGCGGCGTCCACTTCGAGCAGGAGCGCGGCCGTGCACCGCTCCTCGCCCGCCTCCGGATAGCACACCCACGCGGTCCCGAAGGTCTGCTCGAACGACTGCACCCGGTCGGGGTGCTTGCGCAGCAGGCGGCCCAGGTCGGTCGCGGGCCTCGCGGTGGTCGTGATCGTCAGCAGCACCCGCCGATCATGCCACCCGCCCCGCACCCGGAGCGACCTGGTTTCGGACACCCGTCCCAAGGGCCGCCCGGCGCTCAGCGGTCGAGCGACGCGATCTTCTCGCGCACGGTGCGGGCGTCGGGGTGGTTCAGCTCGTCGAGGATCGCGAGGGCGCGCTCCCAGGTGCGGCGGGCCGCGGCGCGGTCGCCGGTCGCGTGGTGGGTGTCGGCGAGCTTGAGGATCGTGGACGCCTCCTCGTGGCTGTTGCCGAGCCCGCGGTACAGGTCCAGCGCGGCGTTGAAGTGCGCCACGGCCTCGGCGTGGCGCCCGAGCCCGCGGAGGGCGTGCCCCAGGCTGTCGAGGGTCGCGGCCTGGCCGTGGCGGTCGCCGGTGGCGCGCATGAGGTCCAGCGCCCGCAGGCAGTAGCCGATCGCCCCGGCGTGGTCGCCCGAGAGCGTGTGGTTCCAGCCGATCGCGTTGAGGGCGTTGGCCTTGCCGATGTCGTGACCCACCTGGCCGTACAGGTCGAGCGCCCGCATGCTGCACTCGACGGCCGCGGCGAACCGGCCCTGCCGGTGCTCCACGCGGGCGCGCACGTAGAACGTGTGCGCCTGCTCCACGAGGTCGCCGCGCTCGCGGCACAGCGCCAGCGTCCGGTCGAGGAGCGCCCCGGCCTCGGCGTGGCGGGCGAGGCAGCTCAGGGCCTCGGCGCGCAGGCGGCCGGTCTTGATCTGGGCGGGGCCGTCGCCGAGCCTGCGGGCGGCCCCGATCGCGGTGCCGAAGACGGCGGCCTGGTCGTGCCAGCGCCCGCGGTCGAGGTAGTCGCGCATCGTCCAGGAGAGCTGCCAGCAGTGCCGGTCGAAGCCGTGGTCGGCGGCGAGTCCGACTGCGGCCGTGAGCGTCGCGGCCTCGGTGTGGAACCAGTCCATGGCCTCCTCGGCGTCGGCGAACGCGCCGACGGCGGCCGCGTCGAGCGCGGGGGCGAGGGGGAGCGGGTCGCGGTTGGGGTCGATGAGGTGGTTCGCGGCGTGGGCGGTGTGCAGGAGGCGGTCGAGGAGCCGGTGGACGGCGTCGCGGCCTTCGGCTCCGGCGAGTTCGGCGGCGTAGGCGCGGGTGAGGTCGTGGAAGCCGTAGCGGCCGGGCACGGGCTCGCCCAGGAGGTTCGCGCGGGTCAGCTCGGCGAGCAGGCGGCGGGTCTCGCGCGGCGCCTCGCCCGCGACGGCCGCCGCGTCGGCGAGCGGGATCGTCGGTCCGGGATGGACGCTGAGGAGCCGGAAGAGCCGCGCCCCTGCGGGAGTGAGGTCGCGGTAGGAGCAGGCGAAGACGGTTCGGAGATCGGTGCTCCCGTCGGGGTCGGCGAGCGCATCGAGGCGGTGCTCGGCGGGCCGCAGCTCCTCGGCAAGGGCCGC
Source organism: Glycomyces sp. MUSA5-2 (assembly GCF_037034145.1). NCBI lineage: Bacteria > Bacillati > Actinomycetota > Actinomycetes > Glycomycetales > Glycomycetaceae > Glycomyces > Glycomyces sp. MUSA5-2. Next base: position 17,948 of record NZ_JBAGKG010000008.1, read on the forward strand.
AAGGGGAAACGCCGGATCGTTGACGGCCCGCGCGGCGGCGACCGCGAGCGCCAGCGGCAGTCCGGCGCAGGAGGCGATGATCTGGCCGAGCGCCTCGGGTTCGGTGGCGGGCCGCCGGTCGCGCAGCCGCTGGCGCAGGAACCGCTCGGCGTCGGCGGCGTCCAAGACCGGCAGGTGGAGGGGCCTGGCGCCGCTGGCGGTGAGCGCGGAGAGGCGGTTGCGGCTGGTGACGAGGACGAGGCTGTCGGCGGTGCCGGGCAGGAGCGGCCGCACCTGCGCGGCGTCGCGGGCGTTGTCGAGGACCATGAGCACGCGCTTGTCGGCGAGGACGCTGCGCAGCAGCGCGGACCGGGCGTCGGTGTCGTCGGGGAGGTGCTCGGCGGGGACGCCGTGCGCGTCGAGGACCGTGCGCAGCGCCTCGCCCGCGGCGAGGGGTGCGGCGGCGGGGTCGAAGCCGCGCAGGTCGAGGTGGATCTGCCCGTCGGGGAACTTCTCGGCGACGCGGTGGGCCCAGTGCAGGGCCAGCGCGGTCTTGCCGATCCCGCCCGGCCCGGACAGGACCGCGACCGCCTCGCCGCTGTCCCCGAGCAGGCCGTCCAATGCGGCCAGTTCCGTTGCGCGCCCGGTGAAGTGCGCCGACGCGGCCGGAAGCTGCCGCGGCACCGGGACGCGGGGCCCGCGCGTGGCCGCCTGGAGCCCGGGGTCGTCGGCGAGGATGCGCCGGTGCATCTGCCGCAGTTCGCGGTCGGGCCCGGTCCCGAGCTCGTCCACCAGGGTCTCGCTGGTCTCCTGGAAGACCGCGAGCGCCTCGCTGCGCCTGCCGGAGCGGAACAGCGCGAGCATGAGCTGCGCCGCGAGGTGCTCCCAGAGCGGCTGGCGCGCATGCCATGCGCGCAGCTCGCCAACGAGCTCGGCGTGGCGCCCGAGTTCGAGCCCGGTGGCGACGTACCGCTCGAACGCGAGGTCGCGGCGCTCCCGCAGCGGCGTCCGCACCTCCTCGAACCTGGTGCTGCCCTCGACGTCCTGGAACGGGTCGGCGCGCACGAGCGAGAGCGCGGCCCGGTACGCCTCGGCGGCCTCGGCGAGGCGTCCTTCGTCGCGCAGCCGGTGCGCCGCGGCGGTGTGCCGGTCGAACTCCCACACGTCGAGCTCGCCGGGCGCGACCCGCAGCCGCAGGCCCTGGTCCCACACGATGCGCGGCTCGGGGTCGGCCGGGTCGTGCAGGGCCGCACGGAGTTTCGAGACGTAGCCGCGGAGGTTCACCGCCGCCGACGGGGTCGGGTCGTCCCAGACGAGGTCCATGATGCGGGCGCGGCTGACGGATTCGCCGGGGGCGGTCAGGAGCGCCGCGAGCACGGCGCGCTGGCGCGGACCGCCGAGGGCGACCGTCCGCCCGCCGGTCTCGACCCGGAGCGGACCGAGTACCGAGAAGCGCATACCGCAACAGCCTCACCGGGATCGAGCCCCCGTGGTCCGTGCGGGGGCGTGTCCTCGCCGCGCGCCCGGCGGCCGCGGCGGCTCCCCGTACTCGGCTCCAGGGTCTGCTAGGGGTCGAGTCCGAAAGGGGCAGCGGCCACTATATCCAGCTTCGGGCGCAGGCGGACACGCGCGCCCGGCCCCCCGCCGCGGGGGGCCGGGCGCGCACGGCCGAGCAGCCGTTCTACTGCGGATTCGGTTCGGCGGCAGGCGGTCCGGTCACTCGCAGGAGTTCGCGGCGGTGAGCGCCTGCACCTCGGACAGCGCGGCCTCGTCCGGCTTCGCGTCCTCCAGCGCCGCGACCAGCTCGTCGGCGCCCTCGCCGACCAGGATCTCCTCGACGCCCACGTCGACGTGCGCGTTCTGGTCGGTCGCGAACGCCGCCGCGTCCTGCACGGTCCCTTCGGATTCGCCGTTGCCCAGCGTCCCGCCGTCGAAGGGGATCTCCGAGCCCTCGCCGAGGCCGCGCCACATCGCCGGGAGCGAGTCGCCGCCCGCGGTGCAGACGGCCTCCTCCCAGCGGATGGCCATGACGTACCGGTGGCCGACCTCGACGCGCGGGAACCCGTCGAGCCCCATCTCGACCGCGCCGTCGACGTCGCCGTCGCGGAAGTGCCAGCCGAGGGCCGAGAACTCCCAGGTCTCGGGGGCCGCCTGCGCGGCGCCCTCCCGCGACCAGAGCACCTCGTCGACCGCGAGCGTGACGGTGCGGCCGATGATGCCCTCGCCGCGGTCCAGCTCCTCCTGGTCGGGCATGATCGCCGTCTCGGACACGGCCTCCACGACGACCACGTGGTCGGCGTAGGTGACCCAGTCGGTGGCGGTGGTGCTCGGCAGGTGGTCGCTGCCGTGCGCGAGCAGCACCTGCTCCTGGGGCGCCGCCTGCTCCTGCGCGGCGGGTGCGGCGAGGGCCGCGACGGCGATGCCGGTGGCGGCCGCCACCGCGAGGCCCGCGGCCGCTGCGAGCTTGGTTCGAATGCGCATGGGTCCTCCTCAGTAGGTGCCGTTGATGTTGTCGATGTTGTTGTCCTGGAGGCCCTCTTCGCTGCTGGTGGGGGTCTCCATGCAGCCGAGGGCCTCGTTGGTGCGGCTCGTCAGCGGCGACGCCTGGTCGCCGTGGAGCAGGCCCACCGCGTGGCCGGTCTCGTGGCAGGTCAGGCCCTTCACGTAGTTGCCGCCGCCGAGGATGCGGATGTACTGCTGGTCGCAGCGCAGGCCGTTGCCGTCGACCGCGTCGTTGCAGAAGGTCACGCCGTCGGAGCCGGAGGGGACGCCGATCCCGCTCTCCTCGTAGACGATGTCGGTCTCGGCGCTGCCGGAGAACGTGGGGGAGGTGTCGAGGCTGACGGAGAGGTCGGTCGGCCCGTACACGCTGTTCATGACGGAGATGACGACGTTGCGGTCCTCGGTCTCCAGCATGTTCGTGCCGGCGCTGTCCATGTAGTAGGTGAGGCTGGAGTTGTCGGTCAGGCAGGAGACGTTCCCGTCGGGCCCGCTCTCGTCCTGGCACGCCAGGTTCGCGTACGGCGTGGGGTACATGTTGTCGGTGAACGCCGCCCAGGCGACCCCGGCGGTCACCGCCACGGTCGTGAACGCGACGACGGCCAGGCACACCGCCTTGAAGCTCAACCGCCTCGCTGAGATTATCGACATCGGACATTCCCTTCCGGCCGGTCGAGGGGGCGACGCGGCCTCGATCAGCGTAGGGAACGGGATGTACACGGGCGGTACACGAAACGTACACGCGGCGGTTCCGCGCGATCGGCCGGACGACGCGGCGCGTCCGACGCGCGATCACTGGAAATCCGGACGAAATACTGGTAAACCAATACCGAAGCGGCGGCACCCGCGAGACGCAGCACACACAACCGCGAAGAGAAATCGAGGCATTTACCTACCTGACAGTGCCTTTCCGGCACCGCGCGGCGGCCCGCCGCGCGACGCCCGGCTCCTGCCCTGCTCCCGGCCCCCGCGGCCGAACCTCCGGAGGACGACATGACCACCCCCGACAGCACCAGATCCCGGCCCAGCTGGCGTTCCATCCTCATATGGACGGCGATCTCCGTCGCCGCGGCCATCGCCTGGGCCGTCATCGCCCTGATCCGCGGCGAAGAGGTCTCCGCATTCTGGCTCGTCATCGCGGCCCTCGGCTCCTACGCCATCGGCTACCGCTTCTACGCCCGCTTCATCGCCAACCGCGTCCTGCAGGTCGACGACACCCGCGCCACGCCCGCCGAGCGCCTCGACGACGGCGTGGACTTCCAGCCCACCGACCGCCGCGTGCTCCTCGGCCACCACTTCGCCGCCGTCGCGGGCGCCGGGCCCCTGGTCGGCCCCGTCCTCGCCGCGCAGATGGGCTACCTGCCCAGCACCATGTGGATCATCATCGGCGCCATCTTCGCCGGATGCGTCCAGGACATGGTCGTCCTCTTCATCTCCATGCGCCGCAACGGCAGGAGCCTCGGCCAGCTCGCGCGCGACGAGATCGGCCCGATCGGCGGCGCCGCCGCCCTCGTCGGCGTCTTCTCCATCATGATCATCCTGCTCGCGGTGCTCGCGCTCGTCGTCGTCAACGCCCTCGCCGCGTCCCCGTGGGGCACGTTCTCGATCGCGATGACCATCCCGATCGCGCTCCTCATGGGCTTCTACATGCGCACGCTCAGACCCGGCAGAGTCCTGGAGACGAGCCTCATCGGCGTCGCCCTGCTCGTCCTCGCGATCATCGCGGGCGGCTGGGTCCAGGCCTCCTCGTGGGCCGACGCGTTCACGCTCAGCCCGCAGACCCTCGTGTTCTGCCTCGTGATCTACGGCTTCGTGGCCGCGGTGCTCCCGGTGTGGATGCTCCTGGCGCCCCGCGACTACCTGTCCACGTTCATGAAGATCGGCACGATCGGGCTCCTCGCCGTCGGCGTCCTCATCGTCGCCCCGGTCCTCCAGACCGAGGCGATCACCGACTTCGCCCTGGACGGCACCGGACCGGTGTTCTCCGGCAAGCTGTTCCCGTTCGTGTTCATCACGATCGCCTGCGGCGCGCTCTCCGGCTTCCACTCGCTCATCGCCTCCGGCACCACGCCGAAGATGATCCAGAAGGAGTCCCAGGTCCGCATGATCGGCTACGGCGCCATGCTCATGGAGTCGTTCGTCGCCGTCATGGCCCTCATCGCCGCGTGCATCCTCGACCCGGGCCTCTACTACGCCATGAACGCCCCCGCGGGCGTCCTCGGCACCACAGTGGAGTCCGCGTCGACGGCCGTCGCCAACCTCGGCTTCACCATCAGCCCGCAGGACCTCCAAGCCGCCGCCGACGCGGTGGGGGAGGAATCCCTGGTCGCTCGCACCGGCGGCGCCCCGACGCTCGCCGTCGGCATGTCGGAGATCCTCTCCTCGGTCTTCGGCGGCGACGGGCTCAAGGCATTCTGGTACCACTTCGCCATCATGTTCGAGGCGCTGTTCATCCTCACCACCGTGGACGCCGGAACCCGCGTGGGCCGCTTCATGCTCCAGGACACCCTCGGCAACGTCTGGAAGCCCCTCGGCCGGGTCTCCTGGAAGCCGGGCATCTGGGCGACCAGCGCGGTCGTCGTCCTCGCGTGGGGCTACTTCCTCTACGCCGGGGTCAACGACCCGCTCGGCGGCATCAACCAGCTGTTCCCGCTGTTCGGCATCGCGAACCAGCTGCTCGCCGCCATCGCCCTCACCGTCGCCACCACCGTGCTCGTCAAGAGCGGGCGCCTGAAATGGGCGTGGGTGACGGCCGTGCCGCTCGCCTGGGTCGCCGTGGTCACGCTGACGGCGAGCTGGCAGAAGGTCTTCTCCGAGGACCCGCGGATCGGGTTCTTCGCGCAGCGCGAGCGGTACGCCGACGCGCTGTCCCAGGGCGACGTGCTCGCCCCGGCGAAGGACCTCGACCAGATGCGCACGGTCGTCACGAACTCCACGGTGGACGGCGTGCTCGCGGCGTTCTTCGCGCTGCTGGTGGTGATCGTCATCCTCAACGCGGCCTGGATCTGCTGGCGCGCGGTGCGGGCGACCGAGCCGCTGCCGTCGACGGAGGCGCCGTACGTCGAGTCGAAGCTCCTCGTCTCCGCCGGACGCGTGTCGTCCACTGAGGAGTCCGGCGCGGCCGAGGACCGGCCGTGACGGTGCGCCGCCTGCTCGGTCTCGTCCGGTGGTACCTGCGGGAGCTCACCGGCGAGACCGCCTACGACCGCTACGTGGAGCGGTACCGGCTCGCCCACCCGGGCGTCCCGGTCATGCCGCGGCGCGAGTTCGAGCGGTGGCGCACCGACCGCGGCGACGAGCACCCGCGGGCGCGCTGCTGCTGACGCCTAGTTCGAAGGCTCCCAAGGGACCTCGGCGTGGAAGTTCGCGCCGAGGAGGCGCACGAAGTTCCAGTAGTCGTCGTCCTCGACCCCTTCGGTGCCGTCGAGCAGCAGCCGCGCGGGCGGGAACGGCCGCCCCGCGCGCAGCTGCGCGAGCTCGATGAGACGGGCGCGGCCGGCCTCCGGGCCGGCCGCGCCGTCCAGGGCCGCGAGCGCCTCGCGCAGCGCGGGCTGGAAGGTCCCCGGCTCCCACAGGCCCTCGATCTCGTCGAGTTCGACGGTGATGTGGGCACCGGGCGCGGCGGCGACCGCCTGACGGAGCATGGCCGCGTGCCCGTCCAGCGGGCCTTCGGAGGCGAAGAGCCGGTTGAGGACCGGGACTGCGGCGTCGAGCTGCGCGAGCGCCCGCTCCTTCGTCGTGAGCGGCGCGGTGGCCTCCACGATCTCGTCCTGCTCCTCCTCGTCGGCCTCGACGGGCACGAGGTCGCCGTCCGGGCCGAACTCGAAGTACTCCGCGTCCGGATCGGCCTCGATGAGGATCGACTGGGTGACCAGGTCGGCGGGGCGGAACATGGCGAGCCACAGGAGCGGCACGCAGCGCACGTCGTAGGCGACGACGTCGGTCTCCGGGGTGAAGGACGCGTCGGTGGTGGACGGGTAGAGCGACTTCAGGTCGGTCGCGCACAGGTACGAGGAGTTCGGCATGGCCGCAGCATAGCCGCGCCGAACTCCGTCGTCTCCGGTCAGCGCGCGCAGTCGGGGACGAGGTACGCGGCCGTGCCCTGCGTTTCGGTGCGGGTGGTGTCCTCCAGGATCCACTTCGTGCCGACGTCGGGGTCGGTGAGCGTCAGGGACGTGCCGGACCCGGCGCGGCCGTCGAGGGTGAGCGCGAGTCCGTTGGCGGCGTTGACGAGCACGCCGTCGAACGGGTTCGACCCGGTGGCCGCGGCGGCGATGAACTCCCACCGCTGCGCGGGATCGTGCTTGTCGGGTTCGACGCCGAGGTACGCGACCTCGGTGTCGGACATCGCCGACAGGACGCCGCTGCCGTCCGCGGCGCTGATCGTGTACCGGCCGTGCTTGCGGTCGAGCTTCCAGACGCCGTCGCCCCACTTGGCCCACACGACGACGTCGCGCTCGGGGTGCTCGGCGTCGCCCGCGTACTGGTCGATCTGGTACTCGGTGCCGAGGCTGTCGGTGGCGATCCGGAAGGTGTCGGTGCGGAAGTCGACGTCCTCGGCGGCCTCGCGCTCGGGCGGCTGCGGTACCTCGGTGTAGTCGCCGTGGTAGTCGTCGGGGCCGGGGACGTCCCAGGGGGCCGGGAGGATCAGGTCCGCGGGGTAGACCTTCGCGAAGAACGCGTAGGCCGTGGGGTCGTACGCCTGGAGCTCCGCCCGGGTGTTGATGGGGCTGCGCACGCCGTCGGACCAGTCGGGCTTCTCGGCCATGGCGTCGAACCAGATCGAGGAGAGCGTGGCGAAGTACTCGTCGATATTGGAGATCGCGTACGTGTTGGGCCACAGGCCGGTGTTGTACGCGTTCTCGTAGACGGCGTACAGCTCGTCCGAGAGGGACTCGTCGGCCTGGGTCTCGATGCCGACGAGGCGCACGGCGTGGCCGAACTCGTGGACGAGGATGTTCTCGTTCGGATAGGCGGTGTTCAGGAACGGGTTGTCGTTCCCCCTGGTGCGCAGCACGTTCCGCTCGGAGATCGAGGAGACGCAGCCGTTCCAGATGCTGCCGCCGAAGCCCTCGACGTCGTAGGACTCCGGGTTGTACCCGGCCCGGTGCTCGGGCACGAGGTAGGCGTTCTCGCGGGCGGCGTAGACCGCGAGCGAGCACCCGAAGTCGGCCATGGTCTCGGCGATCCCGTTGCCGCCCTTGTCGAGCTGCACGTCCACTTGCGCGGCGGCCAGGTCCAGCGTGGCCGGGTCGACGCGTGGCGCGGCCTTGACGGTGATGCCTGTGGCGGTGGTCCGCTCCTGGGTGTAGTAGTCGAGCATCGGGACGCCGGAGTACACGGCGTCCGCGGCCGGCCGGCCTTGGGCGTCTTCGATGTCCGAGCCGGTGACGGTGAGCGTCAGCGGCTGGTCGGGGTCGATGGTCCCGGTGTAGGCGATGCTGGCGAGGTGCAGGTCCTCCGGCAGGCGGGCCATGCTGTTCGCGTCGGTCCCGGCGATCTGCCGGTTGTCCTTGTCGAAGAAGATCGTGTCGGTGGTCCCGGCGGCGGGCTTCGCCTTGAGCGTGATCTCGGTGCCGCCGTTGACGAGCGTCAGGTTGTCGGGGCTGACGACGGCCTCTTCGTCCACATAGCGGTCCCAGTAGACCTCCAGGAACCGCCCTTCGTTGATGACGCGGACCTCGGTGATCTGCGGGCCGTCGAACGACGGGTCGGCCGCGACGGTCCCGTCCGCCCCGACCTCCACGACCGCCGAGGTCTCGGCGAGCGCCGGGCTCGCGCCGATGAGGAGGGAGGCGAGCGCCATGGTCGCGATCCCGGCGCTGCGCGCACTTGCATTGCGGGTCTTCACTTGTCACGCTCCGAGTCTGATGGGGGTCGAGCGGTGTCAGTAATATGTAACATATTACTGGGCTCGTGTAAACCCGGCGAAGCGCGCCGAGGCCGGGCAGTGCCCGGCCTCGTTCTCGTCGCGTCAGTGCACCAGATCGGCCGCGGGGGCGGTGATCCCGCGCAGGCCGATCGCGCCGAGGATCGCCGCCTCGCGCATCAGGCGCGGGAGGCGCGGGAGCACTTTGGACAGGATGCGGGCGTTGGGGCTGCTGAAGTACTCGGCCTTCGGGTGGCGGTCGGTGACCGCGGCGGCGATGGCCCGGACGGTGCCGGTCGTCGGCTCCGGCTTCTGGTTCGCGCCCGCCTTCTCCACCGCCGCAAGGTGGTTCCGGTAGAGCGCCTGGCGCTCCGGCGGGACCGACGCGGCGCGCTGGGCCTCGGCGGCCTTGACGAACACCTGGGTGTCGACCAGGCCGGGGACCACGACCGAAGTCGGGATGCCCCACGCGGCCAGTTCGCCGCGCATCGACGCGGTCAGCGAGTGCAGGGCGGCCTTGCTCGCGGAGATCGGGCCGTTCATCGGCATCGGCAGGTACGCGGTCGGCGCGCCCACGTTCACGATCCGGCCCCGGCCCGCGCGCAGCAGCGGCAGCGCGGCCTTGACGACGCGGACCGGGCCGAAGACGTTGACGGCGAACTGGCGGTGCAGCTCGTCGTCGGGCACGAGTTCGAGCGGGCCCTGCACGATGACGCCCGCGTTGTTGACGACCGCGTGCAGCGAGCCGTGCTCGGCCGCGATCCGCTCGACTGCGGCGGCCACTGAGCCCGGATCGGTGACGTCGAGCGCCACTTCGCGAATACCGTCGGCGCCGTCGAAGGCGCCGTGGCCGGTGCGGCGCATGCCCGCGTAGACGAGGAAGCCGCGGCGGGCCAGTTCGAGCGCGGCCGGAGTGCCGATGCCGCCGTTCGCGCCGGTCAGCAGGACCGCAGGGGTGTCGTTCATGATCGCTCCAGAAGTAAGCAGGAACATGTAAACTATGACGTGTACAAAGCTACATGTCGAATGTTCGGGCGTCAACCCGCCTCCCGGGCCGGCGGCTAGACTCATCCGAGCTCCGAGGGCCGGGGCCGACGTCAGGAGGACAGCGATGTCGTTGCGGTACGCCCTGCTCGGGCTGCTCGCCGATTCCCCCGCGAGCGGGTACGACCTCACGCAGCGCTTCGAGAAGCAGCTCCAGATGATCTGGCCCGCAAAGCATCCGCAGATCTACGGCGAGCTCGGCAAGCTCGCCGACGCCGGGCTCATCGCCGTCGACAGCGAGGGCCCGCGGGGCCGCAAGGTCTACGCGATCACCCCCGAGGGCCTTGCCGAGGTGCGGCGCTGGCTCACCGAGGAGCCCGTCGACCACACCGCCCGGCTCGAATCCCTGCTCCGCTCGCTCTTCTACTGGCTCATGGAACCCGAGGACCTGGGGGAGCACCTCGCGTCGGAGGCGGCGTTCTACCGGGCCGCGGCGGCCGGGTTCCGCGAGTACGCGGCGGCGAAGGACCGCGGCGACTACGGCGACGCGCCGTCCGTGAAGTCCATGCGCATGACCATCGAGGCCGGGATCAGACTCTATGAGGCCCTTGCGGACTGGGCCGAGTGGGCGCAGACCGTCCCGCCGCCCGGCCCTGCTGCCGAGGGCGCTGCTTCCGAGGAGTCCGAGGCCGAGCGGTAGCAAGTCGCGAACCAGGGCAAAGAGGGACGAGATTCATTGACAGGTCTGTATCTGTATGCAAACCTTAATGAAATTCCACCCTCCCCCGAAGGAGCGCCTATGCCCCTGAAGACCCTCTTCGCCGCCGCCGGGACGCTGGCCCTGATGTTCACGCTGGCGCTGGACGCCCCGGCGCCCGCCGCCGAGGAGCACGAGCACGAGCACCTCGGCAACGTCCTGACGCTGAGCGTCATCACCGACCCCACGCCCGAGCAGCAGGAGGCCGCCGCTGAAGCGGATCTCGGCACGCTCAACCACGGCGACAAGGGGCACACCTACCCGCCGGACCTCGACGGGAACGTGCCGACCTACTACGGCGGCGACTGCTACGACAACGTCCTCGCCTACGCCACCTGGTGGTCCGAGGGCGACTGGTACATCGTCTACGACAAGTGCGAGATGGAGCGCTGGGGCGCGGGCCAGAACGACTGGGACCGCGTGGGCGCGCACGAGAAGGCGCACACCGACGGCTGGGGCCACGGCGAGGAGCCGCGGGACCGCAACGCGGCCTTCGATGCGGGCATCGTCATCTGCCGCTGCTGACAAGAGAGAGCGCTCTCCGCGGGTTTCGGCCCGCGGAGAGCGCCCTTTCAGCCGCTCACCGGCGCGCCGCTTCGCATGCGGCCCTTCACGACTCGCCCGATCCCGAACGTCAGCAGGATGAGTGCGAGCCCGTTGAGCGCGTGGACCAGGAACAGCGACTGACCCCAGAGTGTCCCCGGCACGTTGACTAGGGCCATGCCGTGCTGGAGGAGGACCAGGAACGTGCCCAACACGGTGAGCCACACCGGTTTCGCGCCGAGGCGCGCGGCGAGCGCGAGGACCACCGCGACCGCGTACAGGTACAGCAGCGCGTCGCCGTTGCGGAAGTGCAGCTCGAAGCCGGGGCCGATGCCGCCGCCGTAGCCGACGCCGAACCCGGCCAGCGCGAACTGCACGACCAGGAGCGCCAGGAGCAGGATCATCCAGGCGCGCAGGAGGATCGCGAAGGGCCGGTTCATGCGGGCACCGCCTTCGCGAGGGCCTTCTCGGCGCGCTTGGCGTCGAGCGCGCGCTTCGCGAGCCGCGCGACCACGAGCTGGATGACGAGGACGCCGAGGCCGTTCGTCGCATGGAGGGCGATGCCGACGCCGCCCGGGACCCCGTCGGTGCCGAAGCCGTACGCGAGCGCGCCCTGCATCCAGATCATGAAGGTGGACAACGCGGTCAGCAGCACGGCCTTGAGGCCGGGGCGGGCGATGAGGGCGAGGACCGTGGAGATCAGGAGCCAGAACATGAGCATGCCGCCGTTGCCCGCGTGGACGATGAACCGCTCGATGCGCTCGCCGCCGGTGGAGACGGCGCCCCACCCGGCGAGTCCGATTTGGAGGACGAGGAGGACCACGACGAAGCGCGTCCACCCGAGGAAGACCAGTTTCACGCGGGCCAGTCTGCCGCCGCGCTCGCCGCCCGGTATCGCCCCCGAGTCGTCAATCGCCCTACATCGCGGGAGGTACGGCCCGCGCGGGGCGTACAACCGCGAACACCCGCAGCAGGACCAGCGCGGCCGCCGCGGCGGCGAGGTCGCCGACCGCGAGGCCGGTCCACACGCCCGTCGGGCCCGCGGCGCTGAAGGCGAGGACGGCGGGGATCTTGAGGGCGAGGAGCGTGCCGATCGAGATGAGGTACGACGGCAGGGGCGCGCCCACGGCCTGGAAGTACGCGGAGACCAGGAGCGGCACGCCGGAGGCGGCGATGCCGATGGCGATGAGCCGCAAGGCGGTTGCGGCGTCCGCCGACGGGGACCCGAGGAGCGCGGTGGTGATCGGCCCGGCCAGGGCCGCGGTGAGCGCGGCCGCGGCGGCGCTGTACGCCACGGTTGTTCGCAGGGCGAGGACGCGGGTGCGCCGGACCCGGTCGGGCCGGTCGCGGCCCGTGTTGAACCCGACGATCGGCTGCATGCCCATGCTGATGCCCTGCTGGGGCATGACCGCGAAGACCTGGACGCGCGCGGCGACGGCGTACGCGGTGACCGCGGCGGCGGTGACGAGGAGGTTGTTCACCAGGAGCGTCAGCGCCGTGGCGCCGAGCCCGGCGAGCATCGACGGGGAGCCGACGCCTAGGAGCGCCCGGAGGGTCGGCCAGTGGGGGAGCAGGTGGGCGGCGCGCACGCGGTAGGGCCGCTCGCGCTGCCAGAAGAAGAACCACAGGGCCATCGCGGCCGAGACGGCCTGCCCGCCCGCGGTGCCGAGGGCCGCGCCGCGCACGCCCATGTCGAACCCGTAGATGAGGACCGGGTCCAGGACGATCTGGACGAGGACCGGCACGACCCACTGCATCGTCGCGAACCGGAGGCGCCCTTCGGCTCGCATGAGGCTGGAGAACCCGGTCCCGACGAGCGTCGTGGCGAGGATGACGACGGCGTAGTCGCGGGCGTACCCGCGCATCCCCCCTTCGGCCCCGAGCGCGGTGAGCAGCGGTTCGAGGCACGCCAGGCCGACCACGGTCATCGCGAGGGCGCCGGTCCAGAACAGCGTGAACGCGTTCCCGGCCGCGCGCGCCGCGCCGGCCGCGTCCCCGGCGCCGAGGGCCCGCGACACCAGCGACGCACCGCCCGCGCCGACCGTGGTCGACAGGGCGCTGAGCACGAGGAGCACGGGCGCGACGAGGTTGACCGCGCCCATCGCGGTCGGGCCCACGCCGTGGGCGACGAACGCGGCGTTGGTGAGCGCGTAGATCCCGTAGATCCCCACGGACATCGTCGCCTGCGCGGTGCCGCGCCACAGGAGCCGGCCGACGGGGGCGTCGGCCAGCGCCCCGACGCCCTCCGTCCGGGTGCTCACGCCTCGAACCGGGCGACGAGCCCGTCGAGTTCCGCTCGGGCCCAGTCGTACTGCTTCGTGTCGGTGTGCCCGCGGTAGTCGGTCTCGACGACCATGACGAGCAGCAGGTACAGCCCGTAGAGGCGGCGCCGGATGCGCTCGGTCGCGGTCAAGGGGCCGCGGCCCCAGCCGTGCGCGAAGGACTCCGCGTCGGAGATCGCGGGCAGCTCGGCCCCGCAGAACCCGGCCTCCATGAGCGGGTCGCCCCAGAACGCCCGCTCGTGGTCGATGATGCAGACGATCCGCCCGTCCGCGACCATGGCGTTGCTGGGCCACAGGTCCCATTCGCAGAACCGCGGCTCGGTCACCTCGTCGAGGCTGTCGGCATGGCGCGCAAGGAGGACCCGCATGGTGTCGTAGCCGTGCCCGAGGTCGACGCCGCGGCGCTCGCCGTCGGCGAGGACGTTCCCGAACATCGCGGTGAACGCCTCGCGCCACGTGCCGAACCGCGGGTCCAGGAGCGGCCCGAACCCGGTGCCCTTGACCGCGTTGAGCTTCGCATTGAGCGCTCCCAACTGCTCCCAGTAGGCCGAGAGCGCCTGCGGGGACAGCGAGTCCTCGATGATCCCGATGTTCTCCGCGTCGATGTACGGCATGAAGAAGTACGGGGCGTCGCACAGCTCCAGGCTCGCGTCGGCGAAGTGCACGTCGGGCACCGGCACGTCGGTGTGCTCGCGGATGAGCGCGAGCGAGGCCAGCTCGATGTCCATCGCGCCGCGCTCGTACGTCATGACCTCGACGCCCGGCGGCGGCGCGATCTTGAGGACGACCTGCGACCCGTCGCGCAGGCGCAGCCGGTACGCGACGTTGAACCAGCCGTGCCCCAGCTCCTCGGCGAATCCGTCCCCGTCCGGGACCTGCTCGGGCCCGTAGGCGCGGGCGATCATGGCGCGCAGCGTCTCCGGGGTCTGGCGGTTCTTGGTGATGCTCTCCATCGGGGGCTCCTGTTCAGCGGGGACGGGTGATCCGCCGGACGGCTTCGGCGACGATACCCGGGTCGTGGGGCTCGGTGTCGAGCGCGCGGTGGATGGTGAGGCCCTCGATGAGGGCGTCGACCATCCGGGCCGTGGCGGGGTCGAAGTGGCGTTCGAGGGCGGCGCGGGACCGGGCCATCCAGGCGTTGGTGAGGGCCCGGAACGCGGGCTCGCGGGCGGCGAGCGTGTACAGCTCGTGGGTGAGGACCAGGTCCCGCTGGGAGCCGAACACGCCGTCGGTGATGACCGCGACCACGGCCTCCTCGGCCTCCTCCGGCCCGTCGGCCGCGGCCATGGCCGCCTCGAACCCGTCGCTGACGCCGGTCGCGAACCGCGTGAACGCCTCGCGCAGCAGCTCGTCCATCCCGGTGAAGTGGTAGGTCATCGAGCCGAGCGGCACGTCGGCGGCCGCGGCGACCTTCCGGTGCGAGGTGCCCGCGACGCCCGCCTCGGCGATCACGTCGAGGCACGCGGCGATGATCCGCTCGCGCCGGTCGGGGTCGCGGCGCCGCGGCCGCGGCTCACCCACCGATCGTCCGGATCACCTTGGCGGGGTTGCCGACGGCGACCACGTTCGCGGGCAGGTCCTTCACGACCACCGCGCCCGCGCCCACCACCGTGTTCTCACCGATCGTGACGCCGGGGCAGACGATCGCGCCGCCGCCGATCCACACGTTGTCGCCGATGGTGATCGGCTTCGCCGCCTCCAGCTTGTCGCGCCGCGGGCCCGGCTCGACCGGGTGCGTCGGGGTCAGCAGCTGCACGTTCGGGCCGATCTGCACGTCCTCGCCGATGACGATGGGCGCCACGTCGAGCGCGACGAGCCCGTAGTTCGCGAACGACCGCGCCCCGATCCGGAGGTTCGACCCGTAGTCGACGTACAGCGGCGGGCGGATGAACACGCCCTCGCCCAGCTCCCCGAGCAGTTCGGCGAGGTGCTTCCGCGCCGCCTCGTAGTCCTCGGTGAAATCGGCCCGGTACCGCTCGGCAAGCACCGCGGCGCGCGCCATGAGCGCCTCCAGTTCGGGGTCGTCGGCGAGGTAGAAGTCCCCGGCGAGCATCCGCTCGCGCATCGTCCGGTCGTCCCCGGCGAAGTGGTCGGTCATGCGGACGACCGTACACTAGGAGTGTACGACCGTCCACACCTCAGTTCGCGAGGCTGCGGAACCCGCTGCGGTGGAACACCAGCGGCCCCGTCGCGTCCGAGTGCTCCACGGCGTGGAGCCGCAGCAGCACGATCACGTGGTCGCCCGCCTCGACCTCCCGGTACACGGAGCAGTCGAAGCGCGCCAGCCCGTCGTCGAGGGTCACCGCGCCGTCCTCCGTGGCGCTCACCGCGAGCCCCGCGAACCGGGTCGCCGGGTCCCCGGCGAGCTGGCGGCACACCGCCCCGTGGTGGTCGGCGAGCACCGTCAGGCCCAGGTGCCGGGCCCGGCGCAGGTCCGGCCAGGTCTTCGAGGACGTCGCGATCGAGAACGACACGAGCGGCGGGTCCAGGCTCACCGACGTGAACGAGGACGCCGCCAGGCCGGTCACCCGCCCGTCCACGGCGGCGGCCACGGCCACCACCCCGGTCGGGAAGGCGCCGAACGCCTCCCGCAGCCGTCGCGGGTCGAGGTCCTGGTTGGTGGTCAGGGACATGGGGTGCCTCCTAGGGGGTCGATTCAGCTCGCGAACGGGACGGCCGCGGGCCGGGCGCGCGGCGGCGCCGGATGCGACCACAGGCCGCGCCGCTCCAGCTCCGGCAGGACGCCTTCGCCGAACCAGTACGCGCCCTCCAGATGCGGGTAGGCCGAGAGCACGAACTCCTCGATCCCGACCTCCCGGTACTCCTCGATGAGGTCCGCGACCTCGGTGTGCGAGCCGACCAGCGCCGTCCCCGCCCCGCCGCGCACCAGCCCGATCCCGGCCCACAGCCCGGGATGGATCTCCAGGCCGGACTTGCTGCCGCCGTTGAGGTCGAGCATCCGGCGCTGGCCCTCGGACTCCGAGCGCCGCAGGCCCGCCTGGACGCGCGCGATGTCGTCCTCGCCGATCCCGGCGAGCAGCCGGTCCGCCTCGGCCCACGCCTCCTCCGACGTGTCGCGGTTGATGACGTGGACGCGCAGCCCGAACCGGATCGGCCGCCCGCCCGCGAGCCCCCTGATCCAGCGCACCTTCTCCGCGACGGCCGCGGGCGGTTCGCCCCAGGTCAGGTACACGTCCGCGTGCTCGGCCGCGACGAGCCCGGCCGCGGGCGAGGACCCGCCGAAGTAGACGTCCGGCACCGGATCGGGGAGCTGCGCGAGCCGCGCGCCCTCGACCCGCAGGTGCTTCCCCTCGAAATCGACGGTCTCCCCGGCCCACAGGCGCCGCACGATGTGCAGGAACTCCCCGCACCGCTCGTAGCGGGCGTCCTTGTCCTCGAAGTCGCCGTACATGCGCTGCTCATGCGATTCGCCGCCGGTGACGACGTTGAGGAGCAGCCGCCCGCCCGTCAAGTGCTGGAACGTGCCCGCCATCTGCGCGGCCAGGTACGGCGAGACGATCCCGGGGCGGAACGCCACGAGGAACTTCAGCCGCGCCGACACCTGCGAGAGCATCGCCGTGGACACCCAGGCGTCCTCGCACCACGCGCCCGTCGGCGTCAGCGCCGCCGCGAACCCGTTGTCCTCGGCCGCCCGCGCGACCTGGCCCAGGTACGACACCGACGCGGGCCGCGCCGACGCCCCCGCCCCGACCCCGTGGCCGCCGTCCACGACCTGCCGTCCGTCCCCGCCGTTCGTCGGCAGGAACCAGTGGAACTGCAACGCGCTCAACGCTTCTCTCCTCACAGTTGGCCGTGGCGCGGCGGCGGCGCCCCGTCGAGGGCCCACCGGCCCAGGTGCTGGACCTTCCACGCCGCCGGGTCGTGCAGGGTGTGGACGCGGGCGTTGCGCCAGTGCCGGTCCAGGTTCAGTCCCGCCAGGGCGCTGCGCGTCCCGGCGACCTCGAACACCCGGCTCGCGGTGTCGACCGCGGCCTTCGCGGTCGCCGCCCGCGCCGCCGCGACCGCCAGCGACGCCCGCGCCGCGGACTCCTCCGTCAGGTCCGCGTTCGCCTCGTCCACAGCGGACGCCGCCTCCTTCAGCAGCGCCTCGGCGCCGCGCAGCGCCAGCTCCATCTCCCCGAACGCGCGCACTGTCAGCGGGTCGTCCGCGGCCCGCTCGACGCCCGCGTCCGGGTACGGCCGCGACTTCGTGCGCACGAACTCCGCGGCCTCCTCCAAAGCGGCCCTGCCGATCCCGGCGTCGATCGCCGCGTGCAGGACCTGCGCGAACGCCCCGTACGTCTGCGGCCCTTCAAAGGTGGCCGCATAGGGGGTGATCCACTCGTCGGTGACCGCGACGTTCTGGAGCCGCATCGTGCCGCTCGCGGTGGTTCGCTGCCCGATGCCGTCCCAGTCGTCCACGACCTCGACGCCCTGGGCGTCGCGGCGCACCCACGCCACGTGCATCGGCCCGTCGATCCCCAGGTGCGCGAGCACCGGGATCCAGTCGGCGAACAGCGCGCCCGTGCAGTAGAACTTCGTGCCGTTGAGCCGCCACCGGCCCTCCCCGTCCGGGGTCAGCGCGGTCCGGTGGTCGCGCACGTGCTTCGTCCCGAACTCGGTCTGCGCGTTCCCGAACCGCTTGCCGCGCAGCACTTCGGCGAACAGGCGCCGCTGCTGGGCCCCGTCGCCCTGCAATCGCAGCTGGTTCACGTACACGAAGTGGCTGTGGGGGATCTGCGCGATGTTCGGGTCGCCCGCGGCCAGGCGCCGGAACACCTCCGCGACCACCGACGTCGGCAGGTCCGCGCCGCCGTGCTCCTGCGGCACGGTGATCGCGAGGAGCCCCGAGGCCGCGAGCCGGTCGACCTCGGCGTACGGGAGGGTCCGGCGGGCGTCGCGCTCGGCGGCGCCCGCCGCGAACTCGCCGGCGAGCCCCGACGCCGCGCCGAGCGCGGCCGCGGCGTCGAGGACGGTACAGACGGGGTCGCTCACGGCACCCGCTCCAGTTCCGCCGCTTCGAGCTCCCGCACGATCGGCAGCACGTGCCGCCCGAAGTACTCCACGTCCTCCAGGTAGTGCAGGAACCCGAGCAGCAGCAGGTTCGCGCCGCGCCGCTTGTACTCGATGATCCGGTGCGCGATCTGCTCGGGCGTGCCGATCAGGCCGGTGCGGAACCCGTCGTTGTACTGCACGAGGTCCTCGAACCCGGAGTCCTGCCACATGCCCTGGCCGTCCCCGGTGGACTGCCCGGCCTGCTTCACGGCCGCCCCGAAGCCCTCGACGGCCTCGCGGTCGGCCTTGTCGACGATCTCCCGCAGGACCGCCCGCGCCTCGGCCTCGGTGTCGCGGGCGATGAGGAACCCGTTGACGCCGAAGCGGACCGTGCGCCCGTGGACCGCGGCCACCTCCCGCACGTCCCGGATCTGCGCCTCCACGCCCTCGGGGGAGTTCCCGTTCGCGAAGTACCAGTCCGAGACCCGCCCGGCCATGCCGCGCGCGTCGACCGAGTTGCCGCCCTGGAACACCTCCGGGTGCGGCCTGCCCTCGGCCGCGACGGGCTTGGGCTTCAGGTCGAAGTCGTGCAGCCGGTAGAAGTCCCCGTTCAGCTCCGCGTGCTCGCTCGTCCAGATCTCCTTGAGGTACCGGATGAACTCCTCGGAGCGCCGGTACCGCTCGCCGTGCTCCAGCCACGGCTCGCCGAGCTTTGTGAACTCGTCCTTGAACCAGCCCGAGACGACGTTCACCGCCGCCCGGCCCCCGGACAGCTGGTCGGCGGTGGCGATCCACTTCGCGAGGACCCCCGGATGCCACAGCCCCGGATGGACCGCGGCGATGACCTTGAGCCGCTGCGTCGCCAGCAGCAGCGCGAGGCTGAACGACGTGGACTCGTGCTGGTACGCCGCCCCGTACGAGGCGATGTAGCGGACCTGCGAGAGCGCGTACTCGAACCCCGACTCCTCGGCGAGGCGGGCGAGCTTCACGTTGTACTCGTAGCTCCAGTCGGTGCGCTGCTCGATCTTCGACACCACCAGGCCCCCCGAGACGTTCGGGACCCAGTACGCGAATTGCAGCGGCTCGGTTGACGGTGTGCTCATGTGCGGCTCCAGAAAAGGGGATCGGAAACTGTCAGGAAAGGACGGTCACGTGTACCAGGTCGGCTCGGGCAGCTCGCCCGTCAGCGCGTACCGGCCCACCTCGGCCCGCTTGTGCGCCACCGGGTCGTGCAGCGAATGGGTCCTGATGTTGCGCCAGAACACGTCCAGGCCCACCGCGTTCGCGCTCGCCCGCGCGCCCGTCACCTCGAAGATCCGCGTGCCGATCTCCAGCCCCGCGTCGATCGCGGTCTGCTTCGCCGCGGCGATGACCACCGCGGCCTCGCCGCGCTCCTCGGGCGTCACGTCGTCGGCGTGCGCATTGATCGCCTCGATGAGCCCCGCGGCCCGCTCCGCGAGCGCCTCCGCGGCCCACAGCTTCGACTGGAGGTCCCCGTACGCCTCCTGCACGTAGAACTCGTCGACGCCGCGCTCCTTCCGGTCCGCCGCGTACGGCCACGCCCGGGTCTTCTCGCGCGTGTACGCGGCGGCCGTCTCCAGCGCGCCCTGTGCGATCCCCAGGTAGAAGTTGGTGAACACCAGCTGGATCAGCGGCACGTTCAGCGTGTTGTAGGTGCGCGGCACGAACTCGTACCCGTCGGCGCGGGCGACGTACCCGGCGGCGGCCGCCCACGGCACGCGCACGTCCTCGATGACCGCCGAGCCGGACTCGGTTAGGCGCTGGCCGAGGTTGTCCCAGTCCCCGGCGAACACGATCCCGTCCTGGTCGGTGGGGACGATCGCGAAAATGTGCTTGTCGGTGCCTTCCAGGACCCCTTCGAGCACGGTGACGTCGGAGACCTTCCCGCCGGTGGAGAACGTCTTGCGGCCGTTGAAGACCAGCTCGCCGCCCTCCTCGCGGATGACGAGGTCGTCGTCGCGGGGGTTGACGGCCCCGCCGAAGAACCAGCCCTCCTCGGCGGCCTGGCGCTCGACGGCCTCGATCTGCGCGGGGGTGCCGACCAGCCTTGCGGCCCAGGCCCACAGGTAGTGGTAGCCGAGGAGCTGCCCGATGGACCCGTCGCCCGCGGCGACGGCCCGGATCACGCGGTACGCGGTGGTCCAGTCCTGCCCGCCGCCGCCGTACTCGGCGGGGGCGAGGAGCGGGACGAGCCCGGCGTCCTTGAGCAGCTCGACCTCCGCGTAGGGAGTCGCGCCCTCCCGGTCGCGCTCCACGGCGTCGACCGCGAGCCGCGCGGCGACCTCCCGGGCCCGCTCGACCCATCCTTCGGGCGTCGTCGGCCGCGTCGACCAGTCGGGCGCGTCCTGTCCGTTCGTCATTGTGCTGAACCCCTTCCACGGAGTAGTCTTTTCCTATCAAGTTACTAGGAAATGGTTCCGAGGAACAGCTCTCGACCATCGGTTCGGCCTTGAACCCCATCGGCCGCACCGAAGACCGGAGGCGGGCGGCGGATGCGCATCGAACAACTGGAGTACGTGGCGGCGGTCGCGCGGCACGGGTCGCTGCGGCGCGCGAGCGAGCACCTGCACGTCTCGCAGCCCGCGCTGAGCGAGGCCGTGAGCAAGCTCGAACGCGAACTTGGCGTCACGCTCCTGGAGCGCCGCCGCGACGGCGCGCGGATCACCTTGCGCGGCAAGGAGCTCCTGGAGCACATGGTCGGCGTGCTCGATGCCGTGGACCGGCTCCAGTCCGCCGCCGCGACCACCGCGGCCCGCGCGATCCGCGTCGGCACCGTCAACGCGGGCACCGCGAGCCTCCTGCTCCCGGCCATCCGCGACTTTCGGCTTGGCCGCCCCGGCGCCCGCGTCGAAGTCCGCGCCCTCCAGCAGGACGAGATCGAGGCCGGGCTCGCCGACGGCTCCCTGGACCTCGGCCTCGTGAACGTCCTCGGCGACCCCGCCTTCCCCGCGAACCTCCAAGGGGCCGAACTCAAGCGGGGCCGGCCCGTGGCGGTCCTGCCCGGCGCGCACCCGCTCGCCGCGCAGGCCGAGGTGAGCGCCGAGGACCTGCGCGGGGAGACCTTCGTGGGGATGCGCGCGGGCTACGTCATGCACCGGTTCGCCATGCGGCTCTTCGGCTCCCGCCTGCCCGCGGTGTGGCACAGCGTGGACGGCGCCGAGATGGGGAAGATGCTCGTCGCCGAGGGCCTGGGCGCGACGATCCTGCCCGACTACTCCGTCCACGGCGACCCGCTCGCCCGCGGCGGCCTCATCACCGTGCGGCCCATCAAGGACGACCGGACCCCGGTCGCGATGTGGCTGCTGCGCCGGAAGGCCGCACGCCTCCCGGCCGCCGTCGACGAGCTGGCGGCGCTCCTGGCGGCCCGCTCGGCCGCCTATGGCGCAACTCACCCTTGATTCTCGACTAATCCTATCGGTAAGGTCGAGTATATGCGAACGACGCTCCTGTACTCACGCCGCGAGATCGACCTCGCGCGCATCGCCGGTGCGCTCTGTCGGCGCTGACCGCCCCGACCAGCCAGAACCCATCCCCGGCACCGAGCCCACTGGAGCACTCCCATGTCCGAACTCAGCCAGACCATCGCCGCCGCCGAGAAGCCCAAACCCAAATGGCCCTGGATCGCAGGGGCCGCGGCCCTCGTCCTCGTCGCCGGGATCGCGTGGCTCGGAGCCACCCGCGCCTCCGGCGACGACACCGCCGCCGCTGACCAAGGCAGTCCGGTCAGCGGCGGCACCCTCGAATTCGCGCTCATCGACTACCAGCGCAGCCCCGACCCGCAGTGGGGCACCAACTACGCCGAATCCACGATCGGCAACAACATCACCGACAAGCTCACCTGGCAGGACCCCGACACCGGCGAGATCACGCCGTGGCTCGCCGAGTCCTGGGAGTACAACGACGACCTCACCGAGTTCACGTTCCACCTCCGCGACGACGTCACCTTCTCCGACGGCACGCCCTTCGACTCCGAGGTCGTCAAGGCCAACTTCGACCAGTACGTGCACGGCGACGAGGCCCTGGGCATCAACCCGAACGGCGCCCAGCTCCTCCCCGGGTACATCGAGACCCTCACTCCCGACCCGTACACGGCCGTCATCCGCTTCGAGCAGCCGCTCGCGAGCTTCCTCCAGGCCAGCTCCTTCACCGCGAACGCCCAGCCCGGATTCCTCTCGCTCTCCACGCTCGCGCTGAGCGCCGAGGAGCGCACCGACCCGCTCAAGATCATCGGCACCGGCCCGTTCGTCTACGAGTCCTGGGAGGAGCAGGTCAAGACCGTGCTCGTGAAGCGCGAGGGCTACGACTGGGCCCCGACCGCGCTCGGCCACGACGGCGAGGCCTACCTCGACCGGGTCGTCTTCAACACCATCCCCGAGGCCAGCGTGCGCACCGGCTCGCTCGTCTCCGGCGAACTCGACGCGACCCTCGACGTCGGCACCACCGACGAGCAGCCCCTCGCCGACCAGGGCTTCGACATCATCAGCCGCGGCGTCTCCGGGACATCCATCTTCTTCAACCTGAACTCCTCGCTGTTCCCCACGAACGACGTCAACGTGCGCAAGGCGATCCAGCTCGGCTGGAACCGCGAGGCCGTCGAGCAGACCGTCCTCACCGACAGCTACTCGATCGCCGACTCCGTGCTCGCGCCCTCCGTCCAGGGCCACGCCGACTACTCGGACTCCGTGCTCCGCTACGATCCCGACGAGGCCGCGCGCCTGCTCGACGAGGCCGGCTGGACCCCCGGCGACGACGGCATCCGCACCAAGGACGGCAAGCGCCTCGAAGTGAAGCTCCTGGGGATCAACAACCTCGTCGTGAACAAGCCCGCGTACGAGTCGATCCAGCAGGACCTCCAGGCCATCGGCATCGACCTCCAGCTCACCGTCGTCCCCATCCCGGACTACACGGCCGCGTTCGCGTCGGCCGCCACCGACTGGAACGTGGTGGCCGCCAACCGGTCCCGCAACGACCCCGCCGTCCTCAACCTCGTCTACAACCCCGCGCTCGGCAACGCCTCCTACATCACCGCCGACTCGCCCGGCATCGACGCCGACCAGGTCTCGGAGGTCCTCGGGAAGCTGGAGACCACGCTCGACCCGGACCTCCGCAATGAATACGCGAAGGCCGCCCAGGACCTCCTGCTGGAGCAGTACGCCCTCGTCAGCCCGGTCTACAACCCGTCCCAGGTGATCGCCCAGGCACCCTACGTCCACGGGATCGTCTTCGACGCCCAGTCCCGCAACCACTTCGTGGACGCCTGGAAGTCCGAGTGACGCGCCGCGGCGGCCGGGCCCCCGGCCGCCGCGACCGTCCGGAAAGGAACCACCGTGCTCCGGTACGCCGCCTTGAAGACCGGCCGGGCCCTCTTCGTGGTCTGGGCCGCGTTCACCCTCACGTTCATCCTGCTGTTCGTGCTCCCCGCGAACCCCGAGGACCTCCTGTTCGACCCCGCCGAGCTCAACACGATCCCGCCCGAGGTGCGCGAGCAGGTCGCCGCCAACTACGGCTTCGACGAACCCGTGCTCGTCCAGTACTTCGAGCGCCTCGGCCGCGCCCTCGCCGGGGACTTCGGCAACTCCGTCCAGTCCGGCAAGCCCGTCACCGAAGCGGTCCTCGGCGTCCTCCCGAGCACGCTCCTGCTCTCCGCCGGGGCCCTCGCGCTCGCCGCGCTCATCGCCTACGGCATCGCCCTGACCGCGACCTCCACGCGGCGGCCCTGGCTGCGCAACCTCGTCGAATCGCTCCCCTCGGCCGCCGTCTCGGTCCCGGTGTTCCTCTCCGGCATCCTGCTGCTCCAGGTGTTCGCGTTCAAGCTCGGCTGGTTCCCCGCGTTCGGCTCCGACGGCCCCGCGAGCCTGGTCCTGCCGCTCGTGACGCTCGCGATCCCCGTCTCCGGGCCCATCGCGCAGCTCCTGGTGCGCCGCTTCACCACCGAGCTCGAATCCGGGTACGTGACCATCAGCCGCGCCAAGGGCGCCACCCGGGAGCAGATCGTCACCGGCGACGTCTTCCGCAACGCCAGCCTGCCCGCGCTCACCATCACCGGCATCACCTTCGGGAACCTCATCGCCGGGTCGGTCATCACCGAGACCGTGTTCGCCCGCGAAGGCGTCGGACGGCTCACGCAGACCGCGATCAACACCCTCGACGTGCCGCTCGTGCAGGGGATCGTGGTCCTCGTGGCCGCGAGCTTCGCGTTCATCAACCTCGCCGTCGACCTCGTCTACCCGCTGCTGGACCCGCGCCTGCGGGCCACGCTCGCTTTGGAGGCTCGATGACCGTGCTCACCGCGCCCCGCGCCACCCGCGAGATCCTGCGCCAACCCGTGCTCGTCGCCGCCTGGGTCGTCGTGGCCCTCGCGATCGGCTGGGCCCTGTTCCCGCAGCTCTTCACGAGCTTCAGCCCCTACACCGGCGACCCGACCGCGAGCTTCGCGCCCCCGAGCGCCGACCACTGGTTCGGCACCGACCGGCTCGGCCGCGACCTGTACGCCCGCTGCGTCTACGGCGCCCGCACCACGCTCACCGCGACGCTCCTCGCCGTCGTCGTCGCCTTCGGGATCGGCACCGTGATCGGCCTGGTCGCCGGGTACTTCGGGAGGCTCTGGGACAACGCGATCATGCGCGTAGTGGACGTCTTCCTCGCCATCCCGAGCCTCCTGCTCGCCATGGTCGTGGTCTCCGTCCTCGGCTACAGCGCCAACAACATCGCGCTCGCGGTCGGCATCTCCTCGATCGCCTCGTTCGCGCGCGTCATGCGCTCCGAAGTGCTCGCCGTCGTCGGCCAGGACTACGTGAAGGCCGCGTACGGCGCGGGCGCGGGCCGCCTCGCGGTGCTCGCCCGGCACGTCGTGCCCAACTCGCTCAGCTCGGTGATCGCCCTGGCGGCCTTGGAGGTCGGCACCGCCGTCCTCGCCGTGGCCTCGCTCGGGTTCCTCGGCTACGGCTCCCCGCCGCCCGAGCCCGAATGGGGCCTCCTGGTCGCCGAGGGCCGCGACTACGTGGCGGTCCACCCGTGGATCTCGATCCTGCCCGGCACCGCGCTCGCGCTCGTCGTGATCGCCGCGCACCGCATCTCCACCTCGCTCAGGAAGGACCCGCGACGATGACCGACCCGCTGCTGCGCCTCCGGAACCTCACGGTCGAGTACCGCGCCGGGCGGCGCTGGACGCCCGCCGTCCGCGACGCGTCCCTCCATGTCGAACCGGGGGAGTTCGTGTCCCTCGTGGGCGAGTCCGGCTCCGGCAAGACCACCCTTGTGCAGGCCGCGCTCGGGCTCCTGCCGCCCGCGGCCCGCCAGAGCTCCGGCACCGTCCAGTACTCCGATGTGGACGTCACCGGCTGGAGCGACCGCCGCATGGCCCTCGTGCGCGGCAACTACGTCGGCTTCATCCCGCAGGACCCGAACACCTCGCTCAACCCGGTCAAGAAGATCGGGCAGCAGGTCATCGAAGCGGTCAAGTTCAATGAGCCGAAGCGCCGCGACGCCTCCGCGTGGCGCGACGCGGCCCTGGAGAGCCTGCGCACCGCCGGACTCGCCGACGCCGAACGTGTCTTCGCCCAGTACCCGCACGAGCTGTCGGGCGGCATGAAGCAGCGGGCCCTGATCGCGATCGCCTTGGCGGGCAAGCCGAAGCTCATCCTCGCCGACGAGCCCACGAGCGCCCTCGACGTCACCGTGCAGCGCCGCATCCTCGACCACCTCGCTTCACTCCGCGAAGATCTCGGCATCGGCATCCTCCTGGTCACGCACGACCTCGGCGTCGCGCTCGACCGCTCCGACCGGATCGCCGTCATGCAGGGCGGATCGATCGTGGAAGAGGGCCCGACCGCGCGCATCATCGAGGACGCCGCCGACCCGTACACGCGCCGCCTTCTCGACGCGGCCCCCTCGCGCCACACCGGCCGCCTCGAACCCGCCACCGGGACCCGCCCCGAGGACGACTCGATCGTCCTGCACGCCAAAGGCATCGCCAAGACCTACCGCCTGCGCGGGCGCGGCCGCCGCGAACTGCGCGCCCTCGACGGCGTCGACCTCGCCGTGCGGCGCGGGACCACCCACGCGATCGTCGGCGAGTCCGGCGCCGGCAAGTCCACGCTCGCGCGCATCCTCGTCGGCTTCGACGCCCCCGACACCGGTACAGTCCACCTCGGCGACCGCGAGCTCACCGGCCTGGGCCACAAGGCCCTCCGCGAGGTCCGCCGCGACCTCCAGTTCGTGTTCCAGAACCCGTTCACCTCCCTCGACCCGCGCTTCACCGTCGAACGCATCATCGCCGAACCCCTGCGCGCCTTGCAGATCCCCGGCGACCGCCGGGCCCGCGTGGTGCAGCTCCTCGAAGCGGTCGCCCTCGACGAGTCGCACCTCGGCCGCCTGCCCGCCGAGCTCTCCGGCGGGCAGCGCCAGCGCGTCGCCATCGCGCGGGCGCTCGCGCCGAACCCTGACGTGCTCGTCCTCGACGAAGCCGTGAGCGCCCTCGACGTGTCGGTGCAGGCGCAGATCCTGCGGCTGCTCGTGGACCTCCAGGGGGAGTTCGGGCTCGCGTACGTGTTCGTCACCCACGATCTCGGGGTGGTCCGCCTCATCGCCGACGACGTGACGGTGATGCGCGAAGGCGCCGTGGTCGAGTCCGGCCCCGCCGCAGCCGTGCTCGCCGCCCCCGAGGCGGACTACACCCGCGAACTCCTCGCCGCGGTCCCCGGCGCCAGACCCGCCACCGTCCGATAAGGAGCCGACCATGCCAGATCAACTGCACCTCAACGTGAACATCCTCAACGCGGGCGTCTTCGGCGGCTCGTGGCGGCTCCCGGGCACCGACCCCCTCGCCAGCTACACGATCGACCACTACACCTCGATCGCGAAGAAAGCCGAGGCCGCGAAGCTCGACGCGGTGTTCCTCGCCGACGGGCCCCTCCTCGACCCGGCGATCCGCCACCGCGCGGGCAACAACCTCGAACCGTCCACCGTGCTCGCCCGGATCGCCGCGCAGACCGAGCGGATCGGCCTCATCGGCACCCTCTCGTCGTCCTACAACGACCCCGACGAGCTGGCGCGGCGCCTCGGCGACCTCGACTACGCCTCGGGCGGCCGGTTCGGCTGGAACGTGGTGACCACGGCCGGGCCCGTCGCGGCCCGCAACTTCGGTCGCAACGCCGAGCAGGCCCACGCCTACCGGTACCAGCGCGCCGCCGCGTTCACCGAGCACGCCGTGGCCTCCTGGGCCGCCCGCACCTCCCTCGTGTCGCCGCAGGGCCGCCCCGTGGTGGTCCAGGCGGGCGGCTCCAGCGACGGCCGCCGCCTCGCGGCCCGCGTCGCCGAAGTGGTGTTCTCCGCGGACCAGGACCTCGACCACGCCAAGGCGTTCCGCGCCGAGCTGCGCGCGGGCGCCGCCGCCCACGGCCGCAGCCCCGACGGCATCGTCGTCCTCCCCGGGCTCTCCACCGTGATCGGCTCGACCGAGGTGGAAGCGAAGGCCCGCAGGGAACTCCTGGACGACCTGCTGCCCGACGTGTACGCGCGCGGGCGCCTCTCGGGCCAGGTCGGATTCGACGTCGGCGAGCTGGACGACGACGAGCCGTTCCCGCTCGACCGGCTCCTCGACCCCGACGAGGCCGGCGGCTCGCAGACCTTCTACCGCATGGTCCGCGGCATCGTGGAGCGCGAACGCCCGACGCTGCGCCAGCTCCTGCGCAAGCTCGGCGGCGGCTTCGGGCACCGGATCGTCACCGGCACGCCGGAGCAGGTCGCCGACGACATCGAGCTGTGGTTCCGCTCCGGCGCGGCCGACGGGTTCAACGTCATGCCCGACGTGCTCCCCTCCGGCCTCGACGACTTCGCCGACCACGTGGTCCCCGAGCTGCAGCGGCGCGGCCTGTTCCGCCGCGAGTACGAGGGCTCGACCCTGCGCTCGCACCTCGGCCTCGGCCTGCCCGCGGCCCCCGCCGCGCCCGGCCCCGTCCCCGCCCTGGAGGCAGCATGAGCACGTTCGTCCAACTCTCCCTCGCGGTCGGCGAGACCGGCCTGACCCTCGCCGACGCGGGCGCCGCCGCCGCGCTCGCCGAGCAGACCGGCGTCGCCGCGATCCGGCTCCGCGACGAGCCCGGCGCGATCGAGCCCACTGTGGCCGCTGCGTATCTGGCAGGGACGCACCGCATCCCGTTCGTCCCGGAGCTGGCGACCACCGGCAACGCGCCGTACAACGCGGCCCGGCGGCTCCTGTCGCTCGACCGCGCGACCGGCGGCCGCTTCGGCGCGGTGCTCGTTCCCGGTGCGGGGGACGAGGTCTCGGGCCCGGCCACCGCGCATCCGGCGGAGCGCTGGCGCGAGTACGCGGCGGTGCTGGCGCGGCTGTGGGAGTCGTTCCCGCGCGAGGCCCTCATCGGGGACCAGGAGGCGGCGCTGTTCGTCGACGACGAGCTGATCCACCCGATCGGCCACGAAGGCCCGCTGTACAAGGTCGCGGGCCCCATCGACGGCCCCTCGTCGGTGCAGGGCCGCCCGGTGCTCGTCGCCGACCTCGCCGGACTCGGCTTCATCACCGCCGCCGAACGCGCCGACGCCATCGTCGTGGACCGCGCGGAATCACCCGGAGCCGATGCGGCCCTTGCCGATGCGCTCCGCGCCGCGGGCCTGCCGCGCTCGGAGGCCGCACTTGTCGGCCGCGTCCCGATCGCCGACCTGACCGACGCCACCGGCCTCGCCGCCGACCTGCGCTCCTGGGCCGGCGCCGACCGCCTCGACGGCTTCGAGCTCGTCCCCGCCGGGGACCTCGAAGCGGTGTCGGCGGTCTTGCGGGAGCTGGTCCCGCTCCTGGTCGACCCGGCTGATCACCCGACCCTGCGGGCCGCCTTCGGCCTCCGCGAAGCGGTGGCGTCGTGACCGAATCCGCCCCGCAGATTGAAAGGACGGCGATCGCATGACCTCCGACAACACCGCCGAATACACGGTGGCGGGCATCCGCGCCGCCGTCGCGCCCGTGCTCCACCGGCTCCACGAAGGGGCCGCCGAGCGCGAGCGCGAACGCCAGTACGCCTTCGAGGAGGTGAAGGCCCTTGCGGCCGAGCGCATCACCCTCACCGGGATCGCCACCGCCGACGGCGGCGCGGGCGGGACCGTGCGCGACGTGGCCGACCTCGTCATCGCCATCGCCCGCGCCGACTCCAATGTGGCCCAGGCCCTCCGGTCGAGCTTCCTGACCGCCAACCAGGTCGCCTCCCGCCGCGACCTCCCGCACCGGGCCGTCACCCTCGCCCGCCTGCGCGACGGACACCTGTTCGCGGGCACCGCGAACGAGCGCTCCGGCGGGGCCAGCGGCTCCGTCAACACCCTCCTCCACCGCGACAGCGCCTTCGACAACCCTGACGGCTGGATCGTGGACGGCGAGAAGTACTACTCCACGGGCGGGCTCTACGCGGACTGGTTCACCGGGTCCGCGAAGAGCGAGGACGGCACCGTGTACGGCTTCACCGTCCCGGTCGACCGCACCGGCGTCGAGCGCCTCGACGACTTCGACGCCGTCGGCCAGCGCCTCACCGCCAGCGGCACCACCCGCCTCCACGCCGTGCGCCTGGCCGCCGACGAGGTGGTCGCCCGCGACAACTCGCAGTTGGAGATCCCGTGGCTCGGCGCGTTCGCGCAGCTCTACCTCGCGGCCGTCGAAGCCGGGATCGCCGCCGCCGCACTGGACGACGCCACGTGGTTCGCGCGCGAGAAGGCCCGGCCCATCAAGCACTCCAGTGCCGCGGTCTCCAGCGAGGACCCGTACGTGCGCGAGACCGTCGGCCAGATCGCGGCCCGCGCCCACGCCGCCCGGTCGGTGGTCCTGCTCGCGGCGGAATCGATCGAGGCCACCCGGCATCTCACCGGCGCCGAGGCCCGCGCCGCGGGGGCCGAAGCCTCGGTCACCGTGGCCCAGACCGGCGTCATCGCGATCGAGTCCGCGCTGAAGGCCGCCGAGCTCGTCTTCGACGTCGCGGGCGGCTCGATCACCAACCGCTCGCTCGGCTTCGACCGGCACTGGCGCAACGCCCGCACCGTCGCCAACCACAACCCGCGCCAGTGGAAGGCCGCCGTCGCCGGCGCCTACCGCATCACCGGCGAGGAACCGCCCACGACCGGGCTCTTCTGAACTCCTGAAAGGACCTCTGCACATGACCCTCGAAGCCACCCGCACCCTCGGCCGCACCGGCGTCCCGCTCACTCCGCTCACCTTGGGCGCCATGAACTTCGGTGGCGCCCAGGAGGAAGCGGAGAGCATCCGCATCGTCCACGCCGCGCTCGACGCCGGGATCAACGCGGTCGACACCGCCGACGTCTACACCCAGGGCCGCTCCGAAGAGGTCGTCGGCAAGGCGATCAAGGACCGCCGCGACGACCTGTTCCTCGCCACGAAGTTCCACGGCCAGATCGGCGACAACCCGCTCCACAAGGGGAACTCGCGCCGCTGGATCACCCAGGCCGTCGAGGACAGCCTCCGCCGCCTCGGCACCGACCGCATCGACCTGTACCAGGCCCACCGGCCCGACCCGCACACCGACCTCCTGGAGACCCTCCAGACCCTGAACGACCTCATCAGGGCCGGGAAGATCCGCTACTACGGGACCTCCGTGTTCCCCGCGCACCAGCTCGTGGAGGCCCACTGGCTCGCCGAGAAGCACGGCCTCATCGCCCCGCACAGCGAGCAGCTTCCGTACTCCCTGCTCATCCGCACGGTCGAGCGCGAGGTCTTCCCCGTCGTCCAGAAGTACGGCGTCGGTGTCATCTCCTACGGGCCCCTCGCCGCGGGCTGGCTCTCCGGGAAGTACCGGGTCGGCGGCCCGCAGCCCGAGTCCGCGCGGGCCGGGCTCATCCCCGGCCGCTTCGACGTCGACGCCCCGCAGAACGAGCGGAAGCTCGCTGCCGCCGATGCGCTCGCGTCCCTCGCCGAGGGCCACGGCCTCACCCTCGTGGACCTCGCGATCGCCTTCGCGCTCAACCATCCCGCGATCTCCAGCGTCATCATCGGCCCGCGCACCCAGGAGCACCTGGACGCCTACCTCAAGGCCGCCGATGTGACCTTGAGCGACGAGGTCCTGGACCGGATCGACGCGATCGTCGCCCCCGGCACGCACTTCCTCGAACGCGACACCGGCCGCGACACCCCGTCGCTCCAGCCGTCCGCGCTGCGCCGGGCCCGGGGCTGAGCATGTCCGCGAGCAGGATCGAGCGCCTCGGCTTCCTCCTCCACCTCGACGCCGACCAGGACCCCGCGACCGCCTACCGGGACGCGATCGGGCTGTTCCAGGCGGCCGAAACCCTCGGCTACGACTCGGGCTGGGTGATCCAGCGGCACTTCCGGCAGGGGAACGAGCACGTCTCCGCGCCCCTGGTCGTGCTCGCCGCGATCGCCCAGCACACGAGCCGCATCCGCCTCGGCACCGGCGTGCTCGTGCTCCCGCTCGAAGACCCCCTCCGGGTCGCCGAGGACGCGGCCACAGCGGACGCACTCAGCGGCGGGCGGCTCGAACTCGGCGTCGGCTCCGGGCCCTTCCCCGGCGCCTGGGAGGCCTTCGGCCGCGACCTCGCCGAACGCCACCGCCTCTTCGACACCGCCGTGAAGCACCTCCACGACGTGCTCGACGGCAAGGCCCTCAACGGCCTCGGCGAAGTCCTCCACCCGCCCGGCACCGGCGTGCGGTCCCGCCTGTGGCAGGCCACCTCCAGCGACCCCGCCGTCGCCTTCGCCAGTGCGGCCGCCGCCGCGAAAGCGGGGGACGGCCTCCAGCTCTCCCGCGCCACCGCCTGGCGCGGCGGCACCCTCCTCGAAGCCCAAGCGCACCAAGCCGACACGATCAGCGCCTACCGCGCCGCCTGGTCCTCGGCCGCGCCGCCGCGCGTCCAGGTCTCCCGCGCCGTCTACCCGCACCCCGACCGCGACGAGGCCGTGCGCCTCGTGACGCCCGGGGTGCGGCGCTGGCAGGAGTGGTTCGCCGCCAAACGCGACGTCGGCGGCCTCTCGGTCGCCGACTACCTCGAAGGCGACCGCACCCTCCTCGGCCCGGCCGAGGGCCTCGCGGCCGACCTCGCCGCCGACCCGGCCCTGGAGCACGCCACCGACCTGCTCGTCAGCTTCGTCCCCGGCGTCCCCGACTTCGACGAGCACGTGCGGCTCCTCACCGACACCGCCACGGAACTCGCCCCGCGCCTCGGCTGGCGTCCCTCCACGCAACACTGACCTCTCGCATACCCTGTGGGCCCGAGGGCCTGAACCCGGAAGGCCCGAAGCGACCGAAGGAGGCCGGATGGAACAGACCGAGCGAGTGGTGGTCGGCGTCGACGGATCGCCGGTGTCGATGGAGGCGCTGGCCTGGGCGCTGCGGTACGCCGAGAAGACCGGGGCCGCCGTCGCGGCCGTGTACGGCTGGCAGCCCCCGGTCGTCTACGGCACCGCCGTCGAGGCCGTCCCGGGGGAGAGCTTCACCGAGACCGCCGAGCGCGCCCTGAACGAGTCGGTGGACGCGGCGCTCGACGGACGCGAGGACCTCGTCGTGGAACGCACCGCGGCCCTCGGGCACCCGGCGAAGGTCCTCATCGAGCAGTCGAAGACCGCCGACCTCCTCGTGGTCGGCAGCCGCGGACAGGGCGGCATCAAGGGGACGCTCCTGGGGTCCGTGAGCCTCCACTGCGTCACCAACGCCGACTGCCCGGTCGTCGTGATCCGCGCCGCGGAGTGACACAGGGCGCGGGGAGACGGGCGTCACGCACGTGCGCGAAGGCGCGCACGGAACGCGATGAGCGCGCATGTTATTGCGCGCCTTTCGGACGGACGCACAGCTCCCCGCGCCGGACCCTGTAGACAATCCGATTTCTTGCGCGCCGAATTTGGCGTCCGCCGCTCCCGAGCGGATAGGGTCGGGCCAACTGAATCTTCCCGGGGGTCGTTTGCTAGTCCTACTCGCCTGCCACGCCATCGCGGCGATCGCCGCGCCCGCCCTCGTCCGAATGCTGGGCCCCCGCGCCCTCTACGCCGTCGCCGCCGCGCCCGCGGCGACCTTCGTCTGGGCCCTCACGCACTCGGGCGTCATGCGCCTCGGCGGCGCCCTCACCGAGACCCACCCCTGGGTGCCCGAACTCGACCAGGAACTCGCGTTCCGCATGACCGCCTTCCCGTGGATCATGGTCCTCCTGGTCAGCGGCGTCGGCACCCTCGTCCTCGCCTACAGCGCCCACTACTTCGGCTCCACTGAGGAAGGACTCGGCCGCTTCGCCGCCGTCTTCGTCGCCTTCGCCGGAGCCATGTTCGGCCTCGTCGTCGCCGACGACCTGCTCCTGCTCTACGTCTTCTGGGAGCTGACCTCGGTCTTCTCCTACCTCCTCATCGGCCACGACCCCGCCCGCAGCGCCAGCCGCTGGGCCGCCATGCAGGCCCTCCTCGTCACCACCCTCGGCGGGCTCGCCATGCTCGTCGGCTTCATCATGCTCGGCCAGCACGCCGGGACCTACCGCCTGTCCGAAGTGGTCGCCGACC
Source organism: Glycomyces sp. MUSA5-2 (assembly GCF_037034145.1). Lineage (NCBI taxonomy): Bacteria > Bacillati > Actinomycetota > Actinomycetes > Glycomycetales > Glycomycetaceae > Glycomyces > Glycomyces sp. MUSA5-2. The sequence continues at coordinate 51,382 of NZ_JBAGKG010000008.1, forward strand.
TTCCGGGCGGCGCCTACCTCGTCGCCGCGCTCGTCCTCATCCTCCTCGGCGCCCTCTCCAAATCCGCGGTCTTCCCCTTCAGCTTCTGGCTCCCCAGCGCCATGGCCGCCCCCACCCCCGTCAGCGCCTACCTCCACGCCGCCGCCATGGTCAAGGCCGGCGTCTTCCTCATCGGCATGCTCACCCCCGCGTTCGCCGCCGACCTGCCCTGGCGGCAGGCGATCTGGGCCTGCGGCGCCCTCACGTTCCTCTTCGGAGGATGGACCGCCCTGCGCCAGACCGACCTCAAGCTCATGCTCGCGTACGGCACCGTCAGCCAGCTCGGCATGATCGCGATCGTCCTCGGCACCGGCACGTACGACACCGCGCTCGCCGGGGCCGCGCTCCTCGCCGGGCACGCCATGTTCAAAGCCGCGCTGTTCCTCGTCGTCGGCATCATCGACAAGACCGCCGGCACCCGCGAGATCTACTCGCTCTCAGGGCTCGGCGACCGCAGGCCCCTCCTCGCCGCCACCGCCGTCGTCGCCGTCGCCTCCATGATCGGCCTCCCGCCCACCCTCGGCTTCGTCGCCAAAGAGGCCATGCTCGCCGCGTTCTGGAGCGGCGGCCCGCAGGGCCGCGCCATGCTCGCCGTCCTCGTCGCGGGCGCCGCCCTCACCGTCGCCTACGGCCTGCGGTTCCTGTGGGGCGCCTTCGCCCGCAAACCCGACACCGCCGAGACCGACGCCGCCCCCGCCGGACCCGGCTTCCTCGCCGCGCCGATGCTCCTCGCGGCCGCGGGCCTCGCCGCGGGCTTCCTCGCCCCCGCCGCCGACGGGCTCCTCTCCCCGTACGCCGATCGCTACCCGCACACCGGGCACGTCTACCACCTGGCCCTCTGGCACGGCTTCACCCCGGCGCTCGGCCTGTCGCTCCTGGCGATCCTCGCCGGCACCGGCGTCTACTTCGCCACGCACCGCACCAGCGCCTGGCGCTCCGTGAAGCTCCCGCTCGCCTCCGGCACCGTCTACAAGCAGGCCCTCGGCGGCGTCGACCGCGCCGCAGTCGAACTCACCGGCCGCACCCAGCGCGGCTCGCTGCCGTTCTACCTCGGCGTGATCCTCGTGTCCCTCGTGGCCTTCGCGGGCGGCCTGCTCGTCTTCGACGGCCCCTGGCCGCACGAGATCCGCCTGTACGACACGCCGCTGCAACTGGTCGCGGGCGCCGTCATCGTCACCGCCGCCATCGCCGCCGCGCTGGCCCGGCGCCGCTTCACCGCGATGATCCTCACCGGCGTCTCCGGCTACGGCGTCGCCATGCTGTTCGTCTTCCACGGCGCCCCCGACCTGGCCCTGACCCAGTTCCTCGTCGAGACCGTCACGATCGTCATGTTCGTGCTGGTCCTGCGCCGCCTGCCCGCCCGCTTCTCCGAGCGGCCCCTGAAACTGGTGCGGCGCTTCAGGGTCGGCATCGGCGTCGCCGTCGGCGCGGTGGCCGCCGCGATGGCGTTCGTCGCCGTCTCCGGCCGCACCGCCGCCCCCATCTCGGAGCAGTTCCCCGACCCCGCCGTCACTTACGGCGGCGGGCACAACATCGTGAACGTCATCCTCGTCGACATCCGCGCCTGGGACACCATGGGCGAGATCGCGGTCCTGCTCGTGGCCGCCACCGGCGTCGCGAGCCTCATCTTCGGCCGCGAGCGGCTCCTCATCCGCCGCGGCGGCTCCCGGCCCGCGCCGCCGAAGACCGGCGAGCAGGTCAAGTGGCTCGCCCGGCCCGAGACCAGCGGCAGCCACCAGGCGATCATCCTCCAGGTCGTCACCCGGCTGCTGTTCCACACGATCGTCCTGTTCTCGATCTACCTGCTCTTCACCGGCCACAACCACCCCGGCGGCGGCTTCGCGGGCGGCCTCGTCGCCGGGCTCGCGCTCATGTTCCGGTACCTCGCGGGCGGACGCGCCGAGCTGAACGCCGCCGCGCCCGTCGACGCCGGGCGCCTCCTCGGCACCGGCCTGCTCGTCGCGGTCGGCACCGGCGCCGCCTCGTTCGCCTTCGGCGGCACGGTCCTCCAGAGCGCGATCCTCGACTTCGAGGTGCCGGTGCTCGGCCACATCCACTTCGTGACCTCCACGTTCTTCGACATCGGCGTCTACCTCGTCGTCGTCGGCCTGGTGCTCGACATCCTCCGCAGCCTCGGCGCGGAGATCGACCGCCACGGCGAGTCCGCAGACCCCTCCCCGGCCCTCGCGCCCGAGAAGGAGCCCGCATGATCCCGAACCTGGTCTACGTGGTCGTCGTCGGCGTCCTCATCGGCGCGGGCGTCACGCTCCTGCTGGAGCGCACGCTCACCCGCGTGCTCATCGGGGTCGTGCTCGTCGGCAACGGCGTCAACGTCCTCATCCTCACCGGCTCGGAGTTCGGCACCCCGCCGATCGTCGGCGAGACCCCCGAGGACGGCATGAGCGACCCGCTGCCGCAGGCGATGATCCTCACCGCCATCGTGATCACGCTCGGCATCACCGCGTTCCTGCTCGCGCTCGCCTACCGCAGCCAGCAGCTCCTCGGCCACGACGAGGTCCAGGACGACGCCGAGGACCGCCGCATCATCGACCTCGCCGAACGCGACGAGGGCCCCGACGCCAAGGAGAGCGGCGACGACGGCCTCCCGCACCCGGTGTACCACTGCGCCCCGGGGAAGGAGGGCCGATGACCTTCCTCGTCCCGCTCCCGGTCGTCATCCCGCTGCTCGGGGCCGCGCTGACGCTCATGATGGCCCGGCGCCCCGCGATCCAGCGCACCGTGAGCCTCACCGCGCTCGTCGCGACCCTCGCGGTCTCCTCGATGCTGCTGGCGCTCACCGTGACCGAGGGCCCGCAGGTGGTCGCGGTCGGCGGCTGGCCGCCGCCGCTGGGAATCGTCCTCATCGCCGACAAGCTCGCCGCGCTCATGCTCGTGGTCTCCACCGCGGTCACGCTGTGCGTCCTCGTCTACTCGATCGGGCAGGGCTCGGCCGACGGCGACGAGGAGACGCCGATGTCGGTCTACCACCCCACGTATCTGGCGCTGACCGCCGGCGTCACGAACGCGTTCCTCTCGGGCGACCTGTTCAACCTGTACGTCGGCTTCGAGATCCTCCTCGTCGCCTCCTACGTGCTCCTCACCTTGGGCAGCACCGAGAACCGCATCCGCGCGGGCACCACGTACGTCGTCGTCAGCCTCCTGTCCTCGGTGATCTTCCTGAGCGCCCTCGGCCTCGTCTACGGCGCCACCGGGACGCTCAACATGGCCCAGCTCGCCGGGCGCTTCGACGAACTGCCCGACAACCTGCGGCTGCTCCTCCAAGGGATGCTGTTGCTGGCGTTCGGCATCAAGGCCGCGGTGTTCCCGCTCGGCGCGTGGCTGCCCGACTCGTACCCCACCGCGCCCGCGCCTGTCACCGCCGTCTTCGCCGGGCTCCTCACCAAAGTCGGCGTGTACGCGATCATCCGCACCGAGACGCTCCTGTTCCCCGACGGGCGCATCGGCGACGTCCTCCTCGTGATCTCCCTGCTCACCATGGTGATCGGCATCCTCGGCGCCGTCGCGCAGTCGGACATCAAGCGGCTCCTGTCGTTCACGCTCATCAGCCACATCGGGTACATGCTGTTCGGCGTGGCCCTCGCGACCGAAGCGGGCCTGAGCGCCGCGATCTTCTACATCGCGCACCACATCACGATCCAGACGACCCTGTTCCTCGCCGCGGGGCTCGTCGAGCGCCGCGGCGGCTCCACGGCGCTCGAACGGCTCGGCGGGCTCGGGAAGATCGCGCCGGTCCTGGCCGTCCTGTTCTTCATCCCCGCGCTCAACCTCGCCGGGATTCCGCCGTTCTCGGGCTACCTCGGGAAGCTCGGGCTGCTCCAAGCGGGCGTCGACGCCTCCGGTCCGCTCGTGTGGGCGGTCGTCGCGGGCGGGGTCCTCACCAGCCTCCTGACGCTGTACGCGATCGGGCGGGTGTGGAACCTCGCGTTCTGGCGCACGCCGCACCCGGACATGCCGCGCGACGACGCCGACTTCGACGGTGGGGCGATGCTGCCGAAGCTCATGGTCGCGCCGACGATCGCGCTGGTGGCGTTCAGCGTCGCGCTCACCGTCGTGGCCGGGCCGCTGTTCGCGGTGACCTCCGAGGCCGCGGCCGACCTCATCACCCGCACGCCGTACATCGAGGCGGTCTTCCCGGACGGTGCCCCATGAGCCCCCAGCGACCGAGTGCGCTGACCAAGCGCGAGCGTCTGCGCAGCAGGGCCATCGCCGTCATCGGCCTGGTCCTGGTGTGGAACCTCCTGTGGGGCGCGTTCACGTGGCTGAACACGATCACCGGCGCGGTGATCGCCGTGGCGCTCCTCGTCGTGTTCCCGCTGCCGCCGGTGAAGTTCGGCGGGCGGCTGCGGCCCGTCGCGGTGGTGAAGTTCTTCGCGCGCTTCTTCTTCGACCTCACCGTGGCGAGCTTCCAGGTCGCGTTCCTGGCGTTCCGGCGCGGCGAGCCGCAGAGCGCGATCGTCGCCGTCGAGCTGCGCGTCAAGTCCGACCTGAACATGACGCTCGTCGCCGAAGCCGTCTCGCTGGTGCCCGGCAGCCTCATCGCCGAGGCCGACCACCAGACGGGGACCCTGTACATCCACATGCTCGGGGTCCGCGACGCCGCGCACCTGGAGCGCCTGCGCGCCGAGGTCCTGCACCTGGAGGCGCGGCTGGTGCGCGCCATCGGATCCGACGCGGAGCTGCGCCTGGTCGAGGCGCCCGTGCCCACCGACCGCGAGGAGCGCCCGGCATGACCTACGCCGCCGTCGCCATCGCCGTGCTGCTCACCGCCGCATGCGCGATGACCCTGGTCCGCATCGTCCGCGGACCCACCACACTGGACCGGATCGTCGCCACGGACGTGCTCCTGGCGATCACCGCCACCGCGATCCTCGCCGAGGCCGCGTTCAGCCGCGACCCCACGGCCCTGCCGGTCCTCGTGGTGGTGTCCCTCCTGGGCATCACCGGCTCGGTCGCCGTGGCCCGCTTCGTCAGCCGGGAGCAGGACTCATGACCCTCCAAGGCGTTCTCGACGCGGTCGCCGCGGTCCTCATGGTCACCGGGGCCCTCCTCAGCCTCGCCGCGGGCGTGGCCCTGCTGCGCTTCCCCGACCTGTTGAGCCGCATGCACGCCGCCGCGAAACCGCAGGTCCTCGGGCTGCTGCTCATGCTCACGGGCTGCGCGATCCGCATCGCCACCGTCGTCGACATCACCACGATGGTCCTCATCGCGGTCTTCCAGCTCGCCACCGCGCCCGTCGCCGCCCACATGGTCGGCCGCGCCGCCTACCGCGACGGCCAGACCCGCGCCGACCTGCTCCTCACCGACGAGCTCGCCCCGCACCTGGACCGCTTCAGCGACAAGCCCGACGACAAGCCGAGCCGCTTCCCCGCCACTCCGCCCGAGTGACCCGGCACTAGGCTGGGCCCGGTGACCGAAGCCCTGAACGCGCTCTCCGAGCGCCAGCGCGACCTGGTCGGGACCTGGCTCCCCGGCGCCGCCGTCGAGGCCGACATGGGATGGGGCCTCGTCGAGACCGCCGTCCTGCGCGTCCGGTCCGGCGGCCGGAATTTCGTCGTGAAGGCGGGCGGCGCCTCCGACCTGTCGATCGCGCGGGAGATCCGCGCGCACCGCGAGTGGACCGGGCCGTGGGTCCGGCGCGGCCGGGCCGCCCGGATGCTCCACGCCGACACCGACGCGAAGATCCTGGTGACCGAGTACCTCCCCGGGACGCTCGTCAAGGACACGCCCGCGGCCGCGGACCCCGCCGTCTACGAGCAGGCCGGGGCGCTGCTCCGCGAGTTCCACGACCAGGCCGCCGTCGACGACCCCGGCTACGAGGCCCGCATGAACGCGAAGGCCCTCGCCTGGCTCGAACGCCCCCACCGGATCGCGCCCGGGACCGCCGCGCACCTGGCGGCGCTGGTCCGCTCCTGGCCCGCCGCCGGCGCCGTCTGCGCGCCGTCCCACGGCGACTGGCAGACCCGCAACTGGCTCCTCGACGGCGGCGTGCTCCGCGTGATCGACTTCGGCCGCACCGACCTCCGCCCCGCGGCCGAGGACTTCGAGCGCCTGGCCGTCAAGGAGTTCCTGCTCCATCCCGGCGCCGAGGAGGCGTTCGTCTCCGGCTACGGCGCGGACCCGCGCGAGCCCGGCGCGTGGTTCCGTCAGCGCGTGCGCTCCGCGATCGGCACCGCCTGCTGGGCGCACCTCGTCGGCGAGGCCGACTTCGAGGCCCAGGGCCACCGCATGATCGCCGACGTCCTCGCCGAGGCTTCGGTCTGATCCCGGAGACGACGACGGCGCGGCAGTCAACTGTCCCGGACTGAGGTCCGGGGCTTGTCGCTCGTGTCCGCCGCTGGCTGCGGCGTGTCGGCGACAATAGGCTGGTTGACGACAGCCCAGGTGGTGCGTGCGCGGTGGCGAATGTTGACCGCGGCTACCAGGTCGGCTGGCCCAGCGAGTCCGCAGCCGACGCAGTTGAAGTGGTTCCTGTTCGGCCGGTTGGCCTTGGCGGTGTGCCCGCATCGCGGGCATCGACGGGAGGTGTTGCGTGCGTCGACGACCGCGACGGGCACTCCGGCTCGTTTCGCCTTGTAGGCGATGAAGGTCTGGAGTTGGTGGAAGGACCACGAGTTGAGCTCGCCTCGCTGGGCGGCTGGGAGCCGTACCCGGTCGCGGATTCCGGCGAGGTCTTCTATGCCGATGCCGCGACCGGTGCGTTCAGCCGATCCTACGAGCTGCTTCGCGATCCGGTGGTTGTTGTCCTTGACCGCTCGCGCCTCACGGCGCGAGCGGGCCTTGAGCTTCCTTTTCGCCGATTTCGTGCCTTTGGCCTGGAGTTCAGCGCGGACTTTCGCCATGCGCCTGCGGTAGCGCCGGAGCCCGGCTCCGGCGTAGTTGTCGCCGTCGGAGGTGGTGGCGATGTTGGCGATGCCCATATCCACACCGAGGAAATCGACGGGCCTGGTGTGCTGCTCGGCATCGGGGACCTCAACCGTGGCGATGAGGTACCAGTTCCCATTGCGGAATACGAGGTCAGATTCGCCTTTGCGGTGCGCAGCAAGGACCTTGAGATGATCCGGATGGCCTGTGAAGGGGATGCCGCGCATCCGACCCTCAAGGGTCCAGATCGATATTGTCCGGGTGTCGTACTGCCAGGACAGGCAGCGGTCATCGAATGCTTGCGCCGCATCAGGACGAAACTCAACCGGTTTCGACCTCGCCTTCTCGGCCGGTTTGCCTTGCAGCCGTCCGGCCTTGATGAGACCGGCGATGGTGGCGTAGGCGTGGCAGGTCTTCTTGATGACCAGCTGCGCGACCTGTGATCCGAGTCCGTGCTCCGTCCTGAGCTCGGCATAGGTGCGTTTGCGCAGCTCGTATTCGCGCGGTACCCCGTGGGCGAAAGCAGTCCGCGAAGTCCAGTTTGCGGCCCCGTTGACCGCGAGCAGCGTTGCGGCCAATGCCTGCGACTGTTCTAGCGTCGGCGCCAGCTTCACCTGCACGACTTGTTTGCCCACGTGTACAACGATAGACATTGTGTACAACAGCGCGGCCATATCGGCGCTCGATTGGGTGATATGGGCTCGATCACGCCTGCTCGCAGTCCCGCGAAGCGGGACTGCGAGCAGGAAGGGGTGCCGCGCCGATCGTGTCCGGAGTGGTTGGTTTATACCGACTCGACGGTCTCGAAGGTGCCGTCGCCGTCGGTGTCCGTGGCGACGGTGTCGATGACCATGTCGCCGTCGGTGTCGGACTCCAGCGTGTCGACGTAGCCGTCGAGGTCGGTGTCGGTGGCGTACGTGTCGAGGAACGTGTCGTTGTCGGTGTCGACGAGGAGCGTCTCGGAGTAGCCGTCGGCGTCGGCGTCGGTGTAGACCGTGTCGACCCAGCCGTTGTCGTCCGTGTCGGACTCGACGGTCTCGTTGAAGCCGTCGCCGTCGTTGTCGTACGAGACCGATTCGAGCACGCCGTCGCCGTCCATGTCGGTGTCGGCGGTCGCGGTGTACACGTCGTCCGAGTAGGTGTCCTCGGAGTACGACGTCGAGTCGTCGGCGGAGTAGGTGTCCGTCGACTCGGTCTCGTACTCGTCGGTCGAGTACGAGTCGTCGCCTGCGGAGTCGATGGAGAAGTCGCTCATGATACTGCCAATCTCGTAAGCGTCGGTTGCTTGCGATGTGAACCTTAAGCCCCGTTCGCCAGCGATCCGCCGCCGCGTGCCCCGGGCGGCACGATCCCGGGAGTCACGCGCCGAGGTACGTCTCCAGATCGTCGAGGATCATCCCCGCGGCGGTGACGCCGATGCCGGTCATCCAGACCTCGTCGTCGACCTGGTGCGCGTTCCCTTCCTGCACGGCGGGGATCGACTGCCACAGCGCGCCGCCGGTGTACTCGGCGAGCTGCGCGTCGCCGTCGTCTCCGTACGCGCAGTAGAAGACCACGTCCCCGCCGAGCGTGTCGACCTCCTCGGCCGACACTTCGGCGAAGCGCCGGTCCTCGGCCCCGTTCAGCTGCTGGAGTTCAGGGCGGGCCAGGCCGACGTCGCCGAGGACGATGCCGGAGAACGAGTCGGGGCCGTACACGCGGATCTGGTCGGGCATGAACCGCACGATGCTCACCTCGGTCGCGATCGCCTCCTCAAGCGACCCGCCGAACTCGCCCGCGCGGGCCTCGTAGTCCGCGAGGAGCTGCCCGGCCTCGTCCTGCTTGCCGAGCGCCTCGCCGTCGAGGAGGAAGTTCTCCTTCCACGTCAGGCCGACCAGCTCGGTGAACACGGTGGGCGCGATGGCGTCGAGCTCGTCGTAGAACGCCTCCTGCCGGAACTTCGAGCCGAGGATCAGGTCGGGCTTGAGCTGCTCGATGGCCTCCAGGTCCGGTTCGGCGCTGGTGCCGACGACCGTGACGCCCGAGAGGTCCCCGAGGTAGGTCGGCAGCTCGGACTCGCTCGCGCGGGCCGCGCCGACCGGCGTGATCCCCAGCGACAGCGCCGTGTCGATCTTGTCCGTGTCGAGGACGACGACCCGCTGCGGGTCCGCGGGGACCTCGGTGGTCCCCATGGCGTGCTCGATGGTGCGGGTCTCGCCCTCGGCGTCGTTCCGCTCAGCGGCCGGGTCGGAGGTGCCGCACGCGGCCAGCGCGAGCGCGCAGGCGGCTGCCAAGGCGGAGGCGGCCAGTCGTCTTCTCATTTCGGGTTCCCTTCGTCAGGAGGAGGTACAGCAGGTAGAGGCCGCCGAGCGCGGCGGTGAGCACCCCGGCGGGCATCTGGTAGTCGCCGAACGCGGTGCGGCCCAGCCAGTCCGCGAGGACGAGCAGAATCGCGCCGGTGAGGGCCGAGCCCAGCAGCGGCGGGCGGGGGGTGCGGGCGAGGCGCCGCGCGATCTGCGGGGCGGCGAGGGCCACGAACTCGACGGCGCCGACCTGCGACACGGCCGCTGAGGCGAGCGCGACGCCGAGGACGGCGAGGCCGATGCGCTGCCCGGTGACGCGCACGCCGATGCCGGTGGCCGTGGGGTCGTCGAGGTCGGTGGTGTCGAGGGCCCGCTGCGCCCACACGAGCGCGGGCAGCGCGGCGGCGAGGAAGACGCCGAGGAACGCGGCCTCGGTCCAGCCGCGGCCGCCGAGGGTGCCGATGAGCCAGATCTGGGCGCGCTGGGCGTCGATGGCGTCGGCGGAGATGAGCAGGATCTGGATGCCGGACTTGAGGAGCACGGCGACGGCGACGCCCGCGAGGACGAACCGCGGGGCCGCGAGGGAGCCGCGGGCGGCCACGAGCAGCACGAGGACGGCGGCGGCGAGCCCGCCCGCGAGCGCGGCCGGCGCGAGGAGCGCGTACCCGAGCCCGAACGTGAGCGCGGCGGTCGCGGCGAGCCCGGCCCCGGCGGTGACGCCGACGATGTCGGGGCTCGCGAGGGGGTTGCGGGCCACGGACTGGATGAGCGCGCCGCCGAGCGCGAGCGCGGCCCCGGCTGCGATGGCGAGGACGGTGCGCGGCAGGCGCAGGACCTCCACCGTGCGGTCGTAGCCGGTGGTTCCGGTGAGGGTCGCCCACACGTCGGCGAACGTGATGTACGTGTGGCCCAGGCACAGCGAGACGACCACGGCCCCGGCGAGCACGGCCAACAGGACCGCGCTCATGAGCGCGCTGCGCCGGTGCCACGTCATGGAACGGTTGCCGACGCGGACGACGGACCGCCCGGGGAGCTGCACCTCGCTCACGCGTGCACCGTCCTCGCGCGCCGCACGAGCGCGATGAGCAGCGGCGCGCCGATCACGGCGCAGATGATCCCGGCGGGGACCTCCCCGGGGACGATGACGCGGCCGATGACGTCGGCGGCGAGGAGCATCGCGGGCCCGAGGAGGAGGCTCAGCGCGAGCTGCGGCCGGTGGCCCGCGCCCACGGCCCAGCGGGCGAGGTGCGGGATCGCGAGCCCGATGAACCCGACCGGGCCCGCGGCGGCGACGGCCGCGCCGGTGAGGAGCGCGACGGTGACCGCGGCGGTCCCGCGCACGAGGCCCACGCGGTGGCCGAGCCCGGCGGCGGTCTCGGCGCCCAGTTGCAGGCCGTCGAGGCCGCGGGCGGCGAGGAACGCGAGGAGGAGCCCGGCGATGAGGAACGGCGCCATGCCGATCGCGATGTCGGCGCCGCGTCCGGCGAGCGACCCGACGGCCCAGAACCGGTACCGGTCGAAGGACTGCACGTTCGTGGCGAGGACGGCGTACACGACCGCGGAGAGGCTCGCGTCGATCGCGGCCCCGGTGAGCGCGTACGTGGCGGTCCCGCCGCCGGCGGCGCGGGTCGCGAGGGTCGCGACGGCGTACCCGACGACCCCGGCGACGAGGGCCCCGGCGATGCCGAGCCACACGTACTGGCCCATGCCGGTGAGTCCGAGGACGCTCATGCCGAGCACCACGCCGAGGCTCGCCCCGGCGGCGACGCCGAAGATCCGCGGGTCGGCGAGCGGGTTGCGGGTGAGGGTCTGCATGAGGACCCCGGCGACCGCGAGTCCGGCCCCGGCGAGCAGGCCCACGAGGGTCCGCGGCACGCGCTGGTCCCACACGACCGACGCTGCGATCGGGTCGGCGCGGGTGAGGCCGTCCCACACCTCGGCGGGGGAGAGGTCGCGCGCGCCGAATGCGAGCGAGGCGATCACGATGAGCCCCAGCAGGACCGACGCCGCAGCGCACACGGCGGCCCGGCCGCGGGCGGTGGCGGCGGGCCGGGGAACGGAGAGGGCGACGGGCACCAGCCGATATTAGGAGAGGCTAACCTCGTTCCCGGCGGGCGGTGCCTTGATGTGACGGGACCGTACGTTTGGGGCCTGTGCTGCGCGTTCGGGCCGGTCGGAACCGGCCCGAACGCGCGAGCCAACGGGCGGTCTACCGCTGCTTGGGCCGCACGACGGCGCGCACGATCAATCCGACGCCGCTGGCGAGCGCGAGCACCCCGAACGGGATGGCGAGCAGCGCCAGGCCGATCATCTGGATGAACGCGTTCAGCACGGCCCCTCCGATGAACCCGGCCCACAGCGCCCGGTTGACGATCTTGTCGTGGCTGACGGCGGCCCGGGGCGGGGCGGTGCGGAAGTCGTTCATGGCTCCTCCAGATGTCGTGTCCATGGCTACGACGGTACGGCGGAACGCCCTCGCGCCCAATGCCCTCACCTGGTGAAACGCGGGTACAGACAGCTGTACCGCCCCGCACCCCCTAGGCGGTCGCCGTCCCCTCCAGCTCCACCATCAGGCCCGGCGCCGCCAGGCGCACCACCCCGAGGAGCGTCGACGCGGGCGCGGCCCCGGCGGCGGCGAGCCGCCCCGCCAGCACCCCGTAGTGCCGCAGCAGCTCGTCCACATCGGTCGTGTACACGTTGAGCCGCACCAGGTCCGGCAGTGACATCCCCGCCCCGGCGAGCACCGCCTCCAGGTTGTCCAGGCTCAGCGCCAGCTGCGCGGCCATGTCGCCCTCGTGCTCCGGCCGCCCGTCCTTCCCCGTCGAGGTCTGCCCCGCGCAGTACAGCGTCCGGGTCTGCCCCGACACCAGCTCGCCTTGGTTGAAGCCCAGCTCCAGCGACCACTCCACCGGGTTCACCGCGGTCCGTTCCATTGCCACACACTCCATTCATCGGATCGGCGCCGCCGTTCGGCGCCGCGACAAGGAGCCTCCCAGGAATACACGACACCCTGTGTCAGGTATTCCAGTAGGATGTCGCGATGCGCGCCGACCGACTCGTCTCCCTGGTCCTCCTCCTGCGCCAGCGCGGCCGCCTCACCGCCGACGCCATCGCCGCCGAATTGGAGGTCTCCACCCGCACCGTCCTGCGCGACATCGAGGCCCTCTCCGCCGCGGGCGTCCCCGTCTACGCCGAACGCGGCCGCCACGGCGGCTTCGCGCTCCTCCCGGGCTTCCGCACCGAGCTCACCGGCCTCACCCGCGACGAGGCCCTCGCGCTGCTCACCGCGGGCCCGTTCGGCCTCGGCCCGGCCCTCGCCTCCGGGCTGCGCAAAGTGGTCGACGCCCTCCCCGAACCCCACCGCGCCGACGCGAACGACGCCGCGCAGCGGTTCCTCCTCGAACCCGGCACCGACCTGCTCTCGCGCCGCGCCGCCACCGACGACGTGCATCCCGCCGTCCTCGACACCGTCCGCCGCGCCGTGCTCGCCGGGAAGCGGCTCCGCATCGACTACGCCGCCGCCGGACAGGACCCGAAGCGGCGCACCGTCGACCCCATCGGCCTGGTCACCGTGCGCGGCAAGGCCTACCTGCTCGCCACCCGCTCCGGCGCCGACCGTACTTACCGCCTCTCCCGCATCAAGGCCGCCGAGGCGCTCGACGAGCCCGCCGAACGGCCCGACCGCGTCGACCTCGACCGCATCTGGCGCGAGCGGGCCGCCCGCTTCCTCGCCGACGACCGGCTGCACGTCCTCGTCCGCGTCGACCCCGCCCGCCGGGAAGAACTCCTCGACGGCGCGGTCGCCGTCCTCACCGAGATCCCCGACCCCGACGGACGGCTCCGCCTCGAAGTGGCCTTCCAGGATGCGCGCCATGCCGAATGGGCCCTGTGGGGCCTCGGACCCGACGCCGAGGCCCTCGCCCCCGCTTCGCTCCGCGAAGCCCTCCGCGACCGGGCCGCCGCGCTGGCCGCCCGCTACGCCTGAGGTTCGAGCACGAGCGGTTCGAGGAGGCGCCTGGGCCGGTTCATCGCCTGGCTCACGCGGTCGGTGCGCTTCGGCCCCGGGCCCGGGTACATCTCCACGTCCCTCGGGTGGACCGGTCCGCACTGCGGGCACTCGGTCGAGGGCAGCAGCCCGGTCCCGCACTCGGCGTGCCGGAACAGGCGCGGCGGCTCGCCGCCGATGTGCCTGTAGCCCCACACCCCCAGCTGGTACACCACCGGCCACAGCTCCACGCCCGCGTCGGTCGGCACGTACTCGTACCGCGGCGGGGACGCCTGGTAGGGGCGCTTCTCCAGGACCCCGCCCTCGGTCAGGCGCGCGAGCCGGTCCGACAGGACGGCCTTCGGGATGTCCAGGCGCACTTGGAAGTCGCTGAAGCGGCGCACGCCGTAGATCGCGTTCTGGACCACGAGCAGGGTCCAGCGCTCGCCGAGCAGTTCGAGCGAGCGGGACAGCGAGCAGTCCTGCCCCAGGTAGTCCTTGCCGAGTGCCATGACCGCATCGTACCCCGGTTCGTTCACTGAACCAACAGTGCTAGGCTCCGGTGAGTTCATTGACCGAACCAAGGAGCACCCATGACGGCGACCCTCGCCCCGACCCGCCCGACCACCAGGACCGGCACGGTCCTCGCCCTCCTCTGCGCGGCGCCGCTGCTGGTCATCCTCAACTACTCGACGCCCCTGATCCTCGCCCCGCAGACCGCCGCCCACCTCCACGCGGGCGAGACCGGCCAGACCTGGATCATCAACGCCATCTCCCTCGGCCTCGCCGTCCCCCTCCTCACCTCCGGGAACCTCGCCGACAACCACGGCCGCCGCCGCGTCCTCACCGCGGGCGCCTGGCTCTTCGCCGCCGCGGTCCTCCTCGCGGCCCTCGCCCCGAACACCGCGGTCTTCGCCACCGCGCGCGTCATCCAGGGCGCCGCCAGCGCCGCCCTCCTCACCGCCAGCCTCGGCATCATGGGCGCCGTCTTCACCGGCCCCGACGAGCGCCGCCGTGCCACCGCCGTCTACGGCGCCATGATGGGCCTCGGCGTCGGCGCCGGAGCGGTCCTCGCCGCGGGCCTCGACGCCGCGCTCGGCTGGAACGGCCCCTACTGGCTGTACGCCGCCGCCGCGGCGGCCCTCGCGGTCGCCGGGCGCCTCGTCCTCCCCGAGTCCCGCGCCGAGCACCCGCGGCGCGCCGACATCGCGGGCACCGTCACGCTCGGCCTCGGCGTCGCCGCGCTCATGTCCGGCCTCACCCTCGGCCGCCAGGACTGGTCCGACCCGGTCGTCGTCGCGCTCCTCGCCGCTGCCGCGGTCTGCTCCGCCGCGTTCATCGTCGTGCAGCTCCGCGCCCGCGAGCCCATGCTCGACCCGGGCCTGTTCGCCCGCCCGGCGTTCCTCATCGCCTCGCTCGGCGCGCTCGCCACTGGCATCGCGGTCATCAGCATGATGAGCTACCTGCCGACGGTGTACCAGTCGGACTCGGTCCTCGGCTCCGTCGAGACGGCCGTGGTCGTCGCGCTCTGGTCCACCGCCGCGTTCGTGGTCTCCTTGCAGGTCAAGCGGTTCAACCTGACGCCCGCGATGCTCCTCGTCCTCGCGCTGGTCGTCGCCGGTGCGGGCTCGGCCCTGCTGACCGGCCTGTCCGACGGCTGGTCCTGGTGGCACGCCGCGCCCGCGCTCCTCGTCGCGGGCGCGGGCTACGGCGCCGCGAACCCGGCGCTGACGCGCCTGAGCATCGACTCCGTGCCCGCCGACCGCGGCGGCATGGGCTCGGGCGTCAACAACACGATGCGCTACATCGGCACGGCCGCGGGCATCCCGATCGTCGCCACCCTGGTCGACGCGACCGGCACGGACGGCGCGCTGTGGACCTGCGCGGCCCTCGCGGTCGCCGCCGCGGCCGGGTTCGCGCTCCTGTCGCGCCGGGCCTGATCCTCACCCGCGGCGCGTGCGCGGGTCGTGCGACGGGTCCGGGTACATCGGCGGCGGGCCGTGCACGACGGCGTCGGGCCGCAGCTCGAAGTGCCACGGCTCGTTGCGGTAGATCTGGCACAGCCCGTAGGCGGCCCCGTAGAGCGAGAGCCAGGCGCGGGCGTCCCGGCCGAGGTCGATCGCGCGGCCCGCGACGTGCGCTGACGTCTCGGGCGTGGACACCCAGCGGGCCGCCGCCTCCGCCGAGCCGTGCTCGGCCACGGCCTCGCTGAGCAGCTCCTCCTGGTAGGCGGGGGAGCGCCAGCCGCCGTTGACCTGGAAGACCACGCCGTCGCCCGCGGCGGCCGCGGCGGCGCGGCGCAGGGCCGCGAGGAGGTCCGGGTCGAGGTTCGCCACGGCCGGGACGTCGTCGAAGACGGTGGTCCCGGCGGGGACGGCGCCGTGCGGGGCGCCCAGGGCCCGGCGCGCGGGCGAGATCGTCGAGTGGGTCATGCCCACCAGTGAACGGACTGCGCGGTTATGGGGCCGTATGCGCTTTTCGATATGCGGGCGATAGGCGCGGGCCCGTAGCATCGTGTTCCTTATGCGCGTACTGATCGTCGAGGACGAACCCCTGCTCGCGGAGGCGATCCGCGACGGCCTCCGCCTGGAGGCCATAGCGGCCGACATCGCCGGGGACGGCGACACGGCCCTGGAGCTGCTGAGCGTCAACTCCTACGACATCGCGGTCCTCGACCGCGACATCCCCGGGCCCTCCGGGGACGAGGTCGCCCGCGAGATCGTCGCCTCGGGCACCGGCATGGGCATCCTCATGCTCACCGCCGCGGACCGCTTGGACGACAAGGCGTCCGGGTTCGAACTCGGCACCGACGACTACCTGACGAAGCCGTTCGAGTTCCGGGAGCTGGTGCTGCGGCTGCGGGCCCTGGACCGCCGGCGCGCCCACCACCGCCCGCCCGTGCGCGAGCTGGCGGGCCTGCGCGTCGACCCGTTCCGCCGCGAGGTCTACCGCGACGGGAAGTACGTGGCGCTCACCCGCAAGCAGTTCGCGGTCCTCGAAGTGCTCGTGGCCGCCGAGGGCGGCGTGGTCAGCGCCGAGGAGCTGCTGGAGAAGGCGTGGGACGAGCACGCCGACCCGTTCACCAACGCCGTGCGCATCACCGTCTCGGCGCTGCGCAAGCGCCTCGGCGAGCCGTGGGTCATCGCCACCGTGGCCGGGGTCGGCTACCGGATCGAGGAGCCCGGCCGTGGATAGGAAGCCCGGCCTGTCGGTCCGCCTGCGGCTCACCATCTCCTACGCCCTGTTCCTCGTGGTCGCGGGCTCGCTGCTGCTGGCGATCGTGTGGCTGTTCCTGCTGCGGTACGTGCCGATGGAGGCGATCACCGTGCGCGGCACCAGAGGTCCCGACGGGGTCATCGGGCCGGGCCTGTTCATCCCCGGGCGGATCGACCTGTGGCGGGCGTTCGCGCCGAAGGCCCTCGCGTCCCTGGTGTTCCTGCTGCTGCTCGGCCTCGGCGGCGGCTGGTTCCTCGCCGGGCGGATGCTCGCGCCGCTCACCCGCATCACCGAGGCGACCCGCGAGGCCGCGGGCGGCGCGCTGGGCCACCGCATCCGCCTGCCCGGCCGCCAGGACGAGTTCCGCGAGCTCGCCGACTCCTTCGACTCGATGCTCGCGCAGCTCGAATCGCACGTCGCCGAGCAGCAGCGGTTCGCCGCCAACGCCTCCCACGAGCTGCGCACGCCGCTCGCCATCACGCAGACGATGCTCGAAGTGGCCCGCTCCGACCCCTCGCGCGACCCCGCCGAGCTCATCGAGCGCCTGCACCTGATGAACGCCCGCGCGATCGACCTCACCGAGGCCCTGCTGCTGCTCAGCCGCTCCGACCAGCGGGCCTTCGCGAAGGAGCACGTGGACCTCTCGCTCGCCGCCGAGGAGGCCGCGGAGTCGCTGCTGGAGCTCGCCGAGCGCCGCGGTGTGTCCGTCGAGGTCGCCGGCGACGCCGCGCCCGCGAGCGGCTCCTACTCGCTGCTGCTCCAGCTCGCGGTGAACCTGCTGCACAACGCGATCGTCCACAACCTGCCGGAGGGCGGGGAGGTCCGCGTCGCCACGGGCGTCGACGCCGGGGACGCGTACCTCACCGTCGAGAACACCGGCAGGGTCCTCGCGCCGCAACTGGTCGCGACGCTCACCGAGCGGTTCCAGCGGGGGAGCGGGCGCACCCGCACCGACCACGTGGGCATCGGCCTGGGCCTGGCGATCGCCGACAGCATCGCCCGCGCCCACGACGGCTCGCTGACGCTCGCCCCCCGTGCGGGCGGGGGGCTCGCGGCCACGGTCCGCCTACCCGCCGAGCGGCCGTAGGAACCGCGACGACCGCCCGGCCTGGCTCTCGTACCCGCGGCCCTCGTAGAAGCGGTGCGCGCCGGTCCGGCGGTCGCTGCTGGTGACCTCCATCCGGACGCACCCGCGCGCGGCGGCGAAGTCCTCGGCCGCTGCGACGAGCCGCGCCCCGACCCCGCGCCCGCGGGCCTGTTCGGCGACGACGAGCGCCACGATCCGGCCCCAGGAGCCCTCGCGCTCGAAGAACGGCGCGACGTGCACGGCGATCACGCCGAGCACGTCCCCGTCGTCGGCCACCAGGACCGCCCCTGAATCGTCGGCGTCCCACTGCGCGATCCGGGCCGTCGCCGACGCCTCGTCCTGCGGGTAGCCGAGCTGCCCGAGCAGGACCGCGAGCGCCGCGGCGTCCTCCTTGCGCGCCTTGCGGATCAGCACGGCCCCTCCTCGATCGGGAAGTCGAAGTACGTCTCCGGGTACGGCTCGTCCCGGAGCGTGTAGTGCCACCACTCCCACGGATACGCCTGGAACCCGCACGACTCCATGACCGATCTGAGGTCCCGGCGGTTCGCCGCCTCGACCTCCGCCACGCCCTCGGCGCCGTGGTGCGAGACCGGGTCCATGAGGTCGTGTCCGCCGCCCATCGGCACCAGTTCGCCGGTGTCCAGGTGGAAGAACGTCAGGTCCACCGTGGACCCGCGGCTGTGGCCCGAGCGGGGCGCCACGTAGCCGCGCGACACCATCTCGTGCCGCCCGATGTTCGGGTAGTGCCGCGCCTTCGCCGCGCCGTCCTCGGGCTCCTCGGCCCAGCGCAGGAACGCGTCCACGGCGCGCTGCGGCCGGTACGCGTCCCACAGGTGCAGGCCGAAGCCGAGCGAAGCCGCCTTCTCCTGGACCCGCTCCAGCGCGGCGCACAGCTCCACGGTCCCGGCGATCCGGTCCGCGAGGTACCCCTCGACCGGCCGCCCGGTGAAGTTGCGCGGCCCGGCGTACACGGCGTCCCAGCGGACGCCCGGGAGCGCCTCGTCGACGAAGGCGAAGCCGTCCCTCAACGCCCCGTTCCCGTCAGCGCCAAGTCGATCATCCGGTCGAGCACCGCCCCCATGTCCAGCCCCGACGCCGCCATCATCCGCGGATAGCGGCTGTAGGAGGTCATGCCCGGCAGGGTGTTCACCTCGTTGAGGACGACCCCGCCGTCCTCCGTGAGGAACATGTCCACTCGCGACAGTCCTTTGCAGCCAAGGGCCCGGTACGCGGCCTTCGCGGTCTCCTGGACGAGCGTCCGCGACGCGGCCGGGATGTCGGCCGGGACGATCGCCACCGAGTTGTCCGAGCCGGTCTCGGGCCGTTCCTCCTGGTGGATCCGGAAGAACCCGTGCGTCAGGGCGATCCGGTCCACCTCGCCCGCGACCAGGTCCGGGCCGCTGCCCAGGATCGCACACCCGATCTCCGCGCCGTCCACGGCCTCTTCCACGAGGACCTTCGCGTCGTACCGCCGCGCCTCCGCCATCGCGCCGGCCAGCTCCTCCGGCCCGGACACCTTGCTCACCCCGAACGAGGACCCCGACCTGGCGGGCTTCACGAACACCGGGTACGTCAGCGACGCCGGGTCGGGCTCCTCGCCCTCGGCGACGATCCGGAACTCCGGCACCGCGATCCCGGCGCTGCGCGCCACCAGGTACGTCAGCGACTTGTCGATGCACAGCGCCGAACCCGCGATGTCGCAGCCCGCGTAGGGAATCCCCGACAGCTCCAGGAGCCCCTGGACCGAGCCGTCCTCGCCGTACCGGCCGTGCAGGACCGGCACGACCGCGTCGAGCCGGACCTCCTCGTACTTCCCGTGGTCCAGCACCAGCAGCCCGTGCGCGCCGCGGTCGGGCGAGAGCACCGCCGGGCGCGAGTCCCGCTCCCAGTCCCCTTCGGGCCCTTCGCAGAGCCGCCACTCGCCGCCCTCGGTGATCCCGACGTACAGCGGCTCGTACTTCGCGGTGTCGAGGTGCTTCGCGACCTCCCGCGCCGACTTCACCGACACGGGGTGCTCCTCGGAAGCCCCGCCGAACAGGATGCCGATCCTGAGCCTAGCCATGCTGATTCCTCTTCTCCTCGTAGCGAAGGCAGCCCGCGACCGAGTGCTCCACGGTGTCGCGCAGCGCCCGGTCGGTGTAGTACGCGGTGTGCGGGCTGATGATCACGTTCGGCAGCTTCTGGAGCCGCTCCAGCGCGTTGTTCCCGACGAGCCGCTCCCGCCGGTCGGCGTAGAACACGCCCTCCTCGCCCTCGATGACGTCGAGCGCCGCGCCGCCGAGCCTCCCCGCCTCCAGGGCCGGGACCAGCGCCTCGGTGTCGATGAGCGGGCCCCGCCCGGTGTTGACGACGACCGCGCCGGGCTTGAGCCGGTGGATGCGGCCGCGGTCGAGGAGGTGGTGCGTGCCCGCGTTCAGGGGCGTGTGCAGCGTGACCACGTCGCTCTCGCGCAGCAGCCGGTCCAGCGGCAGGTACTCCGCGTCGGCCTTGGGCCGCTTGTCGAACGCGATCACCCGGCACCCGAACCCGCGCAGCCGGTCGAGCACCGCCGCGCCGATCCGCCCGGTCCCGACCACCCCGACGGTGAGGTCCCGCAGCTCCCGGCCGCGCTCCTCGTACAGCCGGTAGTCGTGGACGTCGGCGCGCAGCACCACCGACCTGGCGTTGCGCAGCACCATGAGCATGAGCATCAGCGTGTAGTCGGCGACGCTGTCGGGCGAGTACGCGACGTTCTCGACGGTGATGCCGATGCTCTCGGCGTACTTCACGTTCACGTGGTTGCAGCCCACGCTCCTGGTGGAGATGTACTCGACGCCGACGCGCTTGAGCGCGAGCAGCGTCGCGCTCGACACACGGGTCTTGTGCCCGATGCTGATGCACCGGGCCCCGGACGCCAGCTCGACGTTGGCCTCCGAGACGGGCGCGTCGGTGAGCACCGGGTCGATCCGGTCGGCCAGGGCGCGGAACGCGTCGGCCTCGTCCGGGCCGCACCCGAAGACGGCGATGCGGGCGGGTTCGCTTTCGGTCATGGCGAGGAGTCTCGACCCGTCCGTGTTGTCAGGGCGTATGCGGATTTCCATACGCCCGCGATACCCCCCGCGGCCTTGACTTCCCCGCATGACACCGAACCGCACCGGAGCCCCCGCATGATCCCGCTCGACCTCGGCGACATCGCCGCGATCACCGGCGGGACCGTCGCGGGCGACCCCGCCGTCGAGGTCACCGCCCCGGCCGTCCTCGACGGCCGCGACGCCGCCCCCGGCGGCCTCTTCGTCGCCTTCGCGGGCGACCAGGCCGACGGCCACGACTTCGCCGCCCAGGCCGGCGACGCGGGCGCCGTCGCGGTCCTCGGCTCCCGCCCGACCGCGCTGCCCACGGTGGTCGTCGACGACGCGCAGGACGCGCTCCAGGCCCTGGCCGCCCATGTGGTGGCGCTCCTGCACGGCGGCCTCACCGTCACCGGAGTGACCGGCTCCCAAGGGAAGACGGGCACCAAGGACCTCATCGCGGCGGTGCTCGGCAGCGCCGCGCCCACGGTCGCCACGGCCGGGTCGCTGAACAACGAGCTCGGCACCCCGATCACGATGCTCCGCGCCGACGCGGGCACCCGCCACCTGGTCCTGGAGATGGGCGCGCGGCGGCGCGGCGACATCGCCGACCTCGCCACGCTCGCCTCGCCCGACATCGGCGTGGTGCTGAACGTCGGCCAGGCGCACCTGAGCTACATGAAGACCCGCGACGCCATCGCGAAGGCGAAAGGCGAACTCGTGCAGGGACTCGCACCGGGCGGCACGGCGGTCCTCAACGCCGACGACCCGCGCGTCGCCGCGATGCGCGCCCTCACCGACGGGCCGGTGCTCACCTTCGGCCGCGAGCGGGAAGCCGATGTGCGCGTAGCAGACCTGACCCTGGACCGCCTCGGCCGCCCGACCTTCGCGCTGCGGACCGCGGAGGGGACGGCCCGGGTCGCGCTCCCGGTCACGGGCGCCCACCAGGCGCTCAACGCCGCCGCGGCCGCTGCTGCGGGACTCGCGGCGGGCGTGCCGCTGGACGCGGCCGCGAAGGCGCTGGCGACCGCCTCGCTCTCGAAGTGGCGCATGGAACTGCGCGAACTCGGCAACGGCGTGGTGCTGCTCAACGACTCCTACAACGCCAACCCCGATTCGTGTCTGGCGGCGCTCGACTCGCTGGCGGTGATCGAGGGCGGTCGGCGCATCGCGGTCCTGGGGGAGATGGCCGAACTCGGCGAGGCCGCCGACGAGGAGCACCGCCGCATCGGCGCCTACGCGGCCGCCCGGGCCGACATCGTGGTCGCGGTGGGCGAGGAGGCCCGCCTCATCGCCGAGGGTGCGGGGGAGGGCGCGGTCGCCTTGCCGGACAAGGGGACCGCTGCCGACTGGCTCCGCGACCGCCTCGCCCCGGGTGACGTCGTCCTCGTCAAGGCCTCCCGAGCGGCCGGTCTCGACGAGGTGGCGGACGCGGTCGAAGCGCTCGCCCGCTCTTGACCGTCAGCCGACCGGCCGGCGCCGCACGAGGCCGAACCGGGCCAGCCCCGCCGAGGCGAGACTCAGCGCCGCCAATGCGCCCAGTGCCACCGGAAGCGTTGCGGCCGTGGCTATCGCGCCGACGAGCAGCGGGCCGCCCGCGTCGCCGAGTTCGCGGCCGAGTTCGGCGTTGCCCATGGTGCGGCCCATGCGCTCCTCGGGCGTGGCCGCCGCGAGGTGCGCGAACGCCAGCGGCGTGACCGATCCGACGGTGACGCCCAGCAGCACCGCCGACCCGAGCAGCGTCGACCAGTGCGGCGCGATCGCGATGAGCCCCAGCGCGACCGCCGCGAGCGCGAGCCCGGCCGAGGTCCCGGTGCGGTCGGTGATCCGGTCCGCGTCGCGCAGCCGCCCCACGAACGGCTGCACCGCCGTCGACGCCAGCGCCAGCACCGCGACCGCCGCCGCGCCCGTGAGCGCGGGCAGGTCGAGCCGGACCGCGAGGAGCGGCAGGAACCCGACCGCGACGCCGAGCACCGCCGTGGTGGTCGCGAGCAGCGCGGTCGGCACGAGGAATCCACGCTCGGTGGTCTGCCTGACCAGGTCGACAAGGGTATATCGGGGTCGGGGTACGACCGGCAGGGCGGGCAGCGACGCGAGCGTCCAGACCGCGGCGACGGCCGCGAGCACCGCGAGGGCCACATAGACCGCCTCGATGCCGAACAGGTGCGTCAGGCCGACGCCGATGAGCGGGCCGAGCACGTACCCGAGGCTCTTCCACGCGCCGTACCGCCCGAAGTACCGGCCGAGTCGTTCGCGACCCGCGAGGCGCGCGACCGCCGCCGACGAGGCGGGGGAGAACGCCGAGGCCGCCGCGCCCTGCCCGAGCCGCGCGAGCGCGAACACGAGCGGCGTCGGATCGATCAGGGCCGCGAGCGAAGCGAGCACGAACGCCGCGAGTCCGCCGACGATCACCGGTTTCGCGCCGATCCGGTCCGACAGCGCCCCGAAGACCGGCTTGAGGATCACCTCGGCGACGTCGTACAGCGCCAGGACCGCGCCGAGGCCCAGGAGCGTGAGGCCGATATCGTCCGATTCGGCGCCGAGCACGGAGGCGATGCCGTGCGCGCCGAACGCGGTGGTGAACCCCGCCAGGTACAGCGGCCCCATCGTGGTGCGCGCCATCAGCTCCCGCCCCCGTGAAGGGCGGTGAAGACCTGCTCGGCGTACCCGTCGCAGACCTCCGCGCACTGCGCGAGCCGCTCCGCCGCAGCGGAGGCCTCGGGTGCGCCGAAGACGTCGCGGGCCGTCAGATCGCGGTGCCAGCGGCGCAGCCGCTGGAGGCTCTGCTCCTCCTCTTCGAGCTCCGCGAGGGTGAGCTTGCCGATGCGGATCTCCTTGGCGATCTCCGCCTCGAACTTGTCGCACTCGGCGAGGAACTCGGTCCAGTCCTCGGAGCGGGCCGCGGTGAACCTCGCCGCGAGCCGTTCGGCGTCCTGCCCGGCCCGGCCGCTCGCCTCCAGGACCACGACCTCGCCCCCGGCGCGCTCGGCGAGCGCGACCGCGCGGTCCACGCCTTCGCCGAACACCGGCAGATCCGGTACGGCCCAAGCCCCTTGGCCCAGCGAGAGCGCGCCGATGCGGCGCAGCTCCCGCCAGACCCCGACCCGGTGCTTCGACGGCGCCGCGGGCACCTTCACCAGCAGCACCAGCCACCGATCACCACTCGTCACAGCTGCAAATGTAGCAGCCGTTACACCGCCCTCCTAGGCGGCGACCTGCTCCGGTTCCTCGGCCTGCGACTCCTCAACGGCCGCACGGTACTTCGCGCTCAGCTGCCGGTACTGCGGCGCGAGCATCGCGAGGACCGCGAGCGCCGCGCAGACGAGCCCGCCGAGGAGCAGGATCAGCGCGATGCCACGCGAGTCCCCGGTCCCGAGCAGCCACTCCCACTGCCGCCGCCCCGCGTCGGTCCGCATGTCCGGGATCACCAGCAGCTCCGCGACCGGCGCGATCACCAGGGCCGTCACCGGTGCGGCCGCGGCCTCGAACGTCATCGCGAACCCGAACACCCGGCCCTGCTTCTCGAACGGCACCACCCGCTGGATCACCGTCTGCTCCGCGGCCTCCGCGGCCGGGATCAGCGCCATGAACACCCACACGCCGAGGATGAACAGCCACCCCAGCTCCCGCACCGCCGACAGCGCGCCCGCCAGGCCCAGGGCGATCACCACGAGCA
Source organism: Glycomyces sp. MUSA5-2 (assembly GCF_037034145.1). Lineage (NCBI taxonomy): Bacteria > Bacillati > Actinomycetota > Actinomycetes > Glycomycetales > Glycomycetaceae > Glycomyces > Glycomyces sp. MUSA5-2. Next base: position 75,596 of record NZ_JBAGKG010000008.1, read on the forward strand.
GGATCGTGCGGATCGGGTTGCTCCCGATGCCCCGCTTGGCGACGACCGCGCCGCCCGCGATGAACCCCGTCGACGCCACCGCGAACCAGATCCCCCAGCCCTCGACGCCGAACATGTCGATCCCGTACGGGTCCATGACCGCCATCGCGACCCCGCCGAACAGGTTGTTCAACGTCGTGAACAGCACCAGCGCCACCAGGCCCGGCACCGCCCGCACCGCGAGCCAGCCGCCGCGCAGGTCCACCAGCGAGCCCGGCGCCTCGCTCCCGGCCTTGCGCTCCTCGGGGATCGCCAGCGGCACCAGGTGCAGCAGCGTCAGCGCGAGCGCGGCGATGCCGATGATCATCGTCCAGCCCATGCCCAGGAACCCGATCGCCAGGCCGCTGAACACGCTCGTCACCAGCATCGCCACGCCCTGAACGGTCCCGACCAGGCCGTTCGCGTTCGCGTGCCGGTCCGCCGGGACCAGGAGCGTCACCGTCGTCGACAGCGCGATCCCGCGCAGCTGCTCCACGACCGCGCCAGCGAGCATCACCACCGTGAAGATCCAGAACCACGGCAGCGACAGGTCCCGCATCCGCTCCTCGCCGACCGCGAAGAAGAACGCCGCGTCGAGGATGAACACCGCGAGCGCCGCGAGGGTCGCCCACAGCATCACGGCCTTCTTCTGGAAGCGGTCCACGAGCGTGCCGAAGAACATGCCGAACAGCGACACGAAGATCATGTACGAGGCGGCGACCACGGCGGAGGCGATCACGTTCCGCGTCTCCACGTAGATCCAGAACGTCAGCCCGAACCACAGGAAGCTCGTGGTCACGTTCGCAACGGCCGTGTTGACCAGCACGTGCAGGAAGGTCCGGAAACCACCGGGGGGCGCGGGCGGCAGGCTCATGATGCGGTCCTCTCTCGATCCAGTGTCTCCCCCTATGACCGCGTCCGCGCCCCGGACTCATCGGTCCGCCGCGAATTCCCCCGCGAACCGCTTGACATTGACACGATGGCAAGGTCTTCACTTGACGGCGGAGGTGGTCCCCATGGAGACGACACGCACGCTCACCGGCGCGCTCGCCGCTCGCGACGCCTCGGTGCGGCTCAAGGCCGCCCTCGCCGCGGGCACCGAGCCCGACCCGGCGCTGGCCGAGGCCCTGATCGCGCGGTGCGCGGTCGAGCCGGACTTCTACGTCCGCGACATGCTCACCTGGGCGCTGACGCGGCTGCCCGCGGACGCCGTCGTCCCGCTGCTGCTCGCCGAGCTCGCCTCGCCCAACGCGCAGGCCCGTGCCCAGGCCCTGCACACGCTGTCGAAGGTCGGCGACGCGCGCGCCTGGCCCGCGATCACGCGGGACCTGCTGCGCGACGGGGACGACGAGGTCGCCCGCGCCGCCTGGCGCGCGGCCGTGGTCCTCGTCCCCGACGGCGGGGAGCGCGCGCTCGCCGAGGAGCTGGCCGCCCAGTTCGGGCGCGGTGAGCGGGAAGTGCAGCGCAGCCTGAGCCGCGCCCTCGCGGCCCTCGGCGAGCACGCCGAGCCGGTCCTCCAGGCCGCCATGGCGAACGAGGACCCGGTCGTGGCGGCCCACGCGGCGGCGACGGAGCGGCTCCTGCGCGACCCCGACGCCGCGTTCGAGCCCGCCGTGGACGCCGCGAAGCGGCTCGCCGCGCTCGGCGGCCGGGAACCGGGGGCGTAATGCTCATCGGCGAGGTCGCGCGCCGCTCCGGCGTCTCCACCAGGATGCTCCGGCACTACGACAACCTCGGCCTGGTGCGGCCGACCGGCCGCACCACCGGGGGCTACCGCGAGTACGCCGACGCCGACATCCGGCGGATCTTCCACGTGGAGAGCCTGCGGACCCTGGGCCTGTCGCTGCGCCAGATCGGCGCGGTCCTCGACGACCCGGGGTTCGCGCCCGCCGCGCTCATCGCCGACCTCACCGCCGCCGCCGAGGAGCGCCTCGCCCGCGAGCGCGAACTCCTCAAGCGGCTCAAGGCCGTCGACGCCTCCGACCCCGAAGGCTGGGAGGACGTGCTCCGCATCGTGGAGCTGCTCCGCGGCCTCGGCTCCGCGAGCGCGGCCCGCCGCCAGCAGGCCGCGCTCGAAGCCGAACTGCCCGCCGCCCTGCTCGCCGAAGCCGTGCTGGCGGAAGCGGACCCGCACGTCGCCGGGGCCCTCCAGTGGGCCCTCGCCCGCGCCGACAGCGGCGTCGTCGCGAGCCTCGTCCCCGGCCTGGCATCGCCGGACGCCGCCGTGCGGCTGCGCGCGGCCACCGCCCTCGCCGAGATCCCCGGCGACGAGTCCTCCACGGCGCTCGACACCGTCCTGGACGATGCGGACACTGCGGTGCGCGCCCGCGCCGCCCTCGCGCTCGGCGCCCGGGGGAGCGCCGCCGCGATCCCGGTCCTCGTCGACATGATCGTCAAGGGCGCCAACGACGTCGACGCCGCCGAAGTCCTCGGCGCGCTCGCCGCCGACCCCGGGCCCGCCGCGGCCATCGCCTACGATTTCGCCGACGCCCTCGCCTCTGCCGCGCCCGCGGCGCGGCTGCGCCTGGTCCAGGCCCTCGCCGAACTCCCGCCGGGCCTCGCGCTCGACCTGCTCCGGCCCCTCGCCTCGGACCCGGATGCCACGGTCGCCCGCACGGCCGCGGCCCTCGCGGGCGTCGTCGCGGCCCGGGAGCGCGGCGAGGCTTGACGCCGCGGCAATAGATTGGCAAACTTCAATATGCTTATTGGGAGCGCTACCGCGCTCCCGCTCCTCGACCCAAGGACCGGCATATGAAGACGCGAAGACGACGGACGGCGGCGATCCTCGCCGCGGTCACCGCCGCACTGAGCGCGAGCGCGCTCACCGTCGCGGCCGCCCAGAACGCCAGCGCCGCAGCGGGATGCGACGTCGAATACGACGTCGTCAACGACTGGGGCACGGGCTTCCAGGCCAACGTGAGCATCACCGCGGGCGAAGCGCTCGACGGGTGGACCGTGGAATGGGACTTCACCGACGCTGTCTCCGGCATCAGCGCCTGGAACGTCTCCAGCCAATCCCTGAGCGGCAGGCACTTCACCGCATCCGACGCGGGATGGAACGGCGCGATCGCCGCGGGGCAGACCCGGGAGGTCTTCGGCTTCACCGCCAGCGGCGGCTCAGGCGAGATCAGCAACGTGAAGGTCGACGGCGTCGCCTGCGGCGACGGCAGCGGCGAGCAGACCACCGAACCCGAGCCCACCGACCCCGAACCGACCGACCCGGCCCCCGCGGGCACCCCCGTCGAGGAGCACGGCGAGCTCCACGTCTGCGGTGCGGGCATGTGCGACGAGAGCGGCGCGCAGATCCAGCTCCGCGGCGTCTCCAGCATGTGGCTCCACTGGCAGACCCAGCCGTACGCCCAGAACCTCCAGGCCCTGGAGTGGATGCGCGACAACTGGAACATCGAGGTCTTCCGCGTCGCCATGGGCGTCGAGCCCGAAGGCGCGTACCTCGACGACCCGCAGGGCTGGAAGACCGAAGTGGAGAAGGTCATCCAGAACGCCGCCGAGGCCGGCGTCTACGTGATCGTCGACTTCCACGCGCACCAGGCGCACCAGCACCAGGCCGAGGCCGTCGCGTTCTTCGCCGACCTCGCCGACCGCTACGGGCACCTCCCGAACATCATCTGGGAGCCCTACAACGAGCCCGAGCAGGTCTCCTGGACCGGCACGGTCAAGCCGTACCACGAGGCCGTCGTCGCCGCGATCCGCGCGCAGGACCCCGACAACCTCATCGTGCTCGGCACCCCGACCTGGTCGCAGGACGTCGACGTCGCCGCCCAGAACCCGGTGTCCGGCACCAACCTCATGTACACGCTCCACTTCTACTCGTGCACGCACGCCCAGTGGAACCGCGACAAGGCCGACGCCGCGATCGACGCGGGCCTGGCCCTGTTCGTCACCGAATGGGGCGCCAGCGCCGCCGACGGCGGCCTCGACGGCCGCGTCTGCCTCGACGAGGCGCAGCGCTGGGTCGACTGGATGTCCGCGAACAAGATCTCCTGGACCGCATGGAAACTGGACGTCGGCCCCGACTCCACGAACCTGCTGTCCTCCGGCGCCCCCCTCACGGGCGGGTGGGACGGCTACCTGCACGGCCACGCGCCCTTCGTGATCGCGAACCTCCCGTAACCGGCAGGGGCCCGGTCCCCATCGGACCGGGCCCTCGCCGCTCACACCACGGGCGGGTTCAGCCGCGCAAAGCCCTCCTGCCGCTCGTACGGGTAGTACGGGTACGGGGCGGTCTTCGCGCTGGCCTCGTCGAGCCGGGCGACCTGCCCGGCGTCGAGCTCCCATCCGACCGCGCCGAGGTTCTGCCGCAGCTGCTCCTCGTCGCGGGCGCCGACGATCACCGACGCGACGGTGGGGCGGCGCAGGAGCCAGTTGATCGCGACCTGCGGCACGGTCTTCCCGGTCTCGGCGCTGATCTCGTCGAGCACGTCGACGATGCCGTAGAGGTGCGCGTCCTCCACGGGCGGCCCGAACTGCGCGGTCTGATGCAGGCGGCTGCCCTCGGGCACGGGCTGCCCGCGCCGGATCCTCCCGGTGAGCCGCCCCCAGCCGAGCGGGCTCCACACGAGCGCCCCGACGCCCTGGTCCTGGCCCAGCGGCATGAGCTCCCACTCGTAGTCGCGGCCGACGAGCGAGTAGTAGACCTGGTGCGCCGCAAAGCGGGGCCGCCGGTCCCGGTCGGCGGCGTCGAGGGTCTTCATGAGCTGCCATCCGGCGTAGTTCGAGGCGCCTACGTACCGGATCTTCCCGTCCCGCACGAGGTCGTCGAGGACCGCGAGGGTCTCCTCCACCGGGGTGCGGGCGTCGAAGGCGTGCAGCTGGAACAGGTCGATGTAGTCGGTGTCGAGGCGCCGCAGCGCGGCCTCGACGGCCCGCGTCAGGTGGGCTCGGGACGATCCGGCCTCGTTGGCGCCCTCGCCCACGGGCAGTCCGGCCTTCGTGGAGACGAGCGCTCTGTCCCGGCGGCCCTTGAGGGCCGCGCCGAGGACCTCCTCCGATGCGCCGTCCGAGTAGACGTCGGCGGTGTCGAACATGGCCATCCCCGCGTCCAACGCGATGTCGACCATGCGGCGGGCCTGCGCGACCCCGGTGTCGCCCCAGGCACCGAACAGCGGCCCGGAGCCGCCGAAGGTCCCGGCGCCGAAGGACAGGGCGGGCACGTGGAGGCCGGAGCGGCCGAGGCGGCGGTGTTCCATGGCGAATCCCTTCTAAAGGAACTACAGTTCCGTTAACGTGAGGTCTAAGCTAGCTCAGCAACCGCACTTAACGCAACTGGAGTCCCGTTATGAATCAGGCCACTGGTGCCCCCGGCACCGCCCGGCCCGGCGGCCGCACCGCCCGCGTCCGCGGAGCGGTGCTCCGCGCGGCCGGAGACGCCTTGGCCGACAAAGGGATCGGCGGCATCGACCTCGCCGAGGTGGCCCGCCGCGCCGACGTCGGCAAGACCACCGTCTACCGCCGCTGGGGCACCGTCCACGGCCTCGTCGCCGACATGCTCGCCGAGATGGCCGAGTCCTCCCAGCCCCGCGCTGACACCGGCACCCTCGACGGCGACCTGGCCGCGCTCGCGGACCTCATCCTCGACACCCTCACCGACGCCCGGCAGGGCCCGCTCTTCAAGGCCCTCATCGCCGCCGCGGCCTCCGACCCCGAGGCCGCCGCCGCCCTGCACCGCTTCTACCGCGTCCGCATCGACGAGTGGTCCCCGTGTGTCACCACGGCCGCCGCCCGCGGCGACGTCCCCGCCGCCACCGACCCCGCCGAGGTGATCCGCGCCCTCTCCGCGCCCCTCTACTACCGCTTCCTCGTCTCCGGCGACCCGCTCGACCCGGACACGGCGAAGCGGGCGGCGACCGCCACCGCGGCCGCCGCCCGCTCGGGCGCCTACGTCGTCTAGACCGCGGTCAGGTGGATCAGGAACGCCTGCACGGGCCACAGGCCCGGGAGCTGGAGCCCGATGCCGGTGAGGACCGAGCCGGGCACCGCCAGGGGCTCGCCCGCGAGCCACGGCGGGGTCGTCCAGCCCCACTTCGCCTCGCCGATCTCGCTGCGCACGTCGACCTTGTAGCGCCGCGCGGGGTCGAGGCCGTCGAGGCGCAGCCGCTCGGGCAGCGCCTCCTCAAGTGAGGCGACGGTGGCGACGGTGAAGACCGCCTCCGACTTGTCGGCCGCCACGACGCCGCGGACCCGGAGCGCCGGGTCGAGGGTGTCGGGGTGGACCACCGAGCCGGTGTGGAGGAGGCCGCGCAGCTCCTTGTAGAGCGCGGCGAACTCGGTGATCCGGGCGGTCTCCTCCTCGGTGCAGGACAAGATATCCCACTCGAAGCCGGCCGAGCCCTGGAGCGAGGTCGCGATCCGGTACGGCAGCGACGTGGCCCGGCCCGACGAGTGCGCGGGGGAGGGGCCGACGTGGGCGCCGATCATCTCCGGCGGGAGCACGAGCTCGGTCCAGCGCTGGATGTCCTGGCGCTCGACCGGGTCGTTCGAGTCCGAGGCCCAGACGCGGTCGGTGCGCTGGAGGATGCCCAGGTCGGTGCGGGCGCCGCCGGAGGAGCACGACTCGATCTCCAGGCCCGGGTGGTCGGCCTTGAGCCGGTCGATGAGCCGGTACGCCGCGAGCGTCTGGAGGTGTGTGCCGGGCGCGCCGTCGTGCAGCGGCTCCACGAGGTCCCGGTTGTGGTCCCACTTGATGAACGCGATGCCGAGCCGTTCGACCAGAGTGGAGATCTGCGAGCGGAGGTGCTCGAAGACGTCCGGGTTCGCCAGGTCCAGCACGTACTGGGTCCGCCACGACAGGCCCTCGGGCGCGGGCACCGACGCCGGGTTGGCGAGGATCCACTCCGGATGCGCCCGTGCGACATCGGAGTCGAGGTTCACCATCTCCGGCTCGAACCACAGCCCGAACTGCATGCCGAGCGAGCGCACCAGCTCCGCGAGCGGTTCGAGGCCCTCGGGCCACGCCGCCGGGTCCACGACCCAGTCGCCGAGCCCGGCCCTGTCGTTGCGGCGCAGGTGGAACCAGCCGTCGTCGAGCACGAACCGCTCCACGCCGACCTCGGCGGCGCGGCGCGCGAGGCGCTCCAGGCGGGCCTGGTCGTGGTCGAAGTAGACCGCCTCCCAGGTGTTGAGCACGAGCGGGCGCGCGGTCCTCGGGTGCTGCGGCCGCGCGCGCATCCAGGTGTGGAACCGGTCGGCGACGCCGTCGAGCCCGTTGTCCGCGTAGGAGAAGTACGCGGTCGGCGTCCGGTACGACCCGCCCTGCGCGAGCCGGATCTCGCCGGGCCGCACGAGCTCCCCGGCGCCGAGGGCGGTGCCGTGCTCGGTGATCCGGTCGGTGCGGTGGCGCACGTCGGCGCTCCAGCCGAGGTGCACGGCCCAGACCTCGCCGGTCCGGTTGCGCGGCAGGCCCGCCGACGCGAACGTCACCCACGGCGCGTCGTGCCCGCCGCGCCCGCGGCGCGACTCCCGGACGGTGGCGCCGCGCGGCATCTCGGTGGTAAGCGGGGCCTTCTCCCGGGCCCACCGGCCCGAGAACGCGGTCAGGTGGTCGGCCGACTTCGCCACGGGCAGCACGGCTTCGAGCCACGCCACCTCCACCTCGCCCGCGCCGTCGTTCGTCACCTCGTGGTCGAGGAGCACGAGCCCGCCCGCGCCTATCTCCAAGCGGGTCCGCAGCGTCAGCCCCGCGTCCGCGTCGACCGCGGTGATCGCGACCGCCGCGTCCCCGGCGCGCTCCACCGTCGCGTCCCAGCGGGGGAACAGCGGACGGCCGTCGCGGGTGGCGAGGAGGGCCGGGCGCCCGGCCCAGCCGTCCGATTCCTGCGGCACGAGCGGCACCCGCCAGGCGGCGTCGAGGGTGCCGGGCCGGGTCTGGCGGCCGGTCGCGGCGTCGAGGGCGGCGAGGTCGGCCGCGTCGAGCGGCCCGAGGTCGCGGCCCCAGTGCAGCACGGGCGGCAGGCCCGCCTCCGCGGCGGCCAGGACGAGGGCCACGCCGTCGCGGCGCAGGAGGGTCGGTGTGTTCACGGTGCTCCTTCGGAACAGTGGGGTCCAGAACAAGGCGGACTAGCGCTTGCCATCGGCGCCCAACCGTAGCTGCCTGGGTCTTCCAAAGCACAGCGAACGCGAGGGGGTTCCCGTTCGACCTGCTCGGAGGCGAATGCCGAGCCCAAGTCAGTGATATGTGATATGTGATATGTTACTGCGAACCGACGCCACGGCGGCCTCGGCCAGACGGTTCCGTGAACGCCCGCCCCCCGGGTCTGCGGCCCGTCGCTCGGCGCACGAATGAAGGACTTCCCTCATGTTGAAGAAACAGACCAGGGCGCCTGCGGCACTCCTCGCCGCGGCCCTCCTCCTCACCGGCTGTTCCGGCGGCCAGAACGACGCCTCCGGCACCGCGGGCGACGACCCGGTCTCCGGCGGCACCATCCACATGCTCCAGAACGCCGACTTCTCCTACCTCGACCCGGCCCGCGGCTGGGACGGCGGCGTCAACGCGTTCTACCGGCTCGTCTACCGCGGCCTCACCATGCAGGCCGCAGGCGACGCCGACGACCCCAACGCGATCGTCCCGGACATGGCCGAGAGCCTCGGCACCGCCTCCGAAGACGGCCTCACCTGGACCTACACTCTCAAAGACGGCCTGAAGTTCGACAACGGCGACCCGATCACCTCCACCGAGCTCGCCTTCGGCATCTCCCGCGCGTGGGACCCCGAGATCGGCATCGGCTCGCCGTGGCTGAAGAACACGATCGCGGCCCCCGAGGACTACCTGGGCCCGTACCAGTCCGGCGAGCACCCCGGCATCGAGACCCCCGACGAGAAGACCATCGTCTTCCACCTCATCGAGCCGTTCCCCGAGTTCGACAGCGTCCTGGCGCAGCCGAACGCGGTGCCGTTCCCGGTCGGCACGGGCGCGGGCGACGAGTTCATCAACGACATCGTCGCCTCCGGCCCGTACACCCTGGAGACGTACACGCCCGGCAGCCTCATCAAGCTGGTGCGCAACGAGCACTGGGACCCGGACACCGACGACGTGCGCAAGGCCTACCCCGACGCGTGGCAGTTCGAGATCGGCCTCGACGGGGCCACGATCGACGAGCGGCTCATCGCCGGGCAGGGCGCCGACCAGAACGCGATCTCCGGGAAGGTCCAGCCCGCGACCCTCGCGCGGCTCCAGTCCCCGGACCTCGCCGACCGCGTCGAGACCGCCGAGGCGTACTGCGTCACCTACATGGGCATGGACACCACCGAGGCGCCGTTCGACAAGCTCGAAGTGCGCCAGGCGATGAACTACGCCATCGACCGCACCTCGCTCCAGACCGCCTCGGGCGGCAACCAGCTCGCCCTCCCGGCCACCACGATCATCCCCGACGCGGTGAACGGCCACAAGGACTTCGACCTCTACCCGAGCGAAGGCAACAACGGCGACCCGGAGAAGGCGCAGGAGCTCCTCGCGTCCGTCGGCCTCGAAGACGGCTTCTCGTTCACCCTCGACATCCGGTCGCAGCCGATCATGCAGGCGCAGGCCGAGTCGATCCAGCAGGCGCTCGCGAAGATCAACGTGGACGTGCAGCTCAACGTCATCGACACGTCCACGTACTACGAGACGATCGGCACGCCCTCGCAGATGCACGACGCCGCGATCACCGGCTGGTGCCCCGACTGGCCCTCCAGCTCCTCCACCATGGTCCCGCCGCTGGTCGACGGCCGCGTCATCACCGAGAAGGGCAACACCAACATCGGGCTGTTCGACGACCCGGAGATCAACGCGCGCATCGACGAGATCCGCGCGATGACCGACCTCGACGCCGCGAACGAGGCGTGGGGCGACTTCGACGAGCAGGTCATGGCCCTCGCCCCGATGGTGCCGCTGCTCCAAGAGCCGAGCGTGTTCCTGCCCGGCGAGAACATCGCCAACTACATTCCGAACACGAGCATGACGGACCTGACCATCGTCGGGCTCAAGGACCCGTCCGCGGGCTGATCTCCGATGACCTTCACTCCGACCGAACTCGAAGCTGAAGGCGCAGCGGGCGGCGAGGCGACGGGCGACCCCGCGTCGTCCTCGCCGCCCGCCTCAGGGCGCCGCCTCGTCCGCGCCTTCATGCGCGACCGCGCCGCGGTCGCCTGCGCCGCCTACATCCTCGTCGTCGTCCTGATGGCACTGACGGCCCCGCTCCTGGTCAAGCTCTCCGGCTACGGCCCCCTGGAGTTCGACCAGTCCGCCGTGGACCCGAACCTCGGCGGGCTCCCGCTCGGGTGGGGCGGCGGCATCGGGGCCGACCACTGGTTCGGCGTCGAACCGGGCAACGGCCGCGACATCTTCGCGCGGATCGTCTACGGCGCCAGGGTGTCGATGACGATCGCGCTCCTCGCGACCGCGCTCACCTCGACCCTCGGCGTCGTCTTCGGCCTCATCGCCGGGTACTTCGGCGGGCGCACCGACATGGTGATCTCCCGGATCATGGAGTTCCTGATGGCCTTCCCGGCCCTCATCTTCATGATCGCGGTGCTCTCCGCGCTCCCGGCCGAGAACCGGCAGGCCCTCCTCGTCGTCGTCATCTCGTTCTTCGGCTGGCCCTACCTGGCCCGGATCGTCCGCGGCCAGACCATGTCCCTGAAGCAGCGCGAGTTCGTGGAGTCCGCGAAGGCCTCGGGCGCCTCCAGTGCCCAGATCATCTTCAAGGAGATCCTCCCGAACCTCTCCTCCACGATCATCGTCATGACCACGCTCGCGGTCCCCGGGTACGTCGGCACCGAGGCCGGCCTCTCGTTCCTCGGCGTGGGCGTCGTCCCGCCGACCCCCTCGTGGGGCCAGATGATCGCCTCCTCCGTGTCCTGGTACGCCGTCGACCCCGCGTACTTCCTGTTCCCGGGCGCGTTCCTGTTCCTGCTGGTGCTGTCGTTCACCGTCCTCGGCGACCGCATCAAGAAGATCGCCGAGTCCGGGGAGGCCCGCTCATGATCCGCTTCCTCGCGAACCGCCTGCTGGGCATGGCCGTCGTGCTGTTCCTGGTGTGCCTGTTCACCTACGTGATCTTCTTCGTGCTCTCGCCCGACCCGGCCGTGCAGATCTGCGGCAAGAACTGCACGCCCGAGGCCATCGACCAGATCCGCGCGAACCTCGGCCTCGACCAGCCGTTCTGGCAGCAGTTCTGGACGTTCCTGTCGGGACTGTTCGTCGGCCGCACCTACGGGACGGGCGCGAACGCCGTCGAATGCGTCGCGCCCTGCCTCGGCTACTCGTTCCAGTCGAGCCAGCCGGTCACCGACATGATCCTCCAGCGCCTGCCCGTCTCGGCCACGGTCGCCATCGGCGCCGCGGTGCTGTGGCTCCTCGCGGGCGTCTCCGCCGGGCTCGTCTCCGCTGTTCGCGAAGGCAAGTTCACTGACCGGTTCATCACCGGCCTCACCCTCACCGGCATGTCCGTCCCGAACTACGTCCTCGCCCTGTCGCTCCAGTTCCTCCTGGTCGTCACGCTCGGATGGCTCCCGTTCCCGCAGGCCGTGCCGTTCAGCGAGGACCCGCTCCAGTGGTTCATGAACTTCCTCATGCCCTGGATCGTGCTCTCCATCGGCGCCGCCGCCGTCTACACCAGGCTCACCCGCGCCAACGTCATCGAGACCCTCCAGGAGAACTACGTGCGCACCGCCCGCGCGAAGGGCCTCAGCCCCGGCCTCGTCTGGCGGCGCCACGCCCTGCGCCCGGCCCTCACGCCGATCGTCACGATCTTCGGCATGGACTTCGCCGGGCTCCTCGGCGGCGCCCTCATCACCGAGACCGTGTTCGGCCTCAACGGCGTCGGCAAGCTCGCCGCCGACTCGATCACCAAGAACGACCAGCCCGTCATCATGGGCGTCACGCTCCTCGCGGCGTTCCTCGTCGTCGTCGGCAACATGGTCGTCGACCTGCTGTACACCGCGATCGACCCGCGGGTGCGCGTGGGGAGCGCGGCATGACCGGCCACCCGCTCCTGCGCGTCCGCGACCTCACCGTCGGCTTCACCACAGCCGCCGGGCACACCGACGTCGTCAAGCACCTCGCCTTCGACCTGCCGCGCGGCGGCGCCCTCGGCATCGTCGGCGAATCCGGCTCAGGCAAGTCCATGACGAGCCTCGCCATCATGGGCCTGCTCCCCAAGGGCGCCAAGCGCACCGGCTCCATCGAACTCGACGGCAGGGAACTCACCACCCTGCGCGAACGCGAGATGCAGGCGATCCGCGGCGACCGCATCGCCATGGTCTTCCAGGATCCGCTGTCCTCGCTCAACCCGTACTACACCGTGGGCACCCAGATCGCCGAGGCCTACCGCTCGCACCGCACCGGCGTCACCCGCCGCGAGGCCCGCAACGTGGCGATCGAGGCGATGGAACGCGTCCACATCCGCGACGCCGCCCGCCGCGTCGACCACTACCCGCACCAGTTCTCCGGCGGCATGCGCCAGCGCGTCATGATCGCGATGACCCTGAGCATGGAGCCCGACCTCATCATCGCCGACGAGCCCACCACCGCCCTCGACGTCACCGTCCAGGCCCAGATCCTCGACCTCCTGGCCGAGATCCGCCGTGACACCGGCGCCGGGCTCATCCTCATCACCCACGACCTCGCCGTCGTCAGCGAGGTCGCCGACCAGATCGTCGTCATGCGCGAGGGCGACCTCGTCGAGCAGGGCACCGCCGAGCGGGTCTTCTGCGACCCGCAGGCCGACTACACCCGCATGCTCCTCGACGCCGTCCCCCGCATCGACGACGAGATCGGGCTGCTGCGCACCACGTCAGAGGAGGACCGATGAGCGAACCCCTGCTCCGCGCGAGCAACCTCGTCAAGGAGTTCGCGATCCGCGGCAACGGCCTCCTGGGCCGCACCGCGACGCTCCGCGCCGTCGACGACGTGTCCCTCGAAGTGCGCACCGGCGAGACGCTCGCGCTCGTCGGCGAATCGGGCTCCGGGAAGTCCACCACCGCGCGCCTCATCGCCCGGCTCATCGACACCACCGCCGGGACCATCGAGTTCGCCGGGCGGGAGGTCCACGCCCTCACCGGGAAGGACCTCCACGCGTACCGCGGCGAAGTGCAGGTGGTCTTCCAGGACCCGTACTCGTCCCTGAACCCGAAGCACACCGTCGAGCGGATCGTCACCGCCCCGCTCGTCTACCAGAAGCGCCCGGTCCCCGGCGGTGCGCGGGTGTTCACCAAGGCGCTCATGGAGCGCGTCGGCCTCAACCCCGACCACTCGGCGCGCTTCCCCGCCCAGTTCTCCGGCGGGCAGGCCCAGCGCATCGGCATCGCCCGCGCGCTCGCGGTCTCGCCGAGGCTCATCATCGCCGACGAGGCCGTCTCGGCGCTCGACGTGTCGGTGCAGGCGCAGGTCATCAACCTCCTGCGGCGCCTTCAGGACGAGGAGGGCTTCAGCTACCTGTTCATCGCGCACGACCTGGCGGTGGTGCGGCAGATCGCGACCCGCGTCGCGGTCATGAACGAGGGCCGGATCGTCGAGTCCGGCGAGCGCGACCGGGTCTTCGAGGACCCGCAGGACCCGTACACGCGCAAGCTCCTCGCGGCCGTCCCTAGGATCAGGCCGGAATGGGACGCCGCACGGCGCCGCAACGAGGCGGCGCGGCGGGAGCGACAGGAGGCGGAAGCATGACCACAGTGGAGTACTCGATGCCGGGCATGCGGGTCAGCGAGCGGTACGTGGACGTGCCGCTCGACTGGGCCGACCCGTCCCGCGGCACGATCGAGGTGTTCGTGCGCGAACTCGTCGACCCCGACAAGCGCGGCGCCGACCTGCCGCTGCTCACCTACCTCCAGGGCGGCCCCGGCGGTGCGAACCCGCGGCCCCTCAAGGCCGACGGCTGGATCGAGGAGGCCCTGGACGACTACCGCGTGGTCCTCGTCGACCAGCGCGGCACCGGCCGCAGCACCCCGCTCGACGCGCAGATCGTGGCCGAGCTCGGGGACGCCGAGGCCGGAGCCGACTACCTCGCGTGCTTCCGCGCCGACTCGATCGTGCGCGACCTCGAACACGTGCGCGCCCACGTCTACGGCGGTCGCAAGTGGACGACCCTCGCGCAGTCCTACGGCGGCTGGCTCACCCTCGCCTACCTTTCGCACGCGCCCGAGGCGCTCGCCGCCGCGTACGTGTGCGGCGGCATCCCCGGCAACCCGATGAGCGCCGACGAGGTCTACCGCCGCACCTTCGACCGCGTCGCCGCCAAGACCGCCGAGTACTACCGCCGCTACCCGCACGACGCCGACGCCGTCGCGGCCATCGCCGACCGGCTCGCCGCCGAGCCGGTGCTCCTGCCGGACGGCGACGTGCTCACCGTGCGCCGCTTCCAGTCCCTCGGGATCGACTTCGGCATGAAGCCCGGCTTCGAGCGGATGCACTGGCTCGTGGAGCACGCGTTCATCCGCGACGGCCGCCTCTCCGAAGGCTTCCTCGCCGACGTCCTCGCCCGGACCTCCTCCGCCGCGAACCCGCTCTTCTGGACCCTCCAGGAGTCCATCTACGGCGACGGCCCGAACGGCCCCACCGCGTGGGCCGCGCAGCGCGAGCGCGACCGCCGCCCCGAGTTCAATGAAGACGTGCGCCCGCTCCCGTTCACCGGCGAGATGGCGTTCCCGTGGATGTTCGAGGAGGTCCGGCTCCTGCGCGGCTTCGCACCCGCAGTGCACGCCCTCGCCGAGCGCCGCGAGTGGAGCCGCGTCTTCGACCCCGACCGCCTGGCCGCCAACGAGGTCCCCGTCGCCGCGGTCGTCTACTTCGACGACATGTACGTCGACTCCGGCCTGCAACTGGACACCCTCGGCGGCCTCGGCAACGCCCAGGCGTGGGTGACCAACGAGTTCGAGCACGACGGCATCGGGTCGGGCCGGGTCCTCACCCGCCTGCGCGGCCTGGTCCGCGACCGAGGAGGAGAACGCCGATGACACGGCCGCCGTACGCGGGCACCCGCTACCCGAAGCTGACCGAGACCCCCGCGTTCACCGAGTACATCGCCACCGGCTGGGGCACCGGACCGGTCCCCGCGACCCCCGTCCCCGGCGCCCCCGAAGCGGCCGCGGCCCACCGCGACCGCCTCAGCGCCCGCCTGCCCGGCGAGACGATCGCGGTCGCCGCCGGGACCGCGCCGGTCCGCAACGACGACAACGACTACGCCTTCCGCGCCGACAGCTCCTTCACGTGGCTCACCGGCGCCCAGATCGAAGGCGCCGTCCTCGTCATGACCCCGCGGCCCGGCGGCCACGACGCCCGCCTGTTCATGCCCCCGCCGTTCCGCCCCGGCGACACCGGGTTCTTCGCGAACGCCGCCCACGGCGAACTCTGGGTCGGCGCCTCCCCGGGCCTGCCCGAATGGGCCGACGCCCTCGGCCTCGCCGTCGCACCGCTGGCCGACCTCGACGGCCTCGACCTCACCGGAGCCCTCGCCACCGCCACCCAGGCCGCCGCGCTCGGCCTCGAACCCTCCCCGCTCCTCGACCGCCGCCTCTCGCAACTGCGGATGATCAAGGACGACTGGGAGATCGCGCAGCTGCGCGAGGCCGTCGACGCCACCGTCGCGGGCTTCGCCGCCGTCGCCGCCGAGATCCCGCGCGCCATCACTGAGGACCTCGGCGAGCGCTGGCTCCAAGGCACCTTCGACCGCCACGCCCGCACCTTCGGCAACGGCACCGGCTACACCACCATCGTCGGCTCCGGCCCCCACGCGCCCACCCTCCACTGGGTCCGCTGCGACGGCCCGGTCCTGCCCGACGAGGTGCTCCTCCTCGACATGGGCGTCGAGGCCCGCAGCCTCTACACCGCCGACGTCACCCGCACCCTCCCCGCCTCCGGGACCTTCAGCCCCCGCCAGCGCGAAGTCCACGACCTCGTGGAGCGGGCCCACCGCGCCGGGCTCGCGCAGATCAAGCCCGGCACCGAGTACCTCGACTTCCACTACGCCGCAATGGAGGTCATCGCCACCGGCCTCCACGACTGGGGCCTCCTCCCGGTGTCCGTGGACGAGGCGCTCTCCCCGGAAGGCCAGCAGCACCGCCGCTACCTCGCCTGCGGCATCGGCCACCACCTCGGCCTCGACGTCCACGACTGCTCCAAGGCCGAGTACGAGGACTACATGGGCGCCGACCTCGAACCAGGTGTCGTCATGACCGTCGAACCCGGCCTGTACTTCCACGCCAACGACCTCACCGTCCCGCCGGAACTGCGCGGCATCGGCGTGCGCCTCGAAGACGACGTGCTCGTCACTGACACCGGCTCCGAAGTGCTCTCAGCGGCCCTCCCCATCGACGCCGACGGCATCGAGACCTGGACGAAGGCGCAGCAATGACCGACCTGTTGCAGCCCTTCCCCCTCGGCGCCGCCCGCATCCACGACGGCAGCGTCTTCGCCCGCGCCCGAACGGAACTGCTCCACCTCGCCCGCGCCTACCCCGTGGACCGCCTCCTCGCGGTCTTCCGCCGCAACGCCGGACTCGACACCCGCGGGGCCCTCCCGCCCGGGAACTGGGAGGACTTCGGCCATCCGGGCGAAGACGCCTGGGGCGAGCACGACTACCCCGGCCGCGAGCACGCCCAGACCGCGAACCTCCTGCGCGGCCACTACGCGGGCCACTTCCTCTCGATGCTCGCCATCGCCGCCGCGGGCGAGGACGATTCCGTGCTGCAGGCCAAAGTGGACGCGTTCGTGGCCGGGCTCGGCGAGGTCCAGGCCGCGCTGGCGGCCACGGGCCGGTACTCGCATTACGGCTTCCTCGCCGCGTACGGCGAATGGCAGTTCACCCGCCTGGAGGACTTCGCGCCGTACGGGGAGATCTGGGCTCCCTACTACACCTGCCATAAGATCATGGCCGGGCTGCTCGACGCTTACGAACTCGTCGGCAACCGGCAGGCCCTCGACCTCGCCGTCGGAATGGGCCGCTGGGTCCACGGCCGCCTCTCGCGGCTCGACCCCGAACGGCGCCAGCGCATGTGGTCGCTCTACATCGCGGGCGAGTTCGGCGGCATGAACGAGACCATGGCCCGGCTCAGCGCCGCCGCCGAGGAGCCGCGCTTCCTGGAGACCGCGGCGTTCTTCGACCAGGACCGCCTGCTCGACGCGGGCGCCTCGCGCACCGACGTGCTCACCGACATGCACGCCAACCAGCACCTGCCGCAGCTCATCGGCTACGTCGACGAGTACGAGCAGACCGGTGAGCGCCGCTATCTCGATGCGGCCCTTGGCATCTGGGACCAGGTCGTGCCCGGCCGCACGTACGCCCACGGCGGCACCGGCGAGAGCGAGCTGTGGGGCCCGCCCGAGACCGTCGCGGGCGACGTCGGCCACCGCAACGCCGAGACCTGCGCCAGCTACAACCTGCTGAAGCTCGCGCGCCGCCTCTTCGCGCACACCCGCGACCCCCGCTACATGGCCTACTACGAGCGTACGGTCCTCAACCACATCCTCGGCTCGCGCCGCGCGGTCCGCTCGGACACCAGCCCCGAGGTCACGTACATGTTCCCGGTCCACCCGGGCGCGCTGCGCGAGTACGACAACGTCGGCACCTGCTGCGGCGGCACCGGCCTGGAGAACCACGTCAAGTACCAGGACACGGTCTTCCTCGCCGCCCCCGACGGCCTCTACGCGAACCTCGCGCTGGACGCCGACCTCGACTGGGCCGACGCGGGCCTGCACGTCTCGCAGCGCTCCGGCTTCCCGCTGGGGGAGTCCGTGTCGCTCCGCTTCTCCGGTTCCGGCGACGGCACCGAGCGCACGGTGCGCCTCCGCGTCCCCGCTTGGGCCGCAGGCGAACCGGAACTGCGCCTCAACGGCGAACGCCTCGACGCCCCGCCCGCGGGGGAGTACGCCGCGGTCACCCGCGCCTGGCAGGACGGCGACGAACTCGCCCTGACCACGCCTGTCTCGCTGCACACCGAAGCCGCCGTGGACGACCCGCGCCAGTGCGCGCTGTTCCTCGGCGCGACGCTCCTGCTCGCCAAGTCCGACGCCACGACCGGCCTCGCGTTCCCCCTCAACGGCCGCCGCGCCTTCGACGGGAGCCTCATCACCGGCCGCACCGGCGCCGAACTCCTCGCCGAACTGGGCCGCGACGGCGCGATCGAACTGGACGGCATCGCCTTCGAGCCGTGCTGGAACGGCGAGGACGGCAGGTACCACATGTACCTGCGGTCCGCCGACGCCGAGATCGCGTTCGGCGGCAACGGGACCGGCGTCCCGAACCGCCAGCGCGCCGACGGGTCCACCTTCCTCGACGAGCTGTGGGCCCCCGGGTCCTTCGCCGACCGGACCGCGTTCCTCGCCCGCGCCGCCGACACGGCCGCCCGGGTGCGCGCCGAAGGGCTCCTGGGCCGCGACGAACTCGCGACCGTGCTCGCCGCCGCGGCCGCGTTCGACGGCGCCACCGGCACGCCCCGCGCCGTCGACCCCGCCGACGTCCCCACCGTTCTTGACACTGGCAAGATACCGCCTGCGGTCGCCATCGAGGTCCTCGACGAGCCCGCGCCCTCCGGCTGGTATACCACCGCGCCGCGAATCCGCCTGCGCGGCTTCGACATCGACGGCGCCGACGGCGACCTTCAGCTGGAACTGCGCCTCTCCGGCGGTGACTGGGCCCCGTACACCGGGCCCGTCGCCGTCACGGAGGAAGGCGTCCACCGCATAGAGGCCCGCGTGACCGACGCCGAAGGCCGCACGGGCGCCGTGAGCCGCGAACTGAGCGTCGACACCGCGCCGCCCGTCTCGCGGGCCGTCGTGAAGGACCTCGGTGCGAGCGTGGAGATCACACTCCACGCCGACGACGGCGTGTCCGGTGTGGAGCGCATACAGTGGGAGGGGCCCGGCACGTTCTGGGGCACGTTCCAGGAGGCGTTCACGCGCGCGATCGACGACGAGCCGCAGGTGATCGAGTACGCCGCGACCGACCGCGCCGGGAACGAGGAGCCGCGGCGGCGCCTCGTCATCCCAGGAAAGCGTGATCGGCCATGACCAGCGGAATCGTCGCCGGCATCGCGTACACTGCACGGCGGCGCGGCCAGTGCGCCATGTGGGGAGCGGAACCATCATGTTGACCTCTGACAATCGCCTCGAACCGGGAGAAAGCCTGCGCGCGCGCGTGGAGCGGACCTTGTCGACGGCGATCATCTCCGGCGAGCTCGCGCCCGGGGCGCTCCTGACGGTGCCGCGCCTGGCCGAGCAGTTCGCCGTGTCGGCGACGCCGGTCCGGGAGGCGATCCTCGACCTGGAGAAGCGCGGGTTCGTGGAGCCGGTGCGCAACAAGGGCTTCCGCGTCACGGCCGTGAGCGACGACCTGCTGCACGACATCGTGGAGATCCGGCTGCTGCTGGAGCCGCCCGCGATGGCGCGCCTCGCCGCCGCGTTCCCGACCGAGCGGCTCGCCGAGCTGCGCACGCAGGCCGACGAGATCGTCGCGGGCGCCCGCTCGGGCGACCTCACCGCGTACCTGCTCGCCGACCAGAAGTTCCACCTGGAGCTGACCGCGATCCTCGGCAACCCGGTGCTCGTGGAGACCATCGCCGAGCTGCGGGCCCGCACCCGCCTGGTCGGCCTGGTCTCGCTCGTGGAGACGAGCATGCTCGACGTCTCCGCGGCCGAGCACCACCGGCTCCTCGACCACCTCGTGGCGGGCGACGCCGACGCGTGCGAGGAGCTCATGCGCCAGCACATCGGCCACGCCGTCGGCTGGTGGGCGGGCAAAGCGGAGGAACCAGCGGCGGATTAGGCCGTTCGCCTGTCGGCGGCGGCACTCCGGTGCAGGGTCGTGTACAGAGGACGGCCCGGCACTGTTGAAATATGTGACATATTACAAGGAGGGAACGTGAACGCAGACGTCGTCGTCATCGGCGCCGGCATCGTCGGCGCCGCGTGCGCGCGGGCGCTCGCCCGGACGGGCCTGAGCGTGGCCGTCGTCGACCGCGGCGCCCCCGCCAGCGCCACCAGCGCGCGCGGCGAGGGCAACCTCCTCGTCTCCGACAAGGCCCCCGGCCCGGAGCTCGACCTCGCGATGCTCGCCGCCGGCCACTGGCCGCACCTCGCCGCGTCCCTCGCCGACGAACTCGGTCCCGGGTTCCCCGACATCGAGTACGACCGCAAGGGCGGCGTCGTGGTCGCCACGACCGAGGAGGGCGCCGAACCGCTGCGGGCCTTCGCGAACGGCCAGGCCGCCGCGGGCGTCGAGGTCGCGCACCTGACGCCTGGCGAAGCGCTCTCCCTTGAGCCCCACCTGAACCCGGCCATCACCGCCGCCGTCCACTACCCGCAGGACGCGCAGCTCCAGCCCGTCGTCGCCACCGAGGCGCTCCTCGCCTCCGCGCGCCGCGCCGGAGTCCGGGTCCTCGCGCACCAGGAGGTGATCGGCCTCGTCCGCGACGGCGAGCGGATCACCGGCGTGCGTACCGCGGCCGAGACCATCGGCACGTCGGCGGTTGTGGTCGCGGCCGGGCCCTGGTCCGGCGAGGTCGCCGGAGTCCTCGGCGCGGACCTGCCGGTGCGCCCCCGCCGCGGCATGGTCCTGGTGACCGCCCGCATGGCCCAGCGCGTGTTCCACAAGGTCTACGACGGCGACTACTTCGGCGCCACCCAGTCCGCCGACGCCGACCTCCAGACCTCCAGCGTCGTCGAGTCCACCCCCGGCGGGACCGTCCTCATCGGATCGAGCCGCCAGCAGATCGGCTTCGACGACCGGCTGCGCGTCAACGTGCTCGCCGAGGTCGCGGCGCGCGCGCTGCGGCTGTTCCCGTTCCTCGCGGGCACGCCCGTGATCCGCGCGTACGGCGGCTTCCGCCCCTACGTGCCCGACCACCTCCCGGTCGTCGGCGAGGACCCCCGCCACCTCGGGCTCTGGTACGCCACCGGCCACGAAGGCGCCGGGATCGGCCTCGCGGGCGTCACCGGCGACCTCCTGTGCGCCCAGCTCACCGGGGCCGCGCCCGCGCTCGACCCGGCCCCGTTCCAGCCGTCCCGGCCGTCGCTGGCCGCCCATCTGACGGGAGGCGCCGCATGAGCGCGATCGTCCCTTGGGAGACCGACCCGATCCGCCCCGACGAGCCGAAGCCGCTGCGCATCACCGTCGACGGCACGAGCATCGAAGGGCTGCAAGGCCAGTCGATCGCGGGCGTCCTCCTCGCGCACGGCGCCACCGAATGGCGCACCACGACCGCGGGCCGCCGCCGCGGCGTGTTCTGCGGGATCGGCGTGTGCTTCGACTGCATCGCCACCGTCAACGGCGAATCCGACGTGCGGCTGTGCCTGCGCCGCGCGAACGACGGCGACAGCGTTGCGACGCAAGACGACAGCGCCACTGCGAACGACCAGGAGGGAGCGCAATGACCCACGTCCTCGTCATCGGCGCGGGCCCGGCCGGGCTCTCGGCCGCGGTCGCCGCGGGCGACGCGGGCGCCCGCGTCACCCTCCTGGACTCAGGGGACGGCCTCGGCGGCCAGTACTGGCGCCACCTGCCCCCGCAGCGACCCGCGCAGCGCGAGGCCCGCCTCCACCACGGCTGGGCCGCCTTCGACCGCCTCCGCGGCAGCCTCGCGGGCGTCGAAGTGGTGACCGAGGCCCAGGTGTGGGCCATCGAGACCGCCGACGGCATCGCCGTCCACGTCCTGATCGGCCCCGCCGACGCGGGCGGACGCGCGGCCCGCACGTTCACCCCCGACGCGCTGGTCCTCGCCACGGGCGCCCACGACCGCACGCTCCCGTTCCCCGGCTGGAACCTCCCCGGCGTGTTCTCCGCCGGGGCCGCCCAGGCGCTCGCGAAAGGCGAGCGCGTCGCCGTCGGCCGCCGCGCCGTCGTCGCCGGGGCCGGACCGTTCCTGCTCCCCGTCGCCCAGTCCCTCACGGCCGCAGGCGCACACGTGGTCGGCGTCTACGAGGCCGCCCGCCCCGCCGTGCTCGCCAGAGGCTGGCTCCCGCGGCCCTGGCGGCTCTTCGGCGCCGCCCGCAAGGGCGGCGAACTCGCCGGGTACGCCGCGCACCACCTCGGCCGCCGCGTCCCGTACCGGCTCGGCCGCGCCGTCATCGAGGCCCGCGGCGACGGCCGCGTCGAACAGGTCGTCACCGCCCGCCTGAACCCCGACTGGTCGCCGATCCCGGGCACCGAGCGGACCCTCGCGGCCGACGCCGTCTGCGTCTCCCACGGGTTCACGCCCCGCCTCGAACTGCCGATCGCCGCCGGGTGCCGCATCGGCCCCGACCGCTTCGTCGCCGTCGACGCCGACCAGCGCACCAGCGTCGAATCCGTCTACGCCGCAGGGGAGATCACCGGCATCGGCGGCGTCGACGCGGCGCTGGTCGAAGGCCGCATCGCCGGGGCCCGCGCCGCGGGAGCCCCCGCCGCCGCCGCGGACCTGAAGCGGCGCACCGCCACCACCGATTTCGCGCGTCGCATCGACGCCGCCCACGGCATCCGCCGCGGGTGGACGTCGTGGCTTCGCGACGACACCGTCGTCTGCCGCTGCGAAGAGGTCGCTTACGGGCCCCTCCGCGACGCGGCGGCCGCGACGGACCAGGCCTCACTGCGCTCCCTGAAGCTCACCTCCCGTGCGGGACTGGGCATCTGCCAGGCACGCATGTGCGGACGCACCGTGGAGGAGCTCACCGGCGCAGACCCCGCCCGCGCCGAGGACACCACCGACCGGCGGCCCCTGGCCGCGCCCATCAGGCTCGGCGACCTCGCCGCGCCGGCCACCACCTGTGGGAAGGACACCCATGTCTAGCAAGAACTTCGACCTCGGAGGCGTCATCGTCGCCACCACCCTCGCCTTCAAGGAGGACCCGAAGGCGCCGGGCGGCCTCGCCGTCGACTACGACAGGTTCGCCGAGCACTGCGACTTCCTCATGCGCAACGGCTGCCGCGGCGTCGGCCCGAACGGGTCCCTCGGCGAGTACTCCTCGCTCACCGACGAGGAGCGGCGCAAGGTCGTCCAGGTCGCCGTCGAGACCGTCGGGGACCGCGGCCTCGTCGTCGCGGGCGTCCACGGCGTCGGCTGGCACCAGGCCGTCCAGTGGGCCGAGTACGCCAAGGAGGACGGCGCCGACGGCGTGCTCCTCCTGCCGCCCACGATCTACCGCGCCAACCGCGGCGAGGTCCTGGAGCACTACGCCAAGGTCAACGAGGTCGGGCTGCCGATCATGATGTACAACAACCCGATCGACACCAAGGTCGACCTGGTCCCCGACCTCGTCGCCGAGCTCTACGAGCTGGAGAACGTCGTGGCGATCAAGGAGTTCTCCACCGACGTGCGCCGCGTCCTCGAAATCAAGGAGCGCTGCGGCATCGACGTCATCGCCGGGGCCGACGACCTCCTCTTCGAGTCTCTCGTCGTCGGGGCCACCGGCTGGTTCGCCGGGTACCCCAACGCGTTCCCCGCCGAGGCCGTCGAGATCTACACGCTCGTGCAGGAAGGCCGCATCGAGGAGGCCCGCCACCTCTACTCAGGGCTCGTCCCGGTGTTCCGCTGGGACTCCAAGACCGAGTTCGTGCAGGCCATCAAGCTGTCGATGGACATCGCCGGGCACTCGTACGGCGGCGCCACCCGCCCGCCGCGCGGCCCCCTCTCCCAGGCCCAGCACGACCAGGTCGTGCGCGACACCCGCCGCGCCCTGGACTTCGCCGCCTCGCGGTGACGCCCCGCGCCCTGTACGGTGCACACTGCCGTACAGGGCGCCCCAGCGGAAGGACGAACATGCGAACGAACCGCGTCATCAGCGCCGTCGACTCCCACACCGAGGGCATGCCCACCAGGGTCGTCACCGGCGGCGTCGGCGTCATCCCCGGCGCCACCATGAACGACAAGCGCCTCCACTTCATCGAGCACCTCGACGACCTGCGGCTGTTCCTCATGAACGAGCCGCGCGGCCACGCCGCGATGAGCGGCGCGATCCTCCAGCCCTCCACCCGCCCCGACTGCGACTGGGGCGTCGTCTACATCGAGGTCTCCGGGTGCCTGCCCATGTGCGGGCACGGCACCATCGGCGTCGCCACCGTCCTCGTCGAGACCGGCATGGTCCCCGTGACCGAACCGGTCACGGAGATCCGCCTCGACACCCCCGCCGGGCCCGTCACCGCCCGCGTCGCCGTCGAGGACGGCCGCGCCGCCTCGGTCACCATCGAGAACGTCCCCAGCTACGTCGACACCCTCGACGCTGCTGTCGAGGTCCCCGGGTACGGCACCGTCCCCTACTCGATGGCCTTCGGCGGCAACTTCTACGCCATGGTCGACCTCGACGCCGTCGGCCTGCCCTTCGACCGGGCCCGCCAGCAGGACATCCTCAAGGCCGGGCTCGCGATCATGGACGCGATCAACACGACCGCCCCGCCGCTCCACCCCGAGATCACGGGCCTCGACCACTGCCACCACGTCGAGTTCATCGCCCCCGGCTCCGACGCGAAGCACTCGCGCCACGCCATGGCGATCCACCCCGGCTGGTTCGACCGGTCCCCCTGCGGCACCGGCACGTCCGCGCGCATGGCTGAACTGTGGGCCCGCGGGGAACTCGACCTCGACACCGACTTCGTGAACGAGTCGTTCATCGGCTCGCGCTTCATCGGGCGGCTCGTCCGCGAGACCACCGTGGGGGACCGGCCCGCCGTGGTCCCCACGGTGACCGGCCGCGCCTGGATCACCGGCACGGCCCAGTACATGCTCGACCCGACCGACCCGTTCCCGACCGGATTCCAGTTCTAGGAGAGCAGATGACGACCAGCATCGACACCGTTGCAAGGACCGCCGACGCGGCCGCCCGCGCGCTCGCCGACGTCCCGCCCGCCGTGCGCGCCAAGGCACTGGTGGTCTTCGCCGACGCGCTCACCAAGAACGCCGAGGAGCTCATCGCGCTGGCGATGGAGGAGACCGGGCTCGCCGAGGCCCGCCTGCGCGGCGAGCTCAAGCGCACCGCCGTGCAGCTGCGGCTGTTCGCCGACACGATCCTGGACGGCGCGTACCTCGACGTGCGGATCGACCGCGCCGACCCGGAGTTCGCGCTCGGGCCGCGCCCCGACGTGCGCAGCGGCAACGAACCGATCGGCCCGGTCCTCAACTTCGCGGCCGGGAACTTCCCGTTCGCGTTCTCCGTCGCCGGGGGCGACACCGCATCGGCGCTCGCCGCGGGCAACCCCGTCATCGTCAAGGCCCACCCGGGCCACCCGCGCCTGTCCCGCCGCACCGCCGAGGTCGGCGCCGCGGCCCTCGCCGCCGCCGGGCTGCCCGCGGGCACCTTGCAGCTCATCGAAGGCCAGGACGAGGGCACCGCGATGCTGAAGCACCCCTTGGTGAAGGCCGCGTCCTTCACCGGGTCGCTGCGCGCGGGCCGCCTCCTCGCCGACATCGCCGCCGCGCGCCCCGCACCGATCCCGTTCTACGGCGAGCTCGGCTCCGTCAACCCGGTCTTCGCGACCCCCGCGGCCATCGCCGAGCGCGGCCCCGAGTTCGCCGCGGGCCTCGCCGCGAGCGTCGGCGGCTCCGCCGGACAGCTGTGCACCAAGCCCGGCCTGGTGTTCCTCCCCGCCGACCACGGCCTCGACAAGGAGATCACGGCCGCCGTCGCGGCCGAGGAGCAGCGGATGCTCGACCCGCGCATCGCCGACGGCTACCTCCACCGCCGCGAGGCGATCCTGTCGGCCGCGGGCGTGCGCCTCGTCGCCCCCGGCTCGGTCCGCATCGACGAGGACGGCCAGGGCTGGGTCACGCCCACGATCGCGGCCGTCCCGCTCGCCGACTTCCGGCCCCACCCGGATGCGCTCCTGGGGGAGTGCTTCGGCCCGCTCACGATCCTCGTCGAGTCCCCCGAAGGCACCGACTACGCCGAACTGCTCGACACCCTCTTCGAAGGGGAGCTCACCGTCGCGGTCCACCGGGCCGACGGCGACGATGTCACCGCCCTCGTCCGCACCGCCGCCCGCCGCGCGGGCCGCGTCCTGTTCGACGGCTGGCCCACCGGCGTCGCCGTCACCCCCGCGATGCAGCACGGCGGCCCCTGGCCCGCCACGACCTCCGGCGGCACCAGCGTCGGCACCGCCGCCATCAAGCGCTTCGTGCGCGCCGTCGCCTACCAGAACGCCCCCGCCGAGGCCCTCCCGCCGGCCCTCCGCGACGACAACCCGTGGCGGGTCCCGCAGGCCGTCGCCCCCGCGGGCGAATCCGCCGCCTGGGGCGACCGTGCGATCTAGCTTTGCTACCCTCGGGTAACTTATCGGTCCTCCTCTCGACGGCGGTGCGCTCGTGAACCTGTACTTCCGGCTGCTGAACCTGTGGCTGCGCGCCCGCCGCCGGGGGCCGATCGGGCTGTGGGACACCGCCGTGACGCCGTTCCGGGTCGTCCCCACGGACCTCGACCCCTTGGGGCACATGACCAACGGCCGGTACCTGACGATCATGGACGTGGGCCGCCTCGACCTCATGCACCGCGCCGGGTTCCTCAAGAAGATGCGGGACGCGGGCTGGTACCCGGTGGTCGCCGGGCAGACCATCACCTACCGCAAGTCCCTCCAGCCGTGGCAGCGGTTCGAGGTCCACACCCGCGTGCTCGGCTTCGACGACCGCTGGGGCTACATCGAGCAGACCTTCCGCTCCGGCGACACCCTCTACGCCCAGGCGTACGTGCGCACCCGCTTCCTCAAGCGCGGCGGAGGGTCCGTCGAGCACGACGAGCTGGAGGCGCTCGCGGGCGGCTTCCCGGACTCCGAGGTCCCGCAGTGGCTCCTCGACCTGACCGCCGCCTCGCGCATCAACGGGAGCTGACGAACGCCGGTAGCATCGGGAACGTGGCTCAGGACCCGCCGATCCCCGGGCTCGAACACCGGCCCTCGGACTCCCCGTACGTCGAGCGCGTCTACCGGGTGGAACCCGGCGCGCCCGCGCCCACCCGCATGGTGTCCGTCGCGAACTCCAACTGGGAGCTCATCGCGTGGACCGCCGAGGGCGTCACCAGCGTGTCCGTGCGCGGCCCCGAGACCCGCCCCACCGTCGTCCCCATGGGCGGCGGCATGGACGGCGCCATCGGCATGATCTTCAGCCACGGCGCCCACCTGCGGCACCTTCCCGTCGGCGCCCTCGTCGACACCAGCGTCGACAGCCCGCACGCCACCGACCGCACGTTCGTCCTCGAAGGCGCCGAATGGGAGATCCCCGCCTACGGGAACGCCGAGACCTTCGCCGAACGGCTCGTCCGCGCCGGGCTCCTCGTGCGCGACCCGCTCGTCGCCGACGTCCTCGCCGGGGACACGCCCCTGCTGGTCACGCCCCGGTCCGTGCAGCGCCGCGTCGCCGCCGCCACCGGCCTCACCCAAGGGGCCATCCGCCAGATCGAGCGCGCCCGCCAGGCCGCGATGCTCCTCCAGGCGGGCACTCCCGCGGCCGAGGTCGTCCACCTCGTCGGCTACCACGACCAGCCCCACCTCGCCCGGTCCATGACCCGCTTCGTCGGCCGCAAGGCCACCCAGCTCCAGAAACCCGACCCCGACGAGATGCTGTCGCTTCTGTACAAGACGGGCGCCCAGGTGCGGCCTTAGATTCGTATCAGGCCGGAACGACCGGCCGAAACGAGTCAAGGAGGCCGTCATGGCGTTCACCCAGATCTACCTCAACCTCCCCGCCGCCGACCTCGAAGCGTCCAAGGCGTTCTACCTCGCCCTCGGCGGCACCCTCAACCCGCAGTTCACCGACGAGACCTCCGCGCAGGTCGTCCTCAGCGACGCGATCGCCTTGCAGCTCATGACCCACGAGCAGTTCTCCGGGTTCACCAAGCGCGAGATCGCCTCTGGCCCGGTCGAGGTCATCAACGCCCTCAGCGTCGAGTCCAAGGCGGAGGTCGACCGGCTCGTCGAGGCCGCGCTCGCCGCGGGCGGCACCGAGCCGCGCCCCGCCCAGGACATGGGCTGGCTCTACAACCGCGCCGTCGACGACCCCGACGGTCACTCGTGGGAGCTCCTCGCCTTCGACCCCTCCGCGATGCCCGGCGAGCCCGAGTAGCGACCCGCGGCGGGACCGGAGTCCGCCCCGGTCCCGCGGAACGCCTTCCAGTTGGTGAGCACCACGCCGCCGATGACGACCGCGCCGCCCGCCACCTGCGCCGCCGTCCACGGCTCGCCCGCGAGGATCGTGAACACCGCCGTGAACACCGTGATCAGGTTGAGGAACACGCCCGCCCGGCCCGGCGGGACCACCGTCAGCGCATGGTTCCACAGCAGGTACGACAGCACCGACGGGAACACCACGATGAACACCAGCGACCCCAGCGCCGCCCCCGTCCCCGGCCATGCCGGCCCGCCCGACGCAAGGCTGAACGGCGCCAGTACGACCACCGCCACCCCCGACTGGACCGCGGTCGACGTCACCGGCGGCAGCCGCGGCGCCCGCCGCCCCAGGACCGTGTACGCCGTCCACGCGGTGATCGCCACCAGCATGAGCAGCTCGCCGGTCCCGAACCCGCCGTGGAACAGCGATCCCAGGTCCCCGTCGCTGAGCACCACGAGCACCCCCGCGAGCGCGATGAGCACCCCGCCCACCGACAGCGGCGTCAGCCGCTCGCACAGGAACACCGCCGCCGCGAGCGTGATGAGCGCCGGATTGAACGCGTTCACCAGCGACGCGCTGAACGCGTCGGTGTGCTCCAGCGCCGCGTACAGCGGCAGGTTGTAGCCCACGATCCCGAAGGCGCTCAACGCGAGCAGCCACGGCCACGCCCGCGCGACCTCCCGCCAGCGCGGCCGCTCCACGAGCTGCGCGATCACCAGCAGCGGCACGAACGCGAGCGCCCAGCGCAGCAGCACCAGGCTGAGCGGGTCGATCGCCTCGACGGCGCGCTGGCCGATCACGTAGTTCCCGGCCCAGAACAAGGTCGCGCCGACGAGGGCCGCGACGGCGACCCACGTGGGTCTATTGGTGCTCAAGGGGTTCGGCTCTCATCGCAGGTTCAGTCGGGGTTGACCGCGTCGACCAGCCACACGGCGCCGGGGAAGCGCAGCACGCCGTCCACGAGGTGGCGCCGCAGCTCGGAGCGCACCTCGTCGAGGAGCGCGGCCCAGCCGTCCTCGCCGATGCGGGGGACCAGCTGCTCGCGGGCCATGCGCCCGACGCCGCCGCTCTCGACGCTGGTGAGCCGTTCCTCGACGCCGTCGGTCCCGTTGTAGCCGTAGTCGACCGTGAAGTCGAACGCCTCGATCCGCGGCACCCATCCGGCGTCTTCGAGGATCGCGGCGAGCCGCTCGCGGTCGGCGAACGCGGTCGGCCCGGGCGCGCCGGGCTCCTCGGGTCCGGGCGGCGGGTCGAGCCGCGCGCTGAGGACGCTCGACCCCATGCCGAACATGGGGTTCTCGGCCGCGCTCCGCCAGCACGCGAACACGAGCCGCGCCCCGGGCGCGGTCGCCTTGCGGATATTCGCGAACGCGGCCTCGGGGTCGTCGAAGAACATGACCCCGAACCGGGAGACGACCAGGTCGAACGGGTCGCCGGGGAGTTCGGCGAGGAGGTCGGCGGTCTGCGCGTCGGCGACGACCACGGCCGCCTCGGGCACGCGCCGCCTCGCCGCCGCGGCCATCCCCTCCGAGATGTCAACGCCCGCAGCCGAAGCCCCGGCCGCGACGCTCCGCTCCAGCAGCGTCCCGCTCCCGCAGCCCACGTCGAGTACCCGCTGCCCGGCCTCCGGCCGCGCCCGCTCCATGATCGCGGCGGTCACCGGCGCGAACACCGCGTCGAACACCGCCTCGTTCTTCACCCACCAGGAGGCCCCGTCGGTCCAGTTCTGCCGCATCGATTCATTCGCCACAACGGCCACCCTACTGAAGCGGGCGCGTGCTGGCCGGCCGCCCGGTCTATCGTGGCCCCATGACCCTGCTTCTCATGGGCGCCAACCCGTGCGCGACGGTGTTCGACGGCGGGCGGGCGGTCGCGTACGCCTCGGTGTGGCGGGTGGACTGGTCGGTGCGCGGCCCCGGGCACGCGCTGGTGCTCGCCGTGCCCGGCCGGGTTCGGATCATCGGGCCCGACCCGGAGCTGGGGCGCTGGCTGGGGACGGAGTTCAACCGGTACATCAAGCTGACCGGGGACATCGCCTGGTCGGAGCCGGAGTTCACGACGGCCGAGGTGTCCTTCGACCTCGACCTCGCCACGGGCCTGACGGCCGCGGCCGACGACGTGTCGGTCGCGATCTCCGGGCCGATCGAGCGGTACCTGACCCGCAAGGACGACTACGACCTGGGCGGGGTCCCGCATATCCTCTCGACGGTCTGGATCCCGTGCCGCGAGGCGGTGATCGCCGTCGGCGGCGAGCCGCTGCCCGGCGGGCCGCGGGTGGACGAGGCCGGGCCGATGTCCAGCGCGTTCATCGCCGACGCCGAGGTCTGGTGCACCGCGGACCACCCGCGGAAGTAGCCCTCGCGAAAAATATGCAACAAAACGTTGCGCGTTGTGCGAACCCCTGCTATCTTGAAAGGCAACCAAAGGTTGCACGTTAGGAGAAGGACATGAACGAGGAGTACGGCACGATCGAGCGGGAGATCCGGATCGACGCGACGCCGGAGGTCGTCTTCCAGGTGGTCAGCGACCCCGAGCACGTGAAGGACTGGTGGCCCGACGAGGCCGAATACGAGGCGGTCCCCGGGAAGGCCGGGCGGATCGGATTCCGGCAGGGCGACGGGACCGTGCAGTGGGAGCAGTTCACGGTGGTGGACGCAGCACCGCCGCGGATGTTCGCGTTCCGGTGGACGCACGCCGAAGGCGAGGAGGCCGCGAAGGGGAACTCGTTCCTCGTCACGTTCGAGCTCGAACCCGTCGGCGCCGGGACCCTCCTGCGCATGACCGAGACCGGTTTCCGCGAGCGCGGCTGGGCCGAGGCCGTCGCCGCCGAGGAGTACGCGGCCCACGTCCGGGGCTGGGACTTCTTCGTCCCGCGGCTGCCCGCGGCGGTTGCGAAGGCCGCGCGATGAGCACCGCCGTCGACGACGACCTGTGGTCGGCGGTCGGCGACCCGACCCGCCGCCGCATGATCGACCGGCTCCTCGCCGAGGGCTCCGGCACCGCCACCAGCCTCAGCGAGCAGCTCCCGGTGACCCGCCAGGCCGTCGCCAAGCACCTCGCCGTCCTCGACAGGGCCGGCCTCGTGCACGGCGCCGCCGCGGGCCGCGAACGCCGCTACCGCGTCGACGAAGCGCAGCTCGCGCGCGCCGTCGCCCAGCTCAACGCCGTGGGCTCCGCATGGGACTCGCGACTCGACCGCATCAAGCGCATCGCCGAGACCATCCAGCGCACCGGCGAACCCGACACCGAAACCGAACGCACCGAAAAGGAGTAAGACCATGGTCGACATCCTGCACCGCATCGCCGCCGAAGGCCGCACCGCCGACGACGTCTACGAGGCCCTCGCCACGATCGACGGCCTGCGCGGCTGGTGGACCGAGGACACCACCGGCTCCACCGAGCCCGGCGGCGTGATCGCCTTCCGCTTCCCCGCAGGCGGCTTCGACATGCGCGTCCTCGAATCCGAGCCCGGCAAGCGCGTCCTCTGGGAGGTGGTCGGCGGGACCCCCGAGTGGATCGGCACCCGCGTCCACTGGGACCTGCGCGACGAGAACGGCTGGGGGATCGTCCTGTTCAAGCACGAGGGCTGGGCCGAGCCGATCGAGTTCATGCACCACTGCTCCACCAAGTGGGCCGTGTTCCTCCTGAGCCTCAAGGCGCTCGTCGAGCACGGCAAGGGCGACCCCGCCCCGCACGACGTCCAGAACGACAACTGGTGACCGCCCGCCCGGCCGGCCCCTCCCGTCCGCGGGAGGGGCCTAGTCCTCGCGCGAGCGCTTCGTGAAGATGTCCGCCAGCACCCGCAGCGCCATCACCGACGCGATGAGCAGCAGCGAGAGCCCGAAGAATTGGAACAGTGTGAACGTCGCGGTCAGCATCGGCCCGGACTCGTTGCCCAGCAGCATCACCGCCATCACCCCGGAGGCCGCCGCGAGGACCGTCAGGAGCACCTGGTGCAGCCACGCGGTCACCGTGCGGCGGTCCTCCGACTTCGCGAAGAGCCGGAAGTTCACCGACAGCTGCCCCGACTCGACGGACGCCAGGAGCCGGTCGAACCGCCGCGGGAGCTTCCGCAGCACCGGGAGCAGGTCGTGGACCTCCTCGATGACGAGGTCCTGCACTGCGGCGGGGCGCAGGCGCCGCTCGGCGTAGCGCTGGCCGACGTCGCGGGCTTCGGCGATGAGGTCGAAGCCCGGGTCGATCGCGGTGAGGCACCCTTCGAGGGTGGCGAGCGTGCGGAACACGGCGGCGAGCTCGGGCGGGATCACGATGCGGTACTTGGCGATGATGCGGAACAGCTCGGTGAACATGCGGATGCCCGGGGCCGCGCCGGGCACGAGGTGGCGGGCCATGAACGAGCCGAGGGCCCGCTCGAACCCGGTCTGGTCGAGCTCGTCGGGGCGGCTGGAGACGCCGACGAGGGCGTCGGCGAGCGCGGGCCCGTCCTGGCGGTCCACGGCCTGGAGGATCGCCTCGAACGAGGCGCGCAGCTCCCGGTCGAGGCGCCCGACCGACCCGTAGTCGATGAGGCCGATCCGGTCGTCGTCCAGGAGCATGAGGTTCCCCGGGTGCGGGTCGGCGTGGAAGATCCCGTCGACCATGATCTCGTCCAGCAGCTCCCGCAGGAGTGCTGCGGCCAGTACGCGCCCGTCGAGGCCCCGGTCCGCGAGCGACGCAGAAGCGAGCGGGACGCCCGGCAGGCGCTCCATGACGAGCACCTGCTCGTCGGAGAGGTCCGCGTAGGGCCGCGGCACCCGCACCTCCGCCTGCCGCCGGTCGTGCGCGGCGGCGACCTGCGCGAGGTTGCGGGCCTCCACGGTGAAGTCGACCTCCTCGCGGAGCGCCTCGGCGAACCCGGCGGCCAGCCCGAGCACGTCCATCGAACGGCCCCAGGAAGTGTGGCGGTCGAGGCTGCGCGCGAGGCGCCGGATGATGTCGAGGTCGCGCTCCACGGTGACGTCAGCGCCGGGCCGCCGCACCTTCACCACGACGGCCTCGCCGCCGTGGAGGACCGCGGTGTGGACCTGCGCGATCGACGCCGCCGCAACGGGTTCGGGG
This sequence comes from Glycomyces sp. MUSA5-2, assembly GCF_037034145.1. NCBI lineage: Bacteria > Bacillati > Actinomycetota > Actinomycetes > Glycomycetales > Glycomycetaceae > Glycomyces > Glycomyces sp. MUSA5-2. Next base: position 108,719 of record NZ_JBAGKG010000008.1, read on the forward strand.
TCGAACTCCGCGAACACCTCGCCGATCGGCGCCCCCGCGGCGGCCTCGACCAGGCGCACGGCGCTCGTCCCGGGGACCGGCGCGGCCTGGTCCTGGAGCTTCGACAGCTCCGCGATGTACACGGCCGGAAGGAGGTCGCGGCGGGTCGAGAGGATCTGCCCGAGCTTCACGAACGTGACGCCGGCGTCGTCGAGCGCGCGCCGCAGCGCCCGCGCCATCTCGGCATCCTGGGCCGCCAGCCGCCTGCCGCGCAGCAGCCCGATGAGGCCGTGGCGGGCCGCGATGGCGAGGATCTGGAGGTACCGGCGGGTCCGCCGCGTCCGGGTGCGCAGTCCCTTGAACCAGGTGCGCGCGGGCGGCACCGCGCCCGTGGGGATCACGGCCTCCCAGATCACCAGCAGGATCATCGCGATCACGGGCGCGGTGACGAGCGCGAGGACCCACACCGCGAACGTCCCTGGCATCTCTTCCGCGGTGGGCTCGCGGAACCGGAAGGGCGCCAGGAGGGACGGGAGGAGCCCGTACTGCATGACGCCGTAGCCGCACACCGAGACCACGACCAGGCGCCACAGCGTGTACCGCACGTCGAGCAGCCGGGTCGCGACGTACGCGACCGCCGCGGTGTTGAACGCGACGCCGAACACCGACAGCAGGAACTCGCTCATGGATCGGCCTTTCCGGACGGGACGGTGCTCGACAGCACAGGCTACGCCGGACGGTCCATCGAGTGCCGCCGCGCGCCGCGTGTCGCGGACCCCGCGCAATCGGACGCCGCGGTTCGAACAAGCGCATGTCGGACACCGCGTTTACGCTGAGTCCCATGACCATCGCAGAAGTGCCGCGACCGACCGCGGCCGAACCCGCACCGGATCGCGCCTTGGAATACAGTGCCCCGGTCGAGACCGAGTCCGGCGGCCGCACCACGATCCGCCGCAAGACCGCCCGCGCCGTGCTCCTCGACCACCACGGCCGCGTGCTGCTCCTGGACCGGCCCGCGAAGATCCGCGACGTCGGCGACCGCTACTTCCACACCCCCGGCGGCGCGATCGAACCCGGAGAGACCCCCGCCGAGGCCGCCGCCCGCGAGCTCGCCGAGGAACTCGATTTCCAGACGGCCCCAAGCGAACTCGGCACCCCGGTCGCCACCTGCTACAGCCTCCAGCAGCGCATCGCGACGGGCGAGTTCGTCGCCGCCGACGACGTATTCTTCCTGCTGCGCACCGACGCCGCCCGCACCCCGGCGGCCACGCCGCACGCGTGGCTCGACCCCGACGCCATGGACGCCGCCCCGGTGCGCATCCTCCCGCGCGGCCTGCCCGACCTGGTGCGCCGGTTGCTCGCCGAAGGGCCTCCGCAGACCCCGATCCACATCCGCTGGTAGCCGCTTCAGGCGGCGAGGCCGTGCCGGTAGGCGTAGACCACGGCCTGCACGCGGTCGCGCAGGCCGAGCTTGGCGAGGATGCGGGAGACGAACGTCTTCACCGTCTCGGGGCTGATGACCAGGGCCGCGGCGATCTCGCTGTTGGAGCGGCCGTCGGCGATGAGCCGCAGCACCTCCAGCTCGCGCGGGGTCAGCGGGATGTCCGCGGGCCCGCCTGCGGGGCGGATGCGGGCCGCGTACCTGCCGACGAGCGCGCGGGTCACCTCCGGGTCGAGGAGGGCCGCGCCAGTGGCGACGGTCCGGATGCCTTGCAGCAGTTGGGCGGGCGGGGCGTCCTTGAGGAGGAACCCGCTCGCGCCCGCCCGCAGGGCCTCGTACACGTACTCGTCGAGGTTGAACGTGGTCACCACCAGGACCTTGACCGGGTCCTCGACCGCCGCGCCCGCGAGGAGCCTGGTCGCCTCGATGCCGTCGAGGACGGGCATGCGCACGTCCATGAGGACCACGTCGGGCCGCAGCCGCCGCGCCAGGTCCACCGCGGACTGCCCGTCGCCGCACTCGCCCGCGACCGCCAGGTCCGGCTGCGCGTCGATGATCGTGACCAGGCCGGTGCGGATGAGCATCTGGTCGTCGCACACGAGGACCCGGATCGGCGCGGTCACGAAGCGCCCCTTGCCGGGATGCGCGCCCGGATCGCGAACCCGCCCTCGGTCTCGCCCGCGTCGAAGTCCCCGCCGAGGAGGTCCACCCGCTCCCGCAGCCCCGCCAGACCCCGCCCGGAGCCTTGCGCGGCCGGGCCCGGACCGGACCGGCCCGTCGCCACCTCCACCGTGATGTCGCTGTCCCGGTGGCGCACCAGGACCCGCGTCGGGCTGCTGCGGGCGTGCTTGAGCGCGTTCGTCAATCCCTCTTGGACGATCCGATACGCGACGAGGTCGGCGCTGCCGGTGGACGCCGCGGGCGTGCCCTCCTCGGTGAACTCGACCGGCTGCCCGGCCTGCCGCGTCTGCTCCACGAGCGTGAGGAGCCTGCCCACGGGCGGCGTGCGCGGCTCGGCCCCGCGGCCCGGTTCGAGGAGGTCGAGGAGGTGCCGCAGGTCGGTGACGGCGCGGCGGCCGGTCTCGCCGACCGCTTCGAGCGCCTGGTCGAGGCGTTCCGGTGCGGCCGTGAGGTACCGGGCCGCCTCCGCCTGCACGACCATCGCGGTCACGTGGTGCGTGACCACGTCGTGGAGCTCTCGCGCGATCCGCGTCCGCTCCGCGGCCCGCGTCTCCGCCGCGACATGGCGGCGCCGCTCGGCCTCGGCCGCCCGCGTCGACCGCAGCCACGCCCCGACGCCCCACGTCACCGCCAGCATCACGTAGAACGTCGCGAACCCGCCGACGCCCTCGGTCGACCCGAGCCCCGCGAGCGCGAACGCCAGGGCCACGTAGACGATCGTGAGCACCCCGATCGCGGTGCGCCGGAACCGCTCCAGATGCGCGCCCGCGCTCAGCAGCGCGATCGCCAGGGCCGTGCCCGCGACCGTGTGGTAGCTCCCGAGCGACGCGAGGACGAACCCGAGCGCGACCAGCCCGAGACTCACGCCCGGCAGGCGCCTGCGCAGAGCGAGGGGCAGGCATTCGAGCGCGAGGATCGCGAACCCGAGCGTGTCGAGCGGCCGGCCCGGCAGGTCGCCGACCTGCGTCTCGTGGCCGCGGAGCACCGGGAGGAACGACAGGGCCGCCAGCAGCAGCCCGAGGGGGAGGTCCCGGACCGCGACGTCGAGGCGGCGCCACCGGTCCGGGAGGGATCGCATCACCGGGGCAGTGTAGCGGCGGCGGCCTGGGCGCGGTCGCGGCGGCGCATCGGCACGATGGTGCCGCGGCGCTTCGCGATCCACAGGAACACGATGGTGAGCACCGTGCCCGCGAACACCGCGTACCCGCTGCCCTCGGGGCCGAAGTCGCCGCCGCTGATCGCGATCGGGCCGGAGGTCGCGGCGTCCAGGAGCCCCTGCGGGGTCCCGTTCCCCGAGACCTCGGTGCTGAAGATCGCCGACGCCGCGATGTTCCATCCGAAGTGGAGCCCGATAGGCAGCCACAGTCGCCGCGTGGCGATGTACGCCGCGCCGAGCATCCCGCCCGCCTCGATCGCGATCGCGATGGCGCCCCACAGGGTCGCGTTCGGGTTGAGCAGGTGCGACAGGCCGAACAGGACGCTCGTGGAGCCGAGCGCGATCCACGTCCCGAACCAGCCCTCGACGATCCGCAGCAGCACCCCGCGGTACAGCAGCTCCTCAGTGACGGCCGCCGCGGCCATGAACCCGACCAGTCCGATCGCGCCCTCCGGCGATCCGAGGCCGTCCACCGTGTAGTGCCCGAGGAACGCGATGTTCGCGATGACGAACCCGAACATCGCCACGCCCAGCAGCGTCCCCAGCGCCGTCCCGCCGACCGCGCGCGGCCGCCCGAGTTCGACGACCGTGCGCCGCTCGGTCTTCGCGACCACCCACCGGTACACGACCACCGCGACCACCGCGGTCGCCAGGCCGATCGCCAGTTGCAGCCACGGACTCCCGTCGGTGGCGTTCAGGCCCTGACCGCCGAGGAAGGCGATCAGCGCGACCGCCAAGAGCTGCCATACCAGTCTCATGAGCACTCCTTCGCAGATCCGCAGCGGGGGCGCCGCGGCTGCCCTGAACGCTACGGACCGGCACGCCCGCCCGAATCCCCGCGAAGTTGACAATTCCGCGTAGCTCGCACGGGGGACAAGACCCCTGTCATCCCGGGGCCGAACCCTCTCCTTCCCTTCCGGTCTCCCCGATCCGACAATCCATTCCCAGTGGTCACGACCTCCCTTCCCCGGCGGTCACGCCGTCCACCACGCCCGGCAGCGGCCGCGTCTGCGTGATCGTCCGGACGAACCCCAGATAGTCCACCGCCCCGGCCAGGTCCGGGATCTCCATCGAGTGATCGCCGTCGGCGGCCGGGTCGTAGACCCCCGCGATGATCCGCAGCCGCACCGGGCCGCCCGGCCAGCCGTCCTCCCGCAGCGGCAGCAGCGCCCCGTCGACGCCGCTGTCGAACAGCGCCCGCTCCACCAGGCCCTCTCGCGGTTCGGGGATGCGCATGCCGCCGCGGATCACCCCGTGCCCGAACGCCAGCAGGACCGACACGTACCCGTCGCCGAACCGCTCCCGCAGCAGGCTCCCGGCCGTCGCGAACCGGGTGCCCGCCTTCAGCGCGACCTCCGCATCGGGCACCACCCCGGTCAGTGCGAAGCCGTCGAAGTAGACGACCTTCTGCCCGGACTCCTCGTGCACGTTCGCGATCCGCTCGGCGATGCCCCTCGACGTCGCCGCGAAGTCGTGCTTCGCCGCCACCGAGTTCGCATGGAACGAGACGATCCGCTCGGCCAGGTCTACGGTGCCCTGCCCGGGCGCCGCCGCCCGCACCAGCTCCAGCGCCTCGCCCGCGAGCTCCGCGAAAGGGCGGCCCGGATGCACCCCCTGGTGGATCTGGAGGTGCTCGTTGAAGTCGTGCGCGGTCCTGATGACCTCGTACCGCTCCCGCAGCACCGCCGCCGTCCCGGCGTCGACCGCCGCGACCACCCGGTCGTAGTCCTCGGGCTCGGCCTGCGCGGGACCGTTGCCCGCGAACCGCACCGGCGACACGTCCCGGCGCTCGTTGAACGCCCGCACCCACGACAGCAGTTCCGCCGTCGACTCGGTGCGGTTCGGCAGCCAGCCCGACCGCACCACCTCGTCCAGGTCCGAGCGCCGCCCGAGCACGTACGCGTCCATCCGCTCGGCGACGTTCGCGCTGTCGGGGATCACGATGATCCGGTACCCCGCCTCCTCGACCAGCGCCTTAATAATGCCGACCCGGTACCGGTCGATCTCGGCCGCCTCGCGGGTGTTCTCGCCGATGCCGACCACCGAGGCCGCCTTCGCCGCCGCGACGATCGGCCCCGGGTCCCCGAGGGGCCCGGCGTGGCCGCGGATCCATTCCGTGGTGTTCATGGTCGCCTCCGATGCGTGTGGTGTCTCCGCGGTCGAGGCTACGGAGGGCGCGACTGGCCCCGCATCTGTCGAACGACCGAAGCCGCCCCTGACGAAGGTCGGGGCCCGCCGACCGGCAGGCCCCGACCTTCGTCAGGGGCGGGCGATCAGCGCTCGCCCGCCTTGCGGGCGTAGACCATGCGCCGCAGCAGCATCTCCGCCGGGCCCCGGTACCGCGCGCGCCGCATCACGTCGGCCGCGACCACCGTCAACGCCCACACCAGGACCGCGCACAGCCCCGACACCAGCAGCGGGCTCCCGGAGCGCTCCGCGAGCGCCAGCCCGAACGGCGCCGCCAGCGCCACCCACGCCACCGACTGGAACAGGTACCCCGTCAGCGACCGCTGCCCGAGCGACGACACCGCCGTGACGATGACCCCCTGCTTCTCCTTGCGGCGCAGCGCGTACGCGATGAGCCCGAAAATCGCTGCGTACCCGAGGCCGCCGAAGAAGCCGGTCGTCTCGTACAGCATCTTCGCAGACCCGGCCGTCGCCTCGTCCATGTCGATCGCGCCCGCCGTCAGCAGCGCCATCGGCAGGCCGCCCGCCAGCGCCACCGCGAGGCCGCCGACCGCGACGGTGCGCAGCAGCGCCAGGTGCTCCTGCGGCGCTTCGAGGATGCGGTGCCGCGCGGCCCACGCGCCCACCCACACCATGAGGATCATCGGCAGCACCGTCAGCGTGTGCACCGGCCACTCGGCCGCCCGCTCGGCGAGCGAGGAGAGGTACGTGGCCGCCGTCGCGGACGGGAACGGGGACACCGGGATCGCCGCGCCGCTGCCGCCGCCCGCCAGGCCGGCGACGGCCAGCGCCGCCAGGACGAGCGTGTACGCGCCGCCGACCGCGAGGTACCAGGGCGCGAAGCGGTGCACGCGCTCCGAGCGCTGGAGCAGCAGGAGCGTGAAGAGGATGCAGATGAGGCCGTACGCGCCGAGGAAGTCCCCGGAGTAGAGCAGCACGCCGTGCACGGCGCCGAAGAGGAACAGCGCCGCGCCGCGGCGCAGCAGCACGTTCCGCACCTGCCGCGGCGAGGCCCCGGACTGCTCCTGGCGGCGCGAGAGCTGCACCAGGCCGTAGCCGAAGAGGAGGGCGAACAGCGGGAACGCGCGGGCGTGCACGAGCTCGACCATGAGGAGGTTGTAGACGCGCTCGAAGCCCTGCGGGTGCAGCTCGACGCCGGGGGCGCTGGCGAGGAAGTACCCGGCGCTGTTGGCGAGGGCGATGAGCAGGAGCATGGCGCCGCGGGCGAGGTCGGGCGCGAGGGCCCGCTCGCCCTGGCGGACGGGGCCGCGGGCGGTGCCGGGCCGGGGCGGGGCGGTGGCGGTCGGGGTGGTCATGTCGATTCCTTCGTTCGGTGGATCGAGTTAGTGTCTGAAGGATACTATACGAGGGACACTAATGGGGTGTGCGATGATGGCCCCCCGCGTCCCCGCGAGCAGAATGGAGGTCGGCCAGGCCATGGACCAGGAGCGCGTGCCGCAGGAGCTGGCGCGGCTGTGGCGCATCACACCCGATGCGAAGCGGGGCCGCCCGGCCCGGCTCGACGTCGGCACGGTCGTCGACGCCGCAGTGGCCCTGGCCGACCGCGAAGGCATTGCGGCCGTGACGCTCCCGCGCGTTGCCGAGGCCCTCGACGTGACCAAGATGTCGCTCTACCGCCACGTCGGCTCCAAGGACGAGCTCCTCGACCTCATGCGCGACGCCGCCCAGGGCCCCGTCCCCGCGTCCCTCGCGGGCACCGGGCCGTGGCGCGAGCGGTTGCGGCTGTGGGCGGTCGAGCAGCTGGCCGTCCTCGACGCCCATCCCTGGCTCACGGAGGTCCAGCCCTCGGGACCGCCGAACGGCCCCAACGGGATCGACTGGTTCGACGCCGGGCTCCGCACGATGCGCCCGACCCGCCTCGACTGGGGCGCGAAAGTCGGCGCGATCATGATCGTCAGCGGCTACGTCCTCAGCGCCGCGCAGCTCGCCCAGTCCCTCGCGCGCGGACGCGAGGGCACGGGCATGGACCAGGCCGCCGCCGAGCGCGAGTACGGGCGCGCGATGGCCCGCCTGGTCGACCCCGAGCGCTTCCCCGACGCCGCCGCGCTCTTCAGCGGCGGGCTCCTGGAGGACACGGGGGAGGACACCGGCGAGCAGGACTTCGCGTTCGGCCTCGATCTGCTCCTCGACGGCGTGGCCGTCGCGGTAGCGGCTGCCGAAGCGCCGTAAGGAAACGGCCCCGCGCCGTGCAGCGCGGGGCCGGTCCGTGTTCGATTAGCGGGCTGAGAACTCCTGGATGAGCGGCACGTACTCTGTCGGCTGCCCGCCGCCCTCCTCGCTCGTGGGCGTCCACAGGCACGGCAGCTCCGACTGGCACTCGGGACTCCACAGCAACGCCACCGAAGCGCCGCCGTCGCGCATGCCCTCGATCGCGGCGCGCATGAGCGCCACCGAGCTCGACTCGTCGGCGGCCGACGCGGGCGCGTAGAACTCCGACCACCACACCGGCAGGTCGGTGCGCGCGGTGATCCACTCGGTGACGTCGCGGAACTTCTCGTACGTGCCCGCCGTCCCCGGGTGGTGGCCGTCGTTCGTGGACGACCACGCGTCGACGGTGAAGAACTCGGCGCCGTCGGCGTTCGCGAGCCAGTACTCCATCGCATCGAGGTCGCGCTGGTCGGCGGTGCCCCAGGCGCCCTGGAGGTCCGAGCAGTCGTGGGTGCAGTCCTGGAAGCTGTTGAGCGACACGTACGGCCCGCCGATCAGGGCGTCGGGCCGCACCTCCTTGACGGCGGCGTACACCAGGTTGTACAGCTCGGTGTAGCCCTCGTAGTCCCACCGGTTGAGGTCGTCGTTCCAGAAGCCCTTGAACTCGTTCCACACCTGGAAGTACTTCACCTGCGGGTACTTCGCGGCGGCCTCGGCCGACAGTTGCGCGTACTCGTCGTAGAACTCCGGCTGCGGCGCCTCGTAGTGCTCGGGCCAGTCCTCGCCGGAGGGGGTCATCCAGCCGGGCGCGCAGCAGAGGGTCATGACCGGGACGCCCTCGGTCGATTCGATGAGGTCCATGCGCTCGTCGAGGCTGCCCCACTCGCGGGCGCTCGAATCCGGGTCGGGCCAGGGGTTCTCGGCGCCGAAGCCCATGAGGTGCTGGTTCTGCAGGGGGCCGACGCCGCTCAGGATCTCCCGCGCGTCCTCCACGGCCTGCTCCTCGCCCCACCAGTCGGCGCTGAGGCGCTCGTGGGTGACGCCGACCTGGAACGCGGCGTCCGCGTTCTCGGCATGGGCGGGGACGGTGACCGCGGCGACCGCCAGGAGGCTCGCCGCGGCCAGGCCGAGCATCGCGAACCGGCCCCGTCGCCTCGCTCCGATTACTCTGTGGAGGGTCATGGATCTCCTTACGGCAGAAGGGATATCGCCGACCTCATGCTATGGCTTCGGACACTCCGGGGCAAGCGTCGCGATGCGGTCGGCGGTCCCTGTTCCCGTCAGGCCTCCATGGACTCGGCGAATTCCTCCCTGAGCCCGCCGAGGGTGCGGCTCAGCAGCCGGGAGACGTGCATCTGCGAGATGCCGACCTCCTGGGCGATCTGCGTCTGCGTCATGTCGCCGAAGTAGCGCAGCGCCAGGATCTTGCGCTCGCGCTCGGGAAGCTCCTGGATGAGCGGCGCCAGCGACTCGTGCTCTTCGATGAGCGCGAGTGCGGCGTCCTCGTCGCCCAGGGTCTCGGCCAGCGGGAGCCGGCCGTCGTCCTCGAACGGGGACTCGTCGAGCGAGACCGGCCGGTACGCCTGGCGCGCTTCGAGTCCTTCGAGGACCTCCTTCTCGGTGATGCCGAGGTGCGCGGCGAGCTCGGCCTCCGTCGGCGGGCGGCCGAGGCGCTGCGAGAGTTCCGGGGAGGCGCGGTTGATGCTGAGGCGCAGTTCCTGGAGGCGGCGGGGGACGCGCATGGGCCAGGTGGTGTCGCGGAAGTGGCGGCGGACCTCGCCCATGACCGTGGGGACGGCGAACGAGAGGAAGTCGGAGCCCTTGCCGGGGTCGAAGCGGTCCACGGCGTGGATGAGGCCCACCGACGCGACCTGGATCAGGTCGTCCTTGGCGATCCCCTTGCCGGAGAAGCGCCTCGCGATGTGCTCCGCCAATGGCAGGTATCCGGTCACGAGCCGGTCCCTGACCTCCGACCACCGCGGGTCGTCCTGGTCGAGTCCCGCCAGTTCGGCGAACAGCGGCTCCAGGTGGGCGTACTCGCCGGATCCGCTCTGCTTCTGTCGCTGTGCCTGCTGTACTTCGATCATCGTCGTCCTCCCGCATGCTGATCGGCCGGGGCGCTTGTCGTCCGTCGATGCACATCGGTGCTCCGAAGGGCAGGGATGCCCTCCGGAGCCCGTTTCTAATCCTCTGCGGGCCTTGGCGACGAGTTCGTTCACGCGGGCGCGCTCCTCGCGGCCCCACGTCTCCTTCGTCAGCAGGATGCCGACCAGGCCGACGAGCGCGGCGAACAGGTACAGCATCGACGCGCCGGGCCAGCCGAACTCCCCGACGAGCGCGGCCGCGAGGAGCGGCGCGAACCCGCCGAGCGCGGCGGCGATCTGGTACCCGAGCGAGGCGCCGGAGGTCCTTGTGGCCGTGCGGAACTGCTCGGTCAGCAGCGAGCCCTGCGTGCCGGTGAGGGACGCGTGGATGAGGCCGATGCCGATGACGAACACCGCGACCACGAGCGCCGGCTCGCCGTCGTTCGTCAAGAGGTACATGGGGAACGCGAAGACCGCGGCCGCGATGCACCCGGCGATGTAGACGGGGCGCCTGCCGATCCGGTCGGTGAGCGTGCCGGCCAGGAACGTCACGGCGATGGCGGTGATGCTCGCGGCGGTGATCGCGCCGAGCGCGACGGGCCGCAGGTCCGGTTCGCGCTCGGAGATGTAGTTCAGCAGGTACGTGGCGGTCGAGTAGTACGCGAACGACTCGACGACGCGCAGGGCGATGACGCGGAGGATGCCGCGCCAGTCGTCGCGCCACGTCGCGATGAACGGGTTCTTCTCGGTCTTCCCGGCGGCCTGCGCCTCCTGGAACTCGGGGGACTCCGAGAGGCGGGAGCGCACGATGAGCGCGACGATGACGAGGACGGCGCTGAACAGGAACGGCGTGCGCCACTGCCAGTCGCCTTCCAGGGTCGCGCTCCACGCGAACATGCCGCTCGCGAGGGCGATGCCGAGCGGGTTGCCCGACTGGGGGATCGCGGCGAACATGCCGCGGCGGTGCCACGGCGCGTGCTCGTACGCCATGGTGATCGCGCCGCCCCATTCGGCGCCGAACGCGAGGCCCTGGACCATGCGGACGGCGGTGAGGATGATCGGGGCGGCGACGCCGATCTGCGCGTACGTCGGCATGAGGCCGATCGCGAAGGTCGCGGCGCCCATGACGATCATGGCGCCGACGAGGACGGGCTTGCGGCCGTAGCGGTCGCCGAGGTACCCGCCGACGGCGCCGCCGAGGGGGCGCATGACGAAGCCGACCGCGAGGGTCGCGAACGCGAGGAGCGTGCTCGTCAAGGGGTCCTCGGACGGGAAGAACACCGGGCCGAAGTACAGCGCGGCGGCCGTGCCGTAGGCGATGAAGTCGTAGTTCTCGACGCTGGTGCCCGCGGCCGCCGCGATGGCGGTCTTGACGCGGTCCTTCGAGCCGAGCGGGCTGCGTATGGGGGCGGTCGCTGTCTGGGTCATGCGGGGGATCTCCTTTGATCGGTGCCGGGAGCGGATGGGCGGGCAGGTCAGTCGAGGGCGTTGAGTTTGGCGACGCGGCGGCGCGTGTCCTCGTCGTCGTCGAAGACGGCGCCGAGGAACTCGCGCACGATGTCGGGGATCAGCGCGTGGGGGACGAGCCAGGCGCCCATGGCGATCGCGTTCGCGTCGTCGTGCTCGACGGCCTGGTGCGCGGAGTACGGCTCGTGGGCGAGCCCGCAGCGGATGCCGCTGAGCTTGTTCGCGGCCATGACCGCGCCCTGGCCGGTGCCGCACACGAGGATCGCGCGGTCGGCGCGCCCGTCCTGGACCGGACGGCAGGTGTCCTGCGTGATGTCCGGGAAGTCGACGGGCTCGGTGCTGCCGGTGCCGCAGTCGAGGACCTCGTGCCCCAGGCCCTCGATCACCTGGCGGACGGTGTCCTTCATGGGGAAGCCGGCGTGGTCGGCTCCGAGCGCGATCCTCATCGAGTGGTGTTCCTTTCTGTTGCGGCGGTAAGCCTCTCGGCGGCGAGTCGCCGGACCTCGTCCCGGTGCGGGATCGAGGCGGAGGCCCCTGGTCGGGTGACCGCGAGCGACGCGGCGTCGAGGGCGCGCCGGAGCCGTTCGCGCAGCGGCAGCTCGGCGAGCGCCGCGAAGTAGCCGGCGAACGTGTCGCCCGCTGCGGTGGTGTCGACGGCCTCGACCCGGCGGGCCTCGGCGCGTCCTGTGGCGCCGCCGACGCGGTACACCGCGCCTTCGGCGCCGAGCGTGCAGATGACGTCGGCCCCGGTCGCCGCGGCGACCGCGGCGACCAGCCGGTCCACCGGCGTTTCGATTCCGGTCGGCCGGATCGGCGCGGTCCCTTCGGAACCGGTCCGCGGGACCGCGGCCGGTCGGGTGCCGCTGTTCGAATTCAGGGCCGGGGGGATGTCGGTCGCGCCGAGTAGCGTTGCGAGTCGTCCGAGTTCGTGCTCGTTCACCAGCAGGAGGTCATGCCCATCGACCAGTTCCTCTGAGGACTCCGGTGCCGGAGCCGCATTCCAGACGACCGCCGCGCCCGCCTCGCGGGCCAGTCCCGCGGCGAGTCGGGAGGTCGCCGCCGGGACCTCGTTCTGGAGCAGCACCACGTCGCCGGGGCCGAGCGTCCGGCACGCCTCCTGAACGGCCGCATCCGGAATCGCGCGGTTCGCCCCCGCGACGACGACGATCGAGTTCTCGGCCGCATCGTCTATGAACACGAACGCGCGGCCCGACGGGACGCCGTCCAGGCGCGCGACGCCCACAGTGCCGACCCCGTCGGCATCGAGCGCCGCGAGCAGCGGACCGCCGTCGCCCGCGCCGACGGCCCCGACCATCCGCACCTCGGCCCCGGCCCGGGCCGCGGCGACGGCCTGGTTGGCGCCCTTCCCGCCGAGCGCGGTGTCCGCCGACCGCGCGCCCACGGTCTCCCCGGGCCCGGGGAACCGCTGCACGCGAACGGCATCGTCGATGTTGACGCTGCCGACCACGAGCACACGGGTGCGCCGGCGACCGTCCGCGGTAGCGGACGACGAGGGCGCGATCGGGGCGCTCATGCGGCACCTCCGGCCGGGCCGGTGGCGAGCAGTGCGACGGCGCGAGTCGACGCTGCGCGGCCGCGGTCTGCGAGACCGCGCGGTCGTGATGCGAGGAGGTCGTGCGACGAAGCGGCCGCAGGGGTGCGCACCGCGCGGCGGCGGTCCGCGGTGTCGGGATTCGGGCTGCGGTCGGTCATGCGGCACTTCCCGCGGAGCGGTCGATGAAGGTGGTGGCGATGCGCTGCGGAGTTGCGGTGCCGCCGTTGATGAGGGCGAGGAGGCCGCGGACTCCGGCGCGGCCGATCTCGGGGGCGTCGTTCTTCACCGCGCTCACGGGCGGGGACATGAAGGCGAACCATTCGACGTCGTCGAAGGACACGAACTCGATGAGCGAGGCCGCTTCGGCGCCGAGCCGTTCGTGGACGGCGCGCATGGCGCCGAGCGTGGTCTGGCCGTTGGCGCCGAAGACCGCCGTCGGGAGCGCCCCGCGGTCGAGGATGCGGAGCATCGCCTCGGCGGCGCCGTCGGCGAGGAAGTCGCCCGCGTCGACCAGGGCGTCGTCGGTGCAGATCCCGTGCGCTTCGCGCCCGGCCAGGTAGGCGTCGTGGCGCTCCGCGCCCGTCGAGAACGTCTCCGGGCCGCCGATGAAGGCGACGTCGCGGTGCCCGCGGCGCTGGAGCCACTTGAGCGCCTGGGCCACGCCGCCCGCGTTGTCGGTGCCGTACAGCGGCGCGTCAACGCCCTCGATCGACCGGTTGAGCAGCACGATCGGCAGGTCCGAGGCGAGCAGCGCCTCCAGGCGCGGCGTCTTGGGGCCCTGCGGCGACAGCAGGAGCCCGTCGATGCGCTGCGAGGCGAAGACGTCGAGCACGGCGTCCGCCTGCGCCGCGTCCTCGTTGGCGTTCGCGAGGATCACCGTGTAGCCGTGGGCGCGCGCCTCCTGCTCGGCCGCGTGGGCGAGCTCCGAGAAGAACGGGTTGCGGATGTCGGAGACGAGGAGCCCGAGGACGTCGGTGCGGGCGCGGCGCAGGGAGCGGGCCGGGCCGTTGGCGATGTAGCCGAGTTCGGCGGCGGCGGCGAGCACGCGGCTGCGCGAGTCGGGGGAGGTCTGCGGGCTGCCGCTGAGCACCCGGGAGGCGGTGCCGACGGCCACCCCGGCCCGCGCCGCGACGTCCTTGATCGTGGCCAACGGTGCCACCTCTCTGTGGTTCCTCTGCGGTCATGGATTCCATTCTCATGGAATCGTTTCCATGACGGAAACGTTTCCACCGTAACACCGGCCCGGACGGGAACGCAACCCCGTCACGCCGGATCGCCCGCAGAGCAGGGCCCGAAACACCGGCCACCGGACCGGCCGCGTCCGTCCCCACCAGCGCTCCCGCGGCTCCCGCGCCTCCCCGGTCAACGGAACTTGAAATAGACTCCTATGATTCAGTCAGTCCAGCCGGTGCTCGCACCCACGTGCGGCGATCGACGATCCGAAGGGGGAGCCGTGGGCGACAAGCGCCGTCCGGCGGCGAAGGGCAAGACCCCCGCGACCATCTACGACATCGCGCGCATCACCGGCGTCAACCCCTCGACCGTCTCCCGGGCCCTCAACCAGCCCGGCCGCGTCAGCGCCAGCACCGAGCAGCGCATCCGCGAGGCCGCCGCCGACCTCGGCTACCGCACCAACCCGATGGCCCGCGCCCTCCCCACCGGCAAGACCGGCACCCTCGGCCTCCTCGTCTCCGACCTCACCAACCCCGTCTACTTCGACCTGGTACGCGGCGCCGAGCGGATCGCCCGCGAGCACGACACGATGCTCATCTTCGCCGACTCCCAGGAGTCGCCCGAACTCGAACGCTCCACCGCCGAGCGCCTCCAGATCGCCGTCGACGGCCTCCTCCTCGTCGCCTCCCGCCTCGAAGACGCCCAGATCCAGGAACTGGCCGCCGCCAAGCCGATCGTGGCCGTCAACCGCCCCGTCCCCGGCGTGCCCTCCGTCGCCCCCGACGTGCAGCCCGGCATGGTCGAGTCCCTCGACCTCCTCCACGGCCTCGGCCACCGCCGCATCGCCTACCTCGCCGGGCCCGAGGCCTCCTGGATGAACGGCATGAAGTGGGTGACCGCCCACGACCTCGCCGTCGACCGCGGCATGTCCATCGTGGAGATCCAGTCCTCCGCGCCGACCCGCGAAGGCGGCACCGAGGCGTTCGCCGACGTCATGGCCGCCGACGTCACCGCCGTCCTCGCCTACAACGACCTCATCGCCCTCGGCCTCATCGGCGCCTGCCAGCAGCACGGCGTCGCCGTCCCCCGCGACCTGAGCCTCATCGGCTTCGACGACATCTTCGGCGCCGACCTGTCCGCGCCCGCGCTCTCCACCGTCCGCTGCTCCTGGGGCGACATGGGCTCCCGCGCCGTCTCGAAGCTCTTGGGTGCCATCGAAGGCGACGCCAGCGGCGCCGAGCTCAACCTCCCCACCGAGTTCGTCTCCCGCGCCTCAGTCGCCGCCCCCGGCCGCTAGCGCACCCGGACCGCCCGCTCCTGCACCGAGACCGCGAACGACGCGGTCTCGCCGAGGTCGTCGCCGTCGACCTCCAGCATGAGCGGCCGCGACAGCTCCACCGACAGGGTCCGCGCCCGCCCGTGCTCCGCCGTGTCGGCGCTGGCGGCCCGGTCCTGTCCGGTGATGAGGCGTCGGACCCCGTTGTCCCACACGAAGGACCGGAGCGTGTCGATCCACTGCCCCACGCCTTCGGCGCTGAGCAGCAGCAGGTCCAGCTCGCCGTCCGTGGGGTCGGCGTCGGGGAGCAGCCGGATGCCGCCCTGGAGGGTCCCGCAGTTGCCGACGAGCAGCGTGTGCCCGGAAGTGCGCTCGGGGGCGCCGCCGTCCACCGCGAGGTCGATGTCCACGACCTCGGTCGCGTTCACCGCCCGCCCCAGCGACTCCACATAGGCCAGCCAGCCGACGCGGCTCTTGAGGTCGTCGTCGGTCTCGGCGATCATGTGCGCGTCGATCCCGAAGCCCAGCAGCACGGCGAACGCACTGCGCACGGCCTCGCCGTCCACGTCGGCCTCGACCCAGCCGAGGTCGATCGCCGCGGCCCGGCCGTCGAACGCGCGCTCCATGGCCTTCGCGAGGTTGTTGAGCGGCACGCCGAGGTTCCGCGCGAGGAGGTTCCCGGTCCCCATCGGGACGATCCCGAGCTCGGCCCGCGCGCCGGTCGCGGCGAGCCGCTCGGCGACGGCCCGCACGGTCCCGTCGCCGCCCGCGGCCACGACCACGTCGGCCCCGGTCCGGAGCGCCTCGTCGGTGGCGCCGCGGCCCGGGTCGTCGGGGCTCGTCTCGTGCCACGTGAGCGCCGCGTCGGTCGCGGGAAGGGCCTTGCGCAGGTCCTCGCGTGCGGTCTTCGACGGGTTCCACACGATCGCGATCCGGTCGCCTGCCATCGTCGTCTCCTTGTCGCGCACGGGTGCTCAGACTAGCGACCTCACGCGACCTCCACGACGACCTTCCCCTGATTGTCCCCGGCGGCGAGCCGCCGGAACGCCGCGGGCGCCTCCGCGAGCGGGTACACCCTGTCGATGACGGGCGCGACCGCGCCGTCGAGCACGAAGGCCGTCACCGCTTCGAGCTCGGCCCGCGACTGCGGCACCGCGAGCACCCGGACCCGCTTCCGGGACCCGATCCCCGCGGCGGGTCCGGCGAGGAGTACCGCGAGGAGGATCCGCGCGTGCCCGCCGACCATGAGGTACCGGCCGCCGGGGCGCAGCGCCCGCTGCACGCGGAACGGCGAGCGGTGCCCCACCAGGTCCACGACCCGGTCATAGGCCCCGTGCCGGTCGGCCCAGTCCTCGTCCTCGAACGCGATGGTGTCATCGGCCCCGACGCGCCGCAGGTAGTCCGCCTTGTCGGCCCGGTCCACCGCGGCCACCTCGGCGCCGAAGTGCTTGGCGAGACCGATGACCATCGCGCCCCCGGCTCCGCCCGCGCCGTTGACGAGCACATTCTCGCCGCCCTTGATTCCCGCGGTCGCCTTGAGCGCGATGCAGCCCGCCTGCGGAATCGCCGCCGCATCCACGAAGGACAACCGGGCGGGCTTGCGGGCGAGGAGCGCCGGCGGCGTCGCCACGTACTCGGCAAGACCGCCTCGGTACCCCAGCAGCTCCCCGAAGACCTCGTCGCCGGGCGCGTACTCGGTGACGGCGCTCCCGACCGCTTCGACCACACCCGCCACATCGGACCCCGGCACGGGTCTCCGCGGAGCGCGCAGCCCGCCGAGCCTGGCGTAGAACGGGCTCCCGGCGAGGTTCTCGCGGTCCGAGCCGTTGAGCGACGCGGCCCTGACCTTGACGAGCACCTCGCCCTCCGCGGGCTCGGGGCGGGGGAGCTCGCCCAGTCCGATCTGGTCGGGGCTCCCGTATCGATGCTGGACGACGGCTCGCATGGCGGACTCCTGTCTCGCGCCGGAACGTCCAGCATAGACGGACTCGCCACTGCCCTGATTCCGCGAACCCGGTCACTTCGCACCCCCTGGGGGCCTTGACAATCACCCTCGCACCGAGGCAGTGTGATCACCAGCACATCGAGTTGCCTCGATGTGCTCGACAGGCCCGCG
Source organism: Glycomyces sp. MUSA5-2 (assembly GCF_037034145.1). Classification (NCBI taxonomy): domain Bacteria; kingdom Bacillati; phylum Actinomycetota; class Actinomycetes; order Glycomycetales; family Glycomycetaceae; genus Glycomyces; species Glycomyces sp. MUSA5-2. The sequence continues at coordinate 126,003 of NZ_JBAGKG010000008.1, forward strand.
CCCACCTCGCGGAGCCCCGCTAATTGAAGAAGGAGTCAGCGCATGTCCACTCTCTCGCAGCCGGTGCGCGGTGCCGCCGCGGCGCGCCCCCAGTCCCTGCGCGGCCCGATCCGCCTGGTGCTGGCGCTCGCCGCCGGACTCGTCGTCGCCGTCCTCTGCGCCGCCGCCTTCGGCTCGGTCGGCACGCCGCCGGCGCGGGCGGTCGCCGTAGCGGTCGCGGCCTGCTTCGGGCTCACCGTCGTCTGGCAGCGATGGCGCTTCGCCCGCACCCGCACCAGGCTCGTCACGGGGATCGCGCTCCTCGTCGCCTGCTACGCCGCCGCCGTCGCGGTCTTCCTGGTGTCCTTCGACGTCGCGTTCCCCGCCTCCTGACCACCTTCCGCGGGCGCCCGGACCCCGGCCCGGGCGCCCTTTCCGTGCGCCGTGGTGAAATTTATTCTTCTGAAGCGTTGACTTGGCGGCGTGTTCATCGTAATTTTCTTCATAAGGAAACTTCAATGAAAGGAATTCTCCAGTGACGACGGTGCGGAACCAGAGCGTGGTCGGGCGCCTCCGGACGGAGCTCGCGACGCTTCCCGATGCGCTGCAACGGGTCGCGACGCGGATCCTGGAGGACCCGGACGGCGCGGCACGGGCGTCCATCGCGGACCTCGCCGACCGCGCCGGGACCTCCACGGCCACGGTCACCCGCTTCTGCCGCGTCCTCGGCTTCTCCGGGTACGCCGAACTGCGCGTGGCCCTCGCCGCCGAAGGGGGCCGCGCCGAGCAGGCCCGCTGGGAGACCGACATCGACCGCGAGATCGAGCCGGGCGACCCGCTCGACCGGGTCCTGGGGGTCGTCGCCAGCGCCGACTCCCGCGCGATCCAGGAGACCGCCTCGCGCCTCGACCTCGACCGGATCGACCGGGTCGCCGGGGCCGTCGCCGAGGCGGGCCGCGTCGAGCTCGTGGGCCTGGGCAGCAGCGGCACGGCCGCAAGGGAACTGGCGTTCCGCCTGGAGCGCATCCGCATCCCCTGCTGGTTCCGGCCCGACACGCACACCGCGCTCACCAACGCGGCGCTCCTGCGCCCCGGGGACGTGGCGATCGGCCTGTCGCACTCGGGCCGCACCCGCGAGGTCGTCGAGGTCCTCGCCGAGGCCCGCGAGCAGGGCGCCCTCACTGTCGCGGTGACCTCGTTCGACCGCTCGCCGATGGCGCAAGCCGCCGACGTGGTGCTCACGACCGCCGTGCGCGAGACGACGTTCCGCCTCGCCGCGCTCTCGGCGCTGCACTCGCAGCTCCTGGTCCTCGACCTCATCTACGTGGCCGTCGCGCAGCGCACCTACGAGCGCACCACCGAGGCGTTCGAAGTGACCGCCAGGGCCGTGCAGGCCCACCGCTTCGCCGACGAGCCGAACCGCAATCGGCGCAACCGATCCCAGGAGGACCAGTGACCATCGAACCCGCCCCCGCGCGCATCACCGGCGCGGCCTACCTCGACCTCGCGACCGAGACGATCCGCCGCGTGGGGGAGCGGCAGGCCGACGCCGTCGCCGAGGCCGCGCGGCTCATCGCCGACTCGATCAGTGCGGGCGGCGTGCTCCAGGCGTTCGGGTCCGGGCACTCCGAGGCCCTCGCGATGGAGCTGGCCGGGCGCGCCGGAGGCCTGGTGCCCTCCAACAAGATCGCGCTGCGGGACCTGGTCCTCGCGGGCGGCGAGCCGCTGGAGGTGCTCGCGGACCCGTTCCTGGAGCGCGACCCCGACGTGGCCCGCCGCCTCCTCGAAACCGTGCCGACCGAACCCGCCGACGTCTTCGCCGTCGCCTCGAACTCCGGCATCAACGGCGTGGTCGTCGAACTCGCGCTCCTCGTGAAGGACAAGGGCCACCCCCTGATCGCCTTCACCTCCGCCGAGCACAGCACCAAGACCCCCTCGCGGCACCCGTCCGGCAAGCGCCTCAGCGAGATCGCCGATGTCGTGCTCGACAACGGCGCGCCCTACGGCGACGCCGCGATGCCGCTGCCCGGCGGCGGCGCGGTCGGCGCGGTCTCCTCCGTGACCTCGGCCGTGCTCGCCCAGATGGTCGTCGGCGAGGCCGTGCAGCGCCTCATCGACGCCGGGCACACGCCCCCGGTCTACCTGTCCGCCAACATCCCCGGCGGCGACGACCACAACCTCTCGCTCGAAGCCCGCTACGCCGGGCGCATCCGCCGCACCGCCTGACCCGACATGCCTTAGCCGTTCTGCCCCAACCCCTCCGACCTCGCGAAAGGCCCCTCATGGACGTCCGCTCCTCCCGTCGCGCCCTCCTGCAACTCTCCACAATGGCTGGTGCATCGGCCGTGCTCTCCGGCTGCGTCACCGCGGGCGGCGACGGCCCGGCCGAGCAGGCCACCGGCGCCGTCACCGACGACAACCCGCTCGGCGTCCCCGACGGCGCCGACCTCGAAGTGGTCGTCTTCGACGGCGGCTTCGGCTCCGAGTACACCCAGCACGCCGTCACCCTCTACGAGGAGCGCCACCCCGGTGCCGCCGTCACCCACGAAGGGCTCCAGAAGGTCGGCGAGGTCCTCCAGCCCCGCTTCGTGTCCGGCGAGCCGCCGGACGTCGTCGACAACACCGGCGCCGGGCGCCTCGACATCGCCGCGCTCGCCGCCGCGGGCCAGCTCACCGACCTCGCCGACCTGCTCGACGCCCCCAGCCTCGACGATCCGGCCGTCGCGGTCCGCGACCTGCTGCTGCCCGGCGTCGTCGAGGACGGCACCCTCGACGGCACCGCGGGCTTCCTCAACTACTCCTATGTGGTCTGGGGGATCTGGTACTCCCGCAGCCTCTTCGAGCAGCACGGCTGGACCGCCCCGGCCACCTGGGACGACATGCTCGCCCTCTGCGGCGAGATCAAGGGCGCCGGGATCGCGCCGTGGACCTGGCAGGGCAAATACCCCGAGTACATGATGGACCCGCTCCAGTCCCTCGCCGCCAAAGCGGGCGGCCTCGACCTCGTCTACGCCATCGACAACCTCGAACCGGACGCGTGGCGCCAGGACGGCGTCCTCGCCGCCGCCGAGGCGATCCACGCCCTCGTCACCGGCGGCCACATCCTCGAAGGCTCCGAGGGGCTCTCCCACACCGAAGCCCAGAACGCCTGGTGCACCGGGCAGGCCGCGTTCATCCCGTGCGGGTCCTGGATCGAGGGCGAGCAGCAGGACGTCACCCCCGAGGGCTTCGACATGGCGATGGCCCCCGTCCCCGCCCTCACCGCCGCCGACACCCTCCCGTACGGCGCCGTCCAGGGCTCCAGCAGCGAGTCGTTCCTCGTCCCCGCCCAGGCCCTCAACCCCCGCGGCGGCCTCGAATACCTCCGCTGCCTCTTCTCGACCGAGGTCGCCCGCGGCTTCGCCGAGTCCGCGAAGGCCATGCCGGTCGTCAAGGGCGCCACCGACGGCCTCGACCTCTCGCCGGGCCTCGCCTCCGTCGCCGCCGCGCTCGACACCGCCGGAGAGCACGTCTTCGGCTACAGGTACCGCACCTGGTACCCCGAGCTCGCGGTCGAAGTGGACACCGCCACCGGCGAACTCCTCGCCGGGCGCGCCGACCCCGAGACCTGGGCCGACCGCATCCAGGCCGCCGCTGACGCCGTCGCCGCCGACGACTCCGTCGTCAAGTACGAGCGCTGAGCGGGGGCGGCCATGCGACACGGCAGGTACCGGTTCCTGATCGGGGCGCTCGCGCCGCCCCTCCTGCTCTACGGCGTCTTCGTCGTCTCGCCCTACGCCCAGGCGTTCTACCTGGCCCTCACCGACTGGGACGGCCTGTCGGCCGAAGCCCGGATCGTGGGCCTCGCGAACTTCGCCGACCTCTGGTCCGACCCGCTGTTCCTTGCGGCCCTTCGCAACAACGGGATCATGCTCCTCATCGTCCCGACCGCCGTGATCGCCCTCGCCCTGTTCTTCGCCGCCTGCCTCACGCTCGGCGGCGGCACGAAGCGCCGCGGCGTGCGAGGCTCCGGGCTCTACCGCATCGTCTACTTCTTCCCGCAGCTCCTGTCCGTGGCGATCCTCGGCGTCCTCTTCCAGTTCGTCTACACGCCCGGGGACGGGCTCCTCAACGGCCTCCTCGGCGCCGTCGGCCTCGACTCGCTCGAACGCGCCTGGCTCGCCGACCCCGCCACCGCCCTGGCCGCCGTCACCGCCGTCATGATCTGGTCCGCCGTCGGCTTCTACGTCGTCCTCTTCACCGCCGCAATGGAATCCGTCCCCACCGATGTCGTCGAAGCCGCCGTCCTCGACGGCGCCGGACGGTTCACCGTGTTCCGCCGCATCACCCTCCCGCTCGTCGGCGACAGCGTCCAGACCGCCTTCGTCTACCTCGGCATCCTCGCCCTCGACGGGTTCGCGCTGGTCCAGATCATGACCGTGGGCCCCGGCGGCCCCGACAACGCCACCGAGGTCGTCGGCCTCACCCTCTACCGCGCCGCGTTCACCTACGGCGAGTTCGGATACGCCTCCGCCATGGGCGTCACCCTCTTCTTCATCACCCTGACGCTCACCGCGCTCGCCCTGCGCGCCACCAGAAGAGAGCGGGTGGAACTCGCATGAAGACCCGCCTTTCGGACTCGCTGCTCCATGTCGTCCTCGCCGTCTGGGCCCTCCTCGTGACCCTCCCGCTCGCGTGGGCCGTGCTCTCCTCCCTCAAGACCGACGCCGAGATCTTCGCCAGCCCCTGGTCCCTTCCCGCGTCCCCGCAGTGGGGCAACTGGGTCCGCGCCTGGCAGGAGGCCCACATCGGCCGCTACCTGCTCAACACCCTCATCGTCGTCGGCGGCGCCCTCGTCCTCGTCATGCTCCTGGGCGCCCTGACCGCATACTGCCTCGCCCGCTACGACTTCCCCGGCAACCGCGTCATCTACTTCGGACTCGTCGCCGGGATGCTCTTCCCCGTGTTCCTCGCCCTCGTCCCCCTGTTCTTCGTCGTCGACCAGCTCGGCCTCCTCGGCACCTACCACGGGCTCATCCTCGTGTACGCCGCCTACGCCCTGCCCTTCACCGTGTTCCTCCTCCACGCCTTCTTCCGCGGCCTCCCCACGGCCACAGCCGAAGCCGCGTTCATCGACGGCTGCTCCCACGCCGGGGTGTTCTTCCGCGTCATGCTCCCCATGGCCCGCCCCGGCATGGTCTCGGTCGGCATCTTCAACTTCCTCGGCCTGTGGAACCAGTACCTGCTGCCCCTCGTCCTCAACCCCGACCCCGACCGCTACGTCCTCGCCCAGGGCCTCGCCGCCCTCGCCGTCAGCCAGGGCTACCGCAGCGACTTCTCCGGCCTCTTCGCCGGACTCGTCATCGCGATCCTCCCCGTCCTGGCGGCCTACGTCCTGTTCCAACGGCAGATCCGCGCCGGCCTCACCGCCGGGGCGGTCCGCTGACCCGTCCCTCCGATCCGTGCGACACGAGTTCGACCAGAAAGGGAGCTCTCCATGACCACCATCCGCACCCCGCGCAGGCGCCTCATCGGCGTCGCCGCGGCGGCCCTCGCCCTCGCGGCGGCGGGAACGGCCACCGCGACCTACGCGGACCGCACCGCCGACGCCGCCGAGCCCGCCGCCTGCGACGGCGTCCTCTTCGACGACTTCGCCTACGACTCCTCCGCCGACCCCGACATCGCCGCCCGCGGCTGGACCGTCCGCACCAACGCCGGAGGCCCCGGCGTCCCCGGCGCGGCCTGGCCCGCGAGCAACGTCTCGTTCCCCACCGTGGACGGCGCGAAGTCGCTGCAACTGCGCGCCGCCACCGACGGCACCGGCGGCGGCACCAGCCACGCCGAACTCTTCCACCAGCAGAAGTTCTTCGAGGGCACCTACGCCGCCCGCGTCAAGTTCGCCGACGCCCCCGTGAGCGGCACCGACGGCGACCACCTCGTCGAGACGTTCTTCACCATCACCCCGCTCGACGCGCCCATGGACCCCGACTACGGCGAGATCGACTTCGAGTACCTCCCCAACGGCGGCTGGGGCGAGACCTCCAACATCCTCTACGAGACCACCTGGGAGACCTACCAGGCCGAGCCCTGGGTCGCCGACAACGTCAACAACAACCAGCGCCAGAGCTACAACGGCTGGCACGACCTCGTCTTCACCGTCTCCGGCGGCCACGTCAAGTACTACGTGGACGGCGCGCTCGTCGCCGACCACTCCGGGAAGTACTACCCGGAGACCCCCATGTCGATCAACTTCAACCTCTGGTTCATCGACACCGCCGCCCACGCGGGCGGCACCAGCGTCTACAACCAGCAGGTCGACTACGTCATGCACACCGCGGGCGAGGTCCTCAGCCCCGCCGAGGTGAACACCCGCGTCGCCGGGTACCGCGCCGACGGCGTCGACCACACCGACACCGTGGGGACCGGCGGCGGCGAATGCCCCACCGACCCGCCCACCACCGACGAGCCCACCGACCCGCCGACCGGCGCCGACTGCGGCACCGCGCCCGACTGGTCCTTCGGATCCGTCTACACCGCAGGGAACACCGTGGTCCACGAGCGCAGCGCCAACGGCGACCCGAGCGGCCCGAAGTCCGGCGACGGGGAGCACCTGTGGCGCGCCAACTGGTGGACCCAGGGCTCCGAGCCGGGCTGGACGCCGCAATGGACCGACCTGGGGCCATGCTGATCCCATGAGCCAACTGGTACTCGGCCTCGACGTCGGCGGGACCTCCTCCCGCGCGGTCACGACCACCCTCGACGGCGCGGTCGTCGGCCGGGGCGATGCAGGAGCGGGCAATCCGCTGGCCGTCCCGCCCGACCGCGCCGCCGCGGAGGTCGCCCGCGCCCTCGCCGCCGCCCTGGCCGGTACCGACCCCGGCCGCATCGCGGCCGCCGTCCTCGGCCTCGCCGGGGTCAGCGGCTTCGACCGGCCCGAAGTGTCGGCGGCGTTCCAGCGCGTCTGGGACGCCGCCGGACTCCAGTGCCCGGTCCACACGGTCGGCGATGCGCAGGTCGCCTTCGCTTCAGGCACAGACGAACCGCTCGGCACAGTCCTCATCGCTGGGACAGGTGCGGCGGCAGCGCGAATCGAGGGCGACCGCATCACGCGAGTCGGCGACGGCCTCGGCTGGCTCCTCGGCGACAAGGGCTCCGGCTTCTGGATCGGCCGCAGGGCCGCCGCAGACACGGCGGCGCGGCTCCAGGCCGGATCGCCGCAGACGCTGCTGACGGAGCTGGTCGTCCGCGCCGTCCTCTGCGCCGACGGAACCGCTACGGCCGGAACGAGTCCCGACCGCGGCCACGGAGGTGCAGGGGCCGCGGGCGGTTGCGATGTCTCGCCGGCCGGGGCCGGCGCCGCAGCGGCCCGGCACGCTTCCGCGGCCGACGGGCCGCGGTCCAACGGCAACGACCGCGCGACCGCCTCCGACGCGTTCGTCATCGCCGTCCACCAGCGACCGCCCCGCAGCCTCGACCGGTTGGCACCGCTCGTCACCGAGGCCGCGCTGGCGGGGGACGAGCACGCGGCGGCGATCCTCGACGAGGCCGCCGCGCACCTCGCCTCCGCCGTCGCCAATGTGCGCGACCCGGGCGAGGCGACGCCGATCGTGCTGTCCGGCAGCGTGCTCCGCGGCAGCGCCCCGGTCCGCGACGGCGTCAGAACCCGGCTCGCCGCCGCCTGGCCCGATGCCGCCGTGACCGAGGCGGGCCCGGCCGAGCTCGGGGCCGCGAAGCTCGCGGCCCAACGGATTCAGCGGTCCTCGACGATGCCGTTCTCGTAGGCCCACACCACGGTCTGCACCCGGTCCCGCGCGCCGATCTTCGTCATCGCGCGGCCCAGGTGCGACTTGACCGTGCTGGTCTCCACGAACAGCTCCTGCGCGATCTCCGCGTTCGACATCCCGCGGGCCAGCAGCAGCACGATCTCCAGCTCCCGGGCAGTGAGCACCGCAGCCGCATCCGACGCCCCGGTGCGCCGCCGCCGCTGCGCGAACTCGGTGATGACCCGGTGCGTCACCGCGTGGTCCACGAGGCCCTTGCCGTCGGCGAGCTTGCGGACCGCGTCGATGAGGTCCTCGGGCTCGCAGTCCTTCAGGATGAAGCCGCTCGCGCCAGCTTCGAGCGCGCCGAACACGTACTCGTCCGGGTTGAACGTGGTCACCACCAGGACCGCCGGGCGGTCGCCCTCGCGCGCCGCGACGATGTCGCGCGTCGCGGTGATCCCGTCGCCGCCGGGCATGCGCACGTCCATGCAGACGACGTCGGGCGCGAACTGCGCCGCGGCGACCACCGCCGACGGCCCGTTCGACGCCTCGCCGACCACCTCGATGTCCCCGGCGTCCTCCAGGATCACGCGGTACCCCGCGCGCACCACCGCCTGGTCGTCGACCAGCAGCACCCGGATCATCATGCCTCCCTTGCCGTGAACACGTCGCCGGTCCGCTCCCGGTCGGCCTCGCGGACCGGCAGCCGCAGCCGCACGCTCCAGCCGCCGTCCGCGTCCGGCCCCGCCTCGAACTCCGCGCCGACCAGGTCGGCGCGTTCTCGCATCCCCACCAGGCCGCTCCCGCCGTGCTCGACGTCCGCGACCGGGCGCTGCGCCTTCCCGTTGGCGGCCAGCAGCTCCACCGCGTCGTCGCGGTACGCGAGGCGCAGCCGCACTCGCGCGCCCGGCGCGTGCTGGCGGGCGTTCGTCAGCGCCTGCTGCGCGATCCGGTACAGCGAGATGTCCGCGATCGGCGGCAGCACCAGCGGCTCGCCCTCCCGCGCGAACGCGATGTCGTCGCCGAGGCGCCGCGACTCCTCGACCAGCGCGTCGAGCGCGGACAGGCCCGGCACCGGCGCGTCGCCGTCGGCGTCGCCGCGTTCGCGCAGAAGGCCCACGACCTGCCGCAGGTTCGCCAGGGTCTCCTTGCCCTGCGAGCGGATCCACGAGGCCCCGGCCTTCGCGGCGGCCGGGTCGCGGTCGATGAGCCGCTCGATCGCGGCGGCCTGGACGACCATGCCCGAGAGGTGGTGCGCGGCCACGTCGTGGAGCTCCCGGGCGATGCGGGTCCGCTCGGCCCGCACCGACGATTCGGCCCGCTCCCTTGCGGCCCTGAGCATCTGCTCGGCGCGCTCCCTCGCGAGCGCCCGGTTGCGGCGGCGGGCCGCCACGTAGGCGCCGACGAAGGCCGCCGCCGCGTACAGGAGCGCGCTCGATCCGAGCTGGTTCACGACGATGACCGCCGCGCCCGCGTCTCCCCAGGTCGCCGCCACCGACGCGCCGGTCTCCAGGACCACGGCGACGGCCGCGGCCGTGAACGCGAACCGCGCCGACGCGAGCGTCCCCACCGTGTACGCGGCGATGGCCGGTCCGAAGCCCTGGGCCATGATCTGCGGCGCCACCGCGATGATCCCGATCTGCAGGGCCACGACGAGCGCGAGGCACAGGCCGGGCCGCACCCGCCGCAGGCACAGCAGCAGCCCCTGCCCCGCCGCGAGCGCGCCCATGGCCCACACCTCGGCGGCGCTGACCTGGAGCGACGCCTCGGACGGGGCGAGGCGCGCCAGGACCGCGTACAACCCCAGCGTGACCGCCGCGACCAGCACGGCGAGCACGGCGTCCCTGGTGAACGGCCGGGCGGCCCCGATCCGGGAGAGCGCCTTGTCGAGGCGCTCTCCCGGTGACAGAGCGGCCGCCGGAGCGGGCGCTGACATGCTTCCTCCGGTCAGTAGGAGATGTTCGGCGACAGGAGCTGGAACTCGATCGCGAAGTCGGCGACCGCGCTGAGGGCCAGCAGCGTGACCACCGTACCGGTCACCGCCCGCCACCCGGCCTTGCGCCGGATCTCGCCGACGAGCCGCACCGCCGCGGGGATCAGGCCGAGCGCCCCGGCGAGCTGGAGGACCTGGACGGTGCGGATGAGCGCGGCGCCGGGGTCCTGGAGACCCATGGCGAGCATGAAGATCACGACCCACCCGGCGACGGCGAGCAGCGAGCACGCGGCGGCGATCCGCACGAGCACCCGCCAGCGCCGCCCCTCCGGGCCGGGGCCGGGACGGCGCCGCAGCTTCCGGTACAGGGCCGCGGCGGGCCAGGCGAGGAGGCCGATGAGGAGCACCGCCAGGGCCGCGATCGTGAACGGGAGTCCGAGCTGTCGTTCGACGTCCATGGGCAGCAGGGTGAACGCGGCGTCGTGGACGATGCCGGTGACCTCCCCGTCCTCGATGTTCACGGCGAGGACGCGTTCGCCGCCGACCTCGCGCCACAGGGTGTCGCCCACCTGCTCGTAGACGGCGGGCTTGAGCGTGCCCGGGTCGGCGTCGAACGCGATGCGGCCGTCGTCGAGCGCGGTGATCTTCGTGGTGCTGAACAATTCGAGCGCGCTCAGGAACGTGCTGTGGAAGCCGCGCGACGCGTGGTAGGTGCCCGCCACGAGTTCGGCATCCGAATTCTCGATCGGAGCCGTGTTGGTCTCGCCCGGGAAGTACCGGTCGGCGAAGTCGCGCATCAGGTCGCTGCGGAGCCCGAGCGTGGCAGCCTCGTCGGTGCCGGTGCTGTTGAAGGACACGTAGATCCCGGCGCCGTCCTCGGGGTACAGGTTCAGGTGCGAGTGGAAGAAGTTGGTGTCGCCGCCGTGGCCCACGACGCGGTGGCCGTTCTGGTCCTCCTGGAACCAGCCGAGGGTCATGCGGGGCGCGTCGGCGAAGGCCCCGAGGCTGTCGGCGTCGAGCGCGGGGGAGAACATCTGCTCCCGCGTCTCCGCGTCGAGCAGCTGCGTGCCGACGCCGAGTTGGGAGAGCATGAACGTCGCCATGTCGTCGGCGGTCGCCGAGAGCGCCCCGGCTGGCGGGGTGCCGACGTACTCGAACGGCTGGGCCGGTCCGCTGGAGTCGTTGTAGCCCTCCGAAACGCGGTCAGCGAGGCCCGCGGGGAGCGGCTGGCGGAACGAGGAGGAGTCCATGCCGAGCGGTTCGAGAATGTTCGCGTCGATGTAGTCCTCGAACGGCATCCCGCTCACGCGCTCCACGATGTACCCGGCGAGGGCGTTCCCGTAGTTGGAGTACGCGGGGGTCGTGCCGGGCCGGTACACCTGCTCGGGCGGGTCGGTCGCGAGCGCCGCGCGCAGGTCGACGTCCTCGCCTTCGAGGCCGATGAGCCCGGAGACGCGCTCCTCGAACCCGGCGGTGTGGCTGAGCAGGTGCCGCAGCGTCAGGTCCTCGTCGTAGTCGCGTGCTATGTCGAAGTCGAGGTACGCGGCCACGTCGGTGTCGAGGTCGAGTTCGCCGTCCTCGACGAGCTGCATGACGGCGGTCGCGGTGAACACCTTCGAGATCGAGCCGGGCCGGAACAGCGTGTCGGCGGGGTCGACCGGCGTGCCGGGTGCGGCCTCGCCGAACCCGCGGGTGGTGAAGACCTCTCCGTCGCCGACGACGGCGACGCTGGCCCCTGCGATCCCTTCGGCCTCAAGCATCTCGGGCAGGGTCTCGTCGAGCCAGGCGTCGACGTTCGCGGTGGTGAAGTCCTCGGCGGCGTCGGGCGTGTGCGGTTCGGGCGCCGCGGGAGCGGCGCTCCCGCAGGCGGTCGCGAGGACCGCGACCGCGGCCAGGGCCGCGGCGGCGGCGAGGTGTCGGGCGGTCATGTCGTCTCCATCAAGGTGGGTGGTCTTGTTCGGACCACGCAATCCTGTCCGGAAAGGGGTGTTCGCGACTTCTGGCGCGAGTCGGAATTCGGCTTGCGACTTTTGGGGGAGGACGGCCCGGACACGAAGGGGCACCGCCGGATCGGCGGTGCCCCTTCCTCTTGCGGCCCTGCTAGCGGTCCATCAGGGCGAACACGCCCCAGCCGAGGTATTCGCGCTGGTAGCGGGCGTGCCTGACGGGCGCCGTGTCGAGCTCGGCGCGCATCTGCGCGTACAGCTCGTCATCGGGGTTGGCGTCGAGCCACTGGCGGACGTTGAGCCACTGGGCCGCGGAGTAGCGGTCCCAGCTGTCCTGGTCGGCCAGGACCATCTCGACGACGTCGCAGCCGAGGCCGTTGAAGTGCTCCAGCAGCTCGGGGAGCGCGAACAGCTCCTCCTTGCTCGACATGTAGCAGCCTTCGACCGCGGCCTGGTCGGGCGGGTCGAGCCGCCAGTACGGCTCGCCGATGAGCATCATCCCGCCGGGGGCGAGGCTGCGGCGCAGCAGCTCGACGGTCCCGGCCGGACCATCGCCGATCCAGGTCGCGCCGATGCACGACGCGATGCCGACCGGCTCGTCGGCGACGTGCCCGGCGGCGTCGCCGTGCACGAACGACACCCGGTCGGCGACGCCGAGGTCGGCGGCGCGCTCGCGGGCGGCGGCGATGAAGGCGGTGCTGATGTCGACGCCGGTGCCGGTCGTGCCGTGGTCGCGCGCCCAGGTGGACAGCATCTCGCCCTTGCCGCAGGCGAGGTCGAGCATCGTCGTGCCGGGCGCGGGCCGCACGGCCCGGCCGAGGGTCGCCAGTTTCTCCGGCGTGAACGGGTTGATCAGCCGGTGGCTGCTCTCGCGGATGGTGAAGCTACGTGGGAGATCCACTGTGGTCGGTCGTCCTTCTGCTGGAAGCGGTGTGAACTGCTGAGGATCGCGGCCGGACGAGACCGGCCGCGGGAACCTGGACGACCATCAAATGCACCTGCTTCGGTAGTGGGGGACGTGCGGAACCCCGCGACGCTACCGTCCCTATACCGCATGCGTCCAACGGTTTTTCACCTGTAGTGATCGAGGATCTCCCGCGCCAGCTCCTGCACCCGCGCCACCGCCTCCGGCGGGCCGAGCACCGTCGCGGTGTTCCCGAACGCGAGGAGCTGCCGCACGTCCTCCAGGACCCGGCACCGCAGCACCGCCGACCGCCACCCGTCCGCTTCGGGCCCGCCCATCGACAGGCGCGAGCCGAGGATGCGCCGCGCCCGCCCCACCTGGTACTCCTGGATCCGAAGGCGCACTTCGAGGTCCCCGGCGGACTCCCATCCCGACGTCAGCTCGGCGGCGACCGCCGCGAGCGCCGCGCCCTCGCGCAGCCGCCTGGCGGTGCGCAGCGGCTCCCACCGCGCGATCCGCTGGAGGTTGAGCAGCCGCGGCCGCCCCTCCTCGTCGGCGACGAGGTACCAGCGGCCGCCTTTCGCCAAGAGCCCGTATGGGTCCACCGTGCGCCACCGGGCCTCCTCTCCCTCCCGCTCGTACCGCACCCGCAGCCGCATCCCGCGGCGCAGGTCGCCGATGAGCGCGCCGGGGGAGGTGCCCGCGGGCTCGGGGCCGAACCACGGCCGGTTGTCGCTGACGACGAGGTCGCCGACCGCGATCAGGTCGTCCGGCGGGCGCGCCCCGGTCACCTTCCGCAGGGCCCGGCCGCTCACCTGCGCGACGCCGAGGCGCTCGCGCTGGTCCACGTCGAGTCCCGTGAGCGCCAGGTGCTCACGCTCGCCCGGCGTCAGACGCCCGGAGTCGAGTCCGCCGCCGGGGAGCATCGAGACGCCGCCGTACCGGCCGCGGCGCATGAGGACCGGGAACCCGGCGTCCTGGAGCCAGCGCAGGTCCCGCATCACCGTGCGGTCCGACACGCCGGTCTCGGCCGCGAGCGCCGCGACCGTGGTCTCCGGCCGCGACCGCAGGGCCAGGAGCAGGGAGAAGAACCTGTCGGGAGTCATAGTTCCAGTTTCCCAGAAAACCTGACAGATCCCGTCAGGTTCCGTGCCTACGGTGGGGTCACCGACGGAAAGGAGGGCATCATGCCCAAGCCGAACATCTTCATCACCTACGTCGCCGACGCCCCGGCGGCCGCCGAGTTCTACGGCGACCTGTTCGACATGAAGCCGGTCTTCGAGACCCCGGCCTACATCGCCTTCGACCTCGGAGGCGGCATTAGCCTCTCGCTGTGGAGCCGCTCCGGCGTCGACCTAGCGTCGAACCCGGTGCGCACCAGCGAGCTCTGCGTCGCCGAGCCCGGCGGCGCCGGTGCGATCGACGCGCTCCACGACGCGTGGAAGGCCAAGGGCGTCGTCATCGTCGACCCGCCGCGCGACGAGGTCTTCGGCCGCACCTTCGTGGCCGCCGACCCCGACGGCAACCTCATCCGGGTCGCGCCCGTCGACTAGCGCCCGTCGCGGCGACTCTGCGGGCGGCGGCGAGGGCCGCCGCCCGCTTTCCATGCGCGCATGGCGATACGGCCATCAACGGCCGTGGGTCACAACCGCGCCCCAGCCATCGTAATTGAAAACGGGTACCGTTATCTTTGTCGGAGTCATCCGCCCCGGACGCGCCGCCCCGCGCGCCCCGACTCCTGCGAGGTCCCGTGCGCACCCTCCGATCCTTTGCGGCCCAGCCGCTCGCGGTGCGCCTGCTGCTCGTCAACCAGCTCGGCGTCAACCTCGGCTTCTACATGGTGATCCCGTACCTCGCGGTCCACCTGGAGACCAGCGCGGGCCTGTCCCTCGCCGCCGTCGGCGTCGTCCTCGGCGTGCGCAACCTCAGCCAGCAGGGCCTGTTCCTCATCGGCGGCACCGCCTCCGACCGGCTCGGCCCCCGCGGCGTCATCATCGCCGGATGCCTCCTGCGCGCCGCCGGGTTCGGCATGTTCGCCCTCACGCCCACCCTGCCGGTGCTCCTCGCCGCGTCGATCATCAGCGGCGTCGCCGGGGCCCTGTTCAACCCCGCCGTGCGCGCCTACATCGCTGACGCCTCCGGCGACCGCAAAGCCGAGGCGTTCGCCCTGTTCAACCTGTTCGCGAACACCGGCATGTGCCTCGGCCCGCTCGTCGGCTCCGCGCTCGTCCTCATCGACTTCCGGGTCGGCGCGGCCGTCGCCGCCGCCGTCTTCGCGGGCCTCGCGCTGGCCCAGGCCCTCGTCCTCCCCGCCCGCGCCGCGGCCCCCGCCGCGACCACGGTCCTCGGTGGCTGGCGGACCGCCTTCGCGGACAAGGGGTTCCTGGCGTTCACGCTCGCCACGGCCGCGCTGTTCGCCCTGCAGAACCAGCTGTACCTACTGCTCCCGACGGCCGCCGTGGACGCGACCGGGACCTCGTGGGCCACCGCCGCGGTCTTCGGCGCGTCCACCGTCGCCACGCTCGGCCTCCAGGTGCGCGCCACCGACTGGTGCCGCGAGCGCCTCACCCGCCCCGCCGCGATCGGCCTCGGCCTGGCGCTCCTCGGCGCCGCGTTCGTCCCGCCGATCCTGCTCCCCGCCGAGACGCCGGGCCTGCACTTCGCGGCCGTGCTCGTGTCGGCCCTGCTGCTGTCGATCGGCGTCATGACCGCGCAGCCGTTCGTCCTCGAACTCGTCGCCGACCGGGCCCCGCACGGCCTCACCGGCACCTACTACGGCGTCTACTACCTGCTCTCCGGCGTCGTCGCGGCCGTCGGCACCGCCGCCGTCGGCCTCGTCGCCGACCTCGCCGCGCCCTGGGCCTCCTGGCTCGCGTGCGCCGTCCTCGGCCTCGCCTCGGCCGCGTTCGCCGCCCGCACGCCCCGCACGCCCGCCCTCGCCGCGGCCTCCTGAACGCCCCCTTGCCGTCCCGAAGATAAGGAACCCGTCATGCACCGCCCTCACCTCAGCCGCCGCACCGTCCTCGGCGCCGCCGGGCTCACCGCCGCCCCCGCCCTCCTCGCCGCCTGCGGCGGCAGCGGCACCGACGCCGCCGACGAGCCGCAGTCCGGCGGGACCCTCCGCGCCGCGTTCGCCGGAGGCGGCGCGGACGAAGTCCTCGACCCGCACCGCGTCAACCTCTTCGCCGACGCCGCCCGCGCCAAGGCCGTGTTCGACAAGCTCGCCGACCTCGGCGCCGACATGGCCGCCGTGCCGCGCCTCGCCGAGTCCTGGACCGCCGACGCCGCGCTCACCGTGTGGACCGTGAAGCTCCGCGAGGCCGTCTTCCACGACGGCGGCCCCGTGCGCGCCGCCGACGTCCTCTACTCCTACCGGCGCATCGCCGACCCCGAGGACACCTTCCGCGCCCGGCAGGACCTCGCGCCCATCGACCTCGACGCGAGCACCGCCGTCGACGACCGCACCGTCGAGTTCGTGCTCCGCCACCCGCTCGCCGAGTTCCCGAGCGTCCTCGCCGCCTTCGGCGCCTACATCGTCCCCGAAGGCGCCGCCGACTTCACCGCCCCGGTCGGCTCCGGCCCCTTCACGTTCGCGGCCTTCGAACCCGGCCGCAGCTTCGCCGCCGACCGCTTCGACGACTACTGGGACGGCCCGGCCCTCCTCGACCGCGTCGAGATCGTCGTCGCCGATGAGGAGTCCGCCCGCATCAACGCCCTCCTCGGCGGCCAGGTCGAGTACGCCCACGACCTCTCGGCCACCACCGCCCGCGCCAACGAGGGCAACGACGCGATCGCGCTCGTCGCCTCGCCCGGCTCCAACATGCTCGGGTTCGCCATGAAGACCGACCGCGCCCCCTTCGACGACCCCCGGGTCCGCCAGGCGATGTTCCTGCTGTGCGACCGCGAGCAGCTCGTGGAGTCCGTCCTCTCCGGCCGCGGCCTCGTCGGCAACGACCTCTTCGGTCTCGGCTTCGAGCACTACGCCGACGGCATCGCCCAGCGCGAACGCGACGTCGAGGCCGCCAAGGCCCTCCTCGCCGAAGCCGGCGCCGCCGACCTGGGCATCGTCCTCGACACCGCCGACGTCGGCTCCGGCTTCACCGAGGCCGCGCAGATCTTCGCCGAGCAGCTCCGCGAAGGCGGCCTCGGCGTCGAGATCAGCGAGCGCAACGCCGACACCTACTGGTCCGAGGTCCTCACCGAAGGCCAGATCGCCTCCTACCGCTCCGGCGCCATGCCCATCGCCTCCCACATCTCCCAGCGCCTCCTCACCGACTCGCCCACCAACGTCACCCAGTGGCACGACGCCGCCTTCGACGACCTCTACCTCCAGCTCCAGTCCACTGCGGACGAGACCGAGCGGCAGGGACTCTACGACGAGCTCCAGCAGCGCCTCCACGACGAGGGCGGCTACCTCGTGTGGGGCTTCGCCGACTGGATCGTCGGCACCGCCAGGAACGTGCGCGGCGTCGAGCAGGCCCCCGCCAACACGCTCGACTGGGCCCGCTTCGACAAGGTCTGGATCGCCTAGTGCTCGCGTACGCGGCCCGGCGCGCCGGGCTCGGCGCCCTCCAGGTGCTGGCCGTCGCCGTCCTCGCGTTCGCGCTGGTCGAACTGCTCCCCGGCGACGCGGCCGTCGCCCTCGCCGGGGACCAGCCCGACCCCGAGGCCATCGCGCGCATCCGCGAGCGGATGCACCTCGACGAGCCCGCGCTCCAGCGGCTCGGCGACTGGCTCGGCGGGCTGCTCACCGGCGACTTCGGCGCGTCCCTCACCACCGGCCGGTCCGTCGCCGACATCCTCGCGGGCGCACTGGAACCGACGCTGATCCTCGCCGGGCTCACGCTGGCGCTGCTGCTGCCACTGTCGGTGGGCCTCGGCGTCGCCGCGGCCCGCAACCGGGGCCGCTGGCCCGACCGCCTCATCACCACCGCCACTGTCGGCCTCTACTCGGTGCCCGAGTTCGCGCTCGCGGTGCTCCTGGTGAGCGCCTTCGCGATCGGCCTCCACTGGCTCCCGCCGACCGCGGTCGGCGTCCCGTCGCTCCTGGCCGAACCCGCGGTCCTGGTGCTGCCGCTCCTGGTGCTCCTGGCCCGCCCGATCTGCTCGATCGCCCGCCTGGTGCGCGCCGGGATGATCGAGGCCCTCGACTCCGAGTACGTGGCCCACGCCCGCCGCGCCGGGGTCCCCGAGCGGCGCGTGCTCCTCGCCCACGCCCTCCCGAACGCGCTCTCGCCCGCGACCGCCCAGATCGCCCGGACCGCCGACTGGCTCCTCGGCGGCGTCATCGTCGTCGAGAGCGTCTTCGTCATTCCCGGCCTCGGTACGGCCCTCGTGGACGCCGTCAACGCCCGCGACCTCCCTGTCGTGCAAGGGATCGCCGTGGTCTTCGGCATCACCACGGTCCTCGTGAACCTCCTCGCCGACCTGGTCGCCTTCCGCCTCGCCCCGCGCCTGGAGCTCGCCCGATGACCACCGAGAAACCGGCTGCCGAACAGCCGCCCGCAACCGACCGTCGCACCCCCGAGGCACCCTTGAAGCCGGGGGCGGCCGAATCGCGACACACCCGACCCCGGGATCGCCGCAAACGCCTCGAATTCGCCGCCATCGTCGCGCTTCTCGCCGTCCCACTCGGCATCGCGCTCGTCGGGCCGCTCCTGCCCTCCACCGGCGCGGAACGCACGCAGCCGTTCGACCCGGCCGCGCCCTGGCCCGGGACCGACCACCTCGGGGCGAGCGTGCTCGACCGGCTCCTGGACGGCGGCTGGGGGATCGTCGCGACCGCCGCCGCGGCCACCGCGCTCGCGTTCCTCGCCGGGTTCCCCATCGGGCTCGCCGCCGCCTCCACCCGCCGCCGCTGGCTCGACGAGATCCTCATGCGCCCTTTCGACCTCCTGCTGGCGCTGCCCTCCCTGCTCCTGATGCTCCTGCTCGCCTCGATCGCGCCGCCCACCGCCTGGATGCTCGTGCTCATCGTCGCGTTCGTGAACCTCCCCGACATCGCCCGCATCGTGCGCGCCGCCGCCCTCGAAGCCGCCCACCACCCCGTGGTCGACGCGATGTGGCTGCAAGGCGAGGGCCCCTGGCGCATCGCCCTCACCCACACCGCGCGCTCGATCCTGCCCACGGTCGCCGCCGACGCGGGCGTGCGCCTCGTCGGCGCCTTCTACCTCGTGGCCGCCGCGAGCTTCCTCGGCGTCGGCGCGGGCCCCGAATCAAGCGACTGGGCCGTCATGGTCGACGTCAACCGCGGCGGGATCTTCCTGTCCCCGTGGGCCGTCGTGCTCCCGGCGGCGCTGCTGGTCGCGCTGTCCGTCGGCCTCAACCTCCTGTTCGACCGGCTGCTGTCCCGAAGGGAGCCCGCATGAGCGCCGCACCACTGGTCCGCGTCGCCGACCTGCGCATCACGGCCGGAGCCGCGACCCTCGTCGACGGCGCCTCGTTCACCGTCGACCCCGGCGAGGTCCTCGCGATCGTCGGCGCCTCCGGCTCCGGCAAGACCACCATCGGCTCGGCCCTCCTCGGCGTCTTCCGGACCGGTACGGCCGCAACAGGAACCGTCGAAGTCGCAGGCACCGACATGCTCGCCTCGCCGACCGGCCGCCTGCCCGCCGCGCACCTGCCGCAGCACCCGGCTGCGGTCCTCAACCCGGTGCGCCGCATCGGCGGCGTCCTCGCCGACCTCGCCGCCGTCCACGGCCGGGACGGCGCCCGCGAGCGCATCGCCGACGCGATGCGCCGCACCGGCCTCGACGATCCCGCGCTCCTGCGCCGCTTCCCCCACCAGCTCTCCGGCGGCCAGCAGCAGCGCCTCGTCCTCGCCCACGCGTTCCTCAGCGGCGCGAGGCTCCTCGTCGCCGACGAGCCCACCACCGGCCAGGACCCCGAGCACCGCGACCGGGTCGCCGCCGAACTGCGCCTCGCCGCCGCGAACGGCATGGCCGTGGTCCTCCTCAGCCACGACCTCGACCTCGTCGAGTCCGTCGCCGACACCACCGCCGTGCTCGACCACGGCACCGTCGTCGAGCACGGCACCGCGGTCTTCACCGACCCCCGGCACGCCTACACGCGACGCCTCCTCGCCGCCCGCACCGCCGCGCCCGCCGCCCCCACGGACCCCGCCGCGCCCGTCCGCCTCGAAGCGACCGGACTCACCGTCACCGCAGGCGGGAACCTCCTCCTCGACGACGCGTCCTTCACTGCGAGGCAAGGCGAATGCCTCGCCGTCCTCGGCCCCTCCGGCTCCGGCAAGACCACCCTCGGCCGCGCCGTCGCCGGGCTCCGCACCGCCGCAGGGGACCTGCGCCTCGACGGCGACCCCCTGCCTCTGCGAGCCGGCCGCCGCACCCGCGCCCAGCGCGCCCGCGTCCAGTACGTCTTCCAGGACGCCCGCGCCTCCTTCGCCCAGCACGCGAGCATCCTCGACCAGGTCGCCCGCACCGCGGTCCGCCTGCGTGGCATGGGCGACCACGCCGCCCGCGCCGAAGCCGGAAGGCTCCTCGCCGAAGTCGGCCTCCCGCCCGAGACCGCCGCGCGCCGCCCGGGCCGCCTCTCCGGCGGACAACTTCAACGGGCCGCCCTCGCCCGCGCGCTCGCCGCCCGGCCCGAGGTCCTCGTCTGCGACGAGATCACCTCCGGGCTCGACGCCCTCACCCGCCGCGGCGTCCTCGACCTCCTCGCCGCCCTGAAAGGCAAGGGCGGCATGACGATCCTGCTCATCACCCACGAGCAGGCCGCGGCCGACCGCCTCGCCGACCGCGTCCTCCATGTGAAGGCGGGTCGCGTCGCCACCCTCGACTGACCGCCCGATCACGCTGCGTACCAGCGGGAACGATGTCGTACCCGGTTCCTACACTGGCGCCCGTGACCGACTCCGAGAACCCCGCGCTCCCCGACGAGGACCGCTTCGACTTCCCCGCCTCCTGGAACCGCTTCGTCAAGCCCCGCCGCGGCAACGGCAAGCCCAAGCTGCGCAAGCCCGACCTCGACGCGAGCCGGGCGCACCTCGCGGGCCTCGACACCGTCGTCCGCGGATTCCTCGACCGCAAGGACAACGCCGACCACCGGGACGCCGCCCTCGCCTTCCTCGCCGGGAAACCCGACCTCTCCGGCGCGGCAGCGGTCTTCGGCTTCACCCGCCGCTCGGCGCACTCCATCCCCATGCTCGACCTGCACCGCTTCGACGGGACCGCCGCCGACCACGGCCTGCCGTTCGCGGCCGCCGCGCTCGCCGAGTTCCTCACACTCGGCGTCGTCACCGACAGCCTCGGCGAATACGTCGCCCTCCTCCCGCAGACCTTCCAGGACCACCGGCTCGGCGACCTCGCCAGCACCAAGGAGTTCGCCGCGGTCCGCTCCCACATCGCCGCGCTCCCCGACGCCGAGTACGCGGCCGTGATCGCCGCGCTCGCGCCGCTGCGCACCGATCCCTTGCGCCGCTTCGCCGTCAGCCTCGTCGCCCCCGATGAGCCAGCCTGGCTCGACGAGGTCTGCGCCGAGCACCGCGCCCAGAAGCCGAGCCAGTACGCCACCCACTTCCTCGTCCAGATCATCACCACCCCGGCGCAGCTCGACGACCTCGACCCGTCGCTCGTCTACCCCCGCTGGGTCGACACCGCAGAGGTCGCGGACCTCATCGGCCGCCTCGGCGCCGCCGCCCTCCCGGTCCTCGAACTCCAGCTCACCGGGTACCTCGACGCCAACGAGCGCAAGGCGCTCTTCCGCGCCCTCGCCGCGATCCCCGCCGACGCCGCGCTCGACCTCCTCCTCGACCGCATCGAGGACCCCACCGCGATGGGGTACGCCATGGAGGCCGCCGCCCGCTTCCCGCAGCGCGCCCTTCGGGCCGCCGCCGCCCGCCTCCCCGGCGCCGAACCCGAGATCCGCAAACGCCTCACCGCCCTCCTCTACAGCGACCCCGTGATCCTGGGCCCGGCCCTCGCCGTCCAGGACGACGCTGTGCGCACCGCGATCGACACCGTCACCGCCGACACGGCCCGCCTTCCGGCCGCACCCGCCGACGAGCTCCCGGCCCTGCTCGCCTCCCCGCCCTGGGACAAGGAGGCCGGCACCGCCCCACCCGTGGTCCTCAAGGGACTCACTCCTCCTCCGGTCAACCGGGTCGACTGGGCCCCGGGCGAACGCGAACAGTACGCCGACACCGCCTATGGCATGCGCACCGACGACCGCGACTGGGCCGAAGAAGCCGCCCGGTTCACCGAGGCCGGCGCCTTCCACCAGCAGCGCATCCTCGCGCTGGCCCCCGCCGACCTCGTCCCCGACGCCGCCGCTTGGGACCCCGCTCCCGGCTACGTCGACGATCGCCTCCTGCGCCGCATCCTCGCCAACCACGGCGAAGCCGTCGCCGCCCAGGTCGCCCGCGTCGCCGGTTCGGACGCGTCCCTGCGCGGCGTCCTCCTGCCCGTCGTCAACCTCGCCGCCGCCCGTCTCGCCGCTGACGCGCTCCTGCGCCTGAAGACCATGCGGCCCTTCGCATTCGCCTGGCTCGACCGGCACGGCCCCGACGCCGCACTGCTCCTCGTCCCCGACGCCCTCGCCAAACCCAAGAAACCCCGCGCCGCCGCCGAGGCCGCGCTCCGCTACCTCGCCGCGTCCGGCCGGGCCGAGGCCGTCCGCGACGCCGCCGCCCACTACGGCCCCGAAGCCGCCGCCGCAATCGCGCCTATCGCCGACGCCGACCCGCTCATGCCCGCCGGCGTCCCCGTCCCCGACCCCGGCCCGTGGGTCTCCCCGCCCGCGCTCCCGCAGCTCCTGCTCACCGGACGCCAACGCGCCCTCCCTGACTCGGCGGTCCGCACCGCCGCCATCGTGCTCGGCCTCGGCTCACCCGAATACGACTACCCTGGCGTCGCCGTCCTCGCCGAGACCTGCGACCGCGCGTCCCTCACCCGCTTCTCCACCGCCCTGTTCGAGCAGTGGCTCACCGCGGGCGCCCCCTGGGAGGACTCCTGGGCCCTCACCCAGCTCGCCCATTTCGGCGACGACGACACCGTCCACCTGCTCGCGCCGCTCATCGGGCGCTGGCCGGGGGAGAACCAGCACCACCGCGCCGTCAAGGGCCTCCAGGTCCTCGGCGCGCTCGGCACCGAGACGGCCCTTCGCGCCATCCAGTCCATCGGCGAGAAGGCGAAGTTCGCGGCGATCAAGGAGGAGGCCCGCGCGCAGATCAAGGCGATCGCGGCCGCGCTCGACCTCTCGCCCGAGCAGCTCGCCGACCGGCTCGTGCCCGACTACGGGCTCCGCGACGCCGACGCGCTCGTCCTCGACTACGGGCCGCGCCGCTTCAAGGTCGGCTTCGACGAGCAGCTCAAGCCCTTCGTCACCGACGAGGACGGCAAGCCCCGCAAGTCCCTTCCGAAACTGGGAGCCAAAGACGACGCGGTGCTCGCCGACGCCGCCTACAAGCGGTTCGCGAACCTGCGCAAGGAGCTCCGCACCGTCGCCGCCGACCAGGTGAAGCGCCTCGAACGCGCCATGATCACCGGCCGCACCTGGACGCCCGCCGAGTTCGACGCCCACTTCGTGCAGCACCCGCTCACCTGGCACCTCACGCGGCGTCTGGTGTGGACCGCCGACGACGGGTCCGGGCCGGTCGCGTTCCGCCTCGCGGAGGACCGCAGCCGCACCGACGTCGACGAGGACGCACTCGACCTCGCCGACACCGCGGTGATCCGCCTCGCGCACCCCGTGCACCTCGGCGGCGACGTCGCCGCCTGGGCCGAGATCTTCGCCGACTACGAGATCGTGCAGCCCTTCGAGCAGCTCGCCCGCCCGGTGGCCGCGTTCACCGACGAGGAGCTGGCGAGCGGCCGCTTCACCCGCTTCGAAGGCGCCGCAGCCTCCGTCGGTGCGATCCTCGGCCTCACCAAGAAGGGCTGGGTCCGCTCCGCGCCGCTCGACGCGGGCGTCGAGCACGGCATCTGGCGCGAAATCCCCGGCACCGGCTACCTCGTGATCGCGCTCGACCCGGGCATCTACGCCGGGAGCGTCAACGTCCACGACCGCCAGATCCTCCGCGAGGTCGTCCTCTCCGCGCACGACCTCGACGGCTGGCGCCGACCGGTCGCCGCGACCGGCGTGCGCGGCGTCGACCCCGTGGCCGCCTCCGAAGCGCTCGCCGACCTCGCCCGCGCGGTCGAACTGGCCGCCTGACACGCCGAAGGGCCGGGCCTGAGCGGCCCGGCCCTTCGCCGCGTCACCGGTTCGCGGGCTCGTTCGCGTTCAGCGCGGCCACGACCTGGTCGTAGTCCCCGCGGGCCTCGCCGTAGCGCAGGAACTTCACGCGCTCGACCTGGATCTCCTTCGCGTCGGGCTGGGATGCGATGAGCCCCATGACCTCCGCGATGTAGTCGTCGAGCGGCAGCGCGTTCGGGTTCTCGGCGTGCCCCGGCATGAGGTCGGTCTGCACCGCGGGCGGCACCAGCTCCACCACCTTCACCGACGTGCCCGCGAGCTGGAGCCGCAGCGACTCGCTGAGCATGTGGATCGCGGCCTTCGACGCGTTGTACGTCGGCGTCGCGCGCAGCGGCGTGAACGCCAGGCCCGACGTGACGGTCATGATCGTCGCGTCGGGCCGCGACCGGAGGTGCTCCACGAACGCGCCGATGAGCCGGATCGGCCCGAGCACGTTCGTCTCCACGGTCGCCTCGGCCGTCGCGAGGAACCCCTCGGGCCGGCGCCAGTCCTCGGCGCGCATGATCCCGGCCATCGTCACGAGCACGTTCAGGTCCGGGTACCGCTCCAGCACCTCCTTCGCGGCGGTCGCGATGCTCGCCGGGTCGGCGGTGTCGATGCGGACCGTGCCGAGGCCCGGGTGCTCGGCCGCGAGGCGCTCCAGCACCTCCGTGCGGCGCCCGCCGACGACGACGGTGTTCCCCTCCGCCTGGAGCGCCAGCGCCAGCGCGAGGCCGATCCCGGAGGTCGATCCGGGGATGAAGATCGTGTTCCCTGAAATGTCCATGCCCCGAGTCTGGGCGATTGCGGGCCCGGTGTGCAGAGATCGTTCATCAGGGGATCGCCGGTCCCTGGTTCGGGCGCGCCGCCGGGCCGATACTGGACGCATGGACCGCACCGCACTCGCCGAGTTCCTGCGCGCCCGCCGCGAGCACCTGCGGCCCGAGGACGTGGGGCTCCCGCCCGGCGCCCGCCGCCGCGCGCCCGGCCTGCGCCGCGAGGAGGTCGCCTCGCTCGCGGCCATGTCCACCGACTACTACACGCGGCTCGAACAGCGCCGCGGTCCGCAGCCGAGCGTCCAGATGCTCGCCTCGCTCGCCCGCGCCCTGCGCCTGACCGACCAGGAGCGCGACTACCTGTTCCGGATGGCCGGCCACAACGCGCCCGCGCGCCTCTCGGACGCCGCGCACGTCGCCCCCGCGCTGCTGCGCGTCCTCGACCGCCTCGACGACACGCCCGCGCTGATCCTCACCAACCTCGGCGAGGCGCTCGTCCAGAACGACCTCGCGAAGGCCCTGTTCGGCGACCGCACCTCCTACACCGGGCTCGACCGCTACGACGTGTACCGCTGGTTCACGCGCCCCGGCGCGCGCGACAAGTACCCCGCCGACGACCGCGACCGCCAGGGCCGCGCCCTCGTCTCGGCCCTGCGGGTCGCCTACGGCGCCATGGGGTCCAAGTCGCGCGCCGGGGAGCTCGTGCGCGCCCTCCAGCAGCGGTCTCCTGAGTTCTCCGCGGTCTGGGACGAGCACCAGGTCGCCAAGCGCTTCGCCGACCACAAGACGCTCGTCCACCCCGAGGTCGGCCCGATCGAGCTCGACTGCCAGGTGCTGTTCACCGAGGACGAGTCGCAGGCGCTCCTGGTGCTCACCGCCGCGCCCCGGACCGAGGCGGAGGAGCAGCTGAAGCTCCTCGCGGTCCTCGGCCCGGCCGCCGCCTGACCGAGGCCGCCCGCGTCGTGCGCGACCCGCGGCGTCCCTGTGACCGAACGCATCCCGGCACGGCTCGAAGTGCGCCCGATCCGTTGGTACCGTGGCCGCAAAACCACGCAAAGGGAGCAGTTCACATGGCACGACGGACCATCGCCGCGCTCGCACTCGCCTTCGGATCCGCACTGGCGCTCTCCGCCTGCGGCGAAGGGGAACTGCCCGTCGAGACGCCCTCGGTACCGAACCTTGAGGACTCGCTTGAGAGCCTCTCGGGGGACTTCCCGACCGAGCTCGCCGGAGACCTCCAGGAGATCGCCCCCGACGTCACCGCCACCGAGATCGTCGACGGTGCAAGGGACCTGTGCCAGTCGGCGGCAGAGGGCGCCGACGAGGAGCAGCTCGCGCGCGACGCCGCGTCGCTGTTCGGCGTCGAGGAGGCGGAGGGCCCGACGGTCGTCGAGACGGTTCGGCCCTACTGCGACGTCATCGGGTAGCCCGCGCCGCCCGCGTTCGGCTTCGCGCCCGCGCCGCCGCCGCGTCGCTGTGACAGATCGGTTGGGAATACCGAACCGGTCGATCCCATCCCGAATCACCAGAAGCTCCGCACTGTCCAAATCGTGCGGAGCTTCGGTGCGTTCAGGCTGCCTGCGGGCTGGAGCGCGCAAAAGGCCGAGAGGGGTTCTAGCTGCGGCGAAATAGTCGGAATACCGATATGAACCGCGAAAATGCGTGACCGTATCATAATCCGATCGAATGCTCCTGTACTGGAAGGATCACTCCCGGTGCCCGACGCGCCCACCCCCCGCCTCGTGTACGACGCGTTTCTCATCACCGCCTACCACGACTTCTACAAGCCCGCGGTCGCCCCGCGCGTCATCGGCCTGGCGCTCGGCGCGGCGCTGCTGGCGGAGCTGGTGTTCTCGGGCCACCTGGCGGTCCGCGCCCACGACGGCAAGGACTTCGTCCTGGCGGAGAAGCGCGGCGGCCCGCCGCGGGACTCCTTGGGGCTGTGGCTGAGCGAACTCGTGGAGGCCGAGCCCGTGAACCTCGCCGTGCCCGACTGGCTGGAGTACCTCGCCATCGCCGACACCCAGACCAAGACCGCCGAGCACATGGTCGTGGCCGGGCTGATGGTCCGCGGGGAGCAGCGCAGCCGCTGGCTCGGCAAGGTCCAGGTCACCTATGACGCGGCCGACGCCCTCATCGCCCAGGCGCCGCTCGCCCGGCTGCGCCGCTACCTGTCCTCGATGGACCGGCGCATGCCCCTGCTCGACGCGTTCCTGCTGGCGCTCACCGAGTCCGTCGGCCTGTCGAAGTCCCTGTACTCCCAGATGCCCTCCGGCGCGCGCGAATACGCCGAAGGCCATCTGCGGGTGCTGCCCGCGCCGCTCCAGGCGATCCGCGGGCACCTCACCGCCGCCGTGGCGGACACCGCCATCACCGGCAACCACTGATCACGTGCCCGAACGATAAGGAGAGTCACCACCCCATGTCCGCTCCCTCACCTGCGAGCGCGGTCCAGTCCGCTCTGGCCCGCGACAAGCTCGGAACGCTCAGCCTCCTCCACTTCTCGCTCACCGCCGCGACGCCGCTGACCGTGATCGCCGGCGGCGTCGTCGTCATGTTCGCCGTGGCCGGCCAGATCGGCATCCCGCTCGGCTACGTCATCATCGCCGTCTCCCTGTGGCTGTTCAGCATCGGCTACACCGCGATGGCCCGCCACATCGCCAACGCGGGCGCCATGTACGCGTTCGTCGCCCGCGGCCTCGGCCGCGTCCCGGGCGTCGCCGCCGCCTGGGTCGCCGCCACCTCCTACTGCGCCCTCCAGGCCAGCCTGTACGGCCTCCTCGGCATCACCGCGGAGGGCCTGCTCACCCGCGCCGGCCTGGAACTGCCGTGGTGGGTGTGGGCGCTCGTCGCGTGGCTCCTGGTGGGCCTCTTGGGGACCCGCGCGGTCGACATCAACGCGAAGGTCCTCGCGGTGCTCCTCACCGTCGAGGTCGCCGTCATCCTCATGTTCAGCGCCTCGAACTTCGCGCACCCCGCGGACGGCCTGTCGTTCGCCGCGCTCTCGCCGTCCGCGCTCGGCGGCGAGGCCGCCGGGGCCGTGCTCGCGCTCGCGGTCATCGGCTTCATCGGATTCGAGTCGCCCACCGTCTACGGCGAGGAGGCCCGCGACCGCAAGCGGACCGTCGCCCGCGCGACGCTCGCGACGATCGGCATCCTCGCGTTCATCTACATCGCCTCGTCGTGGTCGATCATCACCGCCGTCGGCGACGACAACGTGGTCGCCGCCAGCGCCGACCCCGACCTCATGTTCACCCTCGCCGGGGACCAGCTCGGTTCCGCGTGGGTGACCATCGGCCAGGTCCTGCTGCTCACCTCGGTCACTGCAGCTTCCCTGAGCTTCCACAACACGACCGCGCGGTACCTGTTCGCGCTCGGCCGCGAGCAGGTCGTCTTCTCGTGGCTCGGCCGCACCTCGGTGCGCACGTGCGCGCCCGTGGCCGCCTCCGCGACGCAGACCGTCGTCGGCGGCCTCGTCATCGTCCTGTGGGCCGCGCTCGGCCTCGACCCGCTGGTGCACCTGTTCTACTACCTCGGCACCGCTTCGGGGATCGGCCTCATCGCGCTGATCCTGACGTGCGGCATCGCGGTCCTGGCCTACTTCGCGCGGGATCGGCGCGAGGAGTCCGTGTGGGCCGCGAGGATCGCGCCGGTGCTGGCGGTCCTGGCGATGGCCGGGGTCATGTACCTGTCGGTCGTCCACTTCCACACGCTCCTGGGCGTCGAGAAGGGCTCGCTGCTGCCGAAGCTCGTGCCGATCGTGTTCGCGGTGCTGGCGCTCTTGGGCGCGGGCTGGGGCCTGTTCCTCAAGCGCGCCCGGCCCGAGGTGTACGCGGGGATCGGCCACGGCGCGAAGGCGCCGCTGGTCCAGGCGGCCGAGCGGGCCGCGGTGCCGGTGGGGGCCGCCGGTGAGCGTTAGCGCGTACGGGGCCGTGGCGGCGATGCTCGCCGACGAGTTCAACGAGCTGCCGACGGCCCGGTGGCTCTCGGACGACCCGGAGCAGCGCCGCAAGGCGGTCCGGGGCCAGTTCGAGCTGCTCGTGGAGCACGCCCTCGGGCACGGCGGGGTCGTCACCTCCGGCGACCTCGACGGCGCGGTCGTGTGGTTCGACCACACGTCCGGGGCGCCGCAGATCCCCGACTACGACGAGCGCCTGGCCGCCGCGTGCGGGCCGGTCGTCGACCGGTTCCGGCACCTCGACCGGGTGATGGAGGACCACCACCCCGACGTGCCGCACCACTACGTGGCGCTGGTGGGCGTGCGGGAGGCCAAGCGCGGCAACGGGATCGCCTCGGCGATGTTGCGCCGCCACCACCGCGTGCTCGACCGGGACGGCATCCCCGCGTACCTGGAGGCGGTCTCCCCGGAGACCGCGCGCCTGTACGGGACGCTCGGGTACGAACCGATGGGGGAGCGGTACGGGCTGGAGGACGGCGGGCCGTTCCTCTATCCGATGTGGCGCGAGCCGCAGGCCGCGTGAGACGGCGGCGGGCCTCCGGGCCCGCCGCCGCTCCTACTTGCAAATATTGACACACTTGACTATACAAAGCCTGGTTCGGTATGATCTTCCCATTCGCTCTGGGAGCGCTCCCTCAGTTCCCGGAGTCCGGTGAAGGAGCAACGGATGCGCTTCAGACGCAAGATCACCGCCCTCGCGGCAGCCGCCGCTACGGCCCTCGGCGCCGTGGCGCTGACGCTCGGCCCGGCGGACCTGGCACTCGCCGAGGACGGCTGCGAAGTGGACTACACGATCGTGAGCAGCTGGGGCTCGGGCTTCCAGGCCAACGTCGCGATCACCGCCGGAGAGGCGATCAACGGCTGGGACCTCGAATGGACCTTCCCGTCCGGGACCGCCGTCTCCAGCGCCTGGAACGTCTCGTGGACCCAGAGCGGCCGCGCGTTCTCCGGCTCCGACGTCGGCTGGAACGGCGCGGTCGCCTCCGGCCAGACCCGCGAGGTCTTCGGCTTCATCGGCTCCGGCAGCACCGCCGCCCCCACCGGGGTCTCCATCAACGGCGACCTCTGCGACGGCCAGGTGGACCCGACCGACCCGCCCACCACCGACGACCCGACCGACCCGCCCGGCGAGGCCGTGCGCATCATGCCCCTCGGCGACTCCATCACCGGCAGCCCCGGCTGCTGGCGCGGCAACCTGTGGCAGCTGCTCGACCAGGCCGGGTACGACGTCGACTTCGTCGGCTCGCTCTCCCAGGCCTGCAACCCGGCCGGCTCCGACCCCGACCACGAGGGCCACGGCGGCTTCCTCGTCACCCAGTCGGTGAACAACGGCAGCGTGCGCGGCTGGCTGGAGCAGAACACGCCCGACGTGCTCCTGCTGCACTTCGCCACCAACGACGTCTGGTCCTCGATCCCGCCCGCGACCATCCTCGCCGCTTATACGACCATTGTGGAGGACCTGCGCGAGCTCAACCCGGACGCGGTGATCCTCGCGGCGCAGCTCATCCCGCTCGCGCCGAGCAACTGCGCCGACTGCCCGCAGCGGACGATCGACTTCAACGCCCAGATCCCGGGCTGGGCCGCGGGCCTGTCGACGCCCGAGTCGCCGATCGTCGTGGTCGACCAGCACACCGGCTGGGTCCCCTCGGTCGACACCTACGACGGCGTCCACCCCGACGAGGACGGCTACGTCAAGCTCGCCGCCAACTGGTTCGAGGCCCTCGACCCGATCCTCTCGTAAGCACCCCAACGGCAGCGGCGCCGAGCCCCACCGGGCCCGGCGCCGCTGGCGTCTCACTTGAGCGGGCTGCTATTCGAGAGGATCCTCGATGAGGACGCCGCCGAACTCCGCCAGCGCCTCCACGATGCGGTCGCGCGAGGCGCCCTCTTCGAGGACGAACAGCGCCGCCGCTCCGGGGGTGAGGTGGCGGGCGAGCGCCTTCATCGACTCGTCGTTGATCCCGGTGTCGGTCTGGGCGCCGCCGATCGCGCCCGCCGCAGCGCCCAGCGCCAGGCCCACGAACGGCGCGAACACGAGCAGCCCGATGAGGCCGCCCCACATGCCGCCGACGGCGAAGCCGATGGCGGTGTTGCTGCGGTACTGGCGCAGCCGGATCTTCCCGTCGCGGTTCTCGGCGACGGCCATGTCCCTGATCGTGATGTGCTCGGGCCGCTGGAGTTCCAGGACCCGGTCGCGGGCCGCCTCGGCGGTCCGGGCGTCGGGGTAGGCGAGGACGAAGAGTCGTTCGGGGTAGTCCACGGCTCCGCTCCTTCCGGTCCACTCCAACGTAGGACGCGGAGCCGCGCACCCGCCCCCGAACGCCCGAATCAGCGGCGCACGCCCTCGATCTCGAAGGTCATCACCGTGTTCGCGGGGAACGCCCGCGAGAACCGCTTCGAGGACACGGTCGTGTCGCTGTACCGCGCGTACCGCTCGGACCCGTTCGTCTGCGTCGACCAGCGCACGGCCGTGCCGTTGGGAACCGTGCCGAACGCCGACAGGTCGTAGGTGACGGTCTGCGCCGTCCCGTAGTTCGTGGTGACGATGACGAGCTTCCCCGACGCGGCGTCGTGCGCCGCAACGGTATTGGCCTCGCCGCCGTCGATGATCGTCATGCCGGGGCGGATGTGCCGCGCGTACTGGGCGTACACGAAGTACTTGGTGTTGACCGCGCCGAGCGTCCCGGTTTCGTTGTCGGCCTGGACCAGGCCCCAGCCGCCGCCGTCGAGGACCTGCCAGTAGCACCAGCCGGTCGGGTGGAGCCACCGGAAGTCCAGGTTGATGTTGCGCGCCAAGCGAAGGCCCGTGCCGTCGTTCTCCCCGTACTCGGAGTTCCACAGCCGCTTCCCGGCCCCGTGGACGGCGCTGTACACCGAGTCGCGGCGCCCGCCCTCGTACTGGTAGCCGTGGACGTTGACCTTCGCGACCTTCCCCTTCGCCGAGCTGGTGAGCCCGTTCCAGGTGCTCACGGCCTGGTCGTACAGCGACTCGTCCGAGGCGGTGATCGGCATCCACGACAGGCCGCGCGCGTCCAGCTCGCTGCGCAGGTGGTCGATCACGATCGACTGCGTGGCGACGCTGAAGTGGCAGCCCTCCTGGGTCCCGGTCGCCGTCCACCAGTTCGCGATCGGCTCGTTGAACGGGTCCACGTAGTCGAAGTCGACGCCCCAGTGGTCGTGCGCGTACTTCGCGACCGTCGCCATGTACACCGCGTGCTGCTGTCGGTTCCACGACTGGAGGTTGTCCGCGTTGCCGTCCGCGCCGCCCGAGGGGTTGTGGTTGACGCACATCCACCACATCGGCGAGTTCGAGAACAGCTCGAACAGGTTCGCGCCCCGGTCGCGGGCCTTCCACATGAGGTTGCGCTGCGCGCTGTCGACGTACCAGTCCCAGCTCGCCGAGGCCGGGTCGCTGGAGTTCCAGTCGAGCCAGTACCCGTCCATCTGCCGCGAGCGCATCATGTTCGGCGAGACGATCATCGACTCGCCGTTGATCGAGTTCCACGAGCAGGCGCCCGCGTTGTAGCGAACGATGTTCAGGCCCAGTCCCGGCAGCGAGGCCCCGTTGTACGTCACGTTGTTGCGGGTGAACATGAGGTCGGCGAGGTCGTTCCGGTTCCCGAAGGCCCGGCCCCACCAGCACAGCGAAGTGCCCCAGCCCTCCCAGACGCCCCACGACGTGCCCGGATTGACCGCGGTCGTGTAGTCCGCCCGCGCGACCGAGGGGACCGCGCCCGCGGCAAGTGCCCCCGCGCTGGCGGCGGTGAAGAGTGTGCGACGGCGCATGACGCCCTCCAATACATCGAGATTCTTCGATGATCGCAGCGCTGCCCACGAAAGTCAATTCCTTCGATAAAGCATGAGAAAAAGCGGCCGCGGCCCGGTTCGCCGCTTTTCGCGACAACCGCTTGCGTTCTGTGCGACGGTGGGGGACGACTGCGAAACGGGAGGTCAGCGATGCCGGAGAACACCAAAGCCGAAGACGCCGGGCCGCTCGCGAGCGACCAGGGCAGGACCGTGATCGCCGACCAGGTGGTCGCCAAGATCGCCGGGATCGCCGCGCGCGAAGTCGACGGCATCCACCAGCTCGGCGGCGCCACCGGCCGCGCCGTCGGGGCG
This sequence comes from Glycomyces sp. MUSA5-2, assembly GCF_037034145.1. NCBI lineage: Bacteria > Bacillati > Actinomycetota > Actinomycetes > Glycomycetales > Glycomycetaceae > Glycomyces > Glycomyces sp. MUSA5-2. The sequence continues at coordinate 158,553 of NZ_JBAGKG010000008.1, forward strand.
CTGCGCGAGCGCATCCCCGGCTCGCGCACCAACTACGGCCAGGGCGTCTCGGTCGAAGTGGGCGAACGCCAGGCCGCCGTCGACCTCGACGTCGTCGCCGAGTACGGCATCGCCATCGCCGACCTCGCCGCGGGCGTGCGCCGCAACATCGTCGACGCCGTCGAGCGCATGACCGGCCTCGAAGTCACCGAAGTCAACATCACCGTCCACGACGTGCACCTCGACGACCCCGACGCCGAGCCCGAAGGCGAGCCGAGGGTCGAGTGAGGACCGTGGCCGCCGAGGACTTCGCCGCGGGCGTCGACGCCATCGCCGACGCCGTCCTCGCCGTGCCCGGCGTGACCGGACTCCACGGTTCGGTTGCCGTCCTCCTTCCCGGCCGCCGCGTCCCGGGCCTGCGGCTCGGCGACACCGACTGCGAAGTCCACGTGACCGTAGCCTGGGGCACCGACATTCCGGCCGCGGCGGACGCGATCCGCGCCGCCGTCGCACCGCTCGCCGAGGACCGGGCCGTCTCGGTCGTCATCGAGGACATCGCCGCAGCGGACGATGCCGATCCCGCTGCGAACAAAGGGGACTGACCATGAAGGCTTCCTTCGCCGGCCTCGTCGCCGGGCTTCTGCTGGCGCTGGCCGTCATCGACGGCGGCTTCACCGGGTTCCTCCTCGCCGTGGTCCTCGGCGCGCTCGGCTTCGCCGTCGCGGGCAAGGCCAGCGGCGAGATCGACCTGTTCGAGCGCTTCCGAGGCCGCCGTGACTGAGGACTTCGCGCTCGCCGACCTCCCCGGCTCCGGCGCCGACCGGCCGCCGGGGGAGCGCGGCAGCCTGCGCCTCGCCGACGCCGCGGTGGCCCGCATCATCGAAGGCGCCGCGCTCGCCTGCGACGGCACCGCCAAATCCAAGCGCCCCAAAGCGAAGGCCACCGTCAAGCACGGCCGGATCTGGGCCCGCCTCGACGTCGGCGTGGCCTGGCCCGGCCCCGTCGCCGCCACGGCCAAGGACCTCGCGGCCCGCGTCCGCGCCGAGACCGCCCGGATCACCGGGTACGACGTGGTCGCGGTCGACGTGGGCGTCCACGTCGTCGACACCCCCGAGCAGACGCGGAGGGTCCGATGAAGCTCCGCGACCCGCGCCGCGGCCCGGCCGCCGCCTGGCCCGCCGTTCTCGGCGCGCTCCTGCTCCTGGCGTTCGCCGCGCTCCTCGCGCAGCACGCCGCCGCCGCGCGCGGCTGGACCGCGAACGCCTCCTGGCTCGGCGAGGCCCTCGCGGCCCTGGACGACCGGCGGCCGTCCGCGTGGGTCCTCGCCGGAGGCGCCGCCGCCGCGCTCCTCGGCCTGTGGTTCCTCGTCGCCGCGTTCCTCCCGGCCCGCCGCTCGCACCTGCACGCCGACGGCCCCGGCGACCTGTGGATCGCGCCCGCCGCGATCGAGGCGGTCGCCGCCGACGCGGCCGAGCGCGCCCCCGGGGTCCTCCACGCCGCCGGCGAGATGCGGCGCCGCCGCCTGCGCGTCAAGGCCCTCCTCGCCCCCGGCCACGAAGCGGCCGTCGCCGACATCCTCGAATCGGTCGGCGCGCGGCTCGGCGGCCTCGGCGAGCTCGAAGTGTCCGTGCAGGCCAAGGAGGGCGCGCGATGAGGCGACCTGCGATCGACCGCCCCGCGGCCGCCGTCCTCGGCCTGCTGCTCCTGGCCGCGGCCGCCGCGGTCCTCGACTGGCGCTTCGACCTCGCCGGGATCTGGACCCGCCTCGACACCGAGCAGGTCCGCGACGTGGTCGACGCGGACTGGTTCGCGTGGGCCGCCCTCGGCGCGGCCGTCGTCCTCGCGGTCCTCGCCCTGTGGTGGCTTCTCGCGCGGCTCCCGCGCCCCGCCGAAGGCCGCCTCGCCCTGTCCTCCACCGGCTCCGACCGGATCGACCTCGACGTGCGCTCAGTGGCGCCGCGGCTGCGCGCCGACCTCGACCGGGCCGCGCCCGTCGACCGGACCGCCAGCCGCCGCACCGCGGTCCGCGGCGGCCAGCTCATCGAACTGCGCACGCACGTCGACCCGCGCGCCGACGGCGAATCCCTCGTCAACGCCGCCGCGGGCATCGCCGAATCGGTGCGCACCGCGTTCCCCGACGGCGAGATCGCGGTGCGCATCCTCGTCGACGGCCCGAAGCGCCCCGGCCGCCGCCGCACGCCCCGCGTCCACTGACCCACGCGTCCACTGGGTTCAGTCGAGCAGCGCGTCCACGGCCGCCTCGGCCTTCGCGAACAGCGCCTCGTAGTGCCGGTCCCGCGCCTCGTCCTCAAGGCCCTGGCCCTCGCTGTGGTACAGCGCGGTCCACTGCGCGTCCGGGATGCCGCAGTACGCCGAGATCCCGACCTTGAGCTGCCCGTCGAGGAGGCCCCGCGTCAGCTCCGACTGCGGGTCGTCCTCCGGCAGGCCCGCGAGCGCGATCCACAGCATCCGCTTGCCCGCCATGGGGGACTTGCTGCGCCCGTACGTCAGCCCGTAGTTCCACACCCGGTCGAACCAGCCCTTGAGGATCGCGGGCAGGCCGAACCACCACACGGGGAACACCGGCACGATGACGTCGGCGGCGTGGACGCGGGCGATGTGGGCGTGGACCTCGTCGCTGTAGCGCTTGTCGCGGTCGCTGTAGTCCGGCTCGTCCGCGACGCTGTTGCGCGGGTCGAAGCCCTCGCGCTCCAGGTCGAGGAGGTCGACGCGGTAGCCGCGGTCGGCGAGCCGCTTCGCGGCCCGCTCGGCGACGGCGGCGGTGAGGGAGCCGGCCCGGTGGTGGCCGACGACGACGAGTGCGGTGGGTTCGGTTTCGCTCATGCGCCAAGTACACCCGCCCGAATGCAGACGGACCATGGCCGAAACCGACCGATGCATGTGCGAGCGTCTACGCCCGGCCCTCGTCCAGGAACCGCTCGCGCTCGGCCCGCCAGTTCACCAGGTACGGCCTCGCGGCGTCGGCCGCGTGCGCCCGCCTGACGGCCCGCGCGGGCTCGGCGAGCGCCTCCGCGACGGCCGCCTCGGCGCGCCACCCGTACGGGTAGGCGAAGGAGGTCCTGACGTGCTCCATCCACATGAGGACCAGGTCCCCGTCGCGCTCCAGGGTCGCGAACGGCCGGCGCGAACCGCGCTCGTGCCGCTCGACCTCCCAGCCGCCGCCCTCGCGCGGCACGGCCGTGAAATCGGGGTCGTACCCCCAGTTCCAGGAGCCGTCGCCGAGGTCCCGGGGCGCGCCGTGGCGGTCCGCGAGGACCGCCGCGAGCGCCGCGGGCGTCCAGGGCGCGGGGAAGTACGTGGCGAGCGCGACCGTCAGCTCCAGCGGCGTCAGGTCCGGCCCGCCTCCGCCGGACCCGCGCCGCCCGCTCCCGAGGGCCTCGGCGAGGACCTTCGCGGCGAGCGACGGCGCGCCGTCGTCGACGAGGGCGACGTGCAGTTGGAGCGCCCGCGTGAAGCGGGTGCGCTCCTCGGCGGTGCCGAAGGGCGGCAGCGGGATCGAGTCGACCGCGGGGCGGCCCCAGGGGACGGAGGCGTCAGTGTTGCTCACCGCTCCGATGGTGCCAGGCCCCTGCGACAACCCGCGTCAGTCAGTCGCGGGTGCCGAGCGTCGACACGCACGCCTCGTTGCCCTCCGGGTCGGCCACGACCCACCAGTGCGGCGACCGGTCGCGCACCAGCACGCCCCCGGCGGCCAGCGCCGCCGCGAGCCGCGCCTCCACCTTCTCGTCGGGCACGAACACGTCGACGTGGATCCGGTTGCGCTGCGGGCGCGGCGCGTCCATCTCCTGGAACCAGAACGACGCGTTGCGCCCCATCGGGTCCACCAGGTCCTCGTCGCCGCGCTCCTCGTAGCCGAGGACGGCCTTCCAGAACCGGATCACCTCCGGGTGCGACATCGCGTCGATCGAGACCTGGACCGACTGGAGCCGTGAGGGGTCCGACTCCAGTCCCAGCCCGTCGGCCACGGCCGAGATGTCCTGGGCGAGTGCGACCTCCCGGGCCGTGAGGCCCCAGAAGTCCGGCTCCACCGCGACGAGCCGGACCGTCACCCCCTCCGACCGCAGGTCGAGGTCCGGCCGGTGCGGTCCGACGCCCGGCAGGTCCGCGACGGCCGCCGCGAACTCGGCGGCCTCCCGCATCGACCCGGTCCTGAAGAACGCGCACGCGCCGTCCCCGACGACCCGCCAGCGGCCGCTCGCGTCGGCCTCCTGGAAGCCCTTCGGGCTCAACATCCCGTCCATCGGGCCACCGTAACCCGCGGGTCCGACACGCGCGCCCGAGTAGGGTGGGAGCGTCGTATACAGAAAGGGGTTTCACGTGAGCGTCAGCGTGCTGTTCATCGGCGGGACCGGCCGGATCTCCACCTCCTGCGTGCGCGAGGCCGTCGCCCAGGGGCTCGACGTCACCGTCCTCAACCGCGGCCGCACCAGCGAGCGCGCCGTCCCCGACGGGACCGAGGTCCTCACCGCCGACGCGGGCGACCCCGCCGCCGTGAAGGCCGTCCTCGGCGACCGGACCTTCGACGCGGTCGTCAACTGGGTCGTGTTCACGCCCGAGCAAGTGCGCCGCGACATCGAGCTGTTCGCGGGCCGCACGGGCCAGTACCTGTTCATCTCCTCGGCGAGCGCCTACCAGACCCCGCCCTCGCATCTGCCGGTCACCGAGTCCACGCCGCTGCGCAACCCGTTCTGGCAGTACTCGCGCGACAAGATCGCCTGCGAGGAGATCCTCACCGCCGCCTACCGCGAAGAGGGCTTCCCCGCCACGATCATCCGGCCCTCCCACACCTACGACGAGACGCTGCTGCCCTTCGACGGCGGCTGGACCGTCGTCGAGCGCATGCGCGCCGGGAAGCCCGTCATCGTCCACGGCGACGGCACGTCCCTGTGGACCATCACGCACGCCCGCGACTTCGCCGTCGGCTTCACCGGGCTCCTCGGCCTCGACGCCGCGATCGGCGAGGCCTTCCACATCACCGGCGACGAGGCCCCCACCTGGAACCAGATCTTCCAGCACGTCGCCGCCGCGGCCGGAGTGGACGAGCCGGACCTCGTCCACGTCCCTTCAGACGCGATCGCCGCCGCCGACCCCGGCTGGGGCCCCGGCCTCCTCGGCGACAAGGCCCACTCGATGGTCTTCGACAACACCAAGGTCAAGCGCCTCGTCCCCGCGTTCGGGCAGCGCACCACGCCCTACAAGCTCGGCGCGCGCGAGGTGGTCGCCTGGTACGACGCCCACCCCGAGCAGCAGGTGGTCGACGCGGAGCGCGACAAGGTCATGGACTGGCTCGCCGACCGCTACGCGCCCCACCCCATGCCGTAGGGGGTACGCGGGGACTCCCGCGCCCCCCGCTCAGTCCCGCGACCTGGTCCAGCCGACCGCCTCGAAGCCGTCGCCCTCCCACAGGACGGCGCGGCCCTCGCGCACCTCGACCCCGTCGACGTACACGCCCCGGCCCTGGTACACCGGGTCGGACGTGTACCGCCAGCGCAACCGGGCCGTGCCGTCCGGGACGACCGCCGTAGCGCTGATCCACTGGCGCCCCGAGTAGCCCGAGAACGCGCCCTCGGTCCGCCAGCAGTGGTCCTCGGTCCGCAGCTCCAGCGGCACCGGCGTCCACGCCGACCCGTCCGGGCTCGCCTCCAGGACCGCCAGATCCGTCGCCTCCGTGTCGTACCAGAGCGAGAACCGCGCGGTTGCGCGGTCGCTCGGCCGCGGCAGCACCGCCGTGAGCGTCGCCGTCGTCGCGTCGGCCTGGCCCGCGTACCACGCGTCGCGCCCCCGCGCGGGCCGCACCGGCACCGCCCGGCCCAGCGGCCGCGAGGCCGCCCGCCGGTAGGCGCTGGCCGTGCCGCGGCTGCGCGTCGGGTGGACCCGGTTCGTCATGAGCACCAGCAGCGTGCCCGCGAGCGGGTCGAGCACGATCGACGTGCCCGTGTACCCCGTGTGCCCCACCGTGATCGGCGAGCTCATCGCGTCCATGTACCAGCGCTGGCCGAGCTGCCAGCCGAGCCCGCGCGCCGCGGCCTCGCCCATCCCGGCGTTCATGTCGGTGAAGACCATGCGCGCGGTGGACTCGGAGAGGATCTCGGCGTCGCCGTAGCGGCCGCCGTTGAGGATCATCTGCCCGAACACCGCCAGGTCCCACGCGGTGGCGAACACGCCCGCGTGCCCGGCGACGCCGCCGAAGGCCCACGCGTTCTCGTCGTGGACCTCACCGTGGACGGTGCCGCGCCCCGTCCACGGCTGGTACTCCGTCGCGGCCGTGCGCATCCGGTCCGCCGGGTTGTACCCGGTGTCCTTGAGCCCCAAGGGCTCGCACACGAACTCGGCGACCAGCTCGGCGAGGCCCTGGCCCGTGGCCCGCTCCAGGACCTTGCCCAGGACGATGAGGTTGAGGTCTGAGTACTCGTAGCCCGACCCGGGGGCGCGGCGCAGCGGCTGCGCGTAGATCGCGGCCATGCGCGCGGCGTCGTCGGGCTTGTCGTACAGGTTGATGAAGGAGATCATCCCGGAGGTGTGCGACAGCAGCATCTCCAGCGTGATGGGGGACTTCGCGGGGTCGGCCGAGTCGAACTCGGGGAGGTAGTCGACGACCGGCAGCTTCAGGTCCACCACGTGGTCGTCGATGAGGCGGCCGGTGACGGTGGCGGTGAACAGCTTCGAGATCGAGGCCAGGTCGTAGACCGTGCCCGTCTCGGCCGGGAGCCGCTCGGCCTCCGGCAGCTCGATCGCGGTCTCGGTCTCCTCGTCCCACCCGGAGTAGCGGAGCCGGTGGCCCCCGGCCTCGTGCAGGACGACCACGCCGCGGCGCGCGGCGAGGACCGTGAACCCGGGGAACGAGGGGGCAGAATCCTCCATATAGGACTTCAGTTGCGGGGTGATGAGGTCGACGTGCGCGGCGGTCAACCGCGCTTCGGAACAAGGCCCGTACCGCAGTTCCAGCGGATGTTCGGGGAAGGTCACATCGTACGGCCCAGCGCTCGGCGGGCCGGTCGGATCGGGCATGGAGGGGCGCTCCTCGGCGTTGGCGCGGGAGCCGAGCGCGAACGCCGACCACAGCGCCCCCGCCGCGCCCCCGAGCATGGTTCGACGCTGCATCGTGTCTCCTGGTTATCGTGCCATCACTGAGCGGTGCTGCGATAGAGCAAGTACGACTCTCTTTGCTCGGAAAACGCATCCAATTCATCGGCCCACAGCGCCGTGACCTCGTCGACGTCCGCCCCGGCCTCCACCGCGAGTCGCACCGCCTGGTTCCCGGTGAGCTTGTCCAGCCAGAACGACGTCACGTCCTGTGACCGCCAGCCGTACTGCGGGAAGACCCGCCGCTGCGCGATGATCATCGCCAGCGCCGTCCTGATCGGATCGAATTCATCCCTTCGGGTGACTTGCAGCTCCACGCCTCCGCAGACCTTTCCCGACCATTTCGAGAAAGTAGGGGTGAAATACGCTTCGCGGAAACGAGCGCCCGGCAGCCCCTCCAGCGCCTCCGACCACTCGTGGTCGATCTCCGGCGCCCCGAGGAACTCGAACGGCTTCGTCGTGCCCCGCCCCTCCGACAGCGCCGTCGCCTCGAACAGGCACGTCCCCGGGTACGCCACCGCCGTCGCCACCGTCGGCATGTTCGGCGACGGCGGCACCCACGGCAGCCCCGTCTCCTCGAAGTACATGCCCCGGCGCCACCGCTCCATCTTCACCACGGTCAGGTCGACCGCGCCGCCGAGGAACTCGCCGTTGAACAGCCGCGCCAGCTCGCCCACGGTCATCCCGTGCCGCTGCGCGATCGGCTTGAGCCCCACGAACGTCGCGTGCTCGGGGTGGAGCACCGGCCCGCTCGCGGCCAGCGCCGACCCCGGGTTCGGCCGGTCGAGGACCACGAACCGCAGGCCCAGCTGCCCCGCGGCCTCCATCGCGAGGTACATGGTCCAGATGTACGTGTAGAACCGCGCCCCCACGTCCTGGATGTCGAAGACCACCGTCTCGATCCCGGTCTCGGCGAACACCTCCGCCATCCGGTCCATGTCGTTGTACGCGTTGTACACCGGCAGCCCGGTCTTCGCGTCGAGGAAGAAGTCCTCGCCCTCCCCGGCCTGCGAGACGCCGCGGAAGCCGTGCTCGGGCCCGAAGACCGCCGCGATGTCGACCTTCCCGCTCCCGTGCATGAGGTCCACTTCGTGGCTCAGATCCGGGAGGACCCCGGTGGGGTTCGAGATGACGCCGACGCGCTGGCCCGCGAGCTCGCGGAAGTCGCTGCGGGCCAGGACTTCGACGCCGGTCCGGACGGCGCGTCCGCCGCGGGCGGCGGCGGGGGCGGCGGTCGCGAGGGCCGCGGCGACCCCGGCCGCTGCGCCGCTCACAACCGCGCCGCCGATGACTGTCCTGCGTTTCATGCGGTGCTCCTAGTAGCTCAGGCCGTGGCCGAAGGGGAACAGGACGCCGGCGCCGTCGGCGGTGGGGATGTCGACGGGGAGCCGCCCGGCGGGGTTCACCGAGCCGAGGATCGCGTGGACGGCCGATTCGAGGCCGTCGAGCGAGTACGAGTAGGTGGCGAGGTAGGCGTTCGGGTGGTCGCCGAGCCAGGCGATGTCGTAGGGGTTCTGGACGGCGAGGGCGACGACGGGGACGCCGGTGCCCGCGAGCGCCTCGACCAGCGCGACTTGGCTCGGGTTGAGCTTGGTGTTGTTGGTGGACACGACGATGAGGCCCTTGCCCGCGGCGGCGGCGACGGCCGCGTCGATCTGCGCCTGCGTGGGCGCGGCGCCCGTGACGAGGCTCGTCTGGCTCCACCCGCGGTTGCCGAACTCGGTCGCGAGCCGCGCCACGGTGGTGACGCCCCACCCGGTGACGAGCACCGAGCCGCCGTCGGTCGGCACCGGCAAGGTCCCGTCGTTCGTGACGAGGGTCGTGGTCCGGTCCGAGAGCGCCTGCGCCGCTTCGAGGCTCGCGGGAATGCCCACCACGTCGTCCACGCGCTCGGGGTCGGCGTAGGGGTCGCCGAAGAGCCCGAGGCGGTACTTCAGGCCGAGGATGCGGGTCACCGACTCGTCGATGCGCTTCTCGGTGAGTTCGCCGCCGTCGACGGCGGCGAGTACGGCGTTGTACGCGATGTCGATGTGCTCCGGCATGAGCAGGATGTCGGCGCCCGCGATGAGCGCGAGCACGGGGATGCGGTCGTCGCCGTAGCCGTTGCGCACGCCCTCCATGCGCAGCGAGTCGGTGATGACGACCCCGTCGTAGCCGAGTTCGTCGCGCAGCAGCCCGGTGAGGATCTCCTCCGAGAGCGTCGCGGGCCGCAGCGACGCGTCGAGCGCCGGGAACTGGATGTGCGCGGTCATGATCAGGTCCACGCCGGACTCGATCGCGGCGCGGAACGGCGGGGCGTCGATCTCGCGCCACTCCTCGTAGGTGTGGTCGATCTGCGGCAGCTCGGAGTGGCTGTCGTCCTCGGTGTCGCCGTGCCCGGGGAAGTGCTTGACGGTGGCGGCGAGGTCGCCGCGGGCCTGGTAGCCCTCGACCTGCGCGGCGACGAACGCGGCGACGTGCTCGCCGTCGGACCCGAAGGAGCGCACGCCGATCACGGGGTTCGCGGGGTTGACGTTGACGTCGGCGTCGGGCGCGAAGTTCTGGTTGAGCCCCATGGCGCGCAGCTCGGTCCCGGCGATGACGGCCGCGGCGCGGGCGGCCTCGGGGTCGTGCGTGGCGCCGAGCGCCATCGCGCCGGGCAGCTGCGTCGCGGGCGGACCGATGCGGGTGACGAGGCCGTGCTCCTGGTCGGTGGCGATGAACAGGGGCGTCCCGCATCCGGCGAGGGCCGCGTCCTGGAGCCCGTTGGAGAGCGCGGTGATCTGGTCGGGGTTCGCGACGTTGTTCGACCAGGCGAAGTAGATGATGCCGCCGAGGTGGTACTTGCGGATGAGCGCGGCGGCGTTGTCGACGCCGTGCGCGGTCTGATTGCTCGCGACGTCGGCGGCCGCGGTGGTGTCGGCGGTCTGCCCGTACGCGTAGGTGGTGAAGAGCTGGCCGACCTTCTGCTCCAGGCTCATGGCCTTGAGGCGGCGCTTGACGAACCGGCGCTCGGCGCTGCCGCCGTGCGCTTGCGCGGTTCCGGCGGCGGCGGTCGCCGCGGCCGCGCCGAGGGCGGCGGCGAGCACGGTCCGGCGGGGATGCGTCTGCATGTGAGCGACTCCAGTCTGTGCGGGGTCCGGGCGGTCCCTTTTCGACGGGTAGGCCCGATCCGCTCATCCTGGCAGAAAACTTCATGTAAAGGCAAGACTACGGAGAGAATTTTCAAAATAGTGCGCCGGGCGCGGTCAGGCCAGCGCCGGGACTCCGAAGTGGAGCGTCCCGGCGTCGGCGTCCAGCGTCGCCTTGAGGCCCAACGGGATCGTGAGCGACGGGTTGCAGTGCCCGAACCCGAACTCCTCCACCACGGGGATGGACAGGCCCGCGAGCTGGTCCGCGAGCACCTCGCGCACCTCCTCGTACGGCCCGCAGTCGGCCCACGAGCCGAGGACGATCCCGGCGAGGCCGTCGAACCACCCGGCGCGGCGCAGCTGCGTCAGGGCCCGGTCGATCCGATAGGGCTCCTCGCCGATGTCTTCGAGGAGCAGCAGGCCGCCCGCGACGTCGGCGCGGTGGTCGGGCGTGCCGATCCCGGAGGCCAGGAGGGTCAGCGTCCCGCCGACGGTGATCCCGGTGGCGGTGCCGCCGTTCATGGTCCGCGCCGTGGACGACGCGATCTTCTGGACCCGCTCGGGTTCGAACAGGGTCTGTCGCAGGTGCTCCTGCATCCCCGCGTCGCCGGTGAAGGCCGTCCACGTCGGCATGGGCCCGTGGACCGTGGCCTGGCCGAGGTTGATGGCGATGGCCTCGTGGAGCGCGGTCATGTCGCTGAACCCGATGAACGCCTTCGGCCCGGCGCCGCGCAGCCGCTCCCAGTCGACGAGGTCGATCATCCGCTGCGACCCGTACCCGCCGCGCGCGGCGAACACGGCCGCGATCCGCGGGTCGAGCCACGCGTCCTGGAAGTCCCCGGCCCGGTCGAGGTCGAGCCCGGCGAACAGGCCGGTCCGGGCCGCCGCGTGCGGCATGATTACCGGCTCCAGGCCCCACGAGCGCAGGACCGCCAGCCCAGCGTCGATCCGCTCGCCGGGGGAGGGGCTCGCGGGGGAGACGACGGCGACCCGGTCGCCGGGGACGAGGCGCCGCGGGCGGCGCAACGGCGTGAGGCTCAAGGCTTCAGCCCCAGCTCGAAGTCCGGCCCGGCGAAGCCGAACACCTCGGCGTACAGGGCGTGCTCGGCGAGCACCGCGTCCTCGATGGTCCCGGCGCGGCGGAACCCGTGCTGCTCGCCCTCGTAGGTCCGGTAGGCGTGCGGAATCCCTTTGCCCTGCACGCGCTCCAGGAGCTTCTCGGCCTGCGCGGGCGGGCAGATCTCGTCCTCCAGGCCCTGGAGGAGCAGGAACGGGACGCCGATCCGGTCGGCGTGGTGCACGGGGGACCGCTCCAGCGAGCGCTCCTCCAGGACCTCGGGCGGGCCGACCATCGAGTACACGTACTGGGACTCGAAGTCGTGCGTCTCGTCCCCGGTCCAGCCCGAGAGGTCCAGGATCGGGTACTTGACGACCGCGCACGCGTAGACCCCTGCGGCCGCAGGCGAGGTGAGCGACGCCGCGGAGGTCCAGCCCCCGGCGCTGCCGCCGCGGATCGCGATCCGCGCCGGGTCGGCCAGGCCCTCGGCGGCGAGCGCGCGGGCGACCGCCGCGCAGTCCTCCACGTCCACTTCGCCCCAGCGCTCGCGCAGCCGCTCGCGGTAGGCGCGGCCGTAGCCGGTGGACCCGCCGTAGTTGACCTCGACGACGCCGATGCCGCGGGAGGTGAAGTACGCCAGCTCCATGTCGAGCACGGCCCGCACGTGGCTGGTGGGCCCGCCGTGGACCCACACCGCGTACGGCGGCGCTTCGCCTTCGGGCCCTTCGAATTCGGGGTTGCGCGGCGGGTACACGTGGGCGTGCACGTCGCGCCCGTCCGGGCCGGTGAACGTGCGGTGCTCGGGGACCGGCAGATACGCGGGGTCCACTTTGGCCTCGTGCGCGGCGGCCACGACTTTGGCGGCGCCGCTGCGCGTGTCGACTTCCACGACCTCGTAGCCCGAGTGCGGGCCCGCGGCCAGGCCGTACACGTGGTCGTCCGCGGCGGCGAGGCCCGGCGCCCAGTCGGTCCAGGGCCCCTCGACGGGGCTCAGCCGCCGCTCCCACGCGTCGAAGACCCCGAGGCGGCTCTCGCCCCTGCCGTGGATCGCGGCGATGTCGCCGCTGGCGAGGATCTGGAACCACGTCGACCCGGGCGTCCACAGGGGCCCGGCGAACTCGGACTCGGCCTCGTGGACCGGGCCGCGCTCCCCGGTGTGCGGGTCGACCCAGTGGAGGTTCCACCAGCCCGTCCTGTCCCCGGCGAACACGAGCGTCTCGTCCCGGGACCACTCGACCTGTGCGATCGACTCCCCGTCGCCCCCGGCCACGGTGCGCACCCCGGACAGCACCGGGTCGTCCTCGCCGACGATCTCGGCGACGCGCAGTTCGGTCTCGTCCCAGGGCATGTGCGGGTGGTTCCAGGCGATCCACGCGAGCGCCGACCCCGAGGGGCTCACCCGCGGGCCGGCGAGGAACCGGTACGAGTCGTCGGTCAGCTCCCGCACCCGCGCGTCGTCCCCGTACCTCGTCAGGTCCACGCTGGCGATGACGCGGCGCACGTCCGTGGGGCCGGGCCCGGTGTGCTCCTCCAGGACCGCCCACGCCTCGTACCGCTCCAGGTCCACCACGGGCTCCGACCAGCGCAGCGCGCCGGGGAACGCCGGGGCCGGGCTGACCGGCAGCGGGTCGCGCCACCGGTCCGGTTCGAATACGTACAGCCGCTGGTCCTCGTAGTTGGTGAACACGATGACGGGGCTGCCGTCCTCGCCGATCGCGCCCGCCCACGGGCGGCCCCCGTACTCGTGGACCCGGTTGCGCGCGTTCCACGGCGCGGGCAGGACCGACTCCACGGCCCCGTCGGCGGTGCGGCGCATGAGCGCGCGCCTGCCGCCCTCGTCGGGCCGCGGCTCGGTCCACCACAGCTCGTCCCCGACCGCGCCGAGGAAGCCCGGTCGCCCGTCGGACTCGGCGACCAGCGCGGTGCCGATCGGGGACTCCCAAGCGCCGTAAGGGGCTCGCTTCACATCCGTCTCCTAAGCGTTCAGCAGGAAGTCGTCCAGGACCCGCAGGCCGAACCGCAGCCCCTCCACGGGGACGCGCTCGTCCACGCCGTGCGCCAGTGTCCCGTACCCGAACTCGGGCGGCAGCGCCAGCGGCGAGAACCCGTAGCCGGTGATCCCCAGCCGCGAGAACTCCTTCGCGTCCGTCCCGCCCGACATGCAGAACGGCACCGGGTGGCCCTCGGGGTCGTGCTTGAGGATCGCGGCCCGCATCGCCGCGAAGACCGGCGAGTCCACGGGCGCGGCGAGCGACCGGGACCGGTGCGCGTACCGCCACTGCACGTCCGGGCCGCACAGCCCGTCCATCGTCGCCTCGAACTCGGCCTCGCCGCCAGGCACCACCCGGCCGTCCACTTCGGCGCGCGCGTGCTCGGGGATCACGTTGACCTTGTAGCCCGCTTCGAGGACCGTCGGGTTCGCGCTGTTGCGCAGCGTCGACTCCACGAGCTGCGCGGCCGGGCCGAGCCCGCTCAGGTCCTCGTAGTCAGGCGCGACGCCGTGCAGCGCCGCGAGCTCGGCGACCGCGGCCTCCACCACGGGCGTGACCCGCAGCGGCCATTCGTGCGCGCCGATCCGCGCGACCGCCGCCGCCAGCTTGCTCACCGCGTTGTCGGGGTTGCGCTTCGATCCGTGCCCGGCCCGGCCGCGGGCCGTCAGTTCCAGCCAGGCCGTGCCGCGCTCGCCCGCCGCGATCGGGTAGATCCGCATTCCATTGCTGTGGAACGTGAACCCGCCGGACTCCGAGATCCCCTCGGTGCAGCCCTCGAACTTCTCAGCGTGCTCCTCGGCGAGGTACCGGGACCCGTAGTCCGCCTCGGCCTCCTCGTCGGCGACGAACGCGAACACGATCGACCGCCGCGGCCGCAGGCCTTCGCGCGCCCACGACCGCACGGCCGCGAGCATCATCGCATCCATACTTTTCATGTCGATCGCCCCGCGGCCCCAGAGCATCCCGTCCGCATCGATCTCCCCGCCGAACGGGTCCACCGACCAGTCCGCGGCCGCCGCGGGCACCACGTCCAGGTGGCCGTGCACGAGCAGCGCCGGGGCTTGCGGATCCGTCCCCTCCAGGCGCGCAACCACATTGGACCGGTTCGGGGCCTTCTCCAGGATCACCGGCTCTAGGCCCGCTTCGGCGAGCCGCTCGGCCGCGAACTCCGCCGCCGCCCGCTCGTTCCCGTCCCCGCCGCCCAGGTTCGTCGTGTCGAACCGGATCAGGTCCCGCGTGAACGCGACGACCTCCTCCAGCGCCTGCGCATCAGCCATACTGCTCCTCCATCGCCGCGCTCGCCAGGGTCGTGACCGCCTTGAAGCAGCGGATCGCCTCGTACATCGTCGCCGACTCGTACCCGATCCGCCGCTCCCCGCACACTGCCACGCCCGGGATCACGGTCGCCGCCCGCGCCAGGTGGTCGGCGTCGAACTCGACCTCCACCCGGTGCGGACCCACCACGGGCTCGTGCCGGACCGCCAGCGCCGCCGCCGCGGCCGCCCCGGCACTGATCGCCTCGGCGGTCACCTCAGGCGGGTCGCACCGCGCCGCGTACCGCGACACGCACTCCTTCACCGCCACGCCGACCGCCTCGGGCGCATAGCCCTCCGCGTCCTCCACGGCCTTGTCGTCGCCGATCACCATGATCACCGGCACCCCGAACTCGGCCGCAACGGCCGCGTTCAGACGCCCCTCGCTCGCGCGCACCCCGTCGAGCCACACGCCCGTCACCGTGTTCGCCAGGTACGTGTGCGCGAGCACCCCTTCGGCGCCCGCGCCTGCGTGGTACCCGAGGAACACCACGCCGTCCACGTCCCCGTGCTGCACGCCCTCCATCATCGAGAGGTCCTTGTGCCGCCCCGTGATCATCGTCGCCCGCGCATCGAGGCGCTCCAGCAGCAGGTTCCGCATCGACCAGTGCGCCTCGTTCACCACCACGGCGTCCGCGCCGCTCATGAACAGGCCCCGCACCGCCGCGTTCACGTCCCCGGTGAACACCGGCCGCATCCGCTCCCAGCCCGGCCCGCCCGGCAGCACGTCCTCCGGGCACGTCACGCCCGTGGCGCCCTCCATGTCGGCGCTGATGAGGATCTTCACACCGACATCCTCGCAGGGTCGCGCAGCGCCCGGTCGAGGTGGCACGCAACGAGATGCGGCTCCGCGTCCGGCCCCAGCACCGCCGGGTCCACGCCCTCGCACTGATCCAGGACCTTCAGCGCGTTCCCCGCCGCCACCTCCTGGCACCGCGGCCGGAACCGGCACCCGCCCGGAATCCGCGACGCGTCCGGCAGCTCGCCCGCCAGCACCACCGGCTCCGCCACAGGGGAGTCCGGCAGCACCGACACCAATGCCCGCGTGTACGGGTGCCGCGGCTCGGTGAGCACCTGCTCCACCGGCCCCTGCTCCACGATCCGCCCCAGGTACATGATCGCGATCCGGTCCGCGATGCTCCACGCCAGACCCAGGTCGTGCGTGATCACCAGCGCCCCGAGCCCCGCGTCCTCCTTGAGTCGCAGCAGGAGCGACAGGATCTCCCCGCGCACCGACGCGTCCAGCGACGCCACCGGCTCGTCCGCCACCAGGATGCTCGGCTCCAGCACCAGCGCCCCCGCGATCACCACGCGCTGGCGCTGCCCGCCCGACAGCTCGTGCGGGTACGCCAGGAAGAACCGCTCCGGCGGCCGCAGGCCCGCCCGCGACAGCGCCTCGGCCACCCGGCCCGGCTCGTCATCGGTGATCCCGTGGATGCGCAGGCCCTCCGCCACGGCGTCGTACACCGTGTGCCGCGGGTTCAGCGCCCCCGACGGGTCCTGGAGCACCAGCTGCACCTGCCGCCGGTACGCCTTCAGCGCCTTCGTCGACCGCCCCAGCGGCACATTGCCGAAGGCGACTTCACCCCCCGTGGCACGCTCCAGACCCAGGAGCGTGCGCGCCAATGTGGTCTTCCCGCAGCCGGACTCGCCCGCCAGCGCCACGATCTCACCCGGCGCCACATCAAGGTCCACGCCGTCCACCGCGCGCGCGACCCGCCCGCCCGGCAGCCCGAACTCGACCCGCAGGCCCCGCGCCGTCAGCACCTTATCCGAGGACAACGGGCTCCCCCTCCTGCGCCACGAAGCACGCGGACCACCGCGCGCCCTCCACTTCCAGCAGCTCCGGCGACGCCTCGCCGCACCGCTCCACCGCCACCGCGCACCGCGGCCGGAACGAGCAGCCCTCCGGCAGCCGCCCCGGGTCCGGCGGATCGCCCGCCAGCCCGCCCGGATTGCGCCGCGACGCCGGGTCCCCGATCACCGGGAACGCCGCGCCCAGCGCCGCCGAGTACGGATGCCGCGCCCGCGCGAACACCTCGTGCGCCGGACCCTGCTCGACCACCTTGCCCGCGTACATCACCGCGGCCGTGTCGCACGTCGCGGAGAGCACCGACAGGTCGTGGGAGATCATCACCAGCCCCACCCCGCGCTCCTTCACCAGGCCCGAGATCAATTGCAGCACCTGCGCCTGCACCATCACGTCGAGCGCCGTCGTCGCCTCGTCGGCGATGATCAGATCCGGGTCGCACGCCAGCGCCATCGCGATCATCACCCGCTGCCGCTGGCCGCCCGACAGCTCGTGCGGGAAGCTCCGCGCCCGCGACGGCGGCAGGCCGACGCGCTCCAGCAGCGCCTCCGTCCGCTTCGCGGCCTTCGCCGCGCTCAAGTCCTTGTCGTGCACCAGCATCGGCTCGGCCACCTGCCGCCCGATCCGCTGCACCGCGTTCAGCGAGTGCATCGCCCCCTGGAACACGATCGACGCGCCCGTCCACCGCACCGCCCGCAGCCGGCCCCACCCCATCGTGAGCAGGTCCTCCCCGTCGAGCAGGATCTCCCCGGACACCTCCGCGGACTTCGGCAGCAGCCGCAGCACCGCCATCGCCAGCGTCGACTTCCCGCACCCCGACTCGCCCGCGACCCCGAGCACCTGCCCGGCCTCCAGCGCCAAGTCCACGCCGCGCACGGCCGGGACCCGGCCGCGCGACCCGGTGTACGTGACGTGCACGTCCCGGAACTCCAAGAGCGTCATCCCTGCTCCCCTCGCAGCCTCGGGTTGAACACAGCCTCAAGGGCCCGCCCGCACATCATGAACGCGAGCACCACCAGCAGGATCGCCAGGCCCGGCGGCAGCAGGTACCACCACGCGTGCGCCGACACCGCCCCGTTGTCGCTGGCGCGGTTGAGGATCGAGCCCCACGACACCACGTTCGGGTCGCCCAGGCCGAGCCACGCGAGCGAGGACTCCATGAGGATCGCCGAGGGCACCAGCAGCGTCGCGCTGGCGAGCACGAGCGGCAGCACATTCGGCAAGATGTGTTTCGTCATCTGGTGCCAGTGCCCGGCGCCGAGCGCCCTGGCGCGCTCCAGGTACGGCCGGGCCTGGACGGTGAGCGTCTGGGCCCGCACGAGCCTCGTCGTACCGGACCAGGAGACGAGCGCGATGACGAGGATCGTGGTCCCCATGCTGCGGCCCAGGACCGCGAGGAGCGCGATGGCGACGACGAGGCTGGGGAGCACCATGAACCAGTCGGAGATCCGCAGCGCGAACCAGCCGTAGGCGCCGCCGATGTGGCCGCTGGTGACGCCGACGGCGGTGCCGATGAGGATCGCGACCACCGTCGCGGTGAGTCCGATGAGGAGCGACAGCCGCGAGCCCCACAGCGTGAGCGCGAGGACCGAGCGGCCCACTTCGTCGGTGCCGAGCGGGAACTCCGCGCTCGGGGGCTCCATGCGCCCGCCGGTGGCCTGCGTGACGCTGAGCGCGGACTCGTCGATGAGGACCGGTGCGGCGAGCGCGAGGACCACGATGGCGCCCAGGAGGACCAGGCCGACCATGCCGGTCCGCTGGGCCCGGTACGCGGCCCACGACCGCGCGAAGGACTGCCGCCGCCGGGCCCATGCGAGGGCCCGCGGGGAGGTGGTGGTGGATGCCGTCATGACTTCCGAATCCGTGGGTCGATGAACCAGTAGAGGATCTCGGCGGCGAGCACCGCGAGGATGGTCGAGGCCGAGAACAGCACGAACAGCGCTTGCAGCACGGGCCGGTCGGGGTAGAAGATCGCCTGCACGAACAGGCTTCCGAGCCCCGGCCAGGAGAAGACCGCCTCGGTGACGATGGAGCCGTTGACGACCCCGCCGATCGCGAGGAACACGAGCGTCACCGTCGGCAGCAGCGCGTTCGGCACGGCGTGCCTGTCGCGCACCTCGTCGTCGCGCAGGCCCTTGGCCCGCGCGGTGGTGAGGTAGTCCGAGCCGATCTCGTCCAAGATGGAGGAGCGCATGATCATGAGGTACCCGGCGTAGACCACGGCCGTGTACGTGAGGACCGGCAGCACCAGGTGGTGCCCGATGTCGAGCGCCTGCGACCAGAAGTCCGGCGGCGTGCTCGGCGAGCGCATCCCGTTGACCGGGAACAGCCCCATGTACCTGGCGAAGACCAGGATCACGATCATGCCGAGCCAGAACGTGGGCGCCGAGTACAGCAGCAGCCCGGTCCCGACGTGGGCGCGGTCGTACCGGCTGCCCTGCCGCCAGCCCGAGCGCGTCCCGATCCACAGCCCCAGGACCACCGCGAGCACCATGCCGGTGCCCGAGAGCAGGAGCGTGGCCGGGAGCCGCTCGACGATGAGGTCGAAGATCGGGCGCCGGTACTGGAACGAGTCGCCCAGGTCCATCGTGAGCGTCCCGGTGATGTAGTCCCAGAACTGCTTCACCATGGGCTGGTCGAGGCCCATCTCGGCGCGCATCGCGGCCCGCTGCTCGGGGGAGACCGGCCGCTCGCGGGTGAGCTGGTCGATCGGGTCGCCGCCGATGAGCCGGAAGATGAAGAACGACGAGAACAGCACGAGCAGGAGCGACACGGCCGCGCCGCCGACGTGCTTGAGCAGGTAGCGCCCGAAGCCCGAGGACGTGCGCCGCGCGCGCCGCCCCGCGGGCGGGGCCGCAGCCCCGCCCGCGGGAGGTGGCACTTCGGTCATTCGCGCTCGTCCGCGGTGCTCTTGCGCCGCATCGCGAACCAGATGCCGCCCGCCACGACCACGACCACCGCCGCGCCGACGGTGATCCACACCCACACCGGGACGCCCGACTCCTCGGTCGCCCCCGCCGGCTGCGCCGTGTAGTACGACCACGTGAAGCCCTGCTGGCCGGTGACCATGCCGCCCTCCGAGGGCTGCGTCGTCATGCCGGTGATCCGGTCGTGGTTGTACGCCTCCATGACGTTCTGGTAGTACAGGTAGATCACGGGCGTGTCCGCGTACATGAGCGCCTGCTGCTGCTTGACGAGCTCGGCGCGCGCGTCCGGGTCGGACTCGACCTTCTGCTGCTCGTGGAGCGCGTCGAACTCCGGGTTGCAGTAGTTGTTCTCGCTGGAGCGCTCGGTGCCGTCGGTGAGCGTCGGCAGGACCGCGCACGTGTGCATGCCCAGCTGCTCGGTCGGGTTGGGGCCCACGCCCCAGCCGGAGAACGCGATGTCGAACTCGCCCAGGTAGGCCAGGTCGTTCAGCGCGGACTGCTCGATCGCCTCGGGCACGACCTCGATGCCGATCTCGGCCCACCACTCGGTCGCGAACTGCGCGATCGTGGCGTACGCGGTGTTGTCGGCGTGCTGGTAGAACCGGAAGCTCAGCGGCTGCCCGGTCTCCGGCATGGTCCGGATCCCGTCGTCGCCGCGCACGTAGCCCGCCTCGTCGAGCAGGGCGTTCGCGCCCTCGATGTCGAACTCGACGAGCTGGTCGCCGCCGTCCCAGTGGTACTGCTCGAAGATCGCCGGGATGATCCCGACCGCCGGGGTCCCCGAGCCGTCGAGCACGGTGTCCACGAGCGCCTGCTTGTCGAGCGCCATGTGCAGCGCCTGCCGCACGACCGGGTCCTTGAGCGCGGGATGCCCGTCGCCGAACTCGGTGCCGTCCTGGGTCACCGAGTTGTAGTTCAGGGTCAGCGAGACGTACCGGCGGCCCTCCACGTCGTTGACGGTGACGTGGTCCTGCGACGCGAGCGCCTCGGTCTGGGCCGGGTTCAGGCCGCCCATCCCGTTGCCCACGATGTCGACCTCGCCGGCCTCCAGCGCGGCCACGGCCGCGTCGGTCT
The DNA here is from genome assembly GCF_037034145.1 of Glycomyces sp. MUSA5-2. NCBI lineage: Bacteria > Bacillati > Actinomycetota > Actinomycetes > Glycomycetales > Glycomycetaceae > Glycomyces > Glycomyces sp. MUSA5-2. The sequence goes on from NZ_JBAGKG010000008.1 coordinate 178,918, forward strand.
CGGTGTAGTAGTCGTAGACGACCTCGTCGAAGCCGGGCGCGCCCTCCCAGTAGGACTCGTTGGCCTCCAGGCGGATGAACTCGTCGGTCTGGTACTCGGTCACCTGGAACGGGCCCGAGCCCACCAGCGGGAGCTGGTTCGCGTCGTCGGCCGACGGGTCGGCGTACGTCGACCAGACGTGCTCGGGGACGATGTAGACCTCGCGCGTGAGCACGTCCCACGGGGACGGCTCGGCGAGGGTGAGCACGAACGTCGTCTCGTCGGTGGCCTCCGCGGAGACGAGGTTCCCCGCGAAGTCGATGTTCCAGTCGTGGATCGCCTGGTTCTCGATGAGCAGGCCGTACGTGTACGCCACGTCCTCGGCCGTCAGCGGCTCGCCGTCCGACCAGGTCGCGCCGTCGCGGATCGTGAACGTCCAGGTGAGACCGTCCTCGGACTCCTCCCACTCGGTCGCCAGGCCCGGCTCGGGCTCGTAGTCCGCGCCGATGCGCACGAGCGTCTCGTACGTCATCATGCTCGTCTCGTACGTGATGACGAACCGCCGCTTGAACGGGTTGAAGGTGTCGACCTCCTGGTTCGTGGCGATGAGCAGGGTGTCCTTGTCCTCCTCTTGGGCCGCCGCGCCGGGCGCGGCGACGGCCAGCGCTCCGGCCGACATCAGGAGCGCGGCCGCGGCGGCCAGGAGCCGCCGCGTCAGGGCATGGGGATTCATGGGGTGCAGGTCCTCGCATTCGGTTCCGGGCGCCTGGGGCTCTCCCGCGGACGCGGTGCCCTGCGGGCCCTCAGGGTATCGGACAGCATGACGGAACTCTTCTTGACTTGTCAACGATGTGAAGAAAGTTTTCATTGCTGCAACATGGGGCGAACGCGAACTCCCGCGAACCACCCGAGTGGACGGCGCGTTTCCAGTACATTCGGCTGACTACTGTCGGTGTTGCGGGGGTCACGGTGTGGAACTGGCTTGAGGACTCGATCGTCGCGCACCCCGAGATCTCGATCTTCCTCGCGCTGGGCCTCGGGTTCTTCGTCGGCAAGCTGAAGATCAAGGGCATCGCCCTCGGGCCGGTCACCGGGACGCTCCTCGCGGGCGTCCTCGTCGGCATCGTCTTCTCCGGCATCGACATCCCCGACCTCGTCAAGACCGTCGCGTTCGTGGCCTTCCTGTTCGCCCTCGGCTACAACGTCGGCCCCCAGTTCTTCGCGGGCCTCAAAGGCGACGGCCTCAAGCAGGTGCTCCTCGCGGTGATCAACTGCGTCGTGGGCCTGGGCATCGTCATCGTCCTCGCCAAGGCCCTCGGCTACGGCCCCGGCTGGGGCGCCGGGCTCCTCGCGGGCGGCCTCACCCAGTCCGCGGTCATCGGCGTCGCCGACTCCGCGATCAGCGCGCTCCCGGGCCTCAGCGCCGACGACGTCAAGGAGATGGAGTCGCAGGTCGCCGTCGGCTACGCGGTCTGCTACCTGTTCGGCACCGCCGCGGCGGCGTTCTTCCTCTCGACGCTCGCCCCGCGCATGCTCGGCTCCAAGGACCTCGCCGCCGACGCCCACGAGATGGAGAAGCGGCTCGGCGTCGCGAAGGAACCGGGCATCGGCCCGGCCTACTACTCGGTGGTCCGCCGCTCCTACCGCGTCACTGGCGGCTCGGTCGTGGGCCGCACCGTCGGCGACCTCGAACGCCGCGCCGAGGACCTGGGCCACCGCATCATGTTCCACGACCTGCGCCGCGGCACCACCGTCCAGAAGGTCAGGCCCGCCACCGTCATCGAAGCCGGGGACGTGGTGACGCTCGCGGCCCGCCGCCCCGACCTCGTCGCGCTCAGCGTCGACCAGTGGGGCGAGGAGGTCGACGACGAGGAGCTGCTCGACTACCAGGTGGAGACGCTCGCGATCGTCATCACCAGCAAGAAGCTCGCGGGGCAGAAGATCGGCCCGGCCTTCGCCGAGCACGCCCCGCGCCTGTTCGTCACCAAGGTGGTCCGCGGCGGCCAGGAGATCCCCTGGAGCGACGACACGGTCATCCACGGCGGCGACGAGATCACCGTCCAGGGCGGCAAGGAGGAGGTCGAGGCCGTCGTCGGCGACCTCGGCTACCCCAACCGGGCCTCGGACGCCACGGACATGTCCTACGTGGGCATCGGCATCGTCCTCGGCGCGCTCATCGGCGTCCCCACGATCGCGGTGGCGGGCGCCGACATCGGCCTGACGACCTCCGGCGGCGCGCTCATCATGGGCCTCGTGTTCGGCTGGCTGCGCGCCAAGTCGCCCACGTTCGGGCAGTTCCCGCCCGCCGCGAACTGGATGCTCTCGACCGGCGGCCTGTGCATGTTCGTGGGCATCGTCGGCATCATGGCCGGCCCCGACTTCGTCTCCGGCGTCAAATCGGAGGGCCTCAGCCTCGTGTTCGCCGGGCTCGTCGTCACGCTCCTGCCGATGCTCGTGACCATGTTCCTCGGCAAGTGGCTGTTCAAGATCCCCGTCCCGGTCAACCTCGGCATCACCGCGGGCGCGAACACCACGACCGCCTCGATCGGCGCGATCACCGACACCGCGAAGAGCCAGGTCCCCGTCCTCGGCTACACGATCCCCTACGCCATCGGCAACGTCCTGCTGACGATCTGGGGCGCGGTCATCGTGGCCGTCCTCGCCTGACCGCACACTCGAAAGGGAACGCCATGACCACGGTCGACCGCGACGAAGAACGCCGCCTCGAAGGGCTCAGCCCCTTCGAGCTGAAGAACCGGCTCATCGAGCTGGCCGGGGAGAACGAGAAGGCCAACGCCCTCGCGATGGTCAACGCCGGCCGCGGCAACCCCAACTGGACGGCGACGGCGCCCCGCGACGCGTTCTTCCTGCTGGGGCAGTTCGCGGTCACCGAGACCCGCCGCGACTGGGACGAGTTCGCGTCCTTCGGCGGCATGCCGCAGTCCGACGGCATCGCCGCGCGCCTCGGCGACTACCTCAAGGCCAACGCCTCCGCGCCCGGCGCCGAGGCCCTCGGCCGCTACGTCGCGTACGGCACCGACGCGCTCGGCTTCGACGCCGACGACTGGGTCGGCGAGCTCGCCGACGCGATCATCGGCGACCACTACCCGGTCCCCGACCGGATGCTCGTCCACGCAGAGAAAGTGGTCCACGCCTACCTCGACGCCGAGATGGGCGGCGCCCCCAAGGGCGGCTGGGACCTGTACGCCGTGGAGGGCGGCACCGCCGCGATGTGCTACCTGTTCGACTCGGCGCAGGTCAACGGCCTGCTCCACCGCGGCGACCGGATCGCGCTCATGGTCCCGATCTTCACGCCGTACCTGGAGATCCCGCTGCTCGACCGGTACGCGTTCGACATCGTCTCGCTGGAGGCGTCGACCACCAGCGAGGAGGGCATCCACACCTGGCAGTACCCGGACGCCGAGATCGACAAGCTCAAGGACCCGTCGATCAAGGCGCTGTTCCTGGTCAACCCGTCGAATCCGCCGTCGGTGAAGCTCGCCGAGGCCACGCTGGAGCGCATCCGCGACATCGTCGCGAACCACAACCCGGGCCTGACGATCATCACCGACGACGTCTACGGCACGTTCACCGACGGGTTCACCTCGCTCATGTCGAGCCAGGCGGCCAACACCATCGGCGTCTACTCGTTCTCGAAGTACTTCGGCTGCACCGGCTGGCGCCTCGGCGTCATCGCCATCGCGAAGGACAACGTCTTCGACCAGCGCATCGCCGCGCTCGAAGAGACCCGCACCGCGGCGCTGCGCGAGCGGTACGCGTCGATCACGCTCGAACCGGAGAAGCTCAAGTTCATCGACCGCATCGTGGCCGACTCCCGCGACGTGGCGCTCAACCACACCGCAGGGCTCTCGACCCCGCAGCAGGTCCAGATGGCCCTGTTCTCGCTCCACTGCCTCACCGACGCCGAGAACCAGTACAAGAAGGACTGCCAGGCCGTCATCGCCCGGCGCCTGAAGCAGCTCGTGGAGGGCCTCGACGTGCCCTACCCGGACGACCCGGAGGCCGCGCACTACTACGTGGAGCTCGACCTCCTCAGCTGGGCCGAGCGGAACTGGGGCCCGGAGTTCGCCGACTGGATGCAGGCCAACTACGAGCCGGTGGACCCGATATTCCGCCTCGCGCAGGAGGAATCGGTCGTCCTGCTCAACGGCGGCGGCTTCGACGGCCCCGAGTGGTCGGTCCGCGTCTCGATGGCGAACCTCCGCATGGACGCGTACCAGCGCATCGGCGCGGCCCTGCGCCGCATCGGCGACGAGTACCACGAGGCGTTCCAGAACAGCCGCAGGTAAGGGGGAGGGGCGATGGACTGGATCAAGTCGACACTGGAGTCGACCCCCGAGATCGCGCTGTTCGCGTGCCTCGCGATCGGGTTCGCGGTCGGCCGGGTGAAGATCTGGAAGATCTCGCTCGGCGGCGTCGCGGGCACGCTGATCGTGGCGATCTTCCTCGGGATGGTCGCCGACATCGAGCTGAACGACCAGGTGAAGCAGATCGCGTTCGCGCTGTTCATCTTCACGCTCGGCTACATCTCGGGGCCGACGTTCTTCGCCAGCCTCAACCGCAAGAGCCTGCGGTACGCCACGTTCACCGGCATCGAGGTGGTCTCGGTCCTGGCGATCACGGCCGCCGCGGTGCTCATCATGAACCTCGACGTCGGCACCGCCGCGGGCCTGCTCGCGGGCGGCGCCACCGAGTCGGCCGCGGTCGGCACGGCGACCGACGCGATCGGTCGCCTCGACCTGTCCGACACGGAGATCGCGACGCTCCAGGCGAACGTCGGCACCGCCTACTCGATCTCCTACATCTGCGGCCTCATCACGATCGTGCTCCTGTCGAGCCAGTTCTTCCCGCTCATCATGCGCGTGAACCTGCGCGAGGAGGCCGCGAAGCTGTGGGCCAGGCTCGGCGGCGCCGAGGACGACGCGACCGCGACACCCGCGGCCCCGCCGATCGTCGGCCGCGAGTACCGGGTGACCGCGGCCGCCGGGCGCACCGTGGCCGAGCTCCAATCGGACCTCGGCGAGGCCACCGTCGAGGAGGTCTTCCGGCAGGGGGCCGCCGTCAAGGTCGAGCCGGGCACCCGGCTCGCCGAGGGCGACAAGGTCCTCCTGGTGGGCCGCCGCGAAGCGCTCGTGGGCGCCGCCGCCCACGTCGGCACCGAAGTGAACCTCGACGAGTCGATGGGCATGAGCCTCGACCTCGCCGACGTCGTCGTGACCCGCAAGGGCTACAAGGCGTCCACGCTCGGCGAGATCCGCAGGGACTTCGAGACCGAGCGCCAGGGCGTGTTCCTCCAGAAGATCATCCGCGGGGACCACGAGCTGCCCGTCCAGCCCAAGACGCTCATCCAGCGCGGCGACACGCTGCGCCTGGCGGGCGCCGCGCGGGACATGCAGCGGGCGGTCCCGATGATCGGCTTCCGGATCGACCCGAAGGTCACCTTCGACATGGTGTTCATCGCGATCGGCGTGGTCCTGGGCTTCCTCATCGGCATGCTCGTGTGGACGGTGGGGACGATCCCGCTGACGCTCGGCACCGGCGGCGGCTGCCTCCTCGCGGGCCTCCTGTTCGGCTGGATCCGCTCGAAGCGGCCCACGTTCGGGCAGTACGACTCGGGCGCGGCCGACGTCATCAAGACGCTCGGCCTCGCCACGTTCATCTGCGCGGTCGGCCTGTCCTCGGGCCCGCAGGCCGTGGAGCTGGTCGAGGAGTTCGGGGTCGGCCTGCCGATCGCGGGCGTCGCGATGACCGCCATCCCGGCGTTCATCTCGCTGTTCGTGGCCTGGAAGGTCATGAAGCTCCCGGCGCCGCTGACGCTCGGCGCCGTCACCGGCCAGCAGTGCTCCACGCCCGGCGTCACCGCCGTGCAGGGCGCCGCGGGCAACGCGACGCCGCTCATGGCCTACACGATCGTCTACGCCTTCTCGAACGTCGTCCTGCCGCTCCTGGGGCCCATCGTCGTGGCGATGGCCCATGCCATCGGCTAGAGCCGCCAGGCCCCGTTCGTGTTCAGCATGATCGAGTACACCGAGTCGGTGGCGGTGATGAAGAGCCGGTTGCGCTTCGGCCCGCCGAAGACCAGGTTGGACACGGCGGGCTGGGGCACCTGGAGGGTCGCCAGGTGGCTCCCGTCGGGGTCGAAGCAGTGGACGCCCGCGGCGGCGGCCCACACGCGGCCCTCGACGTCGACGCGGAGGCCGTCGAAGCGCCCGCCGGGGGACTCGGCGAACACCGCGCCGCCGACCAACTTCCCGTCCTCGACCGCGAAGGACCTGATGTGCCCGCCCGCGGTGTCGGCGATGTAGAGGGTCCGCTCGTCGGGAGAGAACGCGAGCCCGTTGGGCCGCTGGAAGTCGTCCGCTACGCGGCGCACCGCGCCCGTGCCCGGGTCGAGGCGGTACACGTGGCACCCGTCGATCTCCGGGTCGGACCGGTGGCCCTCGTAGTCGCTGGTGATCCCGTACGGCGGGTCCGTGAACCACACGGCCCCGGCCGAATCCACTACCACATCGTTGGGGCTGTTGAACCTCCGGCCCTCCCAGCGGTCGGCGAGGACCGTGACCGAGCCGTCGAACTCCGTCCGCGTGATGCGGCGCTCGCCCTGCTCGCAGGAGACGAGGCGGCCCTGCCGGTCGAGGGTGTGCCCGTTGGTGTAGCCCGCGGGGGAGCGGAAGACGCTCACCGAGCCGTCGGTCTCGTCCCAGCGCATGAGCCGGTCGTTCGGGATGTCGCTGAACAGCAGGTACTTGCCGGAGGGGACGTAGACGGGGCCCTCGGTCCACCGGCCGCCCGAGAACAGGCACTCCAGGTAGTCGTCGCCGCCGACGTTGAACCGGGCGTCGTGCACCGCGAAGCTCACTGGTGTCTTGCTCAACGGGAACCTCCTGGGGTCGCAGTCGTCTCGACCCCGAACCTACGGTATCGAAAGTTTTCGATTTATCGGCCTCCGGTGCATTGTGTCCTCCGTGTTACCGCTCTACCCTGAGTGCACCGCGCCGGGAACGGCCCGGCCGCCCTCACAGACGGGAACTGAACATGGGACCGGCACTCCCCGAGCACCGCAGGCGAAGACTGGGCATGGTCCTGGCCGGCGTCGCCGCCGTGGCGACCGCCGCCAGCCTCGCCACCTTCGCGATGCACCCCGCGTCGGCGCAGACGAACGGCTGCGCCGTGGAATACCAGGTCACGGCCCAGTGGCCGGGCGGCTTCAACGCCGACGTCGAGGTCGCGAACCTCGGCGCCGCCGCGGTCGAGCCGTGGAAGCTCGAATGGGACTTCGCGAACGGCCAGAAGGTCACCAACGCCTGGAACACCACCGCGACCCAGTCCGGGGCGCACGTCACGGCCGTCGCCGTCGACTACAACAAGCGGCTCGCCCCGAGCGCGTCGGTGAGCTTCGGCTTCTCCGGCACCACCTCGGGCAGCAGCAACGCGACGCCGACCTCGTTCACGCTCAACGGGGTCCAGTGCACCGGCGACGCGGTGCCGACCTCGGCCCCGCCGACGACCACCGCGCCGACTGAGGGGCCGACCGGCGGCACCGGCCAGGACGAGTGGAACCCGCCCGCGAACCTGGTCCAGCCTTTGAACGAGGTCTGGGCCCACGTCGAGGACACGTACGACCTGAACTTCCGCAACTTCGGCTGGGACCAGGTCATGGCGACCGGCGGCACCATCAACTACTGCGTCCGCTGGGACTCGCAGAACCCGGTGACGGCCCAGACCCGCGACCAGATCGCCGCGAAGCTCCAGGACCAGTACAACCGCTGGTTCGACCAGATGGCCGGCTGGAACGAATGGCCCTTCGACGAGATCGACGTCAACGTGGTCGGCTGGGCCGCAAGGGACCGCAGCCTCCTCCAGTGGAGCGACAACTCGGTCGACGTCTACATCGGGGACATCCGCGAGGACGCCCCGCAGTGCGCCGAGGAGTGCGGCCGTTTCTTCCACCAGGACGGCAACTACTCCCAGTGCCCGGGCGGCGCGGCGCGCCACTACGACCAGAGCCTGTGGCTCACGCAAGGCATGGGCGGCGGCGCGGGCGGCGACTGGGGCCAGCGCATGGGCCAGGAGTACTTCGTGGGCGCGCTGAACTCGGCGCAGATCCACATCTACCTGCACGAGCTCGGCCATACGTTCGGCCTCGACGACTTCTACGACTGGACGCCGACGGGCCAGTGCTGCTTCATCATGAAGGCGGGCTCCTCGACCACGATCACCCAGTTCGACGAGTGGATGCTCCGCGACTGGTGGCGCCACCTGAAGAGCAGGTACGGCTATTAGCGCCCCCTAGCGTTCCTCCTCAGGCGGCGGCGGGTCCGGAAGGCCCGCCGCCGTCCCTTTGCGTTCACTCTGCGGGCGGTGTCGGTCCCGATCTGGTCGGCAAGGGCCGATAGTGTTTAGCATTGTCGAACGCGGCCGTTTCTCGGAGCCGCGGGCGGACGGGACCGGAACGGAGGCGGGGGATGGCCAAGCACATCCAGTCGCTGGAGCGCGCGGCGGCGATGCTGCGCCTGCTCGCGGGCGGCGAGCGCCGCCTCGGCCTGTCCGACATCGCCTCGGCGCTGGGCCTGGCGAAGGCCACCGCGCACGGCATCCTGCGCACCCTCCAGCACGAGGGCTTCGTGGAGCAGGACCCCGACTCGGGCCGCTACCAGCTGGGCGCCGAGCTCCTGCGCCTGGGCACCACGTACCTCGACGTCCACGAGCTGCGCGCCCGCGCCCTGGTGTGGACCGACGACCTGGCCCGCTCGGGCGGCGAGGCGGTGTACCTCGGGGTGGTCCACCAGCACGGCGTGCTCATCGTCCACCACGTGTTCCGGCCCGACGACAGCCGCCAGGTCCTGGAGGTCGGCGCGATGCAGCCGATGCACTCCACGGCCCTCGGCAAGGTGCTCACGGCCCTCGACCCGGTGGCGCACGCCGAGCTCGTCGACGCCAAGCGCGAGCCGTTCACGGCCGCGACGGTGACCGAGCTGCCCGACATCGAGAAGGTCCTCGAAGCGACCCGCGCCCAGGGGTACGCCACCGACCTGGAGGAGACCTGGGAGGGCGTGGCCTCGGTGGCCGCGCCGATCCTCGACCGGCACCGGCTCCCGGTGGGCGCGGTCGGCATTACCGGCGCCGTCGAGCGCGTGTGCAGGGACGGGGAGCTGCGTCCGGAGCTCGTCGCGGCCGTCCGCGACACCGCGCGCTCGGTCTCGCGCGACCTCGGCGCCAAGCCCTTCTAGCGCTCTGCCCTTTTTCTCCACTTTCCTGCGGTCCCTTTGTGGTCCTGGTATGCCTGTCTTGCAGGAGTTTTCCATGGTTCTCAGGAGGGAGTGTGGTCGTGGTCACATACCTATTGACGCGCGGGTAACCAAGGAGAACACTTTGCGTACGTCGGTCGGCATTGTCGAACGCTAAACGGCTTCAGCGGTCACTCGCGCCACTGACGTGAACAAAGCCCTTCCAACGAGGACGGCGCCCCCGGCTCCGCACTCGGGCACGGACAAAGGAGTTCCAAGTGTCCAACACAGACATCATCACCGGCGAGGTCGTCGGCACGGCCCTGCTGATCCTGCTCGGCGCCGGCGTGTGCGCCGCCGTCACCCTGAAGAAGTCCAAGGCCCAGAACGCCGGGTGGCTCGCCATCGCCTTCGGCTGGGGTTTCGCCGTGCTCACCGGCGCGTACGTCTCCGCCGGGGTCTCGGGCGCCCACCTGAACCCCGCGGTCACCATCGGCCTCGCGATCACCGGCGGCACCGAGTGGAGCCAGGTCCCCCTCTACATCGTCTCCCAGATGGTCGGCGCCATGCTCGGCGCGGCCCTCGCCTGGGTCGCCTACTACGGTCAGTTCCAGGCCCACATGGCCGACCTCGCGAGCCAGCCCGAGCCGCCCGAGACCGCGGGCGACGCCAAGGCCGGCCCGGTCCTCGGCATCTTCTCCACCGGCCCGGAGGTCCGCAACCCGGTCCTCAACCTCCTCACCGAGATCATCGGCACCTTCGTGCTCCTCATCGCGATCCTCACCCAGGGCCTCAACGACTCCGGCAAGGGCCTCGGCGCGCTCGGCGTGCTCATCACCGCCCTCGTCGTCGTCTCCATCGGCCTCTCCCTCGGTGGCCCCACCGGCTACGCCATCAACCCGGCCCGCGACCTCGGCCCCCGCATCGTCCACGCGCTCCTGCCGCTCAAGGGCAAGGGCTCCTCCGACTGGGGCTACTCGTGGATCCCGGTGATCGGCCCGCTCGTCGGCGGCTCGCTCGCGGCCCTCCTCTACAACGTTGCCTTCGCGTAGCCATGGGGACACAATCGACCTATTCCGCCTCGACAACGATGTTTTGGAGCGCACCATGACCGACTCGCACACCGGACCGTTCATCGCGGCCATCGACCAGGGCACCACGTCCAGCCGGTGCATCGTCTTCGACCGCGACGGGCGCATCGTCGCCGTCGACCAGAAGGAGCACGAGCAGATCCTCCCCAAGCCGGGCTGGGTCGAGCACGACGCGGCCGAGATCTGGCGCAACGTCCAGGAAGTGGTCGCCGGGGCCATGGTCAAGGCCGGCGCCCGCCGCGACGACATCCTCGCCATCGGCATCACCAACCAGCGCGAGACGACCATGCTGTGGGACAAGCACACCGGGCAGCCGGTCCACAATGCGATCGTCTGGCAGGACACCCGCACCGACCAGCTCTGCAAGCAGCTCGGCGGCGACGTCGGCCAGGACCGCTGGCGCCGCGAGACCGGCCTGCCGCTCGCCGCGTACTTCGCGGGCCCCAAGATCGCGTGGCTCCTCGACAACGTCCCCGGCCTGCGCGAGAAGGCCGAAGCGGGCGACCTCCTGTTCGGCACCATGGACTCGTGGGTCATCTGGAACCTCACGGGCGGCGTCGACGGCGGCGTGCACGTCACCGACGTCACCAACGCCTCGCGCACCCTCCTCATGAACCTTGAGGACCTCAGCTGGAACGAGGAGATCGCGGCGGAGATGGGGGTCCCCCTCCAGGTGCTCCCCGAGATCCGCTCCTCCTCCGAGACCTACGGGACGGTCACCGGCGGCACCCTCGGGCAGCTCCTCGGCGGCGTCCCCGTCGCCTCCGCGCTCGGCGACCAGCAGGCCGCCCTGTTCGGGCAGACCTGCTACTCCGTCGGCGAGGCCAAGTCCACGTACGGCACCGGCACGTTCATGCTCATGAACACCGGCGAGAAGCTCATCCACTCCGAGTCGGGCCTGCTCACCACCGTCGGCTACCGCATCGGCGACCAGGACCCCGTGTACGCCCTCGAAGGCTCCATCGCCGTCACCGGCTCGCTCGTCCAGTGGATGCGCGACCAGATGGGCCTCATCAAGACCGCCGCCGAGATCGAGACGCTCGCCGCCTCGGTCGAGGACAACGGCGGCGCGTACTTCGTGCCCGCCTTCTCCGGCCTGTTCGCGCCCTACTGGCGCTCCGACGCGCGCGGCGTCATCGCGGGCCTCACCAGGTACGTCACGAAGGCGCACATCGCGCGCGCCGTCCTCGAAGCCACCGCCTGGCAGACCCGCGAGATCACCGACGCCATGACCAAGGACTCCGGCGTCGAGCTCTCGGCCCTCAAAGTCGACGGCGGCATGACCTCCAACAACCTCCTCATGCAGTTCCTCGCCGACGTGCTCGACGCCCCCGTCGTGCGCCCCATGGTCGCCGAGACGACCTGCCTCGGCGCCGCCTACGCGGCCGGCCTCGCGGTCGGCTTCTGGGACACCACCGACGACCTCCGCGCCAACTGGCGCCGCGCCGCCGAATGGACCCCGGACATGGACCCGGACGTGCGGGACCGCGAATACAAGAACTGGCTCAAGGCCGTCGAGCGGACCATGGGCTGGCTGGAAGACTGAGAACAGTGCAATTAGGAGCGCGGCCATGACCACCTTGCAGCACCTCCCCGCGAACTGGGAGGACCCGACCGTCGCACGCTTCACGGAGCGCGCGGACCGGGCCGAGCAGCGCGACAACCTGTCGAACCAGACGTTCGACCTGCTCGTCATCGGCGGCGGCATCCTGGGCATCTCCACCGCCTGGCACGCCGCCCAGTCGGGGCTGCGGGTGGCCCTGGTCGACTCCGGCGACTTCGCCGGGGCGACCTCGTCGGCCTCCTCCAAGCTCCTCCACGGCGGACTGCGCTACCTCCAGACCGGCGCGGTCAAGCTCGTCGCGGAGAACCACTTCGAGCGCCGCGCCGTCACCCGCCAGGTGGCGCCGCACCTCTCCCGGCCGCTCACGTTCTACCTGCCGATCTACAAGGGCGGCCCGCACGGCGCCGCCAAGATGGGCGCGGGCGTGTTCGCGTACTCCGCGCTCTCCGCGTTCGGCGACGGCGTCGGCCACCTGCTCAACCCGGTCAAGGCCCGCATGGCCGTGCCCGAGCTGCGCACCGACGACCTCAAGGCCGTCGCCGTCTACGGCGACAGCCAGATGAACGACGCCCGCATGGCCCTCATGACCGTCCGCGCCGCCGCCGACGCCGGGGCCGTCGTCCTCAACCACGCCGAGGTGACCGGCCTGCGCTTCACCGGCAAGCAGGGCCAGCGCAGGCGCGTCTCCGGCGCCGACCTGCGCGACCGCATGGACGGCACCGAGTTCGGCGTCAACGCCCACGTCGTCCTCAACGCCACCGGCCCCTGGGTCGACCACCTGCGCCGCATGGAGGACGCCGGGTCCGACCCGTCGATCCGCCTCTCCAAGGGCGCCCACCTCGTCCTCAAGCGCACCGCCCACTGGAAGGCCGCGCTCGCGACGCCGATCGACAAGTACCGCATCACCTTCGCGCTCCCGTGGGAGGACATGCTCCTGCTCGGCACCACCGACGAGGAGTACGAGGGCGACCCCGGCGACGTCGCCGTCAACGAGAAGGACGTCAGGCAGATCCTCGACGAGGCCGGGCACTCGGTCCGCTCGAACCAGCTGAACCGCGACCTCATCACGTACACGTTCGCCGGGCTCCGGGTCCTCCCCGGCGGCCCCGGCAGCACCGCCAAGGCCAAGCGCGAGACCGTCGTGACCGAGGGCCGCGGCGGGATGCTCTCCGTCGCGGGCGGCAAGTGGACCACGTTCCGCCACATCGGACGCACCGTGATGAAGAAGCTCGCCGACATGCCCGGGTACACGCTCGGCGCCGAGATGGAGCCCATGAAGAACCTGCCGCGGCGCCTCCCGCTGCCGGGCATCTCCAACCCGCACGCCGTGCAGCACCGGCTCCTGTCCGACGGCGGCGCGCCGCTGCCGAACCTCGGCGAGGACACCGCGAAGCACCTCGCGACCCACTACGGCTCCATAGCCTTCGACATCGCCCGCCTCGCGGGGGAGCACCCGGAGCTCGCCGAGCGCGTCCACCCGGACGCCCCCGAGATCTGGGCGCAGGTCGTCTACGCGCGCGACATGGAGTGGGCCGAGACCCCCGACGACGTGCTCCGCCGCCGCACCACCCTCACCATCCGCGGGCTCGACACGCCCGAGGTCCGCGCGAAGGTCCAGCGGCTGCTCGACCAGAAGTAGAAGCTTTCTTCCACACACACGAGGCAGGCACAACCGCCTCGGAGGGCGGGGCGGGGTCTGAGGGGTCCCCGTCCCGCCTCTTTTCGCCCGGCGCCCGCCGGACTCCTCGCCTCAGTGCCCCCCCGGACCTGTCGGACCCCCGCGGCACCCTTGAGACCGGGGGTGACCGCGGATCGAACGATCCTCGCGTTACTCCCGGCCCGAGTCCGGGTGGATCGCCATGAACACCGAATACGGCTTCGCCCCCGGCCCCGGCTCCAGCACCGCCAGCTCGTCGAACAGCACCTTGAACCGGCGGCTGACCTCCGCATACTGCGCCTCGTTCAGCCGCAGCCCGAGCCGCCCCGCGTTCACCTGCCCCAGGTCCGGGAGCTCCGCGACCTCCGTGCGGAACGCTTCGAGCATCGCCACCGACAGGTCGGTCTTGAACTCCTCGCCCAGCTGGAGCGCCCACGACTTGCGCGTCGCCAGGTACGGGATCTCCCGCGCGCCCCGCGCCCCGATCCGCTCCTCCTGCGGCGTGAGGAACCCCGTCTCCACCAGCTTGCGCACGTGGTGCAGCACCGTCGCCGGGTTCGCGCCGAGCCGCTGCGCAATCTCCTTGTTCGTCAGCGCGTGGTCCAGGCACAGCCGCAGGATCCGCAGGCGCACCGCCGAGGCCACCGCCTTCGCCTCGGCCTCCGTCGCCAGCGGCCGGTCGTCCTTGAAGCCCTCTGATCTGCGCTGTTCTGCCACGACCCCATCCTAGGGCAGGCCCGGGGCCTCACTGATTGACAATTCCCAACCGATTGGGAATACTCAATCGCATGATCTCCCTCGGCGACCCCGACGCGGTCGCTCCCGCCAAGCGCGACCGGCTCGGCCTCCTGCGCGACCACGACTTCCGCGACCTCTTCCTCTCCACCACCGTCGCCCAGGTCGGCTACCAGATCACCTCCCTCGCCCTCCCGCTCGCCGCCGTCATCGCGCTCGACGTCAGCGAACTCGAAGTCGGCGTCCTCTCCTCCATGACGATGATCGCCTTCGTCCTCATCGGACTCCCCGCGGGCGCGTGGGTCGACCGCATGCGCCGCCGCCGCGTCCTCATCGTCAGCGACATCGTGCGCGCCGCCGTCCTCTTCACCGTCCCCCTCGCCTGGTGGGCCGACGCCCTCACCATCTGGCAGCTCTACGCCGTCGCCCTCGTCATCGGCGTCTTCACCGTCTTCTTCGACGTCTCCTACCAGAGCTACCTGCCCCACCTCGTCGGCCGCGAGCACCTCGTCGAAGGCAACGCCAAACTCGAAACCGTCCGCGCCACCGCCCAGCTCGGCGGCCCCGTCCTCGCCGGACAGCTCATCCAGTGGCTCACCGCCCCCGTCGCCATGGCCTTCGACGCCGCCGCCATGGGCGCCTCCGCCCTGCTGCTCCTGCGCATTCGCCGCCGCGAACCCAAACCCCAAGTCGCCCACGGCTCCCGCATCACCGCCGAGATCAAGGACGGCCTCAGGTTCGTCCTCCGCCACCGCATCCTCGCCTCGATCATCGCCTGCACCGGCACCTGGAACTTCTGGATGGGCGCCTTCATGGCGATGGTCGTCGTCTTCCTGCCCCGCGACCTCGGCATGAGCCCCGGCGAGATCGGCCTCTTCTTCGGCCTCTTCGGCGTCGGCGGGGTCTTCGGCGCGTTCGCCGTCGGCACCGCCACGCGCTGGCTGGGGGAGGGCCGCACCGTGTGGGTCTCGGTCGCGGTCACCTCCCCGTGGATCCTGCTCATCCCCGCCGCCGAACCTGGTTGGCGGATCTGGATGGGGGCCTTCGCGATGGCGTTCGTCGGCGTCGGCGGCGTCGTCTACAACGTCACCCAGGTGAGCTTCCGCCAGCGCCTGACCCCCGACAACATGCTCGGCCGCATGAACGCCACCGTGCGGTTCGTCGTCTTCGGCGCCTACGCGATCGGCGGCCTCGTGGGCGGCGGGCTCGGCCAGCTCCTCGGCGCCCGCACTACGCTGTGGATCGCGGCCGCCGGGATCTGCCTCGCGTTCCTGCCGGTGTTCTTCTCGCCCTTGCGGAACATGCGGACCCTGCCCAGTCCCGAGACCGAACCCGTGGGAGCGGCCGCCTAGGCCCGCTCCAGCGCTTCCGCGAGCTCCAGGTACAGCGGGCCCAGCGCCCGCAGCGCGGCGGCCGCCTCCGCGGCCCGCCCGGCCGCGAGGTCGTACTGGAGCCCGCCCACCAGCCGGGCCTGCCTGGCGGCGATAGCTGATGCCTCGTCAGCGCCTGCCGCCGCCAGGCAGGCCCCCGCATCGCTGAGCCGCCGCGCGCCCGCGGGCACCATGAAGTCCAGGTCCTGACGGGTCCGATCGCTCAGCCCCGCCTCCCACATCGCGGCGAGTCCTTCGGCCGCTTCGGCGTTCGCGACGTTCCCGTTCTCCACGGGGCGCCCGTGCGCCCCGCGCAGCCACCCTGCGAACACCCCGATCTGCGACCGGACCGCCTGCGCCGCAGGCACCTCGGCAGTCCGCTCGAACTGCCGCCGCGATGTGAACGACTCCCCGTACTGGAGCGAGTCCGTGCGCCAGGCCGCGATGAACCGGTCCACCGGCAGGCTCGCGAACGGGTACCCCTTCGGGTCGTGGAACCGGACCAGGCCGTCCTCCACCCCGAAGACCGTCACGTAATGGTCGGCGCCCCAAGCGCTTCCGCGTCCCCGCACGTGCGTCAGCAGCCCCATTTCCACCGGGCCCGTTACCAGCGGCGCCGCGGGGGTCGCCGCCCGCAGCCGCTCGGCGGCCTCCTCCTCGCTCCCGCCCGCCTCGAAGACGCAGGTCCAGCCGAGCGCCGCGAGGGCGGCGTCGAGCCCGATCTCGCAGTCCCATCCCGCCGGGTCGAAGAACGGGGTCGCGCCGGCGTGGAGCTGCATCCCGAACGGCGACCCGGTGAGCACGTCGACGGCGCCCGCCCCGGGGGAGTCCGGGCCGAGCGCCATCGACAGTGAGCTGGCGTAGCAGTTGTCGCTTGAACCGGTGTACGGCAGGAACATCGGGTCCTCCTGGGATCGATCGGCGCGGTCCCGTGCGACGCTACGGATATTCAATTTTTCGCGCAAGGGTGCGAAATTCGGATCACTTTTCGGCGTGCGCGAGGGTCGTGCGCTCGGCGGCCTGGTGCTTCGCGACCTTCAGCTGGAGCAGGCCGATGACGATGACGCCCGCGGCCGTCGCGTAGTGGACGCCGAACGCCATGGCGGCGCTGCCGCCGTGCGCCAGGATCAGCGAGCCGTCGCCGATCGGGATGAGCGCCGTGGCGAGCAGGGCCCAGCCGAGCGCGCGGCGCTCGCGGATGATCAGCAGCACCAGGAGCACGATGGCCGAGCCGAGGTCGCGGGCGCCCTTGACGCTGAGGAAGTCGGCGGCCTCGCCGGTCGGCCAGTGGGCGAAGCCCATGCTCGGGGCGACCGCGGCGGGGGTGAGGAGGTACTGGAGGCCGAAGGAGAAGACGAACAGGACGCTGAGCACGGTGAGGGTGTCGGCCGTGATGCGGAGGGCTTTCACGGGGGTTCTCCCTTATTTGTCATGGGCTAGGAAATCTAGCATCGCTAGGAACATGAACGACGCTAGCATAGCTGTGCTCGGATGTCTAGCGGTGCTAGAATTTTGCGCATGGTCACCAGTCAGCGCCGCGAACGCGAACGCGCCCAGCGCGAAACGCTCATCGTCAACGCCGCCCGCGAGATGGCCGAAGCCGACGGGTGGCCCGCGGTCACCGTCCGCAGGCTCGCCGAGCGCATCGAGTACAGCCAGCCGGTCCTGTACTCCCACTTCGCGGGCCGCGGCGCGATCGTCGACGCCGTCGCCCTCCAGGGCATCGGCGAACTCGCCGAAGCCCTCGAAGCGGCCCGCGCGGGCGCCGAGCCGGGCGCCGAACTCGCGGCCGTCGCACAGGCCTACCTCGACTTCGCGACCGGGCACCCGGCCGTCTTCGAGGCCGCGTTCACCCTCGCCGAGGGCCTCCCGTTCGGCCCCGACGCGCCCGAGGTCCTCAAGGCCGGGTTCGCCCCGCTCTTCGCGGTCTTCGCCCCGCTCGCGGGCGACCACGACCCCGAGGCGGTCACCGAGGCCGGCTGGGCCGCGATCCACGGACTGGCCGTGCTGGCCCGCGACGGGCGCCTGCGCCCCGAGCACCAGGAGGAGCGCCTGGCGGTCGTGCTGGAGAAGTTCACCGGCCGCTGATGTCACGTCCGGCGGGCTCCGCGGGTCAGTACAGTTGACCGACTTTCACGGAGGACCCATGAGCGACGACGTCCTGGTGCAGCGCTTCGAGGAGCACCGCGGCCACCTGCGCGCGGTCGCGTTCCGCATGCTCGGCAGCGCGAGCGAGGCCGACGACGCCGTCCAGGAGACCTGGATGCGCTTCGCGCGCACCGACACCGCCGAGGTCGAGAACCTCCGCGGCTGGCTCACCACGGTCGCCTCCCGCGTCTGCCTCAACCTCCTGCGCTCGCGCCGCTCCCGCCGCGAGGACGAGCTCGACCGCGACCACGACACCGCGGCCTTCCCCGGCGAGGCCCCCGCCCCCGACCCGGAGGCCCAGGCGGTCATGGCCGACTCGATCGGCCTCGCCCTCCAAGTGGTCCTCGACTCCCTGAATCCGGCCGAGCGGGTGGCCTTCGTCCTTCACGACCTCTTCGACGTGCCCTTCGACCGCATCGCCCCGGTCCTCGACCGCACCCCGGAGGCCACCCGCCAACTCGCCAGCCGTGCCCGCCGCCGCGTCGTTCAAAAGCAAGGTCGCGGGGGCGCACCCGTTGCCGACGTGCCCCTCCAACGCGCAGTCGTGGAAGCGTTCCTCGCCGCAGCCCGCGAGGGCCGCTTCGACGACCTCCTCGAAGTCCTCGACCCCGGCATCAAAGTCGTCGCCGACCCCGCCGCGGTCGCCACCGGCTTCGCCGCCCGCGAAGTCATCGGCGCCAAGCAGGTGGCCGAGATCTTCAACGGCAACGCCCGCGCCGCGATCCCCGTCCTCGTCGACGGCTACGTCGGCGCGATGTGGGCCCCCGGCGGCACCCCCCGAGCGGTCCTCGCCTGCACGGTCGAAGGCGGCCGCATCACGGAGATCGCCATCATGAACGACCCGACCACGATCGCCGCCCTCGACCTCGCCGACCTCTGACCCGGCCAGCGCGCGCGATCGCAGCTCGCGACCGTCCCTCGCGAACCGCCCTCTTTCGAGTGACAACCCCGCCCGCGGGCCCGATTCTTGTCGGACCCGCGGGCAATGCTGGGCGCTACGGTCCCCTCTGGGAGGGTGGGGGCTAGGGATGGCTATACGGGCTTCAGGTCTTTAGCGTGCTTCGCGGAGGACCTTCACGTCCCAGGGGCCCAGGCGGATCGAGGCGCCCTCCTGGTACTCGGTGTCGTCGAGGGCGTCGGCCGCGGCCGCCGGGAGTTCGATGTCGACTTCGTTCCAGGACCAGTTGTGGAGGAAGCGGACCGTGCGGCCGTCGGCGGCCGTGCCGCTGGTCGCGGTCACGCTCGGGTGGGACGGGCGCCAGCGGTCCGCCGGGGCGAGCCATTCGAAGAGGGACTTCGCGAAGGCGTCGTTGGGGATCGTCCCCACGAAGGTCACCCGGCCGAGGCCGTGGTCCTGCGTGGTGGCCGCGGCGAACTTGCCGAAGTGCGGGTGCACGTACTCGGCGAGGGGCTCGGCGCCGCGCAGGTACGCGCCGTCGGCCCACTTCAGTGCCGCCGCACCCTCGCCCAGCTCCAGGCCCGAGCCCTCGGCCGCGCGGACTTCGACGTCACCGAGGAGGTTCGCGAACTCCTCGTACCAGACCCCGGCCGCCTCGTGGAGCCGCGCGGGCTTCACTTCCAGGCGGGCCCGCGCCTCCTCGTCGGCGTACCCGGTGCGCGGGCCGAGCACCAGGTGCCCGCCCGCCGCCGCATAGCGGTCCAGCCAGTCCAGCAGGTCGTCGTCGGCCGCGTAGATCCCCGCCGCCACGAGCACCGGGAACTGCGCGACCGCCTCGCCCGGCTCGCCGAGCTGCTCGGTGTGGACGATGCGCGCCTGGAGCCCGGCGTCGAACGCCCCCTTGTAGAACGGGCCCGTGATCGACTCGAACGACCGCCGGTCCGGCCCGCCGTCCGCGGTCTGGAGCGGCGGCTGGGCCGTCAGCGCCCATTCGCTCTCCTTGGAGTAGAGCACCGCCACGTCGGCGTGCGGCACGAGCCCGTCGAGGGCCGCGCCCGCCTTGCGGAACTCGGCGCCCAGGCGCGCGAGCTCGCGGTACGTGCGGCCCGGCTCCTGGCTGTGGGGGAGGATGCCGCCCCAGTAGGTCTCGGTGCCGAAGTGGAGGGTGTGCCAGTGCCAGTACTCGATCATGCGCGCGCCTCGCGAGACGAGCGCCCACGCGGCCTGGCGCCACTGCCCGTCGTACGCGGGCAGGTTCTCCCAGGGCCCGCCGATGGCCTGCGCGTTCGTCTCCGTCACCAGGAACGGCTCCTGGCGCGAGGAGTACATCCGGTCCGCCGAGTGGTACAGCGCCCACGTGCCCCGCGTGTTCCAGTTCGCGGCGTCGCCGCTGCTCTCGTGCGGCAGCGCGAACGCGTCCTGCATGCGGTAGTAAGGGTTCCCCGCCGTGATCGAGAGCCGCGCGGCCAGCGCGCGGTCGTCGAGCGCCGGGCGCGGGTACGAGATGCACGTGGTCGTGAACTGGTCCTCGCGCGCGTACTCGCGTGCGATATCGGCCTGCCAGCCGATGAACTCGGTGGTCTGCTCGGCTTGGAACCGCCGCCACGCCTGCTCGTACTGCGGCTGCGCGTTCCCGTCGGGCGTCCACAGGTCGGCCCAGGTCGAGAGCCGATGGGACCAGTAGACGAGGCCCCATTCGCGGTTGAGCGTCTCCACGTCGCCGTACTTGTACCGCAGGTAGTCCGTGAACCGCTGGAACACCCCGTGGTTGTGGAACAGCTGGAGACCGGGCTCGTTGTCGACTTGGAAGCCGATGACCGCCGGGTGGTCGGCGTAGCGGGCCAGGATCTTGCGGATCACGCGCTCGGCGTGGAACCGGAACGCCGGGTGCGTGTAGTCCACCTCCTGCCTGCCGCCCCAACCGATCCGCTCGCCCGTGCGGTGTTCGCCCGCGATCTCGGGGTACTGGCGCGCCAGCCACGGCGGCACCGCGTACGTCGGCGTACCGAGGACCACGGCGATGCCGTGCTCCAGCGCGCCGTCGAGGACCGGTGCGAGCCAGTCGAGGTCGAAGCGCCCGTTCTCGGGTTCCCAAGTGCTCC
Organism: Glycomyces sp. MUSA5-2; assembly: GCF_037034145.1. NCBI lineage: Bacteria > Bacillati > Actinomycetota > Actinomycetes > Glycomycetales > Glycomycetaceae > Glycomyces > Glycomyces sp. MUSA5-2. Next base: position 199,710 of record NZ_JBAGKG010000008.1, read on the forward strand.
ACACCGACTCGCCGACGCGGATCACCGAGAACCCGGCCTCGGCCATGAGGTCGAGGTCGGCGGCGAGCCGGTCGAGGCCGGTCTTGGAGTCGAGGCCGTCGGCGGCCGCGGGCTGGTACTCGTAGTAGTACGCCGCGCCGAAGAGGATCGGGTTGGGCCAGTTGGACATTCGGTTCCCTTCTCAGGTGGGTGGGAGCGGGCCGGGCCCGTCCGGCGACGGCGCCCGGCCCGCGGCCTCACTGCTTGACGCTGCCGGAGACCAGGCCGGTCGTCCAGTAGCGCTGGAGGAACAGGAAGGCGACGATCAGCGGGAAGATCGAGATGAGCGACCCGGTGACCACGAGCGGTATGTAGTCGCCGCTGGCCCCGCCCGAGGACGCGGCCTGGCCCTGCCAGTTGGCGAGGCCCACGGTGACGGGGTAGAGCGCCGGATCGTTGAGCATGATCAGCGGCAGGAAGTAGTTGTTCCAGGTCTGCACCAGCATGAACAGCATGATGGTGGCGATGGCGGGCGTCAGGAGGCGGCCGGTGACCTGGAAGAAGATCCGGAAGTCGCCGGCGCCGTCGATGCGGCCCGATTCGATGAGCTCGTCGGGGACGGCGCTGTCGGCGTAGATCCGCATGAAGTACAGCCCGAACGGGTGGCTCGCCATTGACGGCAGGATGATCGCCCACGGCGTGTCCGTCAGGCCGGCCTGGCTGAACAGCAGGTACGTCGGGATCGCGAGTGCCGTCGAGGGCACCGCCATGGCGCCGAGGACGCCCATGAACATGGCCCGGTTGCCCTTGAACCTGTACTTCGCGAACCCGTAGCCGCCGAGGGCGGCGAGGAACGTGCCGCCGAGCGCGGAGGCCACCGCGTACAGCAGCGAGTTGCCGAGCCACTGCCCGAACGCGCCGTCGTCGGCGGTGAACGTGTTGCCGATGTTGGTGAACAGGTTGTTCTCCCCGGCGAACCAGAGCCCGAACGTGGAGAACAGGTCCCCGGTGGTCTTCGTGGAGGCGACGACCAGCCAGAACAGCGGCAGCAGGAAGTAGGCCGCGGCCGCGAGCATCCCGATCGTGAGGATCGTGCTGCGCTTCGGGCGCGCCTTGCGCGCCTTCACGGGGGTGGCGCTCATGACCGGCTCCTGCGATTGGTGGCGAGCATGAAGAGGTACGAGCCGGCCATGATGACGAAGCCGAGCACGAAGGACACGGCGGCCGCGTAGTTGTACTCCTGGCCGACGAACGCGAGGTTGTACGCGTAGAGGTTGGGCGTGTAGTCGGCGACGATGACGTTCGGCGCCAGCGTGCGCATGATGCTCGGCTCGTTGAACAGCTGGAAGCTGCCGATCACCGAGAAGACCATGCACAGCACGAGCGCGGGCCGCAGCAGCGGGATCTTGATCGACCACGCGGTGCGCCAGGGTCCGGCCCCGTCGACCGCGGCCGCCTCGTACAGCTCCGTGGGGATCGCCCGCAGCGCCGCGTACAGCAGGATCATGTTGTAGCCGGTGAACTCCCACGTCACGATGTTCGCGATCGAGCCGAGCATGAGGTTCCCGAGGAAGTCCGGCGCGGTCGCGCCGATCTTGTCGGCGAGCTGCGCGATCGGCCCGAAGTCCGGCCCGTACAGGAAGCCCCACATGAGGGCGGCGACGACGCTCGGCACCGCGTACGGCATGAAGATCGCCAGGCGCACGGTCCGCGCCAGGCGCAGCAGCGCCGAGTCCAGGGCCAGCGCGAAGAACAGCGCCAGGGCCATCATGAGCGGCACCTGGATGAGGAAGAACAGGGCGACCCGGCCGAGCCCGGCCATGAGCTGCGGGTCGCTGAACGCCCGCGTGTAGTTGTCGAAGCCGACGAAGACGTTGCCGCCGATCATCTGCTCCCTGAAGAAGCTGAACCAGGCGGCGTAGGCGAGCGGGACGAGGAACATCGCGGTGAACGCGATCATGAACGGCGCGACGAACAGGTACCCGGTCCTCGCGTAGCGGGGGCCCTTGCCTCCCTTGCCGCGCTTGGCGGTCCGTCCGCTGCGGGGCGTGATCGGCGCCGCTGGGGCGCTGTCGGCGGTGTCGGTGCTCATGACCCCTCCTCGACGGTGAAGCCCTGGAACTCGGCGTACTCGGCGATGCGGTCCTGCCAGTCGCCGAGCGCGGCGGCGGCGTCGCCGCCCGCCGCGATGGTCGAGCCGACGGTGGGGCCGTAGTCGGCGCGGACCTGGTCGTTGAACGGGGGCCACTGGAAGTCGGGGGAGACCGTGGCGCTGATCTGCGCGAACACCTCGTTGACCTTCTGGCCGCCGTAGAACTCCAGTTCCAGGCCGGTGAACTCGGGGTCCTCCAGGAGCGCCTTGGTGGGCGGGAACAGGAACTGCTCGGTCGCCATGGCCTTGGTGCACTCGGGGTCGGTGTTGATGAACTGCGCGAACACCGCGGCCTGGATCGGGTGCTCGGTGATGTTGAAGACCCCGTTGGTGGACCCGCCCCAGTTCCCGGCGACCTCGTCGCCGGACTCCCACTGGGGCAGCGGGGCGGCCCGCCACTTGCCGCTGGTGGACGCGGCGGTGGACTGGAGGAACACCGGTCCCCATGCGGCCGTGAGCCATGTGGCGTACTTGCCGCGGTTCGCGGCCTGGTACCACTGGTCGGAGAAGTCGGGGTCGGTGGAGACGACGCCGTCGGCGGCGAGCGTGGACCAGTAGTCCGCGACCCGCTGCGCCGCTTCGGAGACGACGTCGACTTTGAGGACCGGTCCCTCGGACCCGGCGAACGGGTCGGCCCCGCCCTGCCACAGGGCCCCGGAGAAGAACGCGCCCTGGCTGGGCGGGAAGTTCGTCAGGTACACCTCGGGGTCGGCTTCGTGGAGGGTCCGGGCGGCGTCGGCGAACGCCTCCCACGTCGCAGGCACCTCGATGCCGTGCGCGTCGAAGATGTCGGCCCGGTAGAGCATCCCCATGGGACCGGTGTCCTGCGGGATCGCCCAGACTTCGCCGTTCGCGCCGCTGACCTGCGCCCACACCCACTCGACGAACTGGTCCTCCAGTTCCCCCGCGCCGTAGGGCCGCAGGTCCAGGAGGTGGTCCGTGATGGTGAACGCCGGGACCATCTCGTACTCGATCTGCGCGACGTCGGGGGCGCCGCGCCCGGCGCGCAGCGCGGTGCGGATCTTCGCGTAGTGGCCCGCGCCCTGGGCCGCGTTCGTGACCTTCACCTTGATGTCCGGGTAGGCCTCCTCGAAGAGGGCGACCTGCTTCTCGATGCCGGGCACCCACGTCCAGAAGTTCAGTTCGGTGGGGGTGCGCATGGCGTCGTCGATCTGGGCCTGGCTGACGTGCTCGGGAGGCTCGACGGGCTGTCGGGCGCAGGCGGCGAAGGCGAACGGGCTCGCGGCCGCGGCGGCGAGCCCCGTCCTTCGTCTGAAGCGGGGAGTCATCGGGCGTCCTTTCCTGGCGCTTCGTTGCGCCGGTTCGCGGGCGGTGCGGTGGATCGGCGGACCACGAGCCGGGGCGTGTCCGTGTGCGGAGGCGGCTCGGGCGCGCCGGTGGGCGCGCCGCCGAGCCGCCGGAGGAGGATGCCGAGGCCGCGGATCACGTCGGCCTCGAACCGCTGGCAGACCGTCGTCAGCGGGGGAGTGAAGTAGGCGGCGGCGGGGATGTCGTCGAACCCGGTGACGCTGACGCGGTCCGGGACGGCGAGGCCCGCTTCGGTGCAGGCGCGGATGAACCCCAGCGCCATGTCGTCGTTCGCGCAGGCCACGGCCGTCACGGCCGGGTCCCGGAGGATCCGCTGCCCCGCCGCGTACCCGGACGCGGGCGTCCAGTCGCCCTCCACTGGCGGCGGCGGCTCGATGCCGCGGGCCTCGTGCGCGGCGCGCCAGCCTTCGACGCGGTCGCACGCGGGGTACCAGGTGGCGGGCCCGGCGACGTGCCAGACGCGCTCGTGCCCGAGGTCGAGGAGGTGCTCCACGGCCTCGCGCATCGACTCGGCGTTCGACGCCCCGGCGAGCAGGTTCTCGGCCTCGGGCACGCTGCGGCCGAGGCTGTAGAGCGGCACGGCCGGGTCGGAGCGCACCGCGACGCCCTCGTCGACGGGGTCGGCGATGATGATCGCGTCCACACCCTGGTCGAGGAGCCATTCGACGGCCTCGCCGACCGAGTCCGGCTCGCCCTCGACGGTGTGGGCGACGACGACGGCGATCCCGGCCGCGCGGGTGGCGCGCTCCAGTGCGACTTGCAGCGACGCGGGGCCCCACAGCGCGGTGCCGAGGGCGACGACGCCGATGCGGCCGAAGCGGCCGGTGATGAGCGCCCGAGCGGCCGTGTTCGGGCGGAACCCCAGTTCGCGCGCGGCGCTGCGGACCTTCTCGCGGACTTCGGCGGAGACGTACCGCTCGTTGTTGACCACCCGGGAGACGGTCTTCTGCGAGACCCCGGCCAGGCGCGCCACGTCGGTCATGCCGGGCGGGCGGCGCCGTGCCGGAGTCCCGCCGGGGGGAGTCGTGAGGGGCATGGGGGCGACCTCCTGACCAGCGCTGACTACGTTGTCATGCAACGTACGTCACACTGTTGTTTCATGTCAAGACATCCACGGCGAAAGCCCGAAATCCGCCGAAAATCGAACAAGCGGCCCAGGGTCGAAACCCCGGGCCGCCCGTCCCGCTACGCCCGCTGTCCGCGCCGCGGCGGCGGCCCGAACACCGGCCGGTACTCCTCGAACTCGGTGGTGAACAGCGCCAGTCCCTCGGTCAGGCCCGGGAGGCGCCGCTCCACGCCGTGGACCGCCTCGGTCGGCAGGAACCCCGACACGTACCCGGTCGTCTCGGTCGAGAACTGGCCCTTGATGTCCGCGCGGGCCTCCCCGAGCGTCTTCAGGACCGCGTTGCCGGTGCCCGCCGGGAACTCCACGTGGAAGCGGTTGACCGGCTCGCACACGACGGTGCCCGACTCGCGGAGCATCACGTCGAGCAGGTACATCGTCGTGTCCCTGAAGTGCGCGGCCGTGCTCGTGCGCCCGATGTAGCCGGTCGCGGTCAGCCACACCTTGCAGTCGGTGACCGCCCAGCCGTACAGGCCGCGCCGCAGGTACGCGAACACGCCCTCCTCCACAGCGTTGCGCAGCGCCCGCGTCAGCGAGCCCCGCTCCACTTCGAGCCCGTAGTGCAGGCCCGAGCCGGGCTCGCCCGGCTCCAGGCGCAGCCCCACGGTGGCGACGTTCGTCGTCTGCGCCCACTGGCCCATCTCGTGCAGGGCCGACGCGGGCTTGACGGGCCGCTCGACGTGGATCGCGCGGGTCTCCTCGAACTCGACGCCGATGCCGAACTCCTCGTCGAGGAGCGAGGCCACGACCTCCTTCTGCACCTCCCCGTACAGGCGCACCGCCATCTCCTCGGACAGCTCGTCCAGGTGCGGGTCCACGAGCGGGTCGCGCTCGGCGAGGCTGAGCAGCGCCCGGTTGAGCGGGACGCGGTCGTTCGGGTCGGCGGGGCGCACCACGGTCTCCAGCGTCGGCGGCGTGAACAGGCCCCCGCCCGCCAGGCCGTCCGGCGACCCGATCGCGTCGCCGATGCGGATGTCGCTCAGGCCCTTGACCTTCGCGATCGAACCGGGCCCGGCCTCGCCCGGGACGGTGGCCGTGCCGTGGTCGAAGACCTCGACCGCGGTCACCTTGCCCTCGTGCTCCTCGACCGCCCCGTACTCGCCGCGCCGGTACGCCGTCAGCGCGTCGCGCGGCGCGATCCGGCCCGCGCGCATCCGCACATAGGCGATCTTCTGGCCGACGTGCTCCACCTTGAACACCGTGCCGACCGCCTCGGCCTCCGGATCCCCTTGCGGGACGGGCAGGTAGCGGCGGATGCCCTCGGTCAGCGCGGCCGCCCCGGTCCCGGTCACCGCCGACCCGAAGTACACCGGGTGCACCTGCCCCGTGCGGACCTGCGCGGCCAGTTCCGCGTCGTAGTCGAGCGTCCCGGGGTCGTCGAGGTACGCGGCGAGGAACTCGTCGGAGCCCGCCGACAGCAGGTCCGCGGCCCGGTCCGCGAAGGCGCGGTCGGTGAACGCGAACGGGACGGCCCGCGCGTCGCCGGTGCCGATCGCCTCCACCGTGCCCATCGGCAGCAGGTTCGGGCTGAGCATCGAGGCGAGGTCGTCGAGCAGACCCGCCTCGCGGGCGCCGCGCCGGTCGACCTTGTTGACGAACAGGAGCGTCGGCACGCCGAGCCGCTCCAAGGTGCGGAACAGGACCCGCGTCTGGGCCTGCACGCCCTCGACCGCGGAGACCACCAGGACCGCGCCGTCGAGCACGCGCAGCGCGCGCTCCACCTCGGCGATGAAGTCCGTGTGCCCCGGCGTGTCGATGAGGTTGACGGTGGTGCCGCCCAAGCGGAACGCGACGACGGCCGACTGGATCGTGATCCCGCGGCGGCGCTCCAGCTCCATCGAGTCGGTCTGCGTGCTCCCGGAGTCGACGCTCCCGACGCGGTCGATGATCCCCGCGTCGAACAGCAGCCGCTCGGTCAGGCTGGTCTTACCGGCGTCGACGTGGGCGAGAATCCCCAGATTCAGAAATGACAATGACAGTCCTCAGAGCAGAGTTCGGCTGGATTCGCTGGGTGAACTCCGAAGTCCGGCGCATGTCGGACCCCTCTCTGCATCGATACGGATCTGTCACCGGCGACGCTAAACGCCCTCCTGCGATGCCGCAACCGGTTTTCCGGACGGGCGGTCCCGGGTTAGGCTCCGCACCATGGGCACGAGCGAGGACACCATCCAGCGCGCACTGACCGACGCCGACGTCGAAGCCGCCAACCGGCTCACCCGGGCCTGGCTCGACGCCCGCGCGCCGCTCCCGGTCATGTCAGGGTTCGGAGTGTGGCCGCTGCTCGCGGTCCTCGCGACCGGCGCCGTCGGCGACACCCGCAGCGAACTCCTCACCGCCGCCGGACTCACCCCCGAACGGGCCGCCGCGATCCCGGCGGCCCTCGTTGACGCATTGCGCTCCACCGGCTCGATCCGCCTCGCCCTCGCCGTCTGGGCCGGCGCCCGCGTCACCCTCGACCCCGACTGGACCGCGGGCCTCCCCGTGGACGCCGTCGGCTCCCTCACCGGCGACGCCGCCGCCGACAAGGCCGCCCTGGACGACTGGGCCGCCCGCAGCACCGGCGGCCTCATCGACCGGATGCCGCTCGACTTCTCGCAGCCCATCGACCTCATCCTGGCGAGCGCGCTCTCAGTACGCACCACCTGGACCACGCCCTTCACCGACTCCCGCCGCTCCTTCAAGGCCGGACCGTGGGCCCGCCTCGGCCAGTGCCGCGGCCTCTCCGCGACCCTCGACGCCGACCTGCTGCGCGTCGGCGACCACCTCTCGATGCTCACCGTCCCCGGCGACGACGATATCGACGTGATCCTCGGCCTCGGACCCGAAGGACGCGACCCCGGCCTCGTCGTCGCCTCGCTGCTCGCCACCGCCGAGGACCCCTCGCACACCCGGCCCGCCAGCGCCCTCGCCGTCGGCGACCGCGCCATCGGCGTCGAGGTCACCGAGCACCGCGCCGCCTATCCGCAGACCCGCCCCGAAGTCGACGTCCGGACCGTCCGCTTCGACCTCTCCTCCGACCTCGACCTCCTCGACGCCGCCCGCCCGCTCGGCCTCACCCTGGCCTCCGACGAGGCCCGCGCGCAGTTCGACCGCCTCGCCGCCGAACCCACCTTCGTCAGCCAGGCCCGCCAGACCTGCCGGGCCGTCTTCAGCGCCACCGGCTTCGAAGCCGCCGCCGTCACCGCCATGGCGATGACCCGCGCCGCGGGCCTGCCCCGCCGCGACCACCGCCACGTCCGCATCGGCCTCGACTTCAACCGGCCCTTCGCCTTCCTCGTCCGCCACCGCCCCACCGGACTCGTCCTCTTCACCGGATGGGTCGCCGAACCGGAGACCGCATGACCACCGCACTGCACGAAGCCCTCACCCCCGCCGACGTCGCCGCCGCGAACGCCCTCACCAGGCGCTGGCTCGCCTCCCGCGACGAGATCCCCGCGGCCGCTTCAGGACTCGGCATCTGGCCGCTCCTGGCGATGCTCGCGAACGGCGCGGTCGGCGAGACGCACAGCGAACTCCTCGCCGCCCTCGGCCTCGACGCGACCCGCGCCGCGGCCCTGCCGCGGCGCCTCCTCGACGGCGCCCGCGCCGCCGACGGCCTCAACCTCGCCCTCGGCGTGTGGGCCGGGCCGGAGGTCGTCCTCGACCCCGACTGGACCGCAGAGCTCCCGGTCGAGGCGATCGGCTCCCTCACCGGCGACGCCGCAGCCGACAAGGCCGCCCTCGACGCCTGGGCCGCCGCGAACACCGACGGCCTCATCGAGGCCATGCCCGTCGACCTCGACGCCGACGACCCGATCGAGCTGCTCCTCGCCAGCGCCCTCCTCGTGCGCACCGGATGGGCCGTCGAGTTCGAGGAGACCTCCTACGCGCCCTTCGCGACCGGACCCTGGTCCGGCCTGGAGCGGCCCCGGATCCTCCGCGCCACCTACGGCGAGGACGTCCTGCGCGTCGCCGAGGACGCCACGGTGCTCACCGTCCGCGGCGACGGCGACATCGACGTGCTCCTGGGCCTCGGCCGCGACGACCTCGCCCCGCACGAGGTCATGAGCGCCCTCCTCGACGCCGCCGACCCCTCATGGGGCCGCTCGGCCACTTCACTCGCGGTGGGGGAGCAGGCGATCGGCGTCCGCGTCAGCGAGTACATGGCGGCCTCCCCGCAGACCGGCCCGGAGATCGGTGCGACCGCGGTCGCCTTCGACGTCACCGCCGACCTCGACTTGACCGGCGACGCCGAGGCCCTCGGCCTGACGCTCGCCGCCGACCGCGAACGCGCCCGCTTCGAGCGGCTCGCCGCCCGGAGGCTCTTCGTCTCCCAGGCCCGGCAGTCGTGCACGGCCCGCTTCGGCCCCACCGGCTTCGAAGCCGCGGCCGTCACCGTCATGGCCATGGCGGGCTACGGGTTCGCGCCGGTCTTCGAGCACCGCCGCGTCCGCGCCGATGTGGTCTTCGACCGGCCCTTCGCCTACATGGCCGTGCACCGGCCCACCGGGCTCGTCCTCGTCGCCGGCTGGGTCGCCGAGCCCGCCCTCGCGTGAAGGCCTGTGCTCAATCCCCCTGCCACGCATGCCAGAGGCCCGCGTAGACCCCGCCCGCGGCCAGCAGCTCGTCGTGCGTCCCGGCCTCGGCGATACGGCCGTCCTCGACGACCGCGATCCGGTCGGCCGAGCGCGCGGCCTGGAGCTGGTGCGCGATGGCGATGACCGTGCGGCCCGCGAGCGCCGCCGCCAGCGACGCCTCGACCCGGCCCGCGCTGGCGGGGTCGATCCCGGCGGTCGCCTCGTCGAGGATCACGATGTCGGGGTCGGCGATGACGACGCGCGCGAGCGCGATCTGCTGCGCCTCAGCCGTAGTGAGCTTGCGGTGCTCGGGGCCGAGCATCGTGTCCAGGCCCTCGTCGAGGGCCCAGCGGGCGTCCACGCGCCGCAGGGCCTCCTCCAGGCGGTCGTCCGTCGCCTCCGGCGCGGCGAGGATCAGGTTGTCCCGCAAGGAGGCCGTGAACACGTAGTGCTCCTGGGTCACGAGCACCACGTGCCGCCGCAGCTCCTCCACGCCGATGTCGTACACGGGGACGCCGCCGAGCGTCGCCGTCCCGGTTCGCGGCCTGTCGATCCCCGCGAGGAGCCGCGCGATCGTGGACTTCCCGGCCCCCGAGGGCCCGACGACCACGAGCCGCTCGCCCGGCGCGGGGTGCAGGCTCAGGCCGTGCAGTACGTCGGGGCCGTCGCCGTACCCGAAGGTCACGTCGTCCATCCGCAGGTCCGCGCCCGAGGGCCGGGCCTCGCGCGGCTCGGCGGGCACGAGGTTGACGCCCTCGATGCGCGCGAGCGCCGCCGCGCCCTGCTGGAACTCGCCGAGCTGGGTCATGACCCCGTTGGTGGGGTTGGCGATCCGCACCGTCACCGTGATCGCGGCGATCGCGGTGCCGAGCGTCAGCCCGCCCTGGAAGTACCAGATCCCGGCCGCGAGGGTCACCAGCACCAGCTGGCCGCGGTTGATCATGAGCAGGAGCGTGAAGAAGCTCGTCTGGAGCTTGACGACCCGCAGCATCCGGTCCATCATCGCCTGCCCGCGGCCGTACCCGAGGGCCCGCCGCTCCTCTTGCAGCGCAAGGGACTCCACCGTCCGGGCCCCCGCCCCCGACGCGCTCACCGTCTCCGCGGCCTCACTCATCGCGGCCCGCTGCTCCAGGAACGCGGGCGCGGCCCGGCGCAGGTAGCGCCGCGCGGCCAGGTACAGCGGCGGCACCGTCACCAGCGCCACCAGGCCCAGGACCGGGCTGGCGACGAACGTGGCGACGTACAGCACGACCACCTCGATGACGAGAGTCGCCACGGTCGGCCCGTTGTCGCGCAGCATGTCCGCGACGACGTTCACGTCGGAGGCGGTCCGCGTCCCCAGGTCGCCGCGCCCGGCCCGCTCGACCTGCACGAGCGGCAGCCCGAGGACCCGCTCCACGACCGACTCGCGCAGCCGCGCGGCGGCCCGCTCGCCGAACCGGTACCCCGAGAGGCGCCCGAGGCGGCTGAGCACGAACTGGACGCACACGCACGCGAGGATCACCGCGCACACGAGGTTCACCTGCGCGCCGCTCCAGCCCGCGCCGATGCCGTCGACGACCTTCCCGAGGAGGATCGGCACGGACACGCTGAACGCAGCCGCGAACAGGTACAGCAGCAGGACGGCCGAGGCCCGGCCCTTGTCGGCGGCCAGGAGCCGCCCGACGGCCCGGCGGACCTCCGCGGGCCCGGCGACCGGCAGGCGGTCCTGCGCCGGGGCTGTTGCCATGGTGCTCATGTGTTCTCCATCGGGCCGCGTCAGTCGACGCTGTGGGAGGCGAGGCGGCGGTAGTCGGACTCGGCGAGGAGCTCGGCGTGCGTGCCGGTCGCGTGGACCTTGCCGTCGACCATCCACACCGCGAGGTCGGCGTGCGCGAGCCACAGCGGCGACGCGGTGACCACGAGCGTGGCCCGCCCGGCGCGGGCGGCGGCGACGCGCGCGGCGATGAGCGACTCGGTGTGGGCGTCCACCGCCGACGTCGGCTCGACGGCCAGGAGCGTCTCCGGTTCGGCCGCAAGGGCTCTGGCGAGGCGCAGCCGCTGGCGCTGGCCGCCGGAGAGGTTCCGGCCGCCCTCCTCGACGGCGCGGTCCATGCCGAGCGAGGCCACGTCGTCGGCGCACGCGGCCGTGATCGCCTGCCGCGCTTGAGGTTCGGGGACGCGCATCGTGGACGCGAGCGTCCCGGTGAACAGGTGGTCCTCGTCGGTGAGGAGCATGATCCGGGCGCGGACCTCGGCGAGCGCGTACGACTCGACGGGCTCGTCGCCCCAGGTCGCCTCGGAGTCGCGGTAGCGGGCGAGCCGCTCGCACGCCTCCGCGGCGTGCGCGGTCTCGGCGGTGACGACCACCGTCAGGCCCGAGACCGGCACGGCCAGGCCGGAGTCGGGGTCGCGCAGCTCGCCGCCGCCGTCCCGGGCGGTCCCGGTGTCGGCGAGGTCGGGTTCGATGTTCAGGACGCGGACGATCCGCTTGGCCGCGACCCAGGCCGCGACGAGGTACTGGGAGGTGCCGACGAAGTTCCCGGAGACGGCGATGAAGATTGTCGCGAAGCTGAACGCCGAGGCCAGGCCGCCGATGCTGATCGCGCCGTCGGCGGCGAGGGTCGCACCGACCCAGGTGATGACCGCGACGAACACGATCGGCATGGAGTGGCGCAGCGCGTGGATCCACGAGCTGGGCCCGGCGACCTCGTACCCGTTGCGGCGCAGGTCGTCCGAGCGCTCGCGGTACCGGGCCGCGAACAGCACGTCGCCGCCGATGCCGCGCAGGACCCGCAGGCCCCCGACGATGTCGGCGGCGTGCGCGGAGAGGTCGCCGATGCGGGCCCGGTAGTCCGACTGGCGCGACTGGAGCCGCCCGAGGAGCGGCCCGGCGATGAGCGCGGTGACGACGCTGCCGCTGATGAGGACGGTGCCGAGGAGCGGGTGGATCGACCACACCAGCGCCGCCCCGACGATGAACATCACGAGCGTGTTGAAGAAGAACCCGGCGTCGCTGACCGCGCGGGCGGCGCGCCGCGCGTCCTCGCTCGGCAGGTTGAGCAGCTCCCCGGCCGAGACGCGGTCGCGCACGGCCGTCCCCGAGGTGTTCAGCCGGTCGGTCAGGGCCCGCACCAGGGACCGCTGGTTCCGCGCCTCGACGGCGGAGAACTGCCGGAACCCGTTGGCCCACAGGATGGGCTGGGCGACGACCAGGACCGCGGCGGCCCCCAGCCACATCGCGAAGTCGGACGCCGAGCGGGCGATGAGGCCCTCGTCGACGATCTTCCCGACGATCCACAGCTGCGGCATCGACGTGCACGACGCGCCCGCGTAGAACAGGAACCCGAGGAGCAGGCGCGCCCGGTTCGGCCGCGCCTGCGCGAGGAGGAGCCGCAGGGGTGTCTGCGGCGGCGGTGCTGGGGGCATGGGACCGAAGCTTACCTGCCGACCGGCTGTCACGGCTCGTCCAATTCCGCACGCCGGGACCGTCCCGGTACCGCCCAGTTTGGAAGCGCAGGCCGCTGGGAACCCACGGTCCACCATCGACCCCCGATGTGACTTTGTGGAAGGACAGGTCATGCCTTACGTAGCCTCGCGCCACAACTCGCTCATCGCACACGTCGTCACGATCGTGTTCGGCCTGATCGCCTTGATCATCCTGCTGCACTTGGCGTTCGTGCTCCTGGAGGCGAACGCCGGGAACCCGCTGGTCGCGTTCTTCGCCGACCTCGCGAACTGGTTCTCCTGGCTGTTCCGCGACATGTTCACTGTCGACGACCCGAAGGTGCGCGCCGTCGTCAACTACGGCCTCGCCGCCCTGGTCTACCTGCTCATCGGCGGCGCGATCGCCGGAGCCGGCCGCCGCTGGGCCCACGACTGAACCGCCGCGACCGTCGGACCCGTGCCCTAGGGTCGACCCATGAGCGAGAACTGGCATGCGGCGATCCTGGGGCAGCTGGAGTTCTACTGGGACTTCCACCTGCGGCCCCGCCTTGAGGGGCTCACCGACGACGAGTACTTCTGGGAGCCGGTCGACGGCTGCTGGTCCCTGCGCCCCGACGCCGACGGCGTCCTGCGCATGGAGCAGTCGTTCCCGGCGCCCGAGCCGCCGCCGTTCACCACGATCGCCTGGCGCATGACCCATGTCAGCCGCGACGTCCTCGGCATCCGCGCCCGCGCCTTCTTCGGCCCCCACGAGGGCCTGGAGGACGCCCACATGTTCGACCAGCGCCTGTGGCCCGACCCGCTGCCCGCGACGGCCGCCGACGCCATAGCCGTGCTCGAACGCTCCTACACCCACTGGCACGACGCCGTCGCGGCCCTCACGCCCGCCCAGTTCGACGCGCCCCTGGGCCCCAAAGCGGGCGGCTACGCCGACGACCCGGTCGGCGCCCTCGTCCTCCACCTCAACCGCGAGACGATGGCCCACGGCGCCGAGATCTGCCTCCTCCGCGACCTCTACCGCGACCGCCCGGCGCAGTGAAGGGCCCGAGCGGTTTCCGCTCGGGCCCTTGATATCCGCGGTTAGTCGGCGTCGCGCATCCGCAGGAGCTTCCGGGCCTCCACGGTGGTGATCGCGGGCCGCTGCGCCAGGGCGGCGGCCTCGGCGGCGCGCATGACGAGCTGGTCGTTGCCGGTCACCGGCTGGCGCCGCGTGAACGAGGTGGTGTCCTCCATGCCGACGCGCAGGTGCCCGCCGTGGGCGAGGGACGCGAACATGACCGGGAGTGTGGTGCGTCCGATCCCCGTGGCGGAGAACGTGGTCCCCTCCGGCAGATACCGGCGCACGCCCTCGGCGAAGGCGGTCACGGTGGCGGCGTCGCCCGCGGCGCCGCCGGGGACGCCGAGGACGAAGTCCACGTGGACGTGGTCGCCGAACGGCAGGCCGTGCTTGTCGAGCAGCCGCTCCAGGGACGCGAGGTGCCCGAGGTCGAACAGCTCGTACTCGGGGACGACGGCCAGCTCCCGCATCCGCTCGTGGAGGCGCACCACGAACTCCCAGCGGTTGGTGAACACGTCGTCGCCGAAGTTCACGGTGCCCATCGTGCACGAGGCCATGTCCGGTTCGGCGTCGAGGACCGCGAGGCGGGCCTCCTCGCCGTCCCGCACCGACCCGCCCGTCGAGAGCTGCACGATGAGGTCCGTCGAGTCCCGCAGGGCCGCAACGGCATCGCGCAGGCGCACCGGGTCGAGCGTCGGCTTCGCGTCGTCGTCCCTCAAGTGCACGTGGACGATCGACGCGCCCGCCGCCTCGCACTTGACGGCCGTGTCGACGAGCTCGTCGATCGTGACCGGCAGGACCGGGACCTCGGCCTTGTCGACCTCGGCCCCGGTGGGCGCCACCGTGATGAGCGTCCCGGTCATCCGACCTCCGCCGCCTCGTCCTGGCGCGCCGCGGCCTGGCGCGAGCGCACCGCGGCCGCGTTCCCGGCCTCTTTCACCTCGCGCGGGGCGTGCATGTTCGCCCACCACTGCTGCCCGGCCTTCGGGAGCGTGTCGATCGGGTCGTAGAACGGGTACCGCCGCGTGAGCGCGTCGGGGTCGTTCGCCTCCAGCGAGGTCCGGTAGTTCTTCGTCCAGTACGAGATCCCCAGCTCCCGGTCGTACTCGGAGAGCTGGTGGACCCAGCGCTTGCCGACCATCGGCACGTCGCAGATGATCCGCGGCGTCGCGTACCCCGGCAGGTACCCCATGATCGCGGTCTGGAGGTCCTGCGCCTGCGCGACCGAGGTCCGCCAGTGCTCGGCGTTCGGGATCATGTCGCACATGTAGAAGTAGTACGGCAGGATGTTCGCCTCGCCCTGGAGCGCGAAGCACAGGTCGAGCAGGTCCGCCTGGGTGTCGTTGACGCCGCGCATGAGCACGCCCTGGTTGCGCACGTCGCGCACGCCCGCGTCGAGCATCGCGGCCGCCGCGCGCGCCACCGCCGGGGTCACCGAGTTGACGTGGTTGACGTGCGTGTGGATCGCCAGGTTCACGCCCTGCCCGGCCGCGCGCTTGGCGACGCGGGCCATGCCCTCGACGACCTCGTCCTGGAGCCAGTGCTGCGGCAGGCCCATGAGCGCCTTCGTCGCCAGGCGGATGTCGCGGATCGTCTCGACGTCGAGGAGCCGGTCGAGGAACCGCTCCAGCTGCTTCCACGGCAGGTTCGCCACGTCGCCGCCGGAGACCACCACGTCGCGCACGCCCGGGTGCGCCTGGAGGTAGTCGAGGATCGCCGTCTGCCGGTCCACCGGCTTGAGCGACAGCCGCCGCTTGTCCACCGTCGGCGTCGAGTTGCCGACCAGGTCCATGCGGGTGCAGTGCCCGCAGTACTGCGGGCACGTCGACAGGAGCTCGGCGAGGACCTTGGTGGGGTAGCGGTGCGTGAGGCCCTCGACGGCCCACATGTCGTGCTCGTGCAGCGAGTCGCGCGCCGCGAATGGGTGGGAGGGCCAGTCCGAGCGCCGGTCGGAGGCGACCGGCAGCATGTACCGGCGCACCGGGTCGGCGTAGAACGCGTCCGTCCACGAGCCCGGCGCGGTCTCCTCGACCGCCGGGACCATCGTGTTGAGCATCTGCGGCGGCAGGAGCATCGACATCGTCGCCGAGTGCGCGATGTCCGACTCCAGGTCCTCGTAGAACGAGTCGTGCAGCCGGTCGCCCAGGACCGCCCGCAGCTGCTTCACGTTCTTCACGCAGTTGACGCGCTGCCACTGCGCCGAGGCCCAGTCGGCCTCGGTCACCCCGGCCCAGCCGGGGAACCGCGTCCAGTCGGGCTCGACCAGCTCACGGCGCCGGTACTGGTAAGGCTGTTCGATCACGACGGGCTTCGATGCCTCGTATGGTCGATCGGCCACGTTCTCACCTCCATGCCCGGGATGTTCGGCCCGGGGAAACGTCGCGGGCGGGGGTAGACCGCCTTGTGACGAGGATAACCTTCCGTTACAGTTGCTCGCTAGGTCTCGCATATTGAGATTCGATCAACTCCCGTTACGAGAAAGGGCGGCAACGATGTCGACAGGCTCACCGGTCGGATCGCACCGGGTCGTCAGCCCCGCCGGAGCACTGCCACAAGCGGCCGACCGGCTCGACCCCCACCCCGAGATCGCCGACGACGAGGTCCGCGTCAGCGTCGAGCGCCTCAACCTCGACGCCGCCTCCTACCGGCAGCTCCGCACCAAGCACGGCGGCGACGGCGACGCCGTCCGCGCCGAGGTCCTCGCCATCATCGAGGCCCGCGGCAAGATGCAGAACCCCGTCACCGGCTCCGGCGGCATGCTCATCGGCACCGTCGACGCCGTCGGCCCCCGCTCCCCGCTCGGCCTCAAGACCGGCCAGAAGATCGCCACCCTCGTCTCCCTCACCCTCACGCCCCTGCGCATAACCGACGGTTTGGAGCGCTGGGACGGCACCTCCGAGCAGGTCCCCGCAGCCGGCACCGCCATCCTCTTCGGCCGCTCCATCGCCGCCCCCCTCCCCGACGACCTCCCCGAGGAGCTCGCACTCGCCGTCTTCGACGTCTGCGGCGCCCCCGCCCTCGTCCGCCGCGTCGTCTCCCGCCGCTACCACTCCGCGCCCACGGTCGCCGTCCTCGGCGCCGCCGGGAAGTCCGGGTCCCTCTCCCTCGCCGCCGCCAAGGACGCCCGCGCCGCCGAAGTCCTCGCCGTCGTCCGCGACGAGGACGAAGCGGACCGCGTCGCGAAGCTCCGCATCGCCGACCAGATCGCCGTCGCCGACGCCACCGACCCACTCGGCCTCGCCGCCGCCGTCAACGAGGCCCTCCGCGGCCGCGGCGCCGACGTCACCGTCGTCTGCGTCGACGTGCCCGGCTGCGAGCACGGCGCGATCCTCTCCACCGCCACCGGCGGCACCGTCGTCTTCTTCTCCATGGCGACCTCCTTCCCGCAGGCCGCCCTCGGAGCCGAAGGGCTCGCCGCCGACGTCGAGATGCTCATCGGCAACGGCTACACCCCCGGCCACGCCGACTACGCCCTCCACCTCCTCGACGAGCATCCGGGCCTCAGAGCGCTCTTCGACGACCGCGTCGCCGGGCGGCACTGACATGACCGGACCGCTCCTGCCGCTCGACGCCGGCCTCGTCGCCCGCGCCCGCGCGCTGGCCGCCAAGGCCGCCCAGCCCGTGGTCGACCTGGCCCGCAGCCACACCACCGTCTCCGTCGAGCGCGCCACCCTGCGCCTCGCCGGACTCACCGGCGCCGACCCCGACGGCATCCCCTGGGTCAACCGCCTCGCCGACGCCGTCCAGGACCAAGTGGGCATCGAGCACGGCATCGCCCTCCCGGTCTTCCACGCCCTCAAGGACTTCCCGGACCTCGAACGCCTCGCTCACGCCGCCGCGGCCGACGGCGTCCGCTTCGAGCTCCCGCAAGACCAAGCCGCCCGAGCCGCCCGCGACCGCGCCAGCGCCGCCGTCGGCACGGGCTTCGACCGCATCGACGCCTCCCGCGCCCGCCGCAGCCGACTCGTCGGCGAGATCGGCGACCCGCCCCAGCGCCCCTGGATCTACCTCATCGTCGCCACCGGCGACATCTACGAGGACATCCCGCAGGCCCAGGCCGCCGCCAAGGCCGGAGCCGACGTCATCGCCGTCATCCGCTCCACCGGCCAGTCGCTCCTCGACTACGTCCCCGAAGGCGCCACCCGCGAGGGCTTCGCCGGGACCTACGCCACCGGCGAGAACTTCCGGCTCATGCGCGCCGCCCTCGACGAGACCTCCCGCGAGGTCGGCCGCTACATCCGCCTCACCAACTACGCGTCGGGGCTCTGCATGCCCGAGATCGCCGCGCTGGCGGGCATGCACCGGCTCGACATGATGCTGAACGACTCGATGTACGGCATCCTGTTCCGCGACATCAACCCGATCCGCACCTTCGTGGACCAGCGCTTCAGCCGCCAGGTCCACGCCCGCGCCGGGATCATCATCAACACCGGCGAGGACAACTACCTGACGACGGCCGACGCGGTCGAGGCCGCGCACACCGTCACCGTCTCGCAGCTCCTCAACGAGCGCTTCGCGCACGAGGCCGGGCTCCCCGACGAGCTCCTCGGCCTCGGGCACGCCTTCGAGATCAACCCCGAAGTGCCCGAGTCGTTCCGGCTCGAACTCGCGCACGCGCTCCTGGCCCGCCAGCTGTTCCCAGACGCGCCGCTGAAGTGGATGCCGCCGACGAAGCACATGACCGGCGACGTGTTCCGCGGCAACCTCCTCGACGGGTTCTTCAACCTCGCGGGGGTCATGACCGGGCAGTCGATCCTCCTGGTGGGCATGATGACCGAAGCCGTGGTCACCCCCTGGCTCTCCGACCGCGACATCGCGCTCCAGAACGTGCGCTACGTCCTCAGCGCCTGTGCCGGGCTCGCCGAGGACTTCCACCCGCCCGCCGACGGATTCATCGCGAACCGCGCGAACCACGTCCTCGGCGAGGCTGTGGACCTCCTCGGGAAGATCGTGGACGACGGCCTGCTCAACGCCATCGCCGACGGCACCTTCGGCATCATGAAGCGCCCCGCCGACGGCGGCCGCGGCCTCGACGGCGTCGCCAAGCGCGCCGACGACTACTGGAACCCCGCGGCATCGATCCTGGACGGAGGCGCCGAATGAGCCGCATCGTCCGCCCCTACGGCGACACCACCGGCGACGGCATGGTGCAGATGTCCTTCACCCTGCCCGTCCCGCACGACAAGCGCGCCGAGGGCGCCGCGCTCCAGCTCGCCGCGAAGATGGGCCTCGACGGCGCGATGCTCGTGCACGCCAAGCCCATCGGCGAGAACTACACGTTCTTCGTCGTCTACGGCGCGACCACGCACCTCGTCAACCTCGACGACGTCAAGGTCGTCGAGCGCGACTACCCGCACTTCACCCCCAAGGAGGTCAACGACGCCGTCCGCGAGAAGCTCGGCCGCAAGCTCACCGTCGTGGGCGCCTGCATCGGCACCGACGCGCACACCGTGGGCATCGACGCGATCCTGAACATCAAGGGCGTCGCGGGGGAGAAGGGCCTGGAGTACTACCGCGAGCTGCGCGTAGTGAACCTCGGCGCGCAGGTCGCCGTCCCCGACCTGGTGAACCGCGCCGTCGACGAGGGCGCCGACGCGGTCCTGGTCAGCCAGGTCGTCACCCAGAAGGACGCCCACCTGCACAACACCCGCGAGATGTCGGCCGCGTTCCGCGAGGCCCTCCCGCCGGGAAAGCGCCCCCTCCTGGTCGTCGGCGGCCCCCGCTTCGACGAGTCCGCCGCCGCCGACCTCGGCGTCGACCGAATCTTCACCCGGGGCACCATGCCCTCCGACGTCGCCTCATACCTCGTCCACCGACTCGTCTTCGAAAGGCAGCCAGCCGAATGACCGCCGACCACAACGGCACCAAGGTGACCCACCGCCGCTACATCCCCTACTCGCACGCCCACTACGGCGGGAACCTCGTGGACGGCGCGTACGGGCTCGGCATGTTCGGCGACGTCGCCACCGAGCTGTGCATCCTCACCGACGGCGACGAGGGCCTGTTCGCGTCCTACGCCGACGTGCAGTTCCTCGCGCCCGTGCGGGCCGGGGACGTCGTGGAGGCCACCGCGGTCGTCGTCCGCACCGGGAGGCGCAGCCGCACGGTCGAGTTCACGCTCAAGGTGGTCTGCCGCGCCGACCCCGAGCGCGGCGACTCGGCCGCGACGGCCCTGGCCGAACCCATCGTCGCCACCACCGCCACGGGGACGGTCGTTGTCCCTTAAGGAGTGCTGCCCGTGACCGCCGTGATCGTCTGCGCCGACGTCGGCTCGACCTACACCAAGGCCGCCGCCGTCGACGCGGACTCCGGCGCGCTCCTCGGCGCGGCCTCGCACCCGACGACCCTCGGCACCGACGTCATGGACGGCCTGCGCGCCGCCGTCGACGCCGCGGTCCCCAAGGGCGCCAACGTGATCGACACGCTCGTGTGCTCCTCGGCAGGCGGCGGCCTGCGCCTCGCCGTCATCGGCAACGAGCCCCTGGTGACCGCCCGTGCGGCCTACCGGGCCGGTCTCAGCGCGGGCGCCCGCGTGGTCGACGTGCGCGCCGGGGACCTCACCGCGGCCGACTTCGCGGCCCTCGGCGCCGCCCGCCCCGACGTGGTCCTCCTCGCGGGCGGCACCGACGGCGGCGACGAGACCGCGCTCCGCGCCCATGCGGCCGACCTCGCCTATTCCGGCCTCACCGTCCCGGTCGTCCTGGCGGGCAACGCGAACGCCGCCCCCGACGTGACCGCGCTCCTTGAAGCCGCCGGCATCCCGGTCACGGCCGTCGGGAACGTCCTGCCGCGCATCGGGTCCCTCAACCCGGTGCCCGCCCGGACCGCGCTCCGCGAGGTGTTCCTGCGCCACGTCATCGCCGGGAAGCACCTCTCGGCCAGCGCCGTCTTCACCGACATGGTCAAGGCCGCCACCCCCGACGCGGTGCTCACCGGTGTGGAGCTCCTTGCCGAGCGCGCCGGCGACCTCCTCGTCGTGGACGTCGGCGGCGCGACCACCGACGTGTACTCCGTCCTCACCCCCGACGCCGAGCTCCAGGGCCCGCGCGCCGAGGTCGCCGGGACCGCCTGGCGCTCAAGGACCGTGGAAGGCGACCTCGGGGTCCGCCACACCGCCGTCGGCATCGCCGAGGCCGCCGACGAGGAGGACCTGGCGACCGACTGGGACCTCCCCGACGCCGCCCGCAGGCGCGGCGCCGACCCCGCGCTCCGCGCCGAGACCGACCGCGAGCGGGCCTTCGACCGGGAGCTGAGCGCGCTCGCCGCGCGCGTCGCGGTCCGCCGCCACGCCCGCGGCGAGCGGATCGGCGGCCCCACCGAGCCGCTGCGCGGCGGCAAGGACCTCGCGGCCGTGGGCCTCGTCGTCGGCTCGGGCGGCATCCTGCGCCGCGACCCCGGCGCGGCCGAGTGGCTGTGCGAGGCGGTCGGCGGCGACACCTCCGGGGGCGTGCGCCCGCCGAAGGACGCCCGGTTCACCGTGGACGCCGACTACCGCCTGGCCCCCGCTGGCCTCCTCGCGGCCCAGGGCCGCCGCGACCTCGCCGCACGCCTCCTCGACGGTCTGTAGCCGGTCCGCGCCCGCCGCCGGGCCCCGTTCGGACGGCCGGACCCTTCTGCGCAGGAGTGATGTACGGTTCGGTGCGTATCCGACACAAAAGGAGTGACCAACAGTGGACGTGGAGCGCACCGAGCTGCCCGGTATCGGAGTGCGGTTCGAATTCGAGACGAAGCGGCATGTCCGCCTCGGCATCGTCGCCCATCGCGAAGGCCGCCGCGACTTCATCATCTACGACCCCGACGACCCCGACTCGATGCTCGACTGCATCGTGTTCTCGGCCGACGAGTCGGCCGCGATCGGCGAGCTCCTCGGCGGCGCCCGCATCGTCGAGAAGCTCAACCGCCTGCACCACGAGATCGACAACCTCGTCTCGCAGCAGCTGAAGGTCGGCGCGACCAGCCCCTACGCCGAACGCCCGCTCGGCGACACCCGCGCCCGCACCCGCACCGGCGCCTCGATCGTCGCGATCGTCCGCGCCGACGGGGTCGAGACCGGCCCGCCGCCCTCGGCGGTCCTCCACGTCGGGGACCGGCTCGTGACCATCGGGACGCAGGAGGCGGTCGAAGGCGTGGACAAGATCCTGCGCGGGATCGAGTAATGCACGGAACCGTCGAGCTCCTCCTCGAACTCGGCCTCCTCGTAGGAGCCCTCGGACTCCTCGGAGCCATCGCCGGCAAGGCCGGCATTTCCGCCATCCCGCTCTACCTCATCGCCGGGCTCGCCTTCGGGCACGGCGGCATCTACGAGATGCACGCGATCACCGGCTTCCTCGACGTCGGCGCCGAGGTCGGCGTCGTCCTCCTGCTGTTCACACTGGGCCTGGAGTACACCCCGCGTGAACTGCTCGGGACGATGAAGACCTCGTGGCTCGGCGCCGTGGTCGACCTCGTGCTCAACGCCGCCCCCGGCGTCGCGTGCGCGCTCATCCTCGGCTGGGGCCCGATCGCGGCCGTCGTCTTCGGCGGCGTCACGTACGTGTCCTCCTCGGGCATCATCGCGAAGGTCCTCTCCGACCTCGGCTGGCTCGGCAACCGCGAGACCCCCACGATCCTCGCGCTGCTCGTCGCCGAGGACATGATCATGGCCCTCTACCTGCCGATCCTCACCACCCTCCTGGCCGGCCTCGCGTTCGCGCAGGCCGCCTCGGGCCTGGGGATCGCGCTGCTGGCGGTCGCCGGGGCGTTCGTGGTCGCCTCCCGCTTCGGCGGGCTGCTGTCGCGCTTCCTGGAGTCCCCGAACGACGAGATCCTGCTGCTCAAGGTCATGGGCATCGTCCTGGTCATCGCGGGCCTCGCCGAGCAGGTCCACGTGTCGGCCGCAGTCGGCGCGTTCATCGTCGGCATGGCCCTCTCCGGGGAGGTCTCGCGCCAGGCCGAGGAGACGCTGGAGCCGCTGAAGAACCTGTTCGCGGCGATCTTCTTCGTCAACTTCGGCCTGGAGACCGACCCGACCGCGCTCCCGCCGGTCCTGCCGGTCGCGATCCTGCTCGCCGTGGTCACCATCGCCACGAAGTTCGCCACGGGGTGGTGGGCCGCGGGCCGAAGCGGCTCCGCCTTCACGGGCAAGCTCAGAGCCGGGCTCGTCCTGCTGCCGAGAGGCGAGTTCTCGATCGTCATCGCCGGGCTCGGCGTCGCCGCCGGGCTCGACTCCCAACTGGGCTCGGTCGCCGCCGCGTACGTGCTCATCCTCGCCGCCATCGGCCCGCTCGCCCCGCGCCTCGCGGGCCCGATCGTCGCCAAGCGCCGCAGGAAGGCCCGCGCCAGGCGCCTCGCCGAAGCCGCGGCCTGACACGCCGGTGGCGGGAGTGGCGACTGCGACTCCCGCCACCGCACAGTGCGGACCGTTACGCGGGCTTGATAGAACTCAGAGATGGCTGAAACCGCGAACCCGCCCCGCCCCGAGGACGAAGTCGTCGACATCGCGCGCGACCTGATCCGCATCGACACGACGAACACCGGCGACAACGCGACCGCGAAGGGGGAGCGCGCCGCGGCCGAGTACGTGGCCGAGAAGCTCGCCGAAGTCGGCCTCGAACCGAAGATCTACGAGTCCGCCCCCGGCCGCGCCTCCGTCGCCTGCCGCTTCCCCGGCGCCGACCCCTCCCGCGGGGCCCTCCTCCTCCACGGCCACCTCGACGTCGTCCCCGCCGAGGCCAGCGAGTGGAGCGTCCACCCCTTCAGCGGCGAGATCAAGGACGGCTACCTGTTCGGCCGCGGCGCGGTCGACATGAAGGACTTCGACGCGATGCTCCTCGCGCTCGTCCGCGACTGGAAGCGCACCGGCAAGGTCCCCCCGCGCGACCTCGTCCTCCTGTTCACCGCCGACGAGGAGGCCGGCTCCGACTACGGCGCCCGCTTCATGGTCGAGCGGCACCCCGAGGTCTTCGAAGGCGTCACCGAAGCGGTCGGCGAGGTCGGCGGCTTCTCCATGACCCTCCCGAACGACCTGCGCGTCTATGTCGTCCAGACCGCCGAGAAGGGCCTCGACTGGCTGCGCCTGCGCGCCACCGGCCGCCCCGGCCACGGCTCGATGCTCCACGACGACAACGCCGTCACCCGACTCACCCGCGCGGTCGCCAACATCGGCCAGCACGACTTCCCCGTCGAGATGACCCCCACGGTCCGCCAGTTCCTGGAGTCGGTCTCCGAGCTCACCGGCGTCGAGTTCGACCCGTCGAACCCCGACGAGGCCGTCGCCAAGCTCGGCCCGATCGCCCGCCTCGTCGGCGCGACCCTCCGCAACACCGCGAACCCGACCCGCCTCAACGCCGGGTACAAGACCAACGTCATCCCCTCGACCGCCGAGGCCGTCATCGACTGCCGCTCTCTGCCCGGCCGCAACGACGAGCTCGAAGCGACCCTCAAGGAGCTCGCGGGCGCGGGCATCGACTTCGAGTACGAGATCCGCCAGCCCGGCTACGAGACCTCCTTCGACGGCGCGCTCGTCGACGCCATGGCCGAGGCGATCCGCCTCGCCGACCCCGGCGCCCGCACCGTCCCGTACATGCTCTCCGGCGGCACCGACGCGAAGGCCTTCGCGACCCTCGGCATCCGCTGCTTCGGCTTCGCGCCCCTGAAGCTCCCCGCCGACCTCGACTTCACCGCGCTGTTCCACGGCATCGACGAGCGTGTCCCGCTCTCGGGCCTCCAGTTCGGCGTCGACGCGATGGACCGCTTCGTCTCCAAGTCCTAAGACGCGCGAAGGAACCGGCGCGGTGAGCACGCTCACCGCGCCGGTTTCCGCGCGCCCCTTTACAGCCGCTCCCGAAGCGGCCTAGACTTCACGGCGATGTTGATTTACTTCCTCTAGAAGCAGCCCGGTCGCCCGCGTCGAGCACCGCTCCGCGACGGCCGCCACGGCACGCATCACCGAATCCCGAAGCGTTCTCCGCTCGATTCCGCGTGCCTCCGCTCCCTTCACCTTCCACTGCTTTCTGGAGGCGCCCGTGCTCCGCCACGTACATCTGTCCCTTGTAGACGTCACCAAGCGCTATGCCGACCACCTCGTCCTCGACCGCGTCGGCTTCGCCGTCAAGCCCGGCGAGCGCCTCGGCGTCGTCGGCGACAACGGCTCCGGCAAGTCCACCCTGCTCCGGCTCCTCGCCAAAGTCGAGGAGCCCGACAACGGCGAACTCACCGTCACCTCCCCGGGAGGCGTCGGCTACCTGCCGCAGCAGCTGGACCTGCCCGAGCACCGCACCGCCGCCGACGCGATCGACCTCGCGCTGGCCGACCTCCGCGAGATCGAGGCCGCGATGCGCGACACCGAGCAGGCCCTCGCCGACGGAGACGAGACCGCCGCCGACGCCTACGCCGACCTCCTCGCGCGCTTCGAGGCCCGCGAAGGCTGGGACGCCGACCTGCGCGTCGACCTGGCCCTGGCCGCGCTCGGCCTGCCCGGGCTCGACCGGGACCGCCCGCTCGGGACCCTCTCCGGCGGGGAGCGCTCAAGGCTCATGCTCGCCGCGACCCTCGCGTCCCGGCCCGCGCTGCTCCTGCTCGACGAGCCCTCGAACGACCTCGACGACGCGGCGGTGGCCTGGCTCGAAGCCCAGCTGCGGGACTGGCCCGGCACGGTCGTGGCCGTCACCCACGACCGCGCGTTCCTGGAGGCCGTCACCACCACGATGATCGAGGTCGAGGCCCGCAAGGCCCGCCGCTACGGCAACGGCTACGCGGGCTACCTGACCGCGAAAGCCGTCGAGCGCCAGCAGGCGCAGGCCGCCTACGAGCAGTGGACCGCCGAGGTCGCCCGCCAGGAGGGCATCGTCGAGCACAACGCGGGCCGCGCCGACGCGATCCCGCGCAAGCTCCCGATGGCGAACATGTCCACCGGGGCCTTCCGGGCCCGCAACCGCGACCACGGCGCCGGGAGCCGCATCAAGATCGCCAAGCGGCAGCTCGAACGCCTGCACGCCGACGCCGTCGCGCCGCCGCCCGAGCCGCTCCGGTTCGCACCCGCGCTCGCGACCGCCGCGGACGCGTCCGAGGCGCCCGCGCTGCACCTCGCGGGCGTCCGGGTCGCCGACCGCCTCAAGGTCGCGGAACTGACCGTGGCCCAAGGCGAACGCGTCCTCGTCACCGGGCCCAACGGCGCGGGCAAGACCACGCTCATGCGGGTCCTCGCCGGAGAGCTCGAACCCGACTCGGGGAAGGCCGCGCGCACCGGCGCGGTCGGCCACCTGCGCCAGCTCGCCGGTCCCGGCTCGGGCCGCCAGTCCGTGCTGCGGGCCTTCGCGGAAGGGCGCGTCGGCACGCTCGAAGAGCACGCCGAAGCCCTGCTCGCCTTGGGGCTGTTCGCACCCGAGCAGTTCGGGACCCCGGTCGCGGCCCTCTCCACGGGCCAGCGCCGCCGCCTCGAACTCGCCCGGCTCGTGTCCCTCCCGGTCGACGTGCTGCTGCTCGACGAGCCGACGAACCACCTGTCGCCGGTCCTCGCCGAGGAGCTCCAGGCGGCCCTGGCGTCCTACACGGGCACGGTGGTCCTGGTCAGCCACGACCGGCGGCTCCGGGCGTCCTTCGCGGGGCGCCGCCTGGAGATGGACGCCGGGCTCGTCATCGATGGGCCATGACGAGCTCCCGCCCGGCCGAGGCGCACTGCGCGGCGTACTCGGCGGGCGGGAACCCGATGAGGTCCTTGAAGTCGTGGGTGAAGTGGGCCTGGTCCGACCAGCCGAGCTGCGCGGCGAGGCGGGCCAGGTCCACGTCCGGGTCGACGGCGAGCCGGTCGGCCGCGTCGTGGATGCGGTACCGGCAGATGAGCGCCTTCGGGCCGAGCCCGATGTACGCCTGGAACAGCCGCTGGAGCGCCTTCTGCGTCATGAAGAATCGCGACGCCGCCTGGTCCACCCTGGTGATGCCGCGGTCCTCCAGCATGGCAGTGACGATCCGCAGCAGCTCCGCGTAGCGCTCGTCGACCCGCTCGGGCATCCGCGCGGCCAGGAACCGGGTGACGACCCCGACGGCCGCCTCGTCGCCCCCGCTCATGACGACCGCGTTCAGCTCGTCGACCTCCGGCCCGAAGACCGTGCCCGCGCCCGCGACCCAGTCGGCGACCGCCGCGGCCTCGATCCCCGTGAACGCCGTGAACCCGCCGGGCCGGAACTTCGCCCCGAACACCCGGCCGCGGCCGGTGAGCGGATGCCGCGACACCGCCAGCCCCGGCCCGTGGACCTCCGCGCCGAGCACCGGCATGAAGCTCAGGTTCACGCACGGGTGGGGGACCACCACCGACTCGTACGAGGACCCCTCGGGCAGGTCCCAGTGGACCGCCCAGAACCGCTCCACATACCGCCCCAGCGGCCCCGTCACCGGGTACCGCCGCAGGTCGATGTGCCGCGCCGCCTCCTGCGGCCGCAGAATGCCCTTGTCGCTCGCCGTCGGTCCGTGCATGCCTGAAACCTATCCCCGGGGTCCGTCGCTTTTTTACAAGCGCAGGCCGCGCCGCCCGACGAGACTAGGGGACATGAGTGAAACCAACGTGAATCCGATCCCCGAGGGCTACCACTCGGTCACGCCGTTCATCGTCGTCAAGGACGGCGCGAAGGCCATCGAGTTCTACGAGCAGGTCTTCGGCGCGCGGGTCCTGTCCCGCAACGACATGCCCGACGGCACCGTCGCGCACTGCGAGATCCAGATCGGGAACTCGATCGTCCAGCTCGGCGACGTCAACCCGGCGTTCGGCATGGCCGAGCCCGACCCCGAGAACATCACCGCGTCGCTGGTCCTCTACGTCGAGGACTGCGACGCCGTGTTCGCTAAGGCCGTCGAAGCCGGCGCCACGGTGCGCGAGGAGCCCGCCGTGTTCCTCACCGGCGACCGGTTCGCCTCCATCGCCGACCCGTTCGGGCGCCGCTGGTCGATCATGACCCGCGTCGAGGACGTCTCCCGCGAGGAAGGCGAGCGCCGCGTGGACGAGTGGATCGCCTCCATGGGCAGCCAGGAATAGCCCACCCGGGCCGCAGGCGGCGAGTCCGCCTGCGGCTCAATAGCTCTCGGGGTACCCCACGGTCGGGGCCGACACGTCGTCGAGCGCCAGGCGGATCTCCGGCGGCAGGAACAGCTGCTCCGCCGCCAGCGACGCCCGCAGCTGCGTCGCGTTCCGCGCGCCCACGATCGCCGAGGCCACGCCCGGCTGGTCCCGCACCCACGCCAGCGCCACCTCCAGGGGGCTCACCCCGAGCCCTTCCGCCGCCGTCGCGCACGCCTCCACGATCCCCGCCGACCGCTCGTCCAGGTACGCGCCCGCGAACCGCGACCACTGCGCCGACGCCGCCCGCGAGTCCGCGGGCCGCCCGAACCGGTACTTGCCCGTCAGCACGCCCCGGCCCAGCGGCGACCACGCCAGCACCCCCAGCTCCATCGCCAGGCACGCGGGCAGCACCTCCCGCTCGACCCCGCGCTGGAGCAGCGAGTACTCCACCTGGCTCGCCACGACCGGGGTGCGCCCCGGCCACGCCGCCTGCCACGCGTACGCCCGCGCCGTCTGCCAGCCAGTGTGGTTCGACAGGCCCACGTACCGGACCTTCCCGCTCGACACGGCCGCGTCCAGGACCGACATCGTCTCCTCAAGCGGCGTGTCCGGGTCGTACACGTGCAGGATCCACAAGTCGATGTAATCGGTCCCCAGCCGCCGCAGCGACCCCTCCAGGGACCGCATGAGCCACCCGCGCGAAGTGTCGCGCTTGCGCGGCGCCCCGTCAGTGCGCACGCCCGCCTTCGTCGCGATGTGCAGCTCCGAACGCGCGACGATCTTCCCGATCAACTGCCCGATCGCCGCCTCGGCCATGCCCTGCCCGAACACGTCGGCGGTGTCCACGAGCGTGCCCCCGGCCTCCACGAACGTCTGGAGCTGCGCGGCCGCATCCTCAAGGCCCGCTTCATCGGTGGTCCACGTCATGGTCCCCAGGCCGAGGGAGGAGACCTCGATGCCGCTGCGTCCAAGTGGTCGGCGTTCCATGGCTTCACAAGTTACATTGAACGGCAATCGCGGGAAAGCCTCAGGTGCGCTTGAGGGAACGGCCCGATCCGCCCGCGCGCTGGCCGGTCGGCCGGTTTCCGAAATAGGATCGCGGGCATGGAATCCTGGACCGCACCGCACGTACCCGCCCTGCCCGGCCACGGCCCCGCCCTGCGCCTGCACGACACCGCGACCGCGGGCCCGCGCGAGACGGTCGCGCCCGACGCCGAGCGCGCCAGCATGTACGTGTGCGGCATCACGCCCTACGACGCGACGCACCTGGGGCACGCGGCCACGATGATCACGTTCGACCTGGTGCACCGGTACTGGCTCGACCAGGGCCTGGACGTGCACTACGCGCAGAACGTCACCGACGTCGACGAGCCGCTGTTCGAGCGCGCCGACCGCGACGGCACCGACTGGCAGGTCCTCGGCCTGCGCGAGACCGCGCTCTACCGCGAGGACATGGAGGCCCTCAAGGTCGTCCCGCCGCGCCACTTCATCGGCGCCGTCGAGTCCATCCCCTCGGTCGGCAAGGCCGTCGCGCAGCTCCTCGCGACCGGCGCGGCCTACCGCCACGACTCCGGCGACGTCTACTACGCCGTCGAATCCGACCCGTCCTTCGGCGCCGAGTCGAACTACGACCGCGACACGATGCTCCGCTACGCCCGCGAGCGCGGCGGCGACCCCGACCGCGGCGGCAAGCGCGACCCGCTCGACCCGATCCTGTGGAACGCCCCCAAGGACGGCGAGCCCTCGTGGGACACCGAGGTCGGACCCGGCCGCCCCGGCTGGCACATCGAGTGCGCGTGCATCGCCCTCGACTACCTCGGCGAGCAGATCGACGTCCAGGGCGGCGGCAACGACCTCATCTACCCCCACCACGAGATGTCCGCCGCGCACGCCCAGTCGCTGACCGGCAAGCGGCCCTTCGCGAACGCGTACGTCCACACCGGCATGATCGGCCTCGACGGCGAGAAGATGTCGAAGTCGCTGGGGAACCTCGTGTTCGTCTCCAAGCTCCGCGCCGAAGGCGTCGACCCGGCCGCGGTGCGCCTCGCCCTCATGTCCCAGCACTACCGCGCCGACCGCCAGTGGAGCGCGCCCGTCCTCGCCGAGGCCGAGCTGCGCCTGGGCCGCTGGCGCGAGGCCGCCTCCCGCGAACTGGCCGTCCCGGCCGGGGCGATGCTCACCGCCGTGCGCGAGCGGATCGCCGACGACCTCGACACCCCGGGGGCGCTCGCGGCGGTCGACGCGTGGGCCGAGCAGACCCTCTCCGCAGGTGGGGACGACCCCTCCGCGGCCGGGCTCGCCCGCGACACGATCGGAGGAATCCTCGGCATAGACTGCACGCGCTGATTGTGCGAAATGCCGAGTATCGGTACGCTTGATGACTGAGCGTGGCCGACTCCCCATCCTCCTGGAGTCGAATTGAAGATCCTGCTGCTTGCGTCCGCTTTCAACGGTCTCACTCAGCGCGTGTGGTGCACCCTGCGGGAACAGGGGCACGACGTCGGCGTGGAACTCGCGCCGGCGCACACCCCCGAGTCCATGACCGCCGCGGTGGAGCGGATCGACCCGGACCTCATCCTCTGCCCGTTCCTCAAGCACCGCGTGCCCGAGGACGTGTGGCGGCGGTGGACCACGGTCATCGTCCACCCCGGGCCCGTGGGCGACCGCGGCCCCTCGTCCCTCGACCACGCCCTCCTGGGCCGCAGCCCCCGCTGGGGCGTCACGGCCCTGTCGGCGGTCGAGGAGATGGACGCGGGACCGGTCTGGGCCTCCTTCACGTTCGACGTCCCCGAGGGCATCACCAAGTCCGCGCTGTACAACAGCCGCGTCGCCGACGCCGCCATGGACTGCGTCGCCGCCGTCGTCCGCAAGGTCGCCGCCGGGGACCGGCCCAAGCCCGCCGACGAGCACCCGCGCGCGGTCCCCGGCACCGGCGAGCTCCCGCTCCTGCGCCGCCCCGCGTTCGCCCTCGACTGGCGCGCCCCCGCCGCCGACCTCGCCCGCCGCATCGCCGCCGCCGACGGCGCCCCCGGCGCGCCCGTCGAGCTCAACGGCCAGACCTACTGCCTCTTCGACGCCGCCGCCACCGACGAGCACTCGGGCGCCGAACCCGGCACGATCGTCGGCCGCGACGCCGAGGCCCTCGCGTTCGCCACCGGCCGCGGCACCCTCTGGGTCGGCTACGCCGCCACCCTCGACCGCCGCCGCGGCCCGAAACTCCCGGCCGCGATGGTCGTCGACCCCAAAGACGCCCCGTTCCGGGCCGCGCCCGCGGCGATCGCCGAGACCGCCTACCGCCGCGACGGCGACATCGGCTACCTCCAGATCCGCTCCTACAACGGCGCCATGCACACCGAGCAGTGCCGCCGCCTCACCCAGGCGGTCGAGAAGGCCCTCGCCGAGGACACCCGCATCCTCGTCCTCACCGGCACCGAGCACGCCTTCTCCAACGGCATCCACCTCGGCGTCATCGACGCCGCCCCCGACCCCGCCGCCGAAGCCTGGGCCAACATCAACGCCATCGACGACCTCTGCACGGCCATCGCCGCCGCCGACCAGCTCACCGTCGCCGCGTTCACCGCCAGCGCGGGCGCGGGCGGCGTCATGACCGGGCTGTGCGCCGACGTCACCGTCGCCCGCGACGGCGTCGTCCTCAACCCCTACTACGACATGGGGATCTTCGGCTCCGAGCTGCACACCTGGTCGGTCGCCGACCGCGTCGGCGAGACCGTCGCCTCGCGCCTCCTCGGCGACAAGCTCCCGATCTCGGCGACCGAGGCCCAGCGGATCGGCCTCATCGGCGCCGTCGGGCCCCGCGACTGGGACGAGTTCGGGCGCTGGCTGCGGGCCGTCGCGCTCGGCTACAACGACCCGGTCACGCGCGGGCGCATGTTCGCCGCGAAGTCCCGCCGCCGCGCCGAGTCCAAGCCGCTGTCGTACTACCGGACCATCGAGCTGGCCGAGATGGCCCGCGACATGTTCGACGACCGGCACGGGTTCCACGCGAAACGGCGCGCCTTCCTGGGCAAATCGGCCCCCGCGGAGACGCCCGCGAAACTCCGTTTCGCTTGATATCAGGAGTGCGTTGACAGGCCGCGTCCCACCTGGTGGACTGGAGGCATGTTCGAAGAAGGACAGTACTTCGCGCCGGTCAACACCGACGCCGACGGCACGGTCGTCGTGGAGCTGGGTGAGACCCACCCGGGCTTCGCGGACGCCGACTACCGCGAGCGGCGCAACGCCATCGCGGCACTCGCATTGGACTGGAGCCCCGGCCTACCCATGCCGACGGTCTCCTACACCGATGCCGAACACGAGATATGGCGGCTGGTCAGTGCGGAACTGGCCGTCAAGCACCAGGAACTGGCCGCACACGACTACCTCGACGGCGCCGAGCGCCTCAAGCTCCCCGCCGACCACATCCCGCAGCTCCACCAGGTCTCCGAGCTCCTTGAGCCGCTGACCGGGTTCAGCTACCTGCCCGCCGCGGGGCTGGTGCCCCTGCGCGAGTTCTACGGGGTGCTCGCCGACGGGAAGTTCCACGCCACCCAGTACATCCGGCACCACTCGGTCCCGCTGTACACGCCCGAACCGGACGTCATCCACGAGGTCATCGGCCACGCCAACGCCCTCGCCGCGCCCCGCTTCGCCGCGCTGTACCGCGCCGCCGGGGACGCCGCCCGCCGCGTCCACTCCGAGGAGGCCCTCGAATTCGTCTCGCGCGTCTTCTGGTTCACCCTGGAGTTCGGGGTCATCAGCGAGGCCGACGGCCTCAAGGCGTACGGCGCGGGCATTCTCTCCTCGTACGGGGAGATCGACGAGTTCCGGGACATGACGATCCTGCCGCTCGACCTGGTCACCATGGGCACCATCGACTACGACATCACCCACTACCAGGACAAGCTGTTCGACGCGGGGTCGATGGACCGCCTGGAGGACGTCGTCGGCGAGTTCTGGGAGACCTGCGACGACGACATGATCGAGCGCCTCAAGGCCGACGCGGGGAAGGCGTAGCGGGGGACTAGTACAGGCCCTTCTCGTACTGCGGCCCGTATTTGTCGACCAGCTCCTCGTAGGTCTGCTCGGTCGCCTGGGTGTCCTTGACCATGCGCGCGTGCACCGGCACGGCGTCGGGCGTCCACGTCTCGGGCTTCCAGATGCCCGAGCGCATCGACGCCTTGCCGCAGTGGAAGAAGATCGTGTCGATCTCGACCACCAGCGCCAGGACCGGCCGGTGGCCCTTGACCACCATATCGTCGAAGAAGGGCGCGTCCGAGACGACTCGGGCGCGCCCGTTGATCCGCAGCGTCTCGCGCCGGCCGGGCAGCAGCGACAGCAGCCCGACGTGGGGGTTGGCGAGCACGTTGTGGTACCCGTCGACGCGGTGGTTGCCCTTGCGCTCGGGGATGGCGACGGTGGCGTCGTCGATGACGTGGATGAGTTTCCCGGCCGGGTCGCCCTTGGGGGAGGCGTCGCAGTTGCCCTCGGCGTCGGAGGTCGCGACCACGCAGTACGGGGAGGCGGCCAGCCAGGACCGGTCGTGCTCATGGAGCCGCGACCGCTCCTTCTGCGCCGCTTGGGGGGCGACCTCCCCGACGATCTCCCGGAGCTTCTCGGGGTCGGTCACTTCGGTCCACAGGCGAGTGTCGGCGGTGTCCATCTGCGTCCCTTCGGGGTCGGGGCTACTCGGTGTCGATGCTACGCCCCGGGCGCGCCTTCTTGAGCCGGCGTTTCTCGTCGTCCTCCAGCGCGTCCCGCACCCCCTGGCGGACCGCCCAGTAGACGAAGTAGGCGCCGATGAGCATTGCGACGAAGACAGCGAGGAGTTCCATACCGTCCAGCATATTGAGCAACTGTGATTTTCGCCTGACACGGCGCCCAACCTGTGAAACGGACTTCCCACTGAGCGGCACGCGCAAGTACCCTTGACCCCGTGTCTGAGCAGAGCCTTTTCCTCGAAACCCTGAAGCGCCGCGTCGTCATCGCCGACGGGGGCATGGGCACGATGCTCCAGACCTTCGACCCGACGATGGAGGACTACGACGGCCACGAGGGCCTCTCCGACATCCTGTCGCTGACCAGGCCCGACATCGTCCTCGGCATCCACGACGCCTATCTGGCGGCCGGAGCCGACTGCGTCGAGACCAACAGCTTCAACGCCAACTACGGCGGCCTCGTCGAGTACGGCATCGAGGACCGCGCGCGCGAGATCGCCCGCGCCGCCGCCTCGCTCGCCCGCCGGAAGGCCGACGAGTACGCCACCCCCGCCTGGCCGCGCTTCGTCCTCGGCTCGATGGGCGGCGGCACCCGCCTGCCCACCCTCGGCCACGCCCCGTTCGCGCTCCTGCGCGACCACTACGAGGAGTGCTCCCTCGGCCTCATCGAAGGCGGCGCCGACGCGCTCCTGGTCGAGACCGCCCAGGACCTCCTCCAGGCCAAGGCCGCCGTCATCGGCGCCAAGCGCGCCAATGCGAAGCTCGGCACGAGCGTGCCGATCATCGCCCAGGTCACCGTCGAGACCACCGGCACGATGCTCGTCGGCGGCGAGATCGGCGCGGCCCTCACCAGCCTCACCGCCCTCGGCATCGACCTCATCGGCCTCAACTGCGCCACCGGCCCCGACGAGATGAGCGAGAGCATCCGCTACCTCTCCCGCCACTCGCCCGTCCCGATCTCGGTCATGCCCAACG
The DNA here is from genome assembly GCF_037034145.1 of Glycomyces sp. MUSA5-2. NCBI lineage: Bacteria > Bacillati > Actinomycetota > Actinomycetes > Glycomycetales > Glycomycetaceae > Glycomyces > Glycomyces sp. MUSA5-2. Next base: position 234,050 of record NZ_JBAGKG010000008.1, read on the forward strand.
CCGGCCTGCCCGTGCTCGGCCCCAACGGCGCGGTCTACCCGCTCACCCCCGACGAGCTCGCCGACGCCCACGAGGAGTTCGTCACGAACTTCGGCGTCAGCCTCGTCGGCGGCTGCTGCGGCACCACCCCCGACCACATCCGCGCCGTGCGCGCGCGCCTCGGCGGCGCCCCCGAGGACCTCGTCAAGCCCAAGGACCGCACGCCCGTCCTCGAACCGGGCGTCTCCTCCTCGTACCACCACGTGCCGTTCCGCCAGGACGCCTCGATCCTCAACGTCGGCGAGCGCACGAACGCCAACGGCTCCAAGGCCTTCCGCGACGCCATGCTCGCCGCCGACTTTGACCGCTGCGTCGAGATCGCCCGCGAGCAGGCCGGCGGCGGCTCCCACCTCCTCGACCTGTGCGTCGACTACGTCGGCCGCGACGGCGCCGAGGACATGAAGGTCCTCGCCTCCCGCTTCGCCACCGCCTCCACGCTCCCGATCATGCTCGACTCCACCGAGCCGAACGTGGTCGAAGCCGGGCTCGAAGCCCTCGGCGGCAAGTGCGTCGTCAACTCCGTCAACTTCGAGGACGGCGACGGCCCCACCTCCCGCTACCAGCGCATGATGCCCCTCGTCGCCGAGCACGGCGCGGGCGTCGTCGCCCTCTGCATCGACGAGGACGGCCAGGCCCGCGACCGCGACTGGAAGGTGCGCGTCGCCGCCCGCCTCGTCGACGACCTCACCGGCACCTGGGGCCTGAACATCGAGGACATCTTCGTCGACGCCCTCACCTTCCCCATCTCCACCGGCCAGGAGGAGACCCGCCGCGACGGCATCGAGACCATCGAGGCCATCCGCGAGATCGCCCGCCGCTACCCCGGCGTCAACTTCACGCTCGGCATCTCCAACATCTCCTTCGGCCTCAACCCCGCCGCCCGCCAGGTCCTCAACTCCGTATTCCTCAACGAATGCGTCGAAGCCGGCCTCACCAGCGCGATCGTCCACGCCTCCAAGATCCTGCCCATGGCCTCGATCCCCGAGGAGCAGAAGCAGGTCGCGCTCGACATGGTCTACGACCGCCGCACCGAGGACTACGACCCGCTCCAGAAGCTCATCGAGATCTTCGACGGCGTCAGCCTCGCCGGATCCAAGGAGGCCCGCGCCGAGGCCCTCGCCGCCCTCCCGCTCGGCGAGCGCCTCGCCCAGCGCATCATCGACGGCGACAAGAACGGCATGGACGCCGACCTCGACGAGGCCCTCGCCGGAGGTAAGCGCCCCCTCGACATCATCAACGACCACCTCCTCGAAGGCATGAAGGTCGTCGGCGACCGCTTCGGCTCCGGCCAGATGCAGCTCCCGTTCGTCCTCCAGTCCGCCGAGGCCATGAAGTTCGCCGTCGCCCACCTCGAACCCCACATGGACAAGGCCGACTCCACCGACAAGGGCACCATCGTCCTCGCCACCGTCCGCGGCGACGTCCACGACATCGGCAAGAACCTCGTCGACATCATCCTGTCCAACAACGGCTACACCGTCGTCAACCTCGGCATCAAGCAGCCCATCAACGCGATCCTCGACGCCGCCGAGGAGCACCAGGCCGACGTCATCGGCATGAGCGGCCTCCTCGTCAAGTCGACGGTCATCATGAAGGACAACCTCGCCGAGATGATGGCCCGCTCGATGCACACGAGGTGGCCGGTCCTCCTCGGCGGCGCCGCGCTCACCCGCGCGTACGTCGAGGACGACCTCCGCGAGATGTTCGAAGGCGGCCAGGTCCACTACGCGCGCGACGCCTTCGAGGGCCTCGACCTCATGAACAAGGTCATGAACGCCCGCCGCACCGGCACGCCCCTGGTCGACCCGGAGAAGGAGGCGAAGATCGCCCTGCGCCGCGAGCGCCGCGCCAAGCAGGCCACGATGGTCGCCGACACGCTCCCGGACCTGAACGACACGTCGGTGCGCTCCGATGTCGCCACCGACGTCGACATCCCCGTGCCGCCGTTCTTCGGCTCCCGCGTCCTCAAGGGCATCCAGACCTCCGAGTACGCCGCGCTCCTCGACGAGCGCGCGACCTTCCTCGGCCAGTGGGGCCTCAAGCCCGGCCGCGGCGCCGACGGCCCCTCCTACGAGGAGCTCGTGGAGACCGAGGGCCGCCCGCGCCTGCGCTACTGGCTCGACCGGCTCGCCACCGACAACGTCCTCGAAGCGAAGGTCGCCTACGCGTACTTCCCGGCCTACGCCGAAGGGAACACGCTCGTCGTCCTCGACGAGAACGGCCACGCCGAGCGCGCCCGCTTCACGTTCCCGCGCCAGCGCCAAGGCAGGCGCCTGTGCCTCGCGGACTTCTTCCGCGCCAAGGACGGCGAGCAGCTCGACGTCCTCGGCATGCAGCTGGTCACCTTGGGCTCCAAGGTCTCCGAGTACACCAACGAGCTGTTCCAGGCCAACGCCTACCGCGACTACCTCGAAGTGCACGGCCTCACCGTGCAGCTCACCGAGTCGCTCGCCGAGTACTGGCACCGCCGCATGCGCCGCGAATGGGTCCTGCCCGGAGGCGGCACCGTCGCCGACGCCGACCCCGCTGACCTCAAGGGCATCCTCGACGTCGACTTCCGCGGCTGCCGCTACTCCTTCGGCTACCCGGCCTGCCCGGAGCTGGCCGACCGCGCGACCCTCGTGGAGCTCCTCGGCGCCGACCGCATCGGCGTCGAACTGTCCGAAGGGGACCAGCTCCACCCGGAGCAGTCCACCGACGCGATCGTCCTCCACCACCCCGAGGCGAGCTACTTCAACGCCAAATGACCCCGGTGAGTGCCCGGCGTCCATGCGGCGCCGGGCACCGACCCGGGAACCGCGTTCACCCCCGCGCCCCGCGCCCGGCACCATAGGGGCCATGTCGCACGAACTCGTCGCCTACCTCGGCGTCATGGACGCCGGGAAGTCCACCCTCGCCCTCCAGTACCACCACTCCCTCGGCGGCGAGGGCGTCGTCTACACCTCCATGGACCGCGGCGGCGAAGGCGTCGTCTCCAGCCGCATCGGTCTCAACCACGAAGCGCGCGAAGTGAAACCGGGATTCGACGTCTACGACGACCTGGCCGCGCTCCGGCCCCCGTACGTCATCGTCGACGAGGTCCAGTTCCTCGAAGCCCCCAAGCAGATCAACCACCTCGCCGACGCCGTCGACGGCCTCGGCCTCGACGTGTACGCCTTCGGCCTCAAGACCGACTTCCTCGGCCGCCTCTTCCCGGCCTCCCAGCGGCTCATCGAGCTCGCCGACCGCGTCGAGGAGCTCCCGGTCCGCGTCAACTGCTGGTGCGGCGAGCGCGGCACCCACAACGCCCGCACCCGCGACGGCGTCATGGTCTTCTCCGGCGACCTCGTCGAAGTCGGCGACATGGACTCCTACACCGTCCTGTGCCGCCGCCACCACCGCGCCGGACTCGCGTGACACCTGTGAGCCTGCTCGCCCGGAACGGGCGAAACGGCCGATCGCACCCGCGCCCCCGATACCGTTCTAGGCGTGACTGAGGTTCCAGAGCTCCCGCAGGCCGTCTTCTTCGACATGGACGGCACGCTCCTCGACTCCGAACGCCTCTGGGACGTCGCCCTCGAAGAACTCGCGGTCGTCCTCGGCGGCATCCTGCGCCCCGAGGTGCGCGACCGCATGGTCGGCACCAACGAGGACGCCTCGGTCATCTTCCTCCTCGAAGACCTCGGCCTCCCCGTCGAGGACTTCCCCGAGCACGTCCAGTGGCTGCGCGAGCGCATGAAGACCCTGTTCGCCATCGGCGCCGCCTGGAAGCCCGGCGCCCAGGAACTCCTGTACGAGGTCCGCGCCGCCGGCATCCCCACCGCGCTCGTCACCTCCACCGCCCGCGAACTCACCGAAGTCCTCCTCGGCACCCTCGGCGCCGAGAACTTCGACGTCATCATCTGCGGCGACGAGGTCCAGGCCCGCAAACCCGACCCCGAGCCCTACGCCACCGCCGCCGCGAAACTCGGTGTCGACCCCGCCCGCAGCTTCGCCATCGAGGACTCCCCGTCCGGCAGCGAGTCCGCGCTCGCCGCGGGCGCCGTCACCTTCACCGTCCCCAGCGAAGTCGCCCTCCCCGAGTCGATCCCGGCCCACCGCCTCGCCACCCTCGACGGCGTCACCCTCGCCACGCTCCGCGCCATCGCCGCCGCCTAAACCGCCTTGACGCCCTGGGCGATCCCGACCATCGTGGGCCCATGGAACCGAGCCACGAGATCGTCAAGGCCCTCGCCGACCCCGCCCGCCTCCGCGTCTTCGCCGCGATCGTCCTCGCAGGCGACACCGGCACCGCCCTCGCGGACCTGCGCGAGCACCACCCCGACGCCGACCGGGCCCTCCCGCGCCTCGTCCGCGCCGGACTCGTGACCTCCGGCGACGACGGCCTCCGCGCCGACCCGACCGCCTTCCGCCAAGCCGCGGCCGCCGCCCGCTCCACCGTCACCGACGCCCCCGAAGGCACCGACCCCGGTGTCGCCCACTTGTACACGGCCGGACGCCTCACCGTCATCCCCACTCGCCGCGCCACCCGCGTCGCCGTCCTGCGCGACCTCGCCGACCGGCTCTTCGCCTTCGACCGCGTCTACACGCAGGCCGAGATCACCGACGCGCTCGCCGCGGTCCACGACGACCCGCTCACCCTGCGCCGCGAACTCGTCGACGAACTCCTCCTCGAACGCACCCTCGGCGGCCGCGAATACCGCCGCCGCGAAGCCCCGCCCCTCGACTGACACGACAGCGGCCGCGGGGCAAACCCCCGCGGCCGCAACCGAAACCGCCTCACCGCCGCGACGACAGCACCTCGCGGTGCTCCTCGCCCCAGTCCTCCAGCGGCTTCAGCGCCACGCTCAGCGACTCGCCCAGCGGCGTCAGCGAATACTCCACCCGCGGCGGCACCTCCGCGTACAGCTCCCGGTGCACCACCCCGCTCGCCTCCAGCTGCCGCAGGTTCTCCGCGAGGACCTTCTCGCTCACCCCGTCGAGCTTCCGCCGGATCTGCCCGAACCGCACCGGCCCCTCCGCGAGCACCCACATGAGGTGCATCTTCCACTTGCCGCCCACCACGTCGATCGCGAGCGACATCCCGCAGGTTTGATCTACGTCACCCATCGTCTCCACAGCACGCCTCCCGACCGTATTTCTCACCTCGACGTAAGCAACCCCACCTGGAAGTGCGGTCTTGCCGAGCCTACCCGGCACGACCGACCATGGAACCCGTCAACACGCACAGGGAGCCACCACTTACCAAGGGGCACAACATGTCTGCCAGCAAGTCCGCCACCGTCCTCGGCCTCGGCCCGATGGGCCGCGCCACCGTCCGCCTCCTCCTCGCCGCAGGCGTCGACGTCACCGTCTGGAACCGCACCCCCGGCAAGACCGACGCCCTCGCCGAACTCGGCGCCAAGCCCGCCGCCACCGTCGCCGAAGCCGTCGCCGCCAGCGACACGATCCTGCTCTCCCTCATCCACTACGACGCCATGTACGGCGTCCTCGAACAAGCGGGCGACCTCACCGGCAAGACCGTCCTCAACCTCTCCTCCGACTCGCCCGCCAACACCGCCAAAGGCGCGAGCTGGGTCCTCGACCGCGGCGCCCGCTTCCTCACCGGCGCCTACATGACCCAGAGCGACGACATCGCCCACCCCGCCTCCACGCTCTACACCAGCGGCCCCGCCGACCTCTACGCCGAGCTCAAACCCCTCCTCGACCACCTCTGCAAGAGCGTCCACCTCGGCGCCGACTACGGCCTCGCCCAGCTCTACTACCAGGCCGGACTCGCCATGTTCCACGCCTACCTCATCTCCCTCCAGCAGGCCTTCGCCATGATCGAGCGCTCCGGCGGCGACATCGACACCTTCCTCGAACTCACCAAGGACGACGCCGGCAGCCAGCGCGACTTCTCCCTCTACTTCGCCCAGGCCGCCAAGCAAGGCGGCTGGGGCGACCTCGCCAGCCTCAAGATGATGCACGCCGGCGCCCAGCACGTCATCGACGCCAGCGAAGACGCCGGCGTCGACGCCGCCCTCACCCGCACCATCCAGGACTACTACCAGCGCGCCCTCGACGCCACCGAGCAGACCGGCACCGTCGTCCCCGTCTACCGCCTCTTCCGCGGCGACCACTAGAAAGGACCACCCGTGCCCACCGGCAACCTCACCGTCCTCGGCCTCGGCGCCATGGGCTCCGCCATCGCCGCCAGACTCCGCGACACCGGATACACCACCACCGTCTGGAACCGCACCGCCGCAAGAACCGTCCCGCACACCGCGGCGGGCTCCCGCGCCGCCTCCACCGTCCCCGACGCCGTCGACGCGGGCGACGTCGTCATCACCGTCCTCCTCGACCACGCCAGCGTCCGCGAACACCTCGAACCCGCCGCACCGAACCTCCGCGGCAAAGTCGTCGTCAACCTGACCACGACCACCCCGGGCGAAGCCCGCGACACCGCCGCCTGGGCCGCCGCCCACGGCATCGCCTACCTCGACGGCGCGATCATGGCCGTCCCGTCCATGATCGGCACCCCCGAGGCCCGCCTCCTCTACTCCGGCGACGAGAACGCCTACGCCATCGCCGAACCCGCGCTGGCGGCCCTCGGCGGCGCCGAGTTCACCGGCACCGACGCAGGGGTCGCGTCGCTCAAGGACACGGCCCTCCTCGCGGCCATGGACCTGATGCTCCTCGGCCAGCTCCAGGCCGTCGCCATGATGCGCACGGTCGGCGTCCCCGCGGCCGACACCGCGGTGGAGGTGGAGGCGTGGCTCGCCGCGATGCTCCCGCACGGCAGGGCCGTCGCCGCGATCGTCGACGGCGGCGCCTACGACACCGGCGGCCAGAGCGTCGACTTCGACCGGCGCGGCCTGGCCTCGATCATCACCGCCTGCCGCGAGCAGGGCGTCAGCGCCGCGCTCCTGGAACCGCACGAGCGGCTCCTTGCAGAGCTCTCCGCGGCCGGACACGGCGGCGACGACTGGCCCCGCATCATCGACCGACTCACGATTCCAAGGTAGGGAAGCACATGCCGAACCAGACCGTCGCCGTCCTCGGGCTCGGGGCCATGGGCTCCGCGATCACCGAGCGCCTGCGCGACACCGGGTACGCCACCGTCGTGTGGAACCGCACCGCCGCCAGGACCGCGCCGCACGCCGCAGCGGGCTCCCGTGCCGCCGCCACCGTCGCCGAAGCGGTCAGCGCCGCGGACACGGTCCTCGTGGTCCTGTTCGACGACGCGAGCGTCCGCGAGCACCTTGACCCGCTCGCGGCCGACCTGAAGGGCCGCACCGTGGTCAACCTGACCACGACAACGCCCGACCAGGCCCGCGCCACCGCCGCCTGGGCCGCCGAGCACGGCCTCACCTACCTCGACGGCGCCATCATGGCGACCCCCGACATGATCGGGACCCCGGTCGCGCGACTCCTCTACTCCGGCGACCGCGCCGCCTACGACGGCGCCCGCGCGGTCCTGGAGGTCCTCGGCGCCGCCGACTACGAAGGGGAGGACGCGGGGCTCGCCTCGCTCAAGGACATGGCGCTGCTCACCGCCATGTACCAGATGTTCGCGGGGTTCATGCAGGCCGCGGCGATGATGCGCACGGTCGGCGTCCCCGCGGCCGACACCGCCGCGGAGATCCGCGGCTGGCTCGGGGCGCTCCTGCCGCACCTCGACCACTTCGGCGCCGAGATCGATCGCGGCGACTTCGACCCGGCCCGCGGCCAGGACGTGGAGTTCACCAGGGCCGCAATCGGATCGCTTATCACCGCCGCCCGCGGGCAGGGCGTCAGCGCCGTGCTCCTGGAGCCGCTCATGCGCCAGCTCGACGAACTGTCCGCGACCGGCCGCGGCGGGGCCGACTGGATCAGCGTGATCGACCAGTTGCCGGTCAGGTGACCGCCGGGGCGGGCGGGGGACTACTCGCCCGCCCCCAGCAGCTGCAGCTTCTCGTACCCGTCGGTCCCGGGCGCGGCCGTCAGCGTCACGAGCATCTGCCCGGAGCCGTCCGCGACCCGGAACTGGTCCTTGTACAGCTGGATCAGCCCCACCATCGGGTGCTCGAACCGCACCCAGCCGATGTTGCAGTCCTTCACCTCGGCCCGCGCCCACATCTCCGCGAAGTCCCGGTGCGCCACCGACAGCTCGCCGATGAGCGCCGTCAGCTCGGCGTCCTCGGGGAACAGCGCCGCCATCTTCCGCAGCTGCGCCACGGTCTCGTACGAGCACACGTCCCGCCAGTCGGGGAAGAACTCCCGCGAGTCGTCGTCGAACAGCAGTCGCACGAAGTTCGGGCCCGCCTCCAGGTCCCACCCGAACCCGCCGTACAGCAGCCGGGCCAGGCGGTTCGAGGCGAGCACGTCCTGCCGATGGTTCAAGATGAGCGCCGGAAAGCCGTCGATCGCCGCGAGCATCGTCTCCAGCGAGGGCCGCACGCCCGCCCGCTCGTGCATCTGGTCGCGCCGCGAGTTCCCCGCGAGCCGGTGCAGGTGCGCCCGCGTCGTCTCGTCCAGGCGCAGCGCCCGCGCGACCGCGTCGAGCACCTGATCCGACGGGCGCTTCGCCCGGCCCTGCTCCAGGCGCGTGTAGTAGTCCACGCTCACCCCGGCCAGCAGCGCCAGCTCCTCGCGCCGCAGCCCCGGCACCCGGCGCCGCGCGTCGTTCGGGAGCCCGACCTCGTCGGGGTTCACCCTGGCGCGCCGCGCCTGGAGGAACTTCCCCAGGTCGACGACGTCCTCCAGCTTGTGGATCCCGGTCGCATCAGATGACATCACTCAAACCTCCGCGGCAAGTATCGCCGCGCCCGCTCACCGCTGCCTAGGTCTGTCAGTCCTAGGGTCGAACGACCCCAGGTCGAACAGACGTCTGGCAGCCTCCCGGAATCCGCCGCAGCATGGTCGCCATGCAGATCCACATCGTCTACGCCCACCCGCACGCCGCGTCCCTGAACGCCGCGCTCCGGGACGAATCGGTCGCCACCCTGGAGGGCCTCGGCCACACCGTCACCGTCTCCGACCTGTACGCCATGCAGTGGAAGGCCGTCGCCGACTACGACGACTTCGGCCCCACCGAGAACGAGCACTTCATGGCCGCCGCGGGCGAAGCGTGGGACAAAGGCCAGGTCGCACCCGACGTGCGCGCCGAGCAGGAGAAGCTCCTCGCCGCCGACCTCGTCATCCTCCAGTTCCCGCTCTGGTGGTACACCGTCCCGGCGATCCTGAAGGGCTGGATCGACCGCGTCTTCACCAACGGCTTCGGCTACGGCACCTCCCGCGACTGGCCCCGCTTCGGCGACGGCGTCCTCGCCGGCAAGCGCGCCATGGTCGTCGTCACCACCGGCGCCGCCGAGTCCCACCTGTCCGACCGCGGCGTCAACGGCTCCATCGACGACCTGCTGTTCCCGCTCCAGCACGGCGTCCTGTTCTACCCCGGCATGCAGGTCCTGCCCCCGGTCGTCGTCACCGGCGCGGTCCACCGCTTCGGCGACGCCGAGTACGCCGACGCCGCGAAGCTCCTGCGCTCGCGCCTGGAGACCCTCGACGAGACCGAGCCGATCGCCTACCGCAAGCAGGCCGAGGACTACGACGACGCCAAGCGCCTCAAGCCCGGCCTCGAACCCGAGGGCACCACCGGCTTCGCACTCCACATCGCCTGAGCAGCAGAAAGGGCCGGAGCGGCGGCAGCCGCTCCGGCCCTCCCGTTCAGTCGACGACCGTCCAGCCGATGAGGACGGGGTCTACTCGAACGGGAACTTGTCCGCGAACGCGGGCTTCAGGTCGTCCACCCACACGGCGTTCTCGTCGAACTTCGCGTAGAACGGGATCCCCACGATCCGGGGGTCTCTGGCCTGGAGCATCCGCAGCGCGAACACCTTCTCCTCGCCGATCTCGATGATCCCGTCGACCGCGACCTTGCCCGGCGTGGCCGACATCGACGGGCCTCTCACGGTCCGGCACAAGCCCGAGACCTGGCTGAACGCGTCACGGAAGATCTCCCACGCCCGCGCCAGCGGCACCGAGAAGTAGTCCCTCGGCCCCGTATCGCGCTCCACGAACATGTAGTACGGGATCATCCCCAGCTTGTGCTGGGTCCTCCACATCCCCGCCCACTGGTCCGCGTCGTCGTTGATCGTCCTGATCAGCGGCGCCTGCGTCCGGATCACCGCACCCGTGGACCGGATGCGGCGCACCGCCTCCCGCACGATGTCGGAGTCGAGCTCCTTCAAGTGCGAGAAGTGCGCCATGAACGCGAGGTTCCGCCCCGACGCCACGACCTGCTCGAACAGCCGCAGCGTGTCGTCCGCGTCAGGGTCCGACACGAACCGCTGCGGCCAGTACGCGAGCGCCTTCGACCCGATGCGGATCGATTCGACGTGGTCCATGCCCAGCAGCGGCTCGATGTACCGACGCAGCACGGGCTCGCCCATGATCATCGGGTCCCCGCCGGTCAGCAGCACGCTGCTCACCTCCGGGTGCTCCCGCACATAGCCGGTCAGCTGCTCCACGTCGTTGTTCGCCATCTTCAGGTCGGCGATCCCCACGAACTGCGCCCACCTGAAGCAGTAGGTGCAGTACGCGTGGCAGGTCTGGCCCTGCTGCGGGAAGAACAGCACCGTCTCGCGGTACTTGTGCTGGAGCCCCGGAATCGGCTCCTCGCCGGCCTTCGGGATGTTGAGCTGGAGCTGCCCCGCCGGATGCGGGTTCAGCTTGAACCGCACCTCGTTGGCCGCGGCCGTCACCTCCTGCTTGGAGGCGTCGGCCTTCAGCAGCCCCGCGATGTGGTCGACGTCCTCCGCCGGGAGCATGTCCTCCTGCGGGAACACCAGCCGGAACATCGGGTCCTCGAACGGACGGTCCCAGTCGATGAGCTCATCGACCACGTACGCGTTCGTCCTGAACGGCAGGACCGACGCGACGGCCCTGGTGCGAAGCCGCTGCTCCTCCGACAGCGGCGCTCGTTGGAGCAGATCGTCGAGATGACGGATGGTGTAGGCGGTGAACCGCCTACCGGCGTTTTCAGGAGCAGTCACGAGAACTCCCTCCTCTTGATGTTGTAGCGGTCTGCAACGCGGCTCGGCAGGGCCCCAGTTACAAACAAGTGCGCGAAACCAACGCTCACCCGGCCTCCGGGGCTCTCGCCCGTGTCGGCTCCGTGGTCTTTCGACCACGGATGGTGCACCCGATGCTTTCGCGCACACTGTGCGTGAAATATGAAATTTTCAGTTGATTGTGACGACCCTAACCCAGAGTCGCCTCAAGCGAAATAGGGACCGCCTTCAGCGCCTGGCTGACCGGGCAGCCGTCCTTGGTGGCCGCCGCGATCTCATCGAACTCGCCCTTCTCGATCCCGGGCACCACGGCCCGGACGGTCAGCGCGATGCCGGTGATCCCGGTGCCGGGCTTGAAGTCGACGCCGGCTTCGGTGACGATCTCCTCCGCCGTGTAGCCGGCCTTGCCCAGGCCCGCCGAGAGCGCCATGGAGTAGCAGGAGGCGTGGGCCGCGGCGATGAGCTCCTCGGGGCTGGTCTTGCCCTCCGGGTCGTTCGCGCGCGACGCCCAGGTCACCGGAGTGTCCGGCAGGCCGGACGACACGAAGCTGGTGACACCGCCGCCGTCCTGGAGACCGCCGGTCCATCGGGTGCGTGCGTTGCGAGTGACTGACATGCCTTCTCCTCTGATCGGAGTTCCTTCGCTCGCAGGCTAACAGTCGAACTTGACGTCTGAAGACGGTCCGCGACGGCGGCCGCCCCATGCCGACCCACCGTCGTGTTCGCGGAAGTTCCCTCCGTCTTCGCTGGTCAAGCGTAACGTTGAACGACAGGTGACCCCCCTGGTTTCGGCTCCTTCGGGGGTGTGTATATTTGTCTCTGCCCGCGGGGGAACGGAACGGCCGGAAAGCCGGTCCGGAGATCACGGAGGCACGCGACAGGTTCTCAGAGCCAGGCGCGGTCCGGATCGCAGCGCGGGGATCACCTGAGGCTTCATAGAGGCTCAATCGCATGTGACCAGGGTCAATCACCCCCGGTTAGACATCGCAGATCGAGACTAGTAATGTTGTTCGGGTTGCTCCGGCGGAGAACGAATCCCAAATCGGATGAGTCTTTGTTGTGGCGTGTTGTTTGAGAACTCAACAGGGTGTTTGGATGGTCAGCGTGTGGGCTGATTGAAGGGGTTCGGCTTTGGTGCTGGATATCTGGAGATCGGTACTGTTTTTGACTGTCTTTTCCTTGGGACACTTGCTTGGTGTCTCGTGAAAATCGGTCAGGACATGCTTCGACACATGATTTGAAGTCGCTGGGCCCGTCAGGGT
>NZ_JBAGKG010000009.1:0-163842 GCF_037034145.1 Glycomyces sp. MUSA5-2
AGTCCTGACCGATTTTCACGAGACACCCATAACCGAGCGTCCCAAGGAAAAGACAGTCAAAAACAGTACCAACCAAGCACACCCCGGAACCTAGTCCGAAGCGACTCAGCCAGCCCACACGCTGACCATCCAAACACCCTGTTGAGTTCTCAAACAACACGCACTAATCAGATCTGAAACTTCTTGGAAGTTCCTCTCCGACCGGAGCGGCTCCAGTAACTTATCAGACCGGTTTTCGGGCCGTTTTGGCCCCCCGATCGATTCATTCGGAGATTTGCCCTTTAGGTCTTCGTCCAGGTCCTTTCGGTTTTCCTGTCCGTTTCCCCCGCGGGCAAAGACAAATTTACGCGACGGATAACCGGGGTTCGCAAGGGGGGTGCGTGCTCGGCGCCACACTCTTGCGAACCCCGCGTTTCCGCTGGTCAGTCCGCGAATGGGGTTAGCCGCGGCGGCTCTTGCCCCTGGCTTCCTTCTCTTTGGCGACCCGTTCGAGCGTCTCGGCGCGGCGCTCCTTGCGCTCGGCGAGGCGTTCGTCGGCGCCCTTGCGGTCGCTGATCTCGAAGCGGGCGTCGGTGCCGCGGGGGCCGACGGTCGCGACGATGTTGGGGTCGGTCGGCTGCCACTCGAATTCGTGGTCGGCGATCCGGACGATCGAGCCGGGGACGGCCCCCTGCTTCACGAGTCCGTCTTCCACGCCGAGGTTGGCGAGGCGGTCCGCGAGGTAGCCGACCGCTTCTTCGTTCTCGAAGTTGGTCTGGCCGATCCAGCGCTCGGGCTTGGCGCCAGAGACGACGAACTCGACGTCGCCTTCGTAGGCCGGCACGACCTTCTTGATGGAGAAGCCGGAGTCGTCGACGGCCGCCGGGCGGATGACGGTGCGGGTGGCCTCGACCGGGGGCTGCGCGGCGCGGTACTCCTGGACGAGCTTCGCGAAGGCGAAGTTCAACTCCTTCAGGCCCTCGCGGCTGACGGCGCTGACGAGGTAGACCGGCCACCCGTACTTCTCAAGGTCGCCGCGGACGTACTCGGCGAGCTCGCGGCCGTCGGGGATGTCGGTCTTGTTGAGGACGATGATGCGCGGCCGGTCGGCGAGGCCGCCGTATTCGGCGAGCTCGTGCTCCAGGGCGTCGATGTCGGAGACCGGGTCGCGGTCGCTTTCGAGACTGGCGGTGTCGACCACGTGGGCGAGGACCGCGCAGCGCTCGATGTGCCGCAGGAACTGGAGGCCGAGGCCCTTGCCGGCGGCGGCGCCCGGGATGAGGCCCGGGACGTCGGCAATCGTGTAGGTCGTCTCCCCCGCGGACACGACGCCGAGGTTCGGGGCGAGCGTGGTGAAGGGGTAGTCGGCGATCTTGGGCCGGGCGGCCGACATCGCGGCGATGAGGGAGGACTTCCCCGCGGAGGGGAAGCCGACGAGGCCGACGTCGGCGACGCTCTTGAGTTCGAGCACCACGTCGAGCTCGTCGCCGGGCTCGCCGAGTTCGGCGAAGCCGGGGACCTTCCGCTTGGAGCTGACGAGAGCGCGGTTGCCGCGGCCGCCGCGGCCGCCCTGGGCCACGGTGATCTCGGTGCCGTCGCCGGTCAGGTCGGCGAGGACCTCGCCATTGGAGTAGATGACGGTGCCGTTGGGGACGGCCACCCGGATGGACTCGCCCGTGGCGCCGTCGCGGTTGGACCCCTGGCCGTGCTTGCCGTTGCCGCCCTGGAGGCGGGTCTGGAAGTGGAAGTCGAGCAGCGTGTGCACGTTCGGGTCGACGACGAAGACCACATCACCCCCGTGCCCGCCGTTGCCGCCGTCGGGGCCGCCGAGCGGCTTGAACTTCTCACGGTGGACCGACACGCAGCCGTTGCCACCTTTACCGGCAATGACCTGGAGATTCACGCGGTCTACGAAACTTGTCACCGCTCAAGGGTAGCCACCCCGGGGACCCCTGGAGACGGAGGCCGAAGCACATGCTAAAGTTTCTCCTCGTGCGAGGGACACCGGCGGAAAGCGCCGCGTCCACTCAATCACCAAGCGCCGCTAGCTCAACTGGCAGAGCAGCTGACTCTTAATCAGCGGGTTCGGGGTTCGAGTCCCTGGCGGCGCACCACACAAGAGGTCCTGGTCACAGGGCCTCTTTTGGTTTGTGCGGAACGAAGTGTGCGAGGGCCCGGCCGCTGGTGCGGCCGGGCCCTCGTGCGTCTAGGTGTAGTCCGCGAACAGCGAGTCGGACTGCTGGACGAAGTCGGCCCAGGTCTCCTCGGCGGATTCGGCGCTCACGTTCTCGTCGTCGTACAGGGTGGAGGAGATCGTGACGTCGAGGCTGCCGAGTGCGACGTGCAGCGTGTACGAGGTGCTGTCGCCGTAGTCGTAGCTGTAGAGGCTGCCGGCGTCGCCGTAGCCGTCCCAGTCGGCGTAGGTGTAGCCGCTGGCCTCGTTGTAGTACTCCGAGTCGGACGCGACGCTGTCGGTGACCTCGCTCGCGGACTCCCTGTCGCTGAGGTAGATGGACACCGAGGTGAAGTCCTCGTTGTAGAACGTGCACGTCAGCGATGGCAGACCGCCGGTCGTGGACGCGGAGCTGTAGGTGGAGTCCGGGTCCAGGGCGCCGTAGTTCGACTCGAACGAGTCGAGGCCGAACGCGGAGCAGGCCTCCTCGTTCATCTCGACGGCCGCCTGGTCGCCGCCGTTGTCGCCGCCGTCGTCCCCTCCATTGTCGCCGCCGTTGTTGCCGCCGCCGTCGTCGCCCCCGTTGGTCGTCGAGTTGTCCTGGGCGCCTTGGACCACGATGAGGATCACCGTGAAGATGATCGCGAGCACGAGCACGACCGTGCCGCCGATGAGCCACAGCGTGTTCTGCTGGCGCCCGGGGGGCTGCTGGCCGTAGGGGCTCGGGTAGCCCGGCTGCGAGGGGTAGGTCATCTGGTCCACTCCCTGGGGGATCGTTCGTGCTTCGCACTCACTGTATCGCCGGGCGTCCAAGGAGGTTCGCCCGGCGCGTGCCGGGGACGCGCTCGGTGCGCGAGCCGGGGCGGGCCTCTAGACTCGGAGGCGACCGCGACGCGGCTCGCGTCAGCCCGTTCCGAACCGCGATTGGCCGATCATGCAGAACCCGTTCCACCAGCACCTGGACGAGCTCAACGAACTCCTCGTCGACATGGCCCGCCGCGTGGCCGACGCCATCGAGCGGGCCAGCGCGGCCCTCCTGGAGGGCGACACCGCGGCCGCCGAGGCGGTGGTCGCGGAGGACCAGCACGTCAACGCGCTCCAGTTCCGCGTGGACGACCGGATCATCGAGCTCATGACGCAGTACGACGCGGTGGCGTCGGACCTGCGGTTCGTGCTGGGCGCGGTGCGGATCTCGGTGGACCTGGAGCGGATGGGCGACCTGGCGAAGCACGTGGCGAAGTCGGTGCTGCTGCGCGCGCCCGCGGCGGTGATCCCGGATTCGCTGCGGCCGGACTTCGCGGCGATGGGGGCCGCGGCGGGGCGGGTCGCGGAGAAGCTGGTGGTGGTGCTGGAGGACCAGGACCAGCTGCTGGCGACGCAGATGGGTCTGGACGACGACGAGCTGGACGCGATCCAGGAGCGGATCCACGCGCAGCTCCCGGGTCTGGGGTACGGGCCGCAGACGGCGGGGGACGTGGCGCTGCTGGCGCGGTTCTTCGAGCGGTTCGGGGACCACGCGGTGCGCATCTCGCACCAGGTGGTCTATGCCGTCACAGGGGACGTGCACCTCGACCGTTCATAACGGTCTGGTCACGGGCGGGCCGAGGCCGGGTTAAAGTGCCAGGTCAGAGGCTCGCGTATTTGGTCTCTCCGTCGCCGTTGCGAATCGCGCTCAGTCGTTCACCTTGAGTTCAGCTTCACGTCAGCGGGTGAACACCGGCTCTGGGTTTGATGGCTGCGGACAGTGAAGAAGCGACCCGGGCCCCTTCCGGGAGACGGAGTAGAGACCAGCTGTGAACATGAAACTGAACCGCCGGACCATTTTCGGCACCATCACCGCGGGTGCGCTCGCCATGAGCATGGCGGCCTGCGGCGGCGGCAGCGACGACGAGGCCGGCGACGGCGACCTGGCTTCCGGCGAGATCACCGGTTCGGGCGCCTCCTTCCCGGACGCGTTCTACGCCGCGGCGATCGAGGCGTACGCCGAGGTCAACCCCGAGCTTGTCGTCACCTACAACGCCGTCGGCTCCGGCACGGGCAAGTCCGAGTTCGGCGAGGGCCTGAACGACTTCGCGGGCTCCGACTCCCTGGTTAAGGACGGCGACGGACCCGCGGAGGGCTCGTTCCAGTACATCCCGACCGTGGCGGCCCCGATCACGGTGTCGTACAACCTGCCGGGCGTGGACGGCCTCCAGCTCGACCAGGAGACGCTGGCCAACATCTTCCAGGGCGCGATCACCACTTGGAACGACCCGGCGATCGCCGCCACCAACGAGGGCGTCGAGCTCCCGGACACCGCGATCACGATCGCGCACCGCTCGGACGGCTCGGGCACCACCTCGAACTTCACCAAGTTCCTCGACGAGGCCACCGACGCGTGGACGCTCGGCGCGGGTGACGAGATCACCTGGCCCGAGGGCTCCATCGGCGGCGAGAAGAACACCGGCGTCGCGACCGTGATCACCCAGACCGAGGGTGCGATCGGCTACGTCGACCTCGCCGACGCGTCCGAGACCGGCCTGGTCACCGCGTCGATCGAGAACGCCGACGGCGCGTTCATCCAGCCGACGCTGGACGCCACCACCGCGGCCCTTGAGGGCGCGGAGGTCGCCGAGGACCTGTCGTACAACCCGCTGAACGCGGCCGGCGCCGAGACCTACCCGATCGTCGCGCCGACGTACATCCTGCTCCACACCGAGTACGAGGACGAGAACGTCGCCGCCGGCGTCAAGGAGTTCGTGAACTACCTGCTCACCGACGGCCAGGACATCGCCGCGGACAACAACTTCGCTCCGCTGCCCGACGCGCTGCGCCAGCAGGCCGTCGACGCCCTGAACGAGACGATTGCCTAGGACCACGGAAACCGACGACCCCAACGGCCGCAGCGCCGCTGGGGTTTTCGGCCGCTCCGCTCACGAAAACGGAGAGACTCTCTTGACCACTACGGCATCCCCCGAATCGCCCCCGCAGGTGGACCTCGGCGGGGAGGCTCGCTCCCGCCGGACCGACAAGGGCTTCACCGGGCTGGTGACCCTCGCCGGCCTGACCGTGCTCATCGTGCTGGGCCTGATCCTGGTGACCACGTCGGTGCAGGCGTGGCCCGCGATCGCGCACGACCCGGTCGAGTTCCTCACCGGGACCGACTGGGTTCCCGGCGACGAGATCTTCGGGACCCTCCCGTTCCTGTACGGCACCCTGGTGACCTCGGTGATCGCGATGGTCGTCGCGGTGCCGGTGTCGATCGGGATCGCGCTGTTCATCACGGAGGTCGCGCACCGGCGCTCCCGCAAGTACATCGTCACGATCGTCGACCTGCTCGCCACCGTCCCGTCGGTGGTGTTCGGCCTGGTCGGCAGCATCGTCCTGATCCCGTGGGTCACTCCGATCTACCAGTGGTGGGCGGGGGTCGTGGCCCCGGTCCCGGGCCTGAACGCGATCTTCGACGAGACGAACACCGGCCGCAACTACTTCACGGCCGGGCTGATCCTCGCGGTCATGTGCATCCCGATCATCACGTCGATCTCGCGGGAGGTCTTCGCGACCGTGCCCGAGATCGACAAGCAGGGCGCTTATGCGCTCGGCGCGACCCGCTGGGAGATGATCAAGGGCGCGATCCTCCCCCACTCGTTCGGCGGCCTGGTCGGCGCCTCGATGCTCGGCCTGGGCCGGGCGATGGGCGAGACGATCGCGGTGGCCCTGGTCATCGGCGGTTCGCTCACCGTCGGCACGAACCTGTTCGAGCCCGGCAACACGATGGCCGCGGTCATCGCCCAGCAGTGGGGCGAGTCGAGCGGCATGCACACCGAGGCCCTGATCGGGATCGGCGTCGTGCTGTTCGCGATCACGGTCCTGATCAACTTCCTCGCCCGCACCGTGGTCAGGCGCGCGGAGATCAAGATGAAGGGTGCCCACTCATGACGGCGCTGCAAGGACAGACCCCGCCCGACCTGTCGGGCCGCAACCTGTCGTTCCGGCGGGCCTTCGCGAACCGGGCCGCCACCTCGCTCATCGCGCTGTGCGTGCTCGTCGCGGCGCTGCCGCTGGCGCTCGTGGCGTGGGAGGTCGTGTCGAAGGGCGCGTCGGCGTGGAGCCTGGCGTGGTTCATCGACGAGATCCCGCGGAACTACCGCACCGAGGGCCCGGGCATGGGCCCGGCGATCCTGGGCACGCTCACGATCACCGGCATGGCCGCGCTGATGTCGATCCCGATCGGCGTGCTGGGCGCGGTGTACCTGAACGAGTACGGCAAGAACAAGCCGCTGGCGCGGTTCATCCGCACCATGGCCGACGTCATGACCGGCGTCCCGTCGATCATGATGGGCCTGTTCATCTACGTCGGCTACGTGATCGTCATCGGCGACAAGACCGGCTTCGGCGGGGCGCTGGCCCTGGCGTGCCTGATGCTGCCGATCGTGATCCGCTCGACCGAGGAGATGCTGCGGCTGGTCCCCGACGAGCTGCGGCAGGCCTCGTCGGGCCTGGGCGCGCGCAAGTGGCGCACGGTGCTCGGCGTGGTGCTCCCGGCGGCGTCGTCGGGCATCACCTCGGGTTCGCTGCTGGCCGTGGCCCGCGCCGCGGGCGAGACCGCGCCGATCATCGTCACGGTGGGCCTGACCTACATCTACAAGCCGGACCTGTTCGACGGCCAGAACACGACGCTCGCGGCGCAGATCTTCCGCAACGCGAGCCAGCCGTTCGCCGCCTCGCAGGAGCGCGCGTGGGGCGCGGCCCTGACCCTGATCGCCATCGTCTTCGTGTTCACCATCCTGTCCCGGATCATCGCGGCGCGCTTCGCCATCGACAAGCGCTAGCGCACCGCGAACCTGGTCTCGCGAACGAGGAAGGGCCCCGCCTCCCGGCGGGGCCCTTCGTCGTCTGTACTCGTCGTCGTACCGGGTCTAGCCGAAGCGGCCGGTGACGTAGTTCTCGGTGCGCTCGTCGGAGGGGGTGGTGAAGATCCGCTGCGTGTCGTCGAACTCGACGAGGACGCCGGTGCGGGTGTCGCTGAGCTCGTTGACCTCGGTCGAGAAGAACGCGGTCTTGTCGGAGACGCGGGCGGCCTGCTGCATGTTGTGCGTGACGATGACGATCGTGAACTGCTTGGCCAGGTCGACCATGAGCTCCTCGATGCGGGCCGTCGCGATCGGGTCGAGCGCCGAGCAGGGCTCGTCCATGAGGACGACCTCGGGCGCGAGCGCGATCGTGCGGGCGATGCACAGGCGCTGCTGCTGGCCGCCGGAGAGGGCCAGCGCGGACTGCTTGAGCTTGTCCTTGACCTCGTCCCAGAGGGCGGCCTTCTTGAGGGAGTCCTCGACGATCCCGGCGAGCTCGGAGCGCTTGACGCCGTGGATGCGGGGGCCGTACGCGACGTTGTCGAAGATGGACTTCGGGAACGGGTTGGCCTTCTGGAAGACCATGCCGATGCGGCGGCGGACCTCGACGGGGTCGACGCCCTGGTCGTAGATGTTCTTGCCGCGGTAGGCGACCGTGCCGGCGACGCGGGCGCCGGGCACGAGGTCGTTCATCCGGTTGAGGGAGCGCAGCAGGGTGGACTTGCCGCAGCCGGACGGGCCGATGAGCGCGGTGATCTCGTTCTTGGCGACGGTGAAGTTGACGTTCTTGACGGCGTGGAAGGAGCCGTAGAAGACGTCGACGTCCTTGATGTCGAAGACGGTGGCGGTGTCGGCGCCGCCGCCGGGGGCCCGCTGGTGCGCCGGCTGGGGGGCCGCCGTGAGGCGCCGCGGGTCGACGGTGGGGCGGGCCGCGGGCAGTGCCGGGTCGCTCATGATCGCTCCTTCTGCATGGGACGCAGGTCGGGATGTCAAGCAGGGTTGGGCCGAGGATAGGCCGGGCGAGTAGCGGCGGATTCACTCTCGGGTGAACCGGGGGTGAACGCGAGGGCCCGGCTCGGTCTCGCGCCGGGTCCCGTTGGAATCGGCGGAAACTGGACGGCGGACAGTGGCGGCGGCGATACTTGGCGCCATGTTCAGATTCTTGATACGGCTGGTGCTGACGGCGCTGGCCCTGTGGCTCGCGACGGCGATCGTCGGCGGTATCACCCTGTACGGGGACTCCACGGGCGCGAAGTTCGTGTCGCTGTTGTTGGTGGCGTTGATCTTCACGCTGGTGAACACCTTGGTGAAGCCGATCGTGATGATGGTCGGCTGCGCGCTGTACGTGCTGACGCTGGGCCTGTTCGGCCTGGTGGTCAACGCGCTCATGTTCTGGCTCACCGGATGGGTGTCGGAGCAGCTGTCGCTCGGGTTCGCGGTGGACGGGTTCTGGCCGGCGTTCTGGGGCGCGATCATCGTGTGGATCGCGATGTGGGTCATGGACCTGCTGTCGCCGCGGCGCCAGGAAGTGAACTAAAAGGAGTACGCGGAAGGGGGCGGCCGACCGGCCGCCCCCTTCCGCGTTGCTGGGTCCCTAGAAGGGCAGTCCGGTGGACGGCCCGGTCGCGACGTCGCGGATGTTGTCGTCGCGCTTCTTCGTGCCGGCGCCCGAGTTGAACGGGATCGGTCCCTGGGGTCCGGGTGCCTTGCCGAGTCGGCGCCGCATGATGTTCAGGTTGTGCAGTCCGGCGAGCGCGTAGGTCCTGATGCGCTCGAACTGCTTGGTCTTCTTGGCGGTCTTGAGCTTCTGCACGGCGCCGTAGTGGAGCTTGCGGGCGCGGTCCAGGGCCGCCGCGGCCTCGGTGTCGCCGACGGAGGCCGGGGCGATCTGGAGCTGCTTCCCGAGGAGCTCGGTCCACGCTTCGGCGTCGGTCTTGGCCCGGGCTTTTCGGCGGCGCCGTCCCTCGATGAAGGACCGCAGTCCGAGGACCGCTGCGAAGATGAGGACGATCGCGACGATTGCGGCGAACGCGGTGGTAGAGGTTTCAATGGCGTCTTTCATCGTCACCCCCCGTGACCAGTGCTGTTGATGTCGGTCTGAATATTATTCCATTCGAGCCCTGCAATTGTGAAAGTCCCCCTGGTTCGGCGATTCCGTGAATTCTCGGGAAAATGCCGCGGAACCGTGGTGTCCTGGAGGGCTTCCCAGGAGGCGGCCCGGCCAACCCGCGGGCCAGCGCCGAGGGCCGGGGGCGCGCGGGCGCGGGCGGCGGTGGCGCGCCGAAGGCGCGACCCGATGGAGTGAATGTCGCTCGCGGATTCCGCGAGTGTGATTCGTGAAGAATCCGAGGCCGCATGCGCCGCAGCGTTTTAGGGAACTGGGACACGGCTCTGTCCAAAACCTGATAGTGACGGATAGTCGACGTTTCGCTTGCCATGCGGCGGCTATGGTAAGAGCCGTCCTGGGGACTCGAAAGGCTCCTTGGAAGGAGGAGATCCATGTTGACCCACACATGGAGGAAGAGCAGCAGGTCGGGCCCGAACGGCGCCTGCGTTGAGGCCAGGCTCGCCGATGAGGGCGTGGAGATCAGGGACACCAAGCTGACGGTGAGCCCGATCCTTCGCGCCGGTCGGGCCGACTGGGCCTCGCTGCTGCGGACATCCGGCAGGTAGGGACGGAGCGAGGGGGCGACCGCCTACCGCGGTGGCCGCCCCCTCGCATCGGCGCTAGAGCGACTTCAGGTGGTGGGCCTGTCGCTCGATGAATTCGAGGCTGCGCCCCGGGTCGAGCGCGGCCGACCGGAGGAACCCGAAGATCTCGTGGAACGGCTCCACGTCCTCGCCCTCCTCGTAGACGTCGCCGTTGTGGCCCTCGATGTAGACCACGTCGGGGTGGCGGTAGCCCGGGTCGACCTCCCCGTCGAGCTCCCCGAAGCCGAGGATCGTGAACGAGGACAGCATCCCCGGGTAGGCCCCTCCTTCGAACGGCAGCACCTGGAGGTGCACGTTCGGCAGCGAGCCGAGTTCGAGGAGGTTCTGGAGCTGGTCGATCATGACCTTCGGCCCGCCCAGGACGCGGCGGATCGCCGCCTCGTCGATGACGTTCCAGATCTTCAGGTCCCCGCGCAGCCGCTGCTGGCGCTCCAT
Source organism: Glycomyces sp. MUSA5-2 (assembly GCF_037034145.1). Classification (NCBI taxonomy): domain Bacteria; kingdom Bacillati; phylum Actinomycetota; class Actinomycetes; order Glycomycetales; family Glycomycetaceae; genus Glycomyces; species Glycomyces sp. MUSA5-2. The sequence goes on from NZ_JBAGKG010000009.1 coordinate 10,132, forward strand.
GCGCAGGTCGATCCGCTGGTCCATGTACCGCAGAGAGCGTTCAGGGACCATGCTGAACGTGTGCCGGGCGTACTCGCGGGTCTGGAGGAGGCCGTTGATGATGAGGCCGTCGTAGACGTTCAGGCTGGAGGCGTCCTGCTCCAGGCCCACATAGGTCGCGTACGGCGGGGAGATGGTGTCCGAGTAGCGGGCCCACCAGCCGCGCTTGCGGCCGTCGCGGGCCAGGCGCACCAGCTCGTCGACGAGCTCGGCGTCCTCGACGCCGTAGACCTCGACGAGGGCCTGCACGTCGCGGGGCTTGATGCCGACGCGCCCGAGCTCCATCCGGTAGATGGTGGAGCTGGTGACCTCCAGCGCGGCCGCGGCGTCGTCGGCGCCCTTGCCGGACTTCTCGCGCAGGTCCCGCAGGATCTTCCCGGCGCGGCGGCGACGGACGGTGGGGCTGCCGCTCGAAGGCATCGCCTTGCCTCCCAACTTCTTCGGCAGATCGCTGTCAGCGTTGTCGTTCGATGTTCCCATTTGACACCCTGATCTCTCCGGATTCGGTGAGTGACGCACCGGTTGGGGAGGACTTCTGGCCGCTCGTCCGGTCGCGCCTGTCGGGAGGAGGAATCGCCACCCGATCCGGTTATACCTCTTGCATCCAAAATCTGCATGTGCAATTCTACTGTACGGAGGGGCTACCCGCCTCCCCCGACTGTACCGATTCGACACCGCACCTCGGCGACGACCAGGGCACACTGCGGTTCCTCGGCCCGATCACGCAGGGCCACAAGGGATCCAGTCCGTTACGAAGACCTGAAAGGCAGCCTGCGTTGCGCAGTCCGTACACACTCGACAATCCGCCGCCGGACGAGCCGCCCAGCGAAGTGCTGGTGCCGAGCCTCTGGCGCGTCCAGGCGCGCTGGTGGAAGCGCCACACCCCCGCACTCGACCAGCAGGGCGCGAAGCACCCCGTGTGCGGGCACTGCGGCCAGTCCTGGCCCTGCCACTCGTGGGCGTGCTGGGACGGCCAGCTCGGCCAGGCCGTGCACCAGTCCGACGCCCCGGCCACTGGCAAAGGTGCAGCCCAGGTCGAAGCTCCGGCCGCCGACGACGGGGCCGGCGTGAGCGCCCCGTCCCGGTCCCTGGCGCTCACCGGAACCCCCGAGCACTGACCCGCGGCGCCGCACCGACGGCGGCGCCGCGACGGCCTCCCCCCCGAAACGCGACGGATCCGAAGATCGCCCGATCCAGCGCGTAGCCTCAGCGGCCCCCGGTCGTTAGACCCGGGAGAGATATCCGACTCAAGGTGAAGCGGCAATTGGCAGGGCTTCGCCGAGAAGGGGAAAGCCGCCCGATGCTGAGCACGCGCAACCTCAAGGCCGGCGATGTCCTGGACGGGCGCTACCGGCTCGAACGCCGCGTCGGCGGCGGCGGCATGGGCGACGTCTGGGAAGGCACCGACACGATCCTGTGGCGCACCGTCGCGGTGAAGGTGCTCCTCGCCGACCTCGTCGACGACCGCGGCTTCCGCGAGCGGTTCCGCCGCGAGGCCCGCGCCATCGCCGTCATGCAGGGCCCCGGCGTCGTCGAGGTCTACGACTACGGCGAGATCGAGGACGAGGACGCCCAGCTCGCGTACCTCATCATGGAGTTCGTCGACGGCAAGCCGCTCTCGCGGCTCCTCGGCCTCTGGGGCAAGCTCGGCACCGCCGAGACCCTCCAGGTCGTCGGCGGCGTCGCCGAGGCGCTCCAGGTCGCGCACGCCGCCGGGATCGTCCACCGCGACATCAAGCCCGGCAACATCCTCGTCCGCGGCGACGGCTCGGTCGTCCTGGTGGACTTCGGGATCGCCCGCGCCAACCACAACCTGACGCTCACCACCACCGGGGTGGTGCTCGGCACCGTCACGTACATGTCCCCCGAGCAGGCCGCAGGCGAGAACCTCACCCCTGCTTCGGACCTGTACTCGCTGGGCGTCGTCGCCCACCAGTGCCTCGCCGGGGCGCCGCCGTTCCGCGCCGACACCCCGCTCGGGGTGCTCTCGGCGCACCTGCGCAACGCCCCGCCGCCGCTGCCCGCGGAGATCCCGTACGAGGTCGCCGAGATCGTGCGCCGCTCGCTCCAGAAGGACCCGTCCTCGCGCTGGCCCGACGCGGCCTCGCTCGCCGGGGCCTGCCGGGAGGTGCGCACCGCGCTCCTGACGCGACCGCGGAACGCGCCCGCCCGGACCCGGATGATGGACCGGCGGGACGTGAACGAGCCGTCCGCCGCGCACCCGGTCGCACCGCCGCCCGCGCCTGCGCCGCAGCACGCTCCGGTCTCGCAGCCGCCGCAGACCGGTCGGCAGCCGGGGCCGCAGACCGGCGCGCACCGGCGTCCCGCGGGCGCCGGGCCGACCCCCTCGGGGCAGCATCCCGTGTACCGCACCGACGGCCACTCGCTGCCGCCGGTCACCGGCGCGCACCGCGTCCCCACGCCGCCCACCGGCATCGTGCCGCCGCCGCAGGAGGCGCCCCGGGAGCGGCCGCGGCGCCGCGGCCTGTGGATCACGCTCGCCGCGACCCTCGCGGGGATCGCCGCGGTCAGCGCCATCGCCACCACCCTCCCGTGGGGCGACGGCGACGGGGGCGACGGCCCGCTGGCGAACCGGTCCGGGACCGCCGACACCGACGTGCAGGGCCAGAACGGCGACGACGGCCACTGGGTCGACGACGAGGGCGACGAGGAGGGCGCGACCACGCCCGACCCGAGCGACTCCGCTTCCGCCACAGGCGAGACCGACCCGTCCGCGCCCCCCACCTCCGGGCCCTCGCTCAACCCGACCGGGTCGGCGAGCGCCACCGAGAGCAGCTCCCCCACGCCGCCCGCGAAGGCGAGCGTCCCCGGCGTGGTCGGCCAGACCGAGGCCGACGCGCGCTCGCGGATCGAGGAGGCGGGCCTGACCCCGGCGGTCGAGTACGAGGGCGAGGGCGACGCGAAGTGCAGCGTCGTGCGCCAGTCCCCCAGCGGCGGCGCCGAGGCCGACCAGGGGTCGACGGTGCAGATCACGGTCCGCCGGGCGGCCGACGCCGAGGCGTGCAAGCCCGAGTCGGAGGAGACCCCCGGCCCCGGGGGCGACGAGCAGTAGACGGAGCACGAGGAAGCGCCCGGGGCCGATGGCCCCGGGCGCTTCCCGTTGTGCTGCTTACTGTCCCGCCGCCGCGCGGGCCGCTTCGAGCTGGTCGAGCGCGGCGAGGAGGTCGTCGAGCGCGCGGCCCTGCTCCTCGTTCGTGCCCGAGGCCTGGGCCTCCTCGTACGCCGCCTGCGCGGCGAGGACGTTGTCGATCGCGGCCTCGACTTCAGGCGGCTCGGCGGTGTCGGGCGCCTCCGTCGTCGGGGCCTCGGTGGTCGGCGTCTCCGAAGGCGTCTCGGACGGGGACTCCCCGCCGTCCTCGCCCTCGGTCTGCTCGGCCTCGCTCGGCGCACCCGAGACGTACTTCATCACCACCATGTTCAGCGCCTCCTCGAACGTCGGCGCGAAGCCCACGTAGCCGCCGTAGCTGATGGCGACGTTCGTGAGCACCGGCAGGTCCTCGCCCTGCCCGCCCGCCTGTCTGCGCAGGTACATCGGTTCGAGGTAGAGGATGCCGTCGCCGATCGGCAGTGTCAGGAGGTTGCCCCACTCGACTGTGGTGCCCGTCTGCTGGGCGTCGCGCAGCGTCGTCACCACCTCCGATGTGGACGTGATGATCTGGTGGATCTGCCGCACGGACTGGTCGTCGCCGCCCGCCACGTCGTACACCGTCAGCTGCGGATCGCCGTTCTCGTCGTAGTAGCCCGACATGAGCGACGCCAGCGCGTTCGGCCGGTTTCTCGGCGTGAAGCTGCTGGTGAGCTGGAAGAACGCCTCGCCTTCCTGGTCGGGGTACGTCGCGTACACGTAGTAGGCGGGCTGGGTCACCTCCTGCGCCTGCGACGGGTCCGAGGGCGTCGCCCACGCCTCGCCGCCCTCGATGAAGGTGCGGGACTCGTCCACGTGGTAGCGCTGGAGCAGGCTCCGCTGGACCTTGAAGAGGTCCTGCGGGTAGCGGAAGTGGTCCTGGAGCGCCTGCGGGGTCTCGTCCTTGGGGATGATGAGGTCGCCGCCGTAGATCGCGTTCCACGCCTTGAGGATCGGGTCCTCCTCGTCGAACTCGTACAGCTTCACCGAGCCGTCGTAGGCGTTGACGACCGCCTTGACCGACGAGCGGATGTAGTTGACCTCCTCGGACGCCTGGTTGGCGACGCCCTGGCCGGAGTACGTGTCGTTCGTCGCGTCGGCCAGGTTGACCCGGTCGGAGTACGGGAACTCGTTCGTCGTGGTGTAGCCGTCGACGATCCAGACGACCTCGCCGTCGACGACCGCCGGGTACGGGTCGGACTCCACGGTCAGGAACGGGGCGACCATCTGCACGCGCTCGCGGATGTTCCGGTTATAGAGCAGCTGCGACTCTTCGTTGATCTGGTCGGACAGCAGGAACCGCGGCTCCTGGAACTCCCACGCGTAGAGCAGGCGCCGGGTGATCGAGCCGATCTCGACGCCGCCGTCGCCCTCGTAGGTGGTGTAGCGGTCGTCGCCGATCTCCTCGGCGTCCTCCTCGGGGGCGTCCTCGTCGACCACGGTGACGTCGGTCGGGCGGTCGTACTCGCGGGGCGTCTCGCCTTCGGGGACGCCGACGATCGCGTACTCGTTGTTCAAGAGCCCGTAGTAGATCTGGGGCTGCTCGACGTCGATGATGTCGTTGCCGATCTGGCAGTTCCCGGCGTCGTCCGAGAGCACGCCGGAGGTGAAGCACGGCGCGCCGCCGTCGCTCTCGGTCGTGGACGCGGACACGAAGCCCCAGCCGTGCGTGTACACGGTGTGGGCGACGGTCCAGTCCTGCTGCTCGTCGGTGAGCTGGTCGGGGTTGAGCTCGCGCAGGCCCACCACGAAGTCCTCGGTGACCTCGTTGCCGTTCTCGTCGGTGTAGGTGTACCGGTCGATGTCGAGCTTCTCGTTGAAGTCGTAGAAGCTGCGCGGCTGCTGCGCCTGGGTGAAGGCGTCGGAGACGACGAACGGGTCGATGAGGCGCACGTTGGAGATCGTCGGGTTCGACGTGTCGGGCAGGGCCGGGTCCTCGACGGTGGGGTTCGCCGGGCTGTCGGCGGAGGCCAGCTGGGTCGCGTCGGGCCGGGACTCGACCTCGTAGGAGACGGTCTCCAGGTTCTCCATGCCGTACGCGTACCTGGTGCCGTCGATGGTGTGCTGGGCGTACTCGCCTTCGCGCTGGGGGCGGTTGGGCTCGACCTGGAAGTTGCGGACCACGGCCGGGTAGATGCCGCCCGCGGCGATCGCGGTGACCACGACGAGGCCGAGGGCCGCGGCGGGCAGCGCGAGCGAGCGGGTGAAGCCCCACGAGAAGACGAGGATGACGACCGCGGCGATGACGGAGACCCAGATGAGCGCGTTCTTGGCGTTCATGAGGGCGGTCATCTCGGTGTACCCGCCGCCGACGATGTCGGTGACCGGGTTCTCCTGGGTGGTGAAGTCGAAGCGGTCGAAGTAGTACGCGACGGCCTTGAGCCCCAGGAAGAGCGCGACGAGGACCGACAGGTGGATGCGCGCGACGTTCGTCATGCGGTCGCCCTGGCCGGAGAAGCGCAGCGCGCCGTAGAGGTAGTAGGCGCTCAGGGAGGCGAGGATGCCGACGACGACCGCGGCGAAGCCGAAGCCGATGAGGAACTGCCAGAACGGGAGCCGGAAGACGTAGAACCCGGCGTTCATGTTCAGGACCGGGTCGGTCCAGTCGAACTGGCCGCCTTCGCGGAACAGCAGCCAGGTCTCCCAGCGGCTCTGCGCGGACATGCCCGCGAAGACGCCGACGACGGCGGCGACGCCGCCGATCCACCAGCCGGCCTTCGGGGAGATGAGCTCGCGGTACCGCTCCAGGCCCTCCTGCTCGCTCGTCGCGGGCCACGTGTCGGGCCGGAAGCGGTAGGCGAGGTAGAGGTTGAGGCCGCACCAGGCGGCCATCGCGAGGGTGAAGACGCCGAACATCGCCAGGCGCGTCCACATCATCGTCGAGAACACCGAGGTGTACCCGACGGAGTCGTACCAGAGGTAGTCGGTGCGCAGGCTGACGAGCCAGCCGAGCACCGAGAGCAGGACAATCGCGCCCACGAGGAGTATCAGGACGTAGCGTCCTCGTCGGCTCATCCGTGGTGGGGCGGGCGTCCGGTTCGCCACTGAAGCAACTCCTTAGGGTCTGGCGGCGCGGGGGTCAGCAGGTCGTGACTTCCCCGCCGGCCGCTAGGGTCTCAAGCGCCGAGACCGCGTCTTCGAGCGTCTCGACTCTGACAATAGTCATATCGGCGGGCGCGCCGGTGACGGCGTCCGAACAGTTCGAAGCCGGGGCGAGGAAGACCTCGGCGTTCGCGTCCGCGGCGCCGGCGATCTTCTGCTGGATCCCGCCGATGCCGCCGACGTTCCCTTCTGGATCGATCTCGCCGGTCCCGGCGACGACCGTCCCGTCGGTGAGGTCGCCCTCGGTGACCCGGTCGACGATGCCGAGCGCGAACATCAGGCCCGCGGAGGGGCCGCCGATGTCGAGGGCGTCGGTGTCGATCTCGATGTTGTAGGGGTCGTCGTGGACGGACTGGAGGTCGGCGTCGCCGAGGACCACGCCGGGCACCTCGACGGCGGCGCCGTCGCGCGTCACCGTCACCGTGGTTTCGCTGTCGGCGTAATCGGCCAGGGCCGTGAGGGAGGTGACGGCGGTCCCGTCGACCGCGGTGACGACGTCCCCTTCGAGGAGCCCCGCGGAGTCGGCGACGACGGAGATGACGGCGGGCTCGCCGAGGTACGCGAGGGCGGCCTGCTCGGCGTTCGACTGGGACTCGACCCAGTCGGCCTGCTGCTCCTCGGCGATCTCCTCCTCGGACTCGCCGGGCGGGTAGATGAGGTCGCGCGGGATGATCGCGTACTCATTGGACACCCAGTAGCGCAGGGCCTGGGCGAGGGTCACGGACTGCTTGACGCGCACCGTGGTCAGGCGCAGCTGTCCCTCGGAGGGGAACTCGGTGTCGGCGGTGATGATGGGGTGCTCGACGCCGTCGATCTCCTCGGAGCCGAGCACGTCCTCGGTGGGGCCGGGGCTGAACACCACGTAGGCGACGTCCATCGAGAGCGCCTGCCATGTCAGCAGCGCCACGAGCACGGCGCCCAACAGGACGGTGATTCCACGCCTTCGCATGCCGGGAAGCCTACATGCGCAAGCGCACGGGCGCTTTCGGCCCGCAGCGAACGCGGGGCCCCCGGATCGGCCAGCCGTGGCCCGGCCCCCCTCCTCTGACGTACGGTTGGCGCATGGGCTCCGATATTCCGTTCGGCTTCGGGAACTTGGGCGGCGACCTGCCCGACCCGAACGATCCGCGCGTGCAGCAGATGATGCAGCAGCTCCAGCAGATGATGGCGCAGTCGCTGACGTCAGGTCCGGTCAACTGGCAGCTCGCGCGCCAGCTCGCCGAGTCCGAGCTGGAGGCCGAGAACACCGTCGGCCCCGCCGACCAGGCGCACGTCGCGGAGGCCGTGCGCCTCGCCGACCTGTGGCTCGACTCGGTCGTCAACTGGCCCTCGGGGGTCACGGCCACCGACGCGTGGACCCGAAAGCAGTGGATCGCGCGCACCGAGGACTCCTGGAAGCAGCTCGCCGAGCCCCTCGCGGCCCAGATGGGCGAGGCGATGCAGACCCTCGTCCCCGAGGAGATGGCCGGGATGCTCGGCCCGATGGCCGACCTCATGAAGGGGGTCGGCTCGGCGCTGTTCGGCGCGCAGATGGGCCAGGCCCTCGCGAAGCTCGCCGGGGAGGTGCTGTCCTCCACGGAGGTCGGCCTGCCCCTGGGGAAGACCGGTGTCGCGGCGCTCCTGCCCGGCAACATCGCCGCCTACGCCGAGGGCCTGGAGCTCCCGGTCGAGGAGGTGCGCCTGTTCGTGGCGCTGCGCGAGGCGGCCGCCCACCGCCTGTTCACGCACGCGTCGTGGCTGCGCGCCCACCTGCTCGGCGCTTTGGAGGCGTACGCGCGGGAGATCCGCATCGACGAGGCCGCCATCGAGGAGGCCATGTCGGAGATGGACCTCACCGACCAGGAGGCGGCGGCGACGCTCGACCTCAGCGAGGTGTTCAAGCCCGAGGACACCGAGCAGCAGAAGGCCGCGCTGGCGCGGCTGGCGACGACCCTGGCGCTCATCGCCGGGTGGATCAACACGGTCGTGGCCGAGGCGGTCGGCGAGCGGCTGCCGACCATGGACCGGCTCATGGAGTCGACGCGGCGGCGCCGCGCCTCCGGCGGGCCGGTCGAGCAGACGTTCGAGGCGCTCGTCGGGCTCCAGCTCGACCAGGCGAAGGTGCGGGCGGCGGAGCGGCTGTGGCAGTCGCTGGCCGAGGCCCGCGGGACCGAGGGGCGCGAGGCGGTGTGGGCGCACCCGGACCTGATGCCGAGCGCCGCCGACCTGGAGCGGCCCGAGTCGTTCGCGGCGGTGTCCGAGGCCCTGGAGGACCTGGACCTGTCGATGTTCGACCAGCTCGCGGTGAACGACCCGAAGGACGACGACGGGGACGAGCCCGAGGAGAAGTAGGCGTCGGGCAGCGCCCTGCGGCCGGCCGCCTCGGCGGTCGGCGCGGTGCGCTCCGGTGCTTAGCGGGGGTCGCTGGCCTCGGCGTCGGCGATGCCTTCGAGGTAGCCGCGGGCCCGCTCGGCCTTGGTGTAGCGGCCGACCATGTCCCAGAACGGGCGCGAGTGGTCGTGGTGGACCAGGTGCGCCAGCTCGTGGAGCAGGACGTAGTCGATGACCCACGACGGCATCATGGTGAGCCGGCGCGAGAGCCGGATCGAGCCGTCGGAGGGGGTGCACGAGCCCCAGCGGCGGTGCTGGTTGTCGACCCAGCGGACGCTCTCGGGGCGGGCGCATTCGGGGTGGTCGGGGTAGTAGCGCCGGGCGAGCCTGACGGCCCGGTCCCGCAGGGCGTCGTCGGACGCGCGGCCGTCGCGGGCCTCGCGCTTCTGGAGCCTCGCGAGCATGTGGTCGATCCATTCGCGCTCCTCTTTCTCAGAGAAGGCGTCCGGGATCATGACGACCACGCGGCCTCGTTCTTCGTAGGCCGCTACGGTGGCACGGCGCCGGGGAGAGCGCCGCACTTCGACGGGGGGATGCACTTTGCGCGCCATGAACGCACACTAATCCGCGGGGGTGACAATCGCCTAACGCAGATGTCTCGATTGCGGCTTGCATGGTGCTATGCAATGAAAATCCCCTCGCCAGACTCCCGCATGGTGGGATCGGACGAGGGGTGGACCTTCCGGTCAGCGATCACGAGGCCTTGCCGAGGATCCGGTTCATCTTGGTGCCGCACACCGGGCACGTCCCCTTGGCCATCCGGCGGCCCGAGTCCGAGACGACGACGGTGCCCTCGAAGTCGCGCTTCTCGCGACACTTGACGCAGTACCCGTTGTAAGTCTCCGTAGCAGTAGCCACTGGTACCCCCCATGTAGCGACGGTCACGCTGTGCGACCGTTCAGCCTCAGAATGCCACAGATTTCACGCCTGTAAGTCCCGCCGCGCCGCTTCACCCGTGCGGGTGACACGCGCGGGACGCCCGCGGCCGGGCGTGATACGGCGAACGCGGTTCCGCTCCTCGCTCGACCTCCGCGACCGGGCCCGTCCGTGAGAGCATTGGGAACGTGAGCGACAGGCATGGACCCGCCCATTCGGGTGATGACCTCCCGCGCCGGGCGATCGTGCGGGGCATGAAACTCGCCTCGCTCCCCCTGGGGCTGGCGGGCCGGGCGACGGTGGGCCTCGGCAAGCGCGTGACCGGACTGGCAGACGAGATCCTCAGCGAGCAGGCGCAGCGGCGCACCGCCGAACACGTCTTCAGCGTGCTCGGGCAGCTCAAGGGGGGTGCGATGAAGCTCGGGCAGGCGCTGTCGATCTTCGAGGCGGCCCTCCCCGAGCACCTCGCCGCGCCCTACCGGCAGGCGCTGACGAAGCTCCAGAACGCGGCGCCGCCGCTCCCGGTGGCGAGCGTCCACGGGGTCCTGGAGCGCCAGATGGGCGCCGACTGGCGCGACCGGTTCGCCGAGTTCGACGACGCGCCCGCCGCGGCGGCGAGCATCGGCCAGGTGCACCGGGCGGTGTGGAAGGACGGGCGGCCCGTCGCCGTCAAGATCCAGTACCCCGGCGCGGGCGACGCCCTGCGCTCGGACCTGCGGCACCTCTCGCGCATCGCCCCGATGTTCAAAGTGCTGCAACCGAACTTCGACGTCAAGAAGATCACCGTGGAGCTGCGCGAGCGGCTCCTCGAAGAGCTCGACTACGAGCTGGAGGCGTCCACGCAGCAGCAGTTCGCCGATGCGTTCAGGGACGACCCGCTCATCGCGGTCCCCGAGGTCGTCCACGCCAGCCCCGAGGTGCTCGTCACCGAGTGGCTCCCGGGGCGCCCGCTCGCGGAGGTCATCCGGGAGGGCACGCAGGAGGAGCGGGACGCGGCCGGGCTGCGCCTGTGCACCCTGCACTTCTCGGCGCCGAAGCGCGCCGGGCTCCTGCACGCCGACCCGCACCCGGGGAACTTCGCGATCGGCGAGGACGGGCGGCTCGTGGTCTACGACTTCGGCGCCGCCGCGCGGCTCCCCGGCGGGATGCCCGTGCAGGTGGGCCGCCTGACGCGGCTGACGCTCGACGGCCGGGCCGACGACGTCGTCGCGGGCCTGCGCGGCGAGGGCTTCGTGCCGCCGTCGCTCGACATCGACGCGAAGGCGATGCTCGACCTGCTCGTGCCGATGCTGGAGCCGATCGCGGGCGACGAGTTCCGGTTCTCGCGCGAATGGCTCCGCAAGGAGAGCGCCCGCCTCACCGGCCAGGGCTCGGAGGCCGCGAAGCTGAACAAGCAGCTGAGCTTCCCGCCCGCGTACCTGCTCATCCACCGCGTGACGATGGGCTCGATCGGGGTGCTGTGCCAGCTCGGCGCCGCCGCGAACTGGCGCGAGATCCTCGTGGAATGGCTCCCGGGCTTCGCTGACCCCGAGGCGACCGACCCGAACCGCCGCTAGGACAACGGAAAGGGCCCGCCCCCTCCCGGGGGCGGGCCCTTTCAGCCAACGCGGTTATCGCGCGGTCAATGCCTGCGGCGGCGGTGCTTTCCGCCGCGGAGGACGACCCGCTTGTAACCGGCTTCGGTCCAGAGGCTCCTCATGCGGAGGCGTCCGAACATCTCGGTGGTCGGCGCCAGCGGCCGGACCGCCTCGACCTCCTCCGCGAGGGAGGGTCCGAGGTCTTGCACGCCGACGTCACGCTTCAGGTGGCGGCTCAGGTAGTCGACGGTCATGACACCGCCACCCCCGCGAGCGCGAGTTCCCGGGTGCGCGCGGCGAGCTCCGCCTGCGCGGCCTGCTCGACGAGCGCGGCGTCCTTGCGGGGCCGGCCGCGGGGCCGCTTGCGGGCCACGACGTTGCCCTTCTCGAAGATCTCGCCGCCCCACACGCCCCAGGGCTCGTGGCGCTCCAGGGCGCCGGTCAGGCACTCCAGGCGCACCGGGCAGTCGGCGCACAGGGACTTGGCGAACTCCAGCTCGGTGGGCTGCTCCGAGAACCACAGGTCGGCGTCGTACTCGCGGCAGGGGAGGTCGCTGCCGGTCTGGCAGGCCTGCTCTCGCAGCTCAGGCCCGATGAGGGTGTCGGTCATGGGCTCGGTCTCCTCTCTCGTGTCGATGGTCGGTCGCATCAGTGCTGTCTGAGGACTCAATTGCTTCGCAATCTGTCTCGTCTGTTCTTCTACTGACGGGCCGCGACCTGGCGTTTCACGCCAAACAAAAAGGCCGCGATCCCGGTTGCGGGATTCGCGGCCTCGAGAGTTCCGAGCTGGGCTTTCTCCTGTAAGCCCAACCGGTGGTGTTCTCGAGGCGGTCTCCCGCGGGTGACGCCGTGACGCTTCTCGGAGCCGGTGAGAACCGGCTGCCAACCGAGCCCGGCGACTGCCGTGCTGCGTCCACGAAGGGTCTCGGCGCCCATATCGGTGGTGTCGACATTGCCGACGGTGCTCGGAGCCGTGATGTTCAGGACGGCAGCGGGCAGAGTGGTGCCACGGACCTGGGCGAAGACGGGCGCGATGTTCCGATACACGGCAATGGCCGACTCATGCGCGGACGCGCCGAAGGTCGTCGTCTGCTTGGGTTCGCTGAGCAGCAACATCGTCTACCCCTCCTTTCCGGGTTCCGTGGTCGTCATTGGTCTTCATCTCCTACATGCCGGGTCCTGAGGCGCACACCTCTCCCCGGCTTGAGCAACGCTACGCCCGTCATGTTCGGGAGCGCAACGTATTTTTCCGGGGTTTCGAAAGAAAGTTTTTGCGGTCGCCCGGAGAAGTCGTCAGGCCGCTTCGCACATCGCCACCGCGTCCTCCACGGCACCGCCGTTGACCAGGGAGAGGACGGCCGGACCGTACTTGTCGAGCTTGGACTTGCCGATGCCGTGGAGCGCCGCCAGTTCCCTGTCGGATCCCGGACAGCGCTCCGCGATAGCGATCAGCGTCACATCAGTGAAGACGGTGAAGGCCGGCTTGCCGTCGCGCTTGGCGACGGTGACCCGCCAGTCGCGGAGGCGCTCGAACAGCTCCTCGTCCATCGTGGCCGGGCAGTCGGCGCAGTGGCCGAGCTTGCGGTCGCGGGCGTCGGTGAGCGGCTTGCCGCAGCCGGAGCAGTCGAGGACCTTCGCGGTCTTCTTGGTGGAGCGGGGCTTTCCGGGCGCGGGCTCGGGCGTCTTCGGGAAGCCGCCGAGGCCGAGCGGGGCGAGGAACCGGGTGAGGCGCCGCTCGCGCCCGCCGGAGGTGCGGGCGAGGCCGTAGGAGAGCTGGAGGCGCTCCCGGGCGCGCGTGATGCCGACGTACAGCAGGCGCCGCTCCTCTTCGAGCGCGGTCTCGGTGCGCGCGAACGTGGTCGGGAGGGTCCCGTCGGCGAGGCCGACGAGGAACACCGCGTCCCATTCGAGGCCCTTGGCGGCGTGGAGGCTCGCGAGGGTGACCCCTTCGACGGCGGGCGCGTGCTGCTCCGAGGCGCGGCGGCCGAGTTCCGCGCAGAACGCGTCGAGGTCCGGGTCAGGGCCGTCCTGGTCGGGGTCGGCCCGGTGGTGGTCGAGGAACTGCTCGGCGAGCGTGGCGAGCGCGGCGACGGCCTCCCACGCTTCGCGCTGGGCCCCACCGGAAGGGGCGGCGTCGGCGCGCCAGCCGACGGCGTCGAGCGCGGCCGCGACGGCTTCGGTCAGCGGCATCTGCCCGATGTCGGTCTTGGCGGCCGAGCGCATCGCCACGACGGCCTGGCGGACCTCGGGCCGGTCGAAGAAGCGGGCCGCGCCGGTGACGACGGTCGGCACGCCGTAGGAGGCGAGCGCCTCCTCATAGGCCTGGGACTGGGCGTTGGTGCGGTAGAGGACCGCGATCTCGGAGGGGCTGGTGCCGTCGGCGATGAGCTGGCGGCAGCGGCGCGCGATCATGTCGGCCTCTTCGGCCTCGTCGGCGAAGACCTCGGCGGCGACGGCGGGCCCGTCGGGCCGCTGGCCGATGAGTTCGAGGCGCATCTTCGCTTCGCGCCCTTTGGACTCGCCGATGATCTGGTTGGCGAGGCCCACGACCTGCGGCGTGGACCGGTAGTCGCGCACGAGGCGCACCAGCTGGGCGTTCGGGTGCTTGCGGGTGAAGCCGAGGAGGTGCTCCGAAGTGGCGCCGGTGAAGGAGTAGATGGTCTGGCTGGCGTCGCCGACGACGGTGATGTCGTCGCGGTCGCCGAGCCACGCGTCGAGCAGGCGCTGCTGGAGCGGGGTGACGTCCTGGTACTCGTCGACGACGAAGAACCGGTACTGGCTTCGGATGCGGTCGGCGGCCGACTCGTCCTCCGCGATCATGTCGGCGGTGTGGGCGAGCACGTCGGCGAAGTCCATGACCCCGGCGCGGCGCTTCGCCTCGATGTAGGCGGCGTAGACCTTCGCGACGTCCTCGGGGGCCGCGGGCGCGTCGCGCCCGAGCGCGGCGATGGCGGTCACGTAGTCGTCGGGGCCGATGAGGGACGATGCGGCCCATTCGATCTCGGTGGTGAGGTCGAAGTTCTTGGCGCGGGAGGTCTGGAGCCCGGCGCGGGCGGCGGCGATCGCGGTGAACTTGAGGGTGGAGTCGACGAGCTCGGGCAGGCCGCCGCCGAAGCGGCGGGTGCCGAAGTAGCGGAGCTGTCTCAGGGCCGCGGAGTGGAAGGTGCGGGCGTTGACGCCCGAGACGCCGAGGCCGCGGAGGCGGTCGCGCATCTCCCCCGCGGCGCGCGCGGTGAACGTGACGGCCGTGACGTGCTGGCCGCGCATGTCGCCGCGCAGCACCCGCCAGGCGATCCGGTGCGTGACGGCGCGGGTCTTGCCGGTGCCGGCGCCCGCGAGGACGCAGACCGGTCCGGGTTCGGCGGTCACCGCCTCGCGCTGCTCAGGGTCGAGTCCGGAGAGGAGCAGGTGGATGGCCTCGTCGCGCGCGCTCATCCCGACAGTGTTCCAGAGGGCTCCGACGGAAACTCGGGGACCGCTCACCAGTATGGGGCTCAACGTGAGGAGTGACACGATCGGAGGAATGCCCCGGGGCGGTATCGCGTTATCGTCGATGGAGAAGGAGGATCGATGATCACCATGTACAGCACCACCTGGTGCGGTTACTGCCGGCGGCTGAAGTCCGCGCTCGACCGGGAGGGCCTGGCCTACGAAGAGGTCAACATCGAGGAGGACCCGGCGGCAGCCGAGTTCGTCATGGGGGTCAACGGCGGCAACGCCACGGTCCCGACCGTCCGGTTCCCGGACGGCTCCGCGCTCACCAATCCCTCTCTGGCGCAGGTGAAAGAGAAGATCGCAGCTTGACCTGTGCCACATACCGAGACTATGGTCACGTTTAGGACACAAAGCCGGTACGATGCCCTATAGTTGACTCGTCAAGCTTGCTTAGCGACTTCGAGGGGTGGTCGCTAAGCATTCAGGCCCGGGATGGATCCGTCCCGGGCCTTTTCTCTGCCCCCAGCCCTCCCCGACCAGCGGAGCCCCCATGACCTCACCCCGCGCCGCCCTCGGCGTCACCCTCGTCCTCCTCGCCTCGCTGTTCTTCGGGGTCTGCGGCCCCTTCGGCAAGGTCGTGATCCAGGCGGGGCTCACCCCGATCCAAGTGACCTGGCTGCGCATCTGCGGGGTCGGTCTCCTCGCGCTCGCCGTCGCGGCCGTGCCGCTGGTGCGGACCCTCCGGGGCGGGACGCGGCTGCCGTGGGGCGCGCTGGCGCTGTTCGGGCTCACCGCCATCGCGGCGGTGCAGGCGTTCTACTTCATCGCGGTCGAGCGGCTGCCGGTCGGCATCGCGCTCCTGCTGGAGTTCATGGGGCCCATCGTGGTCGTCGCATGGGTGCGGTTCGTGCGGCGCACGATCCTGCCGCGCTCGGCCGTCATCGGCGTGCTCCTGAGCCTCGTCGGCCTGTGCATCGTCGTGGAGGTCTGGTCGGGCCTGCGCCTCGACGCGGTCGGCCTCATCGCGGGCTCCGCGGCCGCGGCGTGCCAGGCGACCTATTTCCTCTCCGGCGAGAAGCTCACGGCCCGAGTCGATGTGCGCGTGCTCCTCGCGGTCGGCTTCGCCGTCGGCGCGGTCGCCCTCGCCCCGCTCGCGGCCCCGTGGGCGCTCGACTGGGCGGTCCTGTCCTCGCAGGTGACGCTCGGCGGCGTCGACACCACGGGCCTGGTGAGCATCGTCGCACTCGTGGTGTGCACCGCCGTCGCGTACGGCCTGGGCCTGAGCGGCCTGCGGTTCGTCTCCGCGCCGGTCGCCGGGGCGATCGGCTACGCCGAGGTCGTGGTGGCCTCCCTTGCGGCCTGGGCGCTCCTCGGCGAGGCCCTGACGGTCCCGCAGGTCGTCGGCGGCCTCGTCGTCATCGCCGGCGTCTTCACCGCGCAGCGCGCGGTCGCCGCCAAGCGCACCGGAGTGGAAGAGGAAGCCGAAGAGGCCGCTGTGACGAAGGTCTAGCGGCCGCCCTCTTCTTCGAGCCAGTTCTCGATCAGGAAGCGCGCCACGGAGATCCGGACCGCGCTCGGGGTGCCGTCGGCGGTGTCGACCCACATTCGGCGGACCTCGTCGGCGGTGAACCAGCGGGCGTCGGCGATCTCCTCGGCTTGCAGCGCAAGGGTCTGGGAGGGATCGGCGGTGGCCCGGTACGCGAGCATGAGCGAGCGCGGGTAGGGCCACGGCTGGCTGGAGACGTAGTCGAGGCGGTCGAGGCGGATGCCGACCTCCTCGGCGACCTCGCGGTGGACGGCGGCCTCGGCGGACTCGCCCGGCTCGACGAACCCGGCGATGCACGCGTACCTGCCGCTGCGCGTGGACTGCGCGGACGCGCCGATCGTGTTCTGTGCCACCGCGGGTTTCGGCTGGCCGCCGTACCGCTGGTGCTGCGCGAGGAGCACCCGGTCGGCACCGTCGTCGATGAGGACGATCACGGCCGGGTCGGTGCGCGGGAACACGGGGCGCCCGTTGGTCCCCGACAGCTCCCACCCGGCCATGCGGGCGCGGAGCGGCTCGCCGGTGGTCGGGTGGAACCGGTAGGTCGCGTGCCAGTGGCCGATCCCGATGGCCTCCACGGCGACCGCGAGGTCGCGGGGCGCCCAGGTCGGCTTGATCCAGCGGCCCGGGAGCCCCTCGGGGAGGTCCGCGAAGACCGCGAACACCGGCGGGTCCTCGCCGCCGAGGTAGACGCGCGGGCCGTCGGGGGCGGTGCCCGCGTCGTAGTAGCGCAGGCCGTCCTCGTCGGCGTCGATGCGCTCCCGCTCGGGGTCGCAGACGACGATCTGCGCCTTCTCCCAGGCGTCGCCGAGCCAGGCGTCGTCGCCGCGGTGGGCGGCGAACCGGTCGACCTCGTCGACCGCGAGCGGCGGGTGCATCATGGCGCGGCGATCTCCCCCAGCTCGGCGAGGGACTCGCGGATCTCGGCGCCGTCGCCGAGGACGACGGTGACCGCGCGGTCGGGGTCGAGGCGCTCGGCCGCGACCCGCTGCACGTCCTCGGGCGTGACGGCCCGCAGCCGCTCGGAGTGCTCGGCGAGCCACGACAGCGGCAGCCCCGCGGCGGCGAGCACGGAGATGTAGTTCGCGACGCCCGCCTGCGTGGCGGTGGCGAGCTTGATCGACCCGAGCGCGTACCGGCGCGCGAGGTCGAGTTCCTCTGCGGCGGGCGGGTTCTCGGCCATGCCGCGCAGTTCGGCGCGGACCTCGGCGAGCGCGGGCGCGGTCACCTCGGTGGCGACGTCCACGGCGGCGAGCTGGATCGACCCGGCCGGAGCGTGGTCGACGCGCGAGCGCGGCGAGTACCCGTAGCCCTTCGTCTCGCGCAGGTTCATGACCAAGCGCGAGGTGAAGTAGCCGCCGAAGACGAGGTTGGCGAGGTGCTGGGCAGCGTTGTCCGGGTGGGTGCGCTCGACCGCCGGGTAGGCGACGCGGATCGCGGACTGGACGGAGCCGGGCCGGTCGACCAGGACGAGCGGACCGGGCTCGATGCCCGGGAGCGGCTCCATGGTGCGGGGCTCGCCCGCGCCGTTCCAGTCGCCGAGGGCCTTCTCCACGGCGGCGAACGCGCTGTCGGGGTCGATGTCGCCGACGATGACGAGGCGGGCGCCGGCGGGGTGGACGCGCGAGGCGTGCAGTGCGAGCACGGCCTCGCGCTCGACGGCGGCGACCTCGGCGGCCGTGGGCTGCTGGTGGCCGTACGGGTGGCCCTCCCACAGGCGCGCGTCGAGGACGCGGTTGACCTGGAAGTCGGGCTGCTGCTCGGCGACCGAGAGGCTGTCGATGATGCGGGACCGCTCGACTTCGAAGGGCGACTCGGGGTACTCGGCGGCCTTGAGGACGTCGCCGAGGGTCTCCAGGAGTTCGGGGAGCCCGGTGGCGAGGCTGTTGCCGGACACGGCGATCCGGTCCGGGTCGGCCCCGGCGCCGAGGGCGCCGCCGACGCTCTGGAGGCGGCGGGCGATGTCGGTCAGCGACGCGGTCTCGGTGCCCGCGAACAGGGTCGAGGCGAGGAGGTCGGCGGCGGCCAGGTCGGTGTGCGCGGCCGGGATCGACAGGCGCACCTCGGCGAGCGGGACGCCGGGGCGGCGCGTGAGCAGCACCCGGAGGCCGTTCGGGAGGGTCCGTTCGATCGGGACCGGCAGGGACAGCGGGACTTCCGGCGCGAGACCGGGGACGGGAATGCTGCTCACTGGGCTCCTCCGGGAACGACTTCGAGGACGGCGCGGCGGTTCGGCGTCAGCGCGGCGGCGGCCTGCGCGACGGATTCCGCGGTGACCTCGCCGAGCAGGGCCGCGAAGCGGGTCGACATGGCGGCGTCGCCGTGGAAGATCTCGGCGGTCGCGAACCGGCGCGAGCGGCCCATGACCGAGTCGTCGCCGCGCAGCAGCTGGGCGGCGACGCGGGCCTTGACGCGGTCGAGCTCGGCCTCGTCGACGCCGTCGGCGACGCGCGCGAGCTCCTCGTCGACGGTCCCGAGGACGGTGTCGACGGCGGTGCCCGGCGGCAGGAACGCCTGCACGAGCATCACCGTCGGCCCGCGGGACGCGAACGGCTCGGCCATGAACGTGCAGTGCGCGGCCACGGCGGTCGCGGCGCGGTCGGTGTGGACGAGCCGCTCGACCAGGCGCGACGCGTCGCCGTCGGTGAGCAGCTCGCCGAGGACCACGTACGGGAGGAACGCGTCGAGCTCGGCGACCGGGTCGGGCACGCGCCAGGCCGCGGCGACGGCCGGGAGGGTCGCGCGCTCGTCGGTGTAGGAGAGGCGGCGCTCGGCTGTCAGGTCGGGCTCGTCGAACGACGGGTGGACGGGCGCGGGGCGCGCCTCGACGTTCCCGAAGTGGCGTTCGACCAGGTCGCGTGCGGTTTCGAGGTCGAAGTCCCCGGCGACGGACAGGACCGCGTTCGAGGCCGGGTAGTAGGCGTCGAAGAACGAGCGCGCGTCGTCGACGGTGGCCGCGTCGAGGTCGACGAAGGAGCCGTAGCCGTCGTGGGAGTTCGCGAACGTGTCGAACATGACCGGCGGGAGCTTGATCCACGGGAAGCCGCCGTAGGGGCGGTTGAGGACGTTGACCCGGATCTCCTCTTTGACGACGCTCACCTGGTTGGCGAGGTTCTCCTCGGTGATCGCGGGACCCCGCATGCGGTCGGCCTCCAGGAACAGCGCCAGTTCGAGGCCGTTCGCGGGGAGGAGGTTGAAGTAGTCGGTGTAGTCGATGTGGGTCGAGCCGTTGAAGGTGCCGCCCGCGGACTGGACATGGCGCATGTGCTCGGCCTTGCCGACGTTGTGCGAGCCCTGGAACATCATGTGCTCGAACAGGTGGGCGAAGCCGGTGCGCCCTTCGGGCTCGGACCGCATCCCCACGTCGTAGACCACGGCGACGCCGACGACCGGCGCCCCCGGGTCGGGCGCGAGGACCACGCGCAGTCCGTTCGCAAGTCGGAACCGCTCGATCGCGAACGCCGGAGCCGGAATCGTCGCAACAGTCATGGTCGGAACCCTATCTCAGCTCGGTGTCGTTCCGATGACGCGGCGTTCGTCACAGCCCCTTGGATTCGGCACGAATTCCTGCTTGACTTCTAGGCTATGAACTCGCAGCACATCGAACGCATCAGCGACGCCGACCGCGCCGCCGCGTCGTGCTGCCGAATGTGCGCCAGCTGAGGGCTCCCGCACCGCCGCGCCCCGAAGCGGCGATCACCCACAGCGAAAGCGACCTCCTCTTCCCATGGACTCCAGTCCCAGCATCCGCCTGTCCGGCGTCACGAAGCGCTTCGGCGACCTCGTCGCGCTCGACGACGTGTCCCTTGACGTCGCGCCCGGCGAGATCTTCGGCATCCTCGGCCGCTCCGGCGCCGGCAAGTCGACCCTGCTGCGCACCGCGAACCTCCTCACCCGCCCCGACGCGGGCACCGTCGAGGTCGCGGGCCGCGACCTGACGGCTCTGCGCGGCCGCGAGCTGCGCGAGGCCCGGTCCCAGACCGCGATGATCTTCCAGCACTTCAACCTCCTGTCGAACCGCAACGCGGCGTCGAACGTGGCGCTCCCGCTGCGATTCCGGGGCGTGAAGCGCGCCGCGCGGCGCGAGCGCGCCCTGGAGCTGCTCGACCTGGTCGGCCTGTCCGACAAGGCGAAGGCGTACCCGGGGCAGCTCTCGGGCGGCCAGCGCCAGCGCCTGGCGATCGCGCGGGCGCTCGCGTCCGGTCCCGACGTGCTCCTGTCCGACGAGGCCACGAGCGCGCTCGACACCGACACGACGGACGAGATCCTCGACCTGCTCGCGCGGCTCAACCGCGACCTGGGGCTGACGGTCCTGCTCATCACGCACGAGCTGGAGGTCATCACCCGGATCTGCCACCGCGCGGCGGTGATGGAGTCCGGGCGGTTCGTGGAGATCGGGAACGTCCCCGAGCTCCTGGCCGATGCCGACTCGCGCCTGGGCGGCCAGGCGCGGCGCCTCGCGGCCCGCCTGCTCGGCGAGGAGGTGGCGCTGTGAACTCCAGCGACCGGCTCGTCGAGCTGCTCACCGAGGCGTTCTGGGAGACGCTCCACATCGTTTCGGTTGCGGGCCTTTGGACTCTGGTGGGCGGGCTGCTGCTCGGCACCGTCCTCTACATCACGTCGAAGACCGGCCCGAAGCCGATCGCGGCGGTGAACGCGCCGCTCGGCCTGATCGTGAACATCGGGCGCAGCGCGCCGTTCGTGCTGCTCATGGTCGCCGTGGTCCCGCTGACTCGCCTGATCACGGGGACGAGCATCGGCACGGAGGCGGCGATCGTGCCGCTCACGGTGGCGTCGATTCCGTTCTTCGCGAGGCTCGTCGAAGGCGCGCTCCTCGAAGTCCAGCCGGGCCTGATCGAAGCGGCGAGGTCGATGGGCGCGTCCACGCCGGGCCTGGTCTGGCGAGTGGTCCTCCCCGAGGCGACACCCGGCTTGATCCGCGGCTTCACGGTGACGCTCGTCGCGGTCGTCTCGTACTCGGCGATGGCCGGGATCGTGGGCGGCGGGGGCCTGGGCGACCTCGCGTACCGCTACGGCTACCAGCGCTTCGAGACCGAGTACATGATCTGGCCGCTCGTGATCCTCGTCGTGCTCGTGCAGCTCTTCCAGATCCTCGGCGACCGGTGCGCCCGCACCCTCGACCGCCGATAAACCACTGATTTCCCTACCTTCCTTTAGGAGAAGACTATGTTCAATCGCCGTGCCCTGATCGGGACTTCGGTCGCCGCAGCCGCCGCTCTGACGCTCGCCGCCTGCGGCAACGACTCCGGTGAGTCCGAAGCCACGGAGACGAACGGCACCGTCGTCGTGGCCGCGACCCCGGTCCCCCACGCGGACATCCTGAACTACATCGCCGAGAACCTGGCCGACGACGCCGGGCTGACGATCGAGGTCGAGGAGTTCACCGACTACGTGCAGCCGAACGTGGCGACCTCGGACGGCTCCGTGGACGCGAACTTCTTCCAGACCGAGCCGTACCTCGACGAGTACAACACCGCCAACGGCACCGACCTGGTGACCGTCGCGGCCGTGCACATCGAGCCGCTTGGCCTGTACTCGTCCTCGGTCGCCTCGGTCGAGGAGATCCCCGACGGCGCCCAGATCGCCATCCCCGGCGACGGCTCCAACGGCGGCCGCGCCCTCGCCCTCCTCGCCGACGCGGGCCTGATCACCCTCGCCGACGGCGTGGACGCGACCCTCGCCACCGAGGACGACATCGCCGAGAACCCGAAGAACCTGGAGTTCGTCCCGCTCGAAGCGGCCCAGCTCGCGCTCTCCCTGGAGGACGTCGACGCCGCCGTCATCAACGGCAACTACGCCCTTGAGGCCGACCTCAGCCCCGCCGAGGACGCCCTCTACTCCGAGTCCCCCGACGGCAACCCGTACGCCAACTACCTGGTGACCACCGCCGCCAACGCCGACAACGAGGACATCCAGAAGCTCGCCGACCTCCTCCAGTCCGACGAAGTGAAGCAGTTCATCCTCGACACCTGGGCCGACGGCTCCGTCGTCCCGGCCTCCTAACCAGCCCAAACACCTGCCCCAACCCGGTTGCACCGGCCTCCGCGCGCCACGTAAGATAGTTGCGGCCAGGCCGGGCAACCGGACGGGCCAAAGGGGTGTGGCGCAATTGGTAGCGCATCGGTCTCCAAAACCGAGGGTTGCAGGTTCGAGTCCTGTCGCCCCTGCAAGACCAGCATTATCCGAAAACCGGGTTGCGATGAGCGGCCCGGTTTTCGGCGTTTCCGGCCTCAAATGATCGCGTCGCTCGGGCAGCAGCGGCGTGAACGGCGGACTGATCTCGTCCGCGCTGACCTTTGGCTCGCCGGTCGCTTCATCGACGTACACAAGCAGTCGCTTGAAGTACGACCGGTGGAAAGGCTTGTGGAAATCCTCAGGCAGCGCCTTCAACAGCCGCCTCGGATCGTCCAGCAAGCCCAGCAGCATCCCGATCGCCTCGCCGGCCCGCTCCACCTTCACGTCCCCGACCTCGTTCAACCGCTCCTCGACCGAGGCCAGCTCATCGCGGAGGCGGCACATCTTGGCCTCCAGCCGATCCTGCGGCCAGGCCGGATTGCCGACGAGATCGAGAAGCTGGTCCTGCTGCTCGACCAGTCGCCGATGCTCGGCCTCCAGCTTCTTCCGGAGTGACGCCGTCAGAAGCCCCTTCTCCCGCAACGCCTTGTCGACGGCCGCCCGCAATTCCGCCGCGAGCGAGGGCGGAACGTTCAAGGTCGCGTAATGGGCGGCAACGGCGGCCTCCATCCTCGCGACCGGCAGCCTCGGAGACTGGCAATGCTTGTTCGCCCTACCGCTGCACAGGAAGTACGAGTACATGAGGCCCCGCCGGTTCTTGACGGTGTCGAGGTAGAACCGCGTCCGGCAGTTCGCGCACCACAGCAGCCCCTTCAGCGGGTGGTCGTAGACCCTTTCGCGAGTCCCCGCGCCGCGCTGGTTCAC
This sequence comes from Glycomyces sp. MUSA5-2, assembly GCF_037034145.1. NCBI lineage: Bacteria > Bacillati > Actinomycetota > Actinomycetes > Glycomycetales > Glycomycetaceae > Glycomyces > Glycomyces sp. MUSA5-2. Next base: position 33,179 of record NZ_JBAGKG010000009.1, read on the forward strand.
GAGCACACTCTGGACCCTGTCGAACAGCTCCTGAGTGATCAGCGGTTCATGCCGCCCGTCGTATTCCTTGCCTTTGAACACAACGCGGCCCAGATATCTGCGGTCGCGGAGCAGCCGACCGATGGTCTCGATCGTGACCGGCCGACCGCTGGGCACGTCCTTCCTCGGACGAGTGCGAAGCCCCGCCTCAGTGACCGCCCGCTGGAGGTCTTTGAATCCGTACCGCCCCGTCGCGTAGAGCTCGAACATCATGGCGACGAACGGCGCCCGCTTGGGGTCGACCGCGATGGTCCGCACTTCGCGGCCGTCGACCTTCTCCCCCACATTCAGGTAGCCGAGCGGGGCGAGGCACGGGATACCGCCGCGGGATGCCTTCGCGGCCAGCTTGTAAGCCACGTCCGCCCCGGACGCGCGCGACTGGTACTCGTTCACACCGTCGAGGATCGCGGCCACCAGATCACCGATGTAGCTGTCCTCGGTGTAGTCCATGATCGAGACGAGCTGCACTCCGAGCTTCCGGAGCTCCCGACGCGTGATCGCCGCATCGGTCGTATCGCGGTGCATGCGCGAGCGCGCGTAGACGATGATGGCGTCCACGTCCTTAGAGTTGCGGACCCTCGCCATCATCTCCTGGAACTTCGGCCGCCCATCAACGGTCATCCCCGATTTGCCCGGCTCAAGGTACTCGTCGATGACCTCGAACCCAAGGTCCTCGGCCTTCTGGAGGCACGCCTTGCGCTGCGCCGGAATGGAATTCCCCTCGGGGTCGTAGTCGGTGTCGACTTGGCTCCGGGAGGACACCCGCAGGTACAGCACCGCTCGCTTCTTCTTTGACGTTTCGCTCATGCGCCATCGGCCTTCCGATCGATCTCGTCGGTCTGGCACGCAGGTCTGGCCGTCTCAGGTTCGTCTTCCGCGATCAGGAGGGCCGCGTCGACCAGGATTGCCGCGATCGAGGCAATGTCGATCTCTTCGCGAGGCTCCCCTACGACGCGAACCCTGGGGTCTCCGGTAACCACGGAAGCCACCGCACTTGACCAGGTATTTTACGTGCCACTGCCACCGTATGCCCGGTTCGCACACCTGTCGAGCGACCGGAAAATCGGCGCTTCCGGGCAAGCCGACCGCTCCGGATGGAGGGCGGAGCACAGCCAAGGCAAGGCAGCCTGAGAGAAGGTAGTGAGATGCGGTCATGCAAGAGGCGTGTCTCGTCGACATCGCGATGCAGCCTGGACGACCAACAATCGTATCGTGACGATCACACAGAGTCAAGCATCAGTTCCCTACCAGAAACTCACCACCCACAACTCATCCCCTCGATGCCGGTAAGCGAGGGTTACCGAGGTGGCATCGCCACCTCCAGGAATTCCTGTTCGTGCTCTATACCGAGACATCTGTCGCCCGAGCTCAAGTTCGACTCCGATGTCACCTGCTGGCGACGGCTCCGCCGCTGGCGCGAGGACGGGGGTCCTGGTCGCTGGGTATTGAGATTCCTTCGTCCTTGTTCGCTGTTCTGGGCACCGTTGCGACGGCCCTTGAGGCGAAGCGGGACACTTGGACCATTCTGACTGCAAACTCTCACGCGAGGAGTGTCCCTTGCTCGCCTGAGCTCGCCGAAGCCCGCTGGATCAGTAACCTTGACGAGCTTGAGGAGGCCCCGGTCTCAAGGTGGCTTCGGCTGTCGCTTCGGCGCACAGGCATGGCTTCAGGCCCGATCTGAGGTGCCGCTGGGCAGTTTCCCCTATAGCGTCTTACGGGGATATGTATATATTCGGGGTTTTTACGACTGACTCAAACTGCCGCTCATCCTGCGGAAACGCTGGGTTACTGGGCTTGGCGACGGGGAAGTATCCGTGGAAGGGGGGATCTGGAAGCCCCAGCCTGGAAGCCCCGGTCCGGAAGGGGCGCAGGATCGAGATCGCAGAACGAGTGCGAGGCGGTCAATCGGAGGCACACTGCGGATCTTCGTAGCGGTGTCACGAGTCCTCGCACGCTGAACCACCGCTCGCATGTCGAGATTCGTAGGTGGTCGGTAACCAAGCCAGTAACCTTCGCGAAGAGGCAGATTCCCTACCCTCCTGCTCCACCCCAACAGCGGCAGGTTGAACTCGTCTTCGAGATTCTCGGCGAATGGGAGATCCCATCCGAGAACCGAGTCACGCTCAAAGCCCGCTAAACGTCGGGATGCGCATCCGTCTGGCTGAACTGGCACGGCAAGCCCGTACGAATCGGCTACGCCCTCCACGCCAGCGGAGCCGTGCGTGAAGTCCGGTGGGAAGAGCTCTGGAACGAGCAAACCAACGTCTGGAAGTCCGAACAACAAAGAACACATCGCCCTCCTCGTCGCCGCCTGGCACGCTGGTCAGCCCAAACCCCTCAAAACCGAACTCCCCGGCACCGTCCTCGGCCTCTCCCCGCCGGGCAAGCCGAAGCAGTCCGCCCAGTGAAGGAGGTACACGCCCCAGTGGAGCGACATTCGGGCGATAAGACACTCCCGCTATGTTCGCACTGCACAGCGGATCAGCACGATCGCGAAGCGCTGGTGCCGTGGAGAGCCAGAGGCACCGTGTAAGCCGCCAGTATGCCGACGGACGTACCATGAGCTCAGACTGCTACCGAAAGGCTGGCTTGTGATCGACCCCTCGACAAGCGAAGTCCTCATCCCGGCGCGAGATGACACTACCGTCCGCTTGGTCGGTCGAGCCTATATTGATCTCGGGTTCGGCAACGGAGTGTCACTGTTCGATCCAGGCCGACGGATATGGAACGACAAGACTGTACGAGAGCTCTACTACCACTACAACCTTCAGACCGATGAGGGCAAGGAGAGCTTCCACGAGAAGCTTGAACGCCAGCTCGCCAAGGCCTCAGACGACGCCAAGCTTCTCATGGCGGAACTGATGGCGCTGCAAGCGATGCCGTTGACCAAGAATAGCCTCAAGCCAAGCAGCAAGGCCGACAGAGTCAAGCCGGTGCTCGACTGGATGGACCAAAGTGTCGAGCTTCCCGACCAGATCGTGGCGGCATTCCGAGAAGGAACTTGGAACGGTGGCACCGGAGCGCACACCATGCTCTGGAAGTGGCTGTTCGACGCCGTTGAACTGCTGGGGGCCTGGTTTAATGTCTCGCCGCCAGCCCGGTCTCGCATCATTGCGGATCCTTGGGAATGGCGAGACTGGATCCGCGGCGCCGGAGGTATGCCTTCGCTTACCGAGGCACTGCTCTATCTCGGATTCCCTGGGTACTTCCTCCCGATCATCAACGTCGAACACAAACGCAAAATCCGCGCCGCATTCAGCGATCTGCTCCCAGAGCAGATCGCAGGAGACGATCTCGACCGGGACCTCTTCGAAATCACGTTGCAACTGCAGCGACAGTACAAGGACCGAATCGATTTCTACAAGCCGCCATTCAGGGACGAATGGCAGCCGACCGTACGTCCTCCCGGGGAGCGGCGCGCCTGGTACATCCCTCCGCCGTACAACGATGCTGAAATCGGAGACTGGATCGAGAACGGGGTCATCACGATCTCCGCCGGCCGACTCGGACTCCTCACTTCAGCAACAGACCGGGCGACGATCCGGAGCATGGTCGAAAGCGCCTACGGTCACCTCGACTACGCGGACCGCGCGGAGCTCTCCATGGAGTTCCATTCGTTCTGGTCGTTGATGCAGCAAGACGACCTGGTGGCGACCGTCACGGACGACCACCTCTGGATCGGTGTGCTCAAGCACGGCGCCGCGTACGGGCCGGGGAACGAACTGTCCCGAAACGTCGACTGGTACAGCAAGAGGCCGATCTCTTTGGCCAGGCTATCGGCGTCCCTGAGGCTGGAGCTCCAGCGTTCGGTTTCGGTCGCCGACATCTCAGCCGAGCTCACCGAGCTCTCGCAATTCCTAGGCGTCGAGGCCGACTCGGCCGAGGACGACCAGGAGGAGGCTCGGCCCGAATTCGATCCCCTCGACCCCGCATCGCTGCAAGGACTCTCCGATCGCCTTCACCTGGACAAGGCATGGCTGAGGGAGCTGGTGTCGCTTGTCCGGAGCCGCAAGCAAGTAGTGCTGTACGGACCGCCAGGAACTGGGAAGACCTACCTCGCACAAGAACTGGCCGAGCACCTCACCGATCGCGACGCGGTGACGCTGGTCCAGTTCCACCCCTCCTACTCCTACGAGGACTTCATCGAGGGGTTTCGTCCCGCCCCTGTCGGCGAGGGGTCAGTGGGGTTCGTTCTCACCGCAGGCCCGCTGCGCGATCTCGTCCGCAAAGCTCGCAACGACTCCCGTCCGCACATCCTCATCATCGACGAGATGAACCGTGCGCACCTGGCCAAAGTGTTCGGCGAGCTCTACTTCCTCCTGGAGTACCGGAACCGCTCGGTGCGTCTGCAGTACTCGCCCGAAGAGTCCTTCTCGCTACCGGAGAACGTCTACATCATCGGCACCATGAACACCGCGGACCGGTCGATCGCGCTGTTCGACGCGGCGATCCGACGGAGATTTGCGTTCGAGGAGATGCACCCTGAAGAACTGCCTGTGCGCGATCTACTTGCCAATTGGCTGGGCGAGGAAGCCTCAAGCGACCCCCGCCCCGCGCTGCTGCGAGCTCTGAACGGGGCGATCCCGGAGTCGGACCGCGACTTCAAGATCGGGCCCTCGTATCTCATGCGCGCCGACGCGAGAAGCGGCGATGGAATCGCGAGGATCTGGCGGCACGACCTGCTGCCGCTTCTGGAGGAACACTTCCACGGCAGGATGAGCCGCTCCGACGTCCACGATAGGTTTGGGCTTGAAGCCATCAGACTGGCTGCGGGAGTTCCCCCGCGCATCCAGACCCAGGAACAGACCTCGACGTGATCGAACCCGTCGTGCTCAAGGAGTTCCAGCAGGGCTCCGAGGTGCGCACCATCGACCAGGGCACCGCTGCAGCGCTCGCAAAGACTGAACTCGTCAAGGTCACGCCGCTCGCCGACGGCCGATGGCGGCTCCAGACCGCAGGCAAGGTCGGCTCCGTACGCATCGGCGGCCTGGACGTCCACGTCAAACCCAAAATGGGCATCGCGCGGCTGCTGTTCCTGCTCGGGTACGCCAAGAACCCGAACTTCCTCCCGGAGGACACCCCTGGCACGGTCGAGGATGATCTCTGGCCCGCACTGGCAGAGTCTCTGGTGCGGTACTGCGAGCGAGCACTGGCCCGCGGCCCGATCCGGGGGTACACGCCAGTCGAGGCCACCCTCCCACTGGTCCGAGGCCGCATCCTGGTAGCCGAGCAGATCGCCGCTCGTCCCGGACAGTCATTTCCGCTCGAAGTACGGCACGACGACCACACCACGGATGTCCCTGAGAACCGAGTACTTCGGACCGCGCTGCGGATCATGTCCGGGGTGCCGCGGCTTCCCGACGGGATACCCGGACGTATCGCCCGACTCGATGCACGCCTCAGCGAAGTCCGCTGCCTGACCGGCGCCTCGCCGAACCTGGCATGGTCACCCACGCGCCTCAATGCGCATTACGGCGACGCGCTCCAGATCGCCGAGATCGTACTGCGCCACCAGTCCGCGGAGTCGGGTCCGGGCGGCTTGAAGGTCGCCTCATTCGTCATCCCCGTTCACCGGGTCTTCGAGGACTTCGTGGCCGTGGCGCTTCGGGAGTCATTCGCTCGCTTCAGGGTCCGTGTCGACGACCAGGTGAGCAGCTATCTCGACGATCAACGGACCATCCGGATCAGACCCGACGTAGTCGCCTCGCTCAATGGTGAACCGAACACTATCGTCGATGCCAAGTACAAGTTTCAGGACAATTCAGGAACGAACGGGGACGTCTTCCAGATCGTCTCGTATTGCACGGCACTCGGGGTGACGACCGGTTGCCTCGTGTACGCCCATGGAGCGAAGGAAGCCGCATGGCGGAGTATCCGCAACTCCCCCATCCGAATCCTCCAATACCCGCTCGACCTCACCGCGACGCCCGCATTGCTTCTTCGATCCATCGCAGAACTCGCGGAACGGCTACTCGCTCGAACCTGACCGCGGATCGGGCCATGCCTGGGGGCGTGAGCTTCCGGTACGCCCCAACCCGAAGCCTCGTACCGTTACGCGAGCATCACTCAAGGTATTATTTCGAGCATTCCGCGCCCGACGCCGCCTGGAGGAGCCCCCGTTGGAGAACCGCTTCACCACCAACCTGTCGAACGCCCTCAAGAATGAGTTCCTCGGCAGGATTGATCTGAATGACGTGTCCGATAGCGATCCGGACCAAAGCGAATTCCATACCAGGGCCCTGTCCGCAATGGTGGTCCGCTACCTGATCGACTGCCCGTCCAAGCGCGCCGTCGACTATGTCACCAAGGGCGCCGACGATCACGACATCCACGCGGTCGCCTATGACGAGCGGCAGAACCGGCTCTGGCTCATTCAGACGAGGTGGAACCCCAGCGACGCGGAGACGGGCAGTGAAGAAGACTTCGGGGGCTTCACCACCGGTGTCGTACACATTCTCAAGGCCCGGCACGAGAAGTTCAACAATCGCTACCGTCATCACGAAGTCGCGATCGAGTCGATCATGAACAACGACCCTGAGATCACGTTGGTGATCGCACTCGCAAGCTCGACCTACGGCCACCCCGAGCACTGGCAGGCGCTGGAGGATTGCGCGGACGAGGTCGGCCGCTGGTACACCCACCGCGCGAAGGTCGAGGTCCTGACACTCGACAAGCTCGTCCGCATCGCCCGCGCCGACATGGGCGAGCCTCCGATCGACCTCGACGTGACGTTCGCGGAACTGGGGACAGACACCGAAGACCTCCCGCATCGCATCTACTTCGGGACGGTGTCGGCGACTGAGGTGGCGCGTTGGTACAGCGACCACCAGGAGCGCCTCTTCCGCCGCAATATCCGCGGCGCGCTCGGCCGAACCACGGTCAACCAGTCCATCCGCACCACGCTCATCGAGCGGCCCGAACATTTCTGGAACTTCAACAACGGCATCACGATGATCGCCCGCTCAGGATCGATCGGAATGAACCGAAGCGGCGTCCTCAACGACGTCGCCATCGTCAACGGCGCACAGACAGTCTCCTCGATCGCCGAGACCGTGAAGGAGCACCCCCAGGCCGGCAGGGCCAAGGTGCTCATGAAGGTCTCGATCATCGGCGACAACGACGAGCTCACCCGCGAGATCACCGGCGCCGCGAATACACAGAACCGTGTCGACATCCGCGACCTTGCCTCGCTATACGAGCAGCAGGACGACCTCAAACAGGAGTTCTTCACCGCCCTGGGCAAGGAGTACACCACCCGGCACACCGAGGTCGCACCTGCTGACGACAATGGCTGCACAAGCGAGGAGGCGCTCATCGCCCTCGCCTGCGGGCACGCCGACCACCGCTACGCAGTGCAGGCGAAGACACTGCCGGACGTGTTGTGGGACCGCAACGCCGGAGGCGCGTACCGCAACCTGTTCCGCTCTGGCATCACCGCCGAGGAGATCTGGCGCCATGTCCAGTTGATGCGATCGGTCTTGAGCACGATCAGAACGGCGCGCAAGAAGTACACAGGCAGGGCCGCGCAGATCGTCGACCACGGAGAGCTGCTCACGGTGCATGTGGTTGCCCGGCAGTTCGCGCACCGCATCGACGACGAGGCCTGGGAGGAGACCGTGCTCGACAGGGTGACCTCGGCGGCGGGCGACACACTCAAGCGGATCATCACGCTGTTTCCCAACGGGCACCCGTCCTCGGTCGCCAAGGACGAACAGAAGACCAGGGACCTGGTCGCTAAGGTGCTTGCCGACATCGCGTCGGGGGCCGCGGTCCCCGAGCTCCCCGACGAATTCGTGAAGGGGCGGTCGGGCCGCAAGAGCCGGACGCCGAACCTGGTGCCCCAGATCGTCAGGCACGGAGTGATCAAAGAGGGCACCATGCTCGAGTTTCGGCCTGTCACCAGGGAGCACCGGCAACTGTTCCAGCGGTGGATCACTACGGATCCCCGTCGGTCCCGAGCGACATGGGTGAATGACAGCAAGGCCCAACTCCGCTGGGAGGTTGACGGCAAGGCCTACTCCGCCAGCCGCCTGGCGCTCATCTTGATCAACAGTCTCGGAGACAAGCGCTACAAGGCGATCCGCGGCTCCGAATGCTGGTACGTTACGGGACTCGGCTCGTTGAAGGACATTGGTCTGCGCTTGCACGATGAGGCAGACGGCGCGGGCGATGTCGACGTCGAGGACAGCGGTCTGTTCTGAACATTGTGGTCAGTCTTCGGCCTCTTGAGTTCCCGCCGGCTCCGGAAGCACTTCTGTGTCGAGGGCTTCGGCGATGGCGGCGAACTCGGCGAGGGCGGCTTGGAGGTCCTCGACGATCTCGCGGGCGATCTGGGCTGGGGGCAGAAGGCTGTCGGCGTCTTCGAGCGACGGGTCCTTCATGAAGGTGATGTCGAGGTTGACCTTGTCGCGGGCGATCAGGTCCTCGAAGTCGAAGCACTTGAAGCGTTCGGTCTCGGTGCGTGCCGAGATCGGCTTGCCCGCCCCATAGCACTCGACGAAGTCCTGGAGGTCCGAGCGTCGCAGGGGCCGCTGCTTCTGGGTGAAGTGCTGGCCGGTGCGGAAGTCGTAAATCCAGACTTTGGAGGTGTTCGGCTTGCCGTCGAGCTGGTGCGGGTGCTTCTCGAAGAAGAGCACGTTGGCCTTGACGCCGTTTGCGTAGAAGAGGCCAGTCGGCAGCCGCAGGATGGTGTGGAGGTCGAACTCCTTGAGCAGGCGGTCGCGGATCTTCTCGCCTGCACCGCCTTCGAAGAGGACGTTGTCCGGAAGGACGACGGCGGCGCGGCCGTTCATGTCGAGCGAGGCCATGATGTGCTGCAAGAAGTTGAGCTGCTTGTTGGTGGTGGTGACCCGGAAGTCCTCGCGGTCGTAGCTCATGTCCTGGGCCTCGGTCTTGCCGTCGGTGCCGATGACGGTGATCGAGGACTTCTTGCCGAACGGCGGGTTCGCGAGAATCAGCGAGGCGTACTGCTTCGGCTTTTCAGCCAATGCGTCTTTGACGTCAATGAGACTGGGGCCGTCGGGGTCGCCGATACCGTGCAGAAGCATGTTCATCGCAGCGAGACGGGCGGCGCCGGGGACGAGTTCGGTGCCCCAGATACGGCGTTTGGTGGTGTTGAGTCGCAGGTGGGGTGGCAGGTTCCGGTGGCGCTCGCGGATGTAGGAGCGAGCGGCGATGAGGAATCCGCCGGTCCCACAGGCCGGGTCCATGATGGTGTCCTCGGGGCGGGGCTGCATGACCTCGACCATCGCGTCGATGAGCGGCCGGGGCGTGAAGTACTGGCCCGCACCGGTCTTGGTGTCCTCGGCGCCTTTGGCGAGCAGACCTTCGTAGGCGTCGCCTTTGAGGTCGGTGCCGTGGATGGTCCAGTCCTCTTTGCCAATGAGGTCGACGACGAGCTTCTCGAGGAGCGCTGGCTCGGTGATCTTGTTCTGGGCCTTGGCAAAAATCGTGCCGAGGGTGGTGCCTGACTCTTTGCCGAGTTCGGTGAGCACGGTCCGGTAGTGCTCTTCGAGGGCGGCACCCTTCTTGGTGTAGAGGGAGTTCCAGTTGTATTCGTCCGGGACGACCGGTCGGGACTCCTCTTGTGTCAGGCCGTCTTCGGCCTGCTCATGGACCATCTTGAGGAAGAGGAGGTACGAGAGCTGCTCAACGTAGTCGATGGTGGAGAGGCCGTTGTCGCGCAGGACATCGCGATAGTTGATGAGTTTGCGGACCAGCGTGTCGGTCTGTGCCGCCTCTTGCGGGTGCTCGATGTTCACAGTCCCAACTCCTCTTGAACGAATGTACCGGCAGCCTTCAACGAAACGGAAGGGGCGGATCGGGCGCTGGCCGCCGACGTCTTCTTGGAGACCCGCCCGCGCTTGGGCCTCGGTTGAGCTGCTCGCTCAACCCTATTGCGATCGAGGAGAGCGGCGGCGGGCTCATCAGTTGAGTCATGAGGTACCAAATCACCTGAGAAGGCCGACTTCAGCAGCCCCTGCCGGAGGCGCTCAGACTGCCTCATCGCTTGGTTCGCGGTGCTGATCGCGTGTCCGACGGTGGTCTCCCACTCCTCGACTACACCCAGAATCCGCAGCTGCTCCTCATGAGGAGGTACTGGAATGGGGAAATTCGCGAGCTTCGTACCGTTGACGTTGGCTTGACCGACCTGCTGAGATGCCACTGATCCTATATACCGGCGCCCAGTCGGACTATTGATGAACAGATTCACCCATTCGGGCTCCACGCCAGCGGCGAGCCTGCAGCGGATGAGGTAGGAAGCAAAGGTCATCGGGCCAAGATCGGAATGGTAAACCGCCGATTTTCCAACCAGCTCAGCGCTATTGGTTCTGTTGAACAGGAGGTCTCCCTCTTTAAGAAGTAGCTTCCCCACATCCGGATGATCGCGCGGAAGGTACTTCAACACGGAGCGATCAATTCGGCCACCTTGAATGTTCCCCATACGCAAGACCGGCACACTGTCCGACTCTTCATCGCAAGTCTTCGCTGAGGTACCGTATTCAATGCGAGCGCACAGTGAACCAAGCGGTCTCACTGCCCAATGACTCGGGTAGCTAGGCTCTTCAATCGGAGGTTCGTCCGTATCATACTTTCGGCGCTTGGAGCCCGAGCTCATCAGCACATGGGCGATTTCGTCGAGCAATTCCTGGACTGGTCGGTCTCCGTTGGCAGGTCCGGAGAGCTGGCCCGTGATTCCCTGATGTTCCATGGATCTGCGCAGCTGTGAAGCGCCATGCTTGGCTCGTTGAAGTCCTTCAACAGCCGCATCGAGACGGGAGAGTTGGCCGTCGAGGGCGTCGACTATACGCTCTTGCTCGGCCAACGGGGGAAGCGCAATTGGCGTCTCAAGAAGCGTCTTAGTCGCCACGCTCGCCTGATTTACGTGATTGTTCAGCACCGATCGGAAGTATCCGGCACTCCAGAGATTATGAAGCTGGTATGCCAAATATGAAGGAAGTAGAAATGAGGGCGGGCGCAATCTCGTCATGTGGTTGGAGTACGCGAGTGGCCGAGCAGTGCGAACCAAGGCCGTCTTTCCAACAAGCTCGGGACTGTTCGTATTGTTGAACAAAACATCGCCATCACCGACTCGGCGATCGGAGTTGTCCTGCACATACTTGGAAATTGCGAAGTCAAGCTTTCCACCACGACTGATGTTCATGGGTCGCAGGTGGATCACGCCATCAGCATTCTGATTATGTCGACCACTAGCGAACCCAGGCTGCGCCTCGACACCAATTTCGCCCAGGCTAGCGCGAACCCAACCAGGGGGTAGTTCGGCTTCTGTCACGCTAGCTCCCTGTTCAGCTCGGTTAGTAGGTCGAGGGCTTCGCGGTCGGGGTAGACCTGTGCCATCGCTCGTTTGAAGCCTCGGCCGCCTCCGCGTTCGCGGAAGGGTTCCTCGTTGATGAGTTTGGCCTCAATACCCACGTCGCTTGCCACGACCTCGCAGACTCGTTCCAGCCACCACATTTGGTCCTCGGTGAAGGTCACACCTGCTTGCTTCTGCCTGAGCAGCCAGCCTGCGAAGTGTTCCTGCACGACTTCCTGATACGGCTTCAGCTCGGTGTCGGCACCGAGTTCGTACCTGATCAAGGTGATCAAGTCCGGGATGCCGGCCCCCCTGCCGGGGTGCTCCGCCGCCTTGCCGAGCCGCTCGTAGCAGTCCCAGAGGTAGTCCGGGGTCCAAGCGCGCTGCGGCCGACCGATCATAGCGGCCAGCGCTTCGAGCTCCGCGTACACCTCGGTGGGAGCCATGCGGCCCGGGTGGTTCATAGCGATTTCGATGGCGGTGATCTCGTCACGGTTCTGCTCCAGGAACTCGTGCCAGCTCCCGACGATCTCACGCGAGCGCTCTTCGGCGGTCAGAGTCTCGGTGCCGATGATCCTCACGTCGGTGAGGCTGTCGATCACGTAGTCCTTGTTGCGGCGGATGTCGAGGATCTCGCGGCGGAGTTGCGGATTGGTCGTCAGGGGTTCGATCGCCTTGACGATGAGTTCGCGGGCGGCTCGTTCAGCGGAGCGCTCGTCGCCGCCCTGGTTGATCACCTTCTGTTTCGCCTTCTCCTGGGCATCGGCGTCGACCGCGGCGACGATGCTTCCCGCGATTCGACTGAGGCTCATCCCGCCTGAGGTGTGTTCGAGGATTCGCCGTTCGTCGTCGGTGAGCTGCTGTTCGAGCCGGGCGAGGCGTCCGGCGAGCATTTCCGCCTGGTCGAGGTCGATCGACTTCGTGGCGGTGCGTTCAAGGAGCTTCTTCAGGGAGACCTGCTTGGGCCCGGCCGGGACGAGGGGTTTGGCGTCGTTGAGGGGATGGTCGGTGACGCCGATGGCGTCGATGAGCAGGAACTTGCTCTTGCGGACGTTCTCGTCGGCCCCGGGTGTGACCGCCTGGAGTTCGACCGGGTTGATCGTGCGGGCGCCGCGGCCCTTCATCTGCTCGAACAAAACCGCGCTGGCGGTGTCGCGCATGAAGATCACGCATTCAAGGGCGCGGATGTCGGTGCCGGTGGCGATCATGTCGACGGTGCAGGCGATCCGCAGGGTCGGGGAGGTCCGGAAGTCGCGGATGAGCTGATTCGGGTCGTCGCCGGCCTGGCGGGTCTTGTACGTGATCTTCTTGGCGAAGTCGTCGCCTCGCTCGAATACCTCCTTGACCTGGGCGATGACGGAATCCGCGTGGGGGTCGCTGACAGCGAAGATCAGGGTCTTAGGGAGTTCAGCGCGGCCGGGGAACCATTCGCGCCAGTGGTCGCGGTAGTAGGTGAGCACCTGGCGGATCTCGTCGACGTTCTCGACGCCTCGGCCGACTTCTCTCGTGGTGTAGGTGAGGTCCTGCTCAAGCTGCTCGTAGCGCCGGTGCCGGGTTGCGCGGTCGCGGACTTCGACGGTCTCGCCGGCCTCGATCGTGGCGCTGCCGTCGCGGCGGAGGCTGGTGCGGAGCTTGAGGATGTCGAAGTCGACGTTCACGCCGTCAGCGACCGACTGGGGGTAGGTGTACTCGCTGACCAGGTTCTTGGAGAAGAACCCGAGCGTCTGAAGCGTCGGAGTCGCGGTGAGGCCGACGAGGTGGGCGTCGAAGTATTCGAGCACGCCACGCCACAGCCCATAGATCGAGCGGTGGCACTCGTCGATCATGATCAGGTCGAACGACTCGATCGGCACCGCGGGGTTATACCCGACCTCGACCGGCCTGTCGCGGTCGTAGCCATCCTCGCTCTCGTCGGCGTCGAGGCTGTCCTCCAGATGCTCGCCTCGAAGCAGCGCGTACATGCGCTGGATCGTGCAGATGACCACCGAGGAGGTCTCCTGCAATCCGGCGGGGCCGAGACGGTCGATGCCGTAGAGGTCTTCGAGCCTGCGGCCGTCATCGGGCGCGATGTAGTGGTTGAACTCGAACTCGGCCTGGCGTCCAAGGTTGTTGCGGTCGACGAGGAACAGTACGCGCTTGGCCCGAGCGTGTTTGAGGAGCCGATAGGTCTCTGCGGCGCCCATGTAGGTCTTGCCGGCACCCGTCGCCATCTGGATGAGTGCCCTCGGCTTGTCCGCGGCCAGGGAGCGTTCGAGGCCGTGGATCGCATCGATCTGGGCCGGGCGGAAGCCGCCTTCTTCGAGCTCGGGGAGCGCGCGGAGCGCGGCCCGGAACGTCGGCGTCTCGGGGTGCTCTTCGGCTTCGCGCATCCAGCGTGCGACGGTGTCGGGCTTGTGGAAGGCGAAGACTTCGCGCGAGCGCGGCTCAGGGTCGAGCCGGTTGACGAACCAGGTCTCGGCACCGGTGGTCGCATATCGGAAGGCGAAGGGCTCCTCGCGGTTCCAGGCAGCGAGCTGACGGTCCTTGCGGACGCCCTTGGCGTAGCGGTCGTTCTGCGCCGCAGCGGAAGCGAGCGATTCGCCTTCGCGTTTGGCCTCGATGACGCCAACGATGGAGCCGTTAACGTAGAGCACGTAGTCGGCACGCCCGTTGACGAGCGGGAACTCACGGACCGCGACGCCGATGCCCGCGCCCGGGTTGCAGTCGGCGAAGTCCTGGAGCACCCAGCCGGCCGCTTCCAGGAGCTTGTCGATCTCGCGTCGGGATTCGACCTCGTTGCGCGGGCGCTCGCGGCGCAACCGGTGGACGATGGCGTCGCGGTCGCGCGGGTCGGGTTTGGCGGGGCGCTGCGCAGCGGCGGCGTACACGTGGTCGTGCTGGACGCTGAGTCGCGCGACCTGCTCGCTGAGCGCTTCGAGCCGCTGCCGCATCTCGTCCTGGACCTGGACCGCGGAGGACATGAGTTTCTCCGCCCGCTGCCGCGCGATCCGCTCGGCTTCGAGCCGGTCGGCGGATTCGCCGAGCCGCGTCTCGGCTTCGGCGAGTGTGTCGCGGAAGGCCACGAGCATCTCGGTGACCTGGTCCGACATCTCGGACGGTTCGCGCAGGAACGGGCTGTGCGGTGAGGGCGGGACGAACGCCTCGGCGGTTCGCTTGTTGTTGATCGCGTCGTGGTACCAGAGCCCGAGCTTGTGACACACCTGCACGGCTTGCAGGGCCCGGGCCACCTCGAAGACGTGTTCGTGGGCGACCTCGTTGCGCTCGGTGCGGAGGAAGTGGAAGTCCTTCTCGATCTCGGGAAGGAGCGCCCCGAACTTGGCGAGGGTGCGGATTCGGTCGATCTGGCGGTCACCGGGCACACGCAGGCCGAAGCGCATCACGAGCATCTCGGCGAGGGTCTCGCCGAACTTGCCGGACTGGGTGAGCGACAGGTTGGGATGCTCGTAGACGGTCGCCTCGGCTTGGGCGCCGTAGAGGGCGAGCAGCTCAGAGAGGGGGTAGAGGCGTCCGAAGTTGGTCGATCGGCGAGCGAGTCCGGCGAGCTTCTCGTCCACGTTCGTCCTTTCCGCGATGAGGAGTGCAGCCGACCAGAATATCCGATCCGACGCGGGTCGGGGGTACCAAATACTCGGCGACAACGCCCGTACTCCGTGGCGAGCGTCACCACGAACGTGTGGTTGGATCTTCAACCAGCACAAGGGAACTCGAAACGAGTCGGATATCTGACACATTCCGACACTCGTGCGACGCCTCGGATGATCTTGTAACGACCTACTCACCCTATCTACAATTCCTGCCCATGACGGAAAGCGACGAAGAGATTCCCGGTCCGCCCCCGCTCATGGAACTGGCCCGTCAACTCATCTCCGAGCGGACCCGGCCGAGGGAGTACTACCCTCGCGGCTACGACAAGACCGAGATCCCGCGCGACATCTGCTCGGCGAAGACGCTGGGGCGCTTGGAGTCTGGTCGGTATCGCGGAGTCAAGCTCGGGACGGTGCTCGCGCTGGCGAACTTCTACCGGACCCCGCCCGCTCTCACCGATCACATGGCGAACCTCGTCAAGGCGGCCAGAGCCAACGATTGGTGTCGCGAGTACGCAAGCGCGTTGGACGACAACGGGTGGTTCTACCAGCAGTGCGAGGACAATGCCACTTACCTGGCATTCCATTCGTTCTCCCTGATTCCGTCGCTCATCCAGGGCGCTGCCTACTATCGACTGATCAAAGGAACTACGAAAGTCAATGTCGGAGAGGATCCCGACTGGGATGGACGTCTGGAGTTCCGCATGGAGCGGCGTCAGCGCTGGATCGAATCAGAGCGACCCGCGCTCATCGTCATGGGCGAAGCCGCGCTGACTCTCGACCTCGGCCCGGAGAAGACCGAAATCATCGCGGACCTTCGCAAAACCGCGGCCCTACCCTTCGTTGATGTCCGAGTGATCCCCTTCTCGGCTGGCCTGTATGAGTTGCAGCGGTGGGGGCTCAACCTGATGGAGTATGACGGCGGCGAAGAAGCCGTAATTCACGTTGAGTCGCCACGAGGTTCAGGGTTCGTCTCGGCGCACTCGACGCGAGGTAAGTTCTTCATCGATGCACTCAAGGTGGCGTCAGGCCACTCGATCGCAATGGAGGACTTCCTGAAATGACCGAAATCGGGCCGTGGCGCAAGTCCAGCCGCAGCGGCAACAACCAGGATAATCAGTGCGTCGAGGTTCGCCTCAACGGGGAGACCCCGCAGGTGTCCGACAGCAAGCTGCCCGACCATCGCCCCATCCTCACGATCAGCGCGGGCAGCTACCGCGGCCTGCTGGAGTGGGTGAAGGACGCCTCGGGGCAGTAGTGGCCGTGACGGCCCTGCGTGGAGGCAAGAGGGCCGCCGTTCACCAAGAACCAGCACCATCGAGCGATTCGGCGGCGGGGACCACTGTCCGCCGCCGATCGCATCCCCCGACAGGCAACGGAAGGATCTGCATGAGCGAGCCGATTCGGGAGCACCCCCTCAAGGGGCGGTTCGACCTCGACGCAGCCCGCTGGGTCCGACCCGACGCCGACGACGGCACCCCCGGTGAACTTGAGATCGGCTTCGCCGCAGACGGTCTCGTAGCCATGCGCCGCGCCGACGCGCCTGACGGCACGATCCTGATCTACACCCCCGAGGAGTGGGAAGCGTTCGTCGGCGGTGTCCGAGACGGCGAGCTCGATCTCGGCGTGCTCGTCGAAGATGCCCGGCGCGCCGGGCCCGGCCAGGAGTAACCGCTCCGCTCGACCGATTCCCGAGCGTTCGTCGGGACATTCGCTGCGGACAAAACAGCCGGTCCGTTCTGTCCACTCCTCTTGCGAATCTGACGAGTCCGACGAACTCGCTCGCCAGAATCAATCCTTGTCCGTGCGTTTGCACTGCTCTTAAGCTTGTCGCATTGGAACACCACCGATGGTGTCCATCCATTAGCGACTAATCGTCGGCTTCGAGGAGCGTGCGGGATGACACGAGGCGAGCGGCCACCGCTTGAGCCCGGGCGGGTGTTCGGCGAGATCCTGAACACCGCGGGCACGACCTTCGTCCTCCGCGCCAGCGTCGGAGGCCACCGCGTCGCCGTCCGCCTGCACCACGACGAGGGCCCGGAGATCGCGGTGGTCTGCTGGCCACTGGAACCGTCTCGGCGGCTCATGCGATGGCAGGGGCGCCTCTGGTCGTCGAACCCGGCCGAGTGGAAGCAGGAGATCAAAGGCCTGGTCTTCGCGGCGATCGATGAGCAGTTCGAAGTCGCTCGTGATCGGGACGGGTTCCGCGGCGAAAGGGTCTGGCCGTGAGCGAGTTCGCAGATCTCCTGTCACGCAGCGTTTTCGCACTTCGGCTTCCGCAACTCATGACCTCCGCCGTCGATGGTGGCGATGGCGGATCCGGGGACGACGGCCACGGCGCGCCGTCCGCTCCCCCAGACGCGGCCGCGGCGGCCGAGGTGACGGTTCCTCCCGCCTCCGCGGCCGCGTCGAACCAGCCGAGCGGCGGGTATCGGGCCGTCGTCTTCGAGAAGCCTCACTCCGACACCGTCGACGGCCCGGACTTGGTGGGGTCCCGGCGTCGTGTCGCGGTGTCCTGCTGCCTCTGCTCGAGCGTCGTCCATCTCCTGGCCTCCGGGTATGGGGAGATGGCGCGCCGGGCGGAGGCGGCCGGGTGGCATTACACACCGGGCCGTCACCTCCACGACCGAGCCTGGTGTCCTCGCTGCCGCCCGAACGCCGGAGAGGCCGTCGTTTGAACGCTCGACACGACCGCCTTCCGGCGGGGCCGGCCGCCGCCGCTCGCACTGCTGACCCGCGGCGGCCGGTCCGTTCCTCCTCGGCGACATCATGCATGGTCCCTCTGGGGTGCTTCGAGGTCGACGAGCGGGTGGTGGAACTGGTGTGGTCGGTGCTCTCCGGCACGATGCTGACGAGTTTCCGCGACATCGAGCCGCACCGGATCGGCACCGTCGTCTTCGGCGGGCGTTCCGAACCATCGTTCGTGGCGCAGCCTGGTCATCTGGACTGGCTCGCATACGAAAACCGGGCGGCGCGGATACTCGAAGCGGCGGTGCAGCTGTTCGAGGAGCAGCCGGGGTCGTAGGCCGGTTCAGGAGTCGTCGAGGTCCTTGCGGATCTGGTCGGCGATGTCGACGAGGGAGCCCCGTTCGGCCACGAACCAGTAGAGGGTGCCCTGGACCGCGGACCGCTTCTTGCCGGTCGCCTCGAACCAGATCTTGTCAACTAGGCCCGTCGCGGCGTACAACTGGCCGTCGTACTCCCACCTGAGCGCCTTGGACTTGGCGTGCTCCCAGGTGGCGAAGCGGCGAGTCGGGTCGGCGCTGAGCCAGGGGTTGAGGAGCTTGGCCTCGCGGTCGCTGCGGGCGCGGAAATCGACGCGGGTGCCGGGCTCGATGGCCTCATAGCTGTAGATGGTGCGGACGGCGTTCTCGTTCTTCGCCTTCGTGACGTTGCCGAGGTATTCGTCGGGGAGTTTGGGGGCGGGCGCGTCCGTGGCGAGGTAGGCGGCGGCCGCGCGTGCGAGGTCGCGGCATTTCTCGTAGTGGTTCGCGAGCGAGGCCGGGAAGTAGTTGCCGAAGCGACGGTCGGCCTCGTCGATCAGGAAGTCCAGAGCTCGGTCGGTGATGTCGCGGACGCGCGGCAGCACCTCGCGTTCCCAGGCCTTGTCGGGGTTCTCGATTCGGTCGTCGATGAGGGCCTGTAGTACTGCGTGGATGACGAGGTGGCCGAGGTTGGTCGCGAAGCCCCGCGCCCGCTTCTCGAAGCCCGCTTTCCGCTCTTCGATCCGTCGGCCGGCCAGCCGGTAAAGGCGGACTGTGCGCCAGATGCGGATCTCCTTGATGCGGGAGGGGAAGAGCTGGTTGTAGCGTCCGCCGTCCTCGCGCTGCCAGAGCTTGTTTGGGTCCAGGTGGGCGTCGACGACGACATCAGTGTCACGGGCGGCCGCCGCGAGCGCGATCGTGGCGTCCTCGATCGTGAGTCCCTTTTCGGGGTCGAGGTCACGGTGGTCGCCACGCTTGATGATGTAGTTGAGGTCAAGGGACTTGAAGTCGTCGCGGAGACGGCGCTGGGTCTGGTCCTGGGCGGCGAAGTCGCGGAGGTCGACAGCGTTCTGGGTGTTGTTGGTCTCTGTGACGCGTTCTGCGAAACGGTCGTCTTCGAGCTGGATGGCGCGGATCCAGACCATGGCGGTGCCCGCGCTCTCAGGATTCGATCGGACGGCTTTCCACATGGTCGAGACAGTTTGGGCACCGTTGACGACGGACGCGCCTTCGAGGAGGAGGTCGGCAGGGCCGGAGTTGCGGAGGGCCCCGTGGCCGGAACGTTCGATCTTGGAGCACAGCACGGTGATGCCGTTGTTGAAGTACCAGAAGTTCTCAGGTTCGGCGTCGAGGGTCCGTTGGATGCCGGCGTTGACCGCGCTGCCGGGGAGGGCGTCGCGGAGGTTCTTGTCGAACAGACGGTCACCGTGCTGCTCGTACCAGGTGGCGATCTCGTCGGCGGCCGCGCACCCGTAGTAGGCGAGGTGAGGGTGGTCAACCCGTGCGCTGTTCTCGATGCGGACCTTGAGGTCGACCGGGCGGCTGTGGATGCCGTCGACGACGAGGCGGTGGATGTCTGGCAGGCGGAGGTAGGTGACGCGGGCGCAGTCGTGGACGGCATTGAGGTCGGCGGCGGTGTCGGTGATGGGACGGGCGGCCTTGGAGTCGATGTTCGAGTCGCCCATGAGGACGAACGTGATGGTGACTTTGAAGCGCGGTTCGTTGACCACAGACTCGACGAACTCGCGCAGCTCCTGGTATCGGGCGTTGAAGATTTCGTGGCGGTGCTCGGTGATGAGCCGCAGGCCCTCGTTGATCTTCCCGGCGGCGTCAAGCGTGAGGCTCGCCTTGCCCTGCTCGCTCCATTTGGCCTGGACCAGGTAGAGGTGCGCGGCGTCGATGTCGAATGCGATGGCGTCGATGCCGTTGTCGTCCTGGCCGTCGATGACGCTCATAGCGGCGTCGGTCTCAGAGCACTGGGTGAGGTACTGGACCGCGAGAGCGGCGAGGGAGCGGCTGCGACGGGATTCACTGAGACGCTGGTCGGGGAAGTGCGCGATATCGTCGACGTTTATGTGCGGGCCGAGTTTCGCATCAAGGTACCGGCGGATGTGGTCGACGTGGATCTGGTTGACCGCCATGGGATTCCTCCAGGGGCGAGGAGCACGAGATCTCATATCGTAGCAACGCGGTGACGATACGCAATCCCCCGAATGAGGCGGTCGGGTCACTGCAAAGCTGAGGCGGGATCACCGTTTCGCATGTCGCTCAGCAGGACTGGTAGCAGACTTTCCTCCATGACCGCGGTGCCCCGAATCTCCATGACAGGGCTCAGGCCGGGGTCCCATGGAGATTCGGTGCGGTTGCCGCGCAGGGCGATACCAGGGGCTCCGATGCGGTAATCGGTGGTGGACATGCGCCAGGGTTCGGCGTTCGGGAAGCGTTCCAGGCCACGGCGGACGATGCGCAAGCCGGTCCAGTCGAAATCAGCGCGCCAGCGGATACGGGCGTCTGGTGCGGTTCCGAGAAGGCGGTAGAGCGCCGCGGACGGGACGCCTTCGGAGCACACCAGGGGCGGACAAGCGGCACCGAGTGCGTCGGCGGCGGCTCGGATGATCGAGGGGTTCTCGACGATGTGGATGAGCGGGGCGGTCACAAAAACGGGTTCACGCCGAAGCTGCTGAAGTGTGAGGCGGAACGGGATGCCGCGTGCGGCGCGCATCCACTCGCCAACGGGGCCGCCCTCGACTGGGAGGTTGAGCACCAGGACCTGGCTGGCGATGTCGTCGGAGACGATCCCGGCCCATTCGAGGAGTTCGCGCTCGGACTCGGAGTCGACCGGATTCTCTACGCCACGCCAGGCGGCCAGGGCGCGCAGCAGCATGGTGCGGGAGCGGCCCGAGGCGAGGGCTTTGGTGTCGCTGAGGAGGCGTTCGCTGATGACGGGAAGCGGCTCGTCGGCGGCGGGCAGAGCTTCGAGGACTTCGATGAGCGGGCGGAGGTCGGTGCCGGCGCCCGCGAGTTCGGCGAGGACGCCGTTCGCGCGAAGTGCGGTGAGCCAGTTATGGAACCACTCGTGTTCGGAGAGAGGGGATGCAGAAGCTTCGGCGGTGATCCTGTCGATGACCGCAGCTCGTTCGGTGCGGCGACGGCGGGCCGCTCCGATCTCTATGCCGAGTTCGCCGCGGATCAAGGCGGTGAGGTCCTTCGCGAAGGCGAGCTGGATGTAGGAGTCGAGATCGGCGAGGGGGAGCCTGATCGTCTTGGCCGCTGCTTGGCGGTGCCTACCGGTGATACCGCTGATGAGGTGCCGTTCGGCGGTGTCGGGTTCCGAGAGCGAGAACGTCACGCTCTCGCGTTCCATCGCGGCGGCCGCGGCCTTCAGGATTCGGTGCCACTCGGGGCCGAGTTCACCCATGAGCGGTCACCTGCCGAGTACCGGGCGAGCCGAGTGCTTCGGCAAGGGAGCCGTCGAAGTCGTAGACCTCTGACTGCTCGGCCCCGTTCCACACCATGAGGAGCGAGGAGACGACGGCGGTCGCCTCGTCGTGGCCGAGCGTGTAGTGGGCGGACCCGCGCACGTCGGGGTAGGTCGCCCACAGGTCGTAGCCGGTCATGACCAGGTGCAGGTCGAACTCGGCCGCGAGGCTCATCAGCTCGCCGCAGCCCTTGTCGTCGACGCCGGCGAAGGCTTCGTCGAGGCCGATCAGGCGTGGTGCGTGGGCTGCGGCGGAGCCGAAGACGGCGTTCGCGGCGGCGAACAGCGGCAGGTGCAAGGCGACCGACTGCTCGCCGCCGGAGAGGCCCGAGTGCGCTTTCTTGGTGAGTTCCTGGCGGGCGCCTCCGGCACGCAGGAGCGTGAACTTGAACTTGCGCCATTTGCGGTAGTCCAGGACGTCGGCGAGGAGTTCGCGGTAGGTCGTCTCGGCCTTCGATCGGGCACGTTCCTGCTTGATCTTGTCGGCGAAGTACTTGCGGATCTCCCCCATCTGGGTCGAGAGGCGGGCGGGGGCGCCGTCGAAGAGCGCGTAGAGGGCGCGCTCGGCCTGCGGGAGGTTCTCGTCGAGCCGCCATGAGACCGTCAGACGTAGTCCGGAGGAGGTCTTCCGCGTGCGCATCGCGTCGTCCATCTTCTCGACGAGGTCCTTGGATTCGAGGACACGGTGGTGGATCTGGCCGGTGAGGGACGTGAGGAGCGCGTCCTCGAGGACGTGCTGCTCCCGCTCGGTCAGCAGTTGCGCCTGCTCCAGGTGCTGCTCGTGCAGCCAGGAGGCGTAGCGGCCGATGGGGCGGCGGCCCTCGTCGGTGTCGACTTCGACGGTGATCACGCCGAACGGGGAGTCCCAGCGGACGTGATGGTCGAGCCCGGTCGCCGGGAGCTGCGCCATGATCTCCTGAAGGGCGTTGTTGACGCGCGTGGTGGTCCCCTTGGCGCTGTTCTCGCTGGCCTGGACGGGCTGCACGGCGCGGCGCAGGTCGTCCAGGAGTTCGGCGATGGCGGCAGGCAGCACCGCAGCGCCGGGGTCCTCGTCCGCAGCGGGCCAGCGGTGCCCGGTGCAGCCCAGGATGGCCAGCAGGTCGACCTCGCAGAACGGGCGCAGGGCGAAGCTCGCCGCGCGGGCCTCACCGATCGCAGTACGGCTCTTCTCCGCGGCGCCCTCCGCCTTCTGCTCGGCGCGGCCTTCCGCCTTCACCGCGTCCGCGTGGCGCTTAGCGGTGCTCTTCACCGCGGTTTCGGCGCGCTCGATCTTGAGGCCGGTGTCCTTGATGCGGTCGAAGATGTCTGCGGCTTCCGCGCCGAGACTCTGCTGGATGGATTGCAAGCGCGCGTTCTCGGTCTTCCATTTCTCTTGCGCTTCAGTGGCTTTGGAGGTGACTTCGGTCACCGACTGCAGGATTCTGGACGCTCTGCCGCGCTGGGTGCCGAGTCGGGTTTCGAGACCGGTCCGGGATTTGAGGGCGGCGCTCAGGTTGTTGACCTCGATCTTGAAGTCGGACACCGCGTTGCCCACTCTCTCGATGTCCGAGCGAACGAGCGCGCAGGCTCGCTCGGCCTCCGCCAAGTGCTGGACGGCGGCGAGCTGGGCGGAGACGGCATCGTTGAGCTCGGCCTGGGCACCGTCGAGGTCTCCCCTGCGCTCGGCGACGACCAGTTCTCGGGAGGCGACATCGTTGAAGGCTTTGACCAGGTCCCTCACCGACGGCATCGACCTGAGCGCCCGGTCGAGTGCACTGAGCGCGGTGTCGCAGTCGCCGATCCGGCCTTGAAGCGCATCGGCGTTGCCGTTCAACTCGCCGATCTCGGTGTCGAGTTCGCGGAGCCGCTGCTCCCTGCGCCGCTGCCGGGCCGTCGCACCGATGTACTCGGGAGCGGACTTGCGGGCCCGGCCCTCCAGAGAGCCATGCGCGAACTGTCCGTTCACCCCTACGGCGGAGTAGGCGGCGACATCGGCGGTCGGACGGACGGCAATGGAGTCGAGCACGGGACCGACCGCGGCTTTCGCGGCCTCGTCTTCGCATTCAAGGTAATCGGCGAGGACCGGTGCGGCGGGACGCTGAACTACGGGCAGTGCCCGCACGGCCGAGTCCGAGGCGTCGGCCGCTTCGCCGATCCAGGCGTCCAGGAGGCCCGCGGCCTCAAGTGCGGCCTCGATCGCCGCGGCCTCGGCATCGTCCACGCCCTCTTTGAATCGGACCGCCTGCCACAGCGGCACACCCGCGCGGTCGGGGCGGGAGCCGTCCCTCCATCCGGGCGGTTTCGGGGCGTCGTCGTGCTCGCCTCGGACCGCTTCGGCCTCGGCCTGCTTCTTCCCGACAGCCTGCCGGACTCCGGCGAGTTCGACTGAGGCGTGGTGCTTGCGATCCTCGACGGACTTGCGGTGGCTGCGGGTGCGGTCGATCGCGAGGTCCCGGAGCGTCGGTGCGGTTTCGGCGTCGGCCTCGGCGACCCAGTCGGGGGCTTCGGCTTTCAGGTCGACGCCGAGCGCCTCTGCGGCGGCCCGCGCCCACTCGCGTACGCGACCCTCCAGGGCTTCCCGTTCGGTGTTCACCGCCGTATGGGCGGTTCCGAGCGCCGCGACCGCGGTGTCGAGCGCTTCGGTGGCCCTGCCCGTCTCGGTCTCGGCTCGGCCCCTTCTCGCATCGGCCGCGTCGCTGTTCGCAGCTGCCGTCTCAACTTCCCGGATGTCGGAGCGACGCTGGGCGATGGACGCGCCCGCGCGCTGCCGGAGCCGATCGGGGTCGTGCTCTGGCTCCCAGGGCATCCCGGCCCGTTCGGCGCAGGCGGCCACGGCCGTGTCCTGGCGCGCGACATCTGCGGCCGCGCGCTCGACATCCTCCTCCAGCCCGTCGACTTCGGCCTGTGCTTCCTCCGCGTCGACCTGCCTGTCGGCAGCCTGACCGGCCAGGGTCTCAGCCTGGTCCCGCAGGGCGTCCACCGTCTTTCGCAGGTCCTCCAGTTCGAGCCTGTCGCGGTAGGCGTCGGAATCTTTGAGGCCTTCGAGCGTCCCTTGAAGTTCGCTCAGCTGCTCGGCGGCGAACTCGGCTCCGGCTTCGCGTTCGGCGAGTTCCCGCTGAGCGTCCTTGACCTGCTGCGCCGCCTCGGCCTCTTCGCGGAGTGCATCGTCGACGGCGCCGAGTCGGGCGTCGACCGCGACGACGGCGAGCTTCGCGTGGGCCCTGACGTAGGTGCCGTAGAGCGTGAGGAACCGTTCGATCTGCTCGTCGGCCGAGCGGAGGCTCGCGAGCGTGCGGGCGACTTCCTCCATGTCTTCGAAGGACTTCGCCGCCTCGGCGATGAGCTTCTCGTCGATCGGGCGCAGCCCCGCCGAAAGGGTGTCGGACAGGGTCTCAGGGTCGAGCTCCTTGGCGAGCTGTGGCCTGCGCAGCGTCAGGATGAGCTCGATCATCTGCTCGTAGCGTTCGGGATCGAGACTGAACAGGGCGGTGTTCACGCGGTCGCGGTAGTCGCGGACCTGGTCCGTTACCGCCCCTTCGGGGAGCTGGGCGATGAGCTCCTTGCGGTTGCAGACCCGATCGTCGGTCGTGATGAGACCGAAGTCGACGCCGACCCGGCCTTCGACCACGAAATGCCAGCGCTTGACGGCGTCCTGGAACTTGTTGGCGCGCAGCCCGATCCCGATGGTGAGGTGCCGCTCGCCGTCGTAGAACTCCATCCAGACGTAGCCGAGCCCGTTCTCCTTGCCGCGGAAGAGGAGGTTCGACTTCATGGTGCGGTCTATGGACGCGAAAGGGTTGAGGCGCCGGGGAGAGATGTTCCCGTCGAACAGGAACGGGAACAGGGATTCGAGCGCCTTGGTCTTGCCCGAGCCGTTAGGGCCGCGCCAGACCAGCCAGCCGTCGGCGAAGACGAACTCCTCGTCGGCGTAGTCCCAGAGCCCGATGATGCCGGCCCTCGTGGGTGCGAAGCGTGCCATGTCCGGGCCTTTCATTGGTCACGAGAGCGGTTGCGGAAGACGGTGTCCCGGTAGCGGCCCGCCAGCGGCTCCAGCACGATGCCGCCTTCGACACGGCGGACGAGACGGAACCGCTCCAGGAGGTCGAGGGCGTCGGCCAGGAGTCGCATCGGGGCCGCGTGGTGGTCGCGGCCGAAGTTCTTGGGGTGGCGCTGCATGATGTCGATGAACTCGTCGTGGAGTTGCCGGTCGTCCAGATATGGGCGCGTGACGATGGTTTCCAGTTCCGCAGGCGGCGCTGCGGGGGCGGCGTCGGGGTCGACGGCGAATCTGGTCTCGACCGGGATCGCCTCATCGATTGCTCGTTCCAGTGCTGCATTGCGCCGAACAGGCAGGTCGCGTTCGGACGTGTCACGGTCGGGGTCGATGTGGAGGTCGCAGGCGGCGACGAGGACGAGCAGGGCGGCGTTCGCGACCGCGCCTTCTCGAGGAAACGCTTCAACGCTGAGTCTGGCGGTGTCGACCAGGAGGACGCCTTCACGGCGGCGTTCGAAGACCAGACCGGTCAAACGTTCAAGGTCGTCGGCGATTGGGCGGCCACGCAGGAAGTTGACGACGGGTTCGGGGTGCTCGGCGAAATAGGCCACGGGCGACTCGACGAGAGCGCGCCTGGCGGCTTGCCCTGCGCGCTCGCGGAGCACCGACTCCGAATCTGAGGCGACTCGTTCGCCGAAGAGTTCACGCACGCCGTCGACGGTCTGGAGCATGACGCGCGAACGCCACAGCGCGAAGAGAGCGTCACGGTCGACGTCGTAGAGGGCGTCGTGCGAATCGGGGTCGGACAGCCACGCGTCGGAGGAGCCGTCCGCAGTGTGGAGGACACCGCGCTCCTCCAGCCAGGACACCGTGTCGACGAACGCTCGCCGCTGTTCGTGGTTGTCGTCGTCGAAGCCGAGGCCAACGATGCGGTTGGCGTCGGCTTTTAGGAGACCGGCGAGGTCGCGGACCGTGGTTTGGATACCCGTGCGGGCTAGCAAGGCCGTGAGGAGAGCGAGGTAGGCGTACTGTCGGCGGCCGAACCGGCGACCGGTGCGGGTGAGGGCAGGCTGGGTCGGGTCGAGGCGGTCCTTGACGCGGAGCAGGCGAGCGGTGTCACCTCGGATGATCAGCTGGTAGCCGAACGCTTCGCGCATGTCGAGTGCGAGCGTCGCGGAGAAGCGCCGGATGCGGCCGATGGTCTTCTCGTCCGGGAATGCACGGGAGATGAAGGGGTGCTTCAGGAGTGCCCGGGCCGCCTGCTGGTAGTCGGCGAGCTGGTAGTCGACGATGTCCTCGGCGTATCGGTTCACCGGCGCGTCTCCGTCCGCTCGACCGCGAGTGCGAGCCCGGCAAGGCGCAGCGTGCCGGTCTTGGCGGTCACGGTGGTGTCATGGTCGGAGGGCGACACGGTCACCTTGATGCCGTGGGCGACCGCTGAGACGGGCCGGACGAGCGGTCCGCGCCGCTGGGCGAGGGCCTTGTCGAGCAGGCTCAGGAGCAGGGCGAACTGGCGCTCGTCGAGCACCGCACGGGCCAGGTCCTCCCGTGCCTCATCCGCCATCGCCAGTGCGGACTCGGTCTCTCTGCGGGCCATAGCCGCCTGGTGCTCGCGCATTCTGCGGCGCTCGGTCTCGTCGCGCTTGACCTTTGCTCCGCGGGTGTCGCGGTTGGCGTTCGAGCGCCCGGTTTCGAGCAGGGTCTTGGAGAGTTCGATGGCGTCGGTGTCCCACCAGGAGGCGGCGGTGGCATGGACCTCGGGTTCGTCGTACGTTCGGTTGACGTGCCTCGGGCCGCTCAAGTCGAAGGCCACGTCGAACAGGGCGTGTGCAGCGTCCATGGTGGGAGCGCTGGCGAACCAGCCGGCAAGGTGCCGCAGTTGGGATTCGCGGCTGACGCCGCCGCGCCGGGCGTCGGCGAGTTGGCGGACCATGCCGGTGATATCGGCGATCGCGTTGAATGTGGCGTGCGAGAGCCGGTCGACCTCACTGCCGAGTTCCACGGACGGCGGTGCGAGCCAGGCCTTGACGCCTTCCCAGCGGCGGGCCCAGTCGGCGAGGCGGGCGGCGTAGGTGCCGAAGGGGCGGTCGTCCTGTTCGGCGGCGGCTTCGACGAGGCGGTCGATACCTGCGGCCTCGACGGCGGTCGCGGCTTCGTAGAGCAGGGGCGAGTAGCGCTGAAGCTCGTTGTGGAAATCGCGCAGATGCGTGATGAGCGCGTCTTTATGGGTTTGGAAGATCTCGGCGTTCACTTCGGTGGTGCGGGTGAGGTCGCCGAGCATCGTGTAGAAGCGGGCCGCACGTTCGGCGACGTCTGCGAGCGACTGGTCGATACGCCTAAACCGCCGCAGCACCGTCGGCCCGTCGCCGTCGCGGTTGGCCGTGGCGAGTTCTCGGAGGTCGTCGAGCAGGTCGGCGAACACGGTCTTCGAGAGGGAAGTGTCGTCCATCCGCGCGCCGAGAACCGATTCGACAGCGGTGTAAGCGCGGTGGCCGGCTTCGGTGAACTGGTAGACCGAGTGTCTGCGGCGGAACTCGGCCAGTGTCGCAGCGCGGGTGGCGTCCTGGGTCCGGTCGAGGACCCGCCAGGCCACGAGTGCGTCGAGGCGGGAGGCGAGTTCGATCGTTTCCGGACGTGGGCATGCGTCGTCCTGCTCAGCAAGCGCGTCAAGAGATTTCGCGACCGCGTCGGTGGAGAGGACCACCTGGTAGCTGGCGCGCGCCATGTCGACGGCGCGCAGCACCCAAAGGTAGTCCTGCCGTTCCGGAGCGGTCGCGAAACTGAAGAGCAGCAGGCGGTCGTCAAGGCCGACCGCATCGAGGCCGAAGCCGAGGGAACTGGAGTCGGTCACCGCTGCATCGAGTTCCTTTGATTACAGAGGGGAGGCGAACCAGAACAACGGTAGCAGCGTCTCAAGTCGTCTTGTGGCCAGCAGTCGACGATGCTGAGAAAATTGGTATCAACATGCCGATAATCTTGGTATTGAGAAGCCCAGAATCTTGGTATTGTGCCACCATGAACAGCAATTATATTGCACGCATCGCAGACCACCTGGTCGACGAGGTCATGGAGGCATTTCCGGCCGTACTCATCGTCGGACCGCGGGCATGCGGCAAGACGACCACGGCTCGGCGCCATGCGCGGACTGTGGTCCAACTCGACCGCGAAGCTGAGGCGGCGGTCGTGCGCGCCGATCCTGAAGGTGCCCTTGATGCGGACCGGCCGGTGCTGCTGGACGAGTGGCAGGTGGCTCCGGAGGTTCTCGGTGCTGTGAAACGTGCGGTCGACACGCGGCCCGGACCGGGGGCGTTCCTCATCACCGGTTCCGTCCGTTCGGATCTCGAAGCCGAGGGATGGCCGCTGACAGGGCGTGCGATCCGGGTCGAGATGTACGGACTCGTCCAGAGGGAGATCGAGGGGGCTGCGGACCTGGCTCCGCTGTTCGACCGTCTGCGGTCTGATCCTCAGGGCGCACTGGGAGGGGCGAAGACAGAGCTGGGCCTCAATGACTATCTGGATTTCGCGATCCGAGGTGGATACCCGGATTCCGTCCTGGCGTCGAGCGCGTCAGCAAGGAACCGTTGGCTCAGGGCATACGTCGATCAAGTGGTATCGCGGGATGCCGAACTCGTCGACAGCGGACGGGATCCGATCAAGCTGCGGCGGTACTTGCACGCTCTTTGCCTCAACACTGCCGGGGTCACGGTCGCGAAGACCTTGTACGAGGCTGCGGGTATCAACAGTAGGACTGCGCAGGCGTACGACCGCCTGCTCGGCAACCTCCTGCTCGTCGAGGAAGTGCCTGCGTGGTGGAGCAACCGTCTGAAACGCCTCGCGAAGACGCCGAAGCGATACGTCATCGATCCGGCCATTGCGGCCGCCGTCCTTCAAGTGGACCGCCAGGGCCTCCGCCGCGACGCCGACATGGTCGGGCGGATACTCGACACCTTCGTCGCCAGTCAACTCCGCGTCGAGGCCCGCTTGGGCGAGTCAGATCCGGTGCTCCACCACCTGCGCACGAACGACCAGCTCCATGAGGTGGACCTTCTCGCCGAGTACCCCGACGGCAGCGTGTTCGCCTTCGAGATCAAGTCCTCATCGGCGGTCACGGCGAAGGACGGTCGGCATCTCGCCTGGCTTCGCGATGAGCTCGGCGACCGATTCCTCGGGGGCGCGGTGCTGCACACCGGCCCGCGCTCGTTCACTCTTGGCGACCGAGTGCTCGCCGCCCCTATCGCCGCGCTTTGGTCACGCCCCAGCGCCGTGTAGACCTGGCAATTTCAGTTGAGTGCCCAACGCTATGACCTGCGGGTATAGGTTCCCGTACGCCTCGATTATTCCTGCAAGACAGCAAGGCCCGGGCCGTTCAGTCCGGGCCTTTACAGTGTTGCGATCGTCTTGATTGGCGGGCCTTGCGGGTGCGGGTTCGGCTTGTGGGCCGAATACGGTTCATGGATGGCCTACAGCTATTTCTCTTTAGACGACGCTACGGCCACCCTCCGGTCGGCGCTCGTGCGTTCGCAGCGCTGCCGACGTTGTCGGCGTTGCCTGACGGTGATCCGCTCTGGGACCGCTCGGCGCACCAGCTCGTGATCATGGTCTATTCGTGGATCGACGGCATCGGGTACGGGCGTCGGATGCACACGTGCGCGGCCCGCCGCGTCATCGAGGACGGCGACATCGCGCGCGGTTTCTCCAACGGCGCCAAGACCGCCGGTACCGAGCTCGTGGCCGCGGCGGCTGATGAGGTGCTCGACATCATCGCCGTCGGCATTTCCGGGGTCGACGGCTCCGCGGACCACCGCGGCCCTCTACGACGGCCTGGCGGAGTCCCCGACTCGAAAGCTGATGTTCACTGAGTTGCGGGAGCGGCAGCTCGCGCGTACGACCCGGCCTTGAGCGGACACCGACCCGGGCCGGGCGCGTTGCTGATCACCGGTTCCGTTCGTTCAGACCTCGAAGCCGACGGACGGCCACCGACAGGGCGTCCTGGCGGCGGCCTTCACGGCCAGATCTTATGCTGTTTTGCGATTTCCACCAGGTCCTGGCCGGCTCTGTTCACCCAGAATTGCGGGCCGTCAAGGGATTTGGGTCTCCTGCCTGTCGCCATTGATGTCAGATCCTGCGCGAGCCCTGTCGCAGAGTAGAGCTGCCCGTCGGAATCCCACTTGAGGCAATTCACCCGATCGTTGTAGAACGTCGCCCGACACAAGGCCTGGTTGGCTTGCGCCCATGGGTGAATGGGGCTACGACGTTTTCCGTTGAGGTACACGAACCAGAAGGGCTCCCCGTTTGGAATCACACCATGGAGAACCAGGCGTTCGATGACGGTGCGAGAGGGCACGACAGTCGGCTGAGCAGTGTGCGGTCCAACGGAATTGGCCAGCCTTGCCACCCCAGCGGGAATGATGATCTTGACCGGCCGTCCCTGCTGGTCCTGTGCGAGTACGGTGAACGGCCCCGAGGGTTGGATGTTCTGGTGCTGCGGCGCCATGCTGATTCTCCTGGTCTCTCCTGCCACCATCGACGGCCCGACTCGACTGTTCGATGGCGCCCGACATTACGCCGCATGACAGACACCTGCCTCCCTTACCCGGGCGAGTCAGGCATTGACTCACACCGGGGCTACTACGCAGCAGATTCAGGCCCTTCCAATGCCAGAGATCTTGCTGTGGGTGGCGCCTCGATGCGAGACGGGCGACGGCGCTCCTTGAGGATGACTTGGCGCTGACGGGCTCGCTCGGTCTCGATCCAGCCTTTGCCCTCCCCCGCGACCGCCTGGAGGATACGGAGCCCCTCGCCGATGCCAGAGGACTCGATGTCGATGGACAAGAGAGAATCCGGGTCCTCGAACCCGCCGTTGACGAGGTCTCGGTTGCGGTTCGCGCCGATGAGGATTTTCAGCTCCCCTTTCTGGAGCCTGAGGCTCAGCGCGTGGGCGAGAGTAAAATCCCGAGGCCCTTGGTGCGGAGCCCGATCGAGGTCCACGATCGCGCGGCGACTCTCGCCGTAGCGGACGCCGATCTCGACGACTCTTGCGGACACGATCACGTCATAGCGGAAGTTGTCCCTCGTGGGGGAGAAATGAGAGCCATCGGTGAAGTCGAGCTCGACCCCGTAGACCCTGACGCCGTTCTCGGTGAGGAGGAAGATTCTGAGACGATAGGACGAATACCGCGTGGGCCCGAATGGTACACGTGCGGCCCGCGCATCATCCGCTGGCTCCGTGATTGCGAAGTGCGCGATCACGTCCTGATGAGTTAGGCGCAGTGCATTCATCGCCTCGATCCGAAGCCAGCTCAGATCGGCTGCGAGCCACTGGGCCATTTCGGTGTCCTCGGGTCTGTCCAACAGCCAATCGGCCCATTCGGAGTACGTTTGCGAAGCCTGCCTGAACGCTTCGTCAGCTCGTCTCCTGCGTTCGGCGTAGTAGTGCGGCCCGATCGCGAGCTCGATGACGCCGGGAAGCGCCAGCCACAAACCGCCTGCGATGGCGACGGCCGCGAAGAAGATTCCAAAGGCCCCGCCCGCCCCGGTCGGTACACCTCCGAACAATCCTGTCGCTGCGAACAGGGCTGCTCCTGCGGTCACGCCAAGCCTCGCCCTGTCCTCGTCCGGCACACCGAATCGCGGATCCCAAAGTAGTCCGGTTCGCATATGACCGGCCTGTGTCTTCGCGAGATGCTCTGCCAGCCAGCGGAGTTCACCGGGCTGAGTCCTTCCATCGCAGTAGAGACGCGTGACGTTCGCGGCCATCGTCCCCCGTATGTGCTCGTTCGCGACGAGCCATTGTGCAGGAGTGAATCCGGTAGGCGTGCGGGTTTCGAACGCGACCGCGAGCAGCCTCGCGAACGCTTCGTGAAAAGCCAGCTGCCGGGGATCGAGCCCTGGCCATCTCGTGTCGCTCGCGATGCCTCGGAGTTCAATGCGAAGATCATCGATGCGTTTGGCGCGCAGCGCTAGGGGCTTGCCGAAGTTGACGACGAGCGCGGCCGCCGCCGCGGACACCACCACAAGTACCGCGCTCGCCACGAGACTGGGGTGGGCGGTGAGCACCAGCAAAGATGCGACTGCCGCGATTGAGCATCCTCCGACTGCTCTCCCCTTGGCTCCGGATTTGGGCCTATACGGAGTGGACGTAGGCATTCGTGGCGGACTCTGGTCCTGAATGAAGAACTTGGGGACCCGCTTCTTTCGGTTACCGGCGTTTCGAAGGCGCCCGACGTGATCGCTGTGGTCGGCCCAGAGGTACTCGAACAGCGAACCGCTCACGATGCGGTCGAGGTGCAGCAGCACATCGCTTCTGATGTCGGCGTCCAGCCGCTGCGCTCGTCGGAGGATCTCCTCGATCCCGGCTTGGTCGAGCCCGTCATTCCGGCTCAGAACAGTCGCCTGCAAGAGACCCGCTACGACTTCCATGCCTTGCGACCACTTGTCTGCGCTGTCGTAGTCGACGGCATTGATGCAGTGCTCAAGCTGGTTCACCTCCTCGCCCGACAGATCGATGTCAGAGCGTCCACTCAAGATCGCGAGCGCCCAGTGGAGCAGCAGCCGATTCGACTTCACTCCATGTTCGTATGCGGCGGCCAGGAAGTGCGCCGCGCGGCGCGGGAGATTTGCGCTCAGCAGCTCAATGCCGACTTCAAGGTTGCGGGCGGGGTTGTCGCTCGGCGTCTGCTGATAGAGGTTGACGTTGTGGATCACGCCGCCCTGGTTGTCGATCCCGATCGCCTGGTCACCACTGGGCCCCGCATGCATCGACGCCCGCGTCATTGGCCGATCGCCTTGATCGCATCTGCGGCCGCAGTCACGGCTTTCACCGTGCTCGCACATCCGTTGACGATGTTCCCGGCGCGCTTGATCAATCGGATCAGCCTGGAGCGGGACTCTTCATTCTCAGCATCAGCCGGCGCGTTGGCGATGATCGTGACGGCGTCTTCTGCGTCTTCTGCGGCGATTTCGCCTCGGTGCTGCGCCTCTTGGATCCGGCGGATGAGCTCCTCCAGGACTGCGGCGGCTTCCTGCGTGCTGGTGCGTGTACCAGCTTGCGCGCGTTGTTGATTGACCTGGACGTTGTGGATGGTGCCGCCGGTGTTCTGGATGCCGATCACGGTGTTGCCGTGGAAGTGATTGCCGACACTAGGGTCGCTCATGGTGGGCTCCTTCGGAGGGATGGAGTCTGGAATCGGCCACACAGTTGGCTTCTGCAACAAGTTGTGGTAATTGTAGGGGATCGCGGTGTCACGCTGGGTTCTCGAGTCCTCGGACGAGCGGCACCGCCATGCACGCCATCCTGATTTTCGAAGGATGCACGTTACCTGCACGAATCTCACTCGTTGTCCATATGTGAGTGATTCTGATCCACTGCAATTGGCTGTAACGTCCGAGTCCACGGGCGAGGTGAACCGAATTCAGGCGTTCGGCCGGTGGCGACCTGTTGAAGGCATCGGATCCTGCCTCGCCGAGATTCGGAGGTCATCGGGATTGAGCCTCATTCGATTCGCGGGCGTCGCGAATGCCGGTGCCGCAGAGGTGGTGCGGTGGGAGGAGGAACGCGATTGGCCCCGACTTCCGAGTCTGCGGAGGATCCGAGACGGCATTGATCTCGGCCCAACATGGTTGGACGGCTTCCTCACGAAGTACTTCCCAAGTACGACCGACGCGCCGTACTCGGAGAGCAGCCGGGCCTACGATGACGCGTGGGGCTTCCTCCGCAGCCCGTTCGGTTCCGAAGAGGAACGGCACTTTGAGAACGAGCTGCTCGTGACGCACCGACCTCTCGCCGTAAGGGCGAGCCGGAAGTTCTGGCTTCGCAACCAGCTCGATGATCTCCAGCAGGTGAGCCTCATGGCTCTGGCCCAGGCGATCGGTGGATACATTCCGACCGTGGGACCGTTCTCCCCGTTTGCCTCGGCATACTGCGTCGGGCACCTCCGCGGATTCCTCTCCAACGTCTATTACGAAGAGCTTCCTCCACTCATCAGGAAGCGTTACACGCTAGTGTTGCGAGCCTGCAAGGCGTTCAGCGCCACCAATGGTCGCCTTCCCACCGAGCGAGAACTGGTCGCCGAACTGCCAGTGCCACAAGGCGAGATCCGCGAAGCGCTTCTCTTCCACCGCAACCATCGAACCGACTCCCTCGACGCAGAGCGAGGGGAGACTGACCTGACACCATACGAGAAGACGGCTCTTCCCGCTCCTCCGCGTAAGAATCGAGGAGCGGGGACTCGACGCCTCGCCGAGGCGCTGGCAGGCGATCCAAGTCTGGCCGAGGAGCTTGGCCGCAAGGTGACGGATCGGGCCTGGCTCGAGGCGACCGCCGCCCAAGCGAAACTCACCACGGACGAGGTGCGAGAAATACTGACCGATCATCTGCCGGCTCAGGGGGATCCGGAGCCTGATCCCGCTTAGACGTCATCAACATGAAGTGCGTCACTCCCCAAGTGGCAACGTGTCCTGCGATACGGAAATCCGCCTCCTTCTCAGGAACCTTTCAGATTTGGAGTATTAGGATCCGGGTGCGCCTTCTGTTTTGCGCTTTTCGGATGCGGCTACGGCGTAGCTTCATGCCTCAACGCTGGTATTGACCTGCATTTTCTTGCCACCTTGGAGGTGGCGATGCTATATCCCATGGATGAGCTTCTTTGGTTTCTCTTGGCCTGCATCGCCTCTGGTGCCCACGACTGGGTGATCGCCTACATATCCCCCGCTCGCCAATTGGCTGCGCTTGAGTCGGCGTCCCCGCGCGGCCGACGACCGGCACCATAGACGACCGTTACATGCCGTCTGGGCACCAGGACAATCACGAATGGCCTGGTGCCCAGAGCCCTATCCGAGGGTCGGTGTCGCGTTCTGGTCGATACGGCCGAGGTATTCGAGGAGTTCAGGGCGATGGGGACCGCGTCGGGGTCCATGCCGTTGACGGTGCGCAGGAAGAGGCCGAGGCCGTCGGCCTGTTCGGAAGCGTGTTGCAGGTCTTCGTGGATGGCGCAGCCGATCTGGATGAAGACTTCGGTGAGGTGGTCGAGCTCGGATTCGGTGTTTCGGCTCGTTGTGGTACAGCTTCCAGACCACAGGACCGTCTGAGTGGGAGTGCATTTAGGCGCGGATCTTGGTGCGGAACTTGTCAATGAGGCAGACCAGGCCGCGCAGGCGGTGGCGCATCCGCTCCAGCATCGGGACGGTGACGTCGACCCACCATTCGTTGCCGCCTACGGCTTCGAGGAGGTCGTGCTGCGCGGCGACGGCGGGGATCGAGAGCTGGTCGAGGAGGAGCAGCGCGGCCTCGGATGCCTGGTCGCGGAGGCGGTCGAATCCCGGCTCGTGCTTGAGGAGCGTCAGATGGAATCTGAGTGAGAGCAGGTCGAAGCGGCGCGTCTCTTGGCTGCGGTCCTCTTTGGGCCGGTAGCCGGTGGGGAGGCCCGCGATCTCATAGAACGCTTCGAGGGCTCCGCGGTCGAGCGGCCACGACCACGCCTGGAATTCGGCGAAGCGCTCGACGCCGCGGCGATGCCGGCGCACCACGAAGTTCTCGCGGTTCATGCCCTCAGTCTCCTCGTGGAGGCGGTGGGCGGTCACCGCCCGGAGGCCGGATTCGCTGCCTTCGGGGTCGGCTTCGGCCGGATCGACGGCGGAGGCTTCGGGGTTCTGGAGGTCGATCTCGTGGATCAGTTCGGCTCGGCGCTCGAACACCTGCTCCACGACCAGCTTCGCAACGCGGCCCTCACCGCAGGACATGTTGTGCCCGAAGAAGTCGAGGTTGCCGCAGATGTCGAAGACCAGGAACTCCTTCTTGTCGTCGTCGGGCCCTAATAGGTTCTTGCACAGCCGGGGTGCCGCGGCCGATCATCTGCCAGAACTTGGTCTTCGACCGGATCGGTTTGAAGAGGAGGAGGTTAACGACCTCGGGCACGTCGACGCCGGTGTCGAGCACGTCGACCGAGATCGCAATGCGCGGGGCCTTGTCCGATACGGCGAAGTCGTCGATGAGCTAGCCTGCATAGGTCACCCTGTGGGTGATGACCTTTGCGAACTTGCCCAGGTGCTCGGGGTAGTTCGCGTTGAACCGTTCGGCGATGAACTGGGCGTGGTTCTCGTTGCACGCGAAGATGATGGTCTTGCCAAGCCGTTCGCCGCCGTCGACCTTGATGCCGTGCTCCTTGAGCGCCTTGAGTGCCTGGTCGACCGTGTCCTTGTTGAAGAGGTACTTGTTGACGGCTTCAGCCTCGACGCGGTCGGGGATGGCGCCCTCAGAGTTCCATTCGAGCTCGCCCCACTGGTCCCGCTCTTCCTCGGTGAGCTCGTCGTAGCGCTTGCCGACGCGGGGGAAAGCTAGGGGGACGTCGATCGCACGCGCTCCTCGAGCATGCCCATCATGGCCTGGTAGGTCGAGACGAATACCCGGCCTTCGGCGTGCCGGTCTTCGAGGAGATTCACGGGCGCGGCACCGGGAAGGTAGTTCTTAAATGCATTAGTGGCCTGTTTGACGAGGGCCTGGCGATCGGCGAAGAAGAGCGCGTTCTTGACCTAGCCCGCACGCATGAGCTTGTCCACCAGGGCGATCGCGACGCGGGTCTTACCGGTACCCGTGGCCATCACAAGGAGGGCTTTGCGCTGGTGTTGCTCGTCGAACGCCTACAAGACAAGAAGGCCCAGACCAGATGGTCTGGGCCTTTTGACTGCTTGTGCTCGGTGTCGGTGGTGGGGTTCAGCCTTCGGATTCGGCGAGGAATGCTGCTAGTTCTGTGCGGAGGTTGCGGGATCTGGTGGCGCTTCGGGTTGCCATGAGGTCGACGGCTTGCCAGGCGAGGCGCCAGTCGTCGGGGGTGGCCGCGTTTGTCAATGCGGTGAGGTCGGCTCGTTCGCGGATGCCGGTGAAGGCCTGTTCGGAGGCGAAGGCGTCCATTTCGGCGAACTCGTCGGGTTGGGGCTGCCTGCCGGGGTCGCCGAGGGACAGGAGGGTCAGGGCGATGAGATGGCCGGTGCGGGCGACCCGGAATACCTGCCCGGGAAGGATCTCCAGTGGATCGGCGGAGGCGGTGATCTCGGCTTCGATGCCGGAGGCGGCGAAGATCAGGTCGACTTCGAGGTCGCGGTCGCCGGTCTCGTCGACGAGGCGGGCTCCGGCGACGAGACCGTTCGGGTGGTGCTCGATCTCGACGTTGTCGGGGTCGGCCGGGCGGCCGTGCTCGTGGTCCCAGTTCTTGACCCACATCTGGTCGGTGACGCTGAGCAGGCGGAGGCCGGCCTCCCTCAGACCGTCGAGGATGCCTTGCGCGACCTGCTCGTCCTTGACGGCCAGGATCACGCCCGCCTGGGTCATGTACGCCGGTTCGACTCGGGCCGAGACCGCGAGGCTCCCGGCGAGCGACCAGGGCGCATCGAGTGCGTCGAACACGGCGCCGAGGCGGGAATAGGAGCGCTCAAGGCCGTTCGCCACCGCCGCGTCCATCCCTTTGGGCCGCTCGCCGCCGGAGTCCACGAAGTCCTGGATTCCTCCATCGCCCATCCATTCCAGGACGGCGCGCTTCAGCTCCCCCGCGTCGATGCCCGGCCGCTTCCGGAGCATGTTCATGCGGAACATGCGAAGCCGGGTCTCGTCCATCTCTCGGGCCAGTCGCAACCGGTCCTCCGGTGTGAGTGGTGCCATCCTGCCAGAGTATTTCGCCCCGGCCGAGACTTGAACCCCGACTTGCCGACCATCCGAGGGCGCCCGTTGCCAGGAGAGCTCCGAGCGGTCCGGAATCGGTGGGGACCCGTCCGTCGGTCGCGCCGCGGAGCAGCACGACGGCGAACCAGCGTGGGACACTGGTGGGTTTGATGATGTCTCGTTTGAGTTCGACTGAGCGGTGCCTGTTGCGGGGCAACGGGGTTGTGCGGGTGGGGCGGTGGGTTCGGGGTGGGGTAGTGCGGGGACTGGCCGCGGTGTCGGGGTGGGCTCATGTGGTTGAGGTGGCGGCGGGGTTGCATCGGGCTTCGGTGCCGGTGACTGATTCGTCGGTCGTGTGGAGTGCGGGGAGGGTGGTGGTGCGGCACTATCCGGGTGGGGCGGGGACGCCGGTGTTGGTGGTGCATTCGCTGGTCACGAGGTCGTGGGTGTTGGATCTCGCGCCAGGGCGAAGCCTCATCGGGGCGTTGATCGGCAGGGGTCGTGATGTGTACCTGCTCGATTGGGGGGTGCCAGGGGCGGCGGAGGCGGGGCATGGATTTGATGTCTATGCCGAGACGCTGCTGGCGGCCGAGGAGGCGGTTCGGGAGCATAGCGGGCGAGCTGAGGTGCATCTGGTCGGGTACTGCCTGGGCGGGACGTTGGCGATCACTGCGCATGCGGCGCTTGGGGATAGCAGGTTGGCGTCGTTGACTGCGATTGCGCCGCTTGTAGATACTGCGGCGGCGGGCCGGTTGGGTGGCATTTTGCGGTCGAGGTGGTTGATGCCGGTGCTCACGCTTGATGGGCGCGGGCTTGTGCCGGCGTCGCT
Organism: Glycomyces sp. MUSA5-2; assembly: GCF_037034145.1. Taxonomy (NCBI): domain Bacteria; kingdom Bacillati; phylum Actinomycetota; class Actinomycetes; order Glycomycetales; family Glycomycetaceae; genus Glycomyces; species Glycomyces sp. MUSA5-2. The sequence continues at coordinate 72,029 of NZ_JBAGKG010000009.1, forward strand.
GGTGCGGGAGAGCTTTCATTGGCTGCGTCCGGTGGCGCTGCGCACGGCGCGGCAGACGTGGCGGCGTCGGCGCAATCAGAAGTGGCGGTCGGTGGCGGGGCCGTTGTCGCGGTGGGTGTGGGAGCAGACGCCCGTCCCGGGTGCGCTGCTGTTCGATCTTGTGGATTACGTTCGAGGCAATGGTCTGAAGGACGGGAGCTGGACGGTTCTCGGCCGACCGGCGCGGATAGGGAGTCTCGATGTGCCTGTCTTGGTTGCCGTCACCGCGGACGACCACATCGTGCCGCCTTCGGCAAGTTTTGCCCTGGTCGAGGGTCTGGTGCGGCCGCCGCAGGTCGTGCGGTGTGCCGGCGGGCATGTCGCCATGCTCACCGGGATGACCCTCCCGCGTCGGCTCTCAGACTTCCTGACCGCCGTGGAGGAGAGCAGGTAAGCGGCTCACCGGGCTGGCTCGCCACCTTGGCGGCATTCAGCGACTACTTCGATCGTGCCGATGATGTGGCGGTTGAAGTCGTCGAGTTCCTCGGCCGGGACCCAGAGTTCGAGAATGGTGCGCCCGCCGGCCTGCTGGACCGGGTAGCGCTGGGCGAAGGCGCCGTCGAGGTTGAAGCGGGTCACGTAGCCGACGCCGGCGCGCGGGGCGTTCCAGTCGCGGGCGATCTTCGTCGCGTACTCCTCATTGAGGACCGGGTAGAAGATCGGCTGGTCGGGCAGGCGCGGCGGCCAGGCGGTCCATCCGGAGGCGCGGACGAGTTCGAGTTCGGCGGGACCGCATGGGCGCCAGAGGGTCAGGGTCTCGTTCATCGCTCGGTTCCGTTTCTGAGAAGGGTTCCTGCGACTCTGGCATACCGGGCGGCTCCGGTGCATCTGGTTTCGGCTAGGACCAGGGGCGGCCGGTCTGGGTTTGGAGGGCTTCTTTGAAAACGAAGAAGTTGAGGATGGCGTAGACGGGTTCGCGGGTCTTGAAGAAGCGGTTGTAGGACTTGAAGACGGCGGTGCCGTCCTTGACGGCGGCGTCTTGGAGGCCGGTGAGGGGGATGGCGGTGCCGACGGTGAGGGTGTCGCGGTTGAGGGTGAGGGGGCCGAAGGCGACGGTCTCGTTGTTCGCGATGCGGGCGAGGACGGCGGGGAGCTGGGTGCGGGTGATGGCCTCCTGGATGGCGGGGCCCCACTGGTCGGGGCGGTCGAAGCCGGCGCCGAGGGTGAAGTGGTCGAGGTTCGGGAGGTTGGTGACGGCGGAGGTGGTGGCGCCCTTGGGGTCGCCGATGCTGATGGCGGCGCCGTCGGGGGCGACGAGGAGGTAGTTGTAGGTCGTCAGGCCGGTCTGGGGGTAGTGGAAGAGGCGCTGGTAGACGGTGGCGTCGTCCCAGTGGTGGAGGGAGACGAGGGTCTTGGGGCCCTTGACGATGAGGCCGTGGTCGAAGAGGTGGAGCTCGTCGGAGGCGCCTGACTTGCGCTTCATGTGGAGGAGGTTGAGGACCCCGAGGCCGATGAACACGGTGAAGACGACCAGCATGATGACGCCGAAGCTGTTCTCCAGCATGTTGCTTCCGGCGAGGCAGGCGATGACCAGCGCATAGATCGTCAGCGCGACTGCGAGCGGGATGGCGAACGGAGCCGGGCGGGGTTGGTATTCGGCGCGGTGGACGCCGAGGTCGGTCTGCTCGGCCAGCTGGTGGAGTTCGGGCGACAGCGGGTTCAGGTTCATGCCCGGGACGGTATGAGCGCCCGGCATCGCGCCGTCATTGTTCGGTCATCGGTGGGCGGGCTTCGAAGCGGATCGTCTTCATTACCAGGGACCATGGGGCTCGGAACTTCGTGCGGGAGGTCTGGGGGAGGGCGGATTCCAGGGTTGTGAAAGGGGCTCTTTCGAAGTCGTAGTTCAGGAGGCGGCCTTCGGGGCGGAGGACTCTGCGGATTTCGGCGGCTGCGGTGGCGGGGTCTTCCCAGTGGTGGGAGCTGTAGGTCGTGACGACGAGGTCGAAGGCGTCGTCTTCGAAGGGGAGATTCGCGACGTCGGCCGCACGGAGGTCGACGCGCAGGTCGGCCAGGTTGTTGGACGCGTGGTCGATCATGTCCTGGGCGATGTCGATGCCGGTGAGGCGGAGGTCGGGGCGGGTGGCGGCGAGGGAGCGGAGGAGGAGGCCGGGGCCGGTGCCGATGTCGAGGACGGCGGCGCCGTGCGGGGCCGAGGACGCGATGTCGGCGGCGATGCGGCGGTACTGGGGCTTCATCAGGAGGCGGGCGAGGCGGTTGTAGACGCGGCTGTGGCGGCCTTCGATCGCTCCGCCGTGGGAGTGGTTGTGCGGGTGGTCGTGCATCGCGGGCTCCTTCATAGTTGTGCTCTACAACTTTGAGGGTAGCGCCATTGGTTGTAGGATGCAACTATGAGACACGACGCCGAGCACCTGCACCATCTCCTGATGGACGTCGTGCGCACCGCGGAGTTCGCCCTGATGGCGGACGTGGTCCCGGGGCGGGCGATGTCGATGTCGCAGTTGTTCGCGATCCATGAGCTGGACTTCCACGCAGGCATGTCGCAGCGGGAGCTGGCCGAGCGGCTCGGGTTGGAGAAGAGCAGCGTGAGCCGGCTCGTCGCGGACCTGGAGGCCGACGGCCTCGTCGTCCGCGAGCGCGACCCCGGGAACCGGCGGCTCTACCGGCTGGAGATCACCGCGGCCGGGAGGAAGCTGCACCGGAAGGCCGCCGAGGTGCTGCACGCCCGGTACGAGGCGTGGGCGTCGGCGATGAGCGAAGAAGAGCGGGACGGGCTCGCCAAGGGGCTGCCCGCGCTGCTCAGGGTCATGAAGGCCTAGGCGGCAGGGGTGAGGAGGCGGTCGGCGGCCGGGATCGCGGCGGTGACGTGGGCGGCGAAGGCGTCGATCGCGGCGGTGCGCTCCTCGGCGCGCCAGACCAGGCCGTAGCGGACGGGTTCGGCGTCGACGACCGGGACGTAGGCGATGCCGGGCCGGGACTGGTAGACCGCGGTGTGGGCGCCGACGAGGAGGGCGCCCTTGTTCGCGGCGACGAAGACCAGCGCCTCCGGGAGGCTGATGACGATGGGCCCCTGCGGGATCGGCAGGCCCGAAGGAGTCCGCGGCGGGGACTGGAGGGCGCGGCGGTAGTCGGGGAGGTCCCCGTCGGTGGCGATCAGGTCGACCGCGGCGAGGTCGTCCATGGTGAGCCAGGGGCGCGCGGCGAGCGGGTGGTCCGCGGCCACGGCGAGCATGCGGCCCTCGGTGAGCAGGGTCGGGCCCTTGCCGAGGTCGTCTTCCCGCACCGGGAGTTCCATGAGGAGCACGTCGTAGTAGCGGTCGCGCACCTGCGAGAACGGGTCGGTGTACGACATCTCGCAGATCTCGACGGCGAGTTCGGGGTGGGCGGCGCGGAGGGCGTCCACGGCGTTCAGGGCGATCTCGCCGGTGAGGGACGCGGAGAAGCCGACCCGCAGGGTCCCGCCGAAGCCGCTCGCGGCGGCCGCGGCGCGGGCGAGGGCCTGTTCAATGGCGCGGTGGTGCGGCTCGACGTCGTCGCGGAAGCGCGCGCCCAGGTCGGTGAGCACGACGGAGCGGCTGGTGCGCTCGAACAGGGGCGCGCCGAGGCGGCGTTCGAGGCGCTGGACGAGCTGGGAGACGCGGGCGCGGGAGAGGCGCATGCGGGCGGCGGTGCGCCCGAAGTGCAGCTCCTCGGCCAGGATCAGGAAGCATTCGAGTTCGTCGCGTTCCACGGGGTCCTCCATCGGTAAGCCTGACTGAATGAACGTTGCGATCTTCGCCGTTGTTCCCGCACCCGCGCGGGCCGACGATTGGCGGGCATTGGAAACCCGTCAAGAGGAGAAACCCGTGAAAGCCCGTGAATGGGGTGTGCTGCTCGTCCTCTCAGGAGCGATCTTCCTGGAGGGCATCGACATCGCCATGCTCAACATCGCCCTGCCCTCGATCCGCGACGACCTGGGGCTGTCCACCGGGTCGCTCCAGTGGGTCGTGAGCGCCTACGTGCTCGGCTACGGCGGCTTCATGCTGCTGGGCGGCCGGGCCGCCGACATCCTCGGGCGCCGCCGCGTGTTCCTGGCGGCACTGCTGGTGTTCCTGCTGTTCTCCGGCCTCGGCGGGCTCGCCGAGAACGGGGCCGTGCTCGTGGCCGCCCGGTTCGTCACCGGCCTCGCCGCCGCGTTCATGACGCCCGCCGGGCTGTCGATCATCACCACCGGGTTCGAGGAGGGCCCCAAGCGCGACCGGGCCCTGATGATCTACGGCGCCATCGGCGCCGGGGGCTTCACGCTCGGGATGGTCATCGGCGGGCTGCTCACCGCGCTCGACTGGCGGTGGGTGTTCTTCATGCCTGTGGGCCTCTCGCTGGTGCTGCTCCTCGCCGCGATGCTCCTCATCCCGAAGCAGGCACCGCCGGAGCGGGACGGGCGGCGGTTCGACGTGCTCGGCGGGCTCACCGTCACCGCGGCGGTCGTGGTGCTCGTGCTCGGGGTCGAGCGCGCCACGCACGTCGGCCTCGGGTGGACGGCCGGGACGATCGCGCTGAGCGCACTGCTGATCGCCGCGTTCGTGGCGGTCGAGCGCCGCCACGCCGCGCCGCTCGTGCGGCTCGGGATCTTCAAATCCGGTTCCCTGCTGCGCGCCAACGTCATCGGAATGCTCTTCATGGCCGGGTTCTTCGGGTTCCAGTTCCTCGCGGTGCTGTACCTCCAGGAGCTGCGCGGCTGGACGACGATCGAGGCGAGCCTCGCGATGCTCGTCATGGGCATCGACGTGGCGCTCGCGCCGACCCTGACGCCGAAGCTGGTGCGCCGCTTCGGGAACGCCCCGGTGCTGCTGGCCGGGCTCGCGTCGGCCGCGGTCGCGTTCGCGCTGTTCCTCACGGCCGGGCACGACTCGACGTACTGGGAGCTGCTGCCGAGCCTGGTGTTCGTGGGCCTGGCGTTCACTCTCGCTTACGGCCCCATGACGATCATCGCCACCAACGGGATCGCCGAGGACGAGCAGGGGCTCGCGGGCGGCCTGCTGTACACCTCGTTCCAGTTCGGGGCGGCCCTCGGGCTCGCGGGCGTGGCCGCGGTGAACGTCGCCGCCACCGCCTCGAATGCGCCCGGGGCGCTCCTCGACGGGTACCGCGCGGCGCTGCTCGTGCCGCTCGCGGCGGCCGTCGTCGCCGTGGCCGTGGGGGTGTTCAACCTCGGGCGCACCCGCGAGAGCGCGCCCGAGCCGGAACCCGTCGCGGTGTAGGAGGGCTTGGCGCCCTGCAGCGGTGGTCTCAGCAGTGGTCGCTGCCGCGGTACGCGTATGCGAGCACGACCGGGGCGTCGAGCGGCTGCGTACTACCGGGCTCCGGGCTCTGCGCGGTGACCTCGCAATTCGCGTAGTCCGTGTTGCCGGTGACGCGCTGGCCCTCGGCGCTGACGTCGGTGAACCCGGCGTCGGCGAGGAGGGCCAGCGCGTCGGCGAGGGTCCGGCCCACCGCGTCCGGGAGCGCCGCGTCCGCCTCGGCGACGGGCGAGGCCGAGGGAGGGAACGTGGCGGGGTCCTGGGACGTGGGCGGCGGTTCGGACGGCGCCGCGACGGTGTCGTCCTCTTCGGACGGTTCGACGGGCGCGGACTCGCCTTCGGGCGGCGAAGGGGCGGCGGGCTCCGCCGTGCCGGTCTCGTTGGGGACCGAGAGGTTCGGGCTGTCGGCGTCGATGTCGTCGGAGTCCACACCGGAGCGGTTGAGCAGGGCCACACCGGCGAAGGCCGCCATCGCGAAGAGGACGACGAGCATCGTCGCGAGCACGTCGGAGCTCGTGCGCAGCCGCCCGTGCCAGGACGGCGCCGGGTCCGCGGCTTCGGCCGCGATGCTGATGCGGGCGAGCCCCGCGAGCGCCGCGCCCTCGGCCACGGCGAGCTCGGGCAGGTCGGGCACGACCGGTTCGATCCCGAGGTGGTGGCCGAGGACGGAGGCGACGAGCGGGGTGCGGCTGCCGCCGCCGACCAGGAGCGCCGCCGCGACGTCGTCGGCCACCGCGCCGGCGTCGCACAGCACGTCTTCGGCGAGGCCGATCGTGCGCAGCAGGACCGGCGCGAGGCACCGGTCGGCGTCCTCGTGGGTCAGGCGCAGGTCGCGCCCGAGGCCCGGCAGCACCACGGTCGCCGACGGATGGGCCGACAGGTGCTCGCGGGCGGTCCGCACCTCGTCGAGGACCTCGTCGCGGAACGCGGTCTCGCCGGGGATCTGGAGCCGCGACCAGTACTTGGGGTCGCTGTACCGCAGCCGGGACGCGAGGTGGTCGAGCAGGAGCCGGTCGAAGGCCCGGCCGCCGACGCCGTCGGCGCTCTTCGCGGCGGCCACGGTGTACCGGTCGCCGTCGCGGCGCACGAGCGCGATGTGGCAGGTCGCGTCGCCGAGGCTGTAGACGAGGAGCTGGGCGGCCGGGTCGAGCCCGCTCCCTTGGACTTCGGCGTAGTGGCGGGCGGCGGCCTCGGGTTCGGAGACCAGGAACGAGGGGGTGAAGCCGACTTCGGCGGCGGCCTCGGCGTGGGCGCGTCGCCGGGTCGCGCTCCAGGTGGCGGGGACGGCGAGGCCCACGAGCGCCGATTCGTCGCCCGGCGCCGACCAGGTGGCCTCGGCCCGGGTGGGCGAGTGGCGCACGTCCCGCGTCCCCGGCTCGGATATTCGTCTAATGGAGACAGTTGTCGTCGACGACCCGAGGTCGACCCCGACGGCCGCCGCTCTAGGGGTGAGAGGCATCTGCGGAGTCTATGACCTCGATGCATTGGAGTTCAATGGGTCTCGCGCGCTTGGCACCGCTTCCACTGCGGAGGCCCAATGGTTACCGTCCGGTATTCGCTCGGGAACGCCGGTCCCGCGGCTCGGCCGCGGGACCGGCTTCGGTGTTTACACGCGGGTCCATTTCTGGTTGGTGCCGGTCCAGCACGAGTAGAGCTGGACGGCGGCGCCGTCCGAGGAGCTGTACACGTCGAGGCACAGGCCCGTGCCGGCGTTGCGGATCGTGGAGTCGGAGCCGAACGTCCACTTCTGATTCGCCGCACCGGAACACGTGTTGATCTGCGCGAGCGAGCCGTTCCCGGTGCCGGAGGGCTCCAGGCACTTGCCGAGGACGCGCAGCTCCTGCGCGGCGGTCACGGTGAACTGCTGGTTGGCGCCCTCGTAGCAGGAGTAGAGCTGGACGCGGGTGCCGTTCGCGGTGCTGCCGTTCGGCACGTCGATGCACTTGCCCGCGGAGGTGGAGCGGAGCAGGTCGGTGCCCGTGCCCCCTCCCCCGCCGCCACCGCCGCCGGAGCCGGTGGGGGCGACGGCGCGGCCGGTCGACGGGGAGATCATCCCCGCGCACAGGCCGCGGGCGCGCAGGTTGGACGCGATCTGCGGGATGGCGTTGATGGTGTTCTGGTAGGCGTCGTGCATGAGGATGACGCCGCCGTTCTGGAGGTTGTTCGCGGCGTTGACGATCGCGGCCGTGCTGGCGCCGTTCCAGTCCTGGGAGTCGACGCTCCACAGGACCTCGGTCAGACCGTACTGGGCCTCGACGGACTTGAGGGTCGCGTTGGTCTCGCCGTAGGGCGGGCGGAACAGGACGGGGGTGCCGCCGCCGCCCTGCTGGATCGCCGCTTGCGTGCTGGAGATCTCCTGGGCCATCTGGGAGGCGGACATGCCCGTCATGTGCGGGTGGGTGTAGGAGTGGTTGCCGACCCACATGCCCGCGCTGACCTGGGCCGCGACGAGGCCGGGGTTGCTCGCGGCGCGCTGGCCGGTGTTGAACATGGTGGCGCGCAGGCCGTTTGACGTGAGCGCGTTGAGGAGGCTGCTGGTGGTGCCCGGGTTGGGGCCGTCGTCGAAGGTGAGGCCGACGTAGCCGTTGCAGGTCTGGGCCTGCGCGGGGCTGGCGATGAGGATCGCGACGGCGGTCGCGGCGGCGAACGCGAGTGCGGACAGGGTGGCGATGAGCGGTCTGATGCGGCGGCGGATGCCGTGCATGTGCCCTCCTTGGGAGTACGGGCGCATCAGTCGGCGTCGACGGTTCCCGGGGTGAGGGCCGTGGTCGTCATGAGGGGGACGGTGGAGCGATGGCGTTGGAACTTGACATTGAGAATTATCGATTTATGGTGGTGCGGCGGCAAGCCCGCTGCGCCGGACGGCGCGTTCGGTGCGCCGAACGTGCGCCGAGCGGTCATCCGGCCTTGCGGAGGAGGTAGCGCTGCTCGGGGGTGCTGGTGGCGAGGCGGGCGGCTTCGCGGAACGCTTGGCGCGCTTCGGTTCGGCGCCCGGCCAGGTCGAGGAGGTGGGCGTGGACGGCGTGGAGGCGGTGGCGCTGGTCGAGACCGGGCTCGGCGAGGAGCGGGTCGAGCATGGCGAGGGCGGCGTCGGGGCCGTCGGTCATGGCGACGGCGACGGCGCGGTTCATGGTCACGACCGGACTCGGCGCGAGGGCGTCGAGCATCCGGTACAGCTCGGCGATCTGCGGCCAGTCGGTGTCGGCGTAGGCCGCGGCCTCGTCGTGGACGGCGGCGATGGCGGCCTGGAGCTGGAAGGGGCCGACCGGGCCGGTCGGGAGCGCCTGCTCCAGCAGCGACACGCCTTCGGCGATGAGGCTCGCGTCCCAGCGGGACCGGTCCTGGTCGGCGAGCGGCACGAGGTCGCCGGCGGCGTCGGTGCGGGCGGGCGCGCGGGCCTCGGTGAGGAGCATGAGCGCGAGGAGCCCGGCGGTCTCGGTGTCGCTCGGGAGCCGCTGCCGCAGTTCGCGGGTGAGGCGGATCGCTTCGGCGGTGAGGGAGACGTCGATGAGGTTGATCCCGCCGGAGGCCGTGTAGCCCTCGTTGAACACGAGGTAGAGGACCTGCCGGGCGGACTCGACGCGGGCGGGCAGGTCGGCGCGGGTGACGTCGCCGAGGCGGGCGCCCGCGGCGGCGAGCTTCGCCTTGGCGCGGCTGATGCGCTGGCCCATGGTGGCGGGCGGGACGAGGAACGCGGCGGCGATCTGCTCGGTGGTGAGGCCGCCGACGGCCCGGAGGGTCAGGGCCACTTGGGAAGCGGGGGTCAGCGACGGATGGCAGCACAGCAGGAGCACGTGCAGGGAGTCGTCACTGTCGGTGGGCGGTGGTTCACTTGGTTCGAGGCGGTTCGCGGTGTCCTCCCGGTCGTGGCGGGCGCGGTCGGAGCGGAGGGCGTCGACCAGGCGGCGGGAGGCGGCGCGGATCAGCCAGCCGCGGGGGTTGGCGGGCAGCCCCTCGCGGGGCCAGTGCAGTGCGGCGGAGAGGAGGGCTTCCTGGACGGCGTCCTCGCAGGCGTCGAAGTGCCCGTAGCGGCGCACGAGCGCGCCGAGGACGTGCGGCGACTCGCGCCTCCACACGTCCTCGACACCGGAGTCCATCAGTGCTCCTCGCCGCCGGGCCACATCGCGGGGCGCAGCTCGACGGTCTCGCCGGGGCCGGAGAACGCGAGCGCGATCTCCTGGGCGCGTTCGGGTCCGGACACGTCGATGAGGAAGAACCCGGCGAGGTGCTCCTTGGTCTCGGAGTACGGGCCGTCCGTGGCGAGCGGTTCGCCGCCGCTCCAGCGGTAGAGCTCGGACGTCGACGGGTCGGCGAGCGCTTCGGCGGCGACGAGCTCGCCGTTGGCGCTCATCTCGGTGAGGAGCCGCTCGAACTCGGCGTTCAGGCGCTCGCGCTGCTCGGCGGGGAGCGCCTGGTGCTCGGCGAGGTAGTCGCTGGTGGGGTGGCCCCACGGCTGCGGGTTCGAGTGGATGAGGATGACGTACTTCATGGCTGCCTCCTGGTGGCCGGTCGGGTCTTACCTTTCACCGGGACGACGGGGCCGGTCGGCGGTTTTCGACATCCCCGGCGGAACTTTTCAAAGTTTCTTAGGCGGCGGCCGGGACGGTGTCGGGGACCTGGCCTTCTTCGAGGAGTTCGAGGAGGTGGGCGGCGGGCGAGTCGGCCTGGTCCCAGGCGGTGGAGACGACCGAGACGGTCCACTGCGGGACGTCCTCGTCGGCGAGCGGGAGGACGCGCAGGGCGCTCGCCTGGGGCTTCGCGGCGACGTGGCGCGGGACGACGGCGATGCCGAGGCCGCGGCAGACCAGGTCGAGGAGGGTGTGGACGTCGTTGACGGTGCAGCGCACGCGGCGGCGCAGGCCGCGGGCGGCGAACGCCGACTCGTTGAGGGTGCGCACGCCCCAGGCGGCGCCGAAGTCGACGAAGTCCTGGTCGTCGAGGGCGGCCCAGGGGACGGAGGCGCGGGCGGCGAGGTGGTGGTCGGGCGGGGTGACGACGACGAGGGGCTCGCGGCCGATCTCGCGGTGCGGCAGGCCCGAGAGGCGCCGGTCGGTGGCGACGAACGCGACGTCGAGCTCCCCGGCGCGGACCATGCCGATGAGGTCGTGGGAGCCGCACTGGGTGAACATGGTCTCGACCTGCGGGTGGCGGCGGTGGAAGCGGTCGAGCAGGGGGCTCACCTCGATGAGGCCGAGGCACTGCTCCGCGCCGATCGACAGGGACCCGGAGACGGCGCGGCTGGCCTTGACGACGGCGTCGCGGGCACCCGCGGCCTGCTCCAGCATCATGCGCGCGTACGGCAGCAGCGCGAAGCCCGCCTCGGTGGGCTCGACGCGGCGGGTGGTGCGGGTGAACAGGGCGGTGCCGAGCTCGTCCTCCAGGCTGCGGATCGCCGCGGACAGGCCGGACTGGGAGATGCCCATGAGCTCGGCCGCCCGTGTGAATTGCCTCTCATCGGCGAGCGCGACCAGGTACTCCATCTGCCGCAGGTCCATGAATCATTCCCCCGGGTTCTCAATACCAGAAACGCCAGTTGTTGGATTTCTAGATCGAGAATACCTAGCATCGGCCTGGACATCCGTCGGCCGGCGGGCGCGGGGGGCGCGCCGCCAATCAGCAGGGAGTGCACCGTGCAGCAGCGCACCATCGGCAACCGGCAGGTATCGGCGATCGGGCTCGGCGGCATGCCGATGTCCATCGAGGGCCGCCCCGGCGAAGAGCGGTCGGTCGCCACGATCCACGCCGCGCTCGACGCGGGCGTGACGCTCATCGACACCGCCGACGCCTACCACCGCGACGCGAACGAGGTCGGCCACAACGAGGCCCTGATCGCGAAGGCCCTGGGGTCGTACGGCCCGGGCGCCGACGGCGTCCTGGTCGCCACCAAGGGCGGCCACCTGCGCCCCGGCGACGGCTCGTGGACGCAGGACGGGCGCCCCGAGTACCTCAAGGAGGCCGTCAAGGCGTCCGCGAAGCGACTCGGCGTCGAGGCCATCGGCCTCTACCAGTTCCACCGCCCCGACCCGAAGGTCCCGTACGCCGACTCGGTCGGCGCGATCCGCGACCTCCTCGACGAGGGCGTCATCCAGCAGGCGGGCATCTCGAACGCGTCCGTTGCGCAGATCGACGAGGCGAACGCGATCCTCGGCGGGCGGCTCGCGTCGGTGCAGAACCAGTTCTCGCCGCGGTTCCGCTCCAGCGAGGCCGAACTCGACCACTGCGCGAAGCTCGGCGTCGCGTTCCTGCCGTGGAGCCCCTTGGGCGGCATCAAGAGCGCGCCCGAACTGGGCTCGCGCCACGCCGCCTTCAACGAGGTCGCCGCCGAACTCGGCGTCTCCGTCTACCAGGTGACCCTGGCGTGGCAGCTCGCGCTCGCGCCCGTCGTCATCCCGATCCCGGGCGCCTCGCGCCCCGAGAGCATCCGCGACTCGGCCGGCGCGGCCGGACTCGAACTGACCCCGGAACAGGTCGCCCGCCTGTCCGCCGCCTGACGAACAAGGAACCAGATGAAGACCTTCACCATGCCCGGCACCGACATCACCGCACCGAACGTGGTGCTCGGGCTCATGCGCATCCAGGAGAAGACCGACGAGGAGGTGCGCGCCATCGTCGGCGCCGCCGTCGACGCCGGGATCACCTTCGTGGACCACGCGGACCTGTACGGCAGCGGCCGCCACGGCTGCGAGCGCCGCTTCGCCGAGGCCATGAAGCTCACGCCCTCGGAGCGCGAGCGCCTGGTCATCCAGACCAAGACCGGGATCATGCACCCCGGCCCGTACTTCGACTTCTCGTACGAGCACATCACCGAGTCCGTGGACGAGTCGCTCGCGGCGCTCGACACCGACTACATCGACATCCTCCTGCTGCACCGGCCCGATGCGCTCGTCGAGCCCGAGGAGGTCGCCCGCGCGTTCGACGACCTCGCCGCCGCGGGCAAGGTGCGAGCGTTCGGCGTCTCGAACCACACCGCGCGCCAGATGGACCTGCTGCGCAAGTATGTGAACCAGCCGCTCGTCGCGAACCAGGTGCAGCTGTCGATCACGCACGCGCCGCTCATCGCGCAGGGCATCGCCGCGAACATGCAGGGCCTCGACCAGTCGATCAGCCGCGACGACGGCATCGTCGACTACTGCCGCCTCCACGACATCACCGTCCAGGCGTGGTCGCCGTTCCAGGCCGGGTTCTTCGACGGGCCGTTCCTCGGCTCCGAGCGGTACCCCGAGCTGAACGCCGTCGTCGACCGGCTCGCGAAGAAGTACGACGTGCCGCCGATCGCGATCGCCGTCGCGTGGATCACCCGCCACCCGGCGAACATGCAGGTCGTCATCGGCACCACGAACATCGAGCGGATCACCGGCTCCGCGCAGGGCTCGGAGGTGCCGCTGACGCGCCCCGAGTGGTACGAGCTGGTCAGGGCCGCCGGATACACGGTGCCGTAAGCGACTGCACCGCAACGAGACTCGATTCTCAGAGGGGGCGGCGGGGGCCCGGGCGGACGTCCGGGCCCCCGCCGCTGTCCGCGGCGGCCGGGCGTCGCGGCGGGACAGTATGCTCGATCCACTCGAAATCCCCCAAGTCGTGGAGATGAACACGTGTCGAACATCCCCGTAGTCACCACCGGATCGAGCCTCGCCCAGAACATCTGGGGCACCATCGCCGGGGACGACCGGCTCACGTCGGCCGCGGCCATCCCCGGGGAGATCACCGGGCTCGGCATGGAGGTCCTCGGCGCGATGAAGGACCCGGTGTTCGCGCTGGCGTCCGCGGGGCTCAGCATCGTCCTGGAGCTGGTGGAGCCGTTCAACGACGCGATCGAGTACGTCTCCGGCTCGCCCGGCGACATGCAGCGCGTCGAGGACGCGTGGGGCAAGGTCGCCGAGTCGCTGAACTCCCTGTCCACCGAGACGGGCGCGGCGGTCGGCGCGAACATGACGCAGTGGCAGGGCGCCGACGCCACCGCCGCGCGCGAGCAGCTCGACGCCCTCGCCGCCGCGATCGCGGCCGCGGGCCACGAGGCGTCGAACGTGCAGCAGATCGCGAGCTGGTGCCGGATGCTCGCCGAGGCGATCAAGGCGCTCATCGAGTCGATCCTCGCCGAGCTGGTCGCGTGGCTGATCACCCGCGGGCTCGTCGCGCTCGCCACAGGGCCGTGGTCGTTCGGCGCGAGCGTCGCGGCGTTCGTGCTCTCCGCGTTCTACAAGGCGACCTCGATGTTCCTGCGCGTGATGAGCAAGATCCAGAAGGCCACCGGGATCTTCGGGAAGATCCTCCGGGTCCTGGTCGACCAGGGCCTCAACCGCAAGGGCGCCTTCCACGTCACGTCAGGGCAGATCTTCGGCGTGCGCGACGGCCTGAACTACGCCCTGTGGAAGGGCGTGCTCATCAAGGCGGGCATCGGCGCCGGGGCGAGCCTCGCGGGGAACGCGCCGCAGGCGGCCATGGACATGTTCTCGTCGGCGACGTCCTCGGGCGGCTCCGGCGGGGGCGGAGGCGGCGGCGCGATCCGCGTGGACCTGGACGAACTCGACGCGTTGAAGGGCGCGCTGGAGGGCCTCAAGGGGCAGGCGTCGCCGATCCAGTCGCAGGCGTCCGAGACCATGGCCGAGGAGACCTCCTGGGGCGTCCCGGGCTGGGTCGGCCTGGAGGGCCACTACTCCTCGACGGCCGAGGGGCTCAGCGAGGCGATCGGCGAGATCGTGGCGGCCTTCGACGGCCAGGCGATGCGGATCGGGGCCTGCCGCGACGACCACGCCGCGTGCGACGAGGAGCAGGCGGCCGCCCTCAACAAGCTCCTCGCGGACCGCTGAGCCCGGTATGAGCGGCCGCGAGTACGACCTGCTGGAAGACGCCCGCAGTCTCGTTGCGGGCCAATGGCTCCAGGACGGCGAGCAGCTGCGGTCGTACGCGGCGACCGGGCGCGGGAACTACCGCTCGGAGATCCGCGGCCATCCGTCCGCCGCCTACCGCGCCGCGACCGCGGTCGGCTGGGCGGCGGTCAAGCTCGTCAGCCCGGTCGGGATCGTCACCGGCGGCGTGCCGTACTGGAACGAGATCCGGCGCTTCGAGGGCCGGCCCCCGGGCCTGGTCGCGTTCGGCGAGGGCCGGGACTGCGAGGCCGCGCGCCTGCTGAAGACCGGCCCGCACCGCAGCGGGATCTGGATCCTCACCGACCGGCGCTTCGGATTCGCCGCGGACCGGATCACCTCGGCCTCGGACGGCAGGCAGGCCAAGGGCTTGCGGCGCGACGGCGACACGCTCGTGCTGCTCGACAAGGTGCTCGAAGTGCCCGCGGCCCGGTTCGTGTTCGAGGACCGGGTGACGCGGGGCCGCGACGTCTACCTGCGCATCCGCTTCCGCGACGGTTCCGGAGTCGACGTCCGCAACCGCTAGGGGCGGGGCCGCGCCGAGCGCAGGCGCCGCAGCATCCGGGCGTCGCCGAAGCCGACCGCGCGGGCGGCGGACTCGACCGGGCTCCCTTGGGCGATCAGGTGCTCGGCGCGTTCGAGGCGCAGCACCGACTGGTAGCGCAGCGGCGTCAGGCCGGTCGACTCGGTGAAGCGGCGGGTGAGGGTCCGCTCGGAAACGCCTGCGGCAGAGGCGAGGTCGGCGAGGCGCAGCGGCTCGGCGAACCGCGCGTCGATGAGGTCCTGGACGCGGTGCACCGCGTCGGACAGGTGCGAGCGGTGCCGCAGCATCGCCGAGTCCTGCGCGGCGTCGCCGCCGCGCCGCGCGTAGACGACCATCTCGCGGGCGATCTGCGCGGCCGCGGCCGGGCCGTGCCGCACGGCGACCAGGTGCAGCGCCAGGTCGATGCCGCTGGCGATCCCCGCGGACGTCACGACCCGGCCGTCCGTGGTGAACAGCCGGTCGCGCTCGACCGTCGCGCCCGGGAAGCGGCGCGCCAGCTCGTCCTGGAGCGAGTGGTGGGTGGTGCAGCGGCGGCCGTCGAGCAGCCCGGCCTGCCCGAGCGCGAATGCCCCGGAGCAGACGGACCCGACGGTGCCGCCGCGCGCATGGTGCGCCTGCACTTGCGCCACTTGGGCGTCGGTGAGGCGCGGCCCGCCCGCGGTCTTCGGGGACCGCCAGCCCGGGACGAGGACCAGGTCCCCTGACTCCAGGTCCGGCCACTCGGTGCCCGCGCGCAGCGGGAGGCCCTGCGCGGTCGGCACGTCCTCCTGGCCTGCGACGTACTCGGTCCGGTAGTCCAACCCGAGGTCGGCGGCCGTCGAGAACACCTGGGCCGGTCCGGCCAGGTCGAGCAGGTGCACCTGGGGCACCAGCAGGAAGACGACGCGGGTCATGGGGCCTCCCGATCCGGTCAGCGCGCGATCACTTCCTCGACAGTACTGATCGTCGCGAACCGGCCCGCCAGCGCATAGACCGTGCGCTCGATCACGTCCGCGGTCTGGAGCGTCAGCGGGTCGGCCAGGACCTCCTCGACGGACCGGTCGGGGTCGGCGTCCCGGTGCGGGATCGGGTGGGTCGCGGTGGCGTCGACCACGAAGTCCACGGTGTACCCGAAGTCGGAGGCGACGCGCGCGGTCGTCTCGCAGCACTGCTCGGTGCGGATGCCGCTGATCGCGACCTCGCGGATGCCGCGCTCGGTGAGGACCTGCTGGAGGTTCGTGGTGGAGAACGCGTTGTGCGAGGTCTTGGCGACCTCGATCTCGCCCGCTTCGGGCTTGAGGCCCTCGATGTAGGTGCAGAAGCCGCGGTCGGGGTCGAAGACGTTGCCGGTGCCGGGCTCGTGGTGCAGCACCCACACGACCAGGTCGCCCTTGGCGCGGGCGTGGTCGACCAGGCGGGCGACCTTGTCGGCAACGTCGGGGTCGGAGGTCGCGGCCCAGTTGGGCCGCTGCCGGAAGGACTCTTGGACGTCGATGACGATCAGCGCTCGGTTCATGCCCCCAATCCTGCCGCCGCGGAGCCCGCGGCGACAGGCACGATCCCGGCCGGGACCGGAACGATCCGGTCAGCCGAAGACGTCCGGGTTCTGGCAGTGGAGGAGCGGTTCGCCCGCGAGGAATCTCGCGGTCTCCTCGGCGGTGATGCGGGCGGCGTTGTGGGCGGTCTCGCGGCTGGCGCCCGCGAGGTGCGGGGTCATGACGATCCCGTCGGTGCGCAGGAGGCGGGACGCGGCGGGGATGGGCTCCTCGGGGTAGACGTCGAACGCGGCCGCGAAGAGGTGGCCGGCGTCGAGGGCGTCGCAGACCACGTCGTAGTCGACGAGGGCGCCGCGGGCGCAGTTGACGAGGACCGAACCGGCCGGCATCGCCGCGATCTGGGCCGCGCCGATCATGCCGCGCGTGTCCGGGGTGAGCCGGGCGTGGAGCGACAGGACGTCGGACTGCGCGAGGAGTTCGGGCAGGCCGAGCGGTTCGGCGATCCCCGCGAGGAGCGCCGGGTCGACGTACGGGTCGTGGACGACGACGCGCGCGCCGAAGCCGCCCGCGATGCGCGCCACCCGGTTCCCGATGGCGCCGTAGCCGATCAGGCCGACCGTGCGGCCCTCCAGCTCCAGGCCCACCGAGTCGTACCGGTAGTAGTCGCCGCGCCAGGTCCCCGCGGCGAGGTCGCCGTGGACCTGCGGGATACGGCGCATCGCCGCGAGCATGAGCGCGATCGTGTGCTCCGCGGTGGCCGTGGCGTTGCGGCCGGGCGCACTGGAGACCGCGACGCCGTGCTTCGTGGCCGCGTCGAGGTTGACGTTCACCGGCCCGCCGCGGCCCACGGCCACGAACGCGAGGTCCGGGCAGGCTTCCAGGACCCGCGCGGTGATCGGCGCCATCTGCGTGACGCACACGCGGACGCCTTGCAGCGCATCGATGATCGCGTCCTCGGTGCCGGAGGCCTCGACGACTTCGGCGACGGGCCCGAACGGCGTGTCCGGCCAGTCCAGGGCGAGCTCGGCGATCTCCAGGCCGTCGACGCGCTCGCGCAGCGCGGCGGCGAGCAGGCCGGGCAGGACGAAGCGGTCGCCCGCGGCGAGCACTCGGGTCATCGGTGGTCCTCCTCATCGGTCCAGACGGGGGTATTGAACTGGAGCAGCGAGCGCCGCCCTCCGGCGACCCGCACTTCGGTGAGCCCCACGTTGCGCACCATGGGGAGCCGCCGCCGGTACTCCGAGAGCGGGATGCCGAGCCAGTCGCACAGGACGAGGCGCATGAGCGTCGAGTGCCACACGACGAGCACGCGCCCGCCCTCGTGGGCGGCGGCGATCTCGTCGAGGCAGGCGCTGGCGCGGGCGACGGCGGCGACGGGGTCCTCTCCGCCGGGGAGGTGGTCGCCGACGGGGTCCTTCTCGAAGGCGGCGTAGCGGTCCGGGAACCGCTCGCGCATCTCGGCTCCGGTGAGGCCCTCGCCGTCGCCGAAGGCGACTTCGCGGAGGCGGTCGTCCCTGAAGGGCGGCAGGGCGGTCGAGGCGGCGGCGGGCGCGAGGGTCTCGACGGCGCGCGTCAGGTCGGAGGACCAGACGGCGGCGAGTCCGGCGCCCGCGGCCCACGCGCCGAGGCTGCGGGCCTGGTCGCGGCCGCGGTCGGTGAGCGGGACGTCGGTGGTCCCGGTGTACCGGTTCTCGGCGTGCCAGACGGTCTCGCCGTGGCGCACCATCACGATGTCGGTCAGTGTTCGGCCCTCCGGTGGACATGGGCGGTGAACGGCCGGTCGATCCGGCCCCGCTCATGGAGATGGTCGGTGAAGCGCAGGTAGAGGTCGGTGAGCGCGCGGTGCCGGGACGCGTCCGGCTCTACGCGCTCGCCGGTGCCCGTCATCCGCGCCGCGGTGTCCACTAGGGACGTACCGGTGGAGGTGGCGGCGAGGACGGCCATGCCGGCCGCGGACTCGGCGTGCGCGGGGAGGCGCGCGGGCCGTCCGAGGAGGTCGGCGCGCAGCTGGGACCAGTACCGGTTGGCACTGCCGCCGCCGGTGAAGGCGAGGTCGCCGCCGACGGGCGCGCCGAGGTGGTCGAGGTAGTCGAAGCAGAGGCGCTCGACGCAGGCGAGGCCGGTGAGGACGCCGCTGAGGACGTCGGCGTCGTCGTCGGTGGTGCCGAGCGTGAACGGTTCGAGATCGCTTGCGGCGAAGGGGAACCGCTCGCCGCCGGTCCCGGCTAGCGGGTAGACGACGGGCCCGGGGCCGCGCTGGGCGGCGACGGCGGTGAGCGCGTCGAGGTCGGCGCCCGGCAGGAGCCGCGCGAGGGCCCCGGCGCCGCTGGAGGAGGCGCCGCCGGGCAGCCAGGTGCCGCCGGGGCCGCGGTGGCAGTAGACGACGCCGCCGGGGTCGCGCACCAGGTGCTCCGACACTCCTTTGAGGACGAGTGTGGTGCCGAGGACCGAGTTCCAGGAGCCGGTGGCGAGCGCGCCGCCCGCGAGCTGGGCCGCGCAGCCGTCGGTCATCCCGGCGATGATCGGCGTCCCGGCGGGGATGCCGGTGGCCGCGGCGCCTGCGGGGCCGACGTCGCCGATGACGGTGCCGGGCCGGACCACGTCCGGCATGAGCGACAACGGAATCCCGAGCGCGTCGAGGACGTCTTCGGGCCAGCGCTCCTCGACGAGGTCGTAGCCGGTCTTGAGGGCGTGGCTGGCGTCGGCGGCGAGCCGCCGGCCCGCGAGCCGCCAGGTGATGAGGTCCGGCTGGTGGAGCAGCCGGGTTCCGCCCTTGGACTGCTCCACCAGCCGGAGGAGCTTGGGGAGCGCCCAGCCCGGCTGCATGCGCCGGTAGCCGAGGCGGTCCCAGACTTCGGCGCCGGTCTCGTTGATGCGCTCGGCTTCCGCTGCGGCGCGGGCGTCGTCGTACATGAGGCCCGGCGTGGCGGGGCGGCCCGCGTCGTCGGCGAGGAGGATCGTGCCGGAGGTGCCGTCGGCGGCGAACCCGGCGATGCGGGCGGCGTCGAGGGCCGCGGTCGCTTCGCGTGCGGCGGTGCAGAACGCGGTCCACCACTGCTCGGGGTCCTGCTCGTGGCGGGCGCCGTCCCGGGTCCCGGTGAGCGGCGCGGAGCCCCGGCCGAGGACGCGTCCGGCGTCGTCGACGGCGAGGACGCGGACGCTCTGCGTGCCGAGGTCGGCGCCGATCCAGATGCGGTCAGCCACGGCGTCCCGCCTGGACCCGCCAGCCCGCGCGGGCGACGTCGCGCAGCGCCAGGAACTGCGCGTAGAGGTCGTCGTAGAGCCCTGCGTCCTCGGGTTCGAACCGGTCGCCGGGGCGCACGTATTTCGCTGCGGCCGTTGCCAGGTCGGGTTCGGCGCCGGTGGCGACGAGGCCGGACAGGAACGCGCCCTTCGCGCCGATCTCGGTGTCGGCGGTGCGCACGGCCGGGACGCCGGTGGCGTCGGCGATCATCCGGCACCACAGGTCGCTGCCCGCGCCGCCGCCGCACAGGCGCAGCTCCTGCACCGTGGCACCGGAGGCGGCGAGGCAGTCCTTGATGGTGAGGCTCAGGCCCTCGAAGACGGCGCGGGCGAGGTGCTCGCGGTCGTGTTCGAGGGTGAGGCCCCAGAAGGTGCCGCGGGCGGCGGTGTCGAGGAACGGGGCCCTCTCCCCGGCCGGGGAGAGGTACGGGAGGAACACGAGGCCGCCCGCGCCCGGCGGCGCGAGTTCGGCGAGGTCGCCGAGTTCCTCCGGGGTGTCGAGGCCGAGCATCGTTGTGGCCCAGTCGATCACCTCGGTCCCGGCGAGGGTCGGGTAGACGCGGAGCCACTGGCCGGTGGAGTCGAGGGCGACCGTGAGCCCGGCCGGTTCGCCAGAAGTGTCGGTCCCGGTGCGTACGATTTCCGTGCACAAAGTGGTCCCGAGGATCGCGCAGCCGGTCCCCGCGGTGGCGGCTCCGGCGCCGATCGCGGTGGACGCGACGTCGTAGGGCGCCATGACGACCGGTACTCCGGCCGGGAGTCCGAGCGCCGCGGCGGCTTCGGGGCGCAGCGCGGCGGCGCGCCGGCCGTCGCCGAGGACCTGCGGAAGGAGGCGGGCGGCCCGGGAGAGGCCGAACAGCTCGACGAGGTGCGGCGCGTAGTCGCGGGTCGCGGGGTCGAGGAACGGCGCGGAGGCGTCGGACTCGTCGGCCGCGAACAGGCCCGTCAGGTTGTGGAAGACCCAGCCGCCGCAGGTGAGCGCGGCGTGGGACCGGTCGAGGCGGTCGGGGTCGTGTTCGGCGAGCCAGGCGAGGACGGCGTTCGGCAGGCCCGGGAACGTGAGCGATCCGTTGGCGCGGAACGCCTCGTCGAGGACGCCCGCGTCCCGCCAGCGGTCCACTATTGGCGCCGCGCGCCCGTCGGACCACAGGACGGCCGGGCCGGTCGGCGATCCGTCGGCGTCGACGAGCCAGCAGCCGTCGCCTTGGGCGGTCAGGGCGATCATGTCGGGCGGGCCCGGGAGGTGCCGGGCCGCTTCGCGGACGACCGCGGCGGTCTCGCGCCAGACCTCGGCCATGTCCTGCTCGGCCCAGCCGGTGCGGGGGCGCTGCACGCCGACCGCGCCGCGGACGACGGCGAGCTCGGTGCCGTCGTCGGCGTGGGCGACGGCCTTGATCGCGGTGGTGCCCGCGTCGATCGAGATGGAGGTCATGGCGTCATCCTCTCCCGTGCGCCTGACGCGAGCGGCGCGCGAACGAGTCGAGCGCGACGGCGAGGACGAGGACCGCGCCGGTGATCATGAACCGGTACGACGAGTCGAGGTTGAGCAGCGTCAGGCCGCTGGAGATCGACTGGATCACCAGGATGCCCAGGAGCGCCGAGAACGCCGAGCCGCGCCCGCCGAACAGGCTGGTGCCGCCGATGACGGCCGCGGCGATGGCGTTCAGGTTGACGTCGCCGGTGCCGGTGGACTGGGTGGCGGCCGCGAGGCGGGCGGCGGCGAGCACGCCGCCGACGGCCGCGAGGGTCGAGCACATCACGAACGTCCACGCGTACACGGACTTCACGTTGATGCCCGCGCGGCGCGCGGCCTCGGGGTTCCCGCCGACCGCGTAGATCGACCGCCCGAACTTCGTGCGCGAGAGCACGTAGTGCATGACGAGGACCACGACGACGAACAGCACGAACATCCAGGCGACGCCGCGGGTCTTGTTCAGGTAGAACACGGTGAAGCCGAGCGCGGCGAGCACCAGGGCCGCGCGGAACACCAGCAGCCGCGGCGAGGGCGCGGACAGCCCGGCCGCCTTGCGCGTGCGCGCCCCCGCGAAGCTCGTCCCGAGGAACCCCGCCGCGGCAATGATGACGAACAGGTACGACATCCACTCCGGCACGAACCACAATTGCGCGAACTGCACCAGGTCGGAGTCGTACGGCAGGTTGACGGCGTTCTGGCCGCGCAGCAGCCACAGCTGCACGCCGAGGAACGCGAGGAGCCCGGCGAGGGTCATCACGAACGAGGGCACCGCGAACCGGTTGAAGCCCTGCGCGTACACGAACCCGATGAGGCACCCGGTGGCGACGGCCGCGAGGATCGCGAGCCAGATCGGCTGCTCGTAGCGGACCATGACGAGCGCGGTGACGGCGGCGGCGACGCCGCTGACCGAGCCCACGGACAGGTCGATCTGGCCGACCAGGAGCACGCACACGATCCCGAGCGCGAGGAACCCGACAGGCACGATGTCGAACGACAGGTTGACGAGGTTCGTGCTCGACAGGAACGTGCGGTTGAGGAGCTGGAACACCGTCCAGATGACGACGATCCCGCCGAAGACGGGGAGCATCCCCAGGTCGCCGTCGCGCACGCGGCGGAACGCGGCGCGCACGGCGTCGCCGAGGGTCTGCGGGGCGACGAGGCGCTCGTCCTGGAGGTCGAGGGCGGGGGTCTCGGGGCTCATCGGGGGTCGCTCCCTTGGGAAGTGCGGTCGGCGGTGCGGGAGGCCCGCTGCGCCACGACGTTGTCGGCGGCGCCCGTGATCGCCGCGATGATGTCTTCAGTGGACACGGTACGGGCGTCGAAGACGCCGTTGTTGCGGCCCAGGCGGAGCACGGCCACCCGGTCGGCGACCGCGCGCACGTCCTCCATGTTGTGGGAGATCATCACCACGCCGAGTCCCTTGTCCCGCAGGCGCTCCACGAGGTTGAGGACCTCGGCGGTCTGGGCCACGCCGAGCGCGGCGGTGGGCTCGTCGAGGAGGATCACCTTCGGGTCGCCCAGGAGCGACCGGGCGATGGCGACGGTCTGGCGCTGCCCGCCCGAGAGCGCCGCCACGGGCACGCTCAAGGTGGGGATCTTCGCCGAGAGCTGGCGCAGCAGCTCCCAGGACCGCTTCTCCATGGCGACGTCGTCGAGGAGGAACGGCCGGATCTCCCTGCCCAGGAACAGGTTCGCCTTGACGTCGAGGTTCTCGCACAGCGCGAGGTCCTGGAACACGGTGGCGATCCCGAGGGCGTGGACCTGCGTCGGCGATTCGAGCCGCACCTCGCGGCCCTCGAACTCGATCGTGCCCGAGTCGGGCGGGTGGACGCCCGCGAGGACTTTCACGAGCGTGGACTTCCCGGCGCCGTTGTCGCCGACGACCGCGACGACCTCCCCCTCGCCGACGTCGAGGTCGACGTCGGCGAGGGCGGCGACCGCACCGAAGCTCTTGGAGATCCCGCGCAGCGACAGCACCGTCGCCGCTCCTGTCTTCGTCATGGTCTGGTCTGTTCCTTTACGTGCGAAGGGGTTACGCGATGCCGAGCGCGGCGCAGGCGTCGGCGTACTCGGGCGTGCAGACGTCCTCGACGGCGAGCACGCCCTCGGGGCCGAAGATCACCTCGGCGAGGTTCTCCTGCGTGACCACCGTGGGCTCGAACAGCTGCGACGGGGTGTCGAACAGGTCGTGCGTGGCCTCGGGCTCCTCGCCCTGCATGAGCGCGTACGCGGCGTCGGCGGCGGCCTCGGCGACGATGCTGATCGGCTTGGAGATGGTGTTGTACTGGTCCCCTGCGATGATCCGCTGGATCGCGGCCAGCTCGGCGTCGTTCCCGGTGATCGGGGGCACTTCCGCGTCGGCGGCCTTGAACGCGGCGATCGCGCCGCCGCCGGTGCCGTCGTTCGCGGCGACGACGCCCGCGATCTGCCCGTCGAATTGGGCGATCTGGCCGCCGACCCACTGCTGCGCGTCCTCGGGCGACCAGTCCGGGGTGTCGTACTCGGCGAGGAGCGCGTACCCGGAGTCGTCGATCGCGTTGTGGATGCCCTGCTTGATGAGTCCGGCCGCGGCGTCGGTCGGCGAGCCGTTCACCTGGAGCAGGCCCCCTTCGGCGCCTTCGGCGTCGAGGTGGTCCACGAGCGACTGGCCGATGGCCTCGCCGATCGCCTCGTTGTCGAAGGAGATGTAGAAGTCAGCGGGCTTGTCGGGGATGGGGCGGTCGTAGGCGACGACCTTGACGCCCTGGGACTGCGCGGTCTGCACGATCGTGGCCGCGGCGGTCGAGTCGACCGGGTCGATCACGATGACCTCGGCGCCTTGCGCGATGGCCGAGTTCGCCTGCTGCTGCTGGAGGGCCGCGTCCGAGTCGGCGTTCTGGTAGATCACCTCGCAGTCGGCGCACAGTTCGCCCATGCGCTGCTCGAACAGCGGCGCGTCGTACTGCTCGTAGCGGGTCGAGGCGAGGTCGGGCATGAGGAAGGCGACCGTTCCGGCGCCGTCCCCGCCCTCGCCCGTCCCGGGCTCTTCGGCGCAGGCCGCGAGGGCGGCCAGGGCCAGCACGCCGGTGAGGGCACCAGCTGCAAGTCTGCTCATCGACGACTCCTTTGTCGGTTCCCTGACGGGAGGGGTTGTGTCGTGACTGCGACCGTAGACCCGCACCGGCCCGGATGTCACTACCGCGCGCGAAACGAACAGGATCAGTGTTGTAAGCGACCGCGGAATTGTGTTAAGAAGGTCCGGGGCCGCACACCGGGGCGGCCGTCACCGCTTGCATCGCAGCGAGGGAGACGCCGCTCAGGAGGCCCGGACTCCCGGCCCGCGCGGCCCGCAGGGGTTGTTCACTTCACACGGAACGAACAGAGGTCGACCATGTCGCCGGAACCCGATCCCGCAGGCGAAGGGGGCCGCGCGCCGCGCGCCCGCCGCGAAATGATCAGGACCCGCGTGGTGGACGAGGGGTTCGTGCGCATCGAGCAGCTCGCCGCCGACCTCGGCGTCACGACCATGACGATCCGCCGCGACCTCGACTACCTCCAGCGGGAGGGCTGGCTGCGGAAGGTGCGCGGCGGCGCGACCGCGCAGCCCTCGACGGCGTTCCACGGCGACGTGCGGCACCGCATGGGCGCCATGGCGGAAGCGAAGGAGGCCATCGCGCGGGCGGCGCTGCGCCTGGTGAAGCCGGGGCAGTCGGTGCTCCTGGACGAGTCCACGACGGCGCTCGCGCTCGCCGAGCTGCTCCCCGAGCGCGCGCCGCTCACGGTGATCACGTACTTCGGGCCGGTGATCCAGACGCTCGCGGGGAGCCCGGGGATCGAGCTGATCTCCTTGGGCGGCACGTACTACCCGGCGTACGACGCGTACCTGGGACTGCGCACAGTGGACTCGGTGTCGAGTCTGCACGCGGACCTGCTGTTCGCGTCGACCACGGCGATCACGCGCGGCTCGTGCTACCACCAGTCGCCCGAGACCGTGGCGGTGAAGCGCGCGTTGATGGACGCGTGCGACCGCCGCGTGCTCCTGGTGGACCACACCAAGTTCCAGCGCCGCGGGCTCTACCGGCTCGCGCCGGTCGCCGACTTCGACCTGGTCGTGGTCGACCCGGACATCCCCGCGGCGCGGCTGGAGGAGCTCCAGTCGACGGCCGCGAAAGTCCTTGTGGCGCCTGCGGAGTTACTCCCCGAGCCCGGAGGCGGCGAGCACCTGGGCCCGCCCGTCGCCGGTGTGGACGACCACGAGGTCGCCCGCGATCGAGACGTGCTCGGGCAGGTCGGCCCCGGCGTCCTGCACGGGGGTGCGATCGCCGGTGGCCGGGTCGAGCACGAACACCTCCCACGAGGTGCTGGTCATGCTGGAGCTGACCTGGTCGACCACGGCGCGGCCGTCCTTGACGGCGAGGACCGACATGTACTGCTCGTCGGCGCCGTGGGTGACCTGCCCGGCGAAGTCGGCCACGCGCACCTCGTCGAGCGTGTCGAAGACCTGGTCGCCGTGCAGGACCGCGGAGGGCGTGGAGTACCACTGCTCCTCGACGGACCAGTCGATCGAGTTCAGCTCCCACACGAGGTCGCCGGTCTCGGTGCTCACCGCGACGGTCTGGTACTGCTCGGCGGTGGTGTTCTCGATTGCGGCGCAGACGAGGTGCTCGCCGCAGGCCTTCACGAACGTGATGGCGTAGCCCGCCTCGAACTCGTGCCGCCACACCTCGCCGAGGTCGTCGAGGGAGTACCCGGCGAGGACCGTGCGGCCCGGCGAGGCGTCCTCGGAGATCTTGCCGACGGCGAGGCCATCGAACGCGGTCCAATGGTACGAGTCGAGCGGCAGGTCGCCGCTGACGAGCGAGTCGCCGTCGGCGGCGCTGCGCACGATCCCGGTGCCCTCGTAGGGATCGAGGTCCACGACCCGGTCGGCGGCCGCGAGGTTGTCGTAGAGCGAGTAGGAGTTCGGGGCGGCGGTCCCGGCGTGCTCCCCGCCGTCGTCCCAGACGGTCTCGGCGCGGATGCGGTACTCGTCGATGATGAACAGGTCTTCAGGGCCCTTCTTCTTCCACACCTCGTCGCCGGTGGTGAGGTCGATGCGGATGACGGCGTTGTCGTCGAAGCCGGTGCGCTGCTCGACGAGCAGGTCCGTGCCGTAGAACGCGAGGTCGTTGCGGTCGATCCAGGGCTGCTTCCACAGGAGTTCGCCGGTGTCGAGGGACGCGGCGGCGCGCATGTTCTGGCCCTCGTCGGTGGCCGAGCCGAGCGCGTCGATGACGAGGACGTTCTCGACGGTGAACAGGTGCAGCTCGGTCGGCTCCAGCTCGTACTCCTGCTTCCACAGCTCCGTTCCGGCGGCGTCGAATGCGGAGACGGCGGTCTTGCCGTCGACCACTTCGGCGATGACGGCCTTGCCGTCGACGGCGGCCACGGACGCGGCGCCGGTGCCCGCGAGGGTCTGCTCGTAGACGAGGTCGAGGCCGGTCCCCTCGGTGGCGCCGTCGCCGACGGCGTCGCCGAGCCCTTCGAGGAGGTCGCCGCCGGTCACGTCTTCGAAGATGCCGCCGAGGTTGCTGTTGTTCACGGCGATCACGATGAGGATGACGATCACGGTGACGATCGAGGAGGCCACCGAGAGGCCGATCCAGCGCTTCGGCTGCGGCCCGCCGGTGGGAAGTGGTCCAGTGTGGACTTTGGGCTGGTACGGGGCGGCGCCCGGCGGCGGGTAGGGCCCGGCGGGCGTCGGCTGCGAGGGCGCGAACTGCGGACTCGGCTGCGGCGGCGGGAAATGCGGGTTCGGTTGCGGCGTCGGCTGCGGGCTCTGCTGGGGCGGGAGGCCCTGCGGCGAGTACTGCGGGCTCCCGACCGGGTAGGGCGCGTAGGCGACCGGCGTGACGGGCGGGCTCGGCACGGCCGTCTCCGGTCCGGCCAGCGCGTGCGTGAACGCGCCGAAGGCGACGGGCAGTTCGGGCTGCTCGGGGACGGAGGGGGCGACGCCGAGCCGGGAGTGGAGGCGGGTCGCGACGAGGGGCATGCGGCTGGAGCCGCCGACGAGGAGGACGGCGGTGAGCTGGGCGGGTTCGACCCCGGCGCGTTCGACGGTGCGGCGGGTCTCGTCGACGGCGCGGGCGACCAGCGGGTCGGCGAGGCTCGTCAGTTCGTCGCGGGTGAGGTGCAGGCCCATGGGGTTGTGGCCGGGGAGGGCGACGGGCGCGGTGGAGGTGCGCGAGAGCATCTCCTTGGCGGCGCGCACTTCTCCCCAGAACGCGAGGCGGTCGCGCAGGTCGGCGGTGGTCTCGGGTTCGCTGAGGCGCTTCCACAGTTCGGGGTCGCGTCCGGCGATGACGCGGCCGAGGTGGGCGGCGAGCGCCATGTCGACGTCGAGGCCGCCGAGGTCGTCGAGGCCGCCGAACGCGAGGGTGCGCAGGCCCTGCTCGTCGCGGCGGACGACGGCGACGTCGAAGGTGCCGCCGCCGAAGTCGAAGATGGCGACGGTGCCGCCGACGGGGATCTCCTGGCCGAGGACTTCGGCGCAGTAGGTGGCGGCGGCGATGGGCTCGGGCAGGAGCCGGACCGTCCCCATCCCGGCGAGGTCGGCGGCCGCTTCGAGCTTGGCGCGGCGCACGGGGCCCCAGTCGGCGGGGAAGGTGAGGACGGTGTCGGTGGGGCGCATGCCGGAGGCGGCGGCCTCTTCGGCGACGCGGCGCAGGCCGGTGGCGAGGAGTTCTTCGACGGGGACTTCGCGGTCGCCGAGGAGGACGGTGCCGTCGTCGATGCGGCGCTTGGGGTGCGGCTCGAAGCGGCCGGGGTCGGCGGCGGCGAGGCGCTGGGCGTCGCGGCCGGTGTGGAGGTCGCCGTCGGTGTCGAGGTACACGCCGGAGGCGAGGAGCGGGGAGCCGTCGAAGAGCAGGGAGCGGGGCTCGGCGCCGCCGCGGCCGATGACGGCGACGGTGTGGGTGGTGCCGAGGTCGACGGCGAGCCAGACGGGAGCGTTCACGGGGCCTACTCACTCGGGGGCTGCGAAGGGACGGGGGTCCGCGATGGGGCCGGTGGACCCCCGCGAGGATACCCGGCGGGGGTGACGCGGCCGGGCCCGCGGGCGGGGCCCGGAGTGCAGGTACCGGGCGTTTCCGCCCGTACCGGACCCTCCACTGGGGCGGGTCCGGTACGGGTGGGTCAGGGGTTGAGGGCGGTGAGGATCACGACCTCGGATTCGTCGTGCGGGAGGTACTTGACGCGCACGACCATGCCGGGCTGGATCTGGGCGACGGCGCTCCCGTCGACGGGCTTGCGCTGCTTCAGGTCGAAGGTGGTGCCGTCGAAGCGGGTGATGCGCAGGTCGATGTCCATGACGGCGCGGTCGCCCTGGATCTCGCCGGTGGGGGCGAGCGCGAGGACGACGGCGCGGCCGTCGAGGCCCTGCTCGGCGATGTGGAGCTGGCGGGGGGTGACGAGGCCCTTGGCGACGCGGACGCGGTCGAACGCGGCCTGCATCTCGGCCTGGGGGGCGTCGACGGCGATGACGACGCGGCCGTCGGTGCTGCCGGGCCGGTAGCGGACGGGGAGCATCGCGCCGGGGACGACCGCGGCGAGCTCGGTGAGGTCGACGAGGCTGCGGGAGACGGCCCGGAACGACTGGCCGTCGGCGGTGTCGACGTCGAAGAGGATCTCCAGCTGCGGCTGGTCGTTGACGGTGAGGCCGGTGCGGGAGACGGAGACGACGGTGCCGATGGCGATGGGGGTGTTCTCGAAGCCCTTGGCGACCTGGCCCCTGAGTTCGCGCATGTGCCCGTCGAAGAGGCGGCCGATCATGGCGAAGGGGAGGACGGTGAGGAGGATGATCGGGCCGGCCATCCAGCCGTTGACCCAGGGGATCATCGCGTCGCTGGTGAGGCCGGTGTAGACGAACATCGCGGTGCAGGCGAGGCCGACGATGAGCGCGAGGGTGTTGATGAGCTTGAACATCGGGGTGTTCCCTTCTGGGTTGCTGTTGTCTTGAGTCTCGGGCGGGACCGGCGGCTACCGGTCACAGGTTTCGGTGGGGGTCAGTGGGTGTCGGGGTCGCCGAGCAGGTCGAGTGCGCCGAATTCGGCGCGGTCGACGGAGCCGTCGGCGGCGACGATGAGCAGGTCGCTCTGGAAGGGGCCGTCGGCGGGGGCGACGATGACGACGGTCTGGCCGCCGGGGGCGGTCATGCTGCGGCCGGCGTGGCCGGTGGTGTCGATCGAGGCGGTGGTCTGCCCGGTGTCGAGGTCGAGGACGGTGAGCGCGTAGTCCTCGCCGCCCGGTGTGCGGCGGTGCTCGACGAGGACGTGCCCGGAGGCGGCGCCCGCGGCGGTCCCGGCGGGGGCGGTGAGGTCGATGGCCCCGGTGGGGTCGTCGATGAGCGCTTCTGCGGCGGTGGGGTCTTCGAGGAGCCCTTCGATGAGGCCGTCGACGTCGAGGTCGAGGTCCCAGGCGGTGGTGGCCTGGGTCTGGTCGAGGACGATCGCGGCCTCGCTGTAGGTCCCGGTGCCGAGGGCGCGGCCGTCCTCGGAGACGACGAGGCGGGAGGTGACGGCGCCCGCGGCGGTCGGCTCGACGCGGACCGTCGCGTCCTCGCCGATGGACGCTTCGGTGGTGGTCATGCCGCCGAGCTGGCTCGCGGCGCCTTCGGCGGCGAGGCGGCCGGTCCAGGCCTCGGCGACGGCGGGGTCGGCCGGGACGGCTTCGAGCGCGTCGAGGGCGACGGTGCGGAAGGCGCCGTCGAAGCCGAGCGCGACGACTCCGGCCGCGGGGTCGAGTCCGTATGCGGCCGTGCCGGTCCCGGCGCCTTCGAGGCCGGGGACGTCGCCCGCGCCGGTGACGAGCGCGCCGTCGTCGAGGTCGCGGATCTCCAGGCCCTCTGCGGTCGCGATGTACGCGTACTGCTCCCCCGCGCCGACGGCGGCGGCGTCCTGGTCGAGTTCGTCGGCGAGCTGCACGTCCCACTTCGTCTCGCCGGTGGCGAGGTCGACGGCGGCGAGGCGCACCGCGTTGACGTCGGTGGCGAGCTCGGCGAGGAGGCCGCCCGATCCGGCGCGGTCGTAGGGGACGAGCGCGAGGCCGTCGGCGGAGAACGCGATGCCGGTGCGCAGCATGACGTCCGGTTCGGGCGCGGTCAGGTACTCGCCGCCGGTCGCGGCGACGAACGTCCCGGCCGTCATCAGCAGGGCGAACCCGAGGATGCTGCCGCCGGCGCCGCGGGGGCGCCGCTTCGGTTCGAGCGGGTGCTCGGGGGTGCCGTACGGGGAGCGCACGAGCTGCGAGTGCGGCGGGAGCGGACCGGCCGCGCGGAAGTCTTGGAACATCGGGGCCTCCTCCTGGGTGGGATGGCGTGCGGGGTGTGCGACGCCGTCAGCGTCGCCCGGCGGCGGCCCCTACCGATCACAGGTTTTCCCTCGGAGTCGTACGGCCCGGCTACACTTCGCGCATGGTCCATGGCCTCGCGGCCTCGGCGGCCGTGCCGCGGGGCATGCTCGTCGCCGACGCCTGGTCCCAGCTCGGCGATGCCGTGGCGCCCTTGAGCAACGCCTCGGGGCGGCCCCTCGCGCGCACCGTCAAGCTCCTGCTGGACCCGCTCGTGCTCCGACCCGCGCAGAACCCCCGGTTCTCCGGCGGGGTGGTCGCCATCGAGCACGTCGACGCCCTCCGGAACGCGATCCTCGACGCGGGCCCGGCCCTCGCCGCGACCGCCGCGTGGTTCCAGCTCCTCAAGCGGGCCCGCCGCCGCGCGGGCGTCACCGAGGGCCACCCGCAGGACCTGTACTTCCAGCGCTGCTACGAGCTCGCGCACGTCCACGGCGACCCCGCCGCGCTCCCGGGAGCCGCCGAGATCGCGGCCGAAGCGGTCGCCGAGGTCCACGCCGAGCGCGGCGAGGTGTCGGTGGACGGCCTGCGCCGCTTCCTCACCGACCCGGCACGCAGCGCCGAACTCGCCGGGCTCCTGCACGACGCCTGGTCGCAGCGTCCCGAGCCCGCCGCGGCCGAGCCGCACCCGGGGGTCGCGGCGTTCCTCGACGACTGCGCGACCGCCCCCGACCCGCGCCTGTGGCGGGCCCTCGCCGACGCCGCGGTGGGCACCGCGGAGGCCGCGCCCCTGGACCGCCCCGGCGTCGCGCTCGGCTACGGCCTCACCGGCCGCGACCGCCCCGCAGCCCCCGAACTCGGCGAGCGGGCCTCGAAGCGCAAGCTGCCCAAGCCCTTCGACCGGTCCATCATGGAGCGTCTGTTCGCGGCGCTCACCACCTGGTTCCAGCGCGAGTCGATGGCCGACATCCCCTCGCTCGTCACCGGCGAGATCCGGCGATCCGCAGCCCCTTGGCAGCTCGCCGAGGAGCCGAGCCGCGTCGCGATGGCCCTCGGCCGCGACGCCAGCGCGGGCCTGGGCGCCGACGATGCGCCCGAGGCGGCCTCCGACGCCAACGCGCGCCTGCTGAACCGCTGGCGCCGCGAGTCCTATGTGCACCGCGTGCTGCGCCTGCCCGACCCGTCCGCAATGGGCTGGGAGGTGCGCGGCACCCGACGCGCGTACCTGCGGCGCCTGTGGGTGCGCCTCCACGGCCGCGAGCTGCGCGGCGAGGCCACCGCGGCCGACGAGGTGTGGGACCTCCTCGACGGCGCGCTGCGCTCGGTCGTCATGGACCAGCGCGACCGGCTGAAGCGTTCCCTTGAGCGCGAAGGGGACCGGTCATGACGGCCTTCGCGGTCCGGCGGACCGCGACCGCGATCCTCGTCGGCGACCGCCCGCCGCACCCGGAGCGCACGATGCTCGTGGAGGCCCGCGGCGCGCTCCTGTACTGGGACGCCCTCGACCTGCGGGCGCACCCGGCCGCGGAGGTCTTCGACGCGCGGGCCGCGGGCGACTGGCTGTGGGAGGTCTACGGCCCGGAGGCGCTGACCGGGGCCGGGACGATGGCGACCGAATGGGAGTCGCCCGTGCTCGACGCCGCCCGGAACCTGGCGTTCCTGCACTGGGCGGGGGCGTGGTGGCCCGCGTCCCATGCCGCCGGAATCCCCGCGCTCCCGGCCGGCCTGCTGCGGGCCGAGACCGCTTGGTACACGGCCGGACTCGAACACCTCCTGGACGACGACGCGGCCGTGGAGCGCGCGCTCACGGAGGTCGACCTGAGCACGCTGGTCTCCTACCCGGAGGCCGCGGACCTCGCGGCAGGCATCGCCGACCTCGCGGACTCGTACGGCGTGGCGCTGCGCGACACGGCCCGGCTCCGGCCCGAGGACTGGGCGCTCGCGGCGGGCGGCGCATACGAAGGACTCGCGGTGGCGTCCGGTTCGGCGCCGATCGACTGGAGCCTGGTCCCGGCCCGCGCGCTCGACGCCGCGGGCGAAGCCGCATGGCGATTCGAACACCGTTCCGGCGCATGGATACTGCACGTCGCCGCCTCCGCGGCGCCCGACGCCGCACCGGCCGCGTTGACCGCGGTCGTCGACACCGTCGAGATCCCGCTCCGCCTCGACCCGGGCACCGGCGCCTTCACCGGCGAGGCGCCCGCGCCGCCCGACTTCGCGAGGCGCCTCGGGGGCGGTCGCCCGATCCAGGTCCGCGCCCCCGGCTACGCCGCGGACCGGTCCGAAGACCGGGCCGAGCGCCGCGCGGCCCTCATCGCCTTCGCCCGCGACCGACTCGCCTCCCCCGACGCGACGCTCACCGAGCGGGCCGCGGCATGACCGACGACGACGTGATCGGCCTGCGCGGCAAGGAGACCACCGGCCCCAGATGGGCCGCGTTCCGGGAGCTGAACAACAGCGCCGCGAGACTCGCGGCCAAGGGCCAAGCAGTCGAGGCCATCGCGATGCTCCGCAACGCCCTCGAACTCACCCACGTCGACGACGTCGACGCGGCGGGCCTCGACGGCCGCGCCCGCGCGCTCGCCAATCTCGCGGGGCTCGCCGAAGGACAAGGCGACACCGAAGCGGCACTGCGCTACGCGGAGCAGGCGCTTGAGGCCTGCTACGCCGCCGAAGCCCAAGCGGGCGACCGGTACGGCACGGTCGCCGTCCGCGCCTCGATCCTCGTCAACCGCTGCCAGACCCTGCAACTTCTCGGCCGCCTGGATGACGCGCTTGCCGACGTCACCGGAGCGCTCGACATCATCGGCGACGGCGGTGAGGGCGACGAAGGCCTCCTCGCCGTGTCCGCCAACAACACCCGGACCGTGCTCCTCATCGGACTCGAACGCCTCGAAGAGGCCGAGGCCGCCGCTCAGCTGACGCTGCGCCTCGCCGCGGCCCGGGACCCGCGCCTCACCGGGTATCCGTACTCGAACCTCGCGGTGATCGCCCAGTCTCTCAACGACCACGAGGCCGCGATGAACTACCTGCGGCTCGCCGAGCAGGTCCATCTCATGGCGGGCGACACCGTGTCCGCTGCACTCGCCGTCGCGAACCAGGGCCGGGCCGCGATGCGCGCCGGGGACGTCGAGACCGGGCGGCGCCTCCTCGCCGCGGCCGAGCAGGCGCTCAGCGAGAGCGACCAGCCCCTGCGCGCCGCAGAGCTGCGCTACAGCCGGGCGCACGCCGCGTTCCAGGCGGGCGACACGGCCACGGCCCACGAGCTCCTGGAACCGGTGATCGAGGTCCTGCGCCGCGCCGGGCACGCGACTGCCCTTGCCGAAGCCCTTGCGGTCCAAGGCGACATCCGCGCGTCCATGGGCGAATACGACAAGGCCGAGGAGTCGTACCTCGCCGCCTGGCAGGTCTACGAGGAGACCGGCGCCCGCTACCACCTCGCCCGACTCGACATGCGCCGCTCGTTCGCGGTCGCCGACCAGGCCGCGACCACCCTCAACGATCGCCGGCGCACCCGCCTGCTGCGCCGGGCCTTCGACCTGTCCCTCACCTCGGCCCTCGCCACCGACGCGATCCGCCACGGCTTCGCACCCGGACGTTCCCGGGAACGCTGGGCCGCAACGGTGGCGATCCCGGCGATGGCCCACGCGCTGAGCCTCGCCGCCGCCCTCCGCGACGGCGCGCTCGTCTCGGAGCTGCTGGAGCACATGAGCGCCACGGTCTCGCTCCACGCCACCGCCGCGGTCGACGTCAAGCCCTTCAGCGACACCCCCGATGTCCCGCTCCCCCAATCGGACCAAGGGGAACGGCTCTCCTTCACCGCCTCGGCGCTCGTGACCGGCACCTCGGCGGACTTCCCGGCGACCCGATTCAGTCTCCCGCCGCGCCTGCGCGTCAACCCGTGGCGGGAGTCCCAATTGGAGCCGTGGATCCGGGAGACCGAGCGCCGCTACGGGTTCCCGATCCGCTCGGACGACGTGGTCGACACATGGTGAACCGACCGACCGTGCAGCTCAAGCTGGTCGACGCCGACGGGCTGTACTACTCGTGGCGCTGGGAGCACGACCTCGGCGCGATCCAGAACATCATGGTCGAGGCCGGCCGCGTGCAGCCCGCCCTCGACGCGCTCGCCGAGGCGCTCCCGACCCCGCTGCCCGGCGAGACCGTGGACCAGGCCCTCCAGCGCTCCCTGACGGGCCCGCTGACCGACCGCCACCGCGAAGCCGGCCTCGCGACGGCCCTCGCCGCGTCCCTCATCCCCTACCAGCTCGCCGTGGAGATGAACGCGCTCCTCGAACAGGGCCTGCGCCCGCACGTGCGCATCCAGCCGTCGCTGTCCACCGCCCAAGTCCCTTGGGAGGCATTGCGAGTCGACGAGGGCGAGCGCTTCGTGACGAACGCCGACGTCTCGGTCCTCCCGCCCGCGACGGTCCGCAACGCCCCGGAGCGCCGCAGGACCGTGTGGAACCCGGACGGCCCGGTCGTGGCGGTCCTGGACCCGAAGATCCCCGGCGCGGGCCGCGACCTGGGCTCGGTCCTCGGCGACGTGCCGGACGACGCCCCGCTCGTCACCGCGCTGGGCGAGCGCCGAATCCCCGCGGGACGCCCCGCCCGCCGCGACGACCTCGACCGCGACGTCTTGGAACCGCTCCTCGCCGACGCCGCGCGCTTCCTCTACGTCGGCCATGTGACGACCGCGAAGCACGGCCTCGACGCCCGCCTCCACTTGAGCTGCGGGCCCGCGACGACCGGCCGCGCCGCGGTCGTCAACGGCCACCGCCCCCTCACCGCGGCCGACCTCCTCCTGGGCCACCGCCCCGGCCCCGCGGCCCCTTGGCGCATGCCGAACCGGGTCGCGCTCATCGCCTGCGAGAGCGGCGGCGAAGTCCGCTTCGCCGAACCCGTCGGCCTCGTCGCCGCCGCCGTCCACACCGGCGCCTCCTACGTCACCGCCACCCGCTGGACCCTCCCCACCGACGAGGGCCTGCGCCACTTCGCCCCGGGCGCAACGGAATCCACGACCGTGCTCCCGGAGGCGATCCTGGCGGTCAACACCGCCCACGACGCCGACGACCCCGTCGCCGCCCTGAACGCCTGGCAGCGCGACAAAGCGGCCCGCTGGGAGGCAGCAGGCCGCCTGGAGGACTCCCCCGCAATCTGGGCGGCCTTCGCCACCGCGTTCGCCTAGGCGAGGTCCCCGAGGAGTTCCTTCGGGTCGGATTCCAGGGCGAGGGCGTCGAGGACGCTCAGCAGTTGGCGCTCCTCGTAGCCGAAGTGGGTCTCCATGACCGCGCCGATGCCGTCGAGGTGGCGGTGGAGGGTGTCGTCGTCGGCGCCTGAGTCGATCGCCGCGGCGAAGCCGCCGAGGAGGTGTTCGAGCATGTTGTGGTCGCGCATGAGGTTGGCGATCACGGGTTCGAGCTCGGGGTGCGCGGCGGTGATCTCGGGGAACAGGCCCCGGTCCTCGCTCTGGTGGTGGCCGCTGAGGGCGGCGCAGAAGCCGCGGCAGTAGACGAGGAGGTCCTCGCCGTTCCTGTCGTCGAACTCGTCGTCGATCTGGCGGCGGGCCAGGTCGAGGGCCTGCCGGAGGCGCTGGTGGACGGCGCGGAGTTGGGTGCTGAACGCGACCAGGCGGTCGGTCTCTGAACTGATGTCGTGCTCCTTCGGTGCTCGGCGCCCGGGGGCGCCGTCCGGCATCGTAACCGCCCGGACGCCGAGGGCCTATGATCCCGGTCATGACCGGACTCCTCGAATTCCACGCCGTCGCCCTGAACACCACCGTCGCGCTCGTGGACGGGGCCGAGCGGCTCGACCTGCCCACGCCCTGCGCGGGCTGGGACCTCGGGCGGCTCGTCGCGCACATGACCGGCCAGAACCTCGGGTTCGCGGCCGCCGCGCGCGGCGACGGCTTCGAGCCCCGGACCTGGGCGGAGGTCCCGTCCACCCCCGCGGCGTTCCGGGCGTCGGCCGCGGAAGTGCTGGCGGCCTTCGCCTCCGAAGGCGCGGCCGAGCGGACCTGGTCGATCCTCGCCGGGGCCGACCAGGAGGTGCAGGTGCCGGGGCGGACCGCGATCGGGTTCCACTTCATCGACTATGTCGTCCACGCCTGGGACGTCGGCGTCTCGCTCGGGCGCCCGCCCGTGTTCCCGCGGCCGCTCCTTGAGGCCGTGCTGCCCTTGGCCCTCGAAGTCCCGGCGACCGGGCCCGCGCGGTCCGGCCCCTACGCGCCGTTCGCGCCCGCGGTGACCGCCGCGGCCGACGCGGACCCCATGGACGAGCTGCTCGCCTACCTGGGCCGCGACCCCGAGTGGAAGGCCCCCTCGCCCGAAGGCGAAGGGGCCCGGTAAAGACCGGTCAGTCCTCGGCCTTCTCCACGTGCGGGTGGCGGCGCTCCAGTGCCGCGCCTTCCACATCCACGTCCGGGAGGATGCGGTCGAGCCACTTCGGCAGCCACCACGCCTTGTCGCCCACGAGGTGCATGAGCGCCGGGATGATGAGCATCCGGACCAGGAACGCGTCGACGAGCACGCCGAAGGCGAGCGCGAATCCGATCGGGCGGATCATCGTCGAGTGGGAGAAGATGAACCCGCCGAAGACCGCCATCATGATGATCGCGGCGGCCGTGACGACCGACCGGCCGGCGCGCACGCCGAGGACGACGGACTGCCGCGCCGGGGCGCCGTGGGCGTACGCCTCGCGCATGCCCGAGCCGATGAACAGCATGTAGTCCATGGCGAGCCCGAACAGGATGCCGACCAGGAGCGTCGGCAGGAAGTTCAGGATCGGGCCGGGCGTGTCGACGCCGAAGACGTCGGCGAGCCAGCCCCACTGGTAGATCGCGACGACGCCGCCGAGGGCTGCGAAGTAGCTGAGGATGAACCCGAGCGTCGCGAGCACCGGCACGAGGATCGACCGGAACACCAGGATGAGGATGATGAGCGACAGGCCCACCACGACCGCAAGGTATACCGGGAGCGCATCGGCGAGGATCTCCGAGATGTCGATGTTCCCGGAGGCCGAGCCCGCGACGCCGATGTCCTCGACGCCGTCCACGGACAGGTCCCGCAAAGCGTGCACAAGCTCCTGAGTGGACTCTGAGGTCGGGCCGTCCTCGGGGATCACCTGGAACGCCATGGTGGTGCCGTCCTCGGAGGTCCCGATGGGCGCCACGGCGACCACGTCGTCCTCGGCGGCCACGGCCTGCGCGACCGCGACCTGGTCGGCGAGCGCCGCGGTGTCGTCGGCGGGGGCCTCGGCGAGGTCGGCGACGACGAGCAGCGAGCCGTTCTGGCCCTCGCCGAAGCGCTCGGCGATCGTCTCGTACGCCTGGTACTGGGTGGTGTCGTGCTGCTCGGAGGACCCGTCAGGCAGGTTGAGCCGCAGGTCCATCGCGGGGAGCGCGACGGCGATGAGCGCGCCGAGGCCGACGAGGACGCGCATGACGGCGCGGCCGGTGTGCATCGGCTGCGGGTCGGGCTTGCGCGTCACCGAGTGGTCCTCACGGGCGGCGCGTTCGCGCTTGCTGAGGATCTTCAGGCCCGCGAGGCGCAGCAGCGCGGGGATGAACGTGATCGCCACGAGCACCGCGATCGCGATGCAGAACGCGCCGATCGAGCCCATGAGGCCGAGGAACGGGATGCCGGTGATGTTCAACGCCACCAAGGCGATGAGCACCGTGGCGCCCGCGAACACGACCGCGTTCCCGGAGGTGCCGGTGGCGAGCGCGATCGACTCGTCCACGTCGTAGCCCTCTTTGAGCTGGCGCCGGTGCCGGTTGACGATGAACAGCGAGTAGTCGATGCCCACGGCGAGGCCGAGCATGAGGCCGAGGATCGGGGTCACCGAGGTCATCTCGACGGCGCCGGAGAGCGACATGCTCGCGAGCGCGCCGATGCCCACGGCCACGAGGGCGGTGGCGAGCGGCAGGACCGCGCCGATGAACGTGCCGAGCATGAGGACCAGGACGATCCCGGCGACGACGAGGCCGATGACCTCGCTGACGCCCGCGATCTGCGGGACGGCGTCGAGCATCTCGGAGGAGTAGTCGAAGTCCACGCCGTCCACAGGGGAGTCGTCGAAGACGGCGGTGACGTCCTCCTTCGTCTCGGGCGTGACGTCCATCTGCGGCTCGGTGAACGCGACCGTGACGATGGCGGCGCTGCCGTCGGAGGAGACGACGCCCGCGTCGGCGGCGAGGTCGAGGAGCACCGCTCCGTCCTCAAGGGACTTCGACTGGGCTTCGAGCTCGGCGGCGCCCGCTTCGAGCTGGGCCTCCTGCGCTTCGAGTTCCGCGTACCCGGCGTCGAGCTGGGCCTGCTGGGCGTCGAGGTCGGCGGAGTCGCCGAACTGCTCGCGGGCGGCGTCGAGCTGCGTCTGGGACGCGTCGAGGTCGGCGCGGGCGTCCTGGATCTGGGCGCGACCCGCCTCGGCCTGGGCGAGCCCGTCCTCGATCTGGGTGCGGCCCTGGTCGATCTGGGTCTGCTGCTCCTCGCGCTGCGCCTCGGTGGCGAACGGGTCGACCACCGTCTCGACGCCGTCGACGTCGGCGGCGTCGGCGATCAGGGCCGAGATCGCGGCCTTCTGCTCGTCGGTGAACGGGTCGCCGTTCGCGGTGGAGAGGACGATGCTGCCGGTCCCGCCGGAGGCTTCGGGGAGCGCCTCGGCGAGGTGGTCGGTGACCTCCTCGGTCGGGGTGCCCGGGATGGAGAGCGTGGTCGCGAAGGCGCCGCCGAAGAGCACGAACGCCGCGGCGGCGGCCGCGAGGATCAGCGCCCACGCGGCGATGACGGTCTTGGCGCGGCGGGCGCACCAGCGCCCGACGCGGTACAGGAATTCGGCCAAGGTGGTCTCCTGGTGGTGGTTTCGGGTGTTCTGGAGCTCAGGTGCCGGGCTCGCGGAGGACCGCGGTGACGCGGCCGACGAAGCGGTCCCAGGCGCGGCGCGAACCGGGCGTGTCCGCGGCGCCGGTCTCCTCGATCCACAGGTGCACGAATCCGAGGAGGCCGCCGCAGAACGCGGCGACGAGGAGGCGGACGGCGAGGGCGTCCACGTCGGGGTGGCGGCCCGTCATCGCGGCCGTCATCCGCTCGGTGAAGAGGTTGAAGGCGCGCTGCATGAGCAGGGCCTCGCGCTCCCCCGGCTGCGGCTCGCCGCCGAGGATCTCGAAGAGCTCCACGACGACGGGCACGAGGTGGTCGCCGGAGGAGGTGGCGACGAGGTCGGCGAGGACGGTGTCGGGTTCGCGCTCGTCGTTCGCGGCGCGCGCGGACATGCGGTCGACGACCTCGACGAGCATCTGCCCGGCGACCTCGGTGGCGACGTCAGCGAGGGTCGCGAAGTGGTTGAAGACGGTGCGGCGCGAGACGTCGGCGGCGGCGGCCAGCTCGTCGACGGAGAACCCGGTGCCCTGGCGCTCGCGCATGAGGTCGGCGGCGGCGTCGAGGATCGCCTTGCGGCTCTTGGCTTTGAGCGCGGCGCGGCGGTCGACCGGCGGGCCGGGCGGCTGATCGACGGGTCCTGCGGGAGCGGCCATGCCGCCTACACTAAATGCAACGATGCACTGAGTGCATCATCTTGTGCGGATCGCCACAGGCCGCCGCGGCGCGGGACTGGCGCTGCAAACCGTCCAGTCGGTATGCTGAGCGGTACCGAACGACGAGGAGGTCGGCGTGGAGATCACCGGAGCCGTGCTGGAGCGCTGCGGCGCCCCCGCGCCGTACGCCGAGTCGCGGCCGGTCACCTTGGGGCCCTTGCAGCTCGAACGCCCGGGGCCGGGCGAGCTGCTGGTGCGCGTGGAGGCCGCGGGGCTGTGCCACTCGGACCTGTCGGTGGTCGACGGCAGCCGGGTGCGGCCGGTGCCGATGCTCCTGGGCCACGAGGCCGCGGGCATCGTCGAGGAGGCGGGCCCGGGGACCGGCACCGAGATCGGCCGCCGGGTCGTCATGACGTTCCTGCCGCGCTGCGGGCGCTGCGAGGAGTGCGGGACGCTCGGGCGCCTGCCGTGCGCGGTCGGCTCCGCGGCCAACGCGGCGGGGACCCTCGTCGGCGGGGCGGTGCGGCTCAGCCGCGGCGGCGAGCCCGTCGCGCACCACCTCGGCGTGAGCGCGTTCGCGACGCACGCGGTGGTCTCCGAAAGCTCCGTGGTCCCGGTGGAGGACGACGTGCCCGCGGACGTCGCGGCCCTGCTCGGGTGCGCGGTGCTCACCGGCGGCGGCGCCGTCGTCAACGCGGGCCGGCCCGAACCCGGTGCGACCGTGGCGGTCGTGGGCCTCGGCGGGGTCGGCATGGCCGCGCTCCTCGTCGCACAGGCCCTGGGCCACCGCGTGATCGGCGTCGACACCGTGCCCGCGAAACTCGACCTGGCGCGGTCGCTCGGGGCCGAGGCCCGCACTCCCGAAGCGGCCGAAGGACTCCGGGCGCCCGTCGTCGTCGAGGCCGCGGGCTCGGCCCGCGCGTTCGAGACCGCGTTCGCGCTCACCGCGCCCGGCGGGACCACCGTGACCGTGGGCCTGCCGCACCCCGACGCGCGCGCGTCGCTCGCGCCGCTGCGCCTGACCGCCGAGGCGCGCACCGTCGTCGGCTCCTACCTCGGTTCCGCGGTCCCCGGCGACGACGTCCCCCGCTACGCGGACCTGTGGCGCGCCGGGCGGCTCCCGCTCGACCGGCTCGTCTCCGACCGGATCGGCCTCGACGGCCTCCCGGCCGCCCTGGACCGCCTCGCCTCGGGCGAGGCGCTGCGCCAGCTCATCATGTTCTGACCGAAAGGACGCCCATGACCTCACGGACCGCCATCGTCACCGGAGCCGCGCGCGGCATCGGGGCCGCCACGGCCCGCCGCCTCGCCGCCGACGGGCACGCCGTCGCCGTCCTCGACCTCGCCGAGGACCAGGCGGCAGGCGTCGCCGACGACATCAACGCGAAGGGCGGCAAGGCGATCGCCATCGGCGCCGACGTCGCGGACGAGGCCGCCGCGACGGCCGCCGTCGCGCGCGCCGCCGCCGAGCTCGGCCCGCCGCAGATCCTCGTCAACAACGCCGGGATCCTCCGCGACAACCTCCTGTTCAAGATGAGCGCCGCTGACTGGGACGCCGTCCTCGGCGTCCACCTGCGCGGCGCGTTCCTCATGACCCGCGCCGTCCAGTCGTCCATGGTGGAGGCGGGATGGGGCCGGATCGTGAACCTCTCCAGCACCTCCGCGCTCGGCAACCGCGGCCAGGCGAACTACGCCGCCGCGAAGGCCGGCATGCAGGGCCTGACCAAGACCCTCGCGATCGAGCTCGGCAAGTTCGGGATCACCGCGAACGCCGTCGCGCCCGGGTTCATCGAGACCGAGATGACGAAGGCGACGGCCGAGCGCGTGGGCGTG
Organism: Glycomyces sp. MUSA5-2; assembly: GCF_037034145.1. Lineage (NCBI taxonomy): Bacteria > Bacillati > Actinomycetota > Actinomycetes > Glycomycetales > Glycomycetaceae > Glycomyces > Glycomyces sp. MUSA5-2. The sequence goes on from NZ_JBAGKG010000009.1 coordinate 113,573, forward strand.
CCCTTCGCCGACTTCCTCGCGCACGCCGCGAAGGAGGTCCCGGTCGGGCGCGTCGGCCAGCCCGAGGACATCGCGGCAGCCGTCGCGTTCTTCTGCTCCGAGGAGGCCGGGTACGTCTCCGGGCAGGTCCTCTACGTCGCCGGGGGTCCGAAGGCATGACGATCACCGCCGCCTCCCCCGCCGACCTCGCGAACTCCCTGGGCGCCAAGGCCACCAGCGAATGGCTTCGAATCGACCAGGACCGCGTCGACGCGTTCGCCGACGCCACCGGCGACCACCAGTGGATCCACACCGACCCCGCCCGCGCCGCCGCCGGGCCCTTCGGCGCGCCGATCGCCCACGGGTACCTGACCCTCTCGCTCCTGCCGCACCTGCTCAGCGGGCTCGTCGCGATCGACGGCCTCGCCATGTCCGTCAACTACGGCCTCGACCGGCTGCGGTTCCTCCAGCCGGTCCCGGTCGGCGCCCGCGTCCGCGCCGTCGTCGAGCTCGCCTCCGCCGAGGCCACCGCCCGCGGCGTGCGCGCCGGATACGCCGTCACCGTCGAGATCGAGGGCGCCGAGAAGCCCGCGCTCGTCGCGGACACCATCACGCTCTACGTCCCCGCGTAGGGAACGAAGCGGCGCGGGCCTCGTGGGCCCGCGCCGCTTTCGTGTGGAATCAAAGCCGTTCGAGGACCATCGCCATGCCCTGGCCGCCGCCCACGCACATGGCCTCCAGGCCGTACCGGCCGCCCGTGTCCTGCAAGGCGTTCAGCAGCGTCGAGGTGATCCGCGCGCCGGTCATCCCGAACGGGTGCCCGACCGCGATCGCCCCGCCCTTGACGTTGAGGCGGTCCTCGTCGATCCCGAGGTCCCGGGCCGAGGGGATCACCTGTGCGGCGAACGCCTCGTTGATCTCGACCAGGTCCATGTCCCCGATCCCCAGGCCCGCCAGCGCGAGCGCCCGCCGGGACGCCTCGACCGGGCCGAGCCCCATGATCTCCGGGGAGATCCCGGAGACGCCGGTGGCGACGATGCGCGCGACCGGCTCGATCCCGAGTTCGGCCACCGCGCGGTCGGAGACGACGACGAGGGCCGCGGCGCCGTCGTTGAGGGGGCAGGCGTTCCCGGCGGTGACGGTCCCGCCGGGCCGGAAGACCGGGTCGAGCGCGGCGAGTCCGGCGACGGTGGTGCCGGGCCGGGGGCCGTCGTCGGCGGCGACGACCGCGCCGTCGGGGAGCGTCACAGGGGTGATGTCCTTGTCCCAGAAGCCCGCTGCGAGGGCGCGTGCGGCGCGCTGCTGGCTGCGGGCGGCGAAGGCGTCCTGCTCCTCGCGGGTGACGCCGCGGAGGGCGGCGACGTTCTCGGCGGTCTGGCCCATGGCGATGTAGGGGTCGGGGAGCAGGCCCTCCTCGCGCGGGTCGGTCCAGTCCGGGGCGCCCTCGGCGCGTTTCTCGGTGCGGCGTACGGCGTCGGCGAAGCGCGCGTTCTCCAGTTCGGCGCCGGGGATCGCGTCGCTGGAGCCGATGTCCATGCCGGAGACAGATTCGACGCCCGCGGAGACGAAGACGTCGCCCTCGCCCGCCTTGATCGCGTGGAACGCCATGCGGGTGGTCTGGAGGCTGGAGGCGCAGTAGCGGGTGACGGTGGCGCCGGGGACGGCGTCCCAGCCGAGCATGACGGCGACGATGCGCGCCATGTTCATGCCCTGGCGGCCGCCGGGCATGCCGCAGCCGAGGAGGAGGTCGTCGATGCGGCCGGGGTCGAGGCCGGGGACCTTGTCGACGGCGGCGCGGACCATCTGCGCGGCGAGGTCGTCGGCGCGGACGTCCTTGAGGGAGCCCTTGCGGGCGCGGCCGATCGGGGAGCGGGCGGTGGCGGCGATGTAGGCCTCGGTCATGGCGGTGTCCTCTCTAGACGAACGCTTGGCGTCCGGTGATCGCCCGGCCGACGATCAGGGTGTTCATGTCGTAAGTGCCCTCGTAGGAGTAGACGGCCTCGGCGTCGGCGAAGTATCGGGCGACGCCGTGGTCGAGCTGGATGCCGTTGCCGCCGAGGACGGCGCGGGCGCGGGCGACGACTTCCCGCATGCGGGAGGTGCAGAAGGCCTTCGCCATGGCGGCGTGCTCGTCGCGGCGCTTCCCGGCGTCCTCCAGTTGGGCGGCCCGCACGCAGACGGCGAGCCCGGCGGTGACGTCGGCGAGGTTCTCGGCGAGCTTCTGCTGCACGAGCTGGAACGAGGCGATGGGGCGCCCGAACTGCTCGCGCTCTGCTGCGTAGCGGACGGCGGCCTCGTGGGCGCCGAGGGCGATGCCCATGGCCTCCCAGGCGACGCCCACGCGGGTGGGGCCGAGGACGCCGGCGAGGTCTTTGAAGGAGTCGATCCGCTGGAGCCGGTCGGCTTCGGGGACTTCGACGCCGGTGAGGGTGATGTCGGCGTTCTGGACGCCGCGCAGCGACTGCTTGCGCTCGATCTTCTCGGTCTTGAAGCCCGGGGTGTCCTTGCGGACGATGAAGCCCTTGACCTGGCCGTCGTCGATGTCCTTGGCCCAGATGAGGGTGATGTCGGCGAAGGTGGCGTTGCCGATCCAGCGCTTGGCGCCGTCGAGGACCCAGGTGTCGCCGCGGCGGACGGCGGTGGTGCGCAGGCCGCGGGCGGTGTCGGAGCCCGCGAGGGGTTCGGTGAGGCCGAACGCGCCGATGACCTCGCCGCGCCCCATGGGCGGGAGCCATGCGGCGCGCTGCTCGTCGGAGCCGCCGACGCCGATGGCGCCCATGGCGAGCCCGGAGGTGACGCCGACGAAGGTGGCGAACGAGGCGTCGACGCGGGCGATCTCGACGGCGGCCCAGCCGCGGAAGAGGGCGCTGTTGGGGAACCGGCGGGACTCGGGCCAGGCGGTGCCGAGGACGCCGGTGGCGGCGATGCCCGGGACGAGGTGGTGCGGGAACTCGGCGCGGTCCCAGTAGTCGTCGGCGATGGGCCGGACCTCGCGCTCCATGAAGTCGCGGAGGCGGAGCGCGGCCTCCTGCTCCTCGGGTGAGAGGAGGTCCTGGAAGGCGTAGAAGTCGCCCTCCAGCAGATTGGACCGACCGGTCGGTATGTGGTTAGGATGCATGGACCCCTGCCTTCCCCTTGGAGGAGACCGTGACCAACCGCTTCCCGTTCCCCTTGCGCTGGAACGACAACGACCAGTACGGCCATATGAACAACACCGTGTACTACGAGGCGATGGACTCGGGCGTCAACACCTGGATGATGCGCCGCGCGGGTCTGGACCCGGCCGGGGAGGTCATCGGGCTGGCGCGGGCCTCGTCGTGCGAGTTCCTCGCGCCCGCCTCGTTCCCCGACGTCCTGGAGGTGGACATCGCGGTGGCCCGCCTCGGGACCACCTCGATCACGTGGGACCTGGCGATCCTGCGCGAGGGCGCCCCCGGCCGGGAGGCGCCGCTCGCGCTGGGGCGGTTCACGCACGTGTTCGTGGACCGCGCCCGCCGCCGCCCGGTGCCGGTGCCCGCGCCGGTCCGCGCCGCCGTGGAGGCGGAGCTGCGGATCGGCGCGGACTAAGGCGTGAACCGCTGCACCAGTTCGCGTTTGAGGACCTTCCCGCTCGCGCCGAGCGGGAGGGCCTCCACGACGTGGACGACCCGCGGGTACTTGTAGGCCGCGACCTTCTCCTTCATGAACGCCACGACCTCCGCCGCGTCGACCTCCCTGCCCTGGGCGGGGACGACCGCCGCGTGGACCTCCTGGCCGTGCGTGTCGTGCGGGACGCCGAAGACCGCGCCGATCGACACCGCCGGGTGCCGCGCGAGGACGGCCTCGACCTCCGAGGGGTACACGTTGTAGCCGTTGCGGATGATCATGTCCTTCTTGCGGTCCACGATGGTCACGACGTGGTCGGCGGTGACGGTGCCGAGGTCGCCGGAGCGGAACCACCCGTCCACGACCGCCGCGGCCGTCGCGTCGGGCCGCCCGAGGTAGCCCTTCATGAGGTTGTGGCCGCGGATGACGATCTCGCCGAGTTCGCCGGGGGCCAGCAGGACGATGCGGTCCTCGGTCTCGGCGTCGGCCGCCGCGACGTCCACGCCCCAGATCGGGGTGCCGACGGTCCCGGGCCGGATCGGCTCGCCCGCCTTGTTGAACGTCGCCGACGGCGCGGTCTCGGTGAGCCCGTAGCCCTCGTGGACCTGCGCGCCGAACGCCGCCTCGAACGCCTCCAGCAGCGCCACCGGCAGGGCCGCGCCGCCTGAGACCGCGAACCGCAGCGGCGGCCGCGCGGGGTTGCGCCCGGCGGCCTCGACGAGCCCTGCGAAGTTCGTGGGCACCGCCGTGAACACGGTGCCGCCGTGGCGGTTGAGCAGTTCCAGCGCGTCGTCCGGGTCGAACTTCGGGAGCAGGATGATCGAGGCGCCGCGCCGGAACGCGACGTTGAGGACGGCCATCTGCCCGAAGGAGTGGAAGAACGGGAGCCCGCCGTAGACCACGTCCTCGGGGAACATCGGGAACGAGTCGATGAGGGAGACGTTGACCTGCTCGACCATCGCCAGGTGCGAGCCGACCGCGCCCTTCGGCGTGCCGGTCGTCCCCGACGTGTAGAGGATCGTGGCGGCGTCGAGGGGGTTGACGGAGGCGTAGCGTTCGATCGGGTCCGCCTGCGCCGCTTCGGCTTCGAGGCGCGGCAGGGGCCGGCCTCCGACTTCGAGGCCCTCGGGGGCGAGCACCGAGACGAGCGGGGTCCCGGTGCGAGCCGCGGCCGGGGCGGCCTCGGCGAGGAGCGGCGCGGCGGCCACGAGGAGCTCGGCCTCGGAGTCCTCCAGCACGAACGCGATCTCTTCGGCCTTGAACAGCAGGTGGATCGGCACGATCACGGCGCCGAGCGCGAGCGCCGCGTAGTAGACGCGCGGGAAGTCCGGGACGTTCGGCACGAGCATCGCCACGCGCGAGCCGCGCCCGACGCCGCGGGCCGCGAGCGCCCCGGCGTAGGCGCGGGTCTGGTCCCACAGCTCCCCGTAATGCAAGGTGGCGCCCATGAAGCGCAGGGCGGGCGCGTCCGGGGTGCGGCGCGCGGTGTCGGCGAGGATGGCGGCGATCGAGAGGGTCCCGTAGCCGGGGCCGTCCATCGCGGGGTCGGGTCGGTGCGTCATTGCACGGCTCCTTCCATTGTGGATGATGATAGCCGCAGCTCGGCCTTGCCGAGGGAGGCGGCGTGGACTTCGTCGGGGCCGTCGGCCAGGCGCAGCGACCGCGCGGCGGCGAACATCTCCGCCAGCGGGTGGTCGCCGGTGAGCCCGGCCGCGCCGAACAGCTGGATCGCGCGGTCGAGGATCCCCTGCACCGCACGGGGGACGGCGACCTTGATCGCCTGGATCTCCTTCATGGCGGCCCGGTTCCCCTCGGTGTCCATGAGCCACGCGGTCTTCAGGACCAGGAGCCGCAGCGCCTCGACCTGGACGCGCGCGTCGGCGGCCCACTCGCGGACCACGCCCCGGCGGGCGAGCGGCCCGCCGAAGGCGATCCGCTCGTTCGCCCTGCCGCGCACCAGGTCCAGGGCGCGCTCGGCCATGCCGAGGGCGCGCATGCAGTGGTGGATCCGGCCGGGCCCGAGGCGGGCCTGCGCGATGGCGAACCCGCCGCCGGGCTCGCCGAGGAGGTTCGCGGCGGGGACGCGCACGTCCTCGAAGCGGATCTCGGCGTGCCCGCCGTGGTCGCGGTCGTCGTACCCGAGGACCGTGAGCGGCCGGACGACGGTGACGCCGGGGGTGCCGCGCGGGACGAGGATCATCGACTGCTGCCGGTGCCGCGGCCCGTTCGGGTCGGTCTTGCCCATGACGACGAGGAGCTCGCACTCGGGGTTCATGGCGCCCGTGGCGAACCACTTGCGGCCGTTGACGACCCATTCGCCGCCGTCCCGGTGGACCCGGGTCCCGATCTGGGACGCGTCGGAAGAGGCGGTGCCCGGCTCGGTCATGCAGAACGCCGAGCGGATGCGGGCCTCCAGGAGCGGTTCGAGCCACCGCTCCTGCTGCTCGGGCGTGCCGAAGTGGACGAGGAGCTCCATGTTCCCGGTGTCGGGCGCGGCGCAGTTCATCGCGGCCGGGGCGAGCCGGGGACTGCGGCCGGTGATCTCGGCGACCGGCGCGTACCGGAGGTTCGACAGGCCCCCGCCGCGCCCGTGCGGTCCCGGCGGCAGGAACAGGTTCCACAGGCCGCGTTCGCGGGCGATCTCCTGGAGATCGCGCACGATCGGGCGCGGCCCCCACTCGCCGGGCGCGGCCGCGAGCTGCGCCGCGAGCACCGGCTCGGCGGGGAGCACGTGCTCGTCGAGGAACGCGGCCGCCTCGTCGGCGAACGCGCGGGTCATCTCGTCGGGTCGGAAATCCACAGCCCCTCCTCCGCCAGGGGCGCCACGAGCGCCCCGATCGCATCGAAGCCCTCGCCCACGGTGTGGCCCTTCGTGTACCGGAAGTGGACCCCTTCGAGGATCACCGCGAGCTTGTAGCAGGCGAACGCCCGGTACCAGCGCAGGTCGGGGACGGGCGTCCCCGCGCGCGCCGCGTACGCGTCCACGATCTCGTCGAACGCGGGGTAGCCCGCGCCGGGGACGATCGCGCCCGCGGCCCGCTCGCCGCCGGCGAGTTCCGTGATGTGCCAGTACATGCCGAGCATGCCGAGGTCCACGAGCGGGTCGCCGAGGGTCGCCATCTCCCAGTCGAGGACGGCGGCGACGCGCGGTGATCCGGGCGGCCCGGCGACGATCATGTTGTCGAGCCGGTAGTCGCCGTGGACGATCGCGGCGCGGCCGGAGTCCGGGACGGCGGCGGCGAGCCGGGTCCCGAGGGCGTCCAGGGCCTGGACCTCCCGGGACCGGGACGCGTCGAGCTGCCGCGCCCAGGTGCGCATCTGGCGCGCGAGGTACCCGTCGGGCCGGCCGAAGCCGCCGAGCCCGAGCGCCTCGGGCTCGGCGGCGTGGAGGTCGGCGAGGATCTCGGCGACCTCGATCCCGAGGCCGTGGAGGCCCGCGGGGGTCCAGTCGGCGTTGCGCGCGGGGCGGTCCAGGACCGCGCCCTCGACGAACGCCATCACGAAGAAGACCGTGCCGGTGACCTCGCGGGACTCGGTGTCGTCAACGACGTCCACGGTGGCGGGCACCGGGATCGTCCCGTGCAGGGCCGTGACGACCCGGTGCTCGCGGCGCATGTCGTGGGCGGTCGGCAGGGCGTGGCCCAGGGGCGGGCGCCGCAGCACCAGCGGGGTCTTGGCGCCGTCGACGCGGTACGTCAGGTTCGAGCGCCCCCCGTCGATCAGCGCGGCCCGCAGCGGGCCCTCCCCCGCGAGCCCGGGGTGCTCCCGGGCCAGCCAGCGGGCGAGCCCCGCGGTGTCGAGCCCTGGCATGTCGGTCATCGGTCTCCTTCCGCTCGCGGGCTATGCGCCCGGGATGCCTTCGTTCTCCAGGGGGACGGGGGACGCCTCGATCGCGTTCACGCCGCCCGCGGCCACCTCGTACACCGGTCCGGCGTAGTCCTGGACGCCCTCGTCGACGAGGGTGACGCCCACGGCCCGGTAGGCGGCGTGGTCGTCCTCGGAGAACGAGAGGGGCACGATCCCGTTGCCCGCCAGGTCGCCCGATTCGACGGCGGCCACAAGGGACTCGCGGGTCGGGTCGTCCCCGGCCGCGGCGAGGGCCTCGGCGAACAGGTAGCCGACGCTCATCCCGAAGACCGTGTTCCCGGTGTAGGGCGCGCCGTCGTTGTACTCGTCGTTGATCTCGCGGAACAGCGCGTCCCATTCGCCGCCCGCGCTGGAGGGCAGGTAGTTGACGCTCACCATGCCCTGGAGGAGAGCGGGGGCGAGGTCCTCGCCGAGGTAGCCCGCGAGCGTCGGGTAGTCGGCGCCGGAGGAGGACACGTACCACCGCGGGAACCACTCCATCTGGGCCGCGGTGCCCACGGCCATCGCCGTGAACCCGTTGATGGTGCCGAGGACGTTCACCTCGCACCCGGCGGCCATCATGGCGCCGAGCTGCGCCGTGAGGTCCTCGCTGGACACCGCGTAGGTCTGGACCTCGGCGATCTCGTTGGAGCCCACCACGGTCTCGACGCCTTCGAGGATGCCCTCGCCGTAGTCGTCGTCCTGGCCGAGGACGCAGACGACCGCGTCGGGGTCCTGCTCGACGGCGTACTGCGCGAGCGCGGCGCCCTCGGTCACGTAGTCGGCGTTGAACGCGAAGGTGCTGTCGTAGACGTCGGGCTGGTTCCAGGCGAGCGCCCCTGAGGACACGAACAGGTCGGGGACGCCCTGCTGGTCGAGGTAGTCGAGGACCGACGAGTGCGTGGGGGTGCCGAGGCCGTTGACGATCGCGAAGACCTCGTCCTCGGTCACCAGTTCGCGCACCGCGGTCTGGGTGGCGGCCGGGTCGTAGGCGTCGTCCTTGACGAGGTACTCGATGTCGCGGCCGTTGACGCCGCCGTTGGCGTTGACGTACTCGAAGTAGGCGGCGGTGGCCGCGGAGATCGCGGAGTACCCGGCGGCGGCCGGGCCGGTGAGGGGCTGGTGGGTGCCGATGACGACGGCGTCGTCGGTGACGCCGGGGACGGTCTCGTCGCCGCCGGGCGTGGAGCACGCGGCGGCGGCGAGGGCGGCTGCGGCCAGTGCGGCGGCGGTGCTGAGGGTTCTGGGGTTTCGCATGACGATCACCTCTCTGTGGTCGTGGAAGGGGTTGCGAGGCGGAGGGCCCGGGCCCGGTGGAGCAGGCGGGCGGCGCCGCCGGGCCAGGCGAGGGTGAGGGCGACGAGGGCGGCGCCGAAGAGGAGGACCGCGAGGTTCCCGTCGAGCCGCCGTCCGAGTTCGGCGGGGGCGAGGGCGGCGAGTTCGTCTGCGGCCCAGGGGAGGACGGTCACCAGGACCGCCCCTGCGGCGGCGCCGCCGATGCTGCCGAGGCCGCCGGCGACGGCCGCGACGACGAGCGACAGCGAGAACGCGAGGCCGTATCCGCCGGGCGTGACCTGCTGGGTGGCGATCGCCAGGACCGCGCCGCCGAGCCCGGCGGGGATCGCGGAGGCGACGAACGCCCCGGTCTTCACGCGCCCGGGGTCGATGCCGGACAGCCGGGCGGCGGTCTCGTCGTCGAGGACCACACGCATGCGCAGCCCGGCCGGGCCGGAACGGAGGATCGCGAGCGGCGTGACTGCGGCCGCGGCGACGGTGATCGCGAGCCACGCGTGCCACTGCTCGACGGCGATGAGCGCCGAGAGCCTTTCGGGCACCGGGAAGAAGGGCGCGCGCACGCCCTGGTCGCCGCCGAGCGGCAGGGCGCTCGCTGCGGCGGGAAGGGCGATGACGAGGGCGAGGGTGAGTCCGGCGAGGTAGGGGCCGCGCAGGCGCGCGGCGGCGGCGCCGAGGAGCAGCCCGAGCAGGCCGGACGCCAGGGCCGCGGCGAGGAGACCGGCGAGCAGTGCGAGCAGCCACGGGCCGTCCACTGCCGTTGCGGCCCAGGCGAATCCGTAGCCTCCGGCGGCCATGAGGACCGCGTGGCCGAGGGACAGCTGCCCGGTGAGGCCGACGAGGACGGTGAGGCCCGCGACGGCGGCGAAGCACGCGGCGGCGGTGGCGAGCTGGTAGTTGCGGAACGGGTCGAGCCCGAAGGTCCCGCCGAGGGCGAGGACGGTGAGGAGGAGGGCGCGCAGCGGGGTCTTCATGCGGTGCGGGCCTCCTTCGCGGCGAGGAGGCCGCCGGGGCGGACCAGGAGCACGAAGGTCATGAGCGCGAGGACGGCGAGCGGGGCCGCGGACGCGGAGGCGTACCCGGTGACGAGGCTGACGAGCAGGCCGGTGCCGATCCCGGCGAGGAGCGCCCCGGCGGGCGAGTCGAGGCCGCCGATGACGGCGACGGCGAACGCGTTCACGAACAGGAGGTCCACGGCGTGCGGGTTGAGCCCGAGTTCGGTGGGCACCAGCAGGAGTGCGGCGAGCGCCGCGGCGGCGGCCGACAGGGCCCAGCCGAGTGCGACCATGCGCGGGACGCGCACCCCGGCGAGCCGGGCGGTCTCGGGCGCGAACGCCGCGGCCCGCAGTTGCAGGCCCAGCGGGGTGCGGTTGAACAGCAGCGCCAGGGCGGCCATGACCGCGGCGGCCGCGCCGAGCGTGAACAAGTCGTACGGGGAGAGCAGGGGCACGCCGCCGATCACGAAGGGCCACTGCGAGAACGGCGGGTGCATGGGCCGGTGCTCGGGGCCGAACGCGATGGCGAGCCCGGCTTGGAGGACCATGACGAGTCCGATCGCGACGATGATGCCCGGGAGCGGCGCGTGCGCGGGCAGGCGCCGCATGAGGCCGCGTTCGACGGCGGCGCCGAGGAGCGCTCCGGCGGCGAGGCCCGTGGCGAGTCCGATCCAGTAGGAGCCGGTGGCGGCGGTGGCGTGGAAGGCCGCGTACACGGCGGCGGCGGCCATGGCGGCTTGCGCGAAGTTGACGACTCTCGCGGCGCGCCAGACGATCACGAGCGAGAGCGCGAAGAGCGCGAGGACGGCGCCGCGGGCGAGCCCGGCGGCGAGGAGGAACAGGAGGCGGTCCATCAGCGCGGCTCCGTTTCGTGCCGGGGGGCGGGTGCGGGGGCTCGTTCCATCAGAACCCCAGGTAGGCGTGGCGCAGGGCCGGGTCGGCGGCGAGTTCGGCGGCCGGGCGGTCGGCGGCGACCGCGCCGAGCGAGAGCACGACGCCCCTTTCGGCGATCGACAGCGCGCTGGTGGCGTTCTGCTCGGCGAGGAGCACCGTCAGGCCGGTGCGGGCCGCGGTCTCGCGGAGCACGCCGAGGAGCTGCGCGGTCGCCTTGGGCGCCAGGCCGAGCGACGGCTCGTCGAGCAGGAGCACGCGGGGGCGGGCGAGGAGGGCGCGGGCGAGAGCGAGCATCTGCCGCTCCCCGCCCGAGAGGGTGTGCCCGGGGGCGCGGCGGCGCCGGTCGAGCGCGGGGAACAGTCCGTACGTCTCCTCCACGGCGGCCTTGCGGGCCTTAGCCTGGTGCCGCCAGAGCCCGCCGAGGCGCAGGTTCTCGTCCACGGTGAGCTCCACGACCGTGCTGCGCCCTTCGGGCACGAGTCCGAGCCCGGCCCGCATCCGATCCTCAGTGGACATTGATGTCAGGTCGGTGCCGCCGAGGAGGATCCGCCCGGCGCGCAGCGGGACCAGTCCGGTGAGGGCCCGAAGGAGCGTGGTCTTCCCGGCGCCGTTGGCGCCGAGGAGGGCGGTGACGGCGCCTTCCGCGAGGTCGAGGTGCAGCCCGTCGATGACGGGGGCGCCGTCGCCGTAGCCGACGGTGAGGCCGTCGCAGGCGAGGGCGCTCATGCGGCGGCCTCCACGCCCAGGTACGCGGCTTCGACGGCGGGGTCGTTGCGGACCTCGTCGGGGGTGCCGGTGGCGATCACGCGGCCGAAGTCGAGGACGACGATGCGGTCGGCGGTGCGCATGACGAAGTCGACGTGGTGCTCCACGAGGAGGACGGCGCAGTCGAGGCGGTCGATGGTCTCGGCGAGGGCGTCGATGTCGGCGGGGCCGAGGCCGCCCGCGGGCTCGTCGAGGAGCAGGAGCCGCGGGCGCGGCGCGAGGGCGCGGGCGAGCGCGACGCGCTTGCGCTCGGGGTAGGGCAGGGCGCCCGCGGGCCGGTCGGCGAGTCCGGTCAGGCCGAGGTCGTCAAGGACGGTGCGGGCCTTGGCGTCCGCGTCGCGGTCTCGGAGCGCGACGAGGGGCGCGCGGACGTTGTCGAGGACGGTGAGGCGGTCGAACAGGCCGAGCCCCTGGAGGGTGCGGGCGGCGCCCGCGGCGAGGAGGCGGGTGGTCCGGGCGGGGGCGGGCCGACCGTCGATGTGCACGGTTCCCTTGCGGGGCTTGACGAGTCTGCAGATCGCGTTGAAGGCGGTGGTCTTGCCCGCGCCGTTGGGGCCGATGAGGGCGACGGTCTCGCCGGGGCGGACGTCGAAGCTCACGCCGTCGAGGGCGGTGAGGCCGCCGAAGGCGACTTCGAGGCCGCTCACGGCGAGTCGGGGCGGGGAGGGGGTGGTCATGCGCGCACCTCTTCGTGTGGGGGTCGTCTCACCATACCCTAGATACCGACCGGACGGTATGTGCTGAGGACAGTGAATCCATGTCGATATCTTGCAAGTCTTTCAGCAGGTCAGGTGTGCGGGATGCCGACGGTCATGCCGCCGTCGACGACGATCTCGGCGCCGGTGAGGTACGCGGAGGCGTCCCCGGCGAGGAAGACGAGGGCCCCGGCGAGATCGGCGGGGACGCCGGGGCGCCCCAGCGGGATCTGGAGCCGGTCGGGGTCGATCCTGGTGGTCATGTCCGTGGCGACGAACCCGGGGTGGAGCGAATTGACGCGGATCCCGGCGGGCCCGAGTTCGACGGCGAGCGACTTGGTGAGCCCGCGGACCCCGAACTTGGCCGCGGTGTAGCCGTGCAGCCGTTCCGAACCGCGCAGCCCTTCCACAGAGGACACATTCACGATGGCGCCGCGCCCGGCGGCCTTCATGGCGGGCACGACGGCCCGGCAGCCGAGGAACACGCCCGTGAGGTTCACCGCCAGCACCGCGTTCCACTTCGCCAGCGTGAAGTGCTCGATGGGGGCGGCGTTCGCGATCCCGGCGTTGTTGACGAGCACGTCGACCGCCCCGAACGCGTCGAGCGTCTCGGCGACCGCGGCGTCCCAGGCGCCCTCGTCGGTCACGTCGAGCGCGCGGAACCGCGCCCCTTCCAGCTCCTCGGCCAGCGCCTTCCCTTGTTCTGCAAGGACATCGGCGATCACGACCCGCATGCCCTCGGCGTGCAGGGCCCGCACGTACGCCTCGCCGATGCCGCGGGCGCCGCCGGTGACGATCGCGGTGCGCCCGGCCAGGCCGTTCACTCCCCCACCGCCACCACGAGCCGTCCGGTGGTCCCGCCGTCGGCGAGCCGCTGGACCGCCTGCGCCGCATCGGCGAAGGGCACCGCCGCCGAGACGACGGGCCGCACGGCCCCTTCGGCGGCGAGGCGGGTCAGCTCGGCGTGCGCCTCGGCGACGAGGTCGGGGCGGCGGCGCTGGTACAGGGCCCAGTGGAGGCCGAGGACGCTGTAGTTCTTGACCAGGGCGTGGTCGGCGCGCACGGGCGGGACCTCCCCGGAGGCGAAGCCGACCACGACGATGCGGCCCTCGAAGCCCACGGCCTTGGCGGACCCGGTGAACGCGGCGCCGCCGACGGGGTCGAACACGACGTCCGCTCCCCCGGCGGCCTTGACCGCGCCGACCCAGTCGCCGTCGCGCAGCAACACGCGCGCCGCCCCGGACGCTTCCGCAACGCGCGCTTTGGCCTCGGAGCCGACGACGCCGATCACCTCGGCCCCGGCGGCCGCGCCGAGCTGGCAGGCGGCAGTGCCGACACCGCCCGCGGCGGCATGGATGAGGAGCGTCTCTCCACTCTGGATCTTCGCGCGCCGGTGGAGTCCGAACCAGGCGGTCTGGTACGCGATGAGGAACGCCGCGGCGGCCGCGTCGTCCAGGGCGTCCGGCGCCGCGTGGACCGAGGCCTCCGGCACGGCGGCGTACTCGGCCATGACGCCGATCGCGGTTGCGACCACCCTCTGCCCCACCGCGAACCGCTCCGCGCCGGGCCCGAGCGCGGCGACCTCGCCGCACAGCTCGATCCCGGGCGTGAACGGCAGGGGCGGCCGCTCCTGGTACTGCCCGCGGGCGAGCAGCACGTCCGGGAAGTTCACGGCCACAGCGCGATTGCGGATCAGGACCTCGCCGGGCCCGGCCTCGGGCACGGGGGCCTCGCCGAGGGCCATGACGTCGGCGGGCTCCCCGTAGGCGCCGATCCGCCACGCGCGCATGGTCTCAGCCATCGGCCCTCCGCAGGCTCCGCAGGAACAGCTCGGTGATCTGGGCGGCCAGCTCGGCCTCGTTCTCGGGCCCCTCGTAGGTGAACCAGTGGGGCAGGTAGTGGATGTCGGAGAAGAAGTGCGCGATGAGGACCGAGACGGGCACGTCGTCGCGGAACCGCTTCTCCTCCTGCCCGCGCACGATGAGCTCGGCGAACTTGTCGTGGTACTCGCGCCTGCGCCGCTTGACCTCGGCCTGCCGCTCGGGCGTGAGCATGTGCTGGCTGCGGAAGAACACCGTGCCCTCGGGGAGGAAGTCGATGGAGGTCACCACCACGTCCTCGCACACCGCCCGCAGCACGTCCTCGGTCTCGCCGCCCGCCGCGGTGATCTCGTCGAGGCGGCGCTTCTGGAGCGACAGCATCCGCTCGTAGATCGCGAACAGCAGGTCGTCCTTGGACGTGAAGTAGTGGTACATGGCGCCCTTGGTGACGCCCGCGGCCTGCACGATCTGCTGGACGCTGGTGTTGGCGTACCCCTGCGCGGCGAACAGTTCGAGGGCGGCGCGGAGCACCTCGTCGGCCACGTTCTTCGTCTTCATGGCTCCCATCCTTCACCAGGTGAGGCGGGCGCTGGCGCCGCCGTCCACGAGGATCGTCTGCCCGGTGATCCAGGCGGCGTCGTCGGAGAGCAGGAACGCGGCCGGCCCGGCGACGTCCTCGGGCTCCCCGAGCCGCGCGAGCGGGTACGCGGCGGCGGCCTCGGCCTCGCGGCACTCGTAGAGCGCCTTCGAGAAGCGGGACTTGACGACCGCGGGCGCGAGCGCGTTGACGCGGACGGCGGGCGCGAGCTCCGCGGCGAGCTGCTGGGTCTGGTTGATCAACGCGGCCTTGGAGATCCCGTAGAAGCCGATGCCGGGACTGGCGGCCGTGCCCGCGATCGAGGCCATGTTGACCACCGACTTCAGCCGCCCTCCCTTGAGGGCCGCGCCCGTCCAGGCGAGCGCGGCGAGCACGTTGACCTCCAGGATCTTGCGGGCCGCGTCGAAGTCGATGCCAGTGAGGGGCCCGTACGCGGGGTTGATCCCGGCGTTGTTGACGAGGTGGTCGAGGCCACCGAACCGCTCGGCGGCGTGCGCGACGGCCGCGTCCCGGTGGGCGGGGTCGTCGGCCTTGCCGGGGACGCCGGCGGCGCGCTCCTCGCCGAGTTCGGCGACGGCGGCCTTGAGGGCCTCCTCGTCGCGACCGGTGACGACGACCGACGCGCCCTCGTCGACGAGCCGCCGGGCGACGGCGAAGCCGATGCCCCTGCTCGCTCCGGTGATGAGGGCGACTCTGCCCGCGAACCTCTGCATGCACGACTCCAAACCGTCTGGTCGGTATGCAGGTGACCGTACCACGGTGTTCGCCGCCGAGGAATCCCCGCAGTATCATCAAAATCAAACGTATTCGCACATTATCGAAAAGAGGCATCGCGATGACCGCAGGGATCGACACCCCGGACCGCCGCGGCCGCACCGGGCTCGACCGGCAGGGCCGGGCCCTGGACGGGAACCCGGACGTGCGCATCGTCGACGTCGAGCTGCTCTCCAGCGACTGGTACGTGCTGCGCAAGACCACGTTCGACTACCGCGGCCCCGACGGTACCTGGACCCGGCAGCAGCGCGAGACCTACGACCGCGGCGACGGCGCGGCGGTCCTCCCCTACGACACCGGGCGCGGCACGGTCGTCCTCACGCGCCAGTTCCGCCTGCCCGCGTACGTGAACGGGCACCCCGACGGGATGCTCCTCGAAGTCCCGGCGGGCCTGCTCGACGGCGACGCGCCCGAGGAGGCGATCCGCCGCGAGGCCGCCGAGGAGACCGGCCTCGCGATCGGCGAGCCGCAGCGCGTGTTCGCGCCGTACATGTCCCCCGGCTCGGTCACCGAGCGCCTGCACTGCTTCGCGGCCCCGTACGACGGGTCGGCCCCGCTCACCGACCGCGCGGGCGTCGCCGAGGAGGGCGAGGACATCGCCGTCGTGGAACTGCCGTTCGCAAAGGCGCTCAGCATGGTCCGCACCGGCGAGATCGCCGACGCGAAGACGGTGATGCTCCTCCAGTGGGCCGCACTGGACGGGCCGTTCAGGAGCGAGCCCGCCTAGCGGTTGGCGGCGAGCCAGGCCGACGGGTCGGCGCTGACGCGGTCGACGACGGCGAGGGCCGCGCCGATCGCGGCCGCGTCGGGGCCAATGGTCGCGGGCCGGACGGTGACGGGGGCCCAGTCGGCGAACAGGACCCGTTGGGACAGTTCGGCCTGCACGCCCGCGGAGAGCCAGGAGTCCATGAGGGCGAAACTGCCGCCGAGGAACACCGTGTCGACCCCGAGGAGGTTGCACACGTTCGCGAGCGCGACGCCGAGGGCGCTCGCGGCGGCGTCGAGGGCCGCGAGGGTCTCGGGGCGGCCCGCGTCGGCGCGGCCGAGGATCACGGACTCGGGGCTGGCCCCGGCGGGCACGACTTCGCCGCCGAGGAGCGCGGGCAGGCTCGCATAGGTCTGGAGGCATCCGCGCGAGCCGCACCGGCACGGTTTGCCTTCGGGGTCGACGGTGACGTGGCCGAGTTCGCCGCCCCAGCCGCGGGCGCCGCGCATGAGGCGGCCGTCCATGACCAGGCCCGCGCCGATGTCGAGTCCGCCTGAGACATAAACGAAATGAGTGTGCGCGCGGTCGGCGCCGGTGGCGTGGAGCTCGCCGCGGGCGGCGAGGTTCGCCTCCGAGTCGACGGCGGTCGCCAGGCCGAGACCCGAGAGCGCGGCGTCGAGGAGGTCGGCGGCGGGGACGTCGCGCCAGCCGAGCGCGGGCGCGGTGCGCACGATCCCGCCGTCGACGGGCCCGGGGACGGCAAGGGTCGCGGTGACCACGGTGAGGTCTTCGGCGGCGGCGGCCGTGACGGCCTCATCTGCCATGCGGCCCAGGCGTTCGAGGACCGCGGGCGCGTCGGTGTCGGTGAGCGGCGCGAACGCGAGGTGCCGCACCCGCCCGGCGAGGTCGACGACGCACGCGGCGAGCCCGTCGGAGCGGATGTCGAGTCCGAGGCCCGCGGGTCCAGTGCGCGAGAGGGTGAGTCCGACGCGGGGGCGCCCAGCGCGGCCGTCTGGGTTCGTGCCGGTCTCGGTGACGAGCCGCCCGGCGATCAGTTCTTCGACGATCCGGGTGATGGTGGGGCGGGTCAGGCCGGTCGCGGCGGCCAGCTCGGTGCGCGAGAGCGGCGCGTCAGCGGCGAGGACCTCCCGGAACACCAGGCCCAGGTTGAGTTCGCGGAGGCGCTCCTGACGCGCGGGGTCGCCGGTCACGGCGCGGACCGCGCCGACGCGGCCAGCGCGCCGGCCGCGTCCGAGTCGAGAGTGCCGTCCGCCACGACTGCGAGGATATGCCGTGCGATCGCGCCGCCCGGCTCCAGCACCAGTGGACGGTCCCAAGTGAGCGAGGACCCCACGCCGAGGTAGTCGCGCGAGCGCACGAACCACCGGTCGGCGGCGGTGATCGCATCGGCGGGCGCGAACACGACGGTCCACTCCCCTTGTCCCGCACCGGAGACGGCCACCCATTCGGCGGTGGTGCCGTTGACGGCGCGCTCGCCGTCCCCGGCGGAGCTGAGCACGCGGACCCGCTCGGACCTGGACGGCCCGCGCCAGAAGAACCCGCCGTACCCGGCGCCGACGCGGCCGAGGGCCGCGGGGCTGCGGATCTGGAGCGGATTGTCGGTGGCGTTGAGTAGCCTCGTGCGGACCGAGAGCGTCCAGGCTCCGGGAGAGAGGGGGTGGCAGGCGATCTCGCGGCGCTCGTAGAGCAGTTCGGCGCCGTCCCGGTCGACCCAGTTGAGGGTGTGCGCGAGCTCGGAATCGGTGTGCCGCAGCCAGCGGCGGTGCTGCTGCGCGCCGTGGTCGTCGAGCCAGGCCGGGCCGTGCCCGGCGACGAAGGTGCGCCCGCCCCAGAAGTTGCGGCCGCCGATGTCGGGCGCGGCGATGCTGATGCCGAGCTGGTGCGTGTGCGAGTGGGGACGCGCGTCGGTGACGACGGTGCCCGCGAGGGTGCGCACCGGGTGGAGGTACGGGCGGGGCGCGGTGGAGGCGGGCAGGCGCGAGCGCCACACGTAGCTGGCGACCTCGCGGCCGTCGACGTGCAGCGCCAGGGCGTCGGGCCGTTCGGCGACCACCGAGCCCGTCGTGCCGGAGTGCTCCATTGCGCCTCCCAAGAGAACGGCCGGTCCCGGCCGTACGATACCGGGCCCCGGATCCGATATCCTATAGGATCTACGATCCATGATCCGGCTCCGCCGAGGCCGCGGACACCGACGCCGCCAGGTCCGCCGTCTCCCGGGGCCCGAGCGCGCCGTCCGCGACTACCGTGATGATACGTCGCCGCGGTCCCTCCCCCGGCGCGACCGAGAACGCCTCCGCCCAGGCCAGCGACGCGCCGACCCCCACGTAGTCGTCCCCGCGCACGAACCACGGGTCCTCTTGGGCCGCAACGTCGATGAACACGAGCGTCCACGGGTCGGGCCCGCTCGCGCTGAGCGCGACCCACCGCCCGCGCGACCCGTGCAGCCGCGCGGCCCCCTCGCCGCCGGGTCCGAGCAGGCGCACGCTCCGCAGGCCGCGGTTCGCGCGCCAGAAGAACCCGCCGTACCCGGCCCCGACGCGGCCCTTGGCCCCCGGACTGGAGAACTCCAGCGGCCCGGCCGCGGCGCTGTACATCGCGTACCGGAAGTCGAGCGCCCACGCCCGGTCGTCGAGCGGCCGGGCGGCGATCCTGCGCCGCTCGCGGAGCACTGTCGCTCCGTCGGGCCCGACCCACCGCAGCTCGTGCGCGAGCACGGCGTCGGTCCGGGCCTCCCAGCGGTGGTGGCGCTGCACGCCGTGGTTCGGCAGCGGCACGGACCCCTTGCCGCGCACGTAGGTCCGCCCGCCCCAGAAGTTGACGCCGCCGACATCGGGCATGGCGACGCTCGCGCCGAGGTGGTGGAGATGGTCGACGGGCATGGCCTCGGTGACCTCGGTCCCGGCGAGGGTCCGCACGGGGTGGAGGTACGGCCGCGGCGACAGCAGGCTCGGCAGGTGCGGCCGCCACACGTACTCCGCGACCGTGGCGCCGCCGAGGCTCAGCGGATGCGTCTGGACGAGCGTGACCTGCTCATCCATGGTCACCCGACCGCGCCTCGACGCTGAACGGCCCGAACGCCGCAGAGCCGCCGTCCCCGGCACCGCTCGCGAACAACCCGAGCGCGGCCCCGACCCACCGCCCTTCGGTGGCCTGGAACGGTTCGCCGACGAGCGCCGCACTAGTAGCCCGGGTGGGATTCGAACCCACACTGTACGGGTTTTGAATCCGTCTTCTCTGCCGGTTGGAGTCGTCTCCGCTCCACGCGGCGAAGCGGCACTGGCCTCCGGGCTCGACCTCCACCGCAAGCGTAGCCGCTCCGTAGACCGCCACCGGTTCGGCCGCGTCGGTCTCGACGCCGTCCTCCGCGGTGCGGTGCACAAGGAAGGTCCCGTTCTCGGTGTGCTCCAGGCCGATCCACGCATACGTGTCGCCCACGATCGCGAGCCCGGCCCGGTCGCCGACCGCAGTGCCGTCGAGCGACACCGCGACCTCGGCCCGGAGGTCGTCGGAGGGAAGCAGCTGCCCCAGCAGGTTCGGCAGGAACCGCAGATCGGCCGGTCCCGGCACGCAGTTCAGCCGCAGTCCGCCGCCCTTCACCCCCGCCGGGTCGATCCAGTGCGGCTCCGGGTTCGCCTGCCAGCTCCATTGGAGCCCGATCCCGTTCGCGAAGTCGTCCCCCGCGGCGGGCGCCGCCACCGGCTCGCCCTGAATCGGCTTGGCGTGCACCGCCACCGGCTCGCCGCCGTCGCCGATCACGGGCCAGCCGTCCTCGCCCCACCGCATCGGCTGGAGGTGGACCACCCGCCCCAGGAACCCCTTGTCCTGGAAGTGCAAGAACCAGTCCGCGCCGTCGGGCGTATCCACCCACGCGCCCTGGTGCGGCCCGTTCACCGCCGTCGAGCCCTGCGCGAGCACGATCCGGTCCTCATACGGCCCGAACGGGTCCCGGGACCGGAACGCCGACTGCCAGCCCTGCGCGACCCCGCCCGCGGGCGCGAAGATCCAGTACCAGCCGTCGCGCTGGTAGAACTTCGGGCCTTCGAGGGTCCGGTACCCGTCCAGCGCGTCGCCGTCGATCACCACCGTGCCCTCGTCGAGCAGCTCGGTCGCGTCAGTGCTCATGCGGTGCACGGTCAACCGGTTGTTGATCCCGGACCGGCTCTTGGCCCACCCGTGCACCAGGTACGCCGACCCGTCCTCATCCCACAGTGGACAAGGATCGATGAGTCCCTTGCCGCCCTTCAGCAGCAGCGGCTCGCTCCATTCCAATCTACGGCTCGCAAGCATCGCCGAGGCCGGCCCGGCCGGGTCCTCGGCGCTCGTGACGAACAGGCCCCGGTCCGGGTCCGGGTACACGATCCAGAAGCGGCCCGCGTGGTGGCGCAGGGCCGGGGCCCAGACGCCGCCGCCGCGCTGCGGCGTCCGGAAGTCCTTCTCCGGCACGAGCCTCGTGAGCGCGTGGCCGATGACCGTCCAGTTCACGAGGTCCCGGCTGTGCAGGACCGGCAGGCCCGGCACCCGGTGGAAGCTGGAGGCGGTCAGGTAGAAGTCGTCGCCGACCCGGACCGCGTCCGGGTCGGACCAGTCCGCGTTGAGGACCGGGTTGCGGTACGTGCCGTCGCCGAGGTCGGCGGTCCATATCGGAGCCGCGCCTCCGCGGGCGTCGGCGTGGAGCGGATTCGTCAAGGCGTTCCCTCTATTTGAGCCCGGTCGTGGCGATGCCCTTGACCAGGTACTTCTGTCCGGCGATGAAGAAGCCGATGATCGGCGCGAGCGACAGCACCGACATCGCGAACATCTGCCCCCACTGCGACTGGCCCTCCGAGTCCACGAACTGCCGCAGCGCCAGCGGCACCGTGTACAGCTCCGGGTCCGTCAGGTACAGCAGCGGCCCGAAGAACTCGTTCCACACCGATATGAACGTGAAGATCGCGGTCGTCGCGAACGCCGGGCGGCACAGCGGCAGGATGATGCTCCAGAACGTGCGGAACGGCCCGCACCCGTCGATGCGGGCCGCGTCGTCGAGCTCCTGCGGGAGCTGGCGCATGAACTGCACCATCAGGAAGATGTAGAACGCGTTGGTGGCCAGGAAGTTCGGCACCAGCAGCGGGTAGTACGTGTTGAGCCAGCCGAGCTTCGCGAACAGGATGTACTGCGGGATGAGCAGCACGTGCCCCGGCAGCATCATCGTCCCGAGCATGAGCGCGAAGAAGAGCTTGCGCCCGGTGAAGTTCAGCCGCGCGAACCCGTACGCCGCAAGGGAGCACGAGAACAGGTTCCCCACGATGCTGAGCACCACGATGACGATCGAATTGGAGAAGTAGACCCCGAAGTCGTACTCCAGGGCCGTCCACCCGTCCGCGTAGTTCTGCGGGCTCCACTCGGCCGGCCACAGCGACAGGTCCGAGAAGATCAGCCCGTTCGGCTTCACCGAGCTCGACACCAGCCACAGCAGCGGGTACATCATGAACAGGCCGATGAGGCACAGCGCGAGGTGCCTGGCGAAGCGGGACTTGCGGCTCGAACCGAACCGCTCGATCAGCGCGTCCTCGTCCGGGCGCCGCGCCTTCGGGGATTGCAAGGTCGTTGACATCGATGCGGCCTCAGTTGTCGTAGTTGACCCAGTACTTCGCGGAGAAGAACGTCAGGGCGGTGAACGCGGCGATGATGACCAGCAGGGTCCAGGCCATCGCCGAGGCGTAGCCCATGTTGAACTGGTTGAAGCCCTGCTGGTACAGGTACAGGTTGTAGAACAATGTGGAGTTCGCCGGACCGCCGCCGCCGTCGTTCATCACGAAGCCCTGCGTGAACGTCTGGAACGACGCGATGAGCGACTGGATCAGGTTGAAGAAGATGATCGGGCTGAGCAGCGGCAGCGTGATCGAGCGGAACCGGCGCCACTTCGACGCCCCGTCGACCGCCGCGGCCTCGTAGTACATGACCGGGATCTGCCGCAGGCCCGCCAGGAAGATCACCATCGGCGAGCCGAACGTCCAGATGTGCAGGATGATGAGCGTCGTCAGCGCGTAGTCGGGGTCGGAGGTCCACGCGATCGCGGGCAGTCCGAACCAGCCGAGGAACGCGTTCACGATCCCGTCGAGCCCGAAGACGTAGCGCCACAGCAGGACCACGGCCACCGACGCCCCGAGGAGCGAGGGCAGGTAGAACACGGCCCGGTACACCGGGAGCGCCCTGATGCCCTTGTTCAGGATCATCGCCACGCCCAGCGCCGCCGCCAGCGACAGCGGCACCGACACGAACGTGTAGATGAACGTCACCTGCAACGACTTGAGCAGCACCGGGTCCCGGAACATCGCGGTGAAGTTCTCGAATCCGATCCACTTCGGACTGTTCAGCAGGTTGTAGTCCGTGAACGCCAGGTACAGCGACGCGAAGAACGGCACCACGGTGAACAGCATCCCGATGAACCACGGGAGGAGGAACAGGTAGCCGGCGCGGTCCTTACGCGCCCGCCGGCCCCGGGGGCGCCCTGCGGAGGGGCGCCCGTCTCCCGGGGCCGGCGGCACGTCCGCCTCCGGCATGACGGCGGTCTCGGTGCTCACCCTGCGATGGCCCCTTCGGCCTGCTCGATGAACTGCGCGGCGGCGTCGGCCGGGCTGACGCGCCCGAACTCGACCTCGACCGCCAGCGCGTCGAGGAAGTCGAACACGGCCGACCCGCCGGGCGGGTACAGCAGCGAGCGCGGGAGGTCCTCGCCCTGGAGCGAGATGAGGAAGTCCGTGGCGAGCTGGTCGTCGGGCTCCAGCGAGGACTTGATCTCCTCGGCCACCTCGGCGTTCGCGGGGACGCCGCGCGTGGTGCCCGTCGCGAGGGACGCGGCCGGGTCGTTGAGCAGGAAGTCCAGCAGCTTCAGCGCCGTCTCCGGGTGCTCCGACTCCGACGCGACCGACCACAGGTGCGGGCAGTCGACCGACTGGCCGCGGCGCGCGCCCTGCGTCTCGCCGGGCATGCGCAGCAGCGCGAGCGTCCCGCCGCACGCCTCGTTGTAGCCGAGGAAGTTGTTGGTGGGGATGATCTGCGAGGCGAGCTTGCCCTGCGCGATATAGGACTGGTCGGCCGAGCCGCCGATGTTCTCGAAGAACCCGGCGGGCGGGAACCCGCCGTCGGCGCGCATCCCGTTGATCATCTCGAACCAGGCCTGGACGGTGGCGGCGGTGACGCCGAGCCGGTCGTCCTCGGTGAAGAAGTCCTCGCCCCTCTGGCGCGTGAAGACGAGGATGTTCGCGAGAGTCTGGGCCTCGAAGCCGGTGCCGTAGACCTCGCCGCCGCTGGCCTCGGTGATCGCTTTCGCGAAGGCGGCCAGGTCTTCCCAGCCCCACGTGTCGCCGTCGGGGACGGCGACGCCGTACTGCTCGGCGAAGTCCTGCCTGACGACGAAGCCGACGGTGTTGAGCCCCGCGGGGACGCCGTAGATGCTGTCGCCTACTTCGGCGATGGTCGCGGCGTTGTCGCTGAGGCCGCTGAGGTCGAGGTCCTCTGCGTACTCGTTGAGGTCGAGGAGGGCCCCGCGGTCGGCGTACTCGCGGAGCGAGTCCATGCGCATGGCCATGAGGTCGGGCGGGTCGCCCGCGGCGAAGCGGGTGGCGAGCTTGTCCTGGTAGGGGCCGGAGTCCTGGTATTCGACCTCGATCTTGACGCCCTCGTTCTGCTCCATGAAGGCGTCGAGGGCGGCCTGGGTCTTCTCGGCGCGGACGGCGTCGCCCCACCAGACCATGTTGAGGGTGACGCCGTCGCCGGAGTCGTCGTCCCCGCCGCCGCCGAAGCCGCGGCCGCAGGCGGCGAGCGCGGGGACGGCGGCGAGGCCGAGGCCGCCGGCCTTCATGAGGTTACGGCGGCTGACCGCCTGCCGAGGGGTGGAGGGGGGTTGTGCTGTGGTCACGCTTGCGGTCCCTTCACGCGGACACCCGTGTCCGGCGTATCGATCGGACTCGATGGTTGGGCGCTCAGGTTACGACCCGGTCCGAGGTTATGTCAAGTCATGAAAAAAATTGGTCCGAGATTAGGGCAATCCATTGACCATAATCAATCGACCTGCTTAGACTGCTCCCTGACGCCGCTCTCCCCGAGTCGAAGGAGCCTCGCGTGAACCCCTGGAAGACAACGAGACTGACCCGCCGCGCCCTCGGCGCGGCCGCCGTAGCCGGTACGTTCGCGGCGGGCCTGCCCGCCGCCGCGGAGGCCGCCGGACGCCCCTGGTCCGACCGCGCCGACGGCTTCGCGTCCCTCCCCGGCCTCGGCCGCGGGCCGACCGCCGGCGGCGCCGGAGGCGCGGTCGTCACGGTCACCACGCAGGAGGACCTGAACGCGTACGCGACCGCCGCGGACCCCTACGTCATCCGCGTGGCGGCGGCGATCGACATCGCCCCGCGCGGCACCGAGATCCGCGTGGCCTCGGACAAGACGATCGTCGGCGTCGGCACGAGCGGTGAGATCGTCGGCGGCGGCTTCTTCCTCGCCGCGGGCGTCCACAATGTCATCATCCGGAACCTGACGATCCGCGACACCCTCATGCCCGAGGACGACCCGGACGACAAGGAGTTCGACTTCGACGCCATCCAGATGGACACCGCCGACCACGTCTGGATCGACCACAACACGCTGACCCGCATGAACGACGGGCTCATCGACTCCCGCAAGGACACCACGTTCCTCACCGTCTCGTGGAACCGCCTGTGGGAGAACAACAAGACGTTCGGCATCGGCTGGACGCCCAACGTGACCGCGCAGATGACCATCCACCACAACTGGTTCAAGGAAACCGTGCAGCGCAACCCGAGCGCGGACAACATCGCGAACCTGCACATGTACAACAACCTGCTTCAGGACGTCAGCGCGTACGGGAACTACGTGCGCGGCTTCTCGAACGGCGTCATCGAGAACAGCTTCTACGAGCGCGTTCACAACCCGTACTACACGATCGACGGCGAACTCGTGCAGCGCGGCAACGTCACCGTCGACTGCACCTGGGACGACGGCCTCATCACTTCCCAGGGCGAGGCGTTCGACCCGCGCAACTTCTACGACTACCGGCTCGACCCCGCCCGCGCGGTGCCGGCCCTCCTGAGCCGGTTCAGCGGCCCGCAGCCCGGTATTGGGACCTGAGCCGCACCGCCGCTGAACCGCGAGCGGCGGCCCTGGGGTTGGGGCCGCCGCTCATCCGCCATGTCACTTCAACCGGCAGGGCGCGTCCTCGCGGCGCAGGAACGCCAGCTGAGCGCGCTTGTCCCCCAATTGGATCTCCGGCCCGAGCGCGAACCCGGTGCGGCGCATGCGGGCCGCGGCCTGCGCGTTCCTCGCATCGGGCTCCACGACGATGCGCCGATGCGCGGGGTCGGCGAACAGGTACTGCGCCAGGACCCCCATGAGCTCTCCGGTGAACCCGGGCCGCGCCCGGCCGTTCGATCCAGCGACGAGCAGGTGCGCCCCGATGTCGCCGGGCTCGACCTCGTAGCACTCGCCGACCGGGTCGGCGGCGGGCTCGTAGGTCTGGAACAGGGCGATGGGCGTCCGGTCCCGCAGCACCAGGAACGCATGATGGGTCTCCAGCGAGTCGAGGTACTCGTAGATCTCCAGCACGTGGTCCTTGGAGTGCTCGGTCATCCCCCAGAACTTCGCGCGCTCCTCGGTGACCCAGCCGTAGATCAGGTCGAGGTCCTCGGCGGGCCGCACGGGCACGATCGCGATGCGCCCGAAGCCCTCCACCCGCTCCTCGAACACTGCGGGCCGGTCGATCATGCGGTACTCCAGTTCCAAAGCGTGCCAATCGGTCTCGATCCTCGCCAGCTCCCCGCGCCGCCACAGCGGGAACTGGTCCCGCTGATGCGGCCCCTGTTCCCCCGACGCTCCGAAGGGGACGATCCAGCGGCTGTTCCTGCGGTCCGCGAGATCCCACACCCACCTCGCGGCGGGCCCGCGCAGGAAGTCCTCGCTCGCTCCGAGGCCGCCCGCGGTGGAGAGCACGCAGTCGGCGTCCCCGGCCATGCCGCCGATCGGCTCGACCGCGTCCTCACCCGGCGCGGCGTCGTGCCACGGCGCGAGCCGGTGCACCTCGCCCCACTCGACCGGCTCGCGCGCGGCGACCTCCTCGACGGCCGCGGCCAGCGCGGCGTCGCGCTCCTCGTCGCCGATCAGGCCGCTGGCGAGCACGTGCTCCAGTGCGTACGCGATGCGCGGCAACAGGGCCAGCCAACCGGCGAAGAACGGCGAATACTCCGTCGGCTCGGTGAGCGGCGCGAACACCGGCAGCCCGGCGAGCCGCTCGATGAACGCGGCCCTGACGCGCGCGAACGCGGCGGCTTCTATGCTGCCTGCGTCCATGTGCCGGTCCCACAGCAGCAGCCGCTCCCGGAGGCCGCGGCCTTCGGGGCCGAGCTTGAGTGCGGGCAGGAGGTCGAGCACGATCCAGGCCGAGGGCAGCAGGGTGTCGGTGTGGATGCGGGCCATTTCGGGTGCGGTCCAGTCGGTCCGCTTTTGGAGGAGGTCGCGGATGCGGTCGGCCCGGTACGGCTGGCAGAACTCGACCCCGAGCGGGGCGGCCACGCCGCGGTCGTTCGCCATGGTCGCGAGCTGACCGACATCCTTGCGGGGCATGGGCTCCCAGCCGTGCCAGGCGTAGCGTGCGTCCCAGGCGGGGACGGGGTACTTGCGGTTCTCCAGGTCGCGCGCGGGCACCTTCCCGGCGGCGCGGTGGAGGAGCCCGCCCCGGGTGTCGGCGACCATGACGACATTGACCGGGAGCACCCAGTCGTCAAGTGCGGCATCGACATCACCCACGGTGCGAGCCCGCAGCAGCTTCGGCACGGCGGCGAACCCGAGGTCGGCCTCAGCCGTGACGGGCCCGCGAAGGCTCAGCACACCTTCAGGTCCGTCCTCGACGATGGGCCCGCGGGCGGTCTCCAGGATCTCGACGACTTGATCCTCACCCCCGGCCACCGCAAAGGTCTCGGTAGCGGAGAAGACAGGCTCCCAACCGTCGGGCCCGAACGCCTCTACCGATCCATCCTCATTGCGCCGCAACTGCTCCTGGAACAAGTCAGAGGTATCGGCCATCGCGTTGGTGATGCCCCAGGCGACGGAACCGGTATGGCCGAAATGAGCAATCCCGGGGATGCCGGGCATGGCCAGCCCGACGACGTCGAACTCATCGCACGAGAGCCGAATCTGCTGGTAGGAACCGGGAAGCTGAATGAACCGATGCGGGTCCCCGGCGACGATGGCAGCGCCCGAAGTAGTCATTTCGCCCGAAATCAACCACCCGTTGGACCCGACCGGCTCGGGCCCGTCCATGGCGAACCGCGAGACGGCATCGGCCCCGAGCGTCTCGCGGACCCGCTGCCGCCAGATCTTGGCGGGGAAGCCGGACCCGAACGTCAGGTGCTCGGCGTGCCACACGGCCAGCGGCGTCCAGGGTTCCCAATCCGGATAAGCCCCAACCGAATTGACCCCGTCGACGAACGCCGAGACCCACTCCCGAGTGGCGGGGTCAAGCCGCTCGAAAGCCGCTCGCGCCGAGGCGGTGACGCGCACCTGCCTCGTCAACCGGTCCCAGTTGACCCACTCGCTCCCGAGCACCTCCGAGGCGGTCCCCGTCGCACGACGCCTGAGCAACTCAAGCTGCCACGCCCGGTCGGTGGCGGCGTTCCAGCCCTGGGCGTAGGCGAGCGCAGTGGCGTCAGGCGCCCGCAGGTGCGGGATCCCCCAGGAATCCCGGTAGCATTCGAACCTCATAATTAGGTTAGTCTAGCCTAACTAAAGAGAACCCCTAGTTTCGAGAGGACCGGCATGGGCAAGGGCTGGGAAGGCGCCGTACTGAAACTGCTGCGCGCCAAGGACTTCAAGTTCACCGTCACCGGAACCGCGCAGGTCGCACCGCACTATCGGCGGCTCTCGTTCACCGACGGCGGGCTCCTCTCCGAGCTCGGCGTCCACCCCACGATGTGGGTCCGCCTCTGGTTCGAGGCCGACGGCAAGCCCCACCAGCGCGGCTACACCCTCGTCGACCCGGACCCCGAGGCCGGCACCTTCGACATCGAGTTCGCCCTCCATGACGGCGTCGCCAGCAACTGGTCCGAGACGGCCGCCCGGGGCGACGCCATCGCCGCCACCGTCTACGGCACCGCCTTCACCACCCCCGACCCGTTCCCCGAGCGCCTCCTCCTCGTCGGCGACCCGGCCTCGCTCCCCGCGATCAACTCCCTCCTCGACGCCTTCCCCGACACCCCCGCCACGATCTGGTTCGAGACCACCAGCGACGACGACCTCCCCTTCCGCACCCGCGACGCCCACGACCTCCACCTGATCCCCCGCGGCGACGGCACCGCCCTCGAAACCGCCGTCCGCGCCGCCCTCCCGCCCCTCGTCACCCCATCCACATACCTGTGGATAACCTGCGAAGCCCGCACCACCCGCGCCCTCACCGCCTTCGCCCGCAAAGACCTCGCCATCCCCAAGGACCGCCTCCACTCAATGGCCTACTGGCGCTGAAGTGGTGGCCAACAGTTCCGCTTGCCAGTCTTTATGAGATCGTGATGAAACTACGGAGTGTGCATGCAAGAAGCTCCGCGCCCCGTCAGAGACCGCCATGCACGCAAGAACCAATTACACAGAGTGATCATCGAGGATTCCGGACCTGACTGGGCGGTCCAGATCGCATCTCATGGCGAGCAAAACCGGCATACCTCCCGTTACCCTGTTCGAGTAACTCGCCGCCCGCCCTGCGCCGACAAGACGCGGGCTCTCGCTGGCGATCACTGACACCCCGCCCACCATCGGTCGTCTTCAGGAGTTCACCGTGCCGGATCTAGTTGCCGATACAGACAAGATCGACTACGCGGGCACACTATTGAAGTCCATGTCGGACGACTACCAGGAGACCTACGGGAGTTATCCCCAGGACGACGGGCTCACGGGCAACGCCCCCGGTGAGTCGAACTTCCTGGCCGCTTGGCGCGGGCTCAAGGACGATCTGAACACCCTGGTGACCCGGACTGTCGAGAACCTCGAAGAGCATGGCATCGCCCTCCAAGCCGTCGCAGGGAACCACCAGGCCGCCGACGAGGCCGCCGCGGCCGACTTCGAGATCGATGGGCTGGGCGGTTCTGCCGACATGAGTAGCGCTGAGCGGCAAGAGCAGTTCGATGGGGCAGTCGCCTCCGAAGATGCGGCCTGGGACAACCGAAACGCGCCTTACTCGCACGGTTGATCCGTCTCCGGAACGCCCTCCCAAGGAGTTGGAATGTCATATTTCGCCAGACAGCTCGGTGACGCCCCGGCCAAGCCCGAGATCGATACCTCGCAGAAGTCCGCCGCAGGCGTTGAGGATGCGATCGCGGGGTTCGAAACGGCATATCTGCACGGAACGATCGCGTACCTCCTCCGCAAGAAGGACGATGAGAACGGCGGAGTAGTCCGTTTGCCGCGCGAGGTCGAGATCGCGAACAGGGCAGTCGGCGGCCTCGCCGACACCGCCTGCGAATACGCAGGCAAGGAGTACCTGTATGTCTCGGGCAGCGAAGGCGCGGCGATCCTTGAGGAGGCCAAAGGGTATGCCTCCGAGCGACTCGGCGACATCAAGGAGAAGGCCCGCTCCTTTTCGCAGCAGGACCCTGAAGGCATACAAGCGGTGCAGGATGCCCTTTCGCAGTTCTCCACTACACTGCAGTACAGGATGCCGATGGACCAATCAGACCAGGACCTGCTGGACCTCAAGAGCTATGTCGCCGAGGAATACTGGGACGAAGAGCTTGCGAGGATGTTCCGGAAGAACGTGGTGAACCAGATCCCCAATGCCCTGGCGGTCCATTACAACCTCTCAGTGTTCCTTGGCGCCCAAATGCAGGCGTACCGCGAGATCGTCGAAACCACTTGGAAGTCGATCTACACGGCATTCGCGACGACCGTCGACGCGTACTTCGTTCTGGCGGAGGAGTCCGCTCCATCCAAGTCGATCACGTACGCCCAGCTCACTGGACTCGTCGGCCCCGCCCTTAAGAGTGCCTTCGAGAGCCTGACAACGGTTGTCGATATTGCCAAGGAAGGGGCGACGGTGCTCAGCTCCAGCCAAACAGACGCCCCGGTCTCGGGTTCGACCTCAGCCGACCTCAGAGAGGACTTCCTGGCGGCTCTCAACGAGATGGTCTCTTCTGCCGAGACCCACTTTGAGGCTCTCAAGACCGAAATCGCCGCCATGTCCGCTTCGCTGGAGGAGATGGGCCTTCACGAACTCAGCCTCCCTTCGATCGATTCAGTGTTCTGAAAGCCCTTCGCCCATGTTCAAGAAATCAACTGTGATAACCGCGGCCTGGCTGACAGTGCTACTCATCGTTGTCGCTGCCGTGGCATGGCGGGGGCTAGGACTCAGTTTCAAGGGCGCTGAAACACAGGAGACGCTCACCTCCCCGGAAGGACTGTGCGAGTCCTTGGACCTGGAAGGACTGGAGGCGGTCCTTCCAGCCGCGTCAGGAACCTGGGGGAACGCCGAGGAATACCTGTCCGACTCAAACGAGAACCGAGACCGAGTCGCATGCTGGGCCCAAAGTTCAGGCGACGACGGCGAGAACCGCCTGGAGATCGTCGTACGGTACAACGGCGAACACTTCAGCTGGAGTCCGACAGACGCTCGGTTCATTTCCGAGGAAGACGGCTACACCTATGCCACATCCATCGATCCGAACGGCAACCTACAGTCCATCGGGTACCTGGAGCATCTGAACGTTGACGTCCAGATCACTTGCTCGTGCTCGATCGACATCGACTCCGACACATACGATGAGCAGCTCTCGCAGGGAATGCTCAAGGTCGCCGAGCAGGTCATCGAGTTGTCAGAGCAGTGATGCAGCCACCGCGATCCGTCCTGGAAGCCTTCGGCGCACTTGGAGAACCCCGTCTCCTCCATGGAGGCCAAGGCCGAACCTGGGCCAGTGGCAAGCTGGTCTTCAAACCAGCGGACAACGAGATCGAATCGACCTGGCGAGCCGAAACGCTCATCGCCCTCCCCGAGTCCGAGGCCTTCCGGGTCCCCAGACCCGTCAGATCGGATTCCGGCAGTTGGACAGTCGACGGCTGGGAGGCGAGTGAGCTCCTAGCGGGCTCGACCGACCCGAAGCGCTGGAGCGAGGCAGTCCAAATCGGCGAGAAGTTCCACGCGGCCATCGCCGATCTCCCCCGCCCAGAGTTCCTCTCCTCCCGCGACGACTGGTGGTCAAGGGCCGACCGAGACTCCTGGAACCTCGATATCGCTCTCCCCGCGGAGGTCGACGACCTAGCCGCGGCCCGCGCCCCGATCGAGGTCCCCCACCAGCTCGTCCACGGCGACCTCCTCGGCAACATCCTCTACGAACCCGGCCTGCCCCCGGCCGTCATCGACTGGCCGCCCTACTGGCGCCCCACCGCCTGGGCCACCGCCGTCGCCCTCATCGACGCCGTCTGCTGGCACCGCGCCCCCACCACCCTTCTCGACACCACCCCGCCCCAACTCGCCCTCCGGGCCCTTCTCTACCGAACCCTCACCGACCACCACGCAGCCGAAGCCCGACACACCCCATGGACCCCGCACCCCGCGTACTCCCCCGCGATCAAGGCCGTCCTCGACCGCGTGCAGCAGCACTGATCACCAATGGCGGTTGCAGCATTCGACATGGAGCTGCGACCAGGGGTTCCGCCGATCGGTGCTATTGAAGCGGCCGAGTTCGATCTCCGCGCAGCAATGCGTATCGGGCTGCTCAGCGAGATGCGAGGGGCAGTCCTCCGCCAACGCCCGCAGCTGCTCGCCTTCGAACTCGAACGCCGAGCGGCTACCCACGAGGAACAGCGTGTCGGCCGCGATCGTCCATCGGAGCCGGTCCTTGAAGTCGCGATGCCATCGAGTCCGAGCGGCTTCCGATTCCCGCTCTGGGAACGGGTCGGCGGGCATGGTCACCTTCTGCACCCGCCCGGCCCCCAACCGCCCCCGCACTTCCTTCCACTGCGACACCCGGAACCCCAGGCTGTGATGCAGTAGCACCAGATCGAGCTTCCGCCCGCCGTACTCCGCCCCGCAGTCCGCCGCACTCCCTTTCAGCGGCAGGTACACCAGGCTCCGCGGCGACCGCGCCGCCAGCCACCACGCGATCGCGAGATCAACGGCCCCCCGCTTGTCCACACCCATCTGCGCCCCGAGCCGCCCCTCATAGAGCGGCATATGCCCGACCTTCAAGGCCCGCACCACCCGAAACCGCTGCACCCCAAGCCGAACCTCGTCAACAACGGCCCGCCACTCCTGCCCGCCCAACCGCATCGCGCTAGCCGGTGAGGTCGCGCCAGAAGTCGGCCGGCCGGTCGATCACGTGGTTCGGGGTCATCGGGCCAATGTACGCGGGCCGTGCCGGGAGGGGGCCGGTCGAACGTCCGGGGGCCGACTGGTGCGTCGGCCCCCGGGGCGGGTCACCAGGTCACGGGGAGTTCGTAGACGCCGTAGACGGCGGCGTCGTGCTTGAAGGGGAGTTCCTTGAGTTCGCCGGCGAGGGCGAGGGTGGGGATGCGTTTGTACAAGGTGCTGTAGACGACCTGGAGTTCGACGCGGGCGAGGGACTGGCCGAGGCATTGGTGGACACCGAAGCCGAAGGCGATGTGGCGGCGGGCGTCGCGGGTGAGGTCGAGGCGGTCGGGGTCGGGGAAGAGGCGCGGGTCGCGGTTGGCGATGTCGCCGGGGAGGATGACGCCCTCGCCGGCCTTGACGAGCTGCCCGCCGATCTCGATGTCCTCCAGCACGGCCCGGCGGCGGCCGTTGTGCGTGATGTGCAGGTACCGCAGCAGCTCCTCGACGGCCTTCGCGACCACGGCCGGGTCGTCGCTGTCGCGCAGGAGCGCCAGCTGGTCCGGGTTCTCGAAGAGCGCCAACGTCCCCAGCGCGATCATGTTCGCGGTCGTCTCGTGCCCGGCGATGAGGAGCAGCACGCCGATCTGCGCGGCCTCCGCGCGCGTGAGGTCCCCGGCCTCGATGCGCCCGACGAGGCCCGAAAGCAGGTCGTCGCCCGGGGCCTTCATCTTCTGCCCCACCAGGTCGTCGAGGTACACGGTCAGGTTCCGCATCCCGGCCGTGCGCTCCTCCGGCGCCACGTCGAGGTTGACGATGACCTTGCTGTTCTCCTGGAAGAAGTCGTGGTCGGCGTACGGGACGCCGAGCAGTTCGCTGATGACGAGCGACGGCACGGGCAGCGCGAACGCGTCGACGAGGTCGGTCGGGTTGGGCCCGGCGAGCATCGCGTCGATCGCGTCGTCGACGATCTTCTGGATGGCGGGCCGCCGCGCCTCGGAGCGCTTGATCGCGAACGGCGCGGTCACCATGCGGCGCAGGCGCGCGTGCTCGGGGTCGTCCATGAGGATGAACCCGATCTTCGGCCGCTGCTCCTGCGGCTCGTCGCTTTCGTCCTCGTAGTCCTTGGCGACGGCCGCATTCGGGTAGCCGGGGCTCGCGGTGTCGGAGCTGACGCGCGGGTCCGACAGGACCGCGCGCTGGTCGTCGTAGCCGGTGACGAGCCACGGCGTCTGGCCGTCCTCCAAGCGCACCTTGGTGATCGGCCCTTCCTCCTGGAGGGTCTTGAGCTGCGGCGGCGGGTCGAACGGGCATTTCATCGCCCGCTCCATCGGATATGCCGGGGTCTCCTGGTCGGTCATCGCGCGTTCCTTTCGGTTCGGGTGTTCCTGTCGCCGTGCCGGTTCCGTAAAGGGCGCAGTCTGGGCACAGCACGGCGACGCTCAAGGGCGTTCTGAGATCCGGGGACGCGGAGACGCTACGCGAACGACTCCACAAGAGACTGACGGTGCTGCCGGGCCTGCTTCGGCATGGACCAGCCGACGACGCCGGTGATCCGGCCTTCAGTCCGGTACGCGGCGACGAAGCGGCGCGCGGCCGGGTCGCCTTCGAGGACGTCGAGTTCGTCGTCGACCGAAGGCAGGCCGTAGACCTGGATCTTCGCGTCGAACTGATCGGTCCAGAAGTACGGCACCGGCTTGTACGGCAGGTCGGCGCCGAGGATGTTCGCGGCCACCGCGGCCGCCTGCTCGGTGGCGTTCGTGCGGTTCTCCAGGCGAAGATCGCGCCCGAGCCCCGCATGGTGCCAGCGCGCGACGTCGCCGACCGCCCAGATGCCTTCGGCGGCAAGGCAGTTCGCGTCGCACACGATGCCGTTGTCGATCCGCAGGCCCGAGCCGGTGAGCCACTCGGTGACCGGGATCGACCCGATCGACACGACGACCGCGTCGGCGGGGAGCACGTCTCCGCTGTCGAGGCGAACGCCGGTCACGCGCCCGTCGCGCTCCTCCAGGCCCGCGACGCCGACGCCGGGCCGGAGCCTGACGCCGCGCTCGGTGTGCATCTCGGCGAGGTGCTTCGCGACGCCGGGGCCGAGCTGGAGTTCCATCGGCGCGGCCTGCGGCCCCACGAGGGTCACGTCCGGTCCGAGCCCGGTCGCGGTGGCGGCGATCTCGGCGCCGAGGACGCCGTCGCCGACGACCACGAGCCGCTTCGCCTGGGCGAGTTCGCCTTTGAGTCGCAGTGCGTCCTCGATGGTGCGCAGCACGTGCACGCCGCCGAGCCCGGCGGCGCCCGGGAGCGTCCGCGCCCGGATGCCGGTGGCGATGACGATAGCGTCGGCCGCCAGCACCCGGCCGTTCTCGGTCGTGACGGCCCGGTTCGCCGCGTCGAGGCCGGTGGCGGCCTCGCCGAGCGCGAACTCGGCGTCCAGTGAGGACAGCATCGCGTCGGGCCGCAGCTGCGCCCGCGCGGGCTCCCAGGCCCCGGAGAGGACCTGCTTGGACAGCGGCGGCCGGTCGTACGGCAGGTACGGTTCGGCGCCGAGGAGCGTCAGGCGCCCGTCGAAGCCCTTGCGGCGCAGTGCCTCAGCGGTGGCGAGCCCCGCCGCGGAGGCGCCCACGACGAGGACGCTCTCGCTCACGCGCCCTCGCTGACGTCGATGGCGAGCGCGGGGCACACGCTCGCGGCCTCGCGCACGGCCTCGTGGTGCTCGGCGGCGGGCGCGGGTTCGAGGAGGATCACGATCCCGTCCTCGTCGCGCTGGTCGAACACGTCCGGCGCGACGAGCACGCACGAGCCCGCACCGCAGCACTTGTCTTCGTCCACGGTCACTTTCATGGCGGGTAACCCCCTGAGTTCGGTGACTTCAGCCCCGTACAGGCCGACGATGGCGTCGACCAGGCCGAGGCCTGCTTCATGCCAGGTGTCCCTGGCGGTGGTCTTCCCGGCCGCGAGCGAGGCTTCGCGCACGGCCGGGACGAGCACGGCGAGCTGCCTGACCATGGCGTTGCGCTCGTCGCGGATCTCGGGCGGCAGGTCGGACAGGCACACGTCGAGCCCGTCGCTGACGCGCCGCAGTGCGGGCGACTGCATCGCCTCGTCGGCGATCTCGTCGCGCACGGCCGGGTCGGTGAGGACCTGGGCGGCGAACCGCGCGAACCAGGTCGGGTCGCCGAGCGAGCCGAGGTGGTCCATGGTCGGCATGACGAAGCACTCGACCCAGTCGCGGAGCCCCGGTTCGGGTCCGATGTGCGCGAGGCGCTCCTCGCGCGCTTCCTCTATGTGCGCCATGTGCTTGCGGATGATGGCGCGCACGAGGTCGGCCTTGGTCCCGAAGTGGTAGCCGACGGCGGTGTTGTTGCCCTGCCCGGCCGCTTCGGAGATCTGGCGGTTGGAGACGGCCGCGACGCCGTGCTCGGCGAAGAGGCGCTCGGCTGCGGTGATGATCGCCTCGCGGGTCGCCGCGACCCGCGAGGCCCTGGTGCTGGTGCTCATGTCCGCCACCGTACGGGGACGGCGGCCATGCCGCCGACCAGGAGTCCTTCCACCCGCTGGAGGTCCCCGGGCGCGACGGCCAGTTCGAGCGAGGGCAGGCGCCGCAGGAGCACTTCCAGCGCGACTTGGAGCTCGGTGCGGGCGAGGGCCTGCCCGAGGCACGAGTGCGCTCCCGCGCCGAACGCCAAGTGG
The DNA here is from genome assembly GCF_037034145.1 of Glycomyces sp. MUSA5-2. Classification (NCBI taxonomy): domain Bacteria; kingdom Bacillati; phylum Actinomycetota; class Actinomycetes; order Glycomycetales; family Glycomycetaceae; genus Glycomyces; species Glycomyces sp. MUSA5-2. The sequence goes on from NZ_JBAGKG010000009.1 coordinate 149,543, forward strand.
GGGTTGGGGGTGCGGGCGAGGTCCATCGCGTGGGCGTCGGCGAACGCGTCCTCGTCGCGGTTGGCGGCGGCCATGGAGCAGACGACGGTGGTGCCCGGTTCGATGACGGACCCGCCGACCTCGAACTCCCGGTCGATGTAGCGGACCATGCCGAACCCGGCGTTGACGTCCATGCGCAGGGACTCCTCGACGGCGGACCTGATGAGCTTCGGGTCGGCGAGGAGCGCCTCCCAGCGGGTGCGGTCGGCGAGGAGCATCGCGGCCATCTTGGCGATCATGTTCGCGGTGGTCTCGTGCCCGGCGACGAGGAGGCCCTGGCCGGTGGCGATGATCTCGGCGTCGCTCATGTCGGAGTCGGTGACGAGCTCGGAGAGGAGGTCGTCGCCGGGCTCCGCGCGCTTCGCGGCGACGTGCCCGGCGAGGTAGACGTGGAACGCGGTCTGCGCGGCGACGATCTCGTCCTGGGTGTACCTGGTCATGCTCAGGAGCGTGTCGGACCAGTACGAGAACTTGTCGCGGTCGTCCTCGGGGACGCCGAGGATCTCGCAGATGACCCACACCGGCAGCGGGAACCCGAAGGCGGCCTTGAGGTCCGCGGTGTCGCCCTGCGCGGTCATCTCGTCGACGAGCCGGTCGGCCATGGCGGTGATGCCGGGGCGGAGCGCGGCCATGCGCTTGGCGGTGAACCACTTGTTGAGGGTGCGGCGCCACTTGAGGTGGGCCTCGCCGTGCTGCGGGAGGACCGACGCCATCTGGGAGTCGAGGACGCCGCCGGACTCCTCGCTGACGCGGGCGCTGTCGCCCTCGGCGGAGGTGCGGGTGAAGCGCGGGTCGGCGAGGGTGGCCTTGACGTCCTCGTACCGGGTGAGGAGCGTGGCCGGGTCGCCCGAGGCGAACGTCACATGCGCGACGGGGCACTTGCCCCTGAGCTCGGCCCACTCGGCCGGCGGGTCGAGCACGGCGTCGTTGGGGATGGGGTACTGGAGGGCGGTGCGCTCGGACATGGGGCCTCCTGGCAGATCGACGGCGGTGCGATTTGCCCACTATTCAACCCCGCGGAGTACAGTAAGTCAAGCAGTTGACTTAAAATATTTCGGGTCACATGCACTACCAGGATGGAAACCACCACTGATGACTCAGAACACCGCCGAGCCGGACGGAACGCCCGTGCGCTCGAACCGCATCATCGCGGTCCTCGCGATCTCGGGGATCGTCGTCTCGCTCATGCAGACCTTCGTGATCCCGCTCCTGCCCGAGCTGCCGGAGCTCCTCGGCGCCTCGGTCGGCGACACCTCGTGGGCCGTCACGGCGACCCTCCTCGCCTCCGCCGTCGCCGTCCCGGTCGTCGGCCGCCTCGGCGACATGTTCGGCAAGCGCCGCATGCTCCTCATCAGCCTCGTCCTGCTCACCGCGGGCTCGGTCGTCGCCGCGCTCAGCACGAACCTCGCCGCGTTCATCACCGGCCGCGCGATCCAGGGCCTCGCCGCGGGCGTGATCCCCTTGGGCATCAGCATCATGCGCGACGAACTCCCGAAGGCGAAACTCGCCGGGGCCATGGCCCTCATGAGCGCCTCCCTCGGCATCGGCGGCGCCCTCGGCCTCCCCGCCGCCGCGCTCCTCGCCGACCACGCCGACTGGCACGTCCTCTTCTGGGTCGCCTCCGGCGCCGGGCTCCTGTGCCTGCTCCTGGTCGCCGCCACCGTCCCCGAATCCGGCGTCAAGTCCGGCGGCCGCTTCGACCCCGTCGGCGCGATCGGCCTCTCCGCAGGCCTCCTCGCCCTGCTCCTCGCCGTCTCCAAAGGCGCCGACTGGGGCTGGACCGACCCGCTCACCCTCGGCCTCGGCATCGGCGCCGTCGTCGTCCTCCTCGCCTGGGGCGCATGGGAACTGCGCACCCCGCAGCCGCTCGTCGACCTGCGCACCACCGCCCGCCGCCAGGTCCTGCTCACCGACCTCGCCTCCGTCGTCTTCGGCTTCGCGATGCTCGCCATGTCGCTGGTCCTGCCCCAGCTCCTCCAGATCCCCGAGGCCACCGGCGTCGGCTTCGGACAGTCGATGCTCACCGTCGGCCTCGTCATGATGCCCTCCGGCCTGGTCATGATGGCCATGTCACCGGTCTCCGCGCGCATCACGAACGCCAAGGGCCCCAAGACGACCCTTATGGCCGGCGCCGTCGTCGTCGCCCTCGCCTACGGCCTCGGCGCGTTCCTCATGGCCGAGATCTGGCAGCTCGTCCTCGTCGCCACCCTCATGGGCGCCGGCATGGGACTCGCCTACGGCGCCATGCCCGCCCTCATCATGGACGCCACGCCCGTCCACGAGACCGCCGCCGCCAACAGCCTGAACACCCTCATGCGGTCCATCGGCACCTCGATCTCCAGCGCCATCGCCGGCGTCGTCCTCGCCCACGTCACCGTCGACTTCGCGGGCACCGCCGTCCCCTCCAGGGACGCCTTCCAGATCATCTTCCTCATCGCCGCGGGCGCCTCGCTCGCCGCGCTCGCCATCGCCGCGTTCCTCCCGGGGCGCGCCGCCGAACCCGAAGCGGCAGAACCGGAACTGGCCCGCATGGCGGCATGACGCGTCGAGTCCTCCGGCCCGGATCGCATATCCTATAGGATATAGGATATGCGATCCGGCTAGAACCAACTGCCGAAGTACGGACCGTCCCCCGACTCCTGCCGAGCGGTGAAGGGCGAGCACTCCTCCCGGGCCCGCCGCAGTTCGCGGCAGCCGCCCAAGGCGAGCCGGACCCGCGCCACGCGTGACCGAATCCCCTTGAGGCCCCTCACGACCGGACCCCCGTCAGAACGCGGGCCGGGGTCGGCGCCGGTTCGACCGCGGGAACCGGGGCCGCCGGGGCCGCCGCCCGGATCGAGTTCGCCACCAGGAACCACAGCAGCGACGACAGGACCACCAGCAGCACCCGCTGCGGAATCCCCCGCCAGTCCCCACCGTCGAGGACCCCCGGCAGGAACGTGTTCACCGTCGTCGTCAGGAACGTCAAAGCCGCCAGCACCGTCGCCCACCACGTCCCGTGCCGCACCCACGCGGGCGCATCGGCGCCCCGCATCCGCGCCGCGCAGATCCCCGCCACCACCGTCAGCAGCACGAACGCCGCCCCGGCCGAATACCGGTGGATCTGCGCCCACCACGTCAGCCCCGACTCCGGCGTCCCCGTGCGGAACACCGCCGCGCACAGCAGCATCACCGCCGTCGACCCCAGCAGGAACTTCACGAACCCCTCCCGCGCCAGCCCCACCCCGCGCATCGCGAGGACGAAGCAGGTCGCGGCCAGCGCGATCACCGAAGCGGGGAACAGAAGCACGCCGGGCCAGGTCACGGCATACGCCGACACCGGCGTGGAAACCGCGTCGACGTCATGGGACTGCGTCAAGTGCATCACCGCGAAGCCCGCCTGGGAGGCGGCGATCCCCGACATGGCGGTCACCTCGGCTGCGCGCGTTCGGAAGAAGTCTCGGTTCATGCGCCGAACGGTAGGTTCCGGGAAGTCCCCTTCCCTCAAGCCGAGGCGTGGAATCCCCCCTCATACCCAGGGGTGAGACGCCCCCGCCCGACCCGTACCCCGGAGTGAGGGCGCGCAGGTCCCCGGCGGCATACCGTTGGGCACGTGACCGCCGAGACCGCACCGAACGAGCCCGCGCAGCACCCGCATCCCGTCCGCCGGGTCATCAGCTACCTGGTGCCCGTCGCGCCCCTCGGCGACGGCGACTGGCGCTGGCGCTTCACCTCCACGCTCGCCCTCGTCGGCCCCGGCTCGGTCCCGTTCGCGCTCATGATGTTCGCCATCCAGAACGGCCTCATGGCCACCAACTACGGCATCGCCGTGGGCGCGCCCATCACGATCGCCACCGGCGCCGCGATCATCCTCGCGCGGTTCCGGCCCGTCGAGGCGTGGCTGCTGGTCATGGCCTCCCTCATCGCGACCGCCCTCTGGACGGAGACCACGAAGTGGGAGCCGTGGCCGCTGACCGTCCCCAGCCTGTTCGCCCTCATGACCGTGCTGTTCGCCCTCGGCCGCGACCGCCGCGCCTGGGCGGGCGTCCTCTGCTGGCTGGGGTACGCGGCCGTGGGCGTCGCCGCGGTCTGGGGCGTCAGCTCGCACCGCCTGGACCCCATGCCGCAGCCGGTCCTCGACGCGAACCCGAACCCGGCCTCCGACAACCTCACGCTCGGCCTCCTCCTGGGCGCGTTCGCGTTCCTCGTCGGTCTGACGGTGCGCATCTGGCGCCAGGGCCGCACCCGCGTCGCCGAGAAGGAGCGCGTCGCCGAGGGCGAGCGCCAGCGCCGCCGCCTCCTGGAGGAGCGCGCCCGCATCGCCCGGGAGCTGCACGACATCGTCGCCCACCACATGTCGGTCGTCGCCGTCCAGTCCTCGACCGCGGAGTACCGCCTCGCCGGTCTCGACGAGGAGACGAAGGCGGAGTTCCGCTCGATCAGCGACCAGGCCCGCGAGGCGCTCGCGGAGATGCGGCGGCTCCTCGGCGTGCTGCGCAGCGAGGACGACGCGGGCGCGAGGGAGCCGCAGCCGGGCCCGGAGGCGCTGCACGGCCTGGCCGAGGCGGTCACGAGGACCGGCACACCCGTCGCACTCACCGTCGGCGACCTCCCCGACGACCTCCCGGAAACCCTGGCGCTCACAGTGTTCCGTGTGGTCCAAGAAGCCCTGAGCAACGTGATGCGCCACGCGCCGGGCGCACAGGTGGAAGCCTCCGTCACCTCCGAGAACGGGACACTGGACGTTACGGTGGTGAACGGCCCGCCGCCCGGCGGCCCCGGCCCGACGGGCCGCGACGGCTCGGGCCTGGGCCTGGTCGGCATGCGCGAGCGCGTCGCCCTCGACGGCGGCGATCTCGTGGCGGAGCCGACGCCCGAAGGCGGCTTCCGCGTGCGCGTGGTCCTGCCGATCCGTTCGACCGCAGAGGAGTCCGCGTGACGATCAAGGTGCTCATCGCCGACGACCAGGCCATGGTCCGCGCCGGCTTCGCCGCGCTCCTGAATGCGCAGGAGGACATCGACGTCGTCGGCGACGCCCCCGACGGCGTCGCGGCGGTCACCGAGACGACCCGCCTGCGCCCCGACGTGGTCCTCATGGACGTGCGCATGCCGACGATGGACGGCCTTGAGGCGGCCAAGCGCATCCTGTCGGCGCCGCCGGAGCGCCGCCCGCGCGTGCTCATGCTCACGACCTTCGACATCGACGACTACGTCTACGAAGCACTCCGCATGGGCGCCAGCGGCTTCCTCCTCAAGGACGCGCCGCCCGGCGACCTCATCGCCGCGGTCCGCGTCGTCGCCGACGGCGACGCCCTTCTGGCGCCCTCGGTCACCCGCCGCCTCATCGAGGAGTGCTTCAAGGCCCGCCCGGCCCTCCGCCGCTCCTCCCGCCTCGACTCCCTCACCCCCCGCGAAGAGGAGGTCCTGCGCCTCATCGCCCGCGGCCTCTCCAACCCCGAGATCGCCGCCGCCCTCTTCGTCTCCGAGCAGACCGTCAAGACCCACGTCGGCAAGATCTTCGCCAAACTCGAACTCCGCGACCGCGCCCAGGCCGTCATCTGCGCCTACGAAACGGGCCTCGTCACCGCGGGCGACCCCCGCGAGCAATAGCCGCCCGCGCCGAACTGTCACACCCGCCGGGCACCGTTGAAACCGGGGGCGGCCGCGTTCCGACACGCCCGAGCGCGGGGGTCGGCACCCCGTTCACCTGCGCAGACACCTCACTTCGAAAAACCTCGGCCCTCCTATTGGAATAGATCATTCCGCTCTGCTAAACTTGGAACAACTCATTCCGTTCCAGAGTTTTTCGAGGAGTCCCCATGCGCATCCTGATCACCGGCGCCACCGGCACCGTCGGCCGCAACGTCGTCGAGCAGCTCATCGCCGCCGACCCGACCGCCGAGCTCCGCGCGCTCACCCGCAACCCCGAGGCCGCCGTCCCCGCCGGCGTCGAGCTCGCCGTGGGCGACCTGGCCGCGCCCGAGACCCTCGCCGACGCCTTCAAGGGCGTCGACGCCGTCCACTTCATCAACTTCGCGGGCGAGCAGTACGGCGCGATCCCCGACCCGGCCGCCGTCGTCGCCCTCGCCGAAGAGGCGGGCGTGCGCCGCGCCACCGTCCTGGGCGGCATGGCCGACGGCCCGCTCGAAACCCTCCTGGCCGCCAGCGCGATCGAGACGACCTTCCTCCACCCGGTCGAGTTCATGTCGAACGCCCTCATGTGGTGGGCCGCGCCCATCAAGGCCGAGAGCCGCATCCGCGAGCCCTTCGGCGACCGCCTCAGCGCGATGGTCCACCCCGCCGACATCGGCGCGGTCGCCGCGCGGGTCCTGCTCGACGGCGGGCAGGACGGTGCGGAACTGATCATCACCGGCCCCGAGGTCCTCACGATGCAGGACAAGGTCCGCGCCCTCGGCGAGGCGATCGGCCGCGAGGTCGAGTACGTGGAGCTCACCGTGGAAGAGGCGAAGGAGAAGTGGCGCGGCGAGGGCTTCCACGAGGGCCTGATCGCGTTCCTCCTTGAGGCCCTTGGGAACACGCCGCCGGAGGGGAAGACCGTCGCCGACACGGTCGAGTGGATCACCGGCCGCCCGGCCCGCACGTTCGCGCAGTGGGCGGCCGAGCACGCCGACGCGTTCAAGTAGCGCCCCAGCGGAAAGGGGCGGCGTTCCGACCGGAACGCCGCCCCTTTTGGTGTAAATCTGTGAAATCACAGCCCAGTTCGCATTTCTGAAACCGAAGACCACTTAGCCCGATATTCACTGAATTATTTCTATCTTTAGTTTTGCGCGGTTTACCTCTAATCTCCATGTATGGCATGGCTCACCCATCACCTCGGGTGAGACCGCAACCAGCGGTCGCACCCGGCCCTGCCATGGCGGTCGCCAACCCCGTCGGCCGTCGATGCCCTCACCCGAAAGGCATGCATCACATGAATCGCCAACGCGCACTTGCGGTCACGGCCGCCGGCGCCGTAGTCACCGCGCTCTCGCTCGCCGCGGGCGCCGCACCCGCCTCGGCCGAGATCCTCGACGCCAAGGCCGCGGACGCCCGCGCCGACCTCCTCGGGAACGTCTCCCCCGCCCTCATCGACGAGCTCTCGGACACCTTCGGGCTCACCGAGTCCGAGGCGTACGACCGCCTCGCCGTCGAGGCCGTCGCGTCCGACCTCCTCACCGAGGTCCCCGACTCGCTCGACGCCTCCTACGGCGGCCTGTGGGTCGCCGAGGGCGCCGACGAGATCCTCGTCGCGACCACCGACCGCGCCGAGTTCAACGAGGTCCGCGCCGAAGGGGCCACCCCGGTCCTCGTCGAGCACGCCCTCGCGGACCTCGAAGCGGCCGGAACCAGCCTCGACGCCCTCGCGCTCGACGGCCTGTACGGCCACTACATCGACGTGGAGCGCAACACGCTCGTGGTCGAGGCGGCCGACGAGGCCGTCGCGGCCGAGGCCGTGGACGCCGCGGGCATCGACCCGTCGCTCGTCTCCGTGACGGCCGCCGAGGCGCCCGAGCTGTACTTCGTGCGCGGCGGCGACTCGTACATCATCGAGAACTCGTGGCGCTGCTCCGTGGGCTTCTCGGTCCGCCAGGGCTCGACCCCCGGCTTCGTGACCGCGGGCCACTGCGGCTCCGCCGGCGACCAGGTGACCAGCGGCGAGGCCGCCCCGGGCACCTTCCGCAACTCAGTCTTCCCGGGCTCCGACCGCGCCTGGGTCGCGGTCGGCTCCAGCGAGCCGCTCTACGACGAGGTCAACATGTACTCGGGCTCGCGCGACGTCGCGAACGCCAACCAGGCGGCCGTCGGCTCCTCGATCTGCCGCTCCGGCTCGACCACGGGCTGGCACTGCGGCACGGTCGGCGCGTTCAACCAGACCGTCAACTACGCCGAGGGCACCGTCACGGGCCTGACCCGCACCAACGTGTGCGCCGAGCCCGGCGACTCCGGCGGCTCGTTCATCACCGGCAACTCCGCTCAGGGCATGACCTCCGGCGGCTCCGGCAACTGCTCCTCCGGCGGCACGACCTACTTCCAGCCGATCGGCCCGGCCCTCTCCGCGTGGGGCCTGACGCTCGTCACGACGTAGGACCGATGCCAGGGTCCGGCCGGATCGACAACGGCCGGGCCCGACCTTCTTGAGCCGCAACGGCGCGGACCCCGGAGCCCCGGTCGCCACCCCAGGCCGGGGCTTCGCCGTGTCCCCTAACCGCTCAACCGCGCCCCCTTTCCCGCCTCAGACGGTGTCGAACCCCCGGACCTCGGCCTTCCACCGCACCTCGGCCCCGACCCACGACGCCGCCCGGTCCACCGCCGCATGCAGGTGCTCCCGGTCGGCCCGCGCGTCGTCCCACTGCGCCGCCTCGACGACAAGGTCACCGTTGCTGCGGCGCAAGGCGACCCGCCCCGGCAGGTCGCTGCCGACGAACACCGGCAGGCAGTAGTACCCGAACGTGCGCTGCGGCTCGGGCACGTAGATCTCGATCTTCCAGCCGTGGCCCCACAGCCGCTCCATGCGCTCGCGCAGCCACACGAGCTGGTCGAACATCGACACCGCGACGGCCCGTTCGGCTCCGGTGGTGCGGGTGCGCCGCACCTGCGGGTCAATCCACGCGCGGCCCTTCCAGCCCTCCACCGCGACCTGCTCGACCTCCAGTTCGCGCAGCACCCGCTCGGTGTCGGCGATCTTGAGCCTGAAGTAGTCCGCGACGTCCTTCGTCGTGCCCACGCCGAGGTTCCGCAGCGCTGTGGACACCATGTACCGCAGGCACTCCGCGTCGTCGGCGTCCCACAGGTGCTCGGCGGGTATCGCCCGCTCGGCCAGCTGGTAGACCCGCTTGAAGCCGATCCGGTGCGTGCACGCGACGTCCCCGAACCAAAGCAGTCGCTCAACGGCGTGCTTGTGGTCAGTCCGGAAGTTCCACGAGTCGCCCATGTTCCCGGTGCCCCGGTCGCGGTGCATCGCACCGGAAGGGAAGTCCGACACGGTGATCGCCCCGCGCTCGCGCAGCAGCGCCAGCACCTCGGCCTCCGCTTCCGCGAGCGAGTCGTCGGCGTACCGCTCGCGCCACGCGCTGCGCCGCCGCGCCAGGTACGGCCACGCCGAGACCGGCAGCAGCGACATCGCGTGCGCCCAGTACTCGAACGCCACCGGCGCCTTCCGCCGGTCCAGGCTCCGCACCGCCTCGTCGACGTCGAGGTCCCGCGCGAGCAGCGTCAGCTCGTGCGCGCGCCGCACCGCGGAGATCGTGTCGAGCTGAATGCACCCGAGCCGCTCCAGCACCGTCTTGAAACGCGCGGCCTTCGGCCGCAACTGCGCGGCGATCGCGATCCGCCGCGCATCCGCCAGCCGCAACGACTCAGGCACGTCACCAGTCCTCTCCACGAGCCACACCGATCGCCCCCGACCGTACCGCCGGGGTCCGACAATCCGTCAGCCCCGGTTCGGCGCCGTCCCGACCGTCCCCGTCTCCGCGCGCGGATCCGCCGCGCCCGCAACACGTCCCGCCTCGTCGATCTCGATGAGGTGCGCGTGCCCGAACCCGCTGCCGGCCGCCGCCGGGGCGACCGCGAACCCGCGCTCGCTCAGTCCCGCGCCCCACGCCTCGGGGCTCCCGTCCTCCAGCTCCACGTCCGTCTCGTACACGCCGGTCCACGTCCCGAACCCGGTCTCCCCCGGGTGCAGCCGCCACCGCGGCGCCGCCACCGCCGCCTCAACGGACTCGCCGCCGTGCAGGACCCGCGCGATCAGCTGCGACACGATCTGCGGCTGCGAGTCCCCGCCCATCGACCCGGCCACGAGCCGCAGCGACCCGTCGGCCCGCGTCACGAGCGCCGGCACGAGCGTGTGCGGCGGGCGCTTCCCCGGCCCGTACTCGGCCGGGTGCCCCGGCTCCAGGTTGAACCCGGTCCCGCGGTTCTGGAGACCGATCCCGGTGCGCGGCTCGAACAGCCACGTCCCGAACCCGGCCGCGTTCGACTGGATGTACGAGACGCCCATGCCGTTCCCGTCCAGCACCGCCATATAAGTAGTGCCGCCCGCGGCCTGGTGCACCGGCACCTCGGCCTTCGCGTCGGCGCTGATCCTCCCGGCCCGCTCCCCGGCCGCCGCCAGCAGGTCGGCCACGTCGGCTCCGTCGAACAGCCGCTCCGGCCGGTCGTACCCGGCCTGCCGCGCGGCCTCGACCAGGTAGTGCGCCCACAGCGGGTCGCCCGCGTCCACCGGCAGGTCCAGCCTGTCGGCGATCGCCAGCGCGAGCAGCAGCAGGTACCCCTGCGAGTTCGGCGCCGCGGACCAGATCCGGTGCCCGAACGCCTCCACGCTCAGCGGCTCCTCCCACTGCGCCTGCACCGCGGCGAGGTCCGCCTCCGTGAACAGGCCCTTCCCGATCTCCACGAGCCCCTGCCCGAAGTCGCCCAGGTAGAACCCGTCGCGCCCGTCCTCGGCGGCCGCGCGAAGCGCCGCGGCGGTCCGCTCCCGCGTCACCGTCGCCCCGGCCGCAAGCCCCGTGAGGTCCTCGGCGCCCTCGACGCCGTCCAGGAGCGTCCCGGCCTTCGCGAGCATCGCCGTCGCGGGCCAGCCCTGCGACGCCAGCTCGATCGCGGGCGCCAGCAGCTCCGCCATCGGCCGCGACCCGTACCGCTCGTGCAATGCGAACCACCCGTCCACGCAGCCCGGCACGGTCGCCGATCGCAGGTCGTTCCGGAACGGCATCGCCCGGTGCCCCTCGGCCCGCAGTCCCTCGGCGTCGGCGCCCGACCCCGCGCGCCCCGACGCGTTCAGATACGCGGGAACGTCCTCGCCGGGCACGTGGACCAGTGCGAACAGGTCCCCGCCCAGCCCGCACAGGTGCGGGGCCACGATCGTCAGCGCCGCACCGGCGGCGATCGCGGCGTCGACGGCGTTGCCGCCGTTCGCGAGCACGTCGGCGCCGATCCGGCTGACGTGCGGATCGACGGAACAGACCACACCCTGGTCGACCACGGGTGACTCCTTTGCGCAACCGCCGGCCATCGCCGAACGGGGGGACGGATTCGCGCCGGACCGCGGGTCCGGCATGGCGGAAAGCCTACCTTGCCGCGCGGCTAGTGACGAGCGCCCCGATCGGGGCGCCCACCCGGCCGCGGCATGCGCGCATCGATCCCACTCGATAAGATCGGGAAAGCGGATCGCAATGGCGTCCATGGAGACACGGTTCCCAGCATTCGGACCGCGTGCCGGTGCTCACGACGGGTGTTTTTGTCCGTCGGCGGACCTAGCATAGAGGTGGACCGCGTCCACCTGTACGCCCAAGTCTCTTGTACGGTGGAGTTTCCGCGGTGGGGACGAGAGGAAAGATCGGAACTGGTCATGGAAGAGCCGATACAACCAGCTGATTCAGCCGGGCCGATCTCGTCTACGGTGCACCGCTGGCGGCGCCTCGCGGTGCGGCACGACCTTGAGTGGAGCGAGCTCCTGCTCATCGCCCTCAACCTGTACGGCCTGCGCGGCAACAACAGCGAAGGCATGCGCCTACGGCTGAACTCCGAGGACGAGGAGTTCATGCTCGTCCTCCCGGCCGACCGCGCGACCTCGCCGTTCAGCCTCCGCGCCCATGTCGACCCGTCCTCGCCCCAGCACGGCCTGAGCGAGCTCTGCGTCGACGGCACCCCGGTCGCCGAGATCATCGAGGCCGAACCGGGAGAAGAGGTCCGCGGATACCTCCGCGCCGACGGCACCGCCGCCACCCTCCTCCTCCAGGCCGACGTCGAGTCCGCCGAACTGGTCAAGTGCTACCGCGACCTCCTGGAGGCCCTCGCCTCCGACCTCGCCGACGACGGCGAGCGGCACCTCTTCGACGAGGTCACCCTCTCCGCGAGCGGCGCCCGCGACGAGCAGCTGATCGTCGAGCACCTCCTCGCGGTCCGCGAGGCCATGACCGCCGAAGGGCTCCCCGAGTCCACGACGCTCGGCGTCCTGACCCCGGCCCTGCGCAGCAAGGCCGCGTTCAACGAGCTCGCCGAGAAAGTGGGGCCCGTCCTCCTGTTCCTCACGACCGAGACGTACAAGGACGACAGCGCCGAACTCGCCGCCGAACCGATCGTCCCTGAGGACGCCGCGGCCGCCGACCCCGTCATGCCGGTCGCCAGCCGCCAGTCCGAGCGCCTCTCCGAGATCCTCTCGGCGGCAAGGGAAGCCGGCCACCGCACCTCGTTCACCTACACGGTGGGCAGCGAACCGCTCGACGAGATGCGCGCCTGGCTCCTCCCCCTCGCCGAGCAGACCACGATGTGGCCGTCGCTGACGATCCTCCCCGCGGAGAGTCCCGTCGACGACTCCCAGCACATCGCGGCCCCCGACGAGCGCCTCGACTTCTTCCTGGAGGCCCGCCGCCTCCTCGAACAGATCTTCGCTCCGACGCAGCTGCGCCCCCAGCCGTGGCGCTGCTACCGCGGCCTCTGGTACCGCCAGCACGCCGGCGAGCACATCGAAGGCCCGTACGTCTGAGCCGAGGCCGGCTTGCAAACGCACAGAACGAATTCCGAACGGGACTAGTGGATACTTCGCGTTAACTCCGCGAAGACATCGCTGGTTACGACTCCGCACTACCGTCCTTCCGACACGGTGAGGACAAGGAGAGACAGTAGTGCGGTTCCCGACTGTGTCCGTTGTGATACCTGTGCACAACGCCATGCCGTATCTGGAGAAGACCATCGACTCGGTGCTGGCCCAGACCATCGGCACCGACCGGATCGAGATCATCGCCGTCGACGACGGCTCCACCGACGGCAGCGGCGACTTCCTCGACAAGCTCGCCCACCACCACGGCGACCTCATCACGGTCGTCCACCAGGCCGCCTCCGGCGGGCCCGGTCACCCGAGGAACGTCGCCCTCGACTACTTCGCCACCGGCGAGTACGTCTTCTTCCTCGATGCCGACGACCATCTCGGACCCGAAGCCCTCGAACGCCTCGTCGCATCGGCCCGCCGCAACGGGTCGGACGTGGTCCTCGGCAAGGTCGTCGGCGTCGACCGCTCCGCGCCCCAGTCGATGTTCCGCCGCAACGAGGACGCCGCCGACCTCTACACGTCCCGCATCTACTGGTCCATCGCCGCCTGGAAACTCTTCCGCACCGACCACCTCCGTCGGCACGGCATCCGCTTTCCCGCGGGCGTCAAACGCGCCGAGGACCAGCCGTTCACGTTCCACGCGTACCTCCGCGCCCGCAACATCTCCATCGTCGCCGACTACGACTGCCTGTACCTCGTCCGCCGCGACGACGGAGGCAACGTCACCTCAGCGACCGGCGAGGACTTCTTGCAGCGCACCGCGATCCTCTGGGAAATGCTCGTCCACATGGTCGAGCTCCTCCACGAGCACGTCCCGCCCGGCCCCGGCCGCGACCACCTCATGTACCGCCACTGGGAGACCGAAGGCATCTCGCTCCTGCGCTTCATCGCCATGATCGACGACCCCGAAGCCCGCACCGAATGGTGGCAGCGCACCACCGAGCTTCTCCACCGCCACCTCACCGCCGGTTCCCTCGCCAAACTCCACCCCCACAACCAGCCGATCCTCCTGGCTGCGGCCGCAACCGAGTTCACTGAGATCGAAGGCCACTACCGAGGCGCCGCAGACCACGGCCGCGTCAAGGAACTCACCGTCATCGACGGCGCCCTCCACGAGCGCTACCTGGCCATCGCCGACCGCGGTACCCCCACGACCTTCCTCCTGGACAAGCCCTCACGCATGTCCACCACCGTCACCGGCATCGCCCGCCGCAACGGCCGTCTCCACATCAGCGGCACCACCGGATTCGCGCGCCACCGGGTCCTCGGTCTGCATCCCCGCATGGTCGCCATCGCCCGCGAGACCGGGACTACCCTGACCAAACCCGCCGAGTACGACCCCGATACTCAGCACTTCAACATCGAGATCGACCCCATCGAGGACTTCCACGATCTCGTCCAGGACGACGTCTTCGACCTCTACGTGGAATTCGAACTCCCCGGCCAGACCCTCCAGCAGGCCCTACGAGTCCCGAACCCCGCAGATCTCTCCCGCCGGCGAACGATGTTGACCCGCTACCGGCTCCGCACCAGCGTGAGCGTTCACCAGTACCTCACCAACCCCCGCAAGCGAGTCGCCCTCGAAGTCCGCAAGACCAAGAGCACCCACAACCTCGTCCGGCACGCCAAACGCGCCATCCGACGCAGGCTCCACCGGCCGACTTGATCGCCGAGAACCGTTTCCGGGCATGCAGAGGGGCCCGACACTAGGTGTCGGGCCCCTCTATTCGTTTAA
>NZ_JBAGKG010000010.1:0-161968 GCF_037034145.1 Glycomyces sp. MUSA5-2
TCCACCTCCTGAAAGGAGCGACCATGGCACTCTCCACCGACCGCCGCCGCTTCCTGACCCTCGCCGCGGCCACAGCCGCTGTCGGCGCGGCCGGGACGGCCAGCGCCCTCGCGGCGGAAACCGAGTCCGATCTCCAAGCAGCCGCAGACCAACCGCTGCGCCTGTGGTACGACGAACCCGCCTCCGAATGGCTCCGGGCCCTTCCGATCGGCAACGGCCGACTCGGCGCGATGGTCTTCGGCGGCACCGCCTCCGAGCGGCTTCAGCTCAACGAGGACACCGTCTGGGGCGGCGGCCCCTATAATCCCGCGAACGTCGGCGCCGTGAACCAGCTCGCCGAGATCCGGCGGCGCGTCTTCGCGAACGACTGGAGCGGCGCCCAGTCGCTCATCGACGCCGAGTTCATGGGCAGCCCGCTCGGGGAACTGCCCTACCAGACAGTCGGCAACCTCAACCTCGACTTCCAGTGCGCGGACAACACCTCGAACTACCACCGCGAACTCGACCTCACCACCGCCGTCGCGCTCACCCGGTACACCTCGGGCGGGACCACCTTCACCCGCGAGGTCTTCGCGAGCGCCCCCGACCAGGTGATCGTCATCCGCCTGACCGCCGACAAGGCCGCGGCCCTGTCCTTCACCGCCGACTTCGACAGCCCGCAGTCGCACACCGTCAATTCCCCGGATCAGCAGACCATCGGAATGGACGGCTCGGGAGAGACCGTCAACGGCATCACCGGCCGCATCCGCTTCCGCACCCTGGTGCGGGCGGTCGCCGCCGGCGGTTCGGTCAGCAGCTCCGGGGGCCGGCTGGCCGTTGCCGGGGCCGACTCGGTGACCCTGCTCGTGTCGACCGGCACCAACTACGACGACTACCAGAACCTCACCGGCGACCAGAATGCCAGGGCGCTCCAGCCGATCCAGTCCGCCGCGTCGCGCACCTACGACGAGCTCCGCTCCCGGCACGTCGCCGACTACCAGGCCCTGTTCAACCGCGTCCAGCTCGACCTCGGCACCTCCCCGGCCGCGGGGAACCCGACCGACGACCGCGTCGCGGGCTTCGCGAACGGCACTGACCCGCAGCTGGTCACCCTGTTCTTCCAGTTCGGACGGTACCTGCTCATCTCCTCTTCGCGACCGGGCACGCAGCCTGCGAACCTCCAGGGGATCTGGAACGACGCGCTGCGTCCGCCATGGAGCTCGAAGTACACGGTGAACATCAACACCGAGATGAACTACTGGCTCGCCGGGCCGACCAACCTGATCGAGCTGACCGAGCCGGTCCTCGACATGGTCGGCGAACTCTCGGTCGCCGGCGCCGAGACCGCCGAACTCCAGTACGGCGCCCGCGGCTGGGTCTGCCACCACAACACCGACGGCTGGCGTGGCACCGCCCCGGTCGACGGCGCCTTGTGGGGCATGTGGCAGACCGGCGGCGCATGGCTCGCCCTGCACATCTGGGAGCACTACCGCTTCACCGGCGACGTCAACGGCCTGCGCACCCGCTACCCCGTTCTCAAGGGAGCGGCACAATTCTTCGTCGACTCCCTCGTGCAGGACCCTTCCTCGGGCTACATGGTCACCTGCCCGTCGAACTCCCCGGAGAACTCCCACCACTCGGGTGTCTCGGTCTGCGCCGGTCCCACCATGGACATGCAGATCATCCGTGACCTGTTCGGCGCGGTCGCTGCCGCCGCAGACGTCCTCGGCACCGATTCGGCGTTCCGCGACCAGGTCCGCACGCTCGCGGGCCGCCTGATCCCCACCAGGACCGGCGCCCAGGGACAGATCCGCGAATGGCAGGCCGACTGGGACGCCGGGGCCCCCGAGCAGACTCACCGGCACGTCTCGCACCTGTACGGACTGCACCCGAGCAACCAGATCACCCCGCGCGGCACCCCGGCGCTCGCCAACGCCGCCAAGGTCACCCTCGAAAAGCGCGGTGACGCCGGGACCGGCTGGTCCCTCGCCTGGAAGATCAACTTCTGGGCCCGCCTCGAAGACGGCGCCCGCTCCTACAAGCTCCTGAAGGACCAGCTCACGACGGCACGCACCGCGCCGAACCTGTTCTGCCTGCACCCGCCGTTCCAGATCGACGGGAACTTCGGGGCCACCGCCGGCATCGCCGAATGGCTCCTCCAGTCACACGCCGGGGAGATCCGCCTGCTGCCCGCGCTCCCCCCGTCGCTGCCGAACGGCTCGGTGACGGGCCTGCGCGCCCGCGGCGGCGACACGATCGACATCACCTGGGAGAACGGCCAGATCACGTCCGCGAAGCTCCTCGCAGCAGCCGACCGCGAGGTCAGGGTGGCCGCAGGCGTGCCACTGGCGCTCGACGGCATGCAGACCTCCTCCGAACAGGACGGCGACGCCCTCGTGTTCAACGCCGAGGCCGGAACGACCTACCGCTTCGCCCCGCAACAGTAAGGAGTACCGATGCGCAACCCGATTCCGAGTCCGCGCCGCGTCCGACGCCTCCTGACACTGGGGACTCAGGGCCGCACCTCGGTCCTGAACGCCCTCAACGAAGGAGGCAGCACCTGTTAGGCAAAGCCCGCAGACCGCCGCGAGAAGCCCGGTGCCGGAGGGCTTCTCGCGGTCCTAATTCGTCCGCGCACATCAATGTGATCGTGCACGGCACCACCTGGTACCGGAACATCGCGGGCAACTTCTGGTCGCCTCCGACCTCGACCGGGCCGCTGCGCGCTGTTGAACGCCCGAGGGCGCCAGCGCATTCAGCGCGCCGCCTCCCGTCCTCCCACCTCACCGGCTACTGCGAACGCGGTAGACGGGCCGATCTCCGCAGACGATGCGGGCCCGGTCCCGCCCGCAGACGATTCACAGAGCGCCCGACCTCCACCAGGCGCTCCCGATCCGTCCTGTCCGAAAGGCCTCCATGTCCGCAGTCCTCGCCCGCCTCGGCCGGTTCGCCGCCCGCCGCCGCGCGCTGACCCTGACCGCATGGCTCCTCGCGCTCGCCGCGGCAGCCGTCCTCACCCTCACCGGGATGCGCTTCTCCGACGGCTCCTTCGACGTGCCCGGCACCGACTCCAGCCGGGCGATGCAGACCCTCGAAACCGAGTTCCCCGAGACCGGCGAGGAGACCGCGTCCCTGCAACTGGTCGCGGCGACCCGCGATGGCTCGGCGATCACCGCGGACGATCTGGACCGGGCGCTGGAGGCACTGCAGGACGTGCCGCATGTGACCGCTGTCGGCGACCCGTTCGACCCCGCACAGCCCTACGTCTCCGCCGACGGCACCACCGCCGTCGCGCAGATCACGTTCGGCGACATGACCGAGTCCGAATCCGAGCAGGCGGCGGAGGCTGTCGGCGACATCGCCGCCGAACTGCGCGCCGCGGGACTCACGGCCGAGGTCGGCGGCTCGCTCACGAACCCCGTCCCGGAGATCCTCGGCCCGACCGAGATCGTCGGCGCCGTGATCGCGTTCGCGGTCCTGCTGCTCACCTTCGGCTCCCTCGTCGCCGCTGGCGCCAACATGCTCGGCGCGCTCCTCGGCGTCGGCGTTGGCATCCTCGGCGTGCTCGCCTTCTCCGCCCTCGTCCCGATCGGCTCCATCACCCCCGTGCTCGCGGTCATGCTCGGACTCGCCGTGGGCATCGACTACTGCCTGTTCATCCTCGCCAGGTTCCGCTCCGAATTGCGCGCGGGACGCACGGTCGACGACGCGATCGGCCGCGCGAGCGCCACGGCCGGGTCCTCGGTCGTCTTCGCCGGAGCCACCGTCATCATCGCCTTGGCGGGCCTGACGGTCGTCGGCATCCCGTTCATCGGCGAGATGGGCCTCGCGGCGGCCTTCGCCGTCGCGGTCGCGGTCCTCATGTCCCTGACCCTGCTGCCCGCCATGATGTCCTGGATGGGCCGCCGCGCCCTGCCGCGCAAGGAACGCCGCGGTGCCGAAGCGCCGCACCCCCAAGCGGGACGTCTGGGCCGCACCGTCACCCGTCGGCCCCTGATCGCCCTCGCCGCCTCCACCGCCGTCGCCGCCGTGCTCGCGATCCCGGTCCTCCACATGAGCACCGCCCTCGCGGTCCCCGGGGGCGAGGACCCCGACTCGACCCAGCGGGCCGCCTACGACCTCGTCGCCGACGAGTTCGGCGCGGGCATGCAGGACCCGCTGGTCCTCCTCGTCCAGACCGACGGCCCGGTCGCCGACGAGCTCGACGGCGTCGTCGCGCAGGTCTCCGGCCTCGACGGCGTCGCGATGGCGATCCCGACCGGCGTCGCCGACTCAGGCGAGGCCGCCATGGTCACCGTCTTCGCCGAGACCGGCCCGCTCGACGACGCGACCGTCCAACTCGTCCACGACCTCCGCTCCCTCGACATCGACGGCGCCGAGCTCGCCGTCACCGGCTCGACCGCCGTCGGCCTCGACTCCGACGAGCAGATCAACGCCGCGCTGGTCCGCTACCTGGCCATAATCGTGGGCCTCTCGCTCGTGCTCATGATGATCCTGTTCCGGTCGGTCCTGCTGCCGCTCATCGCCACCGGCGGGTTCCTGCTTTCCCTCGGCGCGGGCCTCGGCGCGAGCGTCGCGGTCTTCCAGTGGGGCTGGCTCGACGCCGTCATCCAGGCCCCGCAAGGGAACCCGCTCCTGAGCCTGCTCCCGATCCTGGTCACCGGCATCCTCTTCGGACTCGCCATGGACTACCAGGTGTTCCTCGTCTCCCGCATGCAGGAGGCCCACCGGCTCGGCATGAGCCCCCGAGAGGCCGTCCGCGCCGGGTTCGCGCACTCCGCGACCGTGGTGGCCGCGGCCGCCGCGATCATGGCGGCCGTCTTCGGCGGCTTCGCGCTGAGCGGCTCCTCGCTGGTCGGCTCGATCGCCCTCGCGCTGGCGGTGGGCGTGCTCGTGGACGCGTTCGTGGTCCGGATGATCGCCGTTCCCGCCGCGATCGTCCTGCTGGGCAACGTAGCCTGGTGGATGCCCGCGTGGCTGGACCGGCTCCTGCCGCGGCTCGACGTCGAGGGCGCCGGCGGCGAGGAGGCGGAGGTCGCCGAACCCGCGGCGGCCCGCTGAACGCGGTGCGGGAACGAGAGGGGGACGGCGTGCGGGTACGGCCGGGCGTGCGGTGGGAGGCGTTCTTCGACGCCGTCGCCATCGCGACCGTGATCGTGGAAGTGCTCCGGGGAGCCTCCCCGACCGCCCTGGCGCTGCTCGGGGCCGGGGCGGTCCTGGTGGCGGTGCGCCGCCGGTTCCCGCTCGCCGCGGCGGTCGGCGCGATCCTCCTCAGCGCCTTGGCGATGCTCGAACCGGACTCGGCCGTTTCAGTGTGGGTCCTCGCCGAGATCTGCCTGTTCTCGGTGCCGCTGCGGCGGTCGGGTTGGACCGCCGCCGTCGCCGCGGCAGTGCACGCCGTGGTCCTCTACGCAGGGGCGCTCATCGCCTTCGACGTCGGCCCGCTCGATCCGTTTGCGCTGATCCTGCCGGTCTGGACCGGCGCCGTCGTGTCGTTCGGCGCGGCGATCAGGTCGCAGCGCGACTACGTGGAAGCGGTCGAGCAGCGTGCCGCGAGCGCCGCCGCCGCCCGTGAAAGCGAGGTGCGCCACCGGATGGATGAGGAGCGGCTGCGCATCGCCCGGGACCTGCACGACTCCGTCGCCAACTCGATCGCCGTCATCAGCATCCAGGCCGGGGCCGCCGAGCAGCGTTTGGAGGCCGATCCCAAAGCGGCGTCCGAGGCGCTGCGCGGCGTCCGCGCCGCCAGCCGCCATGTGCTCGCCGAGGTCCAGGAGATCCTGGCGGTCCTGCGGAAGGACGAGACCGCCGAGCAGGAGCGCGACTTCCCTTCCGCGGCGAGCATTCCGCAGCTGGTCCGCGCCTTCGCGACCGCCGGGACGTCGGTGACCGCGCACCTCGCGGAGCTGCCGCCCCTCGAACCCACTGTGGACGCCGCGCTCTTCCGGGTCGCGCAGGAAGCGCTGACGAACGCCCACCGGCACGGGAGCGGAGGCGCCGCGGTGAGGATCGAATGCGACGATCACCGGGTCCGCCTCGTCGTGGAGAACCCGCTCGCGCCCGAGAAGCGGGCCGAGGCCGAGACGGGCTTCGGCCTCATCGGCATGAGGGAGCGCGTCGAGCTGGCCGGCGGCTCGCTGCTCATCGCGCCGGGCGGCTCGAACTTCACCGTCGTGGCCGAGTTCCCTTGCGACACTGAGAAAGAGAGTGACGCATGATCCGCGTGCTGCTCGTCGACGACCAGACCATGATCCGGGCCGGGCTGCGGAGCCTGCTCGAAGGCGCGGGTGTGACCGTGTCGGGGGAGGCGGCGAACGGCGAGGAGGCGCTCCGCGCTCTCCGCCGGGACCGCCCCGATGTGGTGCTCATGGACCTGCGGATGCCGCTGATGGGCGGCGTCGACGCGGTGCGGGCGATCCGCGCCGACCCCGAGCTTGCGGCGGTGCGCATCCTGGTGCTGACCACGTTCGACGGCGACCGCGAGGTCCTGGCGGCGCTGGGCGCCGGCGCAGACGGGTTCCTCGGCAAGGCCGCCGAACCGGAGGAGCTGCTCGCCGCGGTGGAGGCCGCCGCCCGGGGAGAGGCGACGCTCTCGCCGAAGGCCTCGCGCGCCGTGGTCGACCACCTCGCCGCCTCGGCCCCGCCGCCGGTCGACCCCGACCTGGAACGCCGCATCGCCGAGCTGACCCCCCGCGAGCGGGACGTCGTGGCCGCCGCGGCGGCGGGCCACGACAGCGCCGAGATCGGCCGCCTGCTCTTCATCTCCCCGTACACCGTCAAGACGCACCTCAACCGCGCCATGGCGAAGCTCGGCGCGAAGGACCGCGGCCAGCTCGTGGCCATGGCCTACCGCGGCGGCATCGGCCAGCGGTTAGGGCGCCGCGGTGGAGGCCCGATGCACCATCGTCACCTGGAGTTCGGGTCCGGCCACCGGCGGCTCGACCTGCTCCACCGCGCTCAGCGCCAGCGACGCCAGATACCGGCCGAGCCCGGGGGTGTCCACGTTGACCGTGGACAGCCGCGGTTCCATGATGGCCGCGAGCGGCGTGTCGTCGTGCCCGATCACCGAGAGGTCGCGCGGGATGTCGAGCCCCATCCGCAGGGCCGCGCCGACGAGGATGGCGGCGATGTCGTCGTTGTAGGCCGCCACGGCGGTCACCCCGGCGTCGCGCCAGTCGCGGATCGCGGCCGCGGCGGACTCGTCGGTCAGTTCGAGGTCGCGGCTCGGCAGCGCTCCCAACCCGAGGCCGGCGGCGGTGTTCTCGGCGCGTTCCCGGCGCAGGGCGACCAGGTCCGCCACCCTGGGATCGGCCGACCCCGCGAAGGCGATGGTGCGGTGCCCGAGCTCGTGGAGGTGGCGGATCTGGAGGATCGGTCCTTCTTCGGGGTACTCGTCGGCGATGGGATGGTCGGGGTCCGGGATCAGGCTCTTGACGCCTGCTTCGCGGATCGCCTCGACCTGGCCGGGCGCGAACGGGGTCAGCGATACTACGACGTCGGGCTGGAGCGTCTCCCACAGCGGCCGGGCCTGGCCGGTCGGGTGCGGCGTGTACGTGACGAGTGCGTATCCGGCCTCGTCGAACGCGAGGGACGCCTCTTCGAGGTTGCGCCGCAGATTGAAGTCGAGCGGCCAGTCGGGCAGGACCAGGAGCACGATCCGGCTCCGCCCGCTCCGCAGCGTCCGTGCGGCGCTGTGCGGCCGGTAGCCGAGACGCTTGGCCTCAGCGAACACCCGCTGCTTGGTCGCCTCGGAGATGGTCTGCCCAGGGGTGTCGTTGAGGACGAACCCCACGGTCGCCCTGGAGATCCCGAGGGAGCGGGCGACATCTGCTGCGGTGACGCGGTGGGCGCTGCGGCCGGACGGCATGAGAAACGGACTCCCGACGTTGACTGGCAAAGGCTTGCACGTGCTAGCCCGCAAGTCTACCCCCGGCCCGCCCCTGGGCACGCCGAACCGCGGCCGGGACCCGGAGCACCAGGTCATCGGCCGCGAGACGGCGCCGGTCAGCGCGGGATGAGCCTCCTCAACTGCGTGACGTGTCCGGGTTCGAGTTCGTCGAGCGAGGCCACGCCGAGGAGGCGCATGGTCCGCTCGACCTCTTCGCGGAGGATCGCGATGGCGCGGTCGACGCCCTCGCGGCCTCCGGCCATGAGCCCGTACAGGTAGGCGCGGCCGATCATGGTGTACCTGGCGCCCAGGGCGACTGAGGCGACGACGTCGGCGCCGGACATGATGCCGGTGTCCAGGTGCACCTCGATGTCGCCGCCGACCTCCTTGACCACGTGGGGGAGGAGGTGGAAGGGGATGGGGGCGCGGTCGAGCTGGCGTCCGCCGTGGTTGGAGAGGGTCACGGCGTCGACGCCGAGGTCGGCGCAGCGCTTCGCGTCCGCGACGGTCTGGACGCCCTTGACGACGAGCTTCCCGGGCCACTGCTCCTTGATCCAGGCGAGGTCCGCGTAGTCGACCGTGGGGTCGAACATCGTGTTCAACAGCTCGGCGACGGTTCCGGACCAGCGTGAGAGGGACGCGAAGGCGAGGGGCTCAGTGGTGAGCATGTCGAACCACCAGGCCGGGCGCGAGGCCATGTTGAAGAACGTCTTCGCGGTCAGTGCCGGGGGGATGGAGAAGCCGTTGCGCTTGTCGCGCAGGCGGGCCCCGGCGACGGGCACGTCCACCGTCACCAGCAGCGTGTCGAACCCGGCTGCGGCGGCCCGCTCCACGAGGGCCATGGACCGGTCGCGGTCCTTCCACATGTACAGCTGGAACCAGTGGCGCCCGTCGGGTCCTCCCGCGGCGGCGACGTCCTCGATCGGGGTGGTCCCCATCGTGGAGAGCGCGAACGGGATGCCCGCCGCGGCGGCCGCGCCTGCTCCGGCGGTCTCGCCTTCGGTGTGCATCATGCGCGTGAACCCGGTGGGGGCGATGCCGAACGGGAGTGCCGAGCGCTTCCCGAGCACGTCCCAGCCGGTGTCGAGCTTCGAGACGTCCCTGAGGATCGCGGGGTGGAACTCGATGTCGGCGAACGCCTGCCTTGCCCGCGCGAGCGAGAGCTCGCCCTCGGCGGCGCCCTCGGTGTAGTCGAACGCCACCCGCGGGGTGCGCCGCTTCGCGATGGCCCGCAGGTCGGCGATGGTGAGCGCGGCGTTCAAGCGCCGCCGCTTCGCATTGAAATCGGGCTTCTTGAACCGCACCAGCGGAAGCAGGTCCTTGGGGCGGGGCAGTTGTCGTTTGGTCATGTCAGGGCCTATCGATGATTCATGTTCAACGTGCTGTCAGTGCCGCATGGCGGCGACGCGGTCGACCGCGTCGCCCCATCCCGGCGCAGCGCGCGGCTCGTAGCGGATGATCTCCTGGGTGTCTCGGACCAGGGCGCGAAGGTGGGCGAGATCTGCCACCACGCCGTCGGCCCGCGCCTGGACCAGCAGGTTGCCGAGCGCTGTGGCCTCGACCGGCCCGGCGAGGACCGGCAGCCCGGTCGCGTCGGCGGTCCATTGGCACAGCAGCGCGTTCCGCGCTCCGCCGCCGACCAGGTGGATCACCTCGGGCTTCTCCCAAGCCAGGCTCCCCGCCTCCTCGACCGCGAGCCGGTGGCCGAGCGCGAGGCTCTCCAGCACGCAGCGCACGATCTCGCCGCGCGTCTGGGGAGTCCGTCCGTCGGCGCGGGCGGCGATCCTGGCGGGCATCCCCCCGGGTTCGTCGCCGCGCGGCAGCCACGCCGGGTCCTGCGGGTCGATCAGCGAAACGAAGGACTCGGCCTCCTCGGCCTCGGCGAGCAGCCGCTCCACCGAGGCTTCGCCCCAGTAGCGCTGGCACTCCTGGAGCAGCCACAGCCCCATCACGTTGCGCAGGAACCGGGTCGTGCCGTCCACACCGGCCTCGTTGGTGAATCCGGCGCGCTGTGCGGCCGCGCTCAGCACCGGCGCCTTGAGTTCGAGACCGACCAGCGACCAAGTCCCGCAGGAGATGTAAGCGAACCGGTCGTTCTCGGTCGGGACCGCGGCGACGGCGCTGGCGGTGTCGTGCGAGGCGACGGCGACCAGCGGCATCCCCAGGTCGGTGTCGCCGATCAGGTCGCCGGGACGGCGGACCGGCGGCAGGATCCGGCGGGGGAGGTCCGCGGCGGTGGTGACCGTGGACGACCAGGCGCCGTCCACGCCGTAGAGCTGGGTCGTCGACGCGTTGGTGTGCTCGGCCCCGATCTCGCCGGTCAGCCAGTACGCCAGGAGGTCCGGGATCATGAGCAGGTGCGAGGCGCACGCCAGGCGCATGCGGTTCTCGGCCCGCAACTGGTGCAGAGTGTTGAACGGCTGTTGGGCGATGCCGGTCTCGCGCCACAGCGCCGTCGGCTTCGGCCAGTCGGGCAAGTCCGCGGTGCGCTCGTCGCGGTAGTGGTACGGCAAACCGAGCAGCGCGCCGTCCTGGTTGATGAGCCCGTAGTCCACGGCCCAGGAGTCGATGCCCGCCGAGACCACCGGGCCCGCCTCGGCCAGGCCTGCGCGGATGTGGCGGTACAGGCCCAGCAGGTCCCAGTGCAGCCCGCTGGGCAGGCGCACCGGCTCGTTGGCGAACCGGCGCACTTGGGTCAGTTCGATGCTCGTGTCGGTGACCGCGCCGACCAGGACGCGCCCGGAGGACGCGCCCAAGTCGACCGCGGCATAACGCTTGGCGCTCATCGCAGGAACGCCGCCGCCACGCCCGCGTCCACCGGCACGTGCAGGCCCGTGGTCTGCGACAGCTCCCCGCCGGTCAGCGCGAACACCGCGTCCGCGACGTGCTCGGGGAGCACCTCCTTCTTCAAGAGGGTCCGCTGCGCGTAGAACTCGCCGAGCTTCTCCTCTTCGACGCCGTAGACGGCGGCGCGCTCGGCACCCCAGCCGCCGGCGAAGATGCCCGAGCCGCGGACGACGCCGTCGGGGTTGACGCCGTTGACGCGGATGCCGTGCTCGCCGAGCTCGGCGGCGAGGAGGCGCACCTGGTGGGCCTGGTCGGCCTTGGTAGCGGAGTACGCGATGTTGTTGGGGCCGGCGAACACCGAGTTCTTCGAGGCGATGTAGACGATGTCGCCGCCCAGGCCCTGCGCGATCATGAGCCGCGCGGCCTCGCGGGAAACCAGGAAGGAACCGCGCGCCATCACGTCGTGCTGGAGGTCCCAGTCGCCCAGCGTAGTCTCCAGGAGCGGCTTGGAGATCGACAGTCCGGCGTTGTTGACCACCAGGTCCACGCCGCCGAACGCCAGGGCCGCCTGGTCCATCGACGCGGCGACGGCCTTCTCGTCGGTGACGTCCACGGTGACCGGCACCGCCTTGTCACGGGAGCCGACCTCCTCGGCGACCTTCCGGGCCGCGGACCCGTCGCGGTCGGCGACAATCACGCACGCCCCTTCGGCGGAGAGTCGGTGGACGATGGCCCGACCGATCCCGGACCCGCCTCCGGTGACGAGCGCGATGCGTCCGGCGAGGGCCTTCGGCTTCGGTAGGCGCTGGAGTTTGGCCTCTTCGAGGGACCAGTACTCGATGCGGAACTTCTCCGACTCCGGAATCGGGGAGTAGGTGGAGATCGCCTCGGCCCCGCGCATCACGTTGATCGCGTTGACGTAGAACTCCCCCGCTACGCGCGCGGTCTGCTTGTCCTTCCCGAAGGAGAACATGCCCACGCCCGGCACGAGGACGATCGCCGGGTCCGCCCCGCGTATCGCGGGGGAGTCCCCGGTCGCGAAGCGCTCGTAGTAGGCCCGGTAGTCCTCACGGTAGGCCGCGTGCAGCTCCTTGGCCCGCTCGACGGTCTCCTCAAGGGACGCCGACGCCGGAAGGTCGAGCACCATCGGCCGGACCTTGGTGCGCAGGAAGTGGTCCGGACAGGAGGTGCCCAGCGCGGCCAGGCGCGGCATCTCGGCCGAGGCGAGGAAGTCGAGGACCTCCGGCGCGTCGGTGAAGTGCCCGACCTGGCGGGCGTCGGTCGAGGCGAGCCCCCGGAGCACCGGGGCGAGCGCTGCCGCCCGCGCCCGGCGCTCCGCATCCGGCAGCGGCGCGTACTCGGGACGGACGTCGCCGAACGGAGCACTCTTTCCCCGTTCGGCGATGAACGCCTCGCAACTGCGGATGATCTCCAGGGAGTTCGCTTCGCACTCCTCGGAGGTCGCGCCCCAGGCGGTGATGCCGTGGCCGCCGAGGATGCACCCGATCGCCTGCGGGTTCGCCTCCTTGATCGCGGCGATGTCCAGGCCCAGCTGGAAGCCGGGGCGGCGCCAGTCCACCCACACGACCCGGTCGCCGAAGCACTCCTTGGTCAGCGCGGGCCCGTCGGCGGCGGTCGCGAACGCGATCCCGGAGTCGGGGTGGAGGTGGTCGACATGCGCGGCGTCGACGAGGCCGTGCATGGCCGTGTCGATCGACGGGGCGGCGCCGCCGCGGCCGTGGAGGCAGTAGTCGAACCGCTCGACCATGACGTCCTCTTCATCGACGCCCGGGTAGGTGTCAACCATGGCGCGCAGGCGGTCCAGGCGCAACACGGCGAGCCCGGACTCCTTGAGGGTGCCGAGGTCGCCGCCGGAGCCCTTGACCCACAGCAGCTCGACGTCCTCGCCGGTGACCGGGTCCGTTTCGACGCCCTTCGCGGAGGTGTTCCCGCCCGCGAAGTTCGTGTTCCGCTTGTCCGCCCCCAGGCGGTTGGAACGCTCGATGAGGTCTTTCACGCTGTCTCCCATGACTAGGCGCCCCAACCTGCCTGCGCGCCGCCGATTCGCTCGGCCGCGATCTTCTGGGCGTACCCGGACGCGGCGAACGCCCGCATCGGGTCGGGATCGAGGCCCTGCTCCTGGCGCAGTTCCGCCAGCAGCGGGCGCACATCGGTGTTGAACGCGTCCATCAGGACCGCGTTGGCGCCGAGCACGTCCCCGGAGGCCTGGGCCGCATTGAGCGCCTCGGCGTCCACCAGGAGCGCCTTCGCGGTCGCCTCCTGCACATTCATGACCGAGCGGATCTGGCCGGGGATCTTCGGCTCGATGTTGTGGCACTGGTCCAGCATGAAGTTCACGCCCGCATCGAGACCGCCGCCGCGGTTGACCTCGTGCATGATCCGGAACAGCTGGAACGGGTCGGCCGCCCCGGCCATCAAGTCGTCGTCGGCGTAGAACCGGGAGTTGAAGTCGAACGCGCCGAGCTTGCCTTCGCGCAGCAGGAACGCGACGATGAACTCGATATTGGTCCCGGGGGCATGGTGCCCGGTGTCGACCACGACCTTCGCCTTCTCGCCGAGCTTGAGGGTGTGGGCGTACGCGGTGCCCCAGTCGGGGACGTCGGTGGAGTAGAACGCAGGCTCGAAGAACTTGTATTCGAGGATCATCCGCTGTCCGTCGCTCAGGCGCCCGTACACCTCGGACAGCGCCTCGGCCAGCCGGTCCTGGCGGGCCCGCAAGTCGTCCTGGCCGGGGTAGTTGGTGCCGTCGGCGAACCAGAGCTTCAAATCCGCAGAGCCGGTGGCGTCCATGATGTCGACGCATTCGAGGAGGTGGTCCACCGCCTTGCGGCGCACGGCGGCGTCCGGGTGGCACACCGAGCCGAGCATGTAGTCGTCGTCCTGGAACGTGTTCGAGTTGATGACACCGATCCGCACGCCCAGCCCCTCGGCATGAGCGGCGAGGTCGGAGTACGACTCGACCTTGTCCCACGGGATGTGCAGCGAGACCGTCGGGGCCGCGCCGGTGAACCGGTGCACCTCGGCCGCGTCCGCGATCTTCTCGTACGGGTCGCGCGGGACGCCCTGCTGGGCGAAGACTTTGAAGCGGGTGCCGGAGTTGCCGAACGCCCAGGAGGGCACCTCGATCTTTAGCCTGCGAACAGCGGATATGACTTGTGGGACGTTCAACGCCACGCACCCCTTTCCTCAGCGATCGATTCCCTGAATCGTTTCAATTCAATGTCAACTTGCACGTGCTAGTGATGGGAGTGTAGCATCATCTCCCAACACTCCGCTAGCACGTGCTAGCAAAGAAGTGCCCCTGGAAGACCTGACAATGGAGTCCCAATGAACCCAACCGTCACCGCCGACGGCCCACTCGAACCGACCGCGCCGGACGCCGCGGCCGAAACCGTCGACCTTCCGAAGGTCAACGCCCGTTACATCTGGCTCATGGTCCTCGCTCAGTTCGGTGTGTTCGTCGCCTTCATCACCCCGATCGCCATCTCCCTCGCCATCCGCGTCCAGTCCCTCGCTCCCGGGCACGACGAGTATCTCGGCTACATCACCGGCGTCGGCGCATTTGTCGTCATGTTCACCGCGCCCCTCATGGGCGTGTTGAGCGACCGGACTCGCACCCGCCTCGGCCGCCGCCGCCCCTTCATGATCGGCGGGCTCGTCCTCGGCGTCGTCTCACTGGTCGTCATGGCCACGGCGCCGTCGATCCTCGTGCTCGGGCTCGGCTGGATCCTCGCGCAGCTCGGCTGGGGCCAGGTGCTCGGCAACCTTCAGAACTCCACGGCCGACCGGCTGCCCGAATCCCAGCGCGGCAAGGTCGCGGGCCTGACGGGGTTCGCCACGCAGATCGCCCCGGTGCTCGGCGTGGTGGTCGCCTCCCCCTTCGCCGCGGATCCGCTCCTGCTGTTCCTCATCCCCGGTTCCATCGGCGTCGTGCTCACGCTCCTGTTCGTGACCCTGGTCCACGAGGACGACAGCCGGTCGATGCCGGTGGAGGACCGCCTCACCTTCCACAGCCTGTTCGGCAAGTACCTGTTCAACCCGAAGCAGTACCCCGACTACTCGCTGAACTGGCTGGCGCGCTTCCTGTTCTACTTCGGCATCACTCTGAACACCACGTTCACCGCATACTTCTTCGCGAGCCGACTGGGCATGACAGTCGAAGCGGTCGCCGGGATCATCGCGGTGCTCGGCATCGCCGGAGTCGTCGCGACGACCATCGGCGCGCTCGGCGGCGGCTTCCTCTCCGACCGCCTGCGCCGCCGCCGCGTCTTCGTCTTCGCGGGAGCCGCGCTCATGGCTGTCGGCATGGTGATCGCCGCGTTCTCCGCGACGCTGCCGGTCCTGGTCGCGGGCTCGTTCGTGACCTCGGTGGGCCTGGGCATGTTCGCCTCGGTCGACCAGGCGCTCCTACTCGACGTCCTGCCCGAGCGATCGACGCAGGCCGGGCGCTTCATGGGCATCACCGGCTTCGCCACCTCGATCCCGCAGGCCGCGGCGCCGTTCATCGGCTCGGCCCTCCTCGTCGTCGGCGTCAGCGGCGACGAGAAGAACTACACACTGCTGTTCCTCATCGCCGCAGTCCTCGTCCTCGTCGGAGGGCTCGCCGCCATGCGCATCCGTTCCGTCCGCTGACCCGTTCCGCACCGCCGACCGACACCGCCACTGAAGGAGACCTACCGTGATCGTCACTCCCGTCCGCTTCGAACACCACCGCGACGCGCTCGGCATCGGCGAGCCCGCGCCTCGCCTGAGCTGGATCACCGCCGACGCTCCCGCCGGATGGCGGCAGGCCCGGTACCAGGTGGAGTCCCGTTCGGCGGGCGCCGCCGAGACGGCCACCGTGGACAGCGCGGACTCAGTCCTCGTCGCCTGGCCGTTCGCGCCGCTCGCCTCGCGCGAGCGTCGCGATGTCCGCGTCCGCGTCGTCGGCGAAGACGGCACGGCCTCGGACTGGAGCGAGTGGGCAGGGGTCGAGACCGGCCCGCTCGCTCCCTCGGACTGGTCGGCGCTCATGGTCGGGCCCGACCCCGAAGGGGTCCTGGGTGCTGAGCGCTCCCCATTGGTGCGCGGCGAATTCGACGTTGAGGACACCCCGATCGCCCGCGCCCGGCTCTACGGGACCGCCCACGGCCTGGCCGAGTTCGAACTCAACGGCGAACGCGTGGGCGACCATGAGCTGGCTCCCGGCTGGACCGCCTACGAAACCCGGCTGCACTACGCGACCTTCGACGTCACCGAGGCGCTTCGCCCGGGACGCAACGCCCTCGGCGCCTGGCTCGGCGACGGCTGGTGGCGCGGGCGCCTGGGCTGGGAGCACAAGTCCGAGATCTACGGCGCCTACCTCGCCGTCATGGTGCAGCTCGAGATCGAGTACGCCGACGGGTGCCGCCAGACCGTCGCGTCCGGTACCGACTGGAAGGCCGGACGCGGCCCGATCCGCGCCGCTGGCATCTACGATGGCGAGGAGTACGACGCGCGTCTCCACGACCCCGCCTGGTCGACCGCCGCCTTCGGCGACAGCGACTGGGAGCCCGCGGCCGTCTTCGACCGCGACCCGGCGACCCTGGCCGCGAACGACGGCCCGCCCGTCCGATGCACCGAGACCTTGCCCGTCAAGGAGGTCCTGACCTCCCCGTCCGGGAAGTTGATCCTCGACTTCGGGCAGAACCTCGTCGGCCGCCTGCGCCTCACCGTCGACGGTGACGAAGGCACCGTTGTTACCCTGCGCCACGCCGAGGTCCTCCAAGGCGGCGAGCTCGCCACCGAACCCCTGCGCACCGCCAAGGCCACCGACACCTACACCCTTCGCGGCGGCGGTGAGGAAACCTGGGCACCGCGCTTCACCTTCCACGGCTTCCGCTACGCCGAGGTCACCGGCTGGCCCGGCGACTTCGACGCATCCAACGTGGTCGCCGAGGTCCTGCACTCTGACATGGAGCGCACCGGCGCCTTCACCTCCTCCGAGCCGCTGCTCGACCGCCTCCACGAGAACATCGTCTGGGGCATGAAGGGCAATTTCGTCGATGTGCCCACCGACTGCCCGCAGCGCGACGAGCGCCTCGGCTGGACCGGGGACATCCAGGTCTTCGCCCCGACCGCCGCGTTCCTGTTCGACTCCTCGGGATTCCTGTCCTCCTGGATGAGGGACCTCGCCGCCGAGCAGGCGAAGTACAAGGGCGTCCCGATGGTCGTCCCGGTGATCTCCGACGGCAATGTCGCCCCCATGGCCGGCTGGGCTGACGCCGCCACCGTGGTCCCCTGGACGCTCTACCAGCGATTCGGCGACCTCGAGGTGCTCGACCGCCAGTTCGACAGCATGACCGCCTGGGTCGACCAGGTCGCCGCCATCGCGGGAGACGACCTCCTGTGGGACTCCGGCTTCCAGTTCGGCGACTGGCTCGACCCGCTCGCCCCCGCCGGGCGGCCCGAAGCCGCCCAGACTTACGGTGAGATCGTCGCCACCGCCTACTTCGCCAAGTCCGCCCGCATCGTTGCCGATTCGGCGAACCTGCTGGGCCGCAAGGAGGAAGCGGAACGGTACGGGGCGCTGGCCGACGCGATCGCCACGGCGTTTCACGACGAGTACGTCTCGCCGTCCGGGCGCCTCCTGTCCGACTCCGCCACCGCCTATGCGCTCGCCCTCCAGTTCGACCTGATCGGCGAGGCCGAACGCCAGCGGGCGGCCGACCGGCTCGCGCAGATCGTGCGCGACAACGGCTACAAGATCTCGACCGGTTTCATCGGCACCCCGCTCATCTGCGACGCCCTCAGCGAAAACGGCCACTCCGCCGAGGCGTACCGGCTGCTGCTCCACACCGGACAGCCGTCGTGGCTGTACACGGTCCAGCAGGGGGCCACGACCATCTGGGAGCGCTGGGACTCGCTGCTGCCCGACGGCACGGTCAACCCCAGCGGCATGACCTCCTTCAACCACTACGCCTTCGGCGCGGTCGGCGACTGGATGCACCGCGTCGTCGCCGGGCTCGCCCCGGCCGCGCCCGGCTACCGGCGCCTGCGCATCGCCCCGCAGCCGCCGCGCCGCGGCCTCACCGCCGCCTCGGCGACGCTCCGGACGCCGTACGGCGACGCCTCCAGCGCGTGGACCCTCGCCGGCGGCGGCCTCGAACTGCACGTGACGGTGCCGGTCGGCGCGACCGCGGACGTCATCCTGCCTTCGGGCGCGGTCCACACCGTCGAGCACGGCACCTACACCTGGGTCGAGGCGTTCGAGACTGACCCCGAGGAGATCCCGCTCATCACCGTCGACTCCCGGTTGGCCGACATCTTCGACATGGAGGCGGCCATGGCCGTGTTCATCGGCGTCGTCACCAAGTACGTGCCCGAAGCTGCCGAGCACATGACCGGCGGTCTGCGCGGCCAGGACGACATGACGCCCCGCCAGATCTCCGGGATGCTCCCGAACAGCGAATCCGTGCTCGCCGACATGGAACGCGGATTCTCAGCTGTCTCAAGTGGAGAGGAGCCGCCCGCCGACATCTTCGCCGCCGCTGCACCCGAGCCCGCTGACGAGGACCTGGAAACCAAGGCCGCCATGCTCACCGGCGCCGACTTCTGGACCACCCGCGAAGGCGAGGGCATTCGCGCGCTGACTCTCGTGGACGGCCCGCACGGCATCCGCCTTCAGCGGTCCGACGCGGACCACCTCGGTCTCAACGAGAGCGAACCTGCGACCTGCTTCCCGCCCGGTGTCGCGCTCGGGTCCAGTTGGGACCCCGAACTCGCCCGCGAGGTCGGCCGGGCCATCGGCGAGGAGGCCCGGAGCCTCGGCGTCGACGTCGTCCTCGGCCCGGGCGTCAACATCAAGCGCTCTCCGCTCGGCGGGCGCACCTTCGAGTACCTCTCCGAGGACCCGCGCCTGACCGGCGACCTCGCCGCCGCGTGGGTCCAGGGCGTCCAGTCCACCGGCGTCGGCACCTCGCTCAAGCACTTCGCGGCCAACAACCAGGAGGCCGACCGGATGCGCGTCAGCGCCGAGATCGACCCTCGGACCTTCCGCGAGTTCTACCTGGCCGCGTTCGAGCACGTCGTGAAGGAGGCCGAGCCGACCACGGTCATGAGCGCCTACAACGCGGTCAACGGCGTGTTCGCCTCCGAGAACCATTGGCTCCTCACGGAACTGCTCCGCGAGGAGTGGGGATTCGACGGCCTTGTCGTCTCCGACTGGGGCGCCGTCAAGGACCGCGCCCAGGCCCTGCGCGCCGGCCTCGACCTGGAGATGCCCTCCAGCGGCGATGAAGGCACCGTCGCGATCCTCGCCGCGATCAAGGACGGGCGACTCGACCCGGCCGCCGTCGACCGCAGCCTCCAGCGCCTGGCAACGCTCGCCGAGCGCACCGCGGCCGGACAGTCCGGACCGCTCGACGCCGACGCCCACCACGCCCTCGCCCGACGTGCCGCGGGTGAATCGATCGTGCTGTTGCGCAATGAGAACGAGGTACTCCCGCTCCGGGCGGACCAGAACATCGCCGTCATCGGCGAACTCGCGGTCGACCCGCAGTACCAGGGCGGCGGCTCTTCCCACGTCAACCCGACCCGCGTGGACCGGCCGCTGGACGAGCTCCGCGCCGCCCTCGGCGAATCCCGGATCGCCTACGCGCAGGGCTACAGGCGTGACGGCGCCGACGCTGCCGCGCTGATCGAGGAGGCCCGCGAGGCCGCCGCCCGCGCCGAGGTCGCCGTGGTCTTCGCCGGGCTCTACGAGACCGACCAGTCCGAAGGCTTCGACCGCGAGCACCTCGACCTGCCGGAGGCGCACACCGCGCTCATCGAAGCGGTCGCGGAGACCGCCCCCCGCACAGTCGTCGTCCTCTCCAACGGCGGCGTGGTGTCCCTTGAACCCTGGCACGACCGCGTCGACGCCATCGTGGAGGGATGGGCCCTCGGCCAGGCCGTCGGCGGCGCGCTCGCCGATGTCCTCACCGGCGCGGCCAACCCGTCCGGACGCCTCGCCGAGTCGATCCCGGTCGCCCTCGCCGACAACCCGTCCTATCTCAACTTCCCCGGGGAACTGGAGACCGTCCGCTACGGCGAGGGCGTCTTCGTCGGCTACCGCTACTACACCTCGACCGGCCGCGAAGTCCGCTACCCGTTCGGCCACGGCCTGAGCTACACGACGTTCGCATACGAAGACTTCGACGTCGAGGCCACCGGCCCCGACACCGCGACCGTGCGCGTCACCGTCCGCAACACCGGTGCCGCCGCGGGAGCCGACGTGGTCCAGGTGTACGTGGCCCCGGCCGAATCGCCGGTGCGCCGCCCCATCCGGGAACTCGGCGCGTTCGCCAAGGTCCGTCTCGAACCCGGCGAGTCCACCGAGGTCGAACTCCGCCTCGGGCGCCGCGCCTTCGCCTTCTGGGACGTCCGGAAGTCCGACTGGCGGGTCGTGCCGGGCGACTACGGGATCGAACTCGGCCGCTCCAGCGGGGACATCGCCGACCGCGCCGAACTTCCGCTCGACGGCGACAGCGACCGGCCCGCGCCCCTCAGCCTCGACTCCACCGTCAAGGAATGGTTCGGCCACCCCGTGGTCGGCCCGGTCCTCATGCAGGCCATGATGGCCGGCGCGACCGAGGAGCAGCTCGCCGCCGCCGAGGACAACGCGAACATGCTCAAGATGGTCGACTCCATGCCCATGGGCCAGTTCGCGCGCTTCCCCGGCGTGGAGATCCCCGACGCGGCGCTCCAGCAGTTCATCGACATGAGCGTCGCCGCCGCGCAGCCGGAGTCCGCATCATGACCGACGCGACCGTCCAGACCATCAGGGTCGGCGACGAGCACCTCGACGGCAGACACGGCCCGGTCCCGGTCCGCCGCTACCGCCCCTCCTCGCTCCGCGGCGCCGCCACGGTCGTGTGGCTCCACGGCGGCGCGTTCTCGCACGGCGGCCTCGACCAGAACGAGTCCCACGCCGTGGGGATCGCGCTGGCCGGGGCCGGCTTCCCGGTCGTCGCCGTCGACTACCGGCGGGTCCCGGCCTGGAGCTGGTGGCGCAAACCCGAACCCGGCGTGCTCGACGGCGTCCGGTACCCCGTCCCGCTCGACGACGTGGTCGACGCGGTGTCCTCGGTTCACACCGAGGGCACCGCCCCCGCGATCGTCCTCGGCGGCGCCAGCGCGGGCGCGTGCCTCGCCGCCGCGGCCGCGCTGCGCCTGCGCGCCGAGGGGTCTCTCGGGCCCGACCGGCTCCTGCTCGCGTACGGGACCTTCCACGCCGAGCTCCCGCCGATCACGCCCGACATCGCCGTCCGCATCCGCGGTCGGCACGGCCTCGTCCAGTTCCGGCCCTCCACCGTCGAGCGCATGAACCGCAACTACGCCGGCCGCATCGACGCGATGGACGACCCGTTCGCCTTCCCCGGCGGCCACGACCTGGCCGGCCTGCCGCCGACCCTCTGCCTCGACGCCGACCGCGACTCGCTGCGCGCCTCCGGCCAGCGGTTCGCGGCCGAACTCCGGTCCGCGGGCGTCGCCGTCGAGCACCAGTTGGTGCCCGAGTCGACGCACGGCTTCCTCGACCGGCCCGGGACCCCGGGGTTCAACGACGGCATCGCGCGCGCCGCGGCATGGCTGGCGCGCACTGACACAAGGAGCGAACGTGACTGACCACCGGACCCGAGTCCTCCTGACCGGCGCGACCGGCAACTGGGGGAGGGCCGCGCTCCGCGAGTTCGCCGACCGCGCCGACCGGTGCACCGTAGTGGCGTTCGCCCTGCCCACGGAGGCCGACCGGGCCGCGCTCGCCGAGTTCGCGGACATGGACAACCTCGACGTCGCCTGGGGCGACCTGACCGACTACGACGCCGTCGCCGCGGCCGTCGGCCGAGCCGACATCGTCCTGCACGTCGGGGCCGTCGTCTCGCCGCTGGCGGACGCGAAGCCCGAACTGGCCCGGCGGGTCAACGTCACCAGCATGCGGCACATCGTGAACGCCGTGAAGGCGCAGCCCGATCCGTCCCGGATCGCGGTGGTCGGCATCGGCTCGGTCGCCGAGACCGGCAACCGCAACCCGCCCCACCACTGGGGCCGCGTCGGCGACCCGATCCGCGTCTCCGCCTTCGACGAGTACGGCCAGACCAAGGTCGCCGCCGAGCGCGAGCTCGTCGACTCGGGCCTGCCGAAATGGGCGTGGCTGCGCCAGACCGGGATCTTCCACCCCGGCATGCTGGAGATCCGCGACCCGATCATGACCCACTCGACCCTCGGCGGCGTC
Source organism: Glycomyces sp. MUSA5-2 (assembly GCF_037034145.1). Lineage (NCBI taxonomy): Bacteria > Bacillati > Actinomycetota > Actinomycetes > Glycomycetales > Glycomycetaceae > Glycomyces > Glycomyces sp. MUSA5-2. The sequence goes on from NZ_JBAGKG010000010.1 coordinate 21,906, forward strand.
ATGGAGTGGGCTTCGGCCGAGGACTCCGCGCGCCTCCTCGCCAACCTCTGCGAACCCGAAGTGCCCGAGGCGTTCTGGGGCGGGATCTACAACATCGGCGGCGGCGAGGGCTGGCGGCTGACCAACTGGCAGCTCCAGACCGCGATGGGCAATGCCATGGGAGTCAAGGACATCCGCAAGTGGTACGACAGGAACTGGTTCGCGCTCAAGAACTTCCACGGCCAGTGGTACTCCGACTCGGACCGCCTGGAGGAGCTGGTGCCCTTCCGCGGCGACACGTTCGCGGCGGCGCTGGCCCGGGCGTTCGAAGCCAAACCCGGACTCCGCAAGGCAGGACGAGCACCAGCGTGGATCGTCAAGCACCTGGTCATGAAGCCGCTCAGCCGACAACCCCGGGGCACGATGCACGCGATCCGCTCTGGGAACGAGGCCGAGATCGCCGCCCACTTCGGTTCGCTCGACGCCTGGAAGGCCATCGGCGACTGGTCGACGTTCGAGGTCCCCGAGCCCTCGCGCATACCGACGGTCCTCGACCACGGCTATGACGAGGACAAGGACCCTTCGAAGTGGAACGAGTCCGACTACGAGCAGGTCGCGTCCCACCGCGGCGGTGCGCTCCTGTCGACGCGGGTCGAGCAGGGCGACGTCGCGACGCCACTGCGGTGGTCGTGCGGCTTCGGGCATGAGTTCGCCGCCAGTCCGCGGCTGGTGCTCACCGCGGGCCACTGGTGCCCCGACTGCGTGCGCGACGTTGCCGCCTATCCGCGGCAGGCCGAGCGGAATGCGTTCCTCGCGCAGGTGGTCGATGCCTGATCCTTCGGGGCGGAGCTGAACGCTCCGCCCCGAAGGCGGTTCCGGGTGCGGTGGATGAGCTTGACTCTATCTATATATGTCGATACCGTGAAGGTTCACGGAAAGTGGCGGCGTTTCCCCGGCATCGCCGCCGTGGCGCATAGGAGCACCATGTCCGACATCGGCAACCGACCACGACGCTCGACTGGCCTCAACCGGCGCAACCTCATTCGAGGCGCGATGGCCGCCGGCGGCCTCGCCGCCCTCGGCGCGGCGGGCGCGGCGTACGCCCAGAACGGCACCCACCCCGGGGCCCTGCACACCCAGGCCGACTTCGACCGGATGAAGCAGCGCGTCTTCGCGAACCAGGCGCCCTGGCTCGCCGGCTGGAACAAGCTCATCGCGAACACCCACTCGCACCCGACGTGGACCCCCAACCCGCAGACCGGGATCTACCGAGGGGAAGGCTGGTCGCAGAACTACCAGATCTTCTACAACGACATCCACGCCGCGTATCAGAACGCGCTGCGCTGGCGGATCACCGGCACCACCGCCCACCGCGACTGCGCGGTGAACATCCTCAACGCCTGGTCCGGCACGCTCGAAGAGATCAACGGCTCGGCCGACCGCTGGCTCGCCTCGGGCATCTACGGCTACCAGGCCGCCAACGCCGCCGAGCTCGTCCGCGACGCGCCCGGCTTCGACCGGTCCCGCTTCCAGTCGATGCTCGCGAACATCTTCTACCCGATGTGCGACCACTTCCTGCGCGTCCACAACGGCGCGTGCATCACCAACTACTGGGCCAACTGGGACCTGTGCAACATGGCCGCCATCATGGCGATCGGCATCTTCAACGACGACCGCGCCAAGTTCAGCCAGGCCGTGGACTACTTCTGGAACGGCGCGGGCAACGGCTCGATCACCAACGCGATCCCGTTCGTCCACAACGCGCAGTACGCCCAGTGGCAGGAGTCCGGCCGCGATCAGGGCCACTCCATGATGGGCATCGGCATGATGGCCACCATCATGGAGATGGCCTGGAACCAGGGCGTCGACCTCTACTCGGCCCGCGACAACGCCTTCGCGAAAGCCGCCGAGTACGTCGCCCGCTACAACCTCGGCTACGACGACCTGCCCTTCACCAAGTACACCTGGGGCACCGGCGTCAACTGCGACTACCGCGAGCACACCACGTTCGGCACCACCGGCCGCGGCCAGACCCGCGCGGTCTGGGAGATGGTCTACGGCCACTACTACAACCGCCGCGGCCGCGCCATGCCCAACGTCGCCGCGATCATCGACCAGGTCCGCCCCGAAGGCGGCGGCGGGGACTACGGCTCCACCTCCGGCGGCTACGACACGCTCGGCTTCGGCACCCTCTGCTACACCCGATAACGACCGGAAGGGGCGGCGCCGCGGCGGCGCCGCCCCGCCGCTCCTACTGCGATCGCAGTACTCCGTGTACTGCGCTGACGCGATGCGCCGCAGCGGGATTCGCGAAACCATAGGCGGTACGTCCACAGGCGCCCGGTTCGCGGGATTCCGACCGCTCCGGCGCGCCGATGCAGAGCAGCAGGAGGATCATGTCCCATCCGAGCCAATCACCCGCGCCGACGGCCGAACTGCCGATGGACCGGTGCCCCTTCGACCCCGATCCCCGCTACCGCGACCTCCGCGAGGACTCCCCGGTCGTCAGGGTCACGACCCCGGCCGGGTTCGACGTCTGGCTGGTCACCCGCTACGACGATGCCCGGCAGGTCCTGGCCGACGGAGCCTCGTTCAGCAATGTCGACGCCAGCTCCTCGCATCTGATGGGGGACAAGGACCAGCTCGGTGCACCGCCGCCTCCCGGCGTGCTCCTGCGCCTCGACGGCGACGAGCACTCCCGCCTGCGGCTGCGGCTCGCCCGCGAGTTCATGGTCAAGCGCGTCGCCCGCCTCGAACCGTTCATCCGGCGCGTCGTCGCCGAGCACCTCGACCGCCTCGCGACCCTCGAAGGCCCCGTCGACCTGTACCGCCAGTTCGGACTGCCGATCCCCGCCCTCATCATCAGCGAACTCCTCGGCGTGCCCGAGGACGACCGCGAGGAGTTCGAGCGCGCCACCGCCTCCCAAGTCGACCTCCGCCTCTCCCTGGAGGAACGCCAGGCCGCCGCGATCGCCAGTGCGGGATTCTTCGCGCGGCTCGTCGAGTCCAAGATCGCCGAGCCCGGCGACGACCTGATCAGCCGCCTCGTCCTCGAACCGGCCGAGCGCCCCCTCGACGCCGCCGAGCTCCAGGGCATCGCCCTCCTCCTGCTCGCCGCCGGGCACGACACCACCGCCAACATGATCACGCTCGGCACCCACGCGCTCCTGGAGCACCCCGACCAGGCCGCCAAGATCGGCGACCCGGCGGTGCTCGACACGGCGGTCGACGAGCTGATCCGGTACCTGTCGATCGTCCACAACGGCGTCCTCCGCAAGGCCGTCGCCGACGTCGTCGTCGGCGGCGTGACCGTGCGCGCGGGCGAACACGTCGCGGTGGTCCTCGAATCCGCGAACCGCGACCCGGGGTTCCTCCCCGACGCCGACCGGCTCGACCTGGAGCGCCGCTCAGCGCATGTGGGCTTCGGCTACGGCGCCCACCAGTGCCTCGGCCAGCACCTGGCACGCCTGGAACTGCGCATCGCACTGCCCGAGCTCTTCCGCCGCGTCCGCGGCCTGCGGGTCGTCACGCCCAAGGACGCGATCCCGTTCAAGAACGACATGGTCGTCTACGGCATCCGCGAGCTCATGGTCGACTGGGACGAGGTGACCGCGTGAAGATCGAGGTCGAGACCGACAAGTGCATTGGCGCCGGCGTGTGCGCCATGGCCGCCCCGGACGTGTTCGACCAGCGCGACGAGGACGGCGTCGTGGTCGTCCTCGAACCGCAACCGGGCGACGACCGGTCGGACGCGGTCCGCGACGCGGCGGCACGGTGCCCCGCGGCGGTGATCCGGCTGAGCGCATGACACGCACGAACGCCGACCGGGTCGTCGTCGTGGGCGCCTCGGTCGGCGGCTCGGCCGTCGTCCAGGCGCTCCGCGCCCGCGGCCATGAAGGGCCGATCACGCTCGTCGGCGAGGAGCCGCACGAACCCTACGAGCGCCCGCCGCTGTCCAAACAGCTGCTGTCGGGCGGCACCGAGCCCGACCGGCTCGCGCTTCATCCAGCCCGAACCTTCGAAGACCTCGGCGTCGAGCGGCACCGCTCCACCCGCGCCGTCGGCCTCGACGTCCCAGGGCGTCGCGTGCACCTGGCCGGAGGCGCTGTCCTCGACTACGGCAAGCTCGTGATCGCCACGGGCGTGACCGCCAAGCGACCGGTCTGGGCCCGCTCGGACGCAGTGCACACGCTTCGCACGCTCGACGACGCCCTCGCCCTGCGCGACGCGCTCGCCCGGTCCCGCCGCGTCGCGGTCGTCGGCGGCGGCGTCCTCGGCTGCGAGATCGCTTCGACCGCAGCGGGAATGGGCCTGGAGGTCATGCTCGCGAGCGCCTCCCCGCTACTGATGGAGGCGAGCCTCGGACGGGACCTCGGCGCCGCGCTGACGGCGCTCCACCAGGAGCGCGGCGTGCGGCTGCGCACCGGCGCGGCCGTTCGGGCGATCGAACCAGGACCAGGACGGGCCGTCCAGGTCCGGTTCGCCGACGGCGAACCGGAACCGGCCGACCTGGTCATAGCCGCGGTCGGCTCGGAACCCGCGACCGACTGGCTGCGCCCCGGTGCCATCCCGCTGGGCGACGGCGTCGAGTGCGCCTCGGACTGCTCGGCGGGACCGGGTGTCTACGCCGTAGGCGACATCGCACGCTGGCACAACGAGCGGTTCGAGACCTCGATGCGCATCGAGCACCACACCAACGCGGTCGACCAGGCGCGGCACGTCGCCGACCGGATCACCTCCGGCGACACGGCCCCGTACACGCCGGTCCCCTACTTCTGGACCGACCAGTTCGGCCTCCGCATCCAGGCCCACGGCCACCTCCGCGGCCACGACGAGGTTCACCTCGTCGAAGGCGACCTCTCCACCGGCCGCCTCGTCGCGATCTACCGCCGCGGAGGCCGCCTCACAGGCGTCGTGACCGTAGGCGCGGCCAAGGCCGCTCGCATCTGGCGCACCCGCGTCGAGGCGCGGACGACTTGGCGCGAGGCGCTCGCCATGGCATGACCGTCGGCGGGCGACGCGAGACCGTCCCCGGGCATCGGCCCGAAGACGGTCCTTTCACGAGTGGTCAGCCGTGCAGGATCGTGACCGTGGTCCAAGTCGTCGTTTCGGTAGCGTGGCCGTCGAGTAGAGCAAGCGGATACCCTGGCACCGCGCCGCCCCCAGGGCGAACCCCGGTGATCCCAGGAGCCGCTCCGGGTCGACCACCCCTGGGGCCGGATGCGGCGCGCTGCGGCCCCAGTCGCCACCGCTATGCGGCGGCGGGGTAGGTCTGTTCGATGCGGTCGCGTTCGGTGTACATCTGCCAGTAGAGGTCGGCGAGCTCGTCGGGGTGGACGACCGGGAAATCGGCGTCGAGCTCGGCGGGAGCGCCGCCTTCCGCGGCCGCTCGGGCGCCCTCGCTGTTGAGAATGAGCGCACCGATGGTGAGGGTGCCCGCGTAGACACCGGAGGCGGCGAGTTCGCCGTGGAGCGAGTACACGTAGTTGCGGATGGCGGCCATGACCGGGCCGGGGCCGCTGAGGTTCGGCATCGGATGTGCCGCGGAAAGACCGGTGGTCATCAGCACGGCGCCGTCGCCGCGCTCGGTCATCTCCGGTGCCACCGCGCGGACCACCTCGACCGGAGTGAGCAGCAGCAGGCGGGACAGGCGTTCCAGGAACGCGGCCTCGAGCTTCACGGCCGGTGTGAACGAGACCTCGCTGCCGAGGGGGCCGTACTCGATGACGTCGATGCGGCCGAAGCGGTCGCGGATCGAATCGACCAGGGCGGGGACCTGTTCCGGTTCGGACAGGTCGGCGGGGAAGGCGGCGGCCTCGACGCCCTCGTCGGCGAGCTGCGCGACAAGCGCTTCAAGCCGGTCCTTGCTGCGGGCCACCAGGGCGACGCGGAACCCCTCGCGGCCGAAGCGGCGGGCGACGGACGTGCCGAGACCGGTACCCGCACCGAAAACGGCGATAACCTTGGACATGATTCCCTCGATTCGAGCTAAAGTTGACAGGCGGTCAAGTTCAGAGCCGAGCCTAGCACCTAACTTGACCGCCTGGTCAACTTGTGTGATCGAATCGTAATGCGACCATGGACGCCCACACCGGCAGAAGGGACCCCGAATGCGCGCCGATGCCCAGCGCAACGCCGACAAACTGCGAGAGGCCGCTGCCGGGCTCTTCCGCGAGCGCGGACTCCAGGTCTCGCTCAAGGAGATCGCCCGCCGCGCAGGGGTCAGCCACGGCACGCTCTACAACCTCTTCGGCAGCCGCGAAGCGCTCATCGACGACGTGATCGCCGACCTCGCCGCGACCACCCTCGGCACTGTCGTGGCCGAAGCGCTCGCCAAGGAGGACGCCTGGGAGGGCTTCACGCACTACATCGAGCGGGTCTGCGAGCTTCAGGTGACCGATCCCGCGATCAGCGACGTGGTCGCCGGCAGCTACCCCGACGCCGAGCGCCTCATGGCCGTCTGCGCGCGGTCCCACGACGACGCCCAGCGCATCATCGAACGCGCTCAACGCGAAGGCGGCCTGCGGCCCGACTTCATCGGCGAGGACCTCATCTTCATCTTCAGCACCAACGCACAGCTCGCCCGCGCCTCCAAGGACGTCGTGCCGGACGCGTGGCGCCGCGGCGTCGCGTTCATGCTCGACGGCCTCCGCACCGAAGCCGCCCACCCCAACCCGACCCCACCGCTCACCCCCGACCAGATGATCGAGGTACTCGGCAACCTCGCCGGAACACGGCAGCCGACCTGATGGGCTTCCTGGGCGCCTCCATCCGCTGCCGGGCAACCGCAACGACTCGGTGGCCTTCGGCGCGTCAGGGCTCGTCCACGCCACCCGCACCGCCACCGTGATCACGCCGCCCCGCGGCGCGCGCTCCGCGGAGGCGATTGTCGGCATCGCCCGTCTTCACAACATAACCCTCGCGGGCTGAAACCTCCGGCCTCCCGCCCAGACCGCACCTCAACAAACGTGCGGGACAACACTTAGCTGTGTCCCCGACAACGCTCCGGTTCGCGGACTCCTCGTCACGAAGGAGTCAGAAGAGCCTGCCGCGCAGCTCGAAGGGTCGTTTCGCTAGACGAGCCGCCGCTTGCGCTGGAGGGCCATGGACTACAGCGATCGACACTCCTCGCCGGGCTGATCGTGGCAAGCGGTGACCCCAGTAGAGGTAAGGAAGGGCCTGTGGTCATGCTCGCCGTCGAGGAACCCGAGTCGTACCAGCATCCCGCCCAATCCCGTCAGCTCGCGCGCGTGCTCCGAGACCGCGCAGAACAGCCCGGATCGAGGCTCTGGGTCTGCTACGCCACCCATAGCCCGATCTTCGTCAACGCCGCCAACGTTGACCAGGTGCGAAGGCTGAGCCGTACCCACGAGCCGAACACCGGGCTCACCCCGACTTCAGTGCTCAGCTTCTCCAAGACCCGCCTTCGCGAGGACCTGAAACGCTGGTGGCCTCAGCGAACGGCAAAGGCAACCTAGTGGTCGCGCACGCGATTCTCGCCCAGCTCGGCATCCCCTCGCTCACCGTGTTCGACTCGGACAGCGGCAACGCCGATCGGCTCCGCAAACGCGGACGGAGCCAGCATGAGATCGACGACGAAGACCGCAAGAACAGCACCCTCAACCGGGCCATCCTTGAGTACCACGGAGTATCGGATCTGTCGGACTATCCCGCAGGACGGCAGAGCCCACATCTGGTCGTCTGGGACGACAACCTCGAACAAGTCCTGCAAGACACCTGGGCCGCTTGGACTCCCACCCACGAGAACCTGCTAGCGGAACTGGGCGAGGGCAAGACCAAGCGCGCTGCCGTCTACCGCCTGACAGCCCGGCGCTGCGAGGGCCAACCCAGCGAGATACTGACCGAGGTGATCACGCTCGCCCGCAGCCTATCCGGGCTCTGAACTGCCCCGTCCGACAAATGAGGCGAGCAAGCAGGAGAACGATGCTCAATCGTTGCCTATTGTTCCGATCTCGCTTGCTTTCCGTTGCCTACCTGCGTGGACGTCAGGGAGGGTCAAAGGCGGTCCAGGCCCAGTATGGACCCGAAGCGGCCCGTCTGTCCAAAAAGGCTCAGGTCCGACGAAGCGGCTGGCCTGTCGTGCTCGCCGACTTCCGGTAGCGTGATCGCTGCCATCAAATCGTAGCCACACGATCACAGCACAGCTGTCGCTTCAGAACCCCTGCTTTCCGCCAACCGACACGTCTCCGTCCGGCCAGATTGATTCGGCGGCGTGTCGCTGCGCCCTGCGCAAAGACAGAAACGGACCCCCATGTCAAGAGCCCCAGCCAAACGCCTGGCCGTCAGAGCCGTCTGCCTCGCGACCATCACGTTCGTGACCGTCGCGATCACCGCTGGAGTCGCCTGGGCGGCCTACACCGACAACATGTACCCCACCCAGTACGCCAACTCCGGCTGCCGCGACGACCCCGACGGCGGCGACGGGCAGATCTCCTGCCGGACGGACAACTCATCGCTCAGCTACTACATGGTCAGCAGTGGCGAATACGAACTGGAACAAGTCGACCGCAACGTCGTCACCGACGTCATGGTCAACGATTTCGCACCCACCGACCTCACGGTGTCGTACGACTCCTCGCCGTCGTTCTCCGGCAGCGCCGAGACCGACATCATTTACCAGGAGGGCTCCACGAACATCTCCAGTTCCGACGGAGTCACCTGGTGCAACAACGCTGCCGGCCCCGACGAATGCGACCAGCAGTACATCCGCATCCGCGGCGCCGGCCACTATGTAAACGGGCTGACGTGCCACGAGACGGGCTACGCAGTGGGCCTGGTCCACGGCAACCAGGCATCACCGCAGAAGAGCAATTCCGATGAGGCGCTCGGCTGCATGGAGACGCCGACCAGCTCGGGTGAAGGACTGCAGGCCAACAACGTCGAGAACATCAACAACACCTACTAGGAGGCCAGATGAGGGCCCGCACCCACATCGCAACCGCGGCCGGCATTATCGCGGCGGCCACCCTCACTGGAGTCGCCGTCGCAGCGTTGAAACGGGCCACTCCTACGTAATGGCGATCCGCAGGGAGGAAAGCCGTGTGTACGACCGACGGCGACCACGCACCCGCCCAATGGCGAGGCCTGGGCGAGGACTCGGAGATCCCCTTCGACGACGCCACGCTCGGGAACGGCGAGTCCGAGGGGAGCGAGCAGAACGTTGAGGCCTTCGCTGCCGATGCCGGACCCGTCCAAGGAGTCGAAGAGATCCTGGCCGGTCAGGACGCTGACGCACTGGTGACGCTTCTCGAAAGCACACCTCCGGACGCGGCCGCGCAGACCGACATCACCGCGCAGACGGCCGCGAATGTCTGCTGACGCCATTAGCCACCACGGTGGCGGGCGCTCGCAGGGCGCCCGCCACCGCGGGCAATGCAACCGGGTAGAAGACGGGTAGAAGATCCGAAAGAAAGATCGCGTCGACCCCGAACGTTCCCCACCGCCGCCCCGTCGAAGTAGTGAGAGCAGGAGGAGACGCGAAATGGCGCGACAGCGCAGATCGAACACCACCGGCCACGGCGCCGAACGGCCCCCGCTGGACCGGATCGAGGACGTCCGACGCGTGCGCGCCGTTCCGGCTCTCAGTGGAGTCGCCTGGACGGAGCTGGAGGACGCAGTACAGGAAGTCCGCCTCAAGCTCCTGCGAACTCAATCCGGTCCGGAGGCGAACCCGATCAGGAACGTCGGCGCATGGATGTCGATAGCAGCCTCCAGAGTCGCCATGGACTGGCACCGCGGCCGCGGCCGCGACCAGGGTCTGCGAGACCGATTGGAGCGTCGCTGGAGCACCTCTCCAGGACACCATCCCCAGTCGGACGTCGACCTGGCATTGACGGTGGCAGAAGGCCTGGAGCAGTTGACGAAGGTCCAGCGCCAGGTCCTCGTTCTGCGATTCTATGAGGACCTTCCGGTCCGGGACATCGCTGCACACCTGGAGATCCCGGAAGGCACCGTCAAGAGCCGGTTGAACGCCGCGTTGGCCGCACTCCGACAGCGTATGAGCGAAATGGAGGCAGACCAGTGATCTCCGATCCCGAACACGAAGACCGTCAGCTGAGAAAGGCCCTGAACATGATCGGTGAAGAAGCCGGACTCGACGCCTCCCTTTCGCGGGCGCGCCGTCGCCGCTGGAAACCCTCCGGCAGCATGATCGCCGCCGCAGTTCTGAGCGCGGCAGTGGTCGTATTCGGAGGCTTCGCCTTGGTAGAAGCGATTTCTGGAGAAGACGAACCAGATCAGGAGGAGGCCGGACAGGCGCTCTCGCGAGCCGAATCGATCGCCTGCTCCACGTTCATCGGTGAAGTCGAGGTGACCGACGTGCGTACTGCGGACGTCCAGGACCGGATCATCCTCGTGGTGACGGTGCTCGACCCGATCGTGCCCGAAGATGCGTCCGGCACCATGGAATTCGACGTTGTCAACCCCGCCGTCGCAGACGAGACTCCCTCGATCGAGCCCGGTGAGCGCCTTCTCATCCAAGTCTACGAGCGCACTGACGAGGCACCCGAGATCTACAGGGCCGACGAGATCGACACCGAGCGAACCCGACTGGAAGACGCCCTGCCCGACGCCGCCGAAACTTCCTGCCCCGCATTCTGGCAAGAGTAACGAGAAGAGCGGATGCCCACAGAAACGCGGCCAGAGTGTTTCAGGCACCGCGGAACCAAGCTTTGAGGGCTTCGAGATCGTGATGAGTGATGCCCTCTGAGGCGTTGACGGGCTGGAGCAGGGTGTGGCCGTGGTGATAGGTGGCAACCCAGTCGGTGCCAGCATCGGTGATCTCATCGTCAACCCAGGCGAACGGGCGTCCGTCGGCCCAAGTGGCCAGGGCGCCTGTCTTCCAGTGCAGGTTGAACCATTGGTCTTCGAGTTCGTTTTCGGCTGATGGTTCCGGCCAGTGCACCACCGGCAATGGAGGCAGTCACGGTCCCATCGATATCGAGAAAGAGGAGTGGCTGCTCGTCATGCTCGGTCATGTCCGGGCCATCGTATTCGCCTGAAATCGAGGGTTGGAATCTCGGGCGTCATTGCTTGGAGTGCAACGGGTTCATTCAAGCGTATTGAATGCTTACTTGAGCAGGCCGGCGACGACGCCGATGGCGGAGACTGCGAGGGCGCAGGTGGCGATCTGTTGGGGTGCGCCGGTGAACCAGCCGCGGGCAGCGGTGCTGAGGGTGTCGAGGCGGGTCAGGGACTTGAAGCGCTGCCATTGGTGCTGGCGGACTTGGCGGCAACCGCCGAGCAGGCCCGAGGAGTTGTTGCGGCAGTATCTTTCGCCGCGGTTCTTCGCTCCGCACCATGTCGGGGCGGCCAGCAGCATCCATACGAAGCAGAGGGCGAAAGCGCCCGAGACCGCGAGTGGACCGACGTCGCGGGCGAAGAGCAGGACTACGGCTCCGGCCAGCAGCAGATAGCCCCAGTAGCGGTACAGGGGTGATTCCTTCTTCCTAGACATGGCAACGGAACGTATCTGATCGACAGCTTGATGTGAACCTGAGTGTCGGGAACCCGACGCTGTCCGGTCATTGGAACCGGACAACAATGACCGCAATATTTGTCCCGTTCCCTTGTCCGGTCGTCTTGGCTGATTCGATTGGCGCGCAGGGAAGTTCCTGCATGTATGGCTTGTAATCGGTCGGTCACTATCTCTAGAATCCGTTGGCATGACCGACATCGAAGACCCGGCCAAGGTCCCGCCGCCGGTGCAGGAACTGGGGCGCCAGCTCGAAGCCGAACGCGTCCGGCGTCGCCCCGGGAGGCCGACGGGCTATCGGAAGAACGAGGTCCCGACGAACATCTGCTCGGCGAAGACGCTGGGCCGCTTGGAGTCCGGGTCGTACCGGGGCGTTAAGGTCGGCACGGTGCTGGAGCTCTTGCGGTTCTATGAGACCCCGCACCAGAAGGTCGACCACATCGCGCGACTGGCCGAGGCAGCCCGGGCTGGTGACTGGTGCTCGGTCTACAGCAACGCCGTCAACGACCGCGGATGGTTCCTCCAGCAGTGCGAGGACGCCGCCACTTTCCTGTGTTACCACTCGCCGCTCGCGATTCCCTCGCTGATCCACAGCGAGGCGTACTACCGGATGATCCGCGGGACCACGTCCGTATCCTTCGATGGCGATATCGACTGGGACGACGGTCTGGAGTTCCGGATGGAGCGACGCGAGCGGTGGATCGAGTCCAGACGAGAAGCACTGCTCCTGATCGGCGAGGCGGCTCTGACCATGGGTCTCGGACCGGACCGGGACCTGATCTTGGCAGACCTGAAGCAGGTCTCCGCGCTGCCGTTCGCAGACGTGCGCATTATGCCGCTCGCGTTGGGGCGCTATGACTTGCAGCCGTGGTCGCTCAACCTCTTCGAGTACGACGGCGAACAGCCGCCGGTGGTCAACGTCGAATCCCCGCGCGGTGGGGGATTCGTGGACGCGAGCACTTCGCAGGGTAAGTTCTTCACAGGCGCGTTCAAGCTCGCGTCTGCCAAGTCGATCACCGCGGAGGAGTTCTTCACATGAGCACCACTGGTCCCTGGCGCAAGTCCAGCCGCAGCGGTGGCAACCAAAACAACAGCTGTGTCGAGGTACGGCTGAGCGACGGTGCCCCACAGGTTTCGGACTCCAAGCTCCCCGAGGACCGTCCGATCGTCACCGTCAGCTCCGCCACCTACACCGGCCTGCTGGCCTGGGTGAAAGACCACGGCTGATGTCCGGTCCGGTCAGGGAGCACCCGCTCAAGGGCGAGTTCGACACCGCGGCCGCCCGGTGGGTCCGCCCGGACGCCGCTGACGGCACCCCCGGTGAACTGGAGCTCGGCTTCGCTGACAACGGCCTGGTCGCCATGCGCCTCGTCGACGACCCCGGCGGGACGATCCTCATCTACACAGCCGATGAATGGGAGGCGTTCGTCGGCGGAGTCCGCGACGGCGAACTCGAACTTGCCGTCCTCGCCGCCGACGCCGAACGCGGCGGCCTCGAATAACACCAAGCGCTCTGACTGCCGCTTGAAGACGCGCCGATGGGACACCACGGCGCGTCTTTCTTGTCCGGTCCAAATGTCGGCCCGCGGTGTCCGGTTGCCGCGAGCGGGTCGGACGCGCACGCCAGAATCAATGCTGGTGCCTGTGTTTATGCAGCTCATAGGCTCATTGGCATGAGCAGCAGACACATCGCCGTCGGGTGTCCCGATCCCGGCGCACTCAACCGAGGCACCTTTAGCGATCAGTACCGTGACTACACCGTGCGCGCCTCCGGGCCGGTCGCGCCGGATTCGTTCCAGGTCTTGACCGGCCCGAGGGGCGACGACGTCGTCCTGGTGGTCTCCGGTCTCAACTCCGGCGACCTGAAAGCCACCTGGGGCGCCTTCTGGCGGGGCCTCAAGCCCCACTCGAAGATCTGGCTCGAGGAGCAGGCGTTCCGCGTCTTCTACCGCGGCGACCTCGCCACAGCCAGGGCGGAGTCGAGCAATGGCTGAACCGACTGCACCCGAGGGCGACCCATACAACCTCCGCTCCGACGGCAAACCCGGCGTCGACGGCTACCTCGGTGACTTCAGCCGCGGCCCAGCGGTCTTCACCCTCTACCGCCTGGGATCGGACCCCGGCCGCGCCCGGAAGATCGTCGACTACCTCCTCGACGTCGACGACGGGGCCGGTCCGCGCGAATGCTGCCGCTTCACCGACGACCCCGAGGACGTCCCCGAGTGGGCCCCGGCCTGGTCCGGCGATCCATGGTGCCCTTGGCTCATGGACCAGTGCTCGATCCTGATCGCAGAGCTTGACACCACCTGACCTTCTCCCTCGCGTTCCGCCGCCGGGCGCCTGAACCCCAGACCGGCCGCGGCACCGACCGGGATGCGGTGGCCGTCTTCGCTTCTCGCGACACCACCGCACTCCCGGAAACGGGGTCGGGCGACCTTTGGTGGAAGACCGCCCGACCCCGCCCCTGCCTCCGTCTATCCCATGGCGCCGTGATCGCGAAGCACTCGTTGGACGCTGCTGACACTGATCCCGAATCGCGCTGCAAGGTCCTTCTGACGGCTGCCGCTCCGGTGGCCGCGGACAATCGTCGCGACGTCATCCGAGGTGAGGCGCTCGTACAACTTCCACGGCCGCCCAGGTCCGGGACTCCGATCCCGGCCAGCGCCGCCGGTTGCGGCTGAGAGGTCGGATACAGTCGTTGCGGGCCGCGACACGGCGGGATTTGCCGCCGGGGCCGCCAATACGGTGGACAGGCGCGAAACCAGGGCCACGACCTGCGGCGGCGGGTTCAAATACGCCGTCCAGACGTGCACACAGTAAAGGCCCTGGTGACAGGGCCTTTCTTGCTGTCCTCATAAGGATGGCGTCCGCATTCGATCGGACCTGACCGAGTCCTCGGGCAGCCAAGAAGCCAGCCATCGGGCCTGCCGATCGCAGCGCAAACGGCGTGACATCATCGGTCTCGGCAGCCTTCGCTGGGTGGTGGAACGCGCGATCGCTCACCTGCACCAGTTCAGGCGCCTCGCTGTTCGCTGGGAGCGCCGGCTTGAGCTGCATGAAGCCTTTGCCACGCTCGCGTCTTCGCTCATATGCTAGCGCCGACACGTTCGTGTGCGCACCTCGCAGGCGACATTCTCGTGACTGGCTAGGCGTTCAGGAGGCCTCGTATGCTGGGAAGATGGACGAACCCCTCGAACCTCGTCTGCGTCTGTTCAGCGAGACGCAGAACTATGACTCGCTGCTCTGGGCCGCGCGAGCGGCCATCGGACTGCCAGTGGCCTCGGTACTGCTGCCGCTGCTCTACATGACGTTCCCTGAGCCCGTGCCGGTCGCGGGAGTCGTGGCGATTCTCGCGATCCCCTGGTTCATCGCCCTCCTCGCTGCGGTTCACGGCATCCGGGGCCTGCTCGGATTTCAACGAGCAGGCCAGCGGGGATGGCGTGAAACCCTGAAAGCTGTGGCACCGATGATCAAGCGCGATCTCCTCGACTTCTCTCGCAACCGGTGATAGTCCTCAGGACCCAACCTCCCCACGGCAGTTCGTCGTGCGCCCTATCAGCAACATCAACCTGCCTGGGGAACGAGACCCGAAACCTTCGAGAAGACCATTGTGGTAGAGGTTCTAAGGGCCAAACGGTGGGCTACCGCGAGGCGATCGAGTTCCGGATCGTTGGCGGCGGCGACGGAAGACGTCGGGCAGTGCAAGTGTCTTGGACGCCGAAATCGCCACAGCATCGCGAGACTCTCGCCTAATACCTTGACCTACCGACCGGCTAATGAGCGCGACAGCTGTATTCCGTTGTGTTGGAGCGAAGCCCGGTACAGGAAGTGCGAGTGACCGATCTGCGATGGGATGACCTGAGGGTCTTCTTCGACCCTGATCTGATGGCGCCGGTCCTTACGGGAGCAGTGTGCTCTTGTTGTGTATTTCGTGGCCGGACAGTGTTTCGAGGTGTTCGAAGAATCGTCTGGTCGAGCTAGTCAGCCAGGCCGGTCTGCACAGGCGCACCCACTCGTTCTGGGGCCGCCAGGTCCGGTCAGCGAGTGAGCGTGCGGCACCGCGGCCGATTATCCGGTACAGGCGCCGGTGCCGGTCGCGGTCCATGGACGTGGTCGACGCGCAGAGGTACCCGGTGCCGGGGTCGATCTTGAGCTGGTCGATCTCGCTCCACCGCAATGCCACACGCCGTCGGCGGCGGCGCAGCGTGATGCTTTGGGAATCGAGCCGCACCTGCACTTCCGCCCCGCTGCTGCGGGCGCTTGCCTCGATCGTCGCGATACCGCCGCCCAGGCTCAACGGAAAACCGACGAGTGCAGCGACGGTGGCGACCACGCTGAGGTCCTGCGCGGCCGCGCTGTTGTCGATCCAGAACGCCAGCGCGAGCGCGCCGATGCCGATCATGAACAGGCGGACGGGGCCCCCGGTGCGTTTGTCGGTCCGGACTCCGGGTTCGTTGGGGATGTCGTAGACGAACGTGACAGGCTCACCTGCTCGCTTCGGCGCCGGTTCGGCCGGTGCCGTGGCCGGGAGAGGCGAAGTGGGGACGGCCGGGCTTGGACCGGGGGTGTTGTCTATACCGTCGCGGAGCCGGTCGATGATGATCGGCAGGATCGCCCCGATGAGCGTGCTGGCGACGATGAACGGGACCTGCCGCCACGGCGCCCCGCCCCACAGGCCCGCGGCCGCAACGACCGCGGCACCGCCGCACACCGCCGCGAGCAGCAGCGACCTTCTTGTGCGAGACATCTCCCCATTCTGGCAGTCGCGATCTATATGCGCTGCACGGCGATTCCAGGGCACCCTGCCCTGGCCAACCAAGCCGCCGGTGCCGAACGTCTCGAATGGGTTCTCGAACTGACAACTTCAGGAACCCCGGGCGGAGGGCTCGTCCAGGTCCTTGTGCCTCGCGGCACCCTCGTCTACATTGGTCGATGCGGCATCGACCTCGATCGCGGAGGTGATCGCGCCGCTGGCGGTGATCGCTCCGGCTGTCGCGGTGCCGGGCACGATCCGGGACGTGCGACGGGTGGCTCCGCTCCTGGAGGTCGAGGTGACTGCGACCGCGAGGACGCTGGGCGGGCGGTTGCGCCAGGCCAAGTTCGTGCGGGCCCGGGCCGACCTACGCTAGGGCGTCGTGCAGGGACAAGCGGCCCCGCGCAGTGGCGGGGCCGGGCTGGTTGACGAAAACCGGATCCGCGCGGCCGATACGTGTACACGCCCCCGCACTGGGATATTGCCCCATCAGGCGACCACGAACTCCACTTGCGATAGCAACGGATTCAGTGGACGAAGCCAGCGAGCACGACGAAATCGCAGATGACGTCGCGGCAGTAGAAACTCTGCTCCGAGTGCGCCGTGTAGATCAACGGCAGCGCCGCGACCAGATCCATTCGAGGCCTCTCACGCGTTGTGCCCCATTCGGCCGCAACAGTATCCAGGTCTAGAGGCGTTCACCGTACCAGCGCCACGAGTCAGTTCCGATGCGGCACGACCGCTTCGGCCGACAAACGCCGAGGATTATCAGCGAAGTCATGCCTGCCGTAGACGGGATTCACCTGACCTGGAGGTTTTCCACGACTATGGCCGCTATCGAATCGGCGAGATCGCAGGCATCAAGCAGCACGTGTTCGCCCGGTTCCACGTCCACTCCAACATAGAACACCATGGTGTCGGACACGCCAACATGGAGAACGCAGTGCCCTTTCTCGCGCCAGTCGGAAGTGTGGGCGAATACTGCCGGGTAGTCCAGGACGGTGAGTTCCTCGAAGTACTCCATCTCATCGCGGCGATCGTAGATGTCGGCCAAGGTGCGACCGTCGAGAGGCCACACCACCCCGACGCCGCCTCCGGTCAGGTCATCTCGGCTGTAGTCCCAGCCGCATGAGGTGGTATCCACGCCCATGAGCGCTCGATGTTCGATATCTGACGGCAAGCCCGCCTCGATAGCCTGGGCGTCGGTCAAGGCGGTGCAGGGGTGGGCCATGACCGTCGCAGCATCGAGAGGACGCTCGATTGCTGGGGGACCTTCGCTCTCGGCTGGGCTGCTCCCTGAGGTTTGGTCGCCGCTTGGCGACGCCTCCCTCGCTGGGCCGCATGCTGATCCAGCGAGCAGTGCGGAGGCGATGACCATGCCGATGACACTTCGCTGCGCGGAACGAAGCAGTGTTGGCGAAACCGCGAGGCGATACCAGCGATCCCGTTCAGACCTGTTCAGCATCCGCCCAGTGTGCCTTCGGAACTGCGGGACCGGTCCCGAAGGATCCGCGGATGTTCGAGGTCGCCGATGCCCGCAACGCGGTGCGTCCGAGCCGGGTCAGCCCTCGGGCACATAGACGTCCCCGACCTCCAGGTTCTCCCAGACCTCCTCCTCCACGCAGTCGGTCCCGTGGAAGAAACGGCTGGGGTCGACGAACTCGATCCGGCGGCATGAGGAGGTCACTGGCTGTTCGAGGAGGTCGTAGTCGATGTCGTCGCGGCAGCTGTAGATCCGGCCGATGTAGGTGCAGCCACTCGTCCACGACGAGGCGTTGAGGTCGGTGACGAAGCCGCTGTCGGGCACCTCCAAGGCCCGCGCGGCCTGGAGGAAGTACCCGGTGAAGGCGAGCGTGCACAGCACGAGCCCGACCCAGTCGCTCCATCCGGGTGTCGGCCTGTCGTCTGAGCCCGGCGTGTCCTGTGGCACCCATGGTCCGAACCGGGTCTTGGGGGTGCCGGAGGTACTGTGAGCCTGAGCGGGCATGAGGCCCAGGGTAACCGCGGGGTGCGCATGGGTCGCGGTCCGTCAGTGCATGTCCTTGTGATCACCCTCGATGCGTCCACCATGGGCTGCCTGGAGGGCGGGGCAGGGCCACGGTCCGCCGGAGCAGTTCCGCATCGAGTGGTGCCAGCAGCAGCCGCAATTCGCGAGCCGATCGCTTCGGCAGCCGATGGAAGGCCAGTTCAAGGGTCTCGCGGGCGGGTCGGGGCGGGTAGTACTCGCACTCGCCGGTCGAAGCGCCGCCGGTGCGGACCCGTCGGGCCGGCCCGTGGACGGTGCGGTTCCAGCGCACGAATGCGGCGGCGACATCACCGGGAGTGAACCGGGAGTCGGTGGCCTCAAGCCGGACGACTGCGGCCTGGAGAGCGCCTGAAGCGCCGGGGAGGCGGGGCATGGACGACCGTTGCCGCCAGTACGGAACGGTCTCGTTGTGCGCGAACTCGCGCGGGCGTCCTACGCGGCATCGCCCTTTCGGTTGTGTGTCATACCGTCATTATCCATACGCGCCCATCACGGCCCACCGTCGCGCCCGCGGGGCTTCGCCGTTCGCCTGTGTCGGGCCCGCTCAGTAAGGTGGCGGCGACCCCCAACTGAAGGAGTCCCATGCCCGACCTCCCCGAGACCGAGTTCGACTGCCGCGCCCTCAGTCCCGCCAGCGGGCATACGATCGTCGCCACCGCCGACGACCTCGTTGCCGTCGACGAGTCCGGGGCTGCAACGTGGCGGTATCCCTTCGGTTCCGGCCGACCGCTCGGCGCTCAGCGGACGACCTGCACGTACAGCCGTGATGGGGCCCTGGTGTGGCTGTACCTACCTGATGTGTACGCCGGACGCGGCGCTGAAGACCGCCTCGTGCTCCTGGACGCCGCCACCGGTGCGCTCGTCGACGAGGCGCCGCTGCCGGTCCCCGGCGGCCACAGCGCCAGCATCGACCTCCACCCCGACGGCGTCCACGTCCTGCTCTGCGTCGGCTGCGGGCAGGACGGCACCTACACCTTCCTCGCCCGCGCGACACCGGGTTCCCCTCTGGCCTGCGAGCCGTGGCCCGCCGATCCTGCCGCTCTCGGCTCCTTGTGGCTGCAAGGGATGTTCGAAGACGGCTCGACCGTCCTGGCTGTGACCGATGATGGAACCCGGATCGAGTTCCGCACCTGGCCTACTGGGGACCTCGCCTGGAGCGTCACGCTTGCGGATCTCGGCTACGACCTCGAGAGCGGCGGCATCGAGCCGCTCTGGATCGGGCGCGTGGTCCCGGTTGCCGACGGCCGTCTAGTGGTCGTGGAAGTCCTCGGCGAGCAGGAGGACGCCGAGGGGAACCTGACCGAGTACACCGCCTCGCACGGTCTCGACTGGCCCGGTCGCACCGTCCTCAAGCAGGCCATGCGCGGGCACCGCAAGTGACCGCACACCCCTGGCCGCGGATGCTCGCGGCCGCGACCGGCGTCCACGCGCGACTCCACGAGATCGAACCCGCCATCCACGCCCCCACCAGGCCCAGGCCTCCAGCCGACGCGGCGTCGCTGCTCGCCTTCGAGCACGAGGCCGGTCACGCCCTGCCACCGGGCTACCGTGCGTTCCTGCTGGCGGCCGACGGCTGGGAGCACTGCTACCTCCGCATGAGCGTGTTCGGTCTCGCCGAACTGCGCGGCGGCGGCCCCTGGTCCCGCGCACAGGAACTCCTGCGCGCCTATCGCGATGAAGAGGTACTGGAACACCTCGGCGTCGAGGCTCACGAGGTCGTTCCCGTCGCAGCCGGGCAGCGGCTTCACCTCGTCCTCGCACACCGCGCCGACACCGATCGGGCCGGGGAGGTCATGTGGATCGACGCTGGCGCGCTGGTCGGGTGCTACGAGGACTTCCGGTCCTGGTTCGCCGATCTCGCCTGGCGCAAATACCGGGTCCTGTCCCGCGTCGAAGCGGGTCGCGCGCAGGGGCGCGGCGAGTGAACCACCCGCACGCGTTGCGCCAGATCAGTCCTCGTCGCCAACTCCTGGACGAGGTCACCATCGGCGGGGAACGGACCGCAGAAGCTGCACGCCGCTGGTGCGACTTGGTCGCTCAGCGCGTTGCGCGGCAGCATCACAGTTCTTCGAGCTGGCCGCGAACGGCTTCCTCAATGCGCAGGCCATGCTCGGCCACGCCGAAGCGTTGACGAGCAGCAATCACCGCGAAGTCCCGTCGGTGCTCTGGAAATGGCTCGGGCGCGCGGAGATGCGGTCCGAGTCCGCCAAGTGGGCGCTTCGGGCCGCTGCGGGCCTGCACCTTCTTCCCGTCACCCGCCCGACCTAGCGCACTTCCCTCTTACAGGCCCACTCCATCGGCGGGGTTGTCCACCGGTCCTGCTCACGCCCTTCGTCCGCCCAACTTTCAACATCGCCTCCAAGATTGACTACTCGCACCGAGGCGTGAGGTCACTGCCATTCGGGCACAATCGTTCGCATGGATGTCTCGACGATGCAGGCGCGGGCGGTAGGGCTCGCGCGAATGTACGACCAGCTTAATGTCGCCAGAGGGCAGACCGTCTGGACAGGCAAGGAGCTCACGCTGGGGTTGGTCGGGGATGTCGGGGACTTGGCGAAAGCTGTGCAGTCGCTGGCGGGAGACCGGACGCTCTCGGAGGCGAGAACCAAGCTTGAACACGAACTCGTCGATTGCTTGTGGTCAATCCTGGTGCTGTCGGATCGATTCGGGGTGGATCTTCAGGTCGTGTTCGAGGGGAACATGGGCGCGCTCGAAATGAAGGTGTCAGAAGCGCTGGCGGAAGTCGAGCGAGAGAGAGGCTGAACCCAGTTCAATGGGGGTCGGGGAATCACCCGGGGGATTCAATGATCCTGGGCCGTCTTGGCAGGACGGTTGGCAACCGGTAGCTTTCTGTATCGCTGCGGTCTACATTCACCCGGTTGATCGTTCCCGCAACTGAAAGCAACCCCTCGTGAAGCCCAACTTCCCTCTGCCCTCCGGTGGTGTGCAGGTGCTCTGGCGGCGACTGGTGTTTCAGGCTCTGCGCAACTCAAAACTGCCGCTCGCGCCGAAGGGTTCGAGATCTTGCGAATTACTGCGGATCGAGTTGCCGGATTTGAACATCCCCTCAGGGTCGGCCGGCGGCGAGGCGGTTTCGGGCGGATGAGGGTGCCGTCGAGGATCACGAAGCTCCGGCTGGAGCGCTTCGCGCAGCGCCGCCCGGCCCGGAGGCTCGGCGCCCGGGCCGATAGCAAGTGAAGGGAGCCAAGTCGTGTCGGTATATAGACAGTTATCGATAACTAGGCTACCCTTGATCTTCAAGGGCCTCTCATGAGACTTTCGTTCGCGAGGACGCGGTTTCACCCACCCCAACGTCAAACCGAAAGGCGTTCCATCATGAAGCCCTTGCGAACAGGTGCGCGCCTCGCGCTTGTCGCGGCGTCCCTGGCTGCGGTGACCCTCACGGGGGCACTCGTCGCGGTCGCCGAGCCCTCAGCCTCCCCGGTACAGGCCGAAGCGACCGCCGGATGCGGCCAGACCCCCACCCTGACCAGCGGCACCCACACCATCCAGAGCGGCGGCAAGAGCCGCAGCTTCATCCTCGACATCCCCACCGACTACGACAGCGACCGCCCCTACCGGCTCGTCTTCGGCTTCCACTGGTGGGGCGGCACCGCCCAGAACGTGGCGACCGGGAACAGCGTGCAGGCCGGCACCTATGCCTACTACGGACTGAAGCGGCTCTCCGGCGGGTCCACGATCTTCGTCGCCCCGCAGGGACTGGACAACGCTTGGGCGAACAGCGGCGGCGAGGACGTCGCGTTCACCGACGATATGATCGCGCTCCTCGAAGGCGATCTGTGCATCGACACCCAGCAGCTGTTCTCCGTCGGATTCAGCTACGGCGGAGCCATGAGCTACTCGCTCGCGTGCTCCCGTCCCGACGTGTTCCGCGCCATCGCTCCTTACGGCTCGCCCGGGTGGGTCAGCGGATGCGACGGCGGCAACGAGCCTGTCGCGGTCTTCGCGGCGCATGGCACCACCGACAACTTCAGCGACGGCACCGCCCAGCGCAACCGCTTCGTCGACAACAACGGCTGCACCCCGCAGACCACGCCGACACCGCCGCGGGGCAGTCTGACGCACATCACGACCGAGTTCACCGGGTGCTCGCCGGACCACCCGGTCGTGTGGGCCTCGTTCGACGGAGGGCACATGCAGGCACCGCGGGACGGGGCCTCCGGCGACGGCGCCGACTCGTGGATCCCGACAGCGACCTGGGAGTTCTTCAGCCGGTTCCAATCGGACCCGCCCGGCGAGACGACTCCTCCCGACGACACGACGACCCCGCCGCCGACCGAGTCCGGCTGCTCGGCCGAGATCGACGTGGTCAACGACTGGGGCTCCGGCTGGCAGGGCAATGTCCTGGTCAGCGCGGGCGGAGACGCCGTCGATGGCTGGAAGCTCACCTGGACCTGGCCCGCCGGCCAGAGCATCAGCAGCCACTGGAACGCCGACGTCACCGCCTCCGGATCGTCCGTCACCGCCGCCGACGTCGGCTGGAACGCCAACATCCAAGCCGGACAGACGATCTCGGCGTGGGGCTTCATCGCCACGGGGGCGGCCGCGACACCCGCGGTCACCTGCACCGCCGACTGATGCCGACGACCGCAGCCGGGGCCTTCGCCAAGCGCGGCAGGGCGGTCGGGACGCGGCCGACGATGCGGCCGTGGGAGTCGTCCGCATGAAGTTCCGGAGGCCGGCGACCCTTGCGGGTCGCCGGCCTCCGGAACTTCGCACGACGGGACTGAGGACTCGGCCATATTCCGTGATCTTCATGGTGCGCCAGAACTCCCATTCCCCGCCCAGGTAGATCAACATCTCGTAGGTTCTCCCGGCGCGGTCGGCGTCATCGCTCCCACTTTCGGCGCTGGGCGTATTTACATTGTGAGCATATGTCGATAATATTTGCATTTGTCAATGTCTTCGATGACTGGGAGCGATACCATGCTCAGATCGAGAACACCCCGCCTCCGCCGGCTCCTCCTCAGGATCGCAGCGGTCGCGATGGCCAGCGCCGCGGTGCTGTGCTTCACCGCCCAGGGCGCCGGCGCCCACGGCACCGCGACCTCGCCGGCCGCGCGCCAGTACTCCTGCTGGGAGCGCTGGGGCAGCGACCACCTGAACCCGGACATGGCCGCTGAGGACCCCATGTGCTACCAGGCGTTCCAGGCCAACCCCAACACCATGTGGAGCTGGATGAGTCTGCTCCGCGAGGGCATGCAGGGGCAGCACGAGCAGCGCATCCCCGACAACCAGCTCTGCTCCGGCGCCAACCCCGAGTACGCGTCGCTCGACCAGCCGGGCGACTGGCACACCACCGCGCTCGCCAACGACTTCACCCTCCACTACGAGGACCAGGCCAGGCACGGCGCCGACTACTACTGGGTGTACGTCACCAAGCAGGGGTACGACGCCACGACCGACGCGCTCGACTGGGGCGACCTCGAACGCGTCGTCGAGACCGGCGTGTACGAGCCGGGCGAGGCGGTCGACATCCAGGTGAGCGCGCCCGGCAGGACCGGGCACCACATCGTGTACGTCATCTGGCAGGCCAGCCACTTCGACCAGACCTTCTACTCCTGCTCGGACGTCACGTTCGGCGGCGCGTAGCGCGCACGAGGCCGGCCCCGGAGGCCGAGTCCCCCCACCCCCGGTCCGACCGCGGCGAGCGGTCGGGCCGGGGGCGCGTCGGCGCCGCGATGGTCCGAGCCCGCACGGACGGCGCTACCGCCTGCTCTGCGCAAGAGCCGCCTCGTACTGCTCGGCGGTCTCCATGCGCGGGACGAAGAGCAGCGCGATCACGTACGCCACGCCGAGCAGTCCGCTTGTGACGAACAGGAAGACGATGGCGAAGACGCGGACCCACTCGACGCGGAGATCACTGCGGATCGCCAGCCCGAGGCACAGGCCGCCGAACCACTTCCCCTCCTCCACGCGGCACAGCCACGGCAGGCGGCCGCCGCTGAACCCGCGGTCGGCGGCTCCCGGACCGGTCGCAGCGGGCCCGGCTTCGACCGGGCCGGTCTCGGCGAGGATCCGCGCCATCTCCGACTCGTCGACCCCGGTGGCGCCCCGGTCGAGCGCGGCGCGCAGGCGGTCGCCGATCGCCATCTCGATGTCGCGGACGGTCTCGTCGCCGTCAGGACCGGGGCCGACGGCCGAACGCGCATCGCCCAGGTAGGCGACGAGCTGCCGCTTCGCGTCGGCCGTCAGGGGGAACGCGCCGGAATGGCCGCTGAGAGTGATGTGGTCCATGGTCATCGTCCAATCGATTCGATCATCGTCGCGAGGCCGCGGAAGTAGTCGCGGAACTGTGCGAGCTGCGCACGGCCTTCTTCGGAGAGCGCGAGGTACTTCCGCGGGGGGCCGCTCGGGGACTCTCGCCACTCGTAGGTGAGCAGCCCTTCGCGGCGGAGGCGATTCAGCAGCGGATGCAAGGTGCCGTCCTGGACGGGGAACTGCGCATCGCGGAGCAGCTGCGCGATCTCCCCGGCGTAGCGGCTCTCACCGTCCAGTGCGGCCAGCACCACCGGCTCAAGCATGCCCCGGCGCATCGCAGCGAACTTAGACTCCATACTGCTACCGTAACACCGCAAGGTACCTAACCGCAGTACCGGAACGCCACTGTGGCCGCTCGGGCGGCAGGACACCGGCGGGACACCGGCAGGATGCCGTGAAACCGCAGTTCGCGACGGCCGTCGAGGTGCGCCCCCGCTCTACCATTGCCCGATGCCCGACCGAACGACCGCGGCCCGCATCGACCTTCGCCGGCTCCGGTTGCGCGCCGTGCTGACCCAGGAGGAACTCGCGCTCAAAGCCGGCGTCGGCGTCCGCACGATCCGCGACATCGAGTCGGGGCGCACCCGCCCCCAGTCGCGCACCCTCCGCCTCCTCGTCGAGGCGCTCGGCGCCGACGCCGAACCCGTCGCCGCCACCCCGCGCGAGCTGCCGCGCCCGCTCGCGGGGTTCGCCGGCCGTGAACTGCCGCTGGAGTCCCTGCTCGCCGCCGTCGACGGCGGCGCCGAGGTCGTCGCCGTGCACGGCACGGCCGGGGTCGGCAAGACCTCCCTGGCCGTGCGCGCCGCCCACGCCCTCGCCGACCGGTACCCCGACGGGCAGCTCTTCGTCGACCTCCACGGCTTCAGTGACGCCGAGGGCCTGCGTCCCGCCCTCGAATCCGTGCTCACCCGCGTCATCCGCAGCCTCGACCCGGCCTGCCGCGCGCGCCCTGAGGAGCTGGACGAGCTCACCGCGACCTACCGCAGCACCCTCGCCGGACGCCGGGTCCTGCTCCTGCTCGACAACGCCTCCGGCGCCGAGCAGGTCGAACGGCTCCTTCCCGGCACGCCTGACAGCCTCGTCATCGCCACGAGCCGCCGCGACCTGTCGGCCCTCCTCAGCGCCCACGCGGTGCCGCTCGGCCCGCCGCCGCTGCACGAGGCCGTGGCGATGCTCGACGCCGCCGCCGGAGGCCGCGTCACCGCCGATGAGGCGGCCGCGATCGCCGAGCGGTGCGGACGCCTGCCCCTCGCCATGGGACTCGCCGCGGCCCGCCTCCGCAGCCGTCCCCAGTGGAAGGCCGGCGACCTGCTCGACCGCCTCGCCGACGAGGACCGGCTCCTCGACGAGATCGACACGGGCCACCGCGGCGTCGCCGCCGCCCTCCACGCCTCCTACCACGAGCTCGACCCCGACCACCGCCTCCTGCTGCGCCGCCTCGGCCTCAACCCCGGCGACGACGTCGACGTCCACACCGCCGCCGCGCTCAGCGGCATCGACGCGGACCGCACCTCAGGGATGCTCGAAGCCCTCGTCGACGTCCACCTCGCCGAGACCCGCTCTGCGGGCCGCTACCGCCTCCACGACCTCGTGCGCCGCTTCGCCGCCCGCCTGGCCGACCGCGAAGAGCCCCGGGCCGAACGGCGCGCCGCGCTGCTGCGGCTCGTCCGCGTCGACCTCCACTTCGCCTACCTCGCGGCCGCGCGCCTCCACCCCAACAAGCGCCGCTACAGCGACGGCGCCGCCGCCCACGGCCTCGGCCTGCCCGGCTTCGAGGACCAGGCCGAGGCGCTGGCGTGGTTCCAGACCGAGCGCGCCGGCCTCGCGGCCGCAGTGGCCGCCGCCGCTGCCGCCGGGTTCGACGAGGAGGCGTGGCACCTGGCGACGGCGTTCAACGCGTTCTTCGTGCACGACTCCGACATCGGCCCCCACGCCGCCGTCAACCGCACCGCCGCCGAGATCGCGCGCCGCACCGGCGACCGCCGCAAGGAGGCCTACACGCTCGGCGACACCGGACGGCAGCTGCTCGCGAAGGGCCGCAACCGCGAGGCGATCGACCGCCTGGAGCGGTCGGTCCGACTCAAACGCGAGCTGGGGGACGACGCCGACGCGGCGCTCACCCTCGCCAACATCGGCGTCCTGCACCGCCGCTCGGGCCGGTTCGCCGAGTCGGTCGCCGTCCACGAGGCCGCACTCGGGCTGGCCGAGGCCGCCGACGACGCCGCGGCGGCAGCGCTCATCAGGACGAACATGGTCGTCCCGCTCCTGCGCCTCGGCCGCTTCGAAGAAGCCCGCCGCCGCCTCGACGCCGCCGAGGCCCGGCTCGACGCCGGCGACGACCACAACCGCGTCCGCATCGAAGCCTTCCGCGGCGTTCTCGCCCGCGAACTCGGCGACCCCGCCCGCGCCGCCGCGATCCACACCGCCGCTTTGGAAGCTTATGGGGGAGAAGGCGACACGGCCGACGTCACCGACACGCTCATCGAACTCGGCGAGGACCTCCTGCGCCTCGGCCGGCCCGCCGAGGCCGCCGAGCGCCTCGATCGCGCCGTCGCCCACGCCGTCAAGCTCGTCGACCCCTCACTGGAACGCGCCGCCCGCAACGACCTCGGCCGCGCTCTCACCGCCTGCGGCCGCTCCGCCGAGGCCGCCGCCCAGCACGAGCGCGCCGCCGCGCTCGCCGAATCCCACGAGGACGCCTACGAACTCGCCCGGGCCCGCCACGGCCTCGCCCGCGCCCACCGCGCCGAGGGCGACGACGACACCGCCCGCCGCCGCCTCCGCGAAGCCCTCCAAGGCTTCACGACGTGCGGCGTCCCCGAGGCGGCCGCAGTCCGGGAAGAACTGCGCGGCCTCTGACGGCGCCGCGTACGCCTCAAGCGTTCGGGGTGACGGTGACCCGGAGCCGCCGGGGCCGGGTGATCGCGCTCCATTCGCGGAGCGGCGGCCCGGGCCGGCCCGCCGCGGTCCGGTCGGCGAGCAGGTCGGCGGCGTTCTCCAGCACGGCGTTGGCGATGTGCACGCCGGTGCACACGCGCGGGCCGGAACCGTAGGGGATGTAGGCGTGCGGGTCGTGCACGTCGTCCCCGAGCCACCGCGCCGGATCGAACCGGGCGGGGTCGTCGCGCCACCAGCGCGAGTCGGTGTGCAGCATGAGCGGGCTGACGAACACCGAGGTCCCGGCCGGGACGGTCACGTCGCCGAAGCCGGCGTCCTCGACCAGGTTCCGGCTGGTCAGCGACACCGCCGGGTAGAGCCGGAGGGTCTCCTTGACCACGGCCGAGGCCCACACGGCGCGGTCGGTCCCGGCGGGCCGGGCCGGGTCGTGCGCGGCGTGCGCGGCGAGCAGCCAGCCGAGGCCGCTTCCGCCCACCGCGTAGAGGTTGCCGAGGTTGATCGACAGGGTCTGGGCGATCTCCACATCGTCGAAGACCGGGCCGTCGTCGTCCCTGGCGTCGGCGAGCAGGTCGAGCATGTCGAGGGCGGGGTCGCCCTCCCGGCGTTCGGCGCGCCGCCCCGCCACGCGGGCGGTGAGCGCGTCGATCCAGAGGTCGTTGGCGCGCAGGCGCCGCCGGGTCCGCAGCGACATCCACGGCGGCAGCGTGACGGCGGCGGCACCCTCGTCGAGCATGAGCCGCGCGGCCGGGAAGAGCCTGGCGCGGAGCCCGTCGTCCATATCGTGGACGAACACACGGTCGGCGGCGAGGAGCGCGGCCCGCTCGCAGTCGGGCAGGCGCACGGGCCGGTCGCCCGCGGCGTCCAGGAAGTCGCCGAGGCGACCGCGGATGAGCGGCGCCGTGCGCTCGGCGATGTCGCGGCCGAGGCGGTGCCACTGGGCTGTGCGACGGGCGGCCATCCACCGCTCGACGCGGCCGCGGATGAGGGGTCGGCGCTGGAACCGCGGCGGCAGCGGTGGGGCGTCGACGCGGGTGTCGCGATTCGTGCGGGCCAGGGTCCAATGGGCCCAGGCGGGCCGGGCGACGAGGACCTTGCCCGCGGCGAAGGCGAACACGTCGCCGTACTCGCGGCGGAGGCGGTTGAGACTCGCGAGCGGGTCGCGGTCGAAGTCGTCGGGCGGCAGGCCGAACGGCCGCGGCGCCGGTCCAGGCGGGGGCGGTCCCGGTCGCCGGGGCGTGATCGCGGTCGGCGCATGCGCCGTGCCGGCGTCGCGGCCGTCGGTGTCCACTGCTATTCCATGTAGTACAGCGAGTACCAGCTGCGGGTGGCGGTCTTGCCGCCGACCACCCGGGCCGCGAGCGCCTTTGCGAGACTGCGCATGTTCCCTCCAACGTGTTCCAGCGGCGGTTCGCCGCCGCTTCTTCCTGACCTCAAGTCCACCAGGACATCCCGATGGAGACCAGGCGGAACGAAGGCAGAAGACCGGCGGGTCCGGCACGGCGTCGTCTGCGGCCCGGGCGGTCACCCGGCGTCGGGGCGGACGTAGATCAGCGCCACATTGCCACGTGGGAAGGACCTCACGTCGACCAGCTTCAGCCTGGTGAACGAGGTGAACAGCGGACCACCGGCGCCGTACGCGACCGGCCCGACCATCAGGTGGTACTCGTCGACGAGGTCCGCCGCGACTACCGACTGCGTGAACCGGACACCGCCGTGCACCATGATCGGACCGGCCCCCCGCCCCTTCAGATCGCCGATCTCGGCGGCCAGGTCACCGGAGCAGACGGTCGTGGCGTCCCACGGGGTCTCGATCGGCCGGCGGGAGAAGACGGCCTTCGGGATCCGGTTCATCGCGTCCGCCTCGGGCCCGGTCCGGTACGGCCAGTAGCCCGCCATGTCCCCGTACGTCTTCGAGCCCATCGCGTGCACACCGGCCCGGCCGAGCAGGTCGCCCATGTAGGCGATGAATTCCTCGTCCTCGTCGTACTCGACGAGGACGTCCTCCGGCACGCCGGGCGCCACTGCGCCGTAGCCGTCGAGGGACAGACTGTGCCGGAGCACCACTGAGTTCGCATCCATTCCTGTGAGACCGGCGCCGGCGGTGGAATTCATCGTTGCGACGGAGATTCACGAGGCCGATGGCCGCAACTCCGGCAGCCGAATCCTTGAGGAGCAACCCCTGGGGCGTGGACGCCTTCAGGACTGCGTCTCCAGCTTCTTGTGGATGAACATCCTGACGTCGTGCGGGCAGTCCTCACGCTGGGACAGGCGCAGCGCGCGGTTTCCCGGAGCCGCGCGTTCATGGATGACGATCGCCTCGGCGATGGCGTGCTTGGTCGCCGATGTCGCGGCCGGCCACAATCGCACCTCCAGCCAGGTCGCGAAATCGGGGGACCGGTCCAGGACGGAGCGGATCAGGCTCGCGGTCCTTCGCCGGTTCGGCGTCCCGAGCCCGGCGCAGTCCCATCCGGTGAGCACGGACTCCACGGTCGGTCGTATGTCCTCGAAAGGCAGTCGAATCAGACCGATCTTCCTGACCGAGGTGGACCAGCGGGCGAAGCTCGTGGATGCCTCTGACGCCGATTCACCGGGCCAGAAGGGGCGCGGCTCGGTGTTCAGCCGTATGACGGGAGCGGCCGTGCCCGTCACGATCTCTTTGACGAGTTCAGGATCGAGTGGATGTGATTCATCGATGTGGAACACCAAGGACAGGAGCGCCTTGACGAGGTTCGTGTGCTCACCCGAGTCGAGTGCGGCCTTCAGTCGGCTGGTGGCGGCCGCGGTGAGGAGGTCGCTGAGAGGGGTCTCGGCGCCGTCTGCGTCGGGCGTGAGACCTGACAGGAGCGTGCCCGGAGTGGCGTCGGGGTCGGCGAGGATGTTCGCCAGCTTGATCGCGACATCGGTGTGCGGGGTTCGGAGCAGAGCGCAACGCCATGCGGTGATCGCGACGTCCGGCTCCTGGTCCGTCCGATCGGCTTCCTCCAGGCCGCGTAGCGCGGCGGAGGCGTTGTCGCCCTTCAGGATCTGGTTCGAGAGCCAGGCCCGCGCCTGCTGGTCCATGTGTGCGATCCTCCCTTCGAACCGGGCACGCCGCAGCATCTCGTCGCCTCCGGCGGCGGGGAGCATTGTTCGGAACCGTTCCCGTTGCCGGAACAGGAACTCCACCGGTGCGGTTCGCAGCCAGCTTCCGATCGGACTGAGCCGGACGGCGGTCCAATCGCCGTTCGGCTTCTCGCCGCTTTGCAGCGGATGCATCTCCCGGTCGGCCCTGTAGAACGAGTCCAGCAGCTCCTCGTGGAGGTCGACGTCCGCCCCCGCGAGCTGGATCAGCGCGGTCGAGACCTGCCTGGGATCAGCGCTGGTGTGCGGAATGAACGCTTCGATGAGCGCCTGCCTGTCCTCCTTCGGCAGAACGCCGCTGATCTGCTTGGCGAGCGCCAGCGCCTTCCCGATGGCGCTGCGGCCGGCGTCCCCGGGGATGTCTCCCAGTGCCGTGCCGACCTCCGAAGGAAAGTCGTCGGCGACGAACTTCGCCGTGTTGGTCCAGCGTTTCGGAAAGGCGACCGGTGCGTCCGAGAGCACCAGTGACATGAGTCGGTCTCTGGTGCCGTCGTCTCGGCAGAGCTCGCGGACCAGCCGGATCTGCATCGCGTCCCAGGGGTCGGGCAGTTCGGTCTCCAGGAGAACGGTCCAGTCGCCCCAGCCGAATCGCTCGCAGACGCCGGGGTCGTCCATGCACCAGCGGAGCAGCTCGACCCCCTCCGCGGACCCGATATCGGGAGGACTCGCCGAGAGCATCGGTTCGGCTAGCACCGCGATGAGACTCGGCTCGGCCGCTCGGCTTTGCAATGCGGCCGTGAGCAGCTCGCGTTGTCCACGCGGACCGAGCTGTTCGTAGCGCTCGCAGAGGAGGCCGAACAGGGCCGGGTCCATTTCGACCTTGCAAAGGTATTCGACAAGGTAATACGGCACGTTGACCCATGTGTCCATCGGGATCCCGGGACGGATGTCCTCGATGAGATCGAGCGCGGTCGCCAACCGGTCGCGCTGCTGCTCGGGGGGCAGGTGGAGGAGCAGCGTGCCGATCGCCCGGGAGATGTCGATGAGATACCGATCATCGTGGCTGGTGAGGAACCAGATGCAGATGGTCAGGGCCGCTTCGGCGCAATCCGGGTGCGCGTCTGTGAGGAGCCCCGCCATGGACCGCATCAGCACATCGTCTCGTCCGGCGATCTGCGCGAAGACCGCTTCGAGGCGCTCCGGGACGCCGCGTGTGGAGGCCGACAGCAGGTGGTACTGCGACCCCAGAGGCGAGTCGATCGGGACGTACTGGAGCAGCTCCTCGTGGAGGCTCTCCGGGGTCTCCTGCAGCAGCATCAGGTGGAGCGCGATCGGCCACATGCGAGAGCTCGCGTCATCGAGTTCGGAACGGAGGAGGACGAGTCTCGCGTCCTCGGCCCGCTGGGCGAGGAGGACCGCGATCGCGAACTCGGCGAAGGTCTGGTGGAAGAACTCGTAGCGTCCCCCACGGTCGAGCACTACGCCGTCGCTGACCAGCGCCCCTATGTCGGCGTCCCAGCCGTCGAGTGCGACGGCCAGCGTCAGGCGATCCGGGTTAAGGTCGAGCACGAGTTCGGCGAGCGCGAAGGCGGCTCCTTCCTGCCGCTTCGAGCGCGAAGTCCTCATGTTGTGACGGTCGCGGGCGATCCGCTGAATCCAGTAGGCCTCATAGAGACCGGTGATGGTGAGGTCGGCCGGCAGGCGGCCCTTGTCGGAGAAGAGGCGGCATGCCATCGCGAGCCGGAGGGGGACCGCGCAGATCCGCTTGATCGTGCGGGCCCTAGCCGGGTCCGACAGCGAACCGATGAAGCGTTCCCGTTGCGGGAGGGGTAGGTCGAGTTCCGAGACATACCGTTCGGCCCATTCCACGATCTCGTCCTCGGAGAGGTCCGGCATCGTGATGAGGGCGGGCGGTTCGCCGTCGTGCCAGGGGGCGCCAAGGTCCGGTGTGAACAGCTCGCTGTACTCGCGCTTGCGGCAGGTCGCGAAGAGCCGGGCGTGCCGGGCGCACCGGCGGAGCAGCTCGCGGAGCGCGTGGGCGGTGTGCTCGGTGGCGACCACGTCCAAGGTGTCGATGAGGAGATGCACCGAGCCGTGCTTGTCGCGGAGGCGCTCCAGGGCCTTGACGATGCCCGACTCCGGCTCGGGCACGGCGGCGGCGCGAGCGAAGGCCGCGTCCGCCCCTCGCACCTCGGTCAGGTCCTCGGTGGAGCCGATGCGGCCGCAGGCCACGGCCACGACGGCTCCGCCGCCCGGTCGCCGGGGTTCTACCAGCTTCTCGGCCGCCTGCTTGAGGAGGATGCTCTTGCCGAGGCCCCCTTCGCCGATCGCGAAGACGATGCGGCCGGTGCCCTCGTCCCAGTCGGGGACCCTATCCCGCACCAGGCCGAGCCGGTCGACGATCGGAAGGGCGAAGGACTGGATGGAGTCCAGTCCGCCGAGGAAGTGCCGCCCGGGACCGGGGGCCGGCCTCTGCCCGGGCTGCTTCAGCAGTTCGTCCTTCTCGCCCCGGGCCGCCCAGTACAGGGCGTCCCAGTCGGTTCCGGGCATCCGGACCCGGTTCGACCGGAGCAGTGCCCTCATCTTCTGCCAGGTCGGCAGCTTGGGCACGGTCTTGCCTTTCTTCGTGTCCGACCACGTGCCCCTGGAGACGCCGCTCAGAACTGCGGCGCCGCGCTCGCCGTGGTCGATGCGGGCCAGGGCCGCGCCGATCGCCGTCCTGAACGCGCGCTGCGCGGCATCCGGGGGATGCTCGGCCATCGGACCTCCGGGGGAGCGTGGATGTCCGGGCCGGATGTCCGGGCCGGACATCGTCGTTTCGCTGACGATGATCGCCTTCTATGGTAAGGACCCCGCGCGGCGCTGTCCGGACCTGTGCGGACGATCGAGGATAATGTGGATACCACCGGAAAACCTGGATGCTGGCAGCATGAACGCTCGATCGAACTCGCAGACTGCGAGCTTGGCGACGGGAATCCGTCCGGTCCGGGTCTTCATCGTGGCGCAGGAGTGGAGCTCCGCGCACGGGGGCCTGGCCACGATGAACCGGTCGCTGAGCATCGCCCTCGCCGCAGCGGGCGCGTCCGTCGTCTGCCTGATGCCCGAGGTGCGCCCGGAGGACTACGAGGACGCCGCGGTGCACGGTGTCATCCTGATCGAGGCCCGGGCGGTCCCCGGAGGCACCGCGAAGCAGGCCATGCTCCGCAAGCCGGTGCTGCCCCACGGCTGGCGGCCGGACCTGGTCATCGGGCACGGCCGAGTGACCGGACCCGAGGCGCTGGGCCTCACCCAGGACTGCTTCGGCGAGGCCAAGCGGATCCAGGTCGTCCATGTCGCCCCGGACGAGATCGAATGGTGGAAGGAGGGCCGGACCGATGATGCCGGGGTGCGGGCGGAGGCGCGCACGGAGCTTGAACTCGACCTCGCCGCCAGTGCGTACCGGACCGTGGCCGTGGGTCCGCTCCTTCATGCCCGGATGCGCCGCGACCTCTCTGTGCACGACGGCGTCCCCGAACCCGTGCGGCTGGACCCGGGGTTCGACGACGCCGATCTCGGCGTCGCGCGGACGCCGCCTCCGGGCGGGCCGGATCAAGTGCTGCTCATGGGCAGGATCGAGGACTACGAGATCAAGGGGGTCGGACTCGCCGCGCAGGCGCTCGCCCACGCGATGCGGCTGCGCGGCCCCGCCGCCCCGAAGATCGAACTGCTCGTGCGCGGCGCCCCGCCCGGCGAGAGCGCGGCATTGCGTGAGCGCCTCATCGCCGAACTCGGCGATGCGGCCGTGCAGGTGACGGTGCGGCCCTTCACCACCGACCAGTCCGCGCTGCGGCACGACCTGCTGCGGGCGAGCCTGCTCCTCATGCCCTCGTCGGCCGAGGGCTACGGCCTGGTCGGCCTGGAAGGGATCACGGCCGGCACTCCGGTCCTTCTCAGCAGCCAGAGCGGACTGGGCCAATCGCTGAGCGGGGTGGTCTATCCCGCGGGAGCGGCGGGTCCGGTCGTCCCGGTGACGTCCGACCTGACCGAGGACGCCGACCGGTGGGGCCACCGGATCGCCGCCGTGCTCGAAGACCGGGACGCCGCGTTCAGGAGGGCCGATTGGCTGAAGCGCGAACTCGCTGCGAAGTGGACGTGGAAGAGCGCCGCCGAGGACCTCCTCTCCCTCTGATGCGACAGGCGGTCGAGGGGAGCGCGGCACCGGTCCGCGGCAGTAGCATTGGAGGGCCGACGCGACTCGGAGGAACCCCATGCAGCCCGATGGAGCACGACCGCGACCTGCGGCGACCGCCTTCGAGAACGAGTTCCGCGGCGAGGTCCGCCATATCGTCCAGATCGGACATGTCAACGAGTTCCGTTTAGCGTCCGGTGGCAAGGGCTCCGATGCGGCGCCGATCCGCGTGGGCACCGTGCCGGGGCTTGTGGCGGCCCGGCAGCATCGGCGGCTCGACGAACGGCTCTCGGAAACCTTGGGCGGCAAGGCGAACTGCCTGATCCTCTCCGGCATGGGCGGCGCCGGTAAGACCCAGGCCGCCGCGGCCTACGCCCACGACCGATGGCGCAGCGGCGCGGTCGACCTCCTCGTCTGGGTGAACGCGGCCTCCCGCGACGCGGTCATCGCGGCCTACGCTCAGGCCGCGGCCGAGGTCGGGGAAGCCGTCACGGACGAGATCGAGGCGAACGCCGCCAAGTTCCATGCCTGGCTCGACCGGCCCCTCGGACGCCGCTGGCTCGTGGTCCTCGACGACTTGCGAGATCCGGTCGACCTCAATGGCCTCTGGCCTCCGCCGAACCCGGACGGGCGCGCCGTGGTCACCACCCGCCGCCGCGACGCGGCGCTCGACGGCGCCGGACGCGACCGCGTCACCGCCGACCTGTTCACCGAGTCCGAGAGCCTCGCGTTCCTCCGCAAGCGCCTCGGCGGCGACGCCGCGCGCCTCGGCGGCGCCGGCGAGCTGGCCGCGGATCTCGGCCACCTCCCGCTGGCGCTCGCGCAGGCCGCCGCGTTCGTCCTCGACCAGCCGGGTATGACCTGCGACGAATATCGCGGCCTGCTCGCCGACCGCTCGATCGCGCTGGCGCACCTGCGACCCGAATCGCTGCCCGACGGCCACGACCGGGCGGTCGCCGCGGCGTGGTCGCTGTCGATCGGACTCGCCGACTCGTCGCGGCCGACCGGCGCCGCTACGAAACTCCTGCGGATGTTGAGCCTCCTCGACCCCAACGGGATTCCGGTCGCCGCCGTGCGTTCATCCACAGTGGATGTGATGACGGCGCGGCGGCTGCTCGGGCGGCTGCGGCAGATGAGCCTCATCGAGTACGACGGCGACGTGATCCGCGTCCACGCCCTGGTCCAGCGTGCGGTCTACGACGAGACCCCCGCGAGCGAGCGGGCCGAGGCCGCCCTCGCCGCGGCGGACGGCGTCCTCGAAGCCTGGCCCGTTCCCGAACGGATCTCCGCGCTCACCGCGATGCTGCGCTCGAACGTCGCCTACCTGTGGCGCAGCGCGGAACCGGAACTGCTCGGCGACGGCGTCCACGAACTGCTCTTCCGGGCGGGCGACAGCCTCGGCGACCACGGCCGCACCGAACAGGCCCGGGCCTACTTCGAACGGCTCGGCGACGCCGCCACGGCGGTCCTCGGCGGCGCGCACGCTGACGTCATGAGGGCACGGGCGCGGATCGCCCACTGGCAGAAGGAGTCCGGAGACATCGTAGGAGCGTTCAGAACACTGGCCGAGCTGCTGCCGTCATGCAGCGCGGCCCTCGGGCCGACGCACCCGCTCACGTTCGAGATCCGCATCGGCCTGGCACTGCGCGCAGGCGAATCCGGCGACGAGCACGGCGCCGCCCGCGCCCTCGAAGCAGTGGTCGCGGAGCAACGCGGCCTCCTCGGGCCGGACCACCCCGGCACCCTGGAGGCCCGCTTCGGGCTCGCGCGGTGGCGCGGCCGGGCCGGGGACCGGGCGTACGTGATCGACGTGCTCCGGAGGCTGGAAGCGGAGCACCGCGACAAGCTCGGCCCCGACGATCCGAGCACTTTGGCCGTCCGCTCCAGCCTCGCCCGCTGGCTCGGTCGGACCGGCGACCTCGCGGCAGCCGTCGACGGATACGAGCGCCTGCTCGCCGACCGGACCCGCGTCTTCGGCGCCCGCCACCCCGGCACCCTCAACGCCCGCTACCACCTCGCCACCTGGACGGGCAGGTCCGGGCGGCGGACCGAAGCCGTCGCCATGCTGGAGCGGCTGGTGCCCGACATCGCGGTGGTCCACGGCCCGTCGCACGCCAGAACACTCCGCGCCCGCGCCAGCCTCGCCTGCTGGTACGGCGAATGCGGTGAACCGCGCCGGGCCTGGACCGCGCTGGCCGAACTCGTCCCGATCCAGACCGAGGTGCTGGGCCCCGAGCACCCCTACACCTTCAAGTCCCGCCACAACATCGGCCGCTTCCAGAAGCAGGCCGGCGACCGGGACGCCGCTCATGCCACATTGGAAGCGCTCATCGAGGACCGCCGCCGCGTCCTCGGCGACGACCACCCCACTGTCCGGTCGACCCAGAAGGACCTTGACTCCCTCAGCGCGGGAGAGGAACCCGCGGCGGCGGTCGACGCTTTCCTGCGCGATCGCTGAGCCGTTCGGGTGAGATCGCCCCGGCGGCGACGTTCCCGGCCCCGGACGAGTCCAGCTTCGTCAACGGCGCCGTGGCTCAGCGGAGGGGACGGTAGAACTCGCGCAGGTCCTGCACGAGGAGGTCGGGGGCCTCCATGGCCGCGAAGTGCCCGCCGCGGTCGAACTCGGACCAGTGGACGATCCGGTGCGAGCGTTCGAGGAGCCCGCGGACCGCCGGGTCGGTCGGGAAGACGGCGACGCCGGTGGGCACGTCCGAGCGCGGGGCCGCGGGCTCGTCGCGGACGGCCCGGTACTGGTGCGCCGAGGTCGCGCCGGTGCCGGTGAGCCAGTACAGGGTGACGTTCGTGAGCAGCTGGTCGACGTCGACGGCGTGCTCGGGCAGCCGTGCCGCGGGGTCGGTCCAGTCGTGGAACTTGTCGACGGCCCACGCGAGCTGCCCGACGGGGGAGTCGTTGAGCGCGTAGGCGAGCGTCTGCGGCTTCGTGGACTGGAGGTCGGCGTACCCGGTGCCGTGGCGCACCAGGTCCCGCACCGATTCGAGCCGGGCGCGCTCGTCGGCCGCGAGCGACGCGAGGCCGGGGTCGTCCGGCGGCGGGAGTTCGAGGCCGCCGTTGATGTGGACGCCGACGACCCGGTCGGGGGCGAGGCGCCCGAGGGCCGGGGAGACCTTCGAGCCGGTGTCGCCGCCGTGCGCGCCGAACCGGTCGTAGCCGAGCCGGTCCATGAGCGCGAGCCAGGCGCGGGCGATGCGGGCGTGGTCCCAGTCGGGCGCGGACAGCGGGGTGGAGAACGCGAACCCGGGCAGGGACGGGGCGACGACGTGGAACGCGTCGGCGGAGTCGCCGCCGTGGGCGCGCGGGTCGGTGAGCGGGCCGAGGATCTTCGTGAACTCGACGACCGATCCGGGCCAGCCGTGGGTGATCACGAGCGGGAGCGCGTCGGGCTCGGGCGAGCGCACGTGCAGGAAGTGGATGCGCTGGCCGTCGATCTCGGTGAGGCCCTGGGGGAACGCGTTCAGGGACGCTTCGTGGGTCCGCCAGTCGTAGTCGTGGAGCCAGTGGTCGGCGAGGCGGCGCAGGTACAGGACCGGGACGCCGCTCGCCCAGCCCGGTTCGGGACTGGCGGCGGGCCAGCGCGTCAGGCGCAGGCGGTCGTGCAGGTCGTCGAGCGCGGCCTGCGGGACGTCGATGCGGAATGCGGCGATCGATTCCATTGGCGGTGCTCCCCTCCGGGCCTCGGCAAGCGGATTCGGCGTTCCCCGAACGCGGTCTCGGTTCCATTCTCCATGCCGCGCAGGTGCTCGAAGGCCTGCAGCGGTCAGTGAGCGTCGGCGGCGGCTCCGGGTGCGGCGATCGAGCCGCGGGCTCGGAGGGGCATCGGGACGCGCTCGACCCCGGCCGCGGCTGCCGCGGGGGCGAGCAGGGCATCGATGGCCCTCCGTCCGAGCTCGTAGTGGGGGAGGGCGACCGTGGTGAGGCCGGGCCGGAGCCAGCCCGCGAGCTGGTGGTCGTCGAAGGAGACCACCGAGAAGTCTTGGGGCACGCGGAATCCGGCTTCCTGGATCGCCTGGTACGCGCCGAGGGCCAGGCGGTCGTTGAAGCAGAGGATCGCCCCGTCGGCGACCCCCGACCGCAGGAGCGCCGCGGTCGCCCGCCAGCCGTCCTCGGGCAGCCAGATGCCGCACCGCCGGCCGCTCGCGGGTTCGAGTCCGGCGCAGCCGAGTTCCTGGAGGATGCCCTCCAGGCGCTCCCGTCCGGCGATGGTCAGCGGCGGGACGTCGTCGAGCGTGGGGCCGGCGCCGATGAGGTGGATCTTGCGGTGGCCGGCGTCGAGGAGCGCGCGCGCGGCGGCGCGGCCCGCGCCGATCTCGTCGGGTATGACGACGGGGACCTGGGCCCGGGGCTCGGCGGGGACGGTGTTGAGGAACACGAGGGGGCGGCCGACTCCACTGGGGACGGGCCGCTCGCGGGTGAACATGGAGGCGATGACGATCCCGTCGACCTGCCGGTCCACCATGGCCTGGATGAGGCGGGCCTGTTCGTCCTCGGACCCTTCGGACTCGCCGATGAAGAGCATGTGGTCGTGCCGGCGCGCGCCTTCGAGCGCGCCCTTGATCATGTCGCCCGCGAGCTGGGACGTCGCCACCGTGTCGGAGATGAAGCCGAAGGTGCGGCTGAGGCCGGTCCGGAGGACCTGCGACGCCGCGTTGGGGCGGTACGCCAGCTCGGCGGCGACCTGGCGCACCCGCTGCTGGACGGGTTCGGAGATCCGCAGCTCGTCGCCGCGGTCCGACAGGACCAGCGATGCCGTCGTGCGGGACACGCCCGCGGCCTTGGCGACGTCGGCGAGGGTGACTCGCTTCTGGTGCACGTGAGGTCCTTCCGTACGCCGGGGTCTCCGGGGAGTTGACAAACACAGCTCCGTCTCGCAGTATAGGCGTTGCTAACTCGGTTTAGCTCGACGGCGGCGCCCTCCGCCGATCCCTCTGGATGAAAGGGGACAACGATGTCTCGCATCAGGAAGACCCGTCGGCGCGCCCTGGCCGTCTCGGGCGTCGCCTTCTCGGCCGCCATAGCACTCGCCGCCTGCGCCCCTCCCGGGAGCGACGGCGCCGACGACGCCTCGACCCGGCTGACCGGCGACCCGACCTGTGGCGAGGACGCGGTCGTGCTCGACGCGTACTTCGAGACCGGATTCCCCCTCCCCGGGGCGCTCGCCGAGGAGTTCACGCGCCAGTACCCGAACGTCACCTTCGACATCCGCGAAGACCAGTTCGCCGTCATCACGCAGAACGCGCCGCGGACCCTCCAGGACTCCCCGCCGGACCTCATGCGGCTGCCGCAGATGTCCGAACTCGCCTCCGACGGGCTCCTCCTCGACCTGGACCCGTACGCGGAGGCGTTCGGCTGGGACGCATGGCCCGCCTCGCAGCTTGAGCAGATGCGCGTCGACGAGGACGGGAGCCGCGGCGACGGCCCGCTCTACGCGATGGGCCTCGGCTACTCGATGACCGGCGTGTTCTACAACAAGGAGCTCGCGGCGCAGATCGGGATGACCGAGCCCCCGGCGACGCTCGCGGAGCTCGACGGCTACCTCGCCGCCGCGCGCGACGCCGGCATCACGCCCGTCTCGCAGTTCAACGGCGGCGCCACCGGGGGCCTCGCCTTCCCGCTCCAGGCGCTCATGGCCTCGTACGGCGACACGGCCGCCGTCAACGACTGGATCTACCAGAAGCCCGGCGCCGACATCGACACGCCCGAGAATCTCGCCGCCGCCGAGCACCTCGCCGGGTGGATCGACGAAGGCTACTTCGCGGACGACGTCAACTCGATCGACTACGCGCAGATGATGAGCCGGTTCATCGACGGCGAGTCGCTGTTCATGTTCAATGGGGACTGGGAGTCGGGCAACCTCGACGCGCAGATGCCCGGCGGCGCCGGCTTCTTCCTGATGCCCCCGATCGAGGCGGGCGGCGCGATCGGCGCCATGTCCGCTCCGGCCACCTACGGGATCGCCGCCACCGCCGAGCACGCCGAGTGCGCCGCGTTCTTCCTGAACTGGGCGGCGACCGATGAGGAAGCGCGGACCATCGAGGTCGAGACCGGCGGCTCGCACCCGATGGGCCCCGCCGACGGCTTCATGCCCGAGGTCGCCGAAGGCTCCGTCACCGCCGCGACGCTCGCAGCGGGCGCGGCCATCAGCGAAGCGGACGGGGCGATGGACTTCATCGCCAACGCCACCGGTGCGATCTACGCCCAGAGCTGGACCCCCAACCTCCAGAAGCTGGTCGCAGGAGAGCAGACGCCCGCGGGCCTGCTCGAATCGGTGCAGGCCGACTACGAATCGCAGGTCGGAGACTAGATGTCCACGCCCGCGTCCACCGCGCCGACGCCCGGACTCGGCGGCGCCGCCCGTTCGCGCCCGCCCGTTCCGGGCCGGCGCGCCCGGCGCCGTCGCACGGGCGGCCATCTGCTCGCCTACGCGCTGGTCGCCCCGGCCGCCCTCTTCTACGCGTTCTTCGTGCTCCGGCCCATCGTCGCCTCGGCGCAGTACTCGTTCTACGACTGGAACGGCGTCACGACGGCGACCTGGGCGGGCTTCGACAACTACGTCGCGGTGCTGAGCGAGCCCAAGCTCGTGGGCGCGATCCTGAACGCGTTCGAACTCATCCTGTACTTCAGCATCGTCCCCGTCGGGATCGCGCTCTTCGCCGCCAACCTCATCAGGTCCATCGCCGCGAGCCGGCTGGCGGCCGCCGCGCGGACCGTGCTGTTCATCCCGCAGGTGATCCCGCTGGTCGCCGCCGGCATCATCTGGAGCTGGCAGCTGTCGAGCGACGGCCTCGTCAACCAGGTCCTGCGGGCCGCGGGACTGGACGCCGTCACCCGGGCGTGGCTGGGGGACTTCGACACCGCCCTTCCGGCGGTGGGGGTCATCGGCGCGTGGGTGCAGACGGGCCTGTGCCTGGTGCTCATCCTCGCGGGCATGACGAGGATCGACGCGTCGCTCTACGAGGCGGCGCGCATCGACGGGGCGGGGCCCGTGCGCGAGTTCTTCTCGATCACGCTTCCCGGTGTGCGCCAGGAGATCGCCGTGTGCGTCACGGTCACCGTCATCTCCGCGCTCGCCAGCTTCGACATCATCTACGTCGCCACGCAGGGCGGACCGGGCGACAGCACCCTCGTGCCGGGCCTCCAGATCTTCTACCTCGCCTTCTTCGAGCGCGAGATCGGCACGGCCTCCGCGTTCAGCATCGTCCTGATGGCGCTGGTGATCGCCGTCGTCCTGCCGCTCCAGCGCCTCCTGCGGGGGCGCGAGTCATGATCGTGTCCCGTCGGGAGAAGATCATCGGACGCGTCATCCTCGTCGTCCTGATGCTGGTCACGGTGCTGCCCTTCGCCAGCATCTTCGTCACCGCCCTGCACGAACCGGGCAGCTACCCGCGGGGCATCGAATGGCCGGAGACCCCGCACTGGGAGAACTTCGCCCTCGCCTTCCAGTCGGCGGACATGTTCCGCCTGCTCGGCTCCAGCGTCCTCATCGAACTGGGCGTCGTCCCCGCCGCGGTGCTCCTGGCGACCCTCGCCGGGTTCGGCCTCGGGCACCTCAGGCCGCCCGGCGCCCGGGCCCTGTTCGTCGTGTTCATCCTCGGCCTGACGCTCCCCTTCGAAGGGATCATCACGCCGCTGTACTTCCAGATCCGCGACCTCGGGATCCTGAACACCCGGTGGGCGATCATCCTGCCGCTGATCGGCCTGTTCATGCCGTTCGCGGTCATCTGGATGCGCGCGAACTTCGCGACGATCCCGAAGGAGCTGTCGGAAGCGGCGCGCGTCGACGGGGCCACCACGTGGCACCTGTTCTGGCGCATCCACATCCCGCTGTCGGTCCCGGCGATCTCGTCGCTCGCCATCCTGCTGTTCCTGTGGACGTGGAACCAGTTCCTCCTCGCGATCGTCCTCGTGGCCGACCCGGCCCAGCGGACCATGGCGGGGGCCCTGGGCGCCTTCCAAGGCCGGTACGGCACGGACATCCCGCTGCTGTGCGCCGGGTCGCTGCTGATCCTGACGCCGACGCTGATCGTGTTCCTGGTCTTCCAGCGCAAGTTCGTCTCGGCCCTGCTCCAAGGGTCGCTGAAGGGATGACCGTCCCCGCGGCGGCCCTCCGTCTTCCGGGGGAGCGGTCGTCGCGGGCATCCGCCTGTCGTACGACGCGAAATTCGTTCGTTCTGCGGGTGTACGGGACAATGCGCGCCAATACGGTTGCGGCATGCGCAAACCACTCTCCATTGCGGGCGCTCTCGCGCTCAGTCTCATCGCCCTCCCCGCCTCCGCCAGTGCGGCGCCCTCCGGCTCCCTCGACGAGGCGCTGCTCGACCGGAAGCTCCAGCAGCTCTACGGCGCGGCGGACCACTCCATCACCGCCGAGGTGCGCCTCGGCGACGACGTCTGGTCCGAAGCCATGGGGCCCAGGAAGATCGACGGATCGGGCGGCGCCGTCGACGAGGACGACCGGGTCCGGATCGCCAGCCTCACCAAGTCGATGGTCGCGGCGGTGCTCCTCCAGCTCCAGTCCGAAGGCGAGGTCGACCTCGACGCGACGCTCGGCGACTACCTGCCGGGGCTCCTCCCGTACGAAAGCGAGCCGACCATCCGCCAGGTCATGCAGCACACCGGCGGCCTGGACGACTACTTCCTCCACCTCTACCCCTCGCTCGCGGAGAACGACATGAGCGACGTGTACGCGAACTACCGGAACGACTACGCGCCCGAGGAACTCATCGCGATGAGCACCGCCGACCCGCTGCTGTTCGAACCGGGCACCGACTTCTCCTACTCGAACACCGGCTACATGGCCCTGGGACTGCTCGTCGAGCACCTCACGCGCAGGGAGCTGCGCGAGGTCCTCGACGAGCGCGTCTTCGAACCGGCCGACCTGGACGACACCTACCTGCCCAAGGACGGCACCGCGGGCATCCGGGGCGCGAACCCGGTGCCGTACATGACGACCGGAGAGCCCGACGCGCCGTACTTCGACACCACGCGGCTCTCCAGCGACCAGCTGTGGGCGGCCGGAGGCGTGATCTCCACTATGGAGGACGTCAACGACTTCTACGACGCCCTCCTCGACGGCACGCTCCTGGACGGCGCGGAACTCGCCCAGATGACCGACTTCGTCGGCGGCGGCGAGGGCATGTACTACGGGCTGGGCCTGGTCGGCCTCAACCCGGGCTGCCCCGGCGACCCGGACGAGGTCTTCGTCGGCCACACCGGCGGCGGCCTGGGGCACCAGACGTACTCGTTCCACTCCGTCGACGGCGACACGCAGGCCACGTTCACCTGGAACATCGACGACCGCCACGCCGCCGCCGACCCCGACGAGCTGAACTGGGCGCTCGGCTCGCTCCTCATCGCCGGACTCTGCGGCGCCGACGCGGGCCCGATGCCGACCGGCGCCGACCAGCGGGTCCAAGCGCTGATCGCCGACCCCGTGCTCGAAGCGCCGACGCTCCTCAAGTAGCGTGCCGACCAGGCGGGCATACCGGGTATCCCCGGCGCGAGGGCGGCTCGACCACCATGGAATACTTCCGCCCATGCCCGAAGAGTCCCGAGCCCCGCGCCCGCTTCCACTGATCCTGGCGGTCGCCGCCGCCGGAGGCGTCGCGCTCGGGGCGGTGGACCTGATCGCGCAGCGCGAACTCCCGTACCCCTGGGCCAATCTCGCGAACTCCAGCGCGGTCTGGGCGGTCGGCGCGTTCGCCGTCGGCGCGTGGGTGCGCGCCGGCCGCTGGCGCCCG
This sequence comes from Glycomyces sp. MUSA5-2, assembly GCF_037034145.1. Taxonomy (NCBI): domain Bacteria; kingdom Bacillati; phylum Actinomycetota; class Actinomycetes; order Glycomycetales; family Glycomycetaceae; genus Glycomyces; species Glycomyces sp. MUSA5-2. The sequence continues at coordinate 66,321 of NZ_JBAGKG010000010.1, forward strand.
GCCGCCGCAGGCGTGGTGCTGCTGGTGGTGGCCGTCGAGGCCTACTACCTGGCCGCGACGCTCATCCAGCACGACGACCTCGCCAACCTGTGGGCGCCGACGTCGCTGGTGTGGATGGCGTTCGGCGTGCTGGCCGGGACCGTGTTCGGGACGTTCGGAGCCTGGTCGCGATCGGACACGCGCTGGCGCGCGCTCGCGGGGCTCGCCGCACTGGGGGCGGTGTTCTTCGCGGAGGCCGGGATGCTGCTGCGGCGGCTGCCGGGCACGGAGGCGCAGTACCGGGCCGACGACCTCGCGACGGCGGCCATCATGGCGTTGATCGGACTGGTCCTGATCGCGCTGCTGGGCCGGTCGTGGCGGCAGCGCGCGGCGGCGTCGGCGCTCGCGGTACCCCTTGCGGCCGTGGGCTTCGCAGGGTTCGCGATGGCGGGCTACGGCGGCTGAGCAGCGCCCTGGCGGGCGTAGCATGGCGCGCATGTTCGATCCGATCCTGGACGCTGACAACGAAATCGACCAGGTCGCGCGCACCTACGCCCGATTCGCGGCACGCGAAGCGGCGGGCGTCTCGCCCGTCTACGAGGACTGGGCCGGCGGCGTCGCCGCCGACGAGCCGGTTCGGGCGCTCATCGCCGCGCTGCCGGTCGCGAAGCGCCAGCCGAACCTGGTCTTCGCGGCCTCCCGCCGCGCCGGGGCCCCGGTCGGCCCGTACCGGCCCTGGCGCGAATGGCTGCTGGCGCACTGGGAATCGGTGCGGCCGATCGTCATGGCGCGGGCGACCCAGACCAACGAGGCGGCCCGCTGCGCGACCCTGCTCCCAATCCTGTCCCGGATCGAGGGACCCGTGGCACTCCTGGAGGTCGGCGCTTCAGCGGGGTTTTGCCTCCACCCCGACCGGTACTCCTACCGGTACACCGGCGACGCCCCGGCCGCGCTCGACCCCGACTCCGGCCCGAGCCCGGTGGTCCTCGAATGCGCCCTGTCCGGCACGCCCGCACCGTCCCGGCTCCCGGACGTGGTCTGGCGCGCCGGGATCGACCGCAACCCGCTCGACGCGACCGACCCGGACACCCGGTCCTGGCTGGAGACGCTGGTGTGGCCCGGGCAGGACGACCGGCGCGAGCGCATCGCGGCCGCCGCCCGCATCGCCGCCGCGGCACCAGCGCCGATCCGCACCGGCGACCTCAACGAGGCGCTGGCCGACGTCGCCGCGGACGCGCCTGCGGACGCGACCCTTGTCGTGTTCCACTCCGCGGTCCTCGTCTACCTGTCCGCCGCCGACCGCACCCGGTTCCGCGGCACCGTCGCTGATCTGGGCTGCACCTGGATCAGCAACGAGGGCGCCCACGTGTTCCCCGACATCGCAAGCCGACTGCCCGCCGACGCGGACGCCGGCGGGTCGTTCGTCCTCGCCGTCGACGGGGAACCGGTGGCACTGACCGGGCCGCACGGCCACACGTACCGCGGTCTCGGCCCGGAAGGCCGTTTACCGAGCGGTTGAGCGAGAGCGCCCGGGGACCGGCTCGGCGCCGTGCGGGCTACCGTCCGATCGGTGTGGCGCCCATGGCGATCGTGCCCGGGGCGGTGAGGTTGGAGGAGGAGACGGTCGCGACCGTCTGCCATGAGCCGTCGGCGCGGCGGATCGTGTACTTGACGGACTGGCCTCCGTCGGCGTCGAGGTTGACGATGCCGACCTGCATCTCGCCGCCGACGTTGGCGGCGGCGACGTCGAAGGGGCGGTACTGGCTGAGCACCGTGGCCCGCCTGAACTGCTGCCACGTGGCGTCGGCCCGGCGGACGGCGTGGTAGACCTCGCCGGAGCCGTTCAGCGCGACGACGTGGAGCTGCGAGCCGATGCCCGCCAGCGCGACGCGATTGACGTAGCCGATGTCGCCCGCCGAGGTCTCGATGTTGCCCCAGCCGGTCCAGGTGCCGTCCGATCTGCGGATGGCGTGGCGCAGGACGCCGCCCGACACGACGGCGGTGTCGATGGTGGTGCCGACGCGGGTCGTGGCGATCTGGGAGATGGTCCCGAAGGTGCGGAGCGTCGACCAGCGGGGGAGCCAGGTGCCGTCCGCGGCGCGGACGGTGTGCTGGAGGGCGGTGCCGCCTTCGGAGGCGCCGAAGACGTGCAGTTCGCCGTTGAGCGCGGCGGCCGCGACGTGGACGGCGCCGGTGGCGGGGCCCGCCTGCGAGGGGATCGGCGTGAACTCGGTCCACGAGCCGTCAGCGCCGTGCCGGACCGCGTGGTCGGGGGTGCCGCTGTTGAGCGCGGCGACGACGTGGAGATCCGGGCCCAGGCCGGTGCAGGAGACGCGGTAGAGGGTGCCGGCGGCGGTGGGGACGTCGTCCCAGGTCGGCCCCATCGAGCCGTCGCCGCGCCGCCTCCGGTGCCTGAGTTCGCCGTTCGCCTGGCCCACAAGGAAGTGCGAGTCCCAGTCGGCGGGGGCGGCCGCGGCCGCGGCGGTGGCGAGCGCGCCCAGGCCGGCGCCGGCCAGGGCGGCGGCGGGGACGGCGAGGACGGTGCGGTGGAACAGGCGGCGGTCGAACGCGGTCACGTGCGGCTCCTGGGGCTGCGGGAAGTGGTTGCGAGCCCCATTCTGGTGCGGTCGGGCGGAGCCGTCGAGGCGATCGACCGGCGGGACGGCGGCAGACCCCGGCTCAGTCGATGCGGCGCAGGCGGATCACGGTGCTGGCCGGGTCGGCTTCGCTCAGGCCGAGGTCGAGGCCGTGCTCGGCGAGGACGGCGCCGTGGCGGACGCGGCCGGTCGCCTCGTCGCGGTAGCGGGCGCCGTGGTCGAGGCCGTGCAGCGGCAGGAGCGGGTCCGGGTAGCCGAAGCGGCGTTCGAGCCGCCAGGCGACGACGGCCGTGTCGGCGCCGCGGTTGAACTGGACGCCTTGCACGGTCCCCGCGCGCAGCGGGTACCGGCGTCCGAGTTGGACGGTCTCGCGCACCCGCTTGTACTCGGCCACCAGGGCCTCCGCGCGCGACAGGTCGCGCTCGGTCCAGCGGCGCAGGTCGCCGCCGACGGCGAGCGCGCCCGTCATGGCGATGTGGAAGCGCAGGTCGAGCGGGGCGGCGCGGCGGGTGAAGGGGTTCGGGGAGTCGGTGACCCAGGCGCCCATGACCTGCGCGGGGTAGAGCTGGGCGAAGCCCTCCTGGATCGCGATGCGGTCGATCGCGTCGGTGTTGTCGGAGGTCCAGACCTGGTCGGTCCGGGCGAGGACGCCGAGGTCGGCGCGTCCGCCGCCGGAGGCGCACGTCTCGATGCGCACGCGCGGGTGGTCGGCGCGGAGCCGGTCGAGGACGGCGTAGTACCCGCGGGTGTGCTCGATCCACAGGCGGTCGCCGTGCTCGGCGCCGGGCCAGCCGGCCTCGGTGAAGGGCCGGTTCATGTCCCATTTGACGAAGTCGACGCCGTGGTCGCGCAGGAGCCGGTCGAGCCACTCGTGGGCCCACTCGCGCACGTCGTCGCGGGCGAAGTTGAGCACGAGCTGCTGGCGCGTCTCGGAGCGCCGCCGGTGCGGGCGGTGGTAGACCCAGTCCGGGTGGGCCCGGTAGAGGTCGGAGTCGGGGTTGACCATCTCGGGTTCCACCCAGATCCCGAAGCCCATGCCGAGGCCGTGGACGTGGTCGATGAGCGGGGCGAGGCCGTCGGGGAACCGGTCGGGGTTCGGGGTCCAGTCGCCGAGCCCGGCCCGGTCGTCGACGCGCGCGCCGAACCAGCCGTCGTCCATGACGAACAGCTCGCAGCCGAGGGCGGCGGCGCGTTCGGCGAGCTTCATCTGGGATCCGGCGGACACGTCGAATCCGGTGGCCTCCCAGGAGTTGTAGAGGACGGGGCGGACCTCGCCGGGGTGGGCGAGCACGTGGCCGCGGACGTAGTCGTGCCAGGCGGCGGCGCCCGCGGAGAACCCGCCGTCGGTGCACAGGCCCGCCGAGGCGGGGGTCTCCAGGGTCTCGCCTGGTGCGAGCGCGAACGCGACCGGGTCGTGCCCGAAGCCGATCGAGACCGAGACGCGGTCGTCGGTGCTCCGCTCGGCGGTCATGCGCCAGGTGCCGCTCCAGGCCAGCGCGACCGACCACACGCGGCCGGAGTATTCGCCCGCGGTGCCGTCGTCGAGCGCCAGCCACGGGTTCGACTGGTGGCCGGTGATCCCGCGCCGGGAGCCGATCAGCGTCTCGCCGTAGGGCAGTCGGGTCCTGGTGAGCTGGAACTCGGCGCCCCAGGAGCCGTGGAGCTGGCTGAGGCGGTAGTCGTCGAGGCGCGGCAGGACCCAGGTGGCGGAGTCGGCGCGGACGATCTCGACCGGGTCGTCGCCGCGGTTGCGGAGCACGACCCGCCGCTCGATCACGTCGGTGTCGGGGAAGGTCCGGTACACGGTGCGCACGTCGAGCGGGTAGTGGCGGTCCTCGAACCCCAGGGCGAGCTCGTCGCCGTCGCGGTGGGCGCCGGTGAACCGGAGTTCGAGTTCGGTTGTGCCGTCGGCGAAGCGCACTTGCAGGCCGGTCTGCCCGTAGCGGAACGCGGCGGCGGGGTTGAGGTCGAGCCGGGCGTCGAGGCCGTCGAAGACCGGCCTGGCGCGGGGGGCGTGGAGGCCGGGCAGGTCGGCGGCCTGCTCGCGGTTGAGGCGCCTGCCCCAGTGGAGCCCGTGGAGCCGGTCGTCGTCGTCGAGGGCCAGGACGTAGGTGGTGTTCGGGGTGTCGATGAGCCAGGTCCGGTCGTCGGCGTGCGGCATGGTCGGGCCTTTCGGGTGGTGGCGGAACGCCGCGCCGCCGCGGTGCGCGGCGTCGCGGCGGGGTCGGTCGCGGGCGGGGGAGGGGAGTGGCCGCCGGTCCTCACTCCGTCCTGTTCCGGGGCGGAGCGGAGGTCTCGCGGACGATGAGCTCGGGCTGCCGCCAGGTCGGCCGGGGCCGCGGGGCGCCGTCGAGTTTGGAGCGCAGCAGCTCGAAGGCGCCCCGTCCCAGGCCGCGGAAGTCGAGGCCCACGGTGGTGAGCGCGGGGACCTGGAACGCGGCGTACGGGCAGTCGTCGAAGCCGACGACGCTCAGGTCGCCGGGGACGGCGCGCCCGGCGATGTGCGCGGCGCGGACCGCGCCGACGGCGAGGTCGTCGTTCCCGCAGAGGATCGCGGTCACGTCCGGGTCCTCCAGGAGTCCGATGGCGGCGTGGTAGGCCGAGGCGGTGGACCAGTCGCACGCGGCGGGGGGCGGCACGGGCCGGCCCGCGTCGCGGAGCGCCTGCTCCCAGCCGAGGCGGCGCGGGGCCTTCGACGGGATCGCGAGATAGTGGACGGTCGCGTGCCCGAGGTCGAGGAGGTGGCGGGTGGCGCGGGCGGCGACGGCCCGGTCGTCGAGGGCGACCAGCCAGTCGGCGGCCTCGGTCTCGTCGGCCAGGTCGCCGCCGCCGGTGGCGACGGTGGTCGAGGGCTGGGCGGCGCGCAGGGCGCGCATGGCGCGGGTCGTGGTCGCGTCGTGCGCGATGACGATCGCGGGCGAGCCGAGGTGCGGGAGTCGGGCCAGCACGTCGCCGTCGGCGTAGGGCTGGTCGGGGTTCATCACCGAGACGGACACGGTGTGCCCGGCGGCGCGGGCGGCGTCCTCGATGCCGCTCAGGGTCTCCGAGGCGCCGTAGAGGGAGGTGTCGGTGGTCAGCACGGTCACCTCCCTGGCGGTGCCGCCCGCGAGGGCGCGGGCGAGCCGGTTGGGCCGGAAGCCCAGTTCCTCGATGGCCGCCTGGACTTTCCGGCGCGTCGCCGCCGCCACCAGCGGGGAGTCGTTGATGACGCGGGAGACGGTCTGGTGCGACACGCCTGCGTGCCTGGCGACGTCGACGATGTTGACGCGTCGGGGCCTGTCCGTGCTCATGCGGCTCGCTTCCTGGGTTCGGGGCTGCTATTCGTTGGCGATGGCGACGACCGCGTCGGCGGCGGCCTGCGCGTCCTTGTCGCCCAGCCAGACCTGATTGAACTCGTCGAGCGCCGCGGTGGAGAACGCGGCGTCGTCGAGCGAGAGCGGATACCCGGTGGTGGTGCCCTCGGCGGCGGTCTGGAATCCGGAGACGTCGACGCCCTGCCCGGCCCAGTAGTCGGCGAACCGGCCGTTGAGGCCGGCGACGCCGGGCCAGACGGACCCCAGGTCGGCGGCGATGGCCTGGGCCTCTTCGGAACCGAGGAACTTCACGAACTCCCAGGCCTCGTCGGGGTGCTCGGTCCCGGCGTAGACCGCATTGGACAGGCCGTTGATGACGGTGCCGGAGCCGGCGGGGCCGGAGGGGTTGTCGGCGACCGCCCAGGTGCCCGGTTCGAGGCCGTCGCGGTAGACGCCGAGGGTCCAGGAGCCGTCGAGGGCCGTCGCGGCCGCGCCCGCGGTGACCTGCTCGGAGGCGAGGCTTCCGTTGGGCTGGTTGGTGACCTCCGCCGGGACGGCGACCCCCCAGCGGTTGTAGAGGTCGGCGGTGAACTCGATGGCCTCGACGCATTCGGGCGCGTCGATGGCGTAGTCGCCCCACGGCTCGGTCTGGAGGTCGCAGCCGTTCTGGACGGCGTAGTTCCACCAGTCGGTCTGGCCGGTGGAGGAGGCCATCGCGGTGCCGTACTGGACCACGTTCCCGGGGTCGAAGTCGGGGGAGAGGGCGTTGTCGCCGTCCGCGTCGACGGTGAGCTTCTGCAGGAACTCGACGTAGGTGCCGCCGTCGTCGGGGTTCCATTCGAGGCCGTCGAGTTCGGACGGGTCGATGCCGGCGGCTTCGAGCGCGTCGAGGCGGTAGACCATCGCGATGGAGTCCCAGTCCTTGGGGAGGCCGTACTGGTCGCCTTCGAACTGCCAGGAGGCGTAGAGGTCCTCGGGGTAGACCGAGGCGTCGAGGCCGTCCTCCTCGATGCGGTCGGTGAGCGGCAGCAGCACGCCCGAGGAGGCGTAGGCGGGGAAGCGGGAGACGTGGTTCCAGAACACGTCGGGCGCGGACTCGCCCGCGAACTGGCTGTCGAGGCCGGGCCAGTACTCGTCCCAGGGGGTCTGTTCGAGTTCGATCCGGATGTCGGGGTGGTCCTCGTTGAAGGCGTCGATCATCGCCTCCAGCGCGGGGCGCTGCGGGTCGTCCCAGAAGGCGTAGCGGAGGGTGACGGTGCCGTCGTCCCCGCCGCCGCAGGCGGCGAGGGCCAGCGGTGCGGCGAGGGCGAGCGCGGCCGCGGTGCGAAGCCGGGTCATGCGGACGTCTCCTTTCGGGAGGGGTTCACTTCATGCCGCTCAAGGCGATCGAGCGGACGATGTGGCGCTGGAACGCCAGGAAGACGGCGACCAGCGGGAGGAGCGCCATCGCCGAGGCGGCGAGGACGAGGTGGTACTGCTGGTTGAACTGGCCCTGCATCTGGGCGATGCCGCGGGTGATGACGCGGGTGGCCTCGGAGTGGGTGATGATGAGCGGCCAGAGCAGGTTGTTCCAGGTGTTGACGAAGGCGACGATCGCGAGCGTGCCGAGGACGGGCCGGGACATGGGCACGACGACGCGCCACAGGACCGTGCCGGTGCCAGCGCCGTCGATGCGGGCGGCCTGCTCGATCGATTCGGGGATGGTCTTGAAGTACTGGCGCAGCAGGAACACGCTGTATGGCATGAGGAACCCGAACACGAACGGCAGGATCAGCCCGACGTGGGTGTCGACGAGCCCGAGCTCGCGCACGATCACGAAGGTGGGCACGAGGGTCACGATCTGCGGCACCATCATCGTCCCGATGTAGGCCCAGAACAGGGCGTCGCGGCCGGGGAAGCGCAGCCGGGCGAAGGCGTAGGCGGCGAGGGTGGCGACGACGAGCTGGCAGGCGGTCACGGCGACGGCGACGAGAAGTGAGTTCGCGGCGAACAGCGCGAAGTCGTAGCGGCTCCAGACCTCGGCGAAGTTCGCGAGGACCGGGTTGCGCGGCGGCAGCCAGGGGTCGGAGGTGAGGATCTCCTGCCCGGACTTGAACGCGGCGCTCGCGGTGAGCAGGTAGGGGCCGACGGAGACGACGGCGCCCGCGGTCAGCACGGCGTAGAGGAGGATTCGCTTCACGGTGGCGCCTCCTAACTGAAGTCGTAGACGGTGCGTTTGCGGAACAGGAGTACCTGGAGCAGGGTGATCGCGGCGATGACCGCGAACAGGACCACGGCGAGCATGGAGCCGTATCCGGCGCTGCGCTGCGTGAAGGACTCCAGGTAGATCTGGTAGTTCAGGGTGGCGGTGGATCCGGCGGGGCCGCCCGCGGTCATGACGTGGATGGTGTCGAAGACCTGGAACGAGCCGATGACGCTGGTGACGAGGACGAACAGCATGGCAGGGCGCAGCAGCGGCAGGGTGATCGCGAAAAAACGGTGGGTCCGCGAGGCGCCGTCGACGTCGGCCGCCTCGTAGAGCTCGGCGGGGATCGCCTGGAGTCCGGCGAGGAAGAACAGCATGGTGTAGCCGGTGTACTGCCAGACGTTCACTGAGGCGACGACCGGCATGGCCCAGGCGGTGTCGTTGAGCCAGGAGGCGCCGTCGACGCCGAAGAGGCCGAGGAAGCGGTTGAGGCCGCCGTTGACGGGGTCGAAGACCCAGCGCCAGATGACGCCGAGCGCGACGGGCATGGCCATCCACGGCAGGACGTAGACGACGCGGAAGGCGTTGCGGCCCTTGATCTTCGAGTTCAGCGCCAGGGCGAGGAGCAGGGCCAGGACGGTCTGGGCGGGGATGTTGAGCAGCACGTAGTAGAACGTGTTGCCGATGGACTGGAGCGCGCGGTCGTCCCCGGCGAGGTCGCGGTAGTTCCGGAGGCCCACGAACTCGGGGTCGGTGAGGAAGTTCCATTCGAAGAGGCTCAGGACGAGCACCGCGAGGATCGGCAGGACCAGGAAGACGGCGAAGCCCACGAGGCTCGGCGCGAGCAGCGCGTAGGCGGTCGCGGCGCCGCGGCGGCGCCTCCTGCGGGCGCTCACAGGCGGTGCGGCGGTGTCGGTCCGGCGTTCCGCCACTGGCGCCTCCCATCTGCGGATTACATCAACGAAGTGACAAGATTGAATGTTAGGGCTCACAAACGGGCGCGTCAAGGCCGCCTTGACCAGGCATCGATTGCCATCTATTCTTCCGGGTACGGGCCCTCGTGATCCCCGTTGACGGCCCCGACTCCGCAGGTCCGAACGAACCGACAGGTCAACCCGGCATCGGTCGCGTCCGGCCACTCCTCCGACCATCGACGACCATGGAGCTCCAATGGCATTGAGAACGCTCACAAAACGAGGTCGAGCCGCACTCCTCAGCGTGCTCGCGCTCGCCCTGACCTTCGGATTCCAGATCCTCGCGCCGAGCGCGGGCCAGGCGCAGACCTCCCTCCAGGTCAACCTCGCCGCCGACGCCGGCCCCTCGAACGGGGTCGGGCTCGGGTTCCTCTACGGCGTGACCGGGGACGGCTCCCAGCCCTCCGACGCGCTCCTGGAACCGCTGCGCATGAACGCCTTCCGCGCCGGCGGCCACATGACCCGCGGCTGGATCGAGGACGGCTACCGGTACGGGAGCGCCACGCAGACGATCCTCGACTCGATCACCGCTCAGGCCGAGCGGTTCACCGCCGACCCGTACAACGCGCAGTACCAGGCGATCCTCAGCGACATGTACGGCGCCTACGGCGGCCAGGGCGCGGGCACGCTGTACCCGTGCGACAACGGGGACTGCTCGAACTGGCGCACCTTCGTCCGCACCGTCGTCGCCGAGCTGCGCGACACCGGGCTCCCGATCGCCTACGACATCTGGAACGAGCCCGACATCTCGATCTTCTGGGAGCGCCCCGTCAACGGCACCCAGTACTTCCAGATGTGGGACAGCGCGGTCCAGGAGATCCGCGCCACCGACCCCGACGCCGTCATCGTCGGCCCCTCCTTCGCGTACACGCCCGACCGGCGCCCCGACCAGTGGAACACCTGGCTCCGGCACACCAGGGACGCCGGGACCCTCCCCGACATGATCACCAACCACACGCTCGGGAACATCGACGACCCCGTCGAGGTCGGCGACGACACCCTCGCCGCGCTCTCGGCCAACGGGATCGCCCCGCTGCCCCTGTCGGCCAACGAGTACCAGCCGCAGAACATGCAGACCGCCAACGTCACCGCCTGGTACCTGGCGCGGTTCGCGCAGTCGGACTACGACAACGCGATGCGCGGCAACTGGGTCTGCTGCCTGACGCCCAACCTCACCGGCCTGCTCACCCAGTCCGGCGGCACCTGGCAGCCGACCGGGAACTACTGGGTGATGCGCGCCTACGCCGACATGACCGGCACCCTCGTGCAGACCTCCGGGCAGGTCGGCGGGACCGCGATCTCCGCCGCGAAGGACCAGGCGAACGGGCGGGCGGTCGCCGTCATCGGGAACATCAACGGCTACACCGGGCCGGCGAACGTCAACGTCACCGGGCTGTCGGCCGTGCCGTGGCTGACCGGCGGCGGCAGCGTCCACGTCACCGTCCAGCGCATCCCCGAGCAGGCCCCGCTGGGGTCGCCGCTGGTGGTGTACAGCCAGGACGTGAGCGCCTCCAGCGGCTCGGTCTCGGTCCCGCTGACCTTCCAGAACTCCGGCGACGCCTTCGCGGTGTACCTGACGCCGGCGGACGGCACCGGCAGCGACGCCGGGCAGCTGCGCGGCACCGCCTCCGGGCGCTGCCTCGACGTGCCGAACAGCACCGCCACCGCGGGCACGCAGGTGCAGATCTGGGACTGCCACTCCGCGTCCAACCAGCAGTGGACGTACTCGGGCGGCCAGCTCAGCGTCTACAGCGGCGACTCGCGCCGCTGCCTCGACGCCTACGAGAACGGGACCAGTCCGGGAACGCAGGCGATCATCTGGCCCTGCCACGGCGGGACGAACCAGCAGTGGACGCTCGGGAGCGACGGGACCGTCAGGTCGGTCCAGTCCGGCCTGTGCCTCGACGTGTCGGGCGCGGCGACCGCGAACGGCTCGAAAGTGGTGCTGTGGACCTGCCACGGCGGCGCCAACCAGCGCTGGACCCTGATGTAGACCGGTGAGCGGCCCGGCCCGCGCCGGGGCCGGGCCGCTTCCGTCGGCGCCGCGGGTTGATCCGATGATTTCCCCGGCGCGGCGCCGCCGAAGCCGATCCTTACGGTGAAATATCGACATACTTGACTTGATAGATCCAACCTTTATAGACTGTCGCCAATGTTCGCCGCCGCGCTCGCGGCCACCCCCCGGAGGAACGACATGGCAGCGTCCACCGAACCCGGCGGCCGCGCGCGCCGCCGCACCGTCATCGGCGGCGGCCTCGCCGCGATCGGGAGCGCCTCCCTCCCGCTCGCGGCCGAACCGGCAGCGGCCCAGCAGGAGACGGCTGCCGACGGCCTCGACGCGGCCGCCTGGACCGACCCGCCCAACGGCTATCCCGAGTGGAACAACAACATCGGGATCTTCCAGGTCGGCGCCGAGCCCGCCCACGCCACGTTCACGCCCTACGCCGACCTCGCGCAGGCCCTCGCGGCCGACCGCACCGACTCGCCGTACCGGCTCGGCCTCGACGGCGACTGGCGGTTCCAGCACGCCGACCGCCCCGCCGACCGCGACCTCGACTTCTACCGGACCGACCTCGACGACAGCGGCTGGGACACCATGCCGGTGCCCGCCAACTGGCAGCCCGAGGGCTACGACTTCCCCATCTACCTCAACTTCACCTACCCCTGGTGGGGCGCCAACGGCCAGAACGAGAACGCCCAGCCCCCCTTCGCGCCCACCCGGTTCAACCCCGTGGGCCAGTACCGCCGCTCCTTCGACCTGCCGTCCGCCTGGCAGGGACGGCGCGTCCACCTCCACTTCGAAGGCGTCAAGTCCGGCTTCTACCTGTGGGTCAACGGCACCAAGGTCGGCTACCGCGAAGGCTCCTACACGCCGTCCGAATTCGACATCACCGACCACGTGCGCTCCGGCGCCAACCTGATCGCCGTCGAGGTCTACCGCTTCCCCGACGGCGACTGGCTCGAAGACCAGGACATGATCCGCCTCTCCGGCATCTTCCGGCCCGTCTTCCTCTACTCGCTCCCCGCGGTCCACCTGCGCGACTTCAAGATCGACACCCCGCTGCGGGACAACTACACCAACGCCGACCTCGCCGTCGCGGTCGCCGTCCGCAACCGCGGCGCCCAGCAGACCGCGACCTACACGGTCGAGACCCAGCTCTACGACGCGGGCGGCCAGCCCGTCTGGTCCGCGCCGCTCCAGACCCAGGTCGCCATCGGCTCCGTCCAACCGGGACAGGACGCGACCGGCAAGGGCACCAAAGCCGTTCAGGGCCCGCGGCTCTGGTCCGCCGAGCACCCCAACCTCTACACCGCCGTCCTGCGCCTGCGCGACCCCTCCGGCGCCGTCACCCAGACCGTCTCCGCGCGCGTCGGCTTCCGCGAGTTCGCCATCCGCGACGGCCTCATGCGCATCAACGGCAGACCGGTCTCCCTGCGCGGCGTCAACCGCCACGAGATGGACCCCGACCACGCCGCCGCGCTCACCCGCGAGGACATGATCCGCGACATCGCGGTCATGAAGCGGCTCAACATCAACGCGATGCGCACCTCCCACTACCCCAACCACCCCGACTGGTACGACCTCGCCGACGAGTACGGCATGTACGTCATGGACGAGGCCAACCTCGAAACCCACGGCGTCCGCGACAACTACCCCGCCTCGAACGCCGCCTGGACCGCCGCCGTCGTCGACCGGGCCGCCCAGATGGTCCACCGCGACAAGAACCACCCCTCGGTCGTCATGTGGTCCTTGGGCAACGAAGCCGGCGGCGGCTCCAACTTCGTCGCCATGCGCGACTGGATCAAGGCCGCCGACCCGACCCGCATCGTCCAGTACGAAGGCGACAACCGGCCCGCCGTCAGCGACATCCGCTCGCAGATGTACAACACCGCCGCGGGCATCCGCGACCGCGCCCTCGACACCGGCGACACCCGGCCCTACATCCTCGTCGAGTACTCGCACGCGATGGGCAACTCCAACGGCGGCTTCAAGGAGTACTGGGACGTCATCCGCCAGTACCCCGTCCTGCAAGGCGGGTACATCTGGGACTTCACCGACCAGGGCCTGCGCTGGCCGATCCCGCTCGGCGGCGGGGCGACCTACCTCGCCTACGGCGGCGACTGGGGCGACAGCCCCAACGACGGCAACTTCTGCGCCAACGGCATCGTCTCCGCCGAACGCGAGCCCGCGGGCAAGGCCGCCGAGGTCAAGCGCGTCTACCAGGCGCTCAACACGACCGCGGGCACCGACCTCGCCGCCGGGGACGTGCGGATCACCAACGAGTTCGCCTTCACCAACGCGAACGAGTTCGACGGCAAGTGGAAGCTGGTCGCCGACGGTGAGACGGTGCAGAGCGGCGGCCTCACCGCCGCGCAGCTCGACATCGCCCCGCTCACGAGCAAGGCGATCCGCGTGCCGGTCCAGCGCCCCGCCTCGCCCGCGCCCGGCGCGGAGTACTTCCTCGAACTCTCGTTCACCCTCAAGGCCGCGACCGTCTGGGCCGACGCCGGACACGAAGTGGCAGCCCAGCAGCTCGCGGTCGACTTCGACAGCCCGCCCGTCGTCCCCGTCCCGATCACGGAGGTGCCGACGCTCGCGGACACCGAAGCGAGCGACCGGATCACCGTCACCGGCACCGGTTTCAGCGTCACCGTCTCCAAGGCCACCGGGGAGATCACCGCGTACGAGGCGATGGGCATGCGGCTGGTCGACTCCGGCCCCGTCCCGAACTTCTGGCGCGCGCCCACCGACAACGACCGCGGCAACGGCCACCCGAGCCGCAACGGCACCTGGCGGACCGCGGGACGCGACAGGACGGTCACCGGCGTCACTGTCGCCCGGCCCTCCGACCGGTCCCGCCAGATCACCGTGCGGGGCACCCTGCCGACGAGCACGCAGTCCACGTACACGACGACGTACACCGTCTACGGCAACGGTGAGATCAAAGTGGACTTCACGCTCCATCCGGGAGCGTCGAGCCTGCCCTACATCCCCGAGGTCGGCACGATGCTGTTCCTGCCCTCTTCGCTGGAGCGGATGCACTACTACGGCCGCGGGCCGGAGGAGAACCACTGGGACCGGCACACCGGGACCGACGTCGGCGTCTACTCTTCCACCGTGGCCGAGCAGTGGACGGGCTACATCCGCCCGCAGGAGAACGGCAACAAGACCGACGTCCGCTGGGTCGCCCTCGTCGACGGCAGCGGCCGCGGCCTCCTCGCCGCCGGCGAACCGCTGCTCGAAGTCAACGCCTCCCACTTCACGCCGGAGGACCTCTCTGGGGGTGCCCGCCACGACTACCAGCTCACCCCGCGCCAGGAAGTGGTGCTGCGCCTGAACCACCGGCAGACGGGCGTCGGCGGCGACAACAGCTGGGGCGCGCAGCCGCTCGACCAGTACAAGCTGTTCGCCAATCGCGACTACACCTACACCTACCGGCTCAGGCCGCTGCCCGCCGTCGACCAGGCGACGGCGCTCTCCCGCCGCCCCACCGAGACCGGCGGCGTCAGCGGGCCGGTGCAGCCGGGCGTGTACTACCGCCTGTCGCCCCAGCACAGCGGCAAGGCCGCCGACATCAGCGGCGCCTCCACCGCCGCCGGGGCCGCACTCGTGCAGTGGACGCCCAACAACGGCGCCAACCAGCAGTTCGACTTCGTCGACGCCGGAAGCGGCTACTGGCGCATCCGCGCCCGCCACTCCGGCCTGGTCCTCCAAGTCGCAGGGACCGGCACCGGCGCGGACATCACCCAGCAGCCCTCCTCCGGCGCGACCACCCAGCAGTGGCAGGTGACCGACCACGGCGGCGGCACCGTCAGCCTCGTCAACCGCGCCAGCGGCCTGGCCATGGACGTCTGGAGCCAGTCCACCGCCGACGGCGCCCGCATCTCCCAATGGACCTACACCGGCGCCGCCAACCAGCGCTTCAACCTCCAACGCACCTGACCTGCTCATCCGACAGTGAAAAACGACCAGCAGACGGTGAACCTGGACCTTCCGAGACCCGTGGTCCGCGCCTAGCCTCGACACGGCCACGATCCACCTGATCACTGTCGGCGCTGTCGGCGTGACTCCTCGAAAGGAACCCCGGCCATGACTGGAACGCACCGCTTGAGCACACCCGTCGTACCTTCCACCGGAACATTCCGTCCCCTAGGGACGGAGGAAGTGCGCCTCACCGGCGGCCACTGGTCCGAGCGGCAGGCGGTGAACGCGGCGGCGACGATCCGCCACTGCCTGCACTGGCTCGAAGCACTCGAATGGACCGCCAACTTCGACCGCGCCGCAGAGGGGAAGGAGTTCAAGCGGACCGGCTTCCAGTTCTCCGACTCCGAGATCTACAAGCTGGCCGAGGCGACGGCATGGGAGATCGGCCGGACCGGCGACCCCGGGCTGGAGGAGGAGCTCCAGAAGCTGACCGCCCGGATCGGCGCGGCCCAGCACGAGGACGGCTACCTGAACACCGCGTTCGGCAACCCCGGCCAGGAACCCCGGTACTCGGACCTCGAATGGGGCCACGAGCTGTACTGCTTCGGCCACCTGATCCAGGCTGCGGTCGCGCGCCTGCGCAACCACGGCGAGGACGAGTTCACGCGGATCGCGCGGCGGGCCGCCGACCATGTGTGCGACACGTTCGGGCCCGGGGGGATCGAGCGGATCTGCGGTCACGCGGAGATTGAAGTGGCCTTGGCCGAGCTCTCCCGCGCGACCGGGGAGCCCCGTTATCTGGAGCAGGCGCGGCTGTTCATCGAGCGCCACGGAAAGGGGACCCTCAAGGAGAACGGCCTCTACTACCAGGACGACGTCACGGTCCGCGACGCCGAGGTGCTGCGCGGCCATGCGGTTCGCGCGCTCTACCTCACCTCCGGGGCGATCGACGTGGCCGTCGAGACCGGCGACGCCGAGCTGCTCGAATCGCTGCGCCGCCAGTGGGACCGGACGGTCGCGCGCCGCACGCACCTGACCGGCGGGATGGGCTCGCAGTACGCCGACGAGGCGTTCGGCCGCGACTTCGCGCTCAACCCGGATGAGGCGTACTCGGAGTCGTGCGCCGCGATCGCGGCGATCATGACCGCCTGGCGCCTGACCCTCGCCACCGGGGAGCCGCATCACGGGGACATGATCGAGCGGATCGCCTGGAACGTGCTCTCCGGCGCGGTCGCCCCCGACGGCAAGTCGTTCTTCTACGCCAACCCGCTCCACCAGCGCACCGCCGACCCCGAACCGCCGACCGAAGGGGCGCTCCCGCACCTGAGCGCCGGAGGCCGACGGGGCCACTGGTTCGAGGTCTCCTGCTGCCCCACCAACCTCGCCCGCACCTTCGCCCAGTTCGCCGCGTACGTCGCCACCACCAGCGAACGCGGCCTCCAGATCCACCAGTTCACGCCCTGCACCATCGACACCGTCGTCGACGGCGCCCGCCTCGCGCTCACCGTCGAGACGAGCTACCCCGACGACGGCGTGATCGCGGCGCGAATCGACGCCAACGACGGCGGCGCGCGGACCGTGTCGTTCCGGGTGCCGCATTGGGCCGAAGGCGCCACGATCACCGGACCCGACGGCATCGCCCGCACCGCCGAGCCCGGTTCGTTCGCCGACGTCACCGCCGACTTCGCACCCGGCGACGAGATCCGCCTCCACCTGCCGATCGAACCGCGCTGGACCTATCCGCATCGGCGCATCGACGGCCTGCACGGCTGCGCCGCGGTCGAACGCGGGCCCGAAGTGTGGTGCGTCGAGAGCATCGACCTCCCCGCCGGGGCCGACCTGGCGGACCTCGCCATCGACGACCGAGCGCCACTGTCCGAGCGCGACGGCCGAATCGTCGTCCAAGGGCTCCTCGGCGACCGCCCCGGCGAGTGGCCGTACGGTCCGGACGCCGATGCGGGGAGCGGTGGGCCCGCCGAGATAGCACTGGTGCCTTTCCGACTCCGCGACACGAGAGGACCGGCCGCCATGAGGGTCTGGAACCCGATCGCATGACCAGTCGGTGTCAGTGATCGAGCGCGGTCGATGGGCTGGGTGGGGGCTCGGCTGAGGGCGGCGACTAAGGTGTGCGGCGTGGAACTGCATGTTGCGAAGTCCGGGTCCGATACCGCCGAAGGCACCGCCGAGGCGCCCCTGCTCACCATCGGCGCGGCCGCGGCGCTGGCGCAACCCGGGGACGCGGTCATCGTTCACGAAGGCGTGTACCGGGAGTGGGTGAATCCGCCGCGCGGCGGAACGGCCGCCGCGCCGATCACCTACCAGGCCGCGCTCGGCGCCGACGGCCGCTACGAGCCGGTCACGATCTCCGGCGCCGAGGTGGTCGCCGACTGGCGCCCGCACATCGGCTCGACTTGGGTGACGACGGTGCCGAACACCCTGTTCGGGGAGCACCACCCGTACGTCGAGCGCATCGGCGGCGACTGGTTCTTCGACCAGGTCAACACCTGGCACACCGGCGAGGTGTACCTCGACGGCAAGTCCATGTACGAGTCGCTCACCCTGGCCGGCGTGGAGCGCCCCGAGGTCACCGAGGACTCGTTCGACCAGGCGGGCTCCCTGCTCACGTGGTACTGCGAGGCGGGCGAGGACGCCACGACGATCTGGGCGAACTTCGGCGGCGCCGACCCGGCCGCGCACGAGATCGAGATCAACGCCCGCAAGTTCGTCTTCTGGCCCGCCGCAACGGGAATCGACTACATCACGGTGCGCGGCCTCACCCTGACCAAGGCCGCCACGCAGTGGGCGCCGCCGACCGCGCTGCAAGAGGGCCTCATCGGCCCGCACTGGTCCAAGGGCTGGGTGATCGAGGACAACACGATCACCGACTCGAAGAACGTCGGCGTCTCCCTCGGCAAGGAGGCGAGCACGGGTCAGAACGAGTGGACCGCGGGAGAGCGGGGCGACAAAGGCGGCACGCAGCGCGAACGCGAGGTGATCCAGCGGGCGCTCGCCCTGCGCGGCCCCGACGCCGGGGAGCCGCAGCCGTGGCACCGGGACCACGTCGGCTCGCACACGGTGCGCCGCAACACGATCCGCGACTGCGAGCAGGCGGGCGTCGTCGGGCACCTCGGCGCGGCGTTCTCGACCATCGCCGACAACCACATCTCCGGCATCCACGTGAAGCGGCAGTGGCACGGCGCCGAGGTGGCCGGGATCAAGCTGCACGCCGCCATCGACACCGTGATCAGCGGCAACACCATCCACCACACGCACCGGGCCCTGTGGCTCGACTGGCAGGCGCAAGGGACCCTGGTGCGGCGCAACACCTTCTACGCCTCCACCGCCGAGGACTTCATGGTCGAGGTCTGCCACGGCCCGTACCTCGTGGACTCGAACCTGTTCCTCTCGCCGTGGTCGGTCAAGGACATGGCCACCGGCGGCGCCTACGTGCACAACTACTTCGCGGGCCGCATCGCGAACTGCACCGAGCACCAGCGGTACACCCCGTACCACCTCCCGCACTCCACGGCCGTCTACGGCGTCTCGAACATCCTCGGCGGTGACGACCGGTTCTACAACAACGTCTTCGTCGGCGCCGGCGAAGACGACCGCGCCGAGCCGGACCCCGGGTCCGAACCGGTCCTCGCGAGCTTCTGGTCCGGCGCGATCGACATCGACGGCGTGCCCGGCCAGGCCGCCTTCGTGCCGACCCCGGTGGGGACCTCGCAGTACGACGCGTACCCGACGCCGGGGGAGTACCCGAACGAGCGCGGGAGCGCGCTGGCCGGGCCGCGCCTCCCGGTCCGGATCGAGGGCAACCTGTACGCGGACGGCGCCGAGCCGTTCCGCGCGGAGCCCTCCCCGCTCGTGGTCAAGACCGCGCCGGTGCGCGTGGAAATCCACGACGCCGCGGCGGGCGCCGTCCGCGTCGAGGTGGTCGACCCCGCGGCCCTCGCCGCCGTGGCCGCCGTGACGACCGAGCGCCTCGGGATCAGCTACCAGGCCGAGATGGGCTACACCGGCCCGGACGGATCCGATCTGGACCTGAGCGAGGACTTCACCGGCCGCCCGCGCGACGAGGCCGTGCCCGGCCCGTTCGCGGCGTCGGCTCCCGGCACCCTGATCCTCACCGCGCCGGGCCCGGACCGCCGGAGCTGAACGCGAACCGCGCCCGACGGGCCGGAGCGGCGGCTCCGGCCCGGCGGGCGTCCTGGTGGAGAGGAAGCGGTGCGGCCGCTACGAGGCCGTCCCGGTCACCGTGCCGCCGTTCTTGACGACGGTGTAGTCGACCGAGTCGCCTCCCCAGAAGTGGTAGGTGATCGTGACGGGTTCGCCGTCCCTGATCGCGTTCACGAACGCCTCCGGAACGGTGATCGTGCCGCCGCTGTAGTTCGGCAGCCAGCTCACGTTGGACTCCTGGTACGGCGTCCAGGAGGCGGGGCCGGCGTTGGAGCCGTCCGCGTAGTGAGCCTCCATCTGCTCGATGTGGTCGCCCTTGAACTGGGTCGGGATGACGAGCGAGGTCGTCCCGGTCGCGTCCGAGAGGACGGGCTGGTCGAAGGAGATGATGTTGACGCGCCACGGGACGCCCGCGGAGAAGCGGGCCTCGATCGTCGCGTTCGTGCCGTAGGCGCGGTCCCCGGCGAGGCGGGTGAGCGTCGCGGCCTTGACGGTGAGCGTGTCGCCCGAGAGCGTGTAGTCGGTGCCCTCGACGAGCTGCGCGTCCCCGTCCCACAGGCCCTCGAACTCAAGGCCGTTGCGGTTCAGCGTCTGCGACACGTCGCCGATGGTCCCGGCCTTCTCCAGGTAGATCCGGTCGAACGAGGTCGAACCCGAACGGGTCGTCCAGCTGGAGGAGATCCGGTCGAAGAGGTACTGGTCGCGCCACTGGAGGGTGTTGCGGTTGAGGAACTGCCCGGCGTCCCAGATCATCGTCGTGAAGTGGTACTGGCGGGCCTGGAACTGCAAGTCCTCGAAGAACTTCAGCATCTCCCCGTACTCGACGACCTCGGGGCCGGTGTAGCCGTAGTTCAGGATCGCCCACTCGCCCACGATGACCGGGATGCCGTTCGCCGTGAAGGTGTCGTGCGTCCGCTGGAAGGAGCCCGCGAGGTCCGCCTGGGACTGCGCCTCGTAGGTCGGGAACCCGGCGACGTTCACCGAGAACGGCCAGAACCCGTAGTAGTGGATCGTCGCGGCGACCATGTCGTCGTCCAGGCTGTCGATCATGGCCTTGAGCGGGTCGAGCCGCTCCTGCGCGGCGTTGGTGTTCAGCGTCGGCAGGACCAGGAGCCGATCGGCGTTGTTCCCGCCCGAACCCCGCACGATGTCGTAGAAGGCGCGGTTGAGCTCCTCGTTGTACGGGTCGCCCGCGTCGCCCTCCTTGCCCACGAACTGCGGTTCGTTGTTGCTCTCGAACGAGAGCCCGTCGGGGTAGTCCTTGAAGCGCTCGGCGATCTGCGTCCACATCGCCTCGAACTTCGCCATCACGTTGTCGTGGTCGTTCGGCAGCTCGTCGAGCCACATCCACGAGTCGTGGTGGAGGTTGATCATGACCTGGAGGTCGTTCTCCAGGGCCCAGTCCACGACCTGCGCGACGCGCTCCATGCGCTCGGGCGCGATCGTGTAATCCGGTGCGGGGCCGGTGAACTCGTCCCAGGTGACGGGCAGGCGAATCGAGTTGTAGCCCTCGGCCTTGTACGTCTGGAGCAGTTCCTCGGTGATCATCGGGTTGCCCCAGGCGGTCTCGCCGCCCAGCGCGTCGAGCGTGTTGCCGATGTTCGTGCTCGGCTCCATGGCCGCGACCTGCTCGGTGGCGTTGTCCCACTCCTGCGGACCGCCGGTGGGCGTCTCGGTGGGCTCGCCGGAGGTGCCGTCGCAGAGGCGGCCGTTGAGGCGGAACCCGATCGGGTCGGTGTTCTCGCCGGACCAGGAGCCGGTGAACCCGAACGAGGCGGAGTCGCCGGTGGCGATCTTCGCGTTGTAGCTGTAGCTCTCGGCCTTGGCGGTCTCGCCCGAGGCGGTGTGCTTCGCGTTCCACATGCTCGTGACGTGCTGGCCGTCGGGCCAGTCCCATTCGAGGCTCCAGCCGTCGACCGGATCGCCGAGGTTGGTGACCTCGACGTCGGCGATGAAGCCGCCCGGCCACTCGCCGGTGACCTCGTAGTCGACTTCGCAGCCTTGGGCGGCCTGGGCGCTGACCGCGCCGAAGAGGCCGGCGGTCATCGCGGCGACGGCGGCGGTGGCGATCGCGCCGAGGCGCCGTCGCCGCCGGTGGACAGTGGTTGGACTCATGTCGAGACTCCTTGCCGGGAGGGGGAAATCGTGTGGGGCCAGGGGTCGGTGGCATCGAGATATGCAGATGTAGGCCCGCCGAAGCACCGTACGCGGATTCCGTCGACTTTGTCAACCAGTGAAACTAAGGAAAGCGATGTCCCGGGACCTGTGCACAAGTTTGTTGCCGGGGCTCATTAAGTACGCGGGGCGTACATGATGACGGCGACGCCGACGAGGCAGATGGCGGCGCCGATGACGTCCCACCGGTCGGGGCGGAATCCGTCGGCGACCATGCCCCAGGCGAGGGACCCGGCGACGAAGACCCCGCCGTACGCGGCGAGGATGCGCCCGAAGTTCGGGTCGGGCTGGAAGGCGGCCACGAACCCGTAGGCGCCCAGGGCGACCACGCCCGCGGCGATCCACAGGACCCCCTTGTGCTCGCGCAGCCCCTGCCAGACGAGCCAGGCGCCGCCGATCTCGGCGAGCGCGGCGAGCAGGAACAGACTGATCGAGCGGGCGGTGTCCATGCGCGCGAACCTACCAGGGCCGACGCGCCGCGGACGCGTACGTCGCGCCGGTGCTACTCCTGCCGGATGCGGACGCAGCAGCGGCCGGGGCCCGGGGCGAGTTCGACGCGGTCGGGATCGGCGGCGGCCGCGGCGAGGACGCCGCGCAGATAGGGCACGTTCAGGCCGCAGACCAGCGCGGCCTCCTGCTGGGCCAGCCGGTGGAACGGGCAGTTGGCCAGCTCGATGTCCTCCTCCGGCGTGGTCCGGGGCTCGTACCCGCAGTCCGCCAGGGCCGCGAGGAGCCCGGCGGAACCGTCGACGGCGCGACCGCGGCGTTCGGCGGCGGCGTGCAGGACCTGTTGCAGCGCTTCGGAATCAGAGGCGGTGACGGCGTCGGCGAGGATCTCGGCGAGCAGCGCGTAGTCGCGGGGCGGGATCGAGACCGAGACTTCCTCCCGCGCGGGGCGGTACTGCTTGGCGGGCCGCCCGGCGCCGGGGCCCCCGCGGCCTTCGGGCCGGGCGTAGCCGACCGCGAGCAGGCCCGCGTCGACGAGCCGGTCGAGGTGGTACGCGGCGAGCGTGCGGCTGATCGAGGCCGCGGCGGCCACCTCGTCCCGGCGGACCGGTGCGGTCTGCGCCGCGACGTAGTCGAAGACCCGGCGCCGCACCGGGTTCGCGAGCGCCTCGGGATGCCACGCCTGGTCGGGGGCCTGGTTCATATGGCGGGACTCTACCACCAATGAATCTTGACAAACAGGCGTCGGCTGCCGACACTAAAAACAATGCTGATTGTCTTTAGAAGGAGACCCGCATGTCGACGACCGCAGCGCCCCGCCCCGAGTTCCGCGACCGGGAAGGGGCCGTCGAGCCCGACCTGGTCGCGGCGGAGGCCGCCGCGGCCGCCTTCCTCAAGGCGCTCGGCATGGACCACGATTCCGAGCACCTGCGGGCCACGCCCGGGCGGATGGCCCGGGCCTGGGCCGAGATGCTGACGCCGCGCCCGTTCAACCTCACCACGTTCCCCAACGAGGAGGGCTACGACGAGCTCGTGCTCGCCCGCGGCATCCCGTTCCGGTCGATCTGCGAGCACCACCTGCTGCCGTTCACCGGCCACGCCTGCGTGGGCTACCTGCCCGGCGAGCGGGTCCTCGGCCTCTCCAAGCTCGCCCGCGTCGTGGAGCACTTCGCGTGCCGGCCGCAGACGCAGGAGCGCCTGACGAAGCAGACCGCGGACTGGCTCCAGGCGCAGCTGGGCGCCACAGCGGTCGGCGTCGTCCTCAAGGCCGAGCACTCGTGCATGACGCTGCGCGGTGCGCTGGCGACCGGTTCGAGCACCGTGACCTCGACCCTGCTCGGCACGCTCCGCACCGATCCCAGCTCCCGTCAGGAGTTCCTGGCGCTCGCCGGTTTCTGACCGCGCGTCCGCCGGGGCGCGGCCTGAAGTCGAGCGGCCCGTCAGCCTGCGGCCTGGGCGACCAGGGCCGCGATGCGCTTCTCGACGGCGGGGGTGATGTCGGTGAGGGCGAAGGCGGTCGGCCACATGTCGCCGTCGTCGAGTGCGGCCGAGTCGTTGAAGCCGAGGGTGGCGTAGCGGGCCTTGAACTTCTGGGCGCTCTGGAAGAAGCACACGACCTTGCCGTCCCTGGCGTACGCGGGCATGCCGTACCAGGTCTTGGGGGTGAGGTCGTTGGCGGTGACGATCTCGTGGATCCGCTCGGCGAGGACGCGGTCGGGGCCCTCCATCTCGGCGATCTTCGCGAGGACGTCGGCCGTGCCGTCGGCCTTCGTCGCGCGCTTGCCGCGGCGCTGCTCCCTCTTCAGCTCCTCGGCGTGCTCCTTCATCGCCGAACGCTCCTCGTCGGTGAAGGCGACGGAGGTCTTGGCGGTCTGCTTCGCGGTCATCACGGGCTCCTTCGATGTCGTTTCCCTGATGCCCTCGATGCTAGTTTTCCCAGCTGAGCCGCGCTTCTCGATTCCTGATCGATCGGTTCAGCCGCGCGCCAGCCTGCGGAAGGCGAGCTCGGCGAGGAGCGCGGCGCCGTCGGCGAGGACGGCGTCGTCGAACGCGGCGCGGGGCGAGTGGTTCGAGGCGGCCTCGCGGAAGTCGTCCTTCACGGTCGCGCCGAGGAACAGGTAGCTGCCGGGCACCTGCTCCAGCACCCGCGAGAAGTCCTCGGAACCGGTGACGGGATCGGTCATCTCGACGTACCGTTCCGCGCCGAACAGGTCGCGCACCGTCTCGGCGACGAACGCGGCCTCGGCGGGGTCGTTGACCGTGGCCGGGTCCTCGCGCACGAACCGGACCTCGGCAGTGAGGCCGTGCGCGGCGGCGATGCCCTCCGCGAGGCGCACCGACTCGTGCTCCACCCGCGCGAGCGCCTCCTCCGAGAACGTGCGGACGCTGGCCTCGAACACCGCGCTGTCGGGGATGATGTTGTGCCGGGTCCCGGCGTGGAACGTGCCCACGGTGAGCACGACCGGGTCGAACACCGAGAACCGGCGGGTGACGAGCGTCTGGAGCGCCGTGACGATCTCGGCCGCGGCCGGGATCGGGTCGAGCGCGGTGTGCGGGCGGGAGCCGTGCCCGCCGGCGCCGACCACCTTCACCGTGAGCGCCGAGATCGCCGCCATCATCGGCCCGGGCTTCGTAGTGAACACGCCGCGCGGCAGCCGGTCCGACATCACGTGGAGGCCGTACGCCGCGTCCGCTCTGCGGCCCGCGGCGTCGAGCACGCCTTCGGCGATCATGTGCCCGGCGCCGTCGCCGCTCTCCTCGCCCGGCTGGAACATGAAGACGACGTCGCCGTGCAGCTCGTCCCGGTGCGCCGCAAGGAGTTTCGCGGCCCCGACGAGGCCCGCGGTGTGGAGGTCGTGGCCGCAGGCGTGCATGGTGCCGACGCGCCGGGAGACGTAGTCGGCGTCGTTCTCCTCGACGACGGGGAGCGCGTCCATGTCGCCGCGCAGCAGCACGACCGGGCCCGGCCCGCCGCCGCGCAGGACCGCGGTCACCGAGGTCGCGGCCTTGCCGAGGGTGATCTCCAGCGGCAGCCCGTCGAGCGCGGCGAGAACCGCCGCCTGCGTCCCGGGCAGGTCGAGCCCGACCTCCGGGTACCGGTGCAGCTCGCGGCGCAGCGCGACGAGCTCGTCCTCGATGGCGGCAGCCTGACTTCGGAAATCCATGTCCGCTCCTGAACGCTCTCCACTGGCCGGTCGGCTAGTACTGATGGCAGACGCAATACTGCCACGGCCGCACGGGAGCCGGACCGGCCGCTCAGCCGATCGAACGCGCGAGCGCGGCCAGGCGCGCCGCGGCGGCGCGCCGCCCGGCCGCGAAGGCCGGCCGCTCGTGCGACAGCGCCGCAACGGAAGTCGAGAGGGTCCGGTCGACCGTCACGACGGCGACCTCCATGCCGAACTCCTCGCCGAGGATCAGCCGCAGCGGCGGCACCACGTGGTCGCGGTGCTCGTTCACGGTCCCGGACTCGTGGACGGTGCCCCGCGTAGCCACGATGACGGCGCTGCGGCCGCGCAGCGGCCGGGTGTCCCGGTCGTCCGCGGACGTGAGGCCCCGCACGTGGACCTGGTCGATCCAGGCCTTCAGCGTCGAGGGCATCGCGTAGTTGTACATGGGCGCGCCGATCAGCAGCGCGTCCGCGCTCAGCAGCTCGTCGACGAGCGCCTGCTGCGTCCGGGCCGCCTCGCGGTACGACTCCTCCTCCGCGGGTTCCCCGCGAAGCGCCCGGGCCCAGTGCAAGCCTGCGTGCGCGAGGTGCGGCGCCGGGTCGGTCCGCAGGTCGCGTTCGACGAGGTCGTACGCCTCGCCGCGGCCGCGCCAGGCGTCCGCGAAGACGCCGGTGAGGTCGCGGGAGACGGACCCGTCCGCTTCATAGGACGAGTCGATGCGCAGGAGCCGGGGCATCGGGACAGCGTAGCCGTGGGGCCGGCCCGGGCCCGATGCCGCCGTTCGAATCCGGTTCCTGCTCTGCCCGTCGTCAGGACGGCGCGGCTTCGGCGAGGAAGGTGTTGAAGATGCGGACCACCTGGTCCAGGAACTTGAAGCCGCTCGGCTCGTAGTCGAAGGCGAGTTCCTCGCCGCACCCCATCGCTATGGGGTCCGAGGGGTCCGGGATCTGGGTGGTGGAGATGTTCGCGATGACCAGGGCGAAGACCGCGCAGATCAGGACGACGCGAAGCCAGACGGGGATCCTGGAGCGTCCGACCAGCATCGCCGTCACGAAAGCGGTGACGATCAGCAGCGCGCCCGAGGTGATCTTGCCGCCGCCGAGCAGCACGATGCCGCACAAGCCGGTGAGCACGATGCCCGTCCACATTGCGGTCTTCTTGAAGGTGCCCATGATGATCCGTCCTGTCGCTCCGGTCGGGGAGGGATGCAGCCCGACGGCACAAGTCCACCGCACCGCCCGTTGCGCGGGCGTCAGCGAGAACGGCAACGCCGCGGCAACATCCGACACCTGCTTGCGCACCCTGAGCGCGCGAGCGGCCGCGCGGGCCGCCGACGCCGTGCTCGACCGTCACGGACCGCCTACGGCCAGGACTTCCCGGTGGACCACGGTCCGGTCGAACTCGGTCAGAACCGCCTGCGCCTCGGGCTCGACCACGGCCGCGTCGAGCTGCTCGCCCGCGAAGGCGCGGATCGCCTCGTAGGACTCCCAGAACGTCAGCACCATGAGCTCCCGGTCGGGGGCGCCGTCGGCACCGCCCGCGACCAGATGGGCGCCTTGAAAACCGAGCTGACGGCGCAGCTCCGCCAGCAGGACGCCCTCGAAGTACCGCCGATAGGCATCGGCGCCCTCTGCAGTGGCCCGCGCCGACCAGGTTCGCAGGATCATCTCGGCCCTCTCATTCCAATGGACGGTTCGAAGTAGAACAGTGTGACCTTCATGGTCGCTCCTCGTCCGTCATGGCGGCCGCACGGGTCGTCAGCGAGGGGAAGCGGCTTCGTTCCTTATGCGATACGGCGCTGTGGGAGGGCCGCTGTTCACTTTCGCAGGATTGTGAGTAGGTGGATGGACAAGGCCGATACCGCGATGGCGCCGAGGGGTGCGAGAGCGGTCGCCCAGAGCGTTCCAGTGGACAGCGGCTTCAGGTCCGAAAGTGAAACCTGCGCGATTATGTAGATCCCGCCCGCCAGCAGTGGGATGACGCTGAAAAGCCCGATCATCGCGAGGTAGTCCGGGATCTTCGTACCGCCGTTCTCGAAACCGATGCCGTAGGTGAGTCCGATCGCCGCTATGAGATAGATGACTCCGATCGTCATGATGACCGCGACGCCCCAGCTCAGGGATAGCGAGACCTTCTCGGGATCGCCGTCGGCCCGGCCTATCGTGAGGACGCGGTACCACAGGAGGACCGGGAGGATCGGGGTGATGGTTCCGATGAAAGCGACGACGCCCCCGGTGGCTCGCAGCGTCTTCCCTGTGGTGCCCCGCTCCTTCGCGATCGCCTTGCGGGCGTCCCGTGCGCGGTTCGCCAGCAGGCTGGCGGAGATCCGGCAGTAGCGTTGGACCTCGGTGGCCTCGCGCAATGCCCGTCTGGTGGACACCTTTCCCGCCGCATACGCCTCGATGAGCGCGACGCGCGCGAGCGTGCGCGACTCCTCGTACGCCTGCTGCCGGTCCGAGTTCATCCGCTCGTAGTTGCGGACCGCTTCGGCGAGGACGTCGCAGCGCTCCCGAGTGCCGAGCCGGTTCTTGGCGTCGGTCCCGTACCGCACCAGGTGGAGTGACACCAGGAGGTCGATGCGGCCGCTCGCGACGCGCAGACTCCGGAGTTCGTCGAGGTGCTCCTCGTCCGAGGGCCGCGCGAACGAGCCGCCGAGTCGCTTCGCCTTCGCAAGCGTCGCTTGAAAGGACGAGGTCAGCTTCCGGTACCGGTAGTCGCCGGTTTCGGCGAACCGCCGCCGAATGCGCTCGGCCCGGTCGAGGGACTTGCCTGCCTCTTTGCGGTCGTTCGCCTTGAGCTGTGCCGAGGCGAGCATCTCAAGGACGAGGGCCTGCTCGTGGTCGGCTTTAGGGTCCGTCTCGGACAGCTCCTGCCACCGCGCCGCGGCGCGGGCCAGGAAGTCGGCGCGGTCGTCGGAGTCGCCGCCGATGTGCGTCAGCGCCGCGATCAGGTCGTACAGCGCCGACAAGAGCGCGATCTGCGAGGCGCGGTCGTCGTCGGAGGCCAGGCCCGCCCTGAACGCGACCGCCCTCCTGAACAGGAGCACGGCCCACGTCCTGTTCCCCCGAGTCCACAGCCGGTTCCCGTAGTGTTCGAGCGCCTCGGCGTACGCGGGGCGGGTGGACGGGTTCCGCTCCGACCGCCAGGCGCGGAGCACCATGGCCTCCTGCAGCAATGCGACGTATGCCGCGGCGTCCTCGGCGTCCATCATGGCCGAGATCGAGCGGTCGACCGTCTCGATGAAGCCGCGGTAGACCGCATCGTCCTCTTCCCCGAGCGACCGCAGGAGCCTGACCGCCTCCAACGCTGTGGACGCCGCCGACGAATGGTTCCCGCTACGGGAGTACATGTCGGCGAGGCGCGACAGCGCGACGATGGATTCCCCGAGCGACGCGGCGTCGTCGATGCCGAGGACCTGGCGGGCCCGGATCGCTTCGCGGACCATCTCCAGGGATTCGGAGAGGCGCCCCGAATGCCGGAGCGCGAGGTGTACTTCGTCGAGGACCCGCAGATATTTGCCGTAGAACGGGAAATCGTCCTCTTCGATGCGCCGGTGCACCGAGAGCGCGACCCGCATCAGCGTGAAGGCGTCGTCGTGCAGGCCCCGGGCGAGGAACTGCTGCATGAGCCGGTCGATCTGGGCCGTGTTCGGCGAGTAGTCCTCCGGGTCCGCGTGCCCCAGGGCTGCGCGGATCGCGAGGAGCTCGTTCAACGGTGCCATCACCTCGCCGTGCAGTTCCAGTTCGAGCAGAGTGTCCACCAGCCGTTCAAGGCTCCCGAGCAGCGCTTCGCGGTCGTCGCCGCGCCGATGGTGCCGCACGGTGAGGGAGAGCAGGGCGCAGCGGAGTTCGACCAGTTCGCGCGTGCCGTGGCAGCAGCCGAACTCCAGGCCGGCCGCCATTGCCTGCATGTGGACGTTGTCCCGCATTTGGACCAGGGCGCCGGTGAGGATGGTGGCGGTGACGGGGTCCTGTTTACCGGCCTGGTTGGAGGCGCTCTGGATCAGGCGGGGGAGGCTCTGCCCGAACAGGTCGGCGACGGTGTCGCCGCCCTGCATCGACCAGTGCGAGGTGCTCTCGCCGACCTGCTTCAGCGCCTCGCGGAGCGAGGTCTGGAAGAGCTCGTTGCCGCGCTCGGGGTAGTGGTCGCAGGCGAGGGAGAGGATGTGGAGCAGCCGCGCGTAGTGCCGCACGTTCAGGTGCTGCCGGTGGAGTCCCTCTAGGACGGTGCCGAGGTCCCTGATCTCCATGAGCAGGTGCTCCGAGACGAGGTCGGGCTCGATCGGCGCCGCGGTGTCGGCGGGGCACCCGCTCTCGTCCGTCGCCGGGTAGAGGTCCATGACGGCGAGGACGGCCTCGCGCCGGTGGGCGTTGTCCTGGTCGACCCACAGCTTCGAGGACTTCAGGAACTCCTCGGCCTCCTCGATCGTGGGGATCGTCAGCGTCATGATCGCGACCGCGTGGAGCGCCTGCTGGGTGTCCTCGGGGTCCATCATCGTCGTGGTCAGGGCCCGCTTGTCGGCCCACCGCGTCTTGCGCTCCCGGCGGATCAGATAGGACAGCAGGGTGCTCTGGAGCGTCTCGGCCCTGGAGAAGGGCACGCCGTCGCCGCGGGCCGCCAGGAGCGCGGCGATGTGCACGAGCAGCGGCGACTCGAACTCCTCGTCGGCGACGACGCGCAGATGCTCGGTGAGGTCGACCGGTTTTCCGGTCTCGGCGAACCGGTCGAAGGCGGCGTGGAAGTGGAGCTCCCGCAGCTGCGGGGTGAACTCCTCCGCGCGCAGCGTGAGGCTTGCCGACGCCCCTTCTGCCCGCAGCCGCCGGCTCAGCACGCCCCCGCCCTGCAGGTCGATGTGCTCGCGCCACTCGTGGGCGTTGCGGGACACCAGGAGCACGCGGACCCGGGCCTTGAGCGCCGGGCCGAGGCGGTCGAGATGCCGCAGGAAGACGGCGACCTTGGCGGCGACGGCCGGACGCTCCACATAGTCGAACACGACGAGCGTGGGATGCTGCGGCTCGTGCTCGTCCCACGGGACGGCCCCCTCCTCGCGGGCGAACCCCGCGAGCCACTTCTGCTCGGAGCCCTGGACGCGTTTGCACAGTTCGGCGGCGAGCCTCGTCTTGCCCGACCCGCCCGGCCCCAGGAGCATCCGCACGCGCACGTCGCATTCAGGGGAGCGGTCCTCGGCGCCGGTGCACCAGGAGGCGAGCTCGTCGAGTTCCGATCCGTGGCTCGCCTCGACGAACCGGACCTGGCCGTACCTCGCGGTGATGAGATTGAACTCGGTCTCCTCGCCGATCTCCTCGAACGCGGGTTTGATCAAGGGGTGCTTGGCGCCGAGCGAGCGCAGCACCGGGCGTTCGAGCAGCGCGTGGAGCCTGGGTTGGCCCAGGATCAGCTGGGCGGGGACGAGGTGCAGCCGCCTGCCGTCCCAGCCCTCCGGGAGCTGCGCCACGATACCGAGCAGGTCCCCGTTCCGGTCCTGGATCGCCATGCCCGACAGGCCGACCCAGTGCTCCGGCTGCTCCGGCCGCGCCGTCGTGACCGTCAGGACCAGCCGGTGCCGCTCCGCGCCCTCGCCCGGAGTGATCGTCCCGCTGACCGGCGTCGGGTGCGTCCGGGCGCCGTCGCTGGAGGCGACCGGGAACCCGATGCCGCCGGCCTCGACATGCCCGACCAAGCCCGAGTAATGGCCCCAGCCGGTGCGGCGTCCGGGCGGTGCCTTCAATCCGGGGACCCGCACCACCGCGACATCGAGCAGGTTGGTGTCGACCTCGTCGACCCCGGGCAGGGGCCACGCGAGCTCCCCGGGCAGATCGATGCCGCGATCGGACTGCACCACCCGGATCTTCACACTGCCGACCACGTCGTGGGCGCAGGTGACCACGAGCTCGTCGGCGACGAGGTAGCCGGTCATCGCGCGGGGCGGCAGTCGGTTCCCGTCGGCGTCGAAGGTCAGCGTCTTGACGCGGACGATCTGGTCCTGGTGGTTGCGGGGGTCGAACTCAGGCATCGTGCGTCGTCGTGGTCGGGCTCACCATTTCCCGTCGTCCGGTTCTTCCGAAGACAGGTTCAGCACGCCCGGCTGCCCGCCGTCCTCCGCGGCGAGGGTCGGGCTGAGGAGGAGCTTGACGCGGTGAAGGCGCGCGGTCGTGCTGCCAGCGTTGGCTTCGGCGCCGCCGAGGCTCGGGACCGACAACTTGAGGCCGCCCCCGCGCTGCCGGCTGAAGTCCAGCGAGAGTTCGAGCTCGACCTCGTTGACTTCCAAGTGGAGTTTGTCATCGGCCTGCTCCAGCGCCAGCTTCAGCTCCTTGCGCAGTTCGTTCACGGCCTCGCTGAGGGGGATGGGGTCCATCAACCGACATTAACGACCACCGCCCTCCGGCGAGGTCCCCGCGGCTGTCGGCTAGCCGACACTTGCCCGTTCGAGTGCATTCACTGACGACCCTCTCCGGCGGTGAGGTCGGCAGTCCCCTCGGGCGGCGAGTGGTTCGCCGGCGTGGGTGACCACCTCCGGCGCGGTGCCGTCGTTGCCGGCACCGCGCCCGACTGCCGGTCCCTGACGTCATGCCAGAATGCCCGCATGCCCTCCAACCCCGAGATACCAGAGCCTGCACCGCGTTCGGTGCCGATGCGGCTGCTGCACCGCCTGACTCCGCCGCGGCCCGGCGATGTGCTCCTCACCGCCCATGTGGGACCGGCCGGTGAAGCCGTCACGCTATGGGGTCCGGACGCGCTGGCCGAGCGGATCTTCGGCTATGTCGAGTACGCCAACGGCGTCCGTTCGCCGGCTTCGCAGGTGCCGCCCTGGTCGGCCCGGGTCGTCGTCGCTGCGCCGGACGGGCGCCAGACCGTCACCGAGATCGACGGCATGACACTCGCCTTCCCGAATCTTCAGCCCCTGCCGGGGGGCCGGCTCCTGATCGTCGGGACGAGGTGCCGCGTCAGCGCAGGCATCGCTGAGCACAACGCGGTGGTCATCGACCCCGCCGGCGGAATCGCTCGGACCGGCACGTTCGGCGACGGCATCGCCGATGTGCAGACCACCCTGAGCGGCCGGATCATCGCCGCCTACTTCGACGAGGGCGTCTTCGGCAACAACGGATGGGGCGGAACTGGTGCGCCCGAACCGATCGGCGCCCCCGGGCTCGTCGAGTTCGACTCGGACCTGCGTCAAGTCTGGTCCTACTCCTTCGACGATCCGGAGGCGCCCTGGATCGGCGACTGCTACGCGCTCAACGTCATTGACGAAACGGTGTGGGCCTCCGTGTATCCGGACTTCCCCCTGGTCCGCGTCGACGAGCAGCGGGTCACCACGTGGCAGAACGACGTCGCCGCAGGTGCGCACGGGTTCCTGATCGACGACGGGGCGGCAGGATGGATCGGCGGGTACGGCGCCGGGCCGGACACGCTGACCACCGGCACGCTCATCGAGTCCGGCACCGTCCTGCGGGAGACCTTCCACATCGGCACCGATGACGGCTGTGATTTCGCCGCCACCATCGCCCGCGGGAGGCGACTCCACCGATTCACCGACACCGGAGACTGGTTCGTCCTCGACCTTGCGGCGGCAGGGCTGACGCACCCGGGGGCTTGAGGCTCCGGGCGCGCCGTCGCAGTGGGCTAGGGGGTGGCGCGGAAGCCGTAGGTCGCTCCGCTGAGGGCTTGGAATTCGGCGGTGGTGCCGGAGTCGAGGACCTTCGTGTTCGTGGTGCTGCCGTCGAGCACGGCCGAGCGGACGCCGACGTTCGCGACGTGGTGGTTCGTCGCCAGGTAGTTGCCGCTGCCGGACTTCACCAGGACGATGGTCGGGACCGCTCCGGAGGGGGTGATGGAGGCGGAGGGCACGTCGTAGGTGAAGTGGTTGCCGGTGACGGTGTTGCCGCTGCCGTTGATGTGGACCAGGCCGAACAGGTCGTCGGTCGTGAGCGGCACGCCCTGGAAGGGGCCGAAGGACTCGCGGTTGCGCAGGAAGTGGTTCGCGCCGATGAGGTTGTTGCGGCAGTCGCCTTCGAGGGTCACCATGCCGGAGGAGAACGAGTGGAGGCGGTTGGCCGAGACGGTGGAGTCGTTGCAGTTCTTCAGGTGCACGGAGCTCTTGCCGCGCGGGAAGACGTTGTTGCCCGAGACGATGAGTCCGAAGTGGCCTTCCGCGAAGAGCGAGAACCCCGCCGGTCCGGCGCCGAGGTGGTTGCCGTTGACCATGGTCGCCTGCCCGGAGCCGACGAGTTCGACGCAGCTGCCGCATTCGGCGATGAAGTTGCCGTTGAGCTGCAACGCGTCGACGCCGGTGAGCACGACGCCGCGTTCGAGGTAGACCAGGCCCAGTCCGGCGATGCGCAGCGAGTCGGTGTCGCTTGTGGAGCGCACGCCGATCTTGCCGTTGCGGTAGCTGTTCTGGTCGGGGGTGAACGAGAGCCCGTCGAGGCAGAAGTCGACCAGTTCGATCGAGCTCAGGCGCGGCGACCCGCCGCGGCTGATGAGGATCGCCTCCGCGTTCCCGTCGGTGTTCTCGACCTTGATGCGGCTGCCGCCCGGCCAGATCTCCCACCAGCCGGAGGTGCTGCCGCTGTTGTAGCGGATGCTCGACGAGGTGAACCCGTGGCCGGAGCCCTTGATCTGGAGGTAGCTGACGTCGATGACGATGCGGGTCTTCAGCGAGTAGTCGCCCGGCGGGATGTAGACGACCGCGCCCGGTTTCGACGCCTGATTCGGCTGGTTCGCCTTGATGTCGGCGATGATGCTGTTCACGACGGCGCCGATGTCGGTGTATGCGGTCGTGCCGGGGCTGCCGGGGACGGTCCAGGTGGTCACGTCGTAGATGGTCGAGGGCATGGTGGTCTCCCGCTTCGTCGAGGTCGATGTGGTGGTGAGGGGGCGGCGGACTAGATCAGGCCGATGAGGGTGCGGTGCGGCCGGTCCGCGGCGTCCTGCGCCGGGGCCGTCTCCGCTTCGGCGCGGGCGGGCCGGGGCGCGCCGACTCCCGCGAGGACGGCGGCGGCGCCGAGGGCGAGGAGGAGGGTGCGGCGGCCGGGGCCGGCGGGCGAGGGGCTCATGGGTGCTCCGTCTTCGTCGAGGGGCAGGAGCCAAATGGATTTGGCACCGTGCTGAAGAATGCTAGGGCCGCGCGTTCTGCCTGGTCAATGTGCCAAACGATTTTGGCAAATTTTTTCAGTGTTTGGCATTGACAGTCCCCGATCCGGGGTCGCAGACTCGTGCCAAGACGTTTTGTCAAAACGTTTTGTCACCGGCCTCGACGGTGACCCCTCACGCGTAGCAGAGCTGCTACAAGAACGGAGTCGAAGTGAAGTCGCTTCGCAATACCAGCGGCCGTGCCCGGACCGCGACCCTCGCCACCGCCGCGGCGACTGCCTGCACGCTCGCGCTCTCGGGATGCGGCGCAGGCGGCGACGCCGCGGACGACGAGCTCACCGTCGTCGTCGAAGGCGGGGGACTGGCGGAACTCCAGCCGATCGCCGACCTCTTCAAGGAGGAGACCGGCACCACGGTCACCCTCGTCGAACTGCCCTACGACGGCCTCTACGACCGCATCCAGACCGAGCTCGGCTCGGGCAGCGTGTCCTTCGACGTCGCCGCCCTCGACGCGATCTGGCTCAGCGCCTTCGCCGACGGCGTCGCGCCCCTCGACGACCTGTTCACCGACGAGGTGAAAGCGGACCTGTTCCCGGGCCTCGTGAGCGAGGCGCAGGTCGGCGGCGCGTACGTCGGCATGCCGATCTTCACCAACTCCGAGATCCTCTACTACCGCACCGACCTGTTCGGGGACCCGCAGAACCAGGCCGACTTCGAAGCGGCGTACGGCTACCCGCTCGCGCCTCCCACCACCTGGGAGCAGTACCGCGACGCCGCGGAGTTCTTCACGCGCGACACGGACGGCGACGGGCAGACCGACCTCTACGGCACCGACGTCAAGGGCGCCGTCGAGACCGAGTGGCTCGCCACGGTCTCGCAGACCGGCGAGGAGCACATGGTCCTCGACGCCGAGACCGGCGACGTCACGATCAACGACGCCGAGCACCTGGAGGCGCTCGACTACTACACGAGCCTCCTGCCGTACGCCCCCGCCGGGGCGGCCCAACTGGACTGGGCCGGGGCGCAGAACCTCTTCTACCAGGGGCAGCTCGCCATGATGCGGTTCTGGGGCCACGCCTACACCCAGACCCCCGACGACTCGCCCGTCGCGGGCGACATCGGCGCGGCGCCCATGATCGCGGGCGCGGGCGGCGTCGCCGGGGTGCCCGGCGCCTGGTACCTCTCGGTGCCCGCGGCGAGCGCGAAGCAGGAGCTGGCGAAGGACTTCGTCGCGTTCGCCTACGAGCACAACGACCTCTCGATCGACACGTCGCTGGGCCTGGTCGCGCGCATCTCCGCGTTCGAGTCGCAGGCGGGGGTCGCGGGCATGGAGCACTACCCGGCCCTCCTCGACACGCTCAACGCCCCGGCCACCCGCGCCCGCCCGGCGACCCCGCAGTGGCAGGAGATCGTCGACACCGTGCTCACGCCCATGCTCCAGAAGGCCGTCGAGCCGGGCGCGGACAACGCCGCCCTGCTCCAGGAGGCCGAAGCGCAGATCGAGGCGATCCTCCAATAGCCGCAGGCCCTTCCGCTCCGGCGGTCGGCGGCACCGCCGCCGCCGACCGCCCCGACCGACCAGAAAGACCATCCACTGTGCGTGTCAACGATCGCCGGTTCGCCTTGCTGCTCATGGCCCCGGCAGCCCTCTTCCTCGCGGCCTTCGTGCTGTGGCCGCTCCTGCGGTTCGTCTCGAACGCCTTCTACGACATCTCGCCGATCGCGGGCGGACCCCGCGCCTTCGTCGGCCTCCAGAACTTCACCGACGCGTTCGCCTCGGCCTCGTTCCAGGGCGCGGCGCTCCGCACCGTCGTCTACACGGTCGTCGTGGTCGCGCTCGAATTCGCCGTCGGCCTCGCCGTCGCGCTGATCTTCGCGGCCCTGGGCCGCCGCTCGGCGGTGTTCCGCACGGTCTTCATGTACCCGCTGATGATCGCGCCCGTCGTGGCCGGGCTGCTGTGGCGCTTCCTGCTCATCGACAACTTCGGCATCGTCAACGAGCTCCTCGTGCGGGCCGGGATCCTGGAGAGCGCCAACCAGATCGGCTGGCTGAGCGACCCGACGATCGCGATCTTCGCGGTCGCCCTCCCCGACGTGTGGCTGACGACCTCGTTCATCACCCTCGTGCTCTTCGCCGGGCTCCAGACCATCCCGGGCGAGATCCTGGAGGCCGCCCGCATCGACGGCGCGCGGTACCCCACGATGCTGCTGCGGGTGATCATCCCGCTGCTGCGCCCGGTGATGGCCGTCGCGCTCATCGTGCGCGGCATCGACGCGGCCCGCGCGTTCGACATCATCCTCATCCAGACCGACGGCGGCCCGCAGGAGAGCACGACCACGCTCAGCCTGCTCGTCTACCGCACCATGACCCGCTACGGCGACATCGGACTCGCGAGCGCGATGGGCACGGTCTACCTCATCGGGATGCTCCTGGTCGCGTCGATCGCCGTCGCCGCGATCTGGCGGCCGGGGGAGGCGCGATGAACGGCATCGAGACCCGCCGCCGGTCCACGAAGGCGATCCTCGGCGTCCTGCTCGCCGTGATCCTGGTGCTGTACGGCTTCCCGTTCGCCTACCTCCTCCTCACCTCCTTCAAACCCCCGAGCGAGGCGATCGCGGTGCCCCCGTCGGTGCTCCCGGACGCGTGGACGCTGGAGAACTACGTCGCGGCCCTGTCGAAGGAGGGCGTCGTCCCGGCGCTCGTCAACAGCGTCACGACGGCCGTGCTCAGCACGCTCATCTCCCTCGTGCTCGCCGTCCCCGCCGCCTACGCGGTCACCAGGTACCGCACGCCGAGCGGGCGGGTGTTCGTGCTCGCGGCGCTCGTCACCCGCATGGTGCCGACGATCGCGATCGGCGCTCCGCTTGTGGAGACCATGCGCGCCTTGGGGATCGCCGACACCTCATTCGCCCTCGCCATCGCCCACACGACGATCTCGCTGCCGCTCTCGATCTGGCTCATGGCGAGCTTCTTCGAGGCCGTCCCCGACGAGCTCGAAGAAGCCGCCAAAATGGACGGTGCGTCGCGGCTCGGAGCGCTCTGGCGGGTCGTGCTGCCGGTGGTGTCCGGCGGCCTCGCGGTGACGGCGATCTTCGCGTTCCTCGCCTCGTGGAACGAGTTCCTGTTCGCGCTGCTGCTCACTTCGGTGCGCGCGCAGACGACCCCCATCGTGATCGCGAACTTCCAGACGCAGTTCGGACTCGACTGGGGCGCGATGACGGCGCTGGCCGCCGCGTACTCGCTCCCGGTCATCCTGCTGACCCTCGTGCTCCAGCGCCACATCGTCGCGGGCCTGACCCTGGGGGCAGTGAAAGGATGAACGGACGCAACCCGATCCAAACAGGCAGGAGACGACCATGGCGGTGAACGGCGTCGGCATCCGAGACGTGGCCAAACTGGCCGGCGTCTCCATCACCACGGTGTCCCACGTCCTCAACGACACCCCGCAGACGCGGGTCTCGGCGGAGACGCGGGCGCGGGTCCGCGAAGCGGCGGCCCGGCTCGGCTACGGCCCCAACCGGGCGGCTCGTGCGCTGCGCACCAACCGGTCCGGCCTGATCGGCCTGCTGAGCGAGGAGATCGCGACCACCCCGCACGCGGGCCGGATCATCCTCGGCGCGCAGAACGCTGCCCGCGCCCACGACTTCACCCTGGTCATCGTCAACGCCGACCGCGAGAGCGGCGGCTCCCACGGGGACGACGTGCAGACGCTCATCGACCGGCAGGTGGAGGCCGTCCTGTACGCGACCATGTACCACCGCCAGGTGTCCGCGCCCGAGAACCTGCGGGGCGTGCCCGCCGTGCTCATCGACGCGACCGACCGGGACGGGGCCCTCCCCGCGGTCGTCCCCGACGAGGTGGGCGGCGCGGTCGCCGCCGTCACCCACCTCGTCGAGGCCGGGCACCGGCGCATCGGCTTCCTCAACAACGACGACGACGTGCCCGCCACGCACGAGCGCCTCATCGGATACAAGAACGTGCTGCACCGGCACGGCATCCCGATCGACGAGCGGCTGATCCTCCAGGCGCCCTCGGAGACCCTCCCCGGGTACACGCTCGCGCGGGAGCTCCTCGCGAGGGACGACCGGCCGACCGCCCTGTTCTGCTACAACGACCGGATGGCCATGGGCGCCTACCGGGCCGCGGCCGAGCTGGGCCTGGACATCCCACGCGATCTGTCCATTGTGGGCTTCGACAACCAGGAGCTCATCGCCGCGAACCTGTTCCCCGGCCTCACCACGGTGGCGCTGCCGCATTACGAGATGGGGGAGTGGGCCGTCGAGATGCTCGTGCACCTGCTCAGCGGGGACGCCGAGCAGCTCCCCGCCGACGTCCCGACCCGCCTCCACTGCCCCCTGGTCACCCGCGGCTCGGTCGCCGCGCCCCGAGAACACCGAAAGGCCTGAGACATGCTCCGACTCACCGCATCGTGGGTGTGGGACTTCTGGATCGCCGACGACGGCGACCGCTACCACCTGTTCTTCCTGAAGGCGTCCAGGGCGCTCCTCGATCCCGACCGCCGGCACTGGCGCGCCGTGATCGGGCACGCGACCTCCACGGACCTGACGACGTGGACCGAGCACGCCGACGCGGTCGTCCCGGACGACGCCCCCGCGTTCGACGACCTCGCGACCTGGACGGGGTCGGTCGTCCGCGGCGACGACGGCCTGTGGCGGATGTTCTACACGGCGGTGAGCCGCGCCGAGGACGGGCTGGAGCAGCGGATCAGCTCGGTCGTCTCCGACGACCTCTTCACCTGGCGGCGCGAGCCCGAGCGGCAGGTGCTCGAACCGGACCCCCGCTGGTACGAGACGGCCGCGACCCGGCAGTGGCCGGACCAGGCGTGGCGCGACCCGTGGGTGTTCCGCGGCGAGGACGGCTGGCACATGCTGGTCACCGCGCGCGCGAACCACGGCGCTCCCGACGACCGGGGTGTGATCGGGCACGCGACCTCCCCGGACCTGGTCCACTGGACCGTCCAGCCGCCGGTGTCCGAGCCGGGCGCCGGATTCGGACATGTCGAGGTGGTCCAGGTCGCCGACGTTGACGGCACCCCGGTCGGGCTGTTCTCCTGCCTCGGTTCCGAACTGGCCCAAGGCCGCCGCGACGGCGACCCGGTGGGCGGCGTGTGGGCCTTCCCGATCGACTCCGTCGACTCCATGGCCGGGCCGTTCGCGTTGGAGGAGGCGTACCGCATCACCGACGAGCGCCGCTACGTCGGCAAACTGGTGCAGGACCGCGCGGGCCAGTGGTGCTTCCTGGCGTTCCGCAACGAGGACGAGCACGGGAACTGGATCGGCGAGATCACCGACCCGCAACCGGTCCGATGGGCCGACGGCCGACTCGCCGTCGAGGAGGTCGCTGCACCACCGCGGACAGGAAGGCGAGCCGCCATGCCCGGCGACAACCACTACGACGTCACGCAGTGGCCCGTCGGCGATGCGGCCGAGGACATCGGCGAGGTGTTCAACAGCATCATCGCGGACGTCAAGAGCAGGCAGAAAGCAACCGACGAGCACGACGGCGGCAAGCCCGGGGCCGTGATCTACGTGCCGCCGGGGGACTACCGGCTCCGCACCCAAGTGCTCATCGACATCAGCTTCCTGCGGATCGAGGGCGCCGGACACGGATTCACCTCGTCGAGCATCCGCTTCAACGTGCCCGAGGACGAGTGGCCGGACCTCCACGAGCTGTGGCCCGGGGGCAGCCGCATCATCGTCGACCTGCCTGCGGGAGCAGAGGAGTCCGCGGGCGCGGCCTTCTACGTCGCGCGGAGCGGGAGCCCGCGGATCAGCTCGGTCGAGTTCGCGGACTTCTGCATCGACGGGCTGCACTTCGCCCCGGACGGATCAGGGCTCGACCCGGAGAACACCTACGTCAACGGCAGGACGGGCATCTACGTCGCGGACGCCAACGATTCGTTCCGCGTCAACGGCATGGGCTTCATCTACCTCGAACACGCGCTCACCGTCCACAATGCCGACGCGCTCTCGAT
This sequence comes from Glycomyces sp. MUSA5-2, assembly GCF_037034145.1. Lineage (NCBI taxonomy): Bacteria > Bacillati > Actinomycetota > Actinomycetes > Glycomycetales > Glycomycetaceae > Glycomyces > Glycomyces sp. MUSA5-2. The sequence goes on from NZ_JBAGKG010000010.1 coordinate 106,332, forward strand.
CCACGACAACTTCATCGCCGAGTGCGGCAGCTGCATCGAACTGCGCGGATGGGGCCAGGCCTCGAAGATCACCGACAACCTGATCGGGGCCGGCTTCAAGGGCCACTCGATCTACGCGGAACACCATGGCGGGCTGCTGATCACCGCGAACAACGTCTTCCCGCGCGGGGCGAGCAGTGTGCGCCTCAACGGCGTCACGAGGTCGAGCGTCACGAACAACCGGCTGCACTCCTTCTACCCCGGCATGGTCGTCCTGGAGGCGAGTTCGGAGAACCTCGTCGGCTCGAACCACTTCCTGCGGGACCACGAGCCCTGGGCCCCGTTCTCCGGCGTCGACAACGGACTCGACGACGACTTCGGTCTGCTCGCCGTCAGCGGCAGCGACAACTCCGTCATCGGGAACCACTTCTCCGCGATCGTCGACGCCGACCGGGTCCGCCCGGCCGGGTCGGCACCCGTCGTCATTCGCCTGAAGACGGGGGAGCGGAACTACATCGCCGCCAATCATGTGGTGGCGATGGACGTCCGCGGCGAGTCGAGCGGCTCCGCCTATGCGGCGCAGGTCGGCGCGCTGCTCTCGACCGGTGCCGCGGAGCGCCTCGCGGTCACGGCCGTCAAGGTCGATCCGGAGTCGACCCGGAACACGATCCTCGATTCGGGAACCGCAGCCCAAGTCGTCATCGACGCCGCCGCGAACGCGTTCCGGCCCAGTCCGACCGTGGCCGGGCTGGGAGGCTTAGTGATCGAAGGTCGCGGTCAGGACCGTTCCGTTCGGGGCGATGAGCTCGACCTCGCGGAGCTGGTAGACGTCGGCGTCGATCGTTGCCCCTGCGCCGCAGGAGCCTTCGGTGGCGTCGCAGGTCGCGATGGTGCCGGTCCAGTCCTCGGTGGCCACGACGACCTGCCAGGCGCCGTCCTCGGGGGCGCCGTCGAGGACGGCGAAGACCCATGACGGGTCGCCCTGGTAGGCGAAGACGTGCCCGACCTGCGCGCCGCCGGAGTCGAGCACCGGGGCGGCCGTGAAGTAGCGGCCGTCGGCGACGCCGAGCGTGTCCCTGTAGGAGTCGGCGAGCTCGCGGTCGGGCGCGGTCGCCAGCCAGACCCCCAGGGCTGCAGCGGCACCGACGAGCAGCGCCGCCGCCGCAGCGGCGAGCACCCGCACGAGCCTGCGGCGCGGGCGCGCGGGCGCGGGCGCGGCGTCCAGTGCCGCGATGCGGTCCAGCACGGCGGTCTCGAACCCGGCGGGCGGCTGCCGCTCCGGCGCGATCAGCAGCACCTCGTCCGCGGCGGCCGACAGCGCGGCCAAGGTCTCGCGGCACTCGCTGCAACCGGCCGTGTGCCGCAGCACCCGCGCGCGGTCGGAGCCGCCGGCGGCACCGGTGGCGAACTCCGCCAGCGCGTCCGACAGCTCGCCGCATGCGGCGTCATGGTCAGTCACGGTGCACCTCCAGCAGTGCGCGCAGGCGCAGGAGTCCGGTCCGGATGCGGGTCTTCGCCGTCCCGAGCGGGACGCCCTGGTGCTCGCCGATCTCGCGGGCCGTCAGTCCGAAATGCACGGACAGGAGCACGGCGACGGCCTGCTCGGGCGGCAGTTCACGGAGCGCGTCGGTGACGCCGAGGCTGTCGTCGACCCGGTCGCCGTCGTTGCCGGGGGCGATCAGCCACTGCGCCATGGCGACCGGATCGGTCGCCAGGTCGCGGCGGACCCGGAGCACGTCGATCGCGACGTTCCGCGTGATCGTCAGCAGCCACGTCGACGCGGCCGACCGGCGCGCGTCGAATCCGCCCGCGTGCCGCCACACCCGCACGAACGCCTCCTGGGCGACCTCCTCGGCCACCGCCCGCACCCCCACGACCGAGAGCGCCAGCCCGAAGACGCGCGCCTGGTGGCGGCGCACGAACGCGGCCATCGCGTCGGCGTCCCCGGCGGCGACCCCGGCCAGGAGCGCCTCGTCTGACAGTTCCACACCCTATATACGACCACCGCGCGCCGAGAGATTGCGGAGGACGCCAATCCTTTCGGCGCGCCCGGCCGTATTACCTCCGCACCACGCTTCGAGGGGAGACGAGACCATGCTGAAGAAGCTGACGGCGCCGCTGGCGGTCGGCGCGCTGATCCTCGCCGGCTGCGGCGGGACCGACCCGGGCGGGGACGGCCCGTCCGTGAGCATCGAGCAGCCCGCCGAGGGCGACGAGCTCACCGCGCCGTTCACCGTCGTCGTCGAGTCGAGCGAGGAGCTGGGCACGACCGAGTCCGGGAACCACCACGTCCACCTGTACTTCGACGGGAACGACGGCACCTACGAGGTGATCGAGTCCGGGAACGGCGAGGAGTACGAGGTCAGTGCCGATTCGCCCGTGCTCGAAGGGCTCGAACCGGGCGAGCACACGCTGAACGTGTCGCTGCGCAACGCCGACCACTCGGCGGCCGGGGCCGAAGACGAGGTCACCGTGACGATCGGCGACGGCACCGGCGGGGGAGGCGGCGATGAGGACGAGGACGACGGCGGCGGATACGGCTACTGAACCGGTTCGGCGCAACAGCGCCCGCGCCCGGTGGCTGCACGCGGGCGTCTACGCGACGACGCTCGTGCTGCTCGGGACCGGCTGGTGGCTCACCCTCGGTCAGGAGGGCCGACCGAGCCTCCTGGCCGAGGCGACCGGCTGGTCGGACGCCGAGATCCACACGGGCGCGGGCTGGGCCCTCGCCGCCGTCGCGGTCGGCGGCGCGCTGATCGGGCGGCGGGGGCTGCGGTCGCTGCTGGCCGACTCGGTGCGGTTCGCCAAGGGCGACATGGCATGGCTCCGGCGCTGGCCCGCGGCCGCGTTCACCGGCCGGTTCGCCCCGCACAGCGGGCGCTTCGACCCCGGGCAGCGCATCGCGAACGTCGCCATGCTGGTCCTCCTCGCGCTTCTCATCGCGAGCGGCGTCGGGCTGGTCCTGGCCTCCGGCGGCCCGGTGTTCGCGTGGTGCAACCTGGTCCACCGGTGGTCGACCTATCTGCTGACCCCGCTCATCCTGGGCCACATCCTGATCGCGTCCGGGGTGCTCCCCGGGTACCGCGGCGTGTGGCGCTCGATGCACCTCGGCGGGCGGCTCAGAAGATCCGACGCCGAACGCGTCTGGCCGGAGTGGACGCGCCGCAGGCGGTGAACCGCGCACCGGAACCGCCCGCTACTGGCCCACGCTGCCGTCGATGCGCTCCCGGAGGAGGTCGGCGTGGCCGTTGTGGCGGGCGTACTCCTCGATCAGGTGGAACAGGACCCAGCGCAGCGACACGAGGCCGCGGCGGTCCTCGCAGGTCCGGTCCAGCGACGCCCCGGCCGCGAACCGCTCGGTGAACGCGGCGGACTCGCGCAGCGCCGCCCACGCCTCTTCGACGCACGCCGCGGTGCCCTCGGCCTCGTCGAAGGCCGCGTCAGGGCGGTCCTCGCGCCAGAACAGCGGCTCGGCGACGTCGCCTGCGATCCGGCCGCGGATCCAGCCGCGTTCGACGTCGGCGAGGTGGCGCACCAGCCCCAGCAGCGACATCGAGGACGGCTCGACCGCCCGCCGCGCCGCCTGCTCCGGCGTGAGGCCCGCGCACTTGAGCGCCAGCGTCTCCCGCTGGTAGCGGAGGAACCCGAGCAGCGTCTCCCGCTCCCCGGCCCGCCCGGGCGGATCGGTCCTGGTGCCGAAGTCAGCCATTGTCCGATCCTCGCCCGGAACCGCGGTGCGCCGCAACCCGGTTGCGCGGAGACGCTTCAGCTCGGCGCGGACTCCTCGACCCGGTCGAGCCATTCCTCCATCAGCGCGTCGAGCAGGTCCGGCTGCTCGATCTGGAGGTTGTGCCCGGCCCGGTCGAGGACGGCGAACGTCGCGCGCGGGTAGTGCTCAAGCAGCGCATAGACGTCCGCGTAGCCGGTGTTGTCGTCTTGGCGACCGGTCACGATCAGCGCGGGCCGCTCGAACGGCGCACCGGACTCGGGCGCGGTCGACAGCTCGTACCGCCGCGCCACCCGCAGCAGCCCTTCGTCGTCGGCGAGCGCCAGCCCGGGCGCGATCTCCTCCCGGAAGCGGCGGAAGGTCTCCGGGGACTGCACGACGGCGAGGTCGCCGAACGAGGCGGCGTCCGCCGGGGGCAGCCCGGCCATGAGTCCAGGGTCGCGTGCGATCACGGTGTGGGGCGGGAGGGTCCGCTTGGAGCGGCGGGCCTCCTTCCCGATGGGGCACACCAGGGCCAGGCCCAGCACCTGCCCGGGGCGGGAGCACGCGAGGGCGCGGGCGAGGTAGCCGCCGTAGGACTCGCCGATGACGAGGAACGGCGCGTCGCCGATCAGGTGGTCCACGAAGCCCTGGAGCGCGTCGAGCATGTCGTCCGAGCCCCGGTACCGCTCGGTGATCTCCGTCTGCCCCATGCCGGGGAGGTCGGGGTAGACGCGGCGGTACGAAGGCGCGTCCGGTCGCGCGGCGGCGCGGCGGGTGAAGCACGGCTCCATGAACCCGGCCATGAGGCGGTGGTCGGTGGTCCAGCCGTGGACCGCGAGGACGGGGGTCCCGGCCCCCTGCGCGACGAAGTGCATTGGCATGACGGCAACACTAGGTTCCCGCTTCAAGTCCGCCCGCGGGCGTCAGCTGACGAGGGGGCGCTCCTCCGGGTAGGTGAAGCGGCGGCCGCGGAGGCGCAGCGCGAGCGCGGCGGCGACCGCGACGGTGCCGACCCTGCCGAGGAACATGAGGACGATGAGCGCGATCTGGCTGACCGGCCCGAGTTCGGGGGTGATGCCGGCGGACAGCCCGACGGTGCCGAACGCCGAGACGGCCTCGAACAGGACGTGGTCGAGGCCGAAGCCGGTGTCGAGCATGATGATCGCGGTCCCGGCCCCGACGGCGGCGACGCCCAGGAGTGCGACGGTGAGCGCCTGGCGCTGAGTCTCGGCGGGGATGGCGCGGCCGAACACGGCCACGTCGGGTTCGCCGCGCACCTCGGCCCAGATCACGACCGCGAGGAGCGCGAAGGTGGTGACCTTGATGCCGCCCGCGGTCCCGGCTGGGCCGCCGCCGATGAACATGAGCGCGTCGGTCGCCAGCAGCGTCTCTGGGCGCAGTTCGGCGACGGCGAGGTTGTTGAATCCGGCGGTGCGCGGCTGCACGCCCGCGGTGAACGCGGCCAGGAGCTTGTCGCCGACGCCGAGCGGCCCGAGCGTGCCCGGGTTGCGCCACTCCAGGGCCAGGTAGACGGCGTAGCCGGCCACGAGGAGGACGCCGGTCATGAGCACCGTGATGCGGGTGTGCAGCGACCACCGGATGCGCGCCCGCCGCTGGCCGGACCGGTGCCGCCACGCGGTGCGGGCGTTGCGCAGGACCTCGACCATCACCGGGAACCCGATGCCGCCGATGATGATCGCGGCGCACACGGTCAGCGAGATCACCGGGTCGGTCACGAACTGCATGAGGCTGTCGGCCTCCAGCCCGAACCCGGCGTTGTTGAACGACGCCACCGAGTGGAACACGCCGTGCCAGACCGATTCGGCTGCGCCGTAGCCGTAATGGAAGTGGAACCGCAGGGCCAGGACGATCGCGGTCACCGCCTCGACGATGAGCGTCAGGAGCGCGATCTGCCCGGCGAGGGCCCGCACGTCGCCGAGGTGGACCGTGCTGTTCTCCTTCTGGGCCAGCAGGCGCCCGCACAGGCGCAGACGCCCCAGGACCAGCAGGCCCAGCAGCGTCCCGGCCATGATGATCCCGAAGCCGCCGATCTGGATGAGCACCGTGATCACGACCTCGCCGAACCCGGACCAGTACGTGCCGGTGTCGACCACGACCAGCCCGGTCACGCACACCGCCGAGACCGAGGTGAACAGCGCCGTCAGCAGCGGCGCGGCCTCGCCGGTCTCGGTCGCGGCCGGGAGCATGAGCAGCACGGTCCCCACGAGGATGAACGCGCAGAACGCCAACGGCACCAGGCGGGCGGGATGTCGCAGGGCACGGAACACCCCTGGACCATAACCGCGGACCCGCCGCCGCCCCGTGCACCTCGCCGGGGCCCGTTCGGACGCGACGGCGCAGGTCGCGGACCCGGGAAGCCCGATCTGCGGCCGAAACGCCCGGTCCATGGAACTCAGGACGGCGGCGTCAATATTCCGTCAAGGCCCGTAGTCTTCGGCCGCGCTCACCGCGCCCCGGTCCCGGCCGGGTCGAGCTCGGCGGCGTCCTCCTCGTCAACCTCGGGCTGCCGCTCCGATTCGCGGGGCGCGGTGCACGCGATGATCGCGGAGCCGATGAGCGCGGCGGCGAAGGACCCGGCGAGGACGCCGATCTTGGCCTCGTCGGTGAGCAGCGCGGTGTCGTGGAAGGCGAGCTCGGTGATGAACAGCGCCACGGTGAACCCGATCCCGGCGACGGCGGCGATGCCGGTCAGCAGCGGCCACCGCGTGCCCTCGGGCAGGCGCCCGGCACCGGTCCTGACCGCGATCCAGACCGCCGCGGTGATGCCGAGGGCCTTGCCGACCACCAGCCCCAGGACGATGCCGATCGTCACCGCCGAGGTCGCGGCCGCCGCCATGAGGTCCCCGGAGAGGACCACTCCGGCGTTCGCGAGCGCGAACAGCGGCAGGACCACGAAGGAGGAGAACGGGTGGTTGGCGTGCTGGAGCCGCTGCGTGGGCGGTTGGGCGTCGCGGGTGAGCCGCACGAGCCGCTCGGTCTCCCCGAGTGTGAGCCCGTCCTTGGCGAGCTCCTGCGCCTTGGCATGGGCCGCATGGGGATCGAGGAGCGGCTTCGCCGAGATGAGCAGGCCCATCGCGACTCCGGCGATGGTGGCGTGGATGCCCGATTCGAGGACGGCGAGCCACAGACTGATGCCGACGACGAGGTAGACCGGGCCCGACCACACGTTGAGGACCCGCAGGCCGATCGCCACCGCGAGGATCGCCCCGGCGGCGGCGAGCCAGGGCATCGACAGGTCGTCGGTGTAGAACACGGCGATGACCGCGATGGCGCCGAGGTCGTCGACGATCGCGAGCGTCAGCAGGAACACCTTCGCCGCCGAAGGGATGCGGGAGCCGAACAGGGCGAGCACGCCCACGGCGAACGCGATGTCGGTCGCCATCGGCACGCCCCAGCCCCCGGCGCCCTCGCCGCCGGCGTTGAACGCGGCGTAGATGAGGGCGGGCACGGCCATGCCGCCGACCGCCCCGGCCACGGGCGCGACGGCGTTCCGGACCTGCCGCAGCTCCCCGGAGACGATCTCTGACTTGATCTCCATGCCCACGACGAAGAAGAACACCGCCATGAGGCCGTCGTTGATCCAGTCCTTGAGCGAGTGGTGGAGCTCGAACGATCCGATGCGGATCGTGATGTCCATGCCCCACACCGCCTGGTACGAGGCGGCCCACGGCGAGTTCGCCCACACCAGCGCGACGACCGCGCACGCCACGAGCACCACGCCCGCGGCGGGCTCGATCTTGAGGAACTCGGCGGCCGGCCGGCCCACGTAGCGGGCGAGGGACTTGCGCGAGTACAGGAATGCGGGCCGGGTCCGCCAGACGGGGGACTTCCAGGGCTCGTTCAGGTCGGTGGGCACGGTGCGGCTCCGATTCGGGGTCGCTGACAGGACTCGCCGACCAGACTTCCCGGCACACCGCGCCCAACCCTACACGACACGAGCTGACATCACCTCGGCCGACGTTCCCGCGGCCACCTGGCGGCGCGAGCGGGTTGTCCGTGGTCTGCGTCTCGAATTCCCGTGAACGCGGAAGCAATATCCCGGGGTCGGCGAACACTGTCCCACCCGTGAGAGAGGGTCTATGGGGTGAAGAGATCGCGCAGGCCATGGGGAGAAGAGACATGAGTACCGAAGCTGATCCTCCGGCGCTGCCGCTGTTCGGGGAGGACCCGCCGCGGCCGCTGGCCGACCGGCTGCGGCCGCGCACGCTCGCCGAGGTCGTCGGGCAGGACCACCTGCTGGCCCCGGACGCGCCGCTGGGGCGCATGGTCGCGCGCGGCAAACCGGTGTCCACGGTCCTGTGGGGCCCGCCGGGGTGCGGGAAGACCACGATCGCGCGGCTGCTCGCCGAGGAGACCGACCTCGCGTTCGAGCCGTTGTCGGCCGTGTTCTCCGGCGTCGCCGACCTGCGGAAGGTGTTTGCCGCCGCGCAGCGCCGCCGCGACACGGGCCAGGGCACGATGCTGTTCGTCGACGAGATCCACCGGTTCAACCGCGCCCAGCAGGACTCGTTCCTGCCGTACGTCGAGGACGGCACGATCATCCTCGTCGGCGCCACCACCGAGAACCCCAGCTTCGAGCTCAACGGCGCCCTGCTCTCCCGCTGCCAGGTGTTCGTCCTCCACCGCCTCGACACCGCCGCCCTCGAAACCCTCCTCGCCCGCGCCGAGCGGGAAGTGCGCCCCGTCCCCCTCGACGACCAGGCCCGCGGCTCCCTCATCGCCATGGCCGACGGCGACGGCCGCTACCTGCTCAACATGGTCGAGCAGTTGCAGGAGCTGCCCGAGGGCACGGCTCCCCTCGACACCGCCGCGCTCGCCGAGACCGTGCAGCAGCGCGCGCCGCTGTACGACAAGGCGCAGGAGGGCCACTACAACCTCATCTCGGCGCTCCACAAGTCCATGCGCGGCTCCGACCCCGACGCCGCCCTGTACTGGCTCGCGCGGATGCTCGACGGCGGCGAGGACCCGCTGTTCATCGCCCGTCGCATCATCCGGTTCGCCAACGAGGACATCGGGATCGCCGACCCCCAGGCCGTGCGGCAGGCGCTCGCGGCGTGGGAGGTGTACGAGCGGCTCGGCTCGCCCGAAGGGGAGCTCGCGATCGCGCAGGCCGTCGTCTACCTCGCGACCGCGCCGAAGTCGATCGCGGTCTACCGCGGGTTCGGGGAGGCGCAGCGCAGCGCGAAGCAGACCGGCTCGCTCGCCCCGCCCGCCCACATCCTCAACGCCCCCACCAGGTTGATGAAGGACATCGGCTACGGCAAGGGCTACCGGTACGACCCGGACACCGCCGAGGGCTTCTCCGGCGCGGAGTACTTCCCCGAGGGCATGGACCGCCAGCGGTTCTACCGCCCCACGCGCAACGGGTACGAAGCGCGCGTGGGGGAGCGGCTTGAGCACTGGGCCGAGCTGCGGGCGCGGCTGCGGCGCGAGGACGGCGGGGGCGGCGGGACCGAACCGTGAGCCGAGGCGGGCTCGACCGACGCGCGACCCCGAATCCAGGCCGGCCGCCGGACGAACGGTGCCCTTGGCTTGCCGCTCGCTTGCCTCGATCCCGCAGCGGGATCTTGTTTGACTTTGTGGAGCGTGCCACACGGCACGGATCATCCCTCCCGAAGGAGAACTCCATGACCGACACCGAACAGGCGAACCCGTCGCGGCGGCGACTGCTGACGTCGGCGCTCCTGCTGCCCGCCGCGGCCGCGGTGGGCGCGCTCGGCTTCGCCGGGGCGGCGCACGCCGACTACAACGGGCCGATCAAGCGCTCGCAGGTGATGAACCGCGCGCACGAGTGGTTCGAGCGGAACGTGCAGTACGTCGGGGGCTCGGACACCGAGCCCGACGCGGTCCACGGCTGCCACCGCTACCGCACCGACTGCTCGGGCTTCGTGTCGATGTGCTGGCACAGCCCCGCCCCCGGGCACAGCACGCGCAGCCTCCCCGACATCTCCCGCCAGATCCTCTGGAGGGAGCTCAAGGCTGGCGACATCGTCAACGCCTACGACAACCACACGATGCTGTTCGACTCGTGGAGCATCGACTCCGGCTACATGTGGTACTACGACCTGGCGACCCCTGCGCTGGACATGCGGCACCAGCGCATCGACGCGAACCTCCTCCAGAACCAGGGCTACATCCCGCGCCGCTACAAGTTCATCGAGAACGGCTGATCCACCGGTCCCGTCGGCGGGCGCCCTGCTGCGGGCGCTCGCCGACGGTGTATCCGGCTACTCCGGCGCGGGGCCGCCCCGGCCTTCGCGGGCCTGCGCGAGGCCCCGGTTCGCCTGGGCCAGTTCGTAGGCGTCGTCCTGCGCTGCGGCGAGGGCCGCGGCCCGCTCGTGCTGGACGACCGCCTCGGCGGTGCGGCCCTGCGCGGTGAGGGCCCGGCCGAGGCCGTTGCGGGCCGCGCGCTCGTAGGAGTGGTCCGCGATCTCCTCCGACTGCGCCACCGCCTGCTCGAACCGCTCCACGGCGTCCTCGCCGCGGCCCAGCGCGAGCAGGTCCTCGCCGAGTTCGAGCAGCGTCGCGGTGATGCCGGTGCGGATGCCCTCCTTCACGCAGGCGTCCAGACAGGACGCGTGCACCGCCGCCGCCCCGGCCGCGTCCCCGCGCTCGCGGAGCAGGTTGCCCCGGAAGACCTTGATGCGGTTCCGGTTGTGGTCGTCGCCGGGGGCGAACCGCTCCTCGGCCTCCGCGAGGCGGCGTTCGGCCTCGTCGAGGCGGCCGAGGCGGATCAGCGGCGCGGCCATGTTCAGCAGGACGGTCGCGACCGCCACCGCGTCGCCCGTGGCCGCCGCCAGGTCCAGCGCCTCCTCGTACACCGCCAGCGACTCGGCGAACCGGCCGGAGCGGCGGTGCAGGACGCCGATGTTGGCGAGCGTCAGCGCCGCGTCGCCGTGCTCGCCCAGGTCCCGCTTGAGGGCGACCGCCTCTGCGAGGCAGGCGATCCCGTCGCCGATGCGGCCCTCGACCCCGAGCCTGCGCCCGGCGTCGCCGAGGGAGTACGCGAGCTTCCAGGTGTCCTGGAGCGCGCGGGCGCTGGCGAGCGCGATGTCGTTGACGGCCGCGTGGGCGGCCGGGTCGCGGTGGTACGAGACGAAGCCGTTGAAGACCGTCGCCAGGTGCCAGGCCTGCTCGTGGAGCCCGGCCCTCGCGGCCGCCGCCGCGGCGGACTCCAGGTTGGCGTGCTCGGCCCGGAACCATGCCAGGGCCGCGTCGCGGTCGGCGAAGCCGGGCAGGCCGAGGTCGTGCGCTGCCGCGCCGGTGTCGAAGCGCGCCACGTTCTGGACGGTCCGCGCGGCCGCGCGGTAGCCGAAATGCAGGTACACGCCGTACAGCCGCGCCAGGGCCTCGTCGCGCTCCTGCCCGGTGTCCTCGGCGTTCGCGAGCCGGGACGCGAAGAGCCGCACCAGGTCGTGGAGCCGGTACCGCCCCGGCGATCTGGTCTCGACGAGATGGACGTCTACAAGAGACTCAATCAGGGCCGACGCCCGCTGCCCGTCCGTCTCGGACAGCGCGGCGGCGGCGCGGGCGTCGACGTCGGCGCCCGGGACGAGGGCGAGCTGGCGCAGCAGCCGCCGCTGCCCGGGGGCGAGTTCGAGGTACGAGGACCGGAGCACGGCCGTGACGCCGCGGTGGCCCATGTCGAACTCGTCGAGCCGCCGCTCGTCGTCGGTGAGCCGCGCGAGCAGGTCCTCGACGCGCCAGTGCGGGCGGCTGTGCAGGCGCGCCGCCGCGAGCCCCATCGCGAGCGGGAGCCGCCCGCACCGGTCGGCGATCGCCGCGGCCTCGTCAGCGGTGATCCGGTCGGCGAGGGCGGCGGTGAGCATGGCCGCGGCCTCGTCCTCCTGCGGCGGTTCGAGGGAGATCGCGTACGCGCCCGCGAGGGCCGAGAGGTCCCGGCGGCTCGTCGCGAGGACGAGGCTGCTCGGCGTGCCGGGGAGGAGCGCCTCGACCTGGGCGGTGTCGGCCGCGTTGTCGAGGACGAGGATCACGCGCCGGTCGGCGAGGACGCTGCGGTACCGGGCGGTGAGTTCCCCGACGTCGGAGGGCAGGGCCTGCTCGGTCGCCCCGAGCCCGCGCAGCACGCGCGCCAGGACCGAGGCGGGACCGGGCGCCGGCACCGCCTGCGTGAAGCCGTGGAGGTCGAGGAACAGCTGCCCGTCGGGCCAGCGCGGGGCCAGGTCGTGCGCGATCCGCACCGCGAGCGCGGTCTTCCCGACGCCCGCCATGCCCTGGAACGCGATGACGGACGCGCCGTCCTCGACCGCGGTGAAGGCCTCGTCCAGCGGGCCCGCGCGCCCGGCGAACGCGGGGAGGACCCGCGGGAGCTCGCGCGGCACGGCGGCGGCGCGGCCGGGGGAGCCCGACAGGAGTGCGCGGGCGTCCGGCGCGAGGTCGAGGGCCGCGGCGAGCAGCCGGAGCGTGCTCGGCTGGGGCCGGACCTGACCCAGCTCGATGCCCCTGACGGTGCGCGGGCTGACACCGGCCTTGTACGCCAGCTCCTCCTGCGTCAGCATGGCGCGCAGCCGAAACGACCGGAGCGTCTCCGCGGCCTCGGGCCCTTGGTCGACCATGCGGACATGATAGGCGCTCACGGCGCCGCCGTCATGCCTCGCATCGGCGCCGGACACAGCACTGTGGACGTCAGGACCGGGCTTCGAGTCCGTCCAGGAGCGTGGCGAGGCCGAACTCGAAGAGGGCGTCGAAGTCGAGGTCCATGGCCTCGGGGCCGAAGCGCTCGGCCAGGAACGGGAACTCGGCCAAGAGGTCGGCGAGCGCCTCGCCCCGGCGGGACCACCATTCGGCCAGGTCCTCGCCGGTGGCCGCGCGGGCGGCCGCCTCGGCCGCGGGGAGCAGCGCGAGGCCCTGCACGAGCCCGGAGACGGCGAGGTAGACCGAGAGGAGCCGTTCGGGGCCCACGCCGAGGTCCTCGATGCCGCTGAGGATCCGGTTGACGCTGGCGAGCAGGCCGCGGCCGACGGGCGGGCGGCTGCGGGCGATCGCGGGCAGGACCCACGGGTGGCGGCGGTAGAGCGCCCATTCCTCGCGCGCCTCGTGTTCGAGCCGCGGGCGCCAGCCGGTCAGGTGCGGACCGGGCGGCCGGACCTCGTCGAGGACGGCGTCGGTCATCGCGACCACGAGCGCGTCCCGCGACGGGAAGTGCCGGTACAGGCCCATCGTGGCGATCCCGAGCTCGGTCGCCAAGCGGCGCATGGTGAGCCCCTCGAACCCGGTCCGGTCCGCGAGGGCCACCGCGGCCGCGGCGATGCGGGCCGGGGTGAGTTCGCGCGGGCGCGCGATGCGCTCAGTCGGCCGTGCGGCGCTTCGTTCCCGGTACGCGCGGGCCTGGCACGAACGGGAGCAGTAGCGGCGGCGCCGACCCCGCTCGGGCTGGTCGATGCGGGCGCCGCACTGCGCGCAGCGGTCCATCGCGGCTCCATTTCGTCACACCTCGAATCCGTGACGAAATCATAGGACTTCCCAGGTGTGCACGGATAACCTCGAAACAACGATACGACGTACATCCAGGAGGAAGCATGGACGGGTTCACGGTTCGCAGGGCGGTCGAGGACGACCTGGAGGCGCTCGTCCCGGCGTACGCCGCGGCCACGGCCGACGAGGCGGTCAACGCGTGGCTGACGTCCGCGGGGCCGGTGCCCGAGGACCTGTACGACGAGTACTTCACCGCGACCCTCCGCGGCCACCTCGTCGAGGACGAAGTATGGATCGCGACGCGCGGCGAGGCCATCGCGGGCGTCTCGGTGTGGCGGCGCCTCGACTCGCTCGACAAGCTCCGAGCCGAGGCCGATCAGGTCGCGGCGCTGGCGGCATCGACCGGCCTGCCGCTCCTGCGGCGGGCGGAGCAGGCGCTGCGCGCCACCGGCGCCGCGCACCCGCGCCGGTTCCCCCACCTCTACCTCTACTCGATCGCCGTGGCCCCCGCCCACCGCGGCTCGGGCGCGGGCGGGACGATCCTCCGCGAACGGCTCGCGGCGGCCGACCGCGAGGCCGCCCCGGCGTACCTGGAAGCGAGCACCGACGACTCCGCCCGCCTCTACAAGCGCCACGGCTTCGAGCGGTCCGGCGACCCGATCCGACTGCCCGACGGCGGACCCCGGCTCCTCCCGATGTGGCGCGAACCGGCGTAACGGCCGCGGCCGCCCGGACGGCGATCGAATCGCCGTCCGGGCGGCCGTCTCTTGTGGCCTGGCCGTCCGCTAGGTCCACAGGGAGTAGTTGTTGCAGTTGAAGTTGTACCCGCCGGTCGACGAGGTGATCTCGAAGCCGAAGGCGATCTCGCCGATGGTCACCTGCGGCATGCGGCCGTTGGCGACCAGCCACTGGGCGTGCGCGGTGATGTCGACCCAGGTGTCGGTGGTGTGGTTGCGCGCCAGGAAGCTGTAGACCGCGTTCGATCCGTTGCTGCCCTGGTAGAACGCCCAGTTCTGGCCGCCGAGGCTGACGTCGGTGACGTAGGAGCCGATCGGGCCGACCGCGCCGTAGTACTGCGTCCAGATCATGATCTCGTAGTCGTGGCCGTTGCCCCACACGTCGTACGTGGTGCAGTAGGCCAGGTTCGAGCCCGAGGGCACGGTGACGTTGGTGTTCGCGGAGACGCTGCCCATGTTCCACACGTCGCGCCCGAGCTGGTAGGCGACGTGCGGGTAGGACTTGACGCCGCCGGTGTTGGGGTGGTTGGCCCACACTCCCCAGTTCGAGTGGGAGTTCGCCCAGATGGACTGGTCGCCTGCGCCGCTGCCCCAGACGTGGTTGTTGACGGTGTAGGCGCCGTCGGTCCACTTCCCCCAGTCGTCGGAGGAGGACCACGTCGCGGCCTGCGCGGGGGACTGGAGGGCGCCGACGGCGCCCGCGGTGGCGAGCGGTGCCGCCAGTGCTGCGGTGAGGAGCGATCTGCGTTGCATGCGGGACTTGCCTTTCTGTGGAGCGGCTTCGATCCACGACATTCGTAGATGCACGAACATCGATACAAGTGTTGATTAAATCATGCAACAAAGTCGATGTCCATATCTACCGACAACGGGCAGATCGGTTCCACGGTGTGACAAACATGTCGACGGCTGTGGAGCGCCGAGTCCGCCAGGGCTAGGACGGTGCGACGTCCTCACCGCCGCGGTCCGGAGCCGCGTGCCGGTCGTCCAGCTCGTCCCGCAGCCGGGCGGCGGCGTCCGTCAGCGCCGCCGCCGCCCGCGCCACCAGTGCGTCGGTCATGCGCGGCGCGGGCCCGGACACGGAGATCGCGAACCGCACCCCGGCGGTGAAGGGGACCGCCACGCAGCGGACGCCCAGCTCCATCTCGCCGTCGTCGACCGCGTAGCCGCGCTCGCGGACGGCGGCGAGCTCGCGGACCATCCGCTCGGGGTCGGTGATCGTCGTGTCGGTGAACCGGGGCATCCCCATGCGGCGCAACAGGTCCCGAACGGTCTCGTCGGGGAGCCGGGAGAGCAGCGCCTTGCCGACCCCGGTGCTGTGCAACGGGACCCGGCTGCCGACCTCCGTGAACATGCGCATGGAGTGGGTCCCGGCGACCTGCGCGACGTACTCGGCGGCGTCGGCGGCGAGCACCGCCAGGTTCGCGGTCTCCCCGAGCTCGACGGCGACCGCGCGGAGCACGGGCCGGGCGCGGCGGCCCAGCAGGGCGTTCGCGCTCGCGCCCATGCGCGCGATGCGGGTGCCGAGCATGTAGCGGCGGTCGGGCAGCTGGTGCGCCCAGCCCCGGTCGACCAGCGTCCGCAGCAGTCGGTGGATCGTGCCGGCGGGGAGTCCGGTGGCCGCGGCGAGTTCGCCGATGCCCACCGCGTCCCCTGCGGTGTCGAGCGCTTCCAGCAGCGCGAGCGCCCGCTCGACGGACTGCACCCCGGTCCCTCGGGCCATCGGTCCCTCCGATTCCTGGTGTCAAGCGATTGCCATCGATATGGCGTCCCGGTACGCTACACCTATGCGAAATCAGTATTCCACCATGCGGAACCGATGATGGATTCGCATGTCGCAGGCCTCCGCTCCGCGCTCGGCGACGACTCCCTGGTCACCGACCCCGCCGCGATGGAGCCCTACCGCCGGGACCGCGCCCTCGACCCCGACGCGGGCGTGCCGCTCGCCGTGGTGCTCCCCGAGACCACCGCGCAGGTCCAGGCCGCGATCCGCTGGGCCGCCGAGCACCGCGTCCCCGTGACGCCCCGCGGCGCCGGGACCGGCCTGTCCGGCGGCGCGACCGCCGTCCACGGCGGCATCGTCCTGAGCACCGAGCGCATGCGGGCCATCGCGGTCGACCCGGTCACCCGCATGGCGACCGTCCAACCGGGACTGCTCAACGCCGAAGTGAAGGCCGCCGCGGCCGCGCACGGCCTCTGGTACCCGCCCGATCCGGCGTCCTTCGAGATCTGCTCCATCGGCGGCAACGCCGCCACCAACGCGGGCGGCCTGTGCTGCGTCAAGTACGGCGTCACCGCCGACTACATCCTCGGCGCCGAGGTCGTGCTCGCCGACGGCCGCGCCGTCCGGGTCGGCGGCCCGCGCCTCAAGGACGTCGCGGGCCTGTCGATGCTCGACCTGTTCGTCGGCAGTGAAGGCACCCTCGGCGTCATCACCGAGCTGACCCTCCGCCTCCTCCCGGCCCCGCCGCCGCCGCGGACCGTCGTCGCCTGGTTCGACGACACCGAGGGCGCGGCCGCCGCTGTCCAGCAGATCGCCTCGCGCATTCGCCCCTCGATGCTCGAATACATGGACCGCATCGCCGTCAACGCCGTCGAAGACGTCCTCGGCGCGGGCCTGCACCGCGACGCCGCCGCGCTCGTCGTCGCCCGCTCCGACGACCAGCACCCCGACGGCGCCGAGATCGCCGTCATGCTCGAAGCGTTCGCCGCGCACGGCGCCCGCGAAGCCTTCGAGGCCCCCGATCCCGAAGCGGGCGAACGGTTCGCGCACGCCCGCCGGATCGCCATCCCCGCGGTCGAGCGCCTCGGCCCCCTGCTGCTCGAAGACGTCGGCGTCTCCCTGCCGCGCTTCGGCGAGCTCGTCGCGGGCGTCGAGGCCATCGCGCGCGATCGGGACGTGACGATCGCGTTCATCGCGCACGCCGGGGACGGCAACACCCACCCCCTCGTCGTGTGCGACCCGGCCGACCCCGCCCGGAACGAGCGCGCCCGCCTCGCCTACGGCGAGATCATGGACCTCGCGATCCGCCTGGGCGGCACCATCACCGGCGAGCACGGCGTCGGGCGCCTCAAGCGCCCGTGGCTCGCCGCGCAGATCGGCGACGACCTGCTCGACATCTCCCTGCGCGTCAAGCGGGCCCTCGACCCCGACGGCATCCTCAACCCCGGAACGATCTTCGCGGCCGACGACACCGCACCGACTAGACGAGGACAATCAGCATGACCAGAATCGACGCCGGCGGCCTCGCCGTCGACCGCGACCTGCACGCGTTCGTGGAGGAGGAACTCCTCCCCGGGACGCCGATCGAGCCGCGCGAGTTCTGGGAGGGGTTCGCCCGCATCGTCGCCGACCTCGGCCCCCGCAACCGGGCCCTGCTCTCCGAGCGCGACCGGCTCCAGGCGGCGATCGACCGCTGGCACGCCGACCACCCGTCCCCTGTGGACCATGAGGAGTATCGCGCGTTCCTCGAATCGATCGGCTACCTGCGTCCCGAACCCGCCGACGTCTCCGTCACCACCGCGGACGTGGACGACGAGGTCGCCCGCCTCGCGGGGCCGCAGCTCGTCGTCCCCGTCTCCAACGCCCGCTACGCGCTCAACGCCGCGAACGCCCGCTGGGGCTCCCTCTACGACGCGCTGTACGGCACCGACGCGCTCCCCGGCGAGGCCGCGCCCGGCGGCTACGACGCCGCCCGCGGCGCCCAGGTCATCGCCTACGCCAAGACGTTCCTCGACGAGGCCGCCCCGCTCGCGAGCGGCTCCCACGCCGAGGTCGTGTCCTACGAGGTCGCCGACGGCGCGCTGGCCGCTACGCTCGCGTCGGGGGAGCGGACCGCGCTCGCCGACGCCGCCCGCTTCGCCGGACACCGCGGCGACCCGCGCAGCCCTGAACGCATCCTGCTGCGCCACAACGGCCTCCACATCGAACTCGCCTTCGACCGGTCGAGCACGGTCGGCGCCTCGGACCCCGCGGGCCTCGCCGACGTGGTCCTGGAATCGGCCCTGACCGCGATCGTCGACTTCGAGGACTCCGTCGCCGCGGTCGACGCCGACGACAAGCTCGCCGCCTACCGCAACTGGCTCGGGCTCAACCGCGGCGACCTGGAGGCCCGCTTCGACAAGCGCGGCCGCACCGTCGTCCGCACCCTGGAGGACGACCGCCGCTACACCGCGCCCGACGGCACCGAACTCGCGGTCCCCGGCCGGGCGGTGCTCTTCGCCCGCAACGTCGGCCACCTCATGACCACCGACGCGATCCTGGACGCCGACGGCGCCGAGATCGGCGAGGGCATCATGGACGCCGTCCTCACCACCCTCGCCGCCCTGCCCGGCCGAGACGCCGCGAACCCCCGCCGCAACGGGCGCCACGGCTCGGTCTACATCGTCAAGCCGAAGATGCACGGCCCCGACGAGGTCGCCTTGACCGTGGACCTCTTCGCCCGCGTCGAAACCCTCCTGCACCTGCCGGCCGGCACGATCAAGCTCGGCCTCATGGACGAGGAGCGGCGCACGACCCTCAACCTCAAGGCCTGCATCGCGGAGGCGGCCGACCGGCTCGTCTTCATCAACACCGGGTTCCTCGACCGCTCCGGCGACGAGATCCACACCTCCTTCGCGGCCGGGGCCTTCGTCCGCAAGGTCGACATGAAGTCCCAGCGGTGGATCGCCGCCTACGAGGACCAGAACGTCGACATCGGACTCGAAGTCGGCCTGCCCGGGCACGGCCAGATCGGCAAGGGCATGTGGGCGATGCCCGACCTCATGGCCGCGATGCTCGACCAGAAGATCGCGCACCCCCGCGCGGGCGCCGACACCGCCTGGGTCCCTTCGCCGACCGCCGCCACGCTGCATGCGCTGCACTACCACCGGGTCGACGTGGCCGAACGCCAGCGCGAACTCGCCGGACGCCCGCGAGCCGCGCTCGACGACCTCCTCCAGATCGCGGTGGTCGACAAGCCCGAATGGACCGGCGAGGAGATCCGGGAGGAGCTCGACAACAACCTCCAGTCGCTCCTCGGGTACGTCGTGCGCTGGGTCGACCAGGGCGTCGGCTGCTCCAAGGTCCCCGACCTCCACCAGGTCGCGCTCATGGAGGACCGGGCCACGCTGCGCATCTCCAGCCAGCTCGTCGCGAACTGGCTGCGCCACGGCGTGGTCACCGAAGACCAAGTGCGCGAAAGCCTCCGCCGGATGGCCGCCGTCGTCGACGAGCAGAACCGCGAGGACCCCGCGTACCGGTCGATGAGCCCCGGTTTCGCGGCGAGCATCGCGTTCCAGGCCGCCTCGGACCTGGTCTTCCTCGGCGACCGCCAGCCGAACGGGTACACCGAGCCGATCCTTCACCGGCGCCGCCGTGAAGCGAAATCCGCAGGCGGCGCCGCATGAGCGCCGCCGCACCGAAAGGAGATGCCGTGCCGCAGTTCGTCGAGACCGCCGCGGTGAGCCACACGTCCGCGCAGGCCCTGGTCGCCGCCGCGATCGAGGAGGGCGCGCGACTCGGCGTCCCGGTCGCGGTGACCGTGGTCGACCCGGCCCTGGGCCTGGTCGCCTACGTCCGCGCCGACGGCACCACGCCGCACAGCGTGGAGACGAGCAGGCGGAAGGCCAACACCGGCGCCTCAACCCGCAAGCCCTCCGGATGGATGCCGGACGAGCTCGCCGTCGCGCTGCCGCTCGGCACCGACAACCTCCTCACCAACGTCCGCGGCGGCTTCCCTCTCAAGGCCGAGGGCCGCCACCTCGGCGGCTTCGGCGTCGCCGGAGGCACCCCGGCCCAGGACGCCGAGATCGCGCTGGCCGCGCTCGCCCGCGAAGGCTTCGACGTGCCGGAGGCCGCCTCGTGATCATCGATAAGGCTGAAGTGATCGTCACGAGTCCGGATCGGAATTTCGTGACGTTGAAGTTGACCACTGACGACGGTCTCACCGGGTTGGGTGATGCGACGTTGAACGGCCGTGAGCTGGCGGTCGTGTCGTACCTGTCCGATCATGTGGTGCCGCTGCTGCTGGGGCGGGATGCGCATCGGATCGAGGACACCTGGCAGTTCCTGTACCGCTCCGCGTACTGGCGGCGCGGCCCGGTGACCATGGCCGCCATCGCGGCGGTCGACATGGCCCTGTGGGACCTCAAAGGCAAAGCCGCCGACATGCCGGTCTACCAGCTCCTCGGCGGCGCCTCCAGGACCGGGCTCCTCGCCTACGGGCACGCCTCCGGCAAGACCGTCGAGGAACTGTTCGACTCGGTCCGCGCCCACCTGGCGCAGGGGTACCGGGCGATCCGCATCCAGACCGGTGTCCCGGGATTGAAGTCGATCTACGGGATCGCCTCCAACGCCACCTACGAGGCGATGGCAGGGGTCCGCTACGACCACGAACCGGCCCAGCGCGGGGCGCTGCCGGCCGAGGAGGACTGGGACACCCGCTCCTACCTGCGCCACGTGCCGACCGTGTTCGAAGCCGTCCGATCAGAGTTCGGGCCTGAGCTGCCGCTGCTGCACGACGCCCACCACCGCCTCACCCCCATCCAGGCCGCGCAACTCGGCAAAGCCCTGGAGCCCTATGACTTGTTCTGGCTTGAAGACGTCACTCCCGCCGAGAACCAGGAGGCCCTGCGCCTGGTCCGCCAGCACACGACGACGCCGCTGGCGATCGGGGAGATCTTCAATACGGTGTGGGACTACCAGCAGATCATCCGCGAGCAGCTCATCGACTACGTCCGGTCCGCGGTCACCCACACCGGGGGCATCTCGCATTTGAAGAAGGTCCTCGACTACGCCGCGCAGTACCAGATCAAGTCGGGGATGCACGGGCCCACGGACATCTCGCCGGTGGGGATGGCCGCGGCCATGCACCTGGGCCTGGCGATCCACAACTTCGGCATCCAGGAGTACATGCAACACGGGCACCGCACCGACCAGGTCTTCCAGCAGTCGTTCACCTGGACCGACGGCCACCTCCACCCCGGCGACCAGCCGGGCCTGGGCGTCGACCTCGACACCGACGAAGCCGGGAAGTACCCCTACGTCCAGGCGTACCTCCCCTTCAACCGCCTCCACGACGGCACCGTCCACGACTGGTGAACGACGCCGTCGGCGGACGCGTCCGCGAGGCTGGCCCGGGTCAGGACCCGGGCCGGGCCGCGCGGCGTTCGGCCCGGCGCACGGCGTCGTCGTGGGCGGCGCGCAGGAGCCCGAGCGCCTGCGCCCCGGTGCGTTCACCCGGGTTGACGATCGCGATCCAGCCTTGGAGGCGGTACAGCGGGTGGGGGAGGACGGTGTCGGTCGCGGTGAAGTCGCGCGGCGCCCCCTCCTCGCGAGGGCGCTCCCCGATGAGTTCGGTGAACGCCTCGGTGCCGACGTGGATGTTCAGCCGCCACCGGCCCGGCCGGTCGAGGTCGCAGGCGGTGTCGTCGGGATAGTCCTTGGTGATGATCGTGGCGTAGGGCTGCTCCCGTTGCGGCACTTGACCGTCGGGGGCGAAGTAGAAGAAGTGGTCGCCCCAGGCGATCTCGGGGAACTCGCCGCCCTCGGCGGGGGCGAGTTCGAGGACGCCGTCGAAGGATCGGATGGTGTCGAGGATCTGCTCCATGGTCATGGTTCAAGCGTATGGTTGAAGTGCTTATGGAGGGTTGGAGGCGCGGCGTGGACGGTGCACCGCTCGGCACGGCCGAGGTGGCCGCGGCCTCGGGCTACTCGGTGCAGCAGGTGCGCGACCTCGAAGCGCAGGGCGTCATCCCGCCCGCGTCCCGCTCGGCGGCGGGGTACCGCCGGTTCTCGGCCGGGCATGTGGAGGCGCTGCGCGCCTACCGCGACCTCGCGTTCGCGGTCGGCCCGGTCGCGGCCCGGCACGTCATGCGCGCGGTCCGCTCCGAGCCCCGCGTGACCGCCGCGGCGCTCGTCAGCGGCCTGCACCAGCGGCTGCACGACGAGCGCGCGCAGGCGCTCGCCGCACGGACGGCACTAGAGGCCATCAGCGGCGAGGCCGAGACCGAGGCCGAGCCCGTCGCCTCCGATGCCATGACCATCACCGAACTCTCGCAGGCGCTCGGCGTCCGCAGCTCGACGCTCCGCTTCTGGGAGCAGTGCGGCCTGGTCGCACCCGACCGAGTGCCCACGCCCTCCGGATCGTCGCGCCGCTACGGCCTCACCGCGATCCGCGAAGCGCGCATCACCGCGGCCCTGCGCGCGGGCGGCTACCGCATCCCCGAGGTCGAACTCGCGATCACCGCGATCCGCGACCTTGGCGAGACCGGAGAATCCGCCGCCGCCCTCGACGCCCGCCTGGAGTCCATCGCCGACCGCACGATCGCCCTCCTCCGCGCCGGAGCGTTTCTGGCCGCGGAGCTGTCGGACGGCCCCGGTCGGTAGGCTCTCGGGAACGTCGGATCGAGGGGGTTGTTGCCGTGGGCGGCTATGGGGGCCAGCTCGGGCTCGTCGTGGTGCTGATCGGGTTGAACGCGGTGTTCGCGGGCAGCGAGATGGCACTGGTGACGTTGCGCGACAGCCAGATCCAGCGCCTGGAGCGCACCTCGCGGGGCGGGCGGGTGCTCGCGAAGCTCTCCCGCGACCCGAACCGGTTCCTCGCGACGATCCAGATCGGGATCACCCTCGCGGGGTTCCTCGCGTCGGCGACCGCGGCGGTCGCGCTCGCGCAGCCGCTCGTGCCCGCGCTGTCGATGTTCGGCTCCGGAGCCGAGTCGGTCGCGATCGTGCTGGTGACGCTGGTGCTCACGTTCGTCACGCTCGTGTTCGGCGAGCTGGCGCCCAAGCGGATCGCTATGCAGCGCGCCGAGCGGTGGGCGCTGCTGGTGGCGCGCCCGCTCGACGTCCTCGCGATGCTCGCCCGCCCGGCGGTCTGGCTGCTCGGGGTCTCGACGGACCTGGTGGTGCGCCTGACGGGCAACAACCCGCAGGCCGCGCGCGAGGAGGTCTCCACAGAGGAGATCCGCGACCTCATCGAGTCGCAGGGCGAGTTCACCGCCGACCAGCGGACCATCCTCTCCGGCGCGTTCGAGATCGCCGAGCGGGTGCTG
Organism: Glycomyces sp. MUSA5-2; assembly: GCF_037034145.1. Classification (NCBI taxonomy): domain Bacteria; kingdom Bacillati; phylum Actinomycetota; class Actinomycetes; order Glycomycetales; family Glycomycetaceae; genus Glycomyces; species Glycomyces sp. MUSA5-2. The sequence goes on from NZ_JBAGKG010000010.1 coordinate 129,246, forward strand.
CGGGAGATCGTGGTCCCGCGCCGCGACGTCACCTCCATCCCCGTCGCGACCTCCGCGGCCGAGGCCGCGCGCATCCTCATCGAGACCGGCCATTCGCGCGCGCCCGTCGTGGGCCCCACCGGGATCGACGACGTGCAGGGCACCGTCCACCTGCGCGACCTGGTCGGCACCGACGCGACCGCCGCCGAGCGGGCCCGCCCGAGCATGCTCCTGCCCGAGAGCCTCAAGGTCACCGACGCATTGCGGCAGATGCGCGACGAGCACGAGCAGTTCGCGATCGTCGTCGACGAGTACGGCGCGGTCGAAGGCATCATCACCATGGAGGACCTGGTCGAGGAGATCGTGGGGGAGATCTACGACGAGTTCGACCGCGACATCCAGACCGTGCAGCGCGAAGCGGACGGCGCGATCGTCCTCCCTGGCGGCTTCCCGCTCCACGACCTCGTCGACCTCGACGTCGACCTGGAGCGCACCGGCCACGGCGACTACGCCACCGTCGCGGGCCTGGTCCTCGACTACCTGGGCCGCGTCCCCGACCGCCCCGGTGAGACCGTCGCCATCGAGGACTACACGGCCGAAGTCCTTGAGATCAAACGGAACGCGATCACCAAGATCCGCCTCCGCCGCACCCCGGACTAGGCCACCCGCCCGGACTTCCCGCCCCCCCCGGCGGGCACGGAAAAGCGCCTCCGGCTCCCCGCGCGACGGTAGCCGGAGGCGCTGCTCGCGGGTCAGCCGATCGGGGCCGGGTCCGGGACCGCGATGCAGGGGAACACGTTGTTGTCGAGCGTGTTGTCCTTGCCGCGGGCGCAGAACTCGAAGCCGCCGGTCGGTGCGGCGCTGTCCTCGACGCTGACGGCGACGGCGCCGACCATGGTCTGGCCGGGCTCCATCTCGACGCCGAAGATGCTGCCCTCCATCCAGAGGTAGTTCGTCCAGTCGTCGCTGGCGAGCGGCTCGAACTGGGCGCTGAGGATGGTGGAGTTCCAGCCGTCGTAGGTGCAGTAGGCCGGGTCGTTCGCCGTGTAGTCCGCCGAGCAGGAGCCCGCGGAGGACGGGTACCGCATCTCAAGCGTGTAGCCGAGGTTCGACAGGCCGGCGTGGTCCAGGCCGCGGTCGTCCAGCTCGCCGGTCGCCACCACGTAGATCACCAGGTAGTGCCTGCCGGCGTCTGCGGTGTAGTCGAGGAACTCCGTGGTCCACTCGGTGCCGACGGCCTTGATCCGCGTGCCGATCGACGCCGACTCCGCGTCGAAGTACAGCAGCTCCTCGCCGGGGAAGTCGTCGAAGGTGGTCGGAGTCGGCTCGGACGACGTCTGGTCGTCCGTCCCGGCCGTGGTCTGGTCCGACGCGTCGCTTTCCCCCGCGGCGTCGGCGTCGCCCGCGTCGCTGCATCCGGCGAGCAGCATCAAGGCGCCCAAGGCGAGCGCGGACATGGAACGGATGGACATCCGGAGATCCCTTCAAGGTCGGCGGGGCCGTGAAGCGGCCCCGGGCGCAATCATTCCGGGCCCCGGCTTCAAAACGGCTTCATCGCCGACGCGCCGCGTCGCAGGGGTGGGGCAAAATGGGTGGCATGCCCGAGACCACCGCGCCCGCCTCGCCGTCCGCCGCGGTGGAGTTCGGGGTCCTGGGGCCCCTGCGCGTCGCGCTCGGCGGCACGGAACTGGAGCTCACCGCCCCGCGCCTGCGGACCTTCCTCGCCGCCTTGGTGGTCAAGGCCGGGGCCAAGGTCGGCGTCAACGAGCTGGCCGACGCCGTCTGGGGGGCCGACCTGCCCCGGAACCCCCGCCGCGCGGTGCAGCTGTGCGCGGTGCGCGTGCGGGCGCAGCTGGAGCGGATCGACGCCGCGCACCTGGTGGCGACCTGCCCCGACGGCTACCGGCTCGACGTCCCGGCCGACCGCACCGACGTGGGGCGGATGCGCCGCCGCATCGCCGAAGCCGATGCCGCCGCGGGCGACGGCGCCCGCGAGCTGGCCGCGGTAGAGGCGGCGCTCGGCGAATGGCGGGGCGAGGCGCTGGCCGACGTCCCGTCCGAGGCCCTGCACCGCGAGGTCGTGCCCGGCCTGACCGAGCAGCGGCTGGCGCTGATCGAGCGCCGCGCGGCCCTCCTGCTGCACGACGGGAACCCGGCCGACCTGGTCGACGAGCTGGTGGCGCTCACCGCGCGGTACCCGCTGCGCGAGCGCCTGTGGGCCGCGCTCATGGAGGCCCTGCACCGGTCCGGCAGGCGCGGCGAGGCGCTCGACGCCTACCACCGGTACAGCCGCCTGCTCCGCGACGAGCTCGGGATCGACCCCAGCGAAGCGGTCCTCGCGCTGCACAAGAGCATCCTGACCAGCCGCACCGAGACCGAGCCGGACGCGGCGACGCCGCTGGCCGTGCCGCGCCAGCTGCCCTCCGACACGGTCGCCTTCACCGGCCGGGCCGCCGAGCTCGCGAGCCTCGACGCGCTGCTGGCCGCCAAGGACGACTCGTCGGGCCCGCTGGTCGGCGTGGTCACCGGCACCGCCGGGATCGGCAAGACCTCCCTGGCCGTCCACTGGGCCCGCGGCGTCGCCGACGAGTTCCCCGACGGCCAGCTGTTCGCCAACCTCCGCGGCTACCACCGCGAGCAGGCGCTCCCGCCGCACCGGGTCCTCGCCCGGTTCATGCGCGCGCTCGGCGTGCGCGGCGAGGACGTCCCCGAGGACCCCGACGAGCTCGCCGCCGCCTACCGCTCCGCAATGGACGGACGCCGGATGCTCATCGTCCTCGACAACGCGAACGGCAGCGACCAGGTGCGCCCGCTCCTGCCCGGCTCGGCCGGGTGCCTGGTCCTGGTCACCAGCCGCGACGTGCTCATGGGCCTCATCGCCGAGGAGGGCGCCGCCCAGATCGGCCTGGAGCTGCCCACCCTCGCCGAGTCCCGCCGCCTCCTCTCGCGCCGGATCGGCCGTGAGCGGCTCGCGGCCGAGAGCGGCGCCGCTGACGACATCATCGCCGCGAGCGCGCGCCTGCCGCTGGCGCTCGCCATCGCCGCCGCCCAGGCCGTGGCGAAGCGCGGCACCCGGTTGTCCACGCTCGCAGAGCAGCTGCGCGCCGGCCTCGACGCCTTCGGCGCCCCGTCCACCGAGACCGACGTGCGCGCGGTCTTCTCCTGGTCCTACCGCTCGCTCAGCCCCGACGCCGCCCGCCTGCTCCGCCTTCTCGGCCTGCACCCCGGCCCCGACGTCACCGCGGCCGCCGCGGCCAGCCTGTGCGACTGCGCGCCCGCGTCGGCCGCTCAGCGGGTCGACGAACTCGTGCGCGTCAACCTCCTCATGGAGCCCGCCCCGGGCCGGTACGCGCTCCACGACCTCATGCGCGAGTACAGCACCGAACTGCTGCACGTCGAGGCGTCCGAAGCCGACCGGAACGACGCGGCCCGCCGCATCCTCGACCACTACCTCCACACCGGGCACGTCGCGGCGACGATCCTCAACCCGCAGCGGGCCAGCCTGTCGCTGGGGGAGCCGCCCGCGGTCGCCCACCCGGAGACCGTCGCCGACCACGACGCCGCGATGGCCTGGTTCGCCGCCGAGGCCGAAGTCCTGCTCACCCTCGTGGACTGGGCCGTCGCCCGCGGCGACGACCGGTCGGCCTGGCAGCTCGCGATGATCCTCGTGGGGTACTTCGAGCTCCAAGGCGCCTGGAGCCAGTGGATCGCCTCGCAGCAGGTCGCGCTCGAAGCCGCCGAACGGCTCGCGGACCCGGCCCTGGAGGCGTACTCGCACCGCGGCGTCGGCCGCGCGCACGCCAGGATGCGCCGCGGCGACGACGCCGAACGCCACTTCACGCGGTCGATGGAGCTGTACCGCGACCTCGGCGACCTCAAGGGCGAGTCGCTCGTCCTCACCAACCTGGCGATCCTCTACTCAGGACGGGACGACTACGTTCGGGCCCTCGAACACGCCCGGCGGGCGCTCGAACTCGAAGAGCGCCTGGAGGACACCGACAGCGCCACCACCCTCAACCTCGTCGCCTGGTTCCTCGCCCACGTGGGGGAGCAGGAGAGCGCCCTCGACCACGGCCTGCGGGCGCGCGCCGGGTTCCAGCGGATCGCCGACCCGCTCGGCGAGGCCGCGGCCCTGGACACCATCGGCTTCGTCCACCACCAGCTGGGCCGCTTCCCCGAAGCGATCGACACGTTCCAGGAGGCCATCCGCCTCAACCGGCAGCTCGGGAACCGCTACGACACCGCGGTGTGCCTGCTCAACCTGGGCGACTCCCAAGCCGCCTCCGGCGACCGCGGCGCGGCCCGCGAGTCGTGGCGCCAAGCGGAGACCGTCCTCGACGAACTCCAGCACCCCGACGTGGACGAGGCGCGCAAGCGCCTGGCCGAGTAGCTAAACGGGCAGCGTGGCGAACGGGTCGGCCGTGGGAACGAAGGCGACCGGGAACCCGGGCAGCAGCTCGGCGAGGCGGCCCGCCGTCGCGGCCATCCCCTCCTGCTCCGAGGGCACATGCCCGATGACGATGAGCCCCTTGGCAAGCCCCGCGCTCACCGCGTCGGCGGCATAGGCGGCCGTCTCCCACTCGTTCGACTCGCCGATGAGGAGCACGTCCACCTCCGGGCGGGCGAGCGCCGCCCGGTTCTTCTCGAACCCGAAGAACCCGGGCTGGAGCCCCGCAACCGAGACCGGCAGCTCGGGATCGCCGATGTAGCGGAGCGCGCTCGCACCGAACGCCCGCGCCGCATGACCGGCGAGCGCGCCGAGCGTCGTGGCCGGAACGTCGAAGACACCCGGCAGGTCGCCGCGCTCGAAGTCCTTCCAGCCCAGTACATGCGCGGCACCGTCGATGATCCGGTCCGGCCGCGTGTCGTGCACCGCGTCGTGGAGGCGCCGCACCACCAGCCCGTGCTCCGCGATGAACGCCGCCTTCGCGCGGTGGACCGGGTCGTCCGCGTCCGCGAGCATCGCGTTCCACTCCTCGCGGTGGTGGAAGTACAGCGGCTCATGGGAGAACACCAGGTCGAGGCCCTGCGCGGCCGCCCGCTGGAGCACGTCGAGCGTCGCCATCATCGTGAACGCGACGCCGTGCACCTCCTGGTCCGGTTCGCCCGCAAGGTATTCGTCCACGGTCACTTCACGCCGCGGCACCCCGAGGTGCGCATCGACCAGATCCACTACGTCCTGAGCCGTCATCGCCACATGAGCACTGTATCCGTTCCGGCTAGGGGAACTCCAAGGTGACGGTCAGGCCCCCGTCCCGGTTCGGGACGGCGGTCAGCGCCCCGTGGTGGACGCGCGCGATGGAGTCGACGATCGAGAGCCCGAGGCCGATGCCGCGCACGGACTCGACGCGGTCGCGCCCCTCCCCGCGGCGGAACGGCTGGAACAGCGCGTCGACCTCGTACGCGGCGACCACGGGCCCGGTGTTCGACACGGCGATCCGCCCCCGCCGCTCCACGGTCCCGGTCGTGATCGCGAGTGTTCCCCCGGGGTGGTTGTGGCGGATGCCGTTCGCGACGAGATTGGCGACCAGCCGTTCCAGCAGCGCGGCGTCCCCGACGACGACCCCCGGAGCGTTCGCGACCTCCACGGCCACCTCCGCCTCCGACGCCTCAGCGGCGAACTGCGCGGCCACGTGCGCGGCGATGTCCGCCAGGTCCACCCGGACCGGGTCGACCGGGGCCTGCTCGCTCCCGGCGAGCGTGAGCAGGCCGTCGATGAGCCGCTCGTGCCGCTCGTTCACCGCCAGGAGGTTCGCGGCCAGGTCCCGCACCCGGTGGCCCGCGTCCGGTTCCGCCGCAGCCACTTCCAGGAGCGTCCGGTTGATCGCCAGCGGCGTCTTCAACTCGTGGGAGGCGTTCGCCACGAACCTGCGCTGCCCCTCGAAGGCCCGGTCGAGCCGGGCGAGCATCCCGTCGAACGTGTCCGCGAGCCGCTTGAGCTCGTCGTTCGGGCCGTCGAGGTCGATGCGCTCGTGCAGCGACCGGTCGGCCACACGCCGGGCCGTCGCCGTGATCGCGTCGATCGGGCGCAGCACCCGCCCGGCCATGAGCGACCCGAACACGACCGCGAGGAGCCCCACGACGACGAGCGCGACGATCGACCCGAACAGGACCGCCTGGAGCGTGGCGTCGTTCGCGGCCTGCTGGCGCTGAATCACCGTGTCGATGAGGGCGGTGAGCTGCTCGTCGGTCATGCCGAGCTGGGCCCGCGCCTGGACGAGGGACTCGACCGAGTCCCCGGAGACGGGCATGTTCGCGGTGACGCGGTCGCGCACGATCAGGTAGACGACGGCGACGAGCACGGCCCCCGCGGCGAAGAACGCGCCGCCGTACCAGAGCGTCAGCCTCGTGCGGAGCTTCACGGCGCCTCCCTGATGACATAGCCGGACCCCGGCAGCGTCTCGATCACGGGCGGGTCGCCCAGCTTGCGGCGCAACGTCATCATCGCCACCCGGACCACGTTCGTGGCCGGGTCGATGTGCTCGTCCCACACCTTTTCGAGCAGCCGCTCCGACGAGACGACCGCCGCTCCGGGGCGCATGAGCTCCGCGAGCACCCCGAACTCCTTCTTCGACAGCGGGATGTACCGGCCGCCGCGGAACACCTGCCGCCCCACCGTGTCGAGGGTGATCCCGGCGCGTTCGAGCACCGGCGGCGCCGCCGGTGCCGTGCGCCGCGCCAGCGCCCGCACCCGCGCGACCAGCTCCGCGAACGCGAACGGCTTCGCCAGGTAGTCGTCCGCGCCCAGCGACAGGCCGTGCACGCGGTCGTCGATCCCCGAGGAGACGGTGAGCATGAGCACCCGCGTCGAATGCGGCCCGGCGACCACCTTCCGGGTCAGGTCGTCGCCGCCGACGCGCGGCAGGTCCCGGTCCAGGACCGCCACGTCGTAGTCGTACGCCGCGAGCCGCAGCCGCGCCGCGTCCCCGTCGTAGCAGACGTCCACGGCCATGCCCTCGGCCCGCAGGCCCTTCGCGATCGCGTCGGCGAGCATCCGCTCGTCCTCCACCACCAGTACGCGCATCCCCCGGCTCCTCCCCGTCCACGACGATGCTGCCAGGTCCGGTGTAAGCGCGGCGTAAGCACGCACGCTCACGCAGACCACATGCCGCCCCGGCTTCACTTGCGGCGTCCATCCGAGAACGAAGGAGACGCCACGATGAGACGAGTACTGCTCGCAGCGGCCGCGCTGGCCGCGCTGACGCTTGCCGCCGCATGCAGCGAGGAGCCCGCCGACGAGGTCGCCAGCGCCGGGGGCACCGCTTCCGAGGAGGCCACCGAAGGGGAGGTGAGCGAGGAGCAGGGCCTCCAGGACTTCGCCGAGTGCATGCGGGAGCAGGGGATCGACTTCCCCGACCCCGACCCCGACGGCGGGTTCGAAGGCGCCGAGGAGCTGCGGGAGATCATGGAGGACGAGCCGGAAGCGGTCGAGGCGTGCCAGGAGCACCTCGCGTCCGGCGAGGCCGACCTGTCGGACCCCGAGGTGCAGGCGGCGCTGCTGGAGTTCGCGCAGTGCATGCGCGACAACGGGGTCGAGGGCATGCCCGACCCGGGCGAGGACGGCTTCGGGCCGACGCTGCTGGAGGAGGGCCAGGCGGACCCGGAGTGGGACGCCGCGATGGAGGCGTGCCAGGACGTCCTCGGAGAGGTGCGCGGCCAGTGAGGCGGCGGACGGTGGCGATCGCGGCCGGATCGGCCGCGGCGGCGGGTCTCGCCGCGGCCGGGGCCCTGTACTGGACCGGCGGCGACGAGCCGGCGGCGTCGGCGGACGCGCCCGGCGCGACGGCGGTCGTGGAGCAGCAGGACCTCGCCCGGTCAGAGGAGGTCGTGGGCACGCTCTCGTACGGGGAGGCGCACACGCTCAACGGCGCGGCGCCCGGCGTGGTGACCTGGCTGCCCGAGCCGGGCACGGTGATCGGAGCCGGAGACGCGGTCTACGACGTCGACAACGCGCCGGTGGTCGCCATGACCGGCGACCTGCCCCTGTGGAGGGACCTCGCGCCCGGTGTCGAGGGACCCGATGTGGCGCAACTGGAATCGAACCTCGTGGACCTCGGCTACGACGGGTTCACCGAGGACGACGCCTACACGGACGCGACCGCGGCGGCGGTCGAGGAGTGGCAGGAGGACAACGGGCTGGAGGAGACGGGGACGGTGGCCGTGGGCGCCGTCCTGTTCTCGCCGAAGCCCGTCAGAGTCGCCGACCAGCTTGCGGCCGTGGGCGACCCGGCCAACGGGCCCGTCCTGTCGTACACCTCCGACGAGCGGCGCGTGACCGTGCAGCTCGACATCGCCGACCAGGACCTGGTGGCCGCCGACCAGGCGGTGACGGTGGTCCTGCCGGACGGTACCGAGGCCGCGGGCGTGGTGTCCGCGATCGGGCAGACCGTCTCGGGCTCGCAGGAGGAGGGCGAGGAGGAGCCGGAGACCGTCGAGGTCACCGTCGCCGTCGAGGACCAGTCGGTGCTCGGCGCGCTCGTGTCCGCGCCGGTCACGGTCGAGCTGGTCTCGGAGACCCGCGAAGACGTGCTCACCGTGCCCGTCGAAGCGCTGCTGGCGCTTCGCGAAGGCGGCTACGGCGTCGAAGTGGTCGACGGCGGCGCGAGCGAACTCGTGCCCGTCGAGACCGGCGTCTTCGCCGACGGCCGGGTCGAGGTCTCGGGCGACCTGGAGGCGGGCGCGATCGTGGCGGTGCCCGAATGAGCGTCGTGGTGCTTGAGGAGGTCGCGAAGACCTACCCGGGCGTGACCGCGCTCGACGGCGTGTCGCTGGAGATCGGCGCGGGCGAACTCGTCGCGATCGTCGGCCCCTCGGGCTCGGGGAAGTCGACGCTCCTCAACCTCGCGGGGACGCTCGACCGGCCCACCTCCGGCAGGGTGCGCGTCGCGGGGGAGGACGTCGCGGCGCTCTCGGACCGGCGCCTGTCGCGCCTGCGGGCCGCGGAGCTCGGCTTCGTGTTCCAGCAGTTCCATCTCGCGCAAGGCGTCCCGGTCCTCGACAACGTCGCCGACGGGCTCCTGTACCGGGGCGTGCCCCGCGCGAAGCGCCGCGAGGCCGCAGCGGCCGCGCTCGACACCGTGGGCCTCGCGCACCGCACCGGGCACCGCCCGCACGAGCTGTCCGGCGGCGAGCGCCAGCGCGTCGCCGTCGCACGCGCGATCGTCGGCGGGCCCCGCCTGCTGCTCGCCGACGAGCCGACGGGGAACCTCGACTCGGCCTCGGGCGCGGCGGTCATGGGCCTGCTCCGCGGCCTCCACGAGCGCGGCACCACCGTCGTCGTGATCACCCACGACCGCGACATCGCGGCGGCCCTGCCGCGGCGGATCGAGATGCGCGACGGCCGGATGGTGCGCGATGCGGTGGACTGACCTCCTGCGCGTCGGCGCGCACGGCCTGCGGTCCCGCCCCCTGCGGGTGACCTTGTCCGCCATCGGGATCGCGATCGGCATCGCCGCGATGACCGCGGTCGTCGGCATCTCCGCGTCCAGCTCGGCCGAGCTCGACCGCAAGCTCGACGAGCTCGGCACGAACCTGCTCACCGTCGCCCCGGGCCAGGCCCTGTTCGGCGGCGAGTCGCAGCTCCCGCTCGAAGCCGTCGCGATGATCGAGCGGATCGGCCCGGTCGAGTCCGCCGCGGCGACCGGCACGGTGCCGGACGCGAAGGTCTACCGCACCGATCAGATCCCCGAGAACGAGTCGGGCGGCATCGCGGTCAAGGCCGCCGAACCCGACCTCCTCGACGTCGTCGGCGCGGAACTCGTTGCGGGCCAGTGGATCGACGGCGCGGCCGGGGACTTCCCGGCCGCGGTCCTCGGTGCGGATGCCGCCGCGGCCCTGGGCGTCACCGCGGGTCCCGACGTGCAGATCTGGCTCGGCGGCCAGTGGTTCGCCGTCGTCGGCGTCCTCGCCCCGGTCGAGCTCGCGCCCGAACTCGACAACGCGGCGCTCGTCGGATGGGACGCCGCCTCGACCTACCTCGGCTTCGACCTGCACGCCACGGAGGTCTACACCCGGGCCGCCGAGACCGCGGTGGCCGACGTCCAGTCGGTCCTCGGCGCGACGGCGAACCCGGAGCACCCCGAGGAGGTCGAGGTCTCCCGGCCCTCGGACGCCCTGGTGGCGGCCGAAGCCGCGGAGGCGTCGTTCACCGGCCTCCTGCTCGGCGTGGGCGCGGTCGCGCTCCTCGTCGGCGGCGTCGGGGTCGCGAACACGATGGTCATCTCGGTCCTGGAGCGCCGCGGCGAGATCGGCCTCCGCCGCTCCCTCGGCGCCACCCGCGCCGACATCCGCGGCCAGTTCCTCGCCGAGTCCCTCCTGCTCTCGTTGCTCGGCGGCGCAGGCGGAGTCGCCCTCGGCTCCCTCATCACCGCCACTTACGCGACCTGGCAGGACTGGCCCCCGACGATCCCCGCCTGGGCCCTCGCCGGAGGCATCGCGGCCACCGCCGCGATCGGCGCGGTCGCGGGCCTCTACCCGGCGGTCAAGGCCGCCAGGCTCTCCCCGACCGAAGCCCTGACCTCCCCATGACGGGAAGGGCGGCCCCGCGCCGACGGCGCGGGGCCGCGTCAGGGGGCCGCGGGCGTGCCGTATCCGGCCAGGAAGAGGTCCACTGCGCTCTCCACCGGGGCGTCCGGGGTGTCGGAGGCGTCGGTTCCGGTGAGGAGACGCCGGTTGAGGGGGGCGCCGATGACGAGCCAGGTGAACTGGTCGGCGGCGGTGAGGGGGTCGTCGAGTCGGAGGGCGCCGCGGTCGGCGAGGGCGCGGAAGGCGTCGGCGAGGGCGCGGATGTTGCGGTTCCAGCTCGCTTCGAGGTAGCCCGCGGCGACGTCGGGGTGGCGTTCGGCCTCGCCGGTGACGAGGCGGCGCATGTTCAGCACCTCGCGGCTGAGGATGCCGAAGCGCATGATCCCGGCGAGGACGATCAGGTCGGCGCGGACGTCGTCGCCCGCCACCAGGCGCTCCAGGTGCGGGCGCATGGCGTCGCGTCCGGCCTCGGCCCAGGCCCGGACGACGGCGGCGAACAGCGCGTGCTTCGACGGGTGCGCGCGGTAGAGCGAGGCCTTGGAGATATGGGCCCGCGCGGCGACCTCGTCCATCGTCGTGCCCGCGTAGCCGTGTTCGAGGAACACTTCGCGGGCGGTGGCGAGCAGGTCGGCGCCGGTGCGCCCGGGGGGACGGCCGCGGCGGCGGGCGGTGTCGGTCATGCCCGAATTTTAGTACTTGACCGGACTGAAAACCAGGGCTACCATGTTTCAGTACTGGAACGTACTTTAAAGGAGGTCGCCATGGTGCTCATAGGGATCGCCGTCGCCGCTGTCGTCTCGTTCGTGTTCAGCGCGGTCCTGTACGGCGCGCCGCCGGTCGCCGCGTACGTCGGCCGCCACAGCACGCCCCGGCCCGGCGTCCCCGTCGCCGTCCAGATGGCCGCGGTCGTCGCGCGCAGCCTGGTCGCCGCGATCCTCGTCGCGGGCCTGATGCATGCCGCAGGATGGGAAGGGGCGGGGGCGGGCGCGCTGCTCGGGCTCGCGCTGGGAGTGCTGCCCGCGGCGATCCTCGCGGGCGCCGTGGTCCACGAGGGCATCCCGGTGCCGCTCGCCGCGCTCCACGCCTTCGACTGGATCGCGAAACTGACGCTGATCGGCGCACTCGTCGGCTGGCTCGCCTGAACCCTGAACCCGCCTGAGGAGGCATCATGACCGAAGGACCGCTCGACATCGACTTCACCGCCGTCCTCGGCAAGGTCCGGCCCGGCGACACCTGGACCTGCGTGCAGCTGCCCGACTCGGCCGCGGTCTTCGGCACGCGCGGCCTCGTCAAGGTCGAGGGCACCGTGGACGGCGAGCCGTTCCGCGGGGCTTTCATGGCCCTCGGCGACGGCACCCACAAGCTCCCCGTCGCCGCCGCGATCCGCCGCCGCATCGGCAAGGGCGACGGCGACGAGGTCCGCGTCCACCTCTCCCGCCGCCTGAACTGAAGGGCCCGAAGAGGGCTGACTCAGCGGATCAGGCGCTCGGCGCCCACGAGCCGTCCGGGGCCTTGTCGGTCAGGCAGTACTCCAGGCCGACGGGGTCCCGCATGACCTGCCAGTGGCGGTGGCGGCGGACCGGGACGGCCCCGACTGCGGCGTGCCGGGCCGTCTCGGCCTCGACATCGGCGCACGAGAAGTCCAAGTGCGCCTTGGCGTCCTGCCCGGGCGCCGCGCTGTCGAGGCGCTGGAGCAGGAAGTGCACCGGCAGGCCCGGCGGCGGCAGGAGGCGGCGGAACTCGCCGTTGTCGGAGGTCGACCGCGGCCAGTCGGTGAACCCGCTCCAGAACGCCAGTTCGCGGTCGAACGCCTCGGGAGGCACGTCGACGCAGATCTGGTCGAGGCGGCTCGCCCGGCCGTTCCAATCCGTCGGCGGCGGCACGTCGGACTGGCCCTCCTTGTGCACGATCAGGCAGAACGGCAGCCCCGCCGGGGACGCCAGGACCACGAGTCCGGGCTCCCCGCCCGTCTTCGCCGCCCCGAGCGCCAGCGCCCGTTCGGTCTCGGCCGCAAGGTCCTCGACGTGGAAGTCCGGGTGGACCCGCGCCGCGCCGCGCCCCAGGCGCTGGAGCGCCAGGTACGGGTCGCCGTGCGCGGGCACCAGCGAGGCGAACTCCGGGTGCTCGGCCCAAGGCGACGAGAGCGCGCTCCCGGTGGCCTCGGTCCAGAACCCGGCCGCCGCGTCGAAGTCCGCGCCGGGGAAGTCCAGCAGCACGGTCGTCCAGTGGATCGCCATGCGGCTACCAGGGCTGCGGCGGCGCCGGCTCGTCCGGGAGCGGGCGCGTCGGGTCCGGTTCGGTCGGGCCCGGCTCGTCCGGGACGGGCCTGGCCGGATCGGGGTCGTGCGGGTCGCCCGGGATCGGGTCCGGGTCGGGCGGGCCGGGGACCGGGTCGCCGGGTCCGGGCTCGGGCGGGTCGATCAGCTCGTTCGGCTCCATGTCGGTCATGGCTCCTCCTCTGCTCACCACCGGGCTACCCGGCCCCGGCGCGAACATGCGCCGCCCGCCCTGACGGGCCGAGCGGCGGCGCGAGCCGCCCGATGCCCGCCGGGCGGAACCGCGCGCTAGCCCTGAGGGGCGTCGCCGAAGTCGTCGATCTTCAGCCGCTCGCCGCCGCGCAGCGCCGACTCGTGGGCCATGAGGCCCGGCAGCGTGTACCGCGCCGCCGTCCACGCGTTCACGCTCGGCAGCAGCCGCTCGTTCACCGCCGTCACGAAGTCGTGCACGAGCAGCTGGTGGCTTCCCATGTGCCCGTTGCCGAGCCCCTTGAACTCGACCGGCAGCGCCGAGGTGTCGTGGACCGGCGCGTGCCCGGAGATGAACGAGTCGTGCAGCGCCGGGTCGACCTTGGCGAGGACCGGGTCGTCCGCGCCGGTCGCCCAGCCGGGCTGCACGAGTTCCGTGACGTCCTCCAGCTCTGCGGACCGCTTGTGCCAGAACGTGGCGCGCGAGTTCTGCTCAAGGATGCCCTCGGTGCCGTAGAAGGTGAACCGGGACTCGGGGATCCAGTGGGCGAGGCCGACGCGCCGGAACTCGTTGGTGCGGAAGCTGCCGCCGTCGGCCGTCTCGAACAGCGCGGTGGCGTTCGAGAAGTCGTTGTCGAACATGCTCACGGACTTGTCGAAGACGCCGTCGCCGCGCCGGTCCGGCACGCCGATGGCGCTCACGCTCACCGCGTGCGTGTCCCACGCGCCGAGCACCCCGCCCACGGCGTGCGTCGGGTACTTCATCGGCGGGAAGCTCGCGGTGCGCTTCCAGTCCTCCCCGCCGCTGTACTGGTACGCCGCGTAGAACCCGTGGTCCATGTCGTGCACGTAGTCGCCCTCGGCGTAGAACACCCGCCCGAACGCGCCCTCGGCGGCCTTCTGCCGCGCGAGCACCGTCGTCGGGTTGTACTGGCTGGTCTCGCCCATCATGTACGTCAGGCCGGTCTCCTTCACGGCCTCGATGATCGCGCCGATCTCCTCCACGGTGAACGCCATCGGCACCGCCGAGTACACGTGCTTGCCCGCGCGCAGCGCCTTCACGACGAGCGGCCCGTGCGTCCACCGCTGCGTGAAGACCGCGACGGCGTCGACGTCGGAGGCGAGCATCGCGTCGAAGTCGTCCTCCGCCCCCGCCAGGCCCAGCTCCCGCACGAGCGTCGCCGCGCGGTCGGCCACGAGGTCGGTGACGGTGACCCGGGAGACCCCCGGGTGGGCGTTGAACAGCTTCGCGAACGCGCCCGAGAACTGGCCCGCGCCGACGATACCGATCGAGAACACAACGACTCCTCTTGCCATGTGGTCACAGGACGCGGCCGGTGACGGCCGCTGCGGCACCACCGTATAAGTTCTGATCGGAGAATTCTTCATCGAAGCGAGCGTGTATCTCTTGGATCCTCAGATCGAGATCGCCCCGCCCGAACTCGTGGGCTGGGCCGGGCGCCCCGTCCTCATGGACACCGCCCACCAGCACGACGACCTGGAGATCAACTTCGTCGCCGAAGGCGGCACCATGCTCTACCTCTTCGGCGGCCTGCCCGTCGAGGTCGGCCCCGGCTCCGTCGCCGCGTTCTGGGCCGCCGTCCCCCACCAGCTCGTCGCCAACGCCGCCACCCGCGCCCACTGGGTCCACGTGCCCTTCGCGACCTTCCTCGGCTGGGGCCTCCCCACCGCCCTCGTCGGACGCCTCCTCTCCGGCATCCCCCTCATCGCACCCCCAACGGCCGCAAAGGAATCCGACCCCGCCAACTTCACCCAGTGGGCCGCCGACCTCGCCAGCGGCCAGCCCGAGCGCCGCCGCATCCTCCTCCTCGAAGTCGAGGCCCGCGTCCGCCGCCTCGCCCTCGACGCCCCCCGGGAACCCGAACACGAGTACACCGGCGCCGACCCCGCGCTCCAGCACGCCGTCACCATGGTCCGGCACATCGCCGAGCACTTCCGCGAACCCCTCACCGTCGCCGACGTCGCCGCCGCCGCCCGCCTCCACCCCAACTACGCGATGACCCACTTCCGCAAGATCGTGCGCACCACCATCGGCGACTACATCACCAGGTGCCGCCTCGCCGAAGGCCGCCGCCTGCTCGTCACCACCGCCCTCCCGATCGCCTCCGTCGCGACCGAATCCGGCTTCAGCTCCGTCAGCCGCTTCTACAGCGCCTTCACGCTCGAATGCGGCCTCCCGCCCGCCGCCTACCGCAGGCAGCACCGATGACCCCTCCAGACAACTCCCGATCAGACGAGGTCCGCATGGAACACATCGACATCGACCACGACGGCCGCACCCTCCGCGGCGTCCTCCACCTCCCGACCGCGCCGAACGCCCCCGCCGTCGCCCTCTGCCACGGCTTCGGCGGCAACCGCGCCGAGTTCGGCTACACGTTCGTGCGCCTCGCCGAACGCCTCGCCGCCCGCGGCGTCGCCGCCTGCCGCTTCGACTTCGCCGGATGCGGCGACTCCGACGGCGACTTCGCCGACCTCACCGTCTCCGACCAGGTCGCCCAGGCCCTCGCCGTCCTCGACGCGCTGGCCGCCCACCCCGCGGTCGACCCGGACCGCCTGTCGCTCATGGGGATGAGCCTCGGCGGGCTCACCGCGCAGCTCGCCGCGGCGAAGCGCCCGGTCCGCTCGCTCGCCCTGTGGGCCCCGGCCGCCGGGGCCGTCGCGATGGGCGAGGAGGGCGCGAAGCGCCGCGCCGACGCCATCGCCGAGCACGGCTACGACGACTTCGGGGGCCTGCCCGTCCACCAGGGGTTCGTCGACGACGCCGCGGGCATCGACCCGTTCGCCGACGCCGCCGCCTACCCCGGTCCGGTGCTCCTGGCCGTGGGCTCAGAGGACTTCGTGCTCGGCACGCGGCTCCTGGGGGAGTACCAGGGGCTGTACGGCGACCGCCTCGACCTGCACGTCTTCGACGGCGTGGGCCACGGCTTCGAGACCGTCCCGGCCCGCGAGCGCCTTGTGGAGCTGACGGCGTCGTACCTCGAACGCACTGCCTGAGCACCGGAAAGGCGGCCGTCCTGACAGGACGGCCGCCTTCGCCGTTTATGCGGGCGTCCGGGCCCGGCAACGAATCCGGACGCCCTTCTCTTCGAATCCCCTCACGGACCGAGAGCCTTACCCCTTCACGGCGCCGGTGATGACGGCCTTCGTGAAGTGCTTCTGGATGAACGGGTACATGATCACGATCGGGATGATCGTGCAGACCACGACGGCCATCTTCAGCGCCGCCGTCGGCGCGGACTCGCCCTGGTCCTGGTACTGGGCGGCGGCCTGCGCGCCTTCGGGGAGCCCCTGCGTGGACATGAGCATCCGCTGGAGCACCACCTGGATCGGCTGGGTCTCCAGGCCGGGCGTGTACAGCACCGCCTGGAAGTACATGTTCCAGTAGCCCACGGCGTAGAACAGGGCGATGACGGCGAGGATCGCCTTCGACATCGGCAGCACGATGGTGAACAGGGTGCGGAACTCGCCCGCGCCGTCCATCTTGGCCGCGTCCAGGAGTTCCCCCGGGATCGAGTTCATGAAGAACGCGCGCAGGATGATGATGTTGAACGTCCCCACCGCGCCGGGCAGGATGAGCGACCAGTACGAGTTGAACAGGCCGAGCTTCTGCACCACCAGGAAGCTCGGGTACATGCCCGGTCCGAACAGGAACGTGAGCAGGATGAGCCACAGGATCGGGCGGTGCAGGAGCGACCCGGTGCGTGAGAGCGCGTAGGCGCCGCAGATCGTCAGGACCATGCTGATGCCGGTGCCGCCGACGGTGAGGATCGTGGTCAGGACCAGCGAGTCGGTGAGCGCGCCGCCGGAGAAGATCTCGCGGTACGCCTGGAAGCTCACGTCGGTGGGCAGGATCAGGAGGTTCCCGCCGGCGCGGGTGAGCGCCTGCTCGCTCGCGAGGCTGGTGGCGACGACCGCCCACAGCGGCAGGACGATGGCCGCGCCGTAGCAGATCAGGAACAGGGCCTTGACGGCCTTTCCGAGGAGCGACGGCTCCTCGTCCCAGATGGGCCGGGCGCTGCCGCGCCGGGGCTTGAGTCGGATGTCGGTGGCGGTCATGACTTCTGGTAGATCCCTTGCTCTCCGAGGCGGTGCGCGATGTGGTTGGAGACGAGGATCAGGGCCAGCCCGATCACGCCCTTGAACAGGCCCGCCGCCGTGCCGAACGACTCGCCCTGGCTGCCGACGATGCTCTGGTAGTACACGTAGGTGTCGAGCACTTCCGTGGCCTGGTACCCCACGGACTGGCGCTGGAGCTGGTACTGCTCGAAGCCGACGGAGAGGATCCCGCCGATCTGGAGGATCAGCAGCAGGATGATGACCGGCCGGATGCCGGGCAGGGTGATGTGCCACATGCGGCGCCAGCGGTTCGCGCCGTCGGAGGCCGCGGCCTCGTAGAGGCTCGGGTTGATCGAGGAGAGGGCCGCGAGGAAGATGATCATGCCCCAGCCGGCGTCCTTCCACGCCCACTGCATCCACACCAGCAGGGTGAACGTCTCGGGGTTGGACGTGAAGTTGAGCCGCTCCCCGCCGCCGTCCATGATCCAGTTCGAGACGAGGCCGTCGGCGCCGAGGACCTGCACGAACACCGTGACGACTAGGACCCACGAGAAGAAGTGGGGGAGGTACACGATGGACTGGAACGCGCTGCGGGCCCTGATCGAGATGATGCTGTTCATGACGAGCGCCAGCACGATCGACAGCGGGAACATGCACAGCAGGTTCAGCGCGGAGAACTTCAGCGTGTTCAGCAGCGCGGGCGTGAAGTACGGGTCGTCGAACAGCCGCCCGAACCATGCGAAGCCCACGAACGGGTTCTCCCAGAACGGCCGGTAGGGGCTGTAGTCCATGAACGCGATGATGTTCCAGGCCGTGGGCCAGTAGTGGAACACCGCGAGGTGGGCGACCACGGGGAGTGCCAGGAGCAGCAGGGGCCAGTCGTGCCGCAGCCGCTGCGCCACGGTCCGCTTGCGCCTGACGATCGGGCGGCTCGCGGGCCGCCCGGTGTCCGGCGGCGCCGTGCTCTGAAGTGTTGCCATGGCTTGGGTTCCAGTCGTCGTAGATCCTGTATGGAGCTGTCGTCCGGCCGGGCGGCCCCGCGGGGCCGCCCGGCCGGGGCGCTACTCGCCGTGGACGGCCTTGTACGCGTCGGTGTAGTACTGGCGGGCGGCCTCCCCGCCGTTGTTGAGATACGTCTCCACCATGTCGGGGATCGACGAGAGCTCGGCGCGGCCGAACGCGATGTCCTGCTGCTGGTCCCAGAGGGTCTGCCCGGCGGCCTTGGCCTCGGCCGGGGCTTCGATCCGCACGCCCTCGAACGCGTTCTCCATGGCGTAGTCCTGGATCGAGGCGTCGTACTCGAAGCGCGCGGCGACCATGTCGGGGTCGCCGGTCAGGAACGTCTCGACCTGGCTGCCCAGCGCCTTGTAGTGCACCGGGCCCTGGACGACCTCGCTGCCCAGCGTGGTGAACACGGGAGTGCCGTCGTCGCCGAGCGTGAAGTGCTCGCCTTCGACGCCGTAGTTGAGGAGCTCGTACTCCTTGGTGCCGAACGGCGACGCGCACCAGTTCGCGAGGTCGAGGATCTCCTCGACCTGCTCCCTGGAGAGGTTCTTGTTGAGGAAGGTCCAGCCGCCGATGCCCGCGGCCATCGCGACCGTGGGCGTGCGGCCCTTCGCGGCCAGGGGCGGGAGCGGCGCCACCGCGCCTTCGATCTCGCCCTTCTTGACCTTGATGTTGAAGTCGTTCCAGCGCACCAGGTTGTCCTGGGTGAACAGGACCTGCCCGGCCTCCTGGAGGGCGGCGGCGTCCAGGGTGCCGGTCGGCACATCGGGGTGGATGAGCTGCTCGTCCCAGAGCGTGCGGCGGAACTCCATCATCTCGGTGAACTCGGGCCGCTCGATGTTGTTGACCATCTTCTCCTGGTCCGGGTCCCAGTTCCAGCCGTCGGTGCCGCCGAGGCCGAACCACTGGCCGATGAACCAGTCGAGCTGGGCGAACGCCCACTTGCCGTTCGCGTCGTCGGACCAGGCGCGGGCCGCTTCGAGCAGCTCCTCGACGGTGGTCGGCATCGCGATCCCGGCGGACTCCATGAGGTCGGTGCGCGCGAGGATGCCGTTGCCCTGGCCGCCCGAGTAGCTCATGGGGATGCCGTAGATGCCCGCGGTGTCGGGGTCGTCGGGGTCCTTCGACCAGACCGACAGCCCCCACGCGGGCGTCGGGACCGCCGCCAGCAGCGGCCAGCGCTCCGAGATGTCGCCCTTCAGGATCTCGGTGAGGTCGTAGAACGAGTTGACGACCGTCTCTTGGAAGCTGCTGAAGGAGCCGGTCATGTAGCTGAAGAGCTGGATGCCGTCGCCGTACTCGTCGGCCTTGACCCACTGCACCGCCGTGTCGGCGAAGGTCATGCCGTCGCCTTGGCGCAGTTCGAGCTTGGTGCCGCCCCAGGCTTCGTACACCGCCGAGAAGTACGGGTCGTCCTTCGCGGGGGCCGGGCCCCAGCACGGCACGGTCAGCTCGTAGGAGCCGCCGCCCGCGGGCAGGTCAGTGACGGCCTGGACCGGCTCGGGGTAGGAGGTGAAGCCGGAGGGGTGGTTCGGCGGCTCGCCGACCAGGTCGGGTTGGACCGGGAGCGGCCAGTCCTTGTGGGTCGGAAGGAAGTCGAAGCCGGAGGTCGCCTGCGTGGAGCCCTCGCCCGACTCGATGTCGGAGCAGGCGGCGGCGAACGGGAGGCCCGCCGCGCCGAGGGCGCCTAGAGCGGTGCCCTTGAACAGGGACCGGCGCTTGAACGGCGTTGAGGGGGTAGGGGATTGCATGGAACTGTCCTCTCGCAGGCAGCTGCCCGGAGGGGAGTCGGCGGGCAGCGGGGAGCCATCGATTTGGTTTTGTTGATATATGAAACTAACCCGCGTCGTGGCCGCGCACAAGAGTTCGCGCCCCAAAAAATCTGATGACAGTGTTTACCACTGAAACAAACCGCCCCGGTTATGACTGGTTTGCCCAGAAATCGAGGCCCAATAGATTCAAGGGTTTGAGTGCTCGAATCTCATACATCGTATCTTTCGGTCCGGCGATACAGGGCGGCCCGCGCTCTTGCCCCCGAGGCGCCGGAACATTATCGTGAAGGTTCACTACCGCTGAGGAGGAGGCCGTGACGCCCGACCACCCGCGCGCTGCGCACCCGAGTCCTGTCGACCTCCGTGCGCCCGCGCACGAGCACTTCGTCCTTGGAAGAGGCCCGCTCCGAGCGGCCCTGCGCGGCCGACCCGGCATCGAGGACTTCGACCTCTCCCTCGACTCCGCGCGTCCCGCGGAGGCCGGAGCGTCCCCGGCGCTCGGCAGGCTCCGCTGGCACTGGGGCCCGACGGAAGCCCCCCTCGGCCACCGGCGCCTCGGCCTCGCGGATCTTGTGCGGATCGAGAACGGCCCGTATGCGATGGAGGCGTTTCTGAGCGCCGCCGACCGCGTGCTGGTCGCCGACACGACCGCGCCGGTGGTCGCGCAGGGCGGCTTCTCGTTCTCCTCGCCGCATCCGGGCGTCGAGGTCCGCGTCTTCGAGGACGGCGACGCCGAATGGCTCGTCGCCGCGGGCGCGGACCGGGCCGTGGCCGCCGCCTGGGACGGCCGCAGGCTCATCGTCGGCGCGGCCCGCGGCTTCCGCGGCGCCGACCTGCCGCCGATCGTCGAGGCCGCCCGCGCCGACGTGCGCGCCGCCCTCGGCGCCGACACGGACGCGCTCCGCCGCCGCGGCTCCCGCGCCGAACCCTCGACCGCGGGTGCCAATACGATGGCCCGCAACGGGGAAGGAGCGGTCACATGGCGAAGCGGGTGACGATCATCGACGTCGCGGAGGCGGCGGGCGTGTCCCGCCAGACCGTCTCGCGGGCGATGAACGACGCGTGGGGCATCAGCGAGTCGACGCGGCGGAAGGTCCTGGAGGCCGCCGACCGCCTCGGCTACCGCCCGAGCCGCTTCGCCCGCAACCTGGTGACCCGCGAGAAGACCCACGCGCTCGGCGTCATGGTGGCGTCCTTCGGCAACCCGTACTACACCGACATCGCCGCGTCCCTCCTCGCCGCCGCGGCCGAGCGCGGCTGGCAGATCATGCTCACGGCGGGGGAGAGCGGCGTCGAGGAGGCGCTGAGCCTCCTCGCGCCGCAAGTGGACGTCATCGTCGGCCACTTCGGCATCGCCGACGAGCGCCTGCGCGACGTGTGCGGCGGCCTCCCGGTGGTGCGGATGGAGTCCGAGGTCCCGCACGACGCCGAGCGCCTCCCCGGCTTCCACTCGGTCGGCCTGGACATGCAGTCCGGGATACAGGAGGCGGTCAAGGAGCTGCGCGACCGCGGGGCGCGGCGCTTCGGGATGGTCGAGTCCGGCCACTTCCAGCGGTACTTCGGAACCTACGAGCCCTCGGCGCGGCGCCGCTGGTACGAGGAGGCCGTGGGGGAGGCGCTGTCGGGCGTCGTCATCGGCGACGAGTCGATCTCCGGCGGCGGCAGGGCCTTCGCCGAGCTGATGGAGCGGCACCCCGACACCGACGCGGTGCTCATGTTCAACGACCTCATGGCCCTCGGCGCCGTGCAGAGCGCGCACGCGCTGCGCATCGACGTGCCCGGCCGGGTCCGCATCGTCGGCGTCGACGGCCTGTCGCTGGGCGAGGCGGTCGACCCGCCGCTCACCTCGATCGCGCTCGACCGCGACGAGCTGGCCCGGCACGTCATGGACATCGTCGAGATCCTCGCCGGCGCCGACTTCGCCCGCATCGACCCGATCGAGCGATCGGTGCCCTCCAGGCTCCTCTGGAGGGGCTCGGCCTGACCTCCGCCGCACCCTTGACACCACCGCTTCACGACCCTATCGTGAACCTTCCCGAAACTGGTTCGTGAAGGTTCACCACCCACCTTCGAAAGGCCCCCGCATGATCCGCGAGCACCGCTTCGTCAACGACGGCTGGACCTTCGCCTACGGCGAGCACCCCGGCGCCGAGCGCGAACCCGCCGACCCCGACTGGTTCGACGTCGGCCTGCCGCACTCCTTCGACCTGCCGGACTTCCGCGAGCTGCGCTTCTACATCGGCCACGGCTGCTACCGCCGCACCCTCGACGTGCCGGAGTCGTGGGCGGGGAAGTGGATCGCCCTGGAGTTCCTCGGCGTGTTCCAGACCGCCGAGGTGTTCGTGAACGGGCGGCCCGCGGGCCGCCACGACGGCGGCTACACGCCCTTCACCGTCGACCTCTCCGACCTCGTCCAACCCGGACCCAACGAGGTCTTCGTGCGGGTCGACAACCACTGGAACCCGCGCCTGGCGCCCCGCGGCGGCGACTACAGCTTCAACGGCGGCATCTACCGCGACGTCAGCCTCATCGTCGCCGACCGGGTCCGCATCGACTGGCACGGCCTCGGCGTCACCACCCCCGAAGCCGACCACTCGCGCGCCCTCGTGCGCGCCGCCGTCGAGGTCGTCAACGACGAGCCGCACCCGGTCGACGTGGACGTCACCGCCGCGATCGCCCAGGCCGGCAGGCCCGTCACCACGCTCGAACCGCAGCGCGCCACGATCCCCGGCGGCGCCACCGCGACCGTGGAACTCGAAGGGGCCCTTGACGACCCGCTGCTGTGGCACCCCGACCACCCCCACCTGTACGACCTCACCGCGACCGTCGCCGTCGACGGCGGGGCCCGCGACGCCCAGTCCACCGAGTTCGGCGTGCGCTGGTTCGAGTTCACCGCCGACCGGGGCTTCTTCCTCAACGGCGAGCACCTCGACCTCCACGGCGCCAACGTCCACCAGAACCGCGGCGGCTGGGGCGACGCCGGGACCCGGGCGGGCATCCGCCGCGACGTCGCGCTCGTGAAGGCCATGGGCATGAACATGATCCGCGGCTCCCACTACCCGCACCACCCGTACTTCGCCGCCGAATGCGACCGGCAGGGCGTCCTGTTCTGGTCCGAGCTCCACTTCTGGGGCATGGGCGGCCAGGAGGCCGAAGGCTACTGGACCGCCAGCGCCTACCCCGTCCACGAGGAGCACGAGGCCGACTTCGAGGAGAGCCTGCGGCAGTCCCTGCGGGAGATGATCCGCACCCACCGCAACCACGCGAGCATCGTCGTCTGGAGCGTCGGCAACGAGGCGTTCTTCACCAACGACCGCGTCGTCGACAAGGCGAAGGCGCTCACCGTGGAGCTCGTGGACCTCGTCCACATGCTCGACCCGACCCGGCCCGCCGCGGTCGGCGGCGCCCAGCGCAAGGGCTTCGACGTGCTCGGCGACATCGCCGGGTACAACGGCGACGGCGCCGAGCTGTTCATGGACCCCGGCATCCCGAACATCGTGTCCGAGTACCACGGCGTGCAGGGTCACGGCGCGGGCGAGTACGAGGTGAAGTGGCACCACGGCGTCGAGACCGACTACCCGTGGCGCTCGGGGAAGCTCTTCTGGTGCGCCTTCCATTACAAGACGATCGCCAAGGGCGGCGGCCGCAACGGCCTCATCGACTACTACCGGCTCCCGCGCCGCCCCTGGCACTGGTACCGCGAGCGCCTGCTCGGCATCGCGCCGCCCGCGTTCCCGCCGCCCGGCGAGGCCGCCGCGATGCGCCTGCGCGCCGACACCGGCGAGATCCCCACCGACGGCACCGGCGACGCCCAGCTCATCGTCGAGTTCCTCGACACGGACGGCGAGCGGGTCGCCGCCGAGCGGTCCGTCACGCTCACTGTCGTCGAAGGCGAAGGGCTCTTCCCCTCGGGCACCGCGATCACCCTCGGCGCCGAGACCGAGAGCCTCAACGACGGGGCCGTCGCGATCGAGTTCCGCAGCTACGTCCCCGGGCGCCAGCGCATCCGGGCCGCCTCGGACGGGCTCGCCCCGGTCGAGATCGAGCTGACCGCGGTCGGCGAGCCCCGTCCCGTCCGGCCGCGCCGGCTCGCGCCGCCCGCCCCGTACATCACCGAGGCGCCCGAAGGCGCGGGCACCTACTCGCTCGCCGACTACCGCCCCGTCGCCGCCAGCAGCGCCCTCCCCGGCCACGGCGGCGGCAACGCCACCGACCCGCGCAGCACCGAATGCTGGCGGGCCGCCGACCGCGGCCCGGGCGCGTGGCTCACCGCCAGCCTCGAATTCCCCTACGAGATCAACAGGATCGAAGTCCGCTTCGCCGAACCCCCGGTCCACCCGTGGATCCTCGAAACGAGCCCCGACGGCGACGCCTTCGAGCCGCTCCACCGCGCCGACGCCGGATCGGACGCCTCCCCGGAGTTCGAGTTCCCGGTGCGCCTCGCCAAGGCCGTCCGGCTCTCGTTCCCGGAGCGGCCGATCGACGTCGACTCCATCAAGGTCTACTGAACCGCCGAACCGGAGGACACCCGTGAACCGCTCCGCCGCAGGCCAGGACCTGCCCGACCTCATCGTCGGCGCCAACTACCACCCGCACGACTCCGACCCGGCCACGTGGCGCCGCGACGCCGCGATGATGCGCGAGGCCGGCATCCGCCTCGTCCGCCTCGGCCACCTCGCCTGGGACACCTTCGAACCGAGCGACGGCGTCTTCACCTTCGACTGGTTCGACGAGGTCATGGACCTCATGCAGGACCACGGCATCGCCGTCGTCCTCGACCTCGCCGTGCGGCCCGCGCCGCTGTGGCTGCACCGCAAGCACCCGTCGATCGACGTGGTCGACGCGAACGGCGACCGCCTCTACCCCAACCACCGGTACATGGACGACGTCGGCGACCCCGCGTTCCGCTCGCACGCGATGCGCTTCGCCGCCAAGGTCACCGAACGCTACGCCGCCCACCCCGCGCTGGCGGCGTTCGGCATCGACAACGAGCCCGGCGACGGCCCGATCTCCTACTCCGAGACCGTCAGGGCCCGCTTCATCGCCTGGTTGCAGGAGAAGTACGGCACCGTCGAGGCGCTGAACACGGCCTGGGCCGGGCACCGGTGGTCCCGCCGCATCGGCGACTTCGCCGACGTCGGCCTCCCGAAGTCCGGCGCGTACACCGGCGCCCCCGAGCGCGTGCTCGACTTCCGCCGCTTCGTCTCGCACGAAGTGGAGACCTACCTCGGCGAGCTCCTCGACGTGGTCGACGCGAACGCGCCGGGCGTCCTCACCACCACGAACATGTGGTACTACGCCGACGGCAAGCACTTCGACTACGCGCCGCTCGCCTACTCCGGGCGGATCACGCGCGCCGGGAACGGCTTCTACCCGGGCGGCACGGCCATCGGCGACGACGGCCTGCGCGGCGCCCTGTTCGGCATGGCCCGCATCCAGTACGAGAACACGACCCCGTTCTGGTGCACCGAGTTCACCACCATGATCGCCGTGCCCGGCTCGATCCGCAAGTCCGCGTACGCGTCCCTCATGCTCGGCAACCAGCTCGTGTGCGGCTGGACCTGGCAGACCATGCACGCGGGGGAGGAGCAGTTCCTCCAGGGCATGGTCGACTGGGACGGCCGACCGAACCGCAAGCTCGACGAGTACCGGCGGATCGCCGCCGAGTTCGCGAAGCTCCAAGGCCGCAGCTTCCCCTACCGGTCCCGCCCCGAGATCGCCGTGGCCCTCGACTTCCCGAGCCAGATCGCGAGCGCCGCCCTCCCCGAGCGGCACGACGCCCAGGCGCGGACCGCGTTCGACGCGGTCCTCGACCGCAACCTCGACGCGCGCCTGGTCGACCTCGCCCGCAGCGGCCTCGACTACAAGCTCCTGGTCATCCCCGGCGTGCTCGTCCTCGACGAAGCGGCCGCCGCCCGCGTCCGCGACTTCGTGGAGCGGGGCGGCACCGCGATCATGACCTCGTATTCAGCCACACTGAACGCCGACGGGCAGGCGTTCGCCGCCACCCGTCCGGGCCGCCTCGACGACGTCTTCGGCATCCGCGTCGGCTCCTACGAGGAGACCGCGATGCTGAACGAACTCGCCTTGGGCCGCACCGGCGTCGAGCAGCTCGACGTCGAGTACGACGGCCGCACGATCACCGCCGCGACGCCCCGGTTCGACCTCGTGGAACCCGGTTCCGCCGACGTCCTCGCCCGCGCCGCCGGGCTCGACGGGCGCCCGGCGCTCGTCACCGCCAACCGGTACGGCGCCGGACGCGCCGTCTACGTCGCGCTCCCGGCGCGGCGCGAGATCCTCGACCCGCTCCTGGACGCCGAACTCGCCCGCCTCGGCGTCGCCCCCGGCCCGCAGGTCCCTGCGGGCGTCATGGCCCGCGCCCTGGACGACCGGCACGTGCTCTACCTCAACCTCGACGCCGAACCGAAACCGATCGCGTTCCACGGCAAGGGCACCGGCGTGCTCGCCGACGCGCGCCACGACGGCGGGTTCACCCTCGGCGCCTACGACGCCGAGGTGGTGGCATTCGAATGATCTGCCGCTTCCGGGCGCTCGTCGGCGAGACGGCGGACCGCCTCCTCCACGCCGATGAGGTGGTTCGCCATGCGCACCCGGGCCGCGTCGGCGTCGCCGCTGCGCAGGGCCCGCCAGATCGCCAGGTGCTCCTCGTGCGCGCGGCGGTCGGCGCCGTCCTCCCGCAGGCTCCGCCACAGCCGCTCGCGCACCGTGCGCCCTGCCAGCGCCTCGATCATCCCCGCGAGCAGGGTGTTCCCGGAGTGGTCGGCGATGAGGCGGTGGAACGCGATGTCGATCTCGATGATCCGCTCGTGCTCCTCGGGCTTGGTGTCGAGGATCAGCTGCGCCTCGTCGAGGAGCGCGTCCGCTTCATCGAGGGCCTCGCCGGTGATGCGCGGGGCCGCGAGGCGGGCCGACTCGCACTCGAGGAGCCGCCGGATCGCGTGCACCTGCTCGGCCTGCCCCTCGCCCTGGAGGTCCACCAGGAACCCCAGCGGCGCCAGCAGTTTCGAGACGTCGAGGCTGGTCACATAGGTGCCGTCGCCCTGGCGGGTGTTGAGGACCCCGAGGATGGACAGCGCGCGGACGCCCTCGCGGAGCGAGCCGCGCGACACCTCCAGCGTGGCGGCGAGCTCGCTCTCCACGGGGAGGCGCTGGCCGGGGCGCAACTCGCCGCGGAGGATGAGCTGTTTGATGCCGTTGATGACGTCGTCGGTGCGGGACATGGCAGCAGTATGGCCGAGTCGGGCGGCCCAGTGCAACCGGCTGCCGCCCTACAACGCTGAAATAATCCAATGACTGAGGAAGCAATTCCGACAAACGGCGAGATAACACAGGTTTTTTCCGCGGCGTTGACGGAAAAGATCGAATGTATATAGGATTCCGACGCGCAGTTCACCGTCGCACCGCCCCGAGGAGGCCCCCCATGACCGACGACGCCAGCGCCTACGAGCCGACATGGGCCTCGGTCGAACGGCACGACCCCGTGCCCGAGTGGCTGAAGGACGCCAAGTTCGGCATCTACTTCCATTGGGGCGCTTACAGCGCGCCCGCGTTCCAGAGCGAGTGGTACCCGCGGCACATGCACGTGCCGGACACGAAGGAGCGCGCGCACCACGAAGCGGTCTACGGCGACCCCGCCGACTGGCCCTACCACCGCTTCATCAACGGCGGCGCCGACCGCGAGGGCCGGCACGTCCAGTTCAAGCCCCGGCTCACCGCCGACGGCGGCGCCTTCGACCCCGACGCGTGGGCCGCCCTGTTCGCCGCCGCGGGCGCCCGCTTCGCCGGACTCGCCGCCGAGCACCACGACGGGTACTCCCTGTGGCCCAGCGAGACCAACGAGTGGAACTCCGTCGACCGCGGCCCCGGCCTCGACCTCGTCGGCCTCCACGCCGACGCCATCCGCTCCGCCGGGCTCAGGTTCATGGTCTACATGCACCACGCCTACCACTTCACCGGCTACTTCGACCACGTCGCGCCCCAGACCGACCCGAGCCTCCGGAAGCTCTACGGCCAGCTCGACAAGGCCGAGCACGAGCGCCTCTGGGTCGACCGGCTCAAAGAGGTCATCGACCGCTACCGGCCCGAGCTCATCTGCCAGGACTTCAACCTCGACAAGCTCGACGAGGCGAGCCTGCTCGAATTCCTCGCCTACTACTACAACCACGAGTCCGACTGGGGCACACAGGTCGCCACCACCTACAAGGACGGCATGAACGACCGGGCCGCGATGTTCGACTACGAGCGCGGCGGCCCCGCCGGCCTCCACGAGCCCTACTGGCTCACCGACGACAGCATCTCCGACTCCAGCTGGTGCTACACCGAGGGCATCGGCTACTACCCGGTCGAAGTCCTGGTCCACTCCCTCGTCGACCGGGTCGCCAAGGGCGGCACCATGCTCCTCAACGTCGCCCCCACCGCCGAAGGCGTCATCCCCCCGGAGCAGCGGGAGCTCCTCCTCGGCATCGGCGACTACCTCGCCCGCTTCGGCGAGTCCGTCTACGACACCCGGCCCTGGACCGTGTTCGGCGAGGGCCCGACCACCATGGGCGGCGACAACTTCGTCGCACCCGTGCGCGGCACGAGCGACGACCTCCGGTTCACCCGCAGCAAGGACGGCACGGTCCTGTACGCGACCGTCCTCGACTGGCCCGGAACCGAACTCGCGATCCCCACCCTCGCCGCCGGACGCATCGACCTCACCGGCCTGCGGCGCGCGCTCCTCCTCGGCCCCGCCGCCGGAGCGGCCGTCGACCTGCCCGGCCACCGCCAGGACGACACCGGACTCCACCTCGCCCTCCCCGCCGCCGAAGCCCCCTTCGCCTCGCCCGCGTACGTGGTCAAGCTCGAATTCGCCGACCGCGTCCCGGACCTCGCGACCGACTGACCCCGAGTGCGCCGGGGCGATTGATGCAATCAATTCATCCCATCAACGGTAGTCCGATGGGATGAAACGGATGAACATCACCGTTTTCGATCCCATTGGCGAAAGGATGCAAGAAAAGATCTGATGTTTTTGCGCCTCAAGTATTGACGTGAGGAAGCGCACGACTTTACCGTTACAGTTCCAACCGGACCGCAAAGGAGCGGGTGTGAGCACCACGAACCAGAAGCACCTGACGACAGGATCCGACCGGTGACCGCCGCGGCACCGGCGCGCACCGCCGCATCGACGGCGCGCGAACGCCGCAGCCGGACCCGCAGGCGGAACCTCCGCCGCCACTGGCAGCTCTATCTCCTGCTCGTCCTCCCCGTCGCGTACTTCGTCATCTTCCAGTACATCCCCATGGCGAACAACGTGATCGCGTTCAAGGACTACAACGTGGTCCAGGGGATCTGGGGCTCGCCCTGGGCAGGCCTCAGCCACTTCGAGCGGTTCTTCGCCAACCCCGTCGCCTGGGACCTCATCCGCAACACGCTGATGCTGAGCCTCTACGGCTTCCTCGCCGGGTTCCCCGTCCCGATCCTGCTCGCGCTGGCGCTCAACGAGGTCCGGGCGCGGTTCTTCAAGCGCACCGTCCAGATGGTCACGTACGCCCCGTACTTCCTCTCGACCGTCGTCGTCGTCTCGATGCTCATCCTGATCTTCACGCCCCGCATCGGATTCATGGCCGACGTCATGGGCTTCTTCGGGGTGAACGCGAACCTCCTCTCCGACCCGAACGCGTTCCGCTCGGTCTACGTCTGGAGCGACGTGTGGCAGACCGCCGGGTACTCGGCGATCATCTACATGGCCGCGCTGGCGGGGATCGACCCGAGCCTGTACGAGGCCGCACGGCTCGACGGCGCCTCGCGCCTGCGGAAGATCTGGCACGTCGACCTGCCCGGGATCGCCCCCACGGTCGTGGTCGTGATGGTCCTGTCGGTCGGGAACATCATGGCGGTCGGCTTCGAGAAGGCGTTCCTGCTCCAGAACCCGCTCAACCTCTCCACCTCGGAGATCATCGCGACCTACACGTACAAGATCGGCCTGCTCAGCGCCGACTTCAGCCTCGCGACGGCGGTGGGGCTGTTCAACTCCGTGATCAACCTGATCCTCCTCCTGGCGGTCAACGCCGTCTCCAAGCGCATCACCGGCAACGGCCTGTGGTGAAGGGAGCGCCTGCAATGACACTCGAAACCGCGACCCCGCCGGCCGCTGCGGCGACCGAGAAGCCGAAGCCGCGGCGCCGCCGCTCCACGACCGTGCAGGACACGCGCGTCGACCGCGTCTTCATGGTCGGCGTCTACATCCTGCTGTCGACGTTCCTGCTCATCGTGTTCGTGCCGCTGATCAACATCGTGGCCAGCTCGTTCTCCAGCCCCGCGGCGGTCTCGGGCGGGCGGGTGTTCCTGTGGCCGGTCGAGTTCACGTTCATCGGCTACGAAGCCGTGCTGAGCAACGACCAGATCCTCACCGGCTTCGGGAACTCGGTCTTCTACGCCGTGGTCGGCACGCTCGTCAGCGTCGCGCTCACCGTGATGATCGCCTACCCGCTCTCGCGCACCGAACTCGTGGGCCGCAAGGTCCTCATTGGCGGCGTCCTGTTCACGATGCTGTTCTCCGGCGGCCTGATCCCGACCTACATGGTCGTGCGCGCCCTCGGCCTGCTCGACACCCGCTGGGCGATCATCCTGCCCGCGGCGATCGGGGCCTGGCAGGTGCTCATCGCGATGACGTTCTTCCGCTCCTCGATCCCCGGCGAGCTGTACGAGGCGGCGCAGCTCGACGGCGCCTCCGACCTCCGCTTCCTGTGGTCGGTGGTGCTGCCGCTGTCGAAGCCGCTGCTCGCGGTCATCGCCCTCATGTACGGCATCGGCCAGTGGAACTCGTACTTCTCCGCGCTGATCTACCTGCGCAGCGAAGACCTCTACCCGCTCCAGCTGGTGCTGCGCGACATCCTCATCGTCAACACCCGCGGCGGCACGAACATCGCCGACCAGCTCGCGGCCCAGCAGATGGCCGACCTGATGAAGTTCTCGCTCATCGTGATCTCCACGGTGCCCGTGCTCCTCGTCTACCCGTTCGTGGCCCGGCACTTCACGAAGGGCGTGATGCTCGGCTCCGTCAAGGGCTGACCGCGCCCACTCCTCATCCCCGTCACCACTCCTCATCGAAAGGCAGTCAACGATGACCAGCAGATTCGCCCGAGCCGCAGCGGCGGGAACGGCGCTCGCCGTCGCCTCCCTCGCATTCGCCGCGTGCTCCTCCGGACCGGAGACCACTCCGGACGACGTGATCACCATCTTCGCCCCCCAGGACTCGGCCCAGGGCCAGGACCTAGAGAACAACGCGTTCACCGAACTGATCGAAGAGAAGTTCGACGTCGACCTCAAGTTCGAGACCACCAACTGGGACGGGACCGCGGCCGCCGAGAAGCGGCAGATCTCCCTCGCCAGCGGCGACTACCCCGACGCGTACATGCTCATCCCGTGGGTCGACCAGTTCTCCATGGAGGAGCTGGTGAAGCTCGGCGGCCAGGGCGTGATCCTCCCGCTCGACGACCTCATCGGCGAGGACACCCCGAACCTCACCGCCGCGTTCGAGAAGGAGCCCGGCTTCGAGGAGCTGGCGACCGCCCCGGACGGCAAGATCTGGGGCATCCCCGCGTGGAACGACTGCTACCACTGCTCGTACCCGTCGAAGCTGTGGATGAACTCCGAGTGGCTCGCGCGCCTAGGCCTGGAGCAGCCCACCACGCCCGAGGAGCTGCGGACCGTCCTTGAGGCCTTCAAGACCCAGGACCCCAACGGGAACGGCCAGGCCGACGAGATCCCGCTCTCCGCATCGGGCGGCGCCACGCTCCTGTCGTACCTGATGAACCCGTTCCTCTACACCGCCGAGATGTACTCGAACGCGGAGGGCGTCAACCCCTCCGCCCTCGGCGCCGTGAACGGCCAGGTCACGTTGCAGGCGACCCGCGACGAATGGCGCGACGCCATCTCGTACGTCACCTCCCTCTATGCCGACGGGCTCATCGACGAGGGTGCGTTCACGCAGAACGGCGACGCGCTCACCGCCAAGGGCAACAGCGCGGAAGGCGTGATCCTCGGATCGGTCGCTGTCATGCACCCGTGGTTCGTCAGCGCCGACAACGAGGACGGCCGCTACGCGCAGTACGACCCGGTCGCGCCGCTCGCCGGCCCCGGCGGCGACGACACCTACTACAGCGGTGGCGGCGCGGGCGCCGCGCCCGGCGCGACCTTCGTGATCACGAACCGCTCCAGCGAGGCCAAGCAGCAGAAGCTCATGCAGATCGTCGACTTCATGGTCTCCTACGAGGGACACCTCCAGGCCGAGTTCGGCGTCGAGGGCGTCGACTGGGTCCAGCCCGAGGAGGGCGATGTGGCCCTCGACGAGTCGCTCGAACCGAACTTCGAGCTTACGACCGCCCCCAGCGGCGAGCAGCTGAAGAACGCGTGGGGCCCGATGGCGCAGTTCTTCTCCGACGCGGAGTTCCGCAACAGCCAGGTCACCGCGACAGACATCTACACGGCCGAGGGCTACGAGCGCCGCCTCTTCGAGGCCACGAAGCTCTACGAAGGACACGAGTCCGCCGAGCTGTTCCCCTTCTGGGAAGTCAAGATCACCGGTGACACCGCCACGGAGCTCGCCACGATCCAGACCAACATCGAGAACTTCATCGTCCAAGCGAGCGCCGAATTCGTCACCGGCGTCCGCGACATCAACAGCGACGCCGACTGGGACGAGTTCCAGCAGAACCTCACCGACCTCGGCGCCGACCGCTACGTCGAGATCTACCAGACGGCCTGGGACGAGACGAAGTAGTCCCCGCCCGCCACGACACCGGCCCGTGTCCCCTTTCGGGGGACACGGGCCGGTGTGCGAGCGGTTGTTGTCGGACCCGTCGGCGAGGATGGCGCCTACGGTTCCCCTCTGGGT
>NZ_JBAGKG010000011.1:0-153571 GCF_037034145.1 Glycomyces sp. MUSA5-2
CCACCACCACCAGAGACAGGTGTTTTTTCTCTACTAACTCTCACAGGTCGGGTCGAGTTTGCACAGAACTATTTTCCAGCCTGTGGATAACTCTGTGGAAGTGCTGTTCAGAAGGCGTGTCGTGGATCTGGGCCGACGGCGACGCGGGTCAGCAGGCTCCGGGGAAGGACTCCCAGTAGGTCAGCGTGACCGTGGTGTCGTAGTGGGTCGGGGTGCCGCCTGAGGGGTTCTGGTAGACGACCGAGCACTCGGTCTGGCCGGTGCCGGGGTCGTCGGTGACGGTGTCGTAGGCGACCGATTCCCAACCGGCGGAGACGAGTTCGTCGCGGGCGTCGGTGTACCAGATGCCTGTGACATCGGGAATGGATGCGGCGCCCGGGTCGACCTGGCCTCCTTCGTCTTCGCCTCCGTCTTCGGGTTCGGTCGGGTCCGGGTTGTTGTCGTCATCGGTGCTGCCGGGGTTTCCGCCGGTGTCGTCCGCCGCCGTTGTCGTTTCCTCTGCGGCGGATTCCGTCGCGGAGGTCGACGGTTCTGCGGAAGGTGAGCCTGTGCCGGTCGCGGCCTGAGTCTCGTTGTCGGTTGCGGCGTTGTGCGTCTCGATCACGCCGGTCGCGCCGTCGCCGTTGTCGTCGGCCCGGCTCCATGGGGACAAGGCCACCACGACCGCTGCGGCGCAGACCGCCATCGCCGCGGAGGAGGCGATGAGCAGGCGGCGGCCGCGGCGCCGCGGGATCGGGGTCGCAGTGGTGACCGGTTCGAAGGGCCGGGCGCCCGCGGGCGGCGTCCACGGCTGGGCCGCGCCCGGGATCGCGAGGACCGGTGAGGCTGCCTGGGGCGTCAGCGGATCGGCGACCGCGTCGCGGCAGACGCGCGCGAAGTCCTCGGCCGTGGGCCAGCGCTGGCCTGGGTCCTTCGCGAGGGCCTGGAGGATCGCGGCGGCCGGGGCGGGCGGGATGTCGGGGTCGAGGGGCGGGGGCGGGTGATGGAGGTGGCCGTTGAGGATGGTGCCGGCGGTGTCGCCGGTGAACGGCGGTGTGCCGGAGAGGCATTCGTAGGCGACGGCGCCGAGGGAATAGACGTCGGTGGCGCCGGTGAGGGGGCGGCCTTCGAGTTGTTCGGGGGAGGCGTAGTAGAGGGTGCCCATGAGCATCCCGGATTCGGTGATGGTGCCGCGACCGGGTGAGAGGGCGATGCCGAAGTCGACGAGGACGGCTTGGCCGCGGGCGTCGATGATGATGTTGGCGGGCTTGATGTCGCGGTGGACGATGCCGTGCTCGTGGGCGTGGTGGAGGGCGGCGGCGACTTCGGCGGTGAGGCGCATGGCGTCGGGGTGCGGGAGGGGGCCGTCGAGGAGGCGGGCGGTGAGGGTGCGGCCTTCGATGAGTTCCATGACGAGGTAGGCGAGGGTGCCGCCGTCGCCGTCGTCGGTCTCGCCGTAGTCGTGGAGGGCGGCGATGCCGGGGTGGCGGAGGGAGGCGACGGCCTGGGCTTCGTGCTGGAAGCGGGCGCGGGCGGTGTCGTCGTGTTCCAAGTCGGACTTGAGGATTTTGACGGCGACGGCGCGTTCGAGCCTGGTGTCGCGGGCGTTCCAGACCGAGCCCATGCCGCCGGAGGCGATCGGGGCGTCGAGGCGGTAGCGGTCGGCGATCATCGATCCGGTGTGCACGGCGATCCTCGCAAGCGGTGGTGCGGTAGTGGGTCCGGTGATCGTGGCACCGGCCGCCACGTATCGCTCACGCGAACGTCATGACGGGTCCGCCCGACCGCGATTCCGGGGGTCTGCATGACTGCGGAAGGGGCCGTGGAGGATCGAGAATCGGGGCATCGACTTCCGTTCGGAGGAAACCATGAATGCACCCCGTCTCTCCCGTCTCAGCCGCCGCGTGCTGCTCGGCTCCGCGGCCGTCGCCGCCGCGGTGGGGCTCCCGACTCCTGCCGGTGCGGCGTTGCGGCGCAGCGCGATCGACGCGGAAGTGGACCGGCTCGAAGGCGATCTGATCGCGTTCCGCCAGGACCTGCACGCGAACCCGGAGGGTCCCGGCGAGGAGTCGCGCACCGCGGCCAGGGTCGCCGAGCGGCTGACGGCCGCAGGGCTGTCGGTCACGGCCGGTGTCGGCGGGCACGGCGTCGTCGCGGTCGTGCGCGGGCGCCATCGCGGCCGCACGGTCGCCTACCGCGCCGATATGGACGCGGTCCCGGGCGGGGACCAGATCGGCGGCGGGACGGCGCCGCTGCACCTGTGCGGGCACGACATCCACACGACGGTGGGTGTCGGTGCGGCGCTGGTGCTCTCGCGGCTGCGGCACCGGCTGCACGGCACGGTCGTGTTCGTGTTCCAGCCCGCGGAGGAGACGCTCACCGGGGCCCGCGCGATGCTCGATGCGGGGGTGTTCGGGATCGCCCGGCCGGAGGAGATCCATGCGCTGCACTGCGGTCTGCTCCCGGTCGGCACGTTCGGTATCAATCCGGGCTCGGGTCTGCCGGGGCAGGACCGGGGGACGGTCGTCCTCGACGGGGAGGGTGCGGCCGAGCGCGCCGAGCGGCTGTCGGCCGATATCGCCGCGCTCGCGACGGTGTCGGTGCCGCAGGGCCCGGCGGACCTGGAGCGGCTGGTCGAGGACCTCCAAGTCGAGGACGGTCCGCTCGCCGAGTTCGTGTACACGCGGGCCTCGGCCGAGGAGGGCACGGTGTCGTTCGCGTCGCGCTGCTGGCCGGAGGACCGCTACACGGAGGTGCGCGCCGACATCGACGCGCTCGCCCGGTCGTACGGCGGGTCCGCGGTGTTCCCGCAGGACCCGTTCCCGGCCATGGTCTGCCCGGCCCCGGAGGCGTACGGGCTCAAGCGGTTCCTGGACCGGAACGGGTTCGGCACCGGTGTCGTCCATGCCGCGATCCCGTTCAGCGGAGAGGACTTCGCGCTGTTCCTCGACGAGCTTCCCGGGACGTACACGTATCTCGGGGTCCGGTCGCCGGGCGCGGACGTCACGACGTCGTACCCGCACTTCCCGACGTTCGACCCCGACGAGGCGGCGATCGGGCACGGCGTGCGGGCCATGTCGGCGTGGCTTTCCGAGCGCACTGCTTGCTGAGGAACCGTCTGCTGGCAGGCGCTTGTTGAATCGTCGTCTGCCGCAGGCGCGGTACGGGCGTCAGATCCGATGTGGAGCCGCTGCCCGTCAGAGTCGGTCAGTGCCTTTGCGAGAAGTCGAACCCGCCCCGGCCGGTGAGGGTGCGGTCGTAGACCTCGGACCCGATCAGGTCGTCCATCGTCATGCGGTGGAGCTCGCCAGTCGGGACCTCGACGGCGGCCAGAGTAGTCGACATCGTCCGCGCTGACGCGGTCGAAGTCCCCGGCCCTTCCGGTGGATCGGGTTATGCGGTGACGCGGTCGAGGATGATCGGGCCGCGGTCGGCCGGGCGGTCGCCGACGGACCAGTGGCCCGCGAGGGCGTCCTTGGCGGCGGCGAAGCGGTCCGGGGTGTCGGTGTGGAGGCGCAGGACCGGCTCTCCGGCCTTGACGGGTTCGCCGACGGTCTTGAGGATCTCGATCCCCGCCCCGAACTGGACGGGCTGGCCCTGGCGCTCGCGGCCCGCGCCGAGGCGCCAGGCGGCGACGCCGACGGCGTAGGCGTCCATCTCCGCGACGAAGCCGTCCGTGTCGGCGGTGAGCTCCTCGGTCTCGCGGGCGATCGGGAGGGGCGCGTCGACCTCGCCGCCCTGGGCGGT
This sequence comes from Glycomyces sp. MUSA5-2, assembly GCF_037034145.1. NCBI lineage: Bacteria > Bacillati > Actinomycetota > Actinomycetes > Glycomycetales > Glycomycetaceae > Glycomyces > Glycomyces sp. MUSA5-2. The sequence goes on from NZ_JBAGKG010000011.1 coordinate 3,727, forward strand.
GATCATCTTGCGCCAGGCGTCCATCGCGCGGCCGTCCTTGAGCGCGGCGGCCGGGTCCGCGTCGGGTCGCCCTGCGGCGGCGAGCATCTCCTTGGCGAGGGCCACGGTGAGCTCGACGACGTCGGCGGGGCCGCCGCCCGCGAGGACCTCGACGGACTCGCGCACTTCCAGAGCGTTGCCCGCGGTGCGGCCCAACGGGATCGACATGTCGGTGAGGAGGGCGCGGGTGTCGACGCCGTGGTCGGTGCCGAGGCGGACCATCGTCTCGGCGAGCTCCTTGGCGCGCCCGAAGTCCTTCATGAACGCGCCCGAGCCGACCTTGACGTCGAGGACGATCGCGTCGGCGCCTTCGGCGATCTTCTTGCACATGATGGAGGACGCGATCAGCGGAATCGACTCCACAGTGGAGGTGATGTCGCGGAGGGCGTAGAGCTTCTTGTCGGCGGGCGCGAGGTCGCCGGTGGCGGCGCAGATGACCGCGCCGATCTCCTTGAGCTGCTCGACCACCTGGGCCTCGGTCATGTCGACCTGGAAGCCGGGGATGGACTCCAGCTTGTCGAGCGTGCCGCCGGTGTGGCCGAGGCCGCGGCCCGACAGCTGCGGGACGGCCACGTCGAAGACCGCGACGAGCGGCGCGAGCGGGAGGGTGATCTTGTCGCCGACGCCGCCCGTGGAGTGCTTGTCGACGCACTTCTTCCCCACGGCCGCGAGGTCGAGGGTGATCCCGGAGCGGATCATCGCGGCGGTCCAGTCGGCGATCTCGCGGGGCTGCGCTCCATTGAGGAAGATTGCCATCGCGAGCGCCGACATCTGCTCGTCGGCGACGTCGCCCTTCGTGTAGGCGTCGATGACCCAGTCGATCTGCGCGGACGAGAGCTCGCCGCCGTCCCTTTTGGTGCGGATGACGTCGACGGCGGTGATCATTGGCTTTCCCTCACTACAAGAATGGATTCAGTTAGCGGACAGGTGGTCCGGGCCGAACGCGCCGGGGAGCAGGGCCCCCACGGTCGTCGGCGCGGACCCCTCGTCCACGAGGCAGTCCGGGCCGCCGTGCTCGAACAGGAGCTGGCGGCACCGGCCGCAGGGGGTGAGGGGTTCCCCTGCGCCGTCCACGCATGCGACCGCGACCAGCCGTCCGCCGCCCGTGGCGGCGAGCTGGGAGACCATGCCGCACTCGGCGCACAGGGTCAGGCCGTACGAGGCGTTCTCGACGTTGCAGCCGGAGACGATCCGGCCGTCGTCCACGAGCCCGGCGACGCCGACCGGGTACTTCGAGTACGGGACGTACGCGTGCGCCATGGCCTCGCGGGCCTTGCCGCGCAGCAGCTCCCAGTCGACGTCGGCCACGGCTACTTGTCCCCCGGGTTGTACGGGACGCCGTCGGCCGCAGGGGCCTTGGCCTTGCCGATGAGGCCCGCCACGACCACGAGGGTGACCGCGTACGGGAGCATCTGGAGGAACTCGCCGGGCACGGACGACCCGGCGGCGGAGAGGTCGCGGGCGATCTGGGTGGTGAACCCGAAGATCAGGGCCCCGGCGAGGACGCCGAGGGGGTTCCAGCGGCCCACGATCATGACGGCGAGCGCGACGAAGCCGAGCCCGGCGGTCATGTTCTTGTTGAACGCCAGGGAGTTCCCGAGGGTGAACCACGCGCCGCCGAAGCCCGCGAGGAGGCCCGCGGCGACGACGTTCCAGTAGCGGAGGCGGTTCACGTTGACGCCCATGGAGTCCGCGGCGGCCGGGTGCTCGCCGACGGCGCGGGTGCGCAGGCCCCAGCGGGTCCGGTACAGCAGGAACCAGACGACGGCGACCATGACGAGGCCGACGTACACGAACAGCTTCTGCTGGAACAGGACCGGGCCGATCACGGGGATGTCCGTGAGCGGGCCCCAGGTGAGGACCGGCAGGGAGAACGCGTCGTTGAAGCCCTCGGCCTTCTTCAGCTGGTCGTACATGAAGCTGGTGAAGCCGAGCGCGAGCAGGTTGAGGATGACGCCGACGACGACCTGGTTGACCTGGTACTTCGTGGCGAGGAGCGCGAGGAGCATCGTCGAGAGCGACCCGGCGAGCATCGCGCCGACGAGCCCGGCGTAGACGCTGCCGGTGATGTTCGCGACGAGCACGCCGGTGAACGCGCCCATGAGGAACTGGCCCTCGATGCCGATGTTGATGACGCCGGAGCGCTCGCAGACGACGCCCGAGAGCGCGCCGAAGATGTACGGCATCGACAGGAACAGCGCCCCGGCGAGGATCGACTCGGCCCGGAAGACCGTGCCCTCCTGGGAGTAGGCCCAGAACAGCAGGCCCAGCATGATCGAGGCCACGCCCACTGTGGACGCGAGTTTGAACTGGCGCCGCGAGAGCCCGATGAGCATCCAGGCGCCCGCGGCGGCGCACAGGGCGCCGAGGACGAGCACGATCGCGAAGGTCGGTGCGGCCCAGGAGGCGTCGGTGAGGGTCTTGTCGAACGCGATGACGGTGCTCTTGCCGCCGAGCCATGTGAACGCGACGACGACGAGCAGCGCCCCCAGGACCAGGTAGACGGCTCCGGCCCTCGCGTGGCGGGCCGGGGCGCGGTCGTCGACCAGCGCGGGCGCGGGCGCGGTGTCCACTGCCATGGGGCTCACCAGCCTTTCGCTTCGAGAGTGACGAGGCCGCCGCGCGGGGTGCGCAGGTGGAGGATCGCCTTGACCAGGGCCGGTGCGGCGATGAACAGCACGATGGTGGCCTGGAGCAGGGTCGAGATGTCGACGGGCACGTCGGGCTGCGCCGAGAGCGCGCCGGCCTTCAAGGCGCCGAACAGGAGCGCGGAGGCGACGATGCCGCCGGGGTTGGCGCGGCCCAGGAGCGCGACGGTGATGCCGCTGAAGCCGTAGTCGAGCGCGGTGTTGGTGGTGATGCCGCCGGAGGAGACGCCGAGCGCGAGCGCGGCGCCGCCGAGTCCGGCGAGGGCGCCCGCGGCGGCCATTGTGGTCGTGTACGTGGAGCCGATGCGCATGCCCGCGGTGGCGGCGGCGTGCTCGTTGAAGCCGACGGCGCGGATGCGGAACCCGAACGTGGACTTGGAGAGCAGCCACCAGGTGAAGACCGCGGCGGCGAAGCCGATGACGAGCGCGAGGTTGACGCGCAGGGACGGGTTGAGCGAGGACAGGAGCCCCGGGAGGACCGCCGAGTCGTCGACGGGCTTGGAGACCAGGTCGGACTTGGTCTCGGAGTGGAGGAAGCTCGTGCCGAGCGCCCAGACGAGGAACAGCGCGGCGATGTTGTTGAGCATGATCGAGGAGATGACCTCGTGCGCGCCGGTGCTGGCCTTGAGGACGCCTGGGACGGCGCCGAGCGCGGCTCCGGCGAGGCCGCCCGCGATGATCGCGATGGGCAGGTGGAGCCAGATCGGCAGGTCGAGGCTGAAGCCGACGATGAGCGCGCCCATCATGCCGAAGATGAGCTGGCCCTGGGCGCCGATGTTGAACAGCCCGGCGCGGAACGCGAGGCCCACGGCGAGGCCGGTGAAGATGAGCGGCGTCGCGTAGGTGAGCGTCTCCGAGAGCGGCCGCAGCAAGTTGGCGAAGTCGGCCTCGCCGGCCTGGTAGGAGGCGAGGGTGTTGAAGTTGAGGATCGCGCCTTCGAACAGCGAGGTGTAGGAGTCGACGACGAGGTCGCGGGAGGCGTACCAGGCGTCGGCGGGCCGTGCGAAGAAGTACGAGAACGTGGAGCGGGTGTACTCGTCGGAGACGATCAGGAGGATCGCGCCGATGAGGAACGCCAGCAGCAGCGAGTAGACGGTGACCATGACCGAGTTGGCCTCGGTGAGGTAGCGGCCGAAGACCCGCATGAAGTTCGGCTTCTGCTCCGGTTCCTCAACGGGCGCTGGCGGTTCGGCCGGGGCCTCGGTGGTGGTGCTGTCGCTCATCGGTCACCTCCGTCGGCGTCCTCGGTCGGGGTCTCAGGGGTCTCGGGAGTCGCTGAGGCGCCGACCATGAGGCGGCCGATGACCTCGCGGGGCGTGTCGGGGGGGACTTCGCCGACGATGCGGCCGTTGTAGATGACGGCGATGCGGTCGGCGAGGGCGTAGATCTCGTCGAGTTCGGACGAGATGAGCAGGACCCCGGTCCCGGTGTCGCGCTCGGCGATCAGGCGGGAGTGGATGAACTCGGTGGCGCCGACGTCGACGCCGCGGGTCGGCTGCGCCGCGACGAGGAACCGGCGGGGCCGGGAGAACTCGCGGGCGATGATGACCTTCTGCTGGTTGCCGCCGGACAGGGACGAGGCGGCCTCGTCCGGGGACTGGGTGCGGATGTCGAACTCGGCGATGGAGTCGACGGCGCGCTTGTGGACGGCGGCGGCGTCGACGACGCCGCCTTTCGCGTAGGGGGCGTCGCGGTACTGGTTGAGCACGATGTTCTCGGCGACGGAGAACTCGGCGACGAGGCCGTCGCGGCCGCGGTCCTCGGGGATGTAGCCGAGGCCGTCGGCGATGCGGCGGGCCGGGGGGCGGCCGTGGACGTCGGCGCCGTCCACGGAGATGTGGCCCTCGTCGGGTTTGACGAGGCCGAGGATCGCGCGGGCGAGCTCGGTCTGGCCGTTGCCCTCGACGCCCGCCAGGCCCACGATCTCTCCTGAGTGGACGGTGAGTTCGAGGCCGTCGAGGACCTTGACGCCGGCGTCGGAGACGACGGTGAGGTCCTTGACCTCCAGGCGGGGCTCGCCGGGTTGCGCGAGGGTCTTGTCGACCTGGAGCGACACGGCGCGGCCGACCATGGCCGAGGCCATCTCCGACTCCGACGCGGTGGGCTCCAGCTCGGCGACGACCTTGCCGCGCCGGATCACGGTGATGTGGTCGGCGACGGCCTGGACCTCTTTGAGCTTGTGCGAGATGAACAGGATCGACGTCCCCGCCTCGGCGAGGTTGCGCATGATCTGGAGCAGCTCGGTGATCTCGGCGGGCGTGAGCACCGCCGTCGGCTCGTCGAGGATGAGCAGCTCGGTCTTGGGGCCCGAGAGGGCCTTGACGATCTCGACGCGCTGCTGGACGCCCACCGGCAGGTCCTCGCAGACCGCGTCGGGGTCCAGGCGGAGCCCGTACTGCTCCGACACGTCCAGGACCGCTTTGCGTGCGGCCCTGGCCGAGAGCACCCCCGCACCGCGGGTGTGCTCCCGGCCGAGCTGCACGTTGTCTGCGACGCTGAAGGGGCCGACGAGCTTGAAGTGCTGGTGGACCATCCCGATCCCGGCGGCGATGGCGTCGCCCGGACCGGAGAAGGACACCGGCTCCCCGTCGATGAGGATCTCCCCGCTGGTCGGCTGGAGGATCCCGTAGAGCATGTTCATGAGCGTCGACTTGCCCGCGCCGTTCTCGCCCAGGATGGCGTGGATCTGGCCGGGCTCGACCGTCAGGTCGATGTCGTCGTCAGCAGTGAACGAGCCGAACTTCTTCGTCAGGCCCTTCAGTTCGAGTCGCAATGCACGTCCCTCGTGAAATGGAATGCCGGAGCGCGGGCCGCTAGGAGGCGGCCGGGCTGGCCGGGGACTCGACGACGAGCGTGCCGTCGATGATCTGCTGCGTCAGCGCGTCGACCTCGGCCTTGGTCTCGTCGGAGACCGCGGCGTCGAAGTCGTGGAACGGGGCGATGCCGACGCCGCCGTTCGCGAGGGTGCCGACGTAGGTGCCGTTCCCGGCCTCCTTGTCGTAGGCGGCCTGGACGGCGTCCTGGACGGCCTGGGCGAGGCCCTTCTCCGCGGAGGTGATGAGCTTCGAGCCGTACTCGGTGGACTCGAAGCCGTCGGTGTCGACCCAGATCGCGTTGACCGCGTCGCCCGCTTCCTCAGCGGCGGTCAGCGCGCCGATGCCGGCGGGGCCGGCGACCGGGAAGAGGATGTCGGCGCCCTGGCTGATGAACGTGTCCGAAGTGGACTTGCCGGCGGCGGCGTCCTCGAAGTTGCCCAGGAACGTGCCGGTCTGCGCGGCCTCGTCCCAGCCGAGGAGCTGCACGTCGGTGCCCTTGTCCTCGTTGTGCTTGGCGATGCCCTCGGCGAAGCCGTCCATGAAGATGGTCACCGGCGGGATCTGCATGCCGCCCCAGGTGGCGACGGTGCCGGTCTGGGTCTGCGCGGCCGCGACGTAGCCCGCGAGGAACGCGGACTGGGCGGTGTCGAACTGGATGGAGTACACGTTCGAGGTCTCGACCGGGTTGCCCTCGGCGTCGGACGGCGAGCCGTCGACGATCGCGAAGCCCACGCCCTCGTTCGCCTGCGCGGCGGTCGTGACGTTCGCGGCCATGAGCCCGCCGACGCCGACGATGAAGTCGCAGCCGTCGTCGACCGACGCCTGGAGGTTCGGGTCGTAGTCGTCGGTGTTCGAGGACTCCTTGTACGTGACCTTGATGTCATCGTTCTCGGCTTCGGCGGCTTCCATGCCGGCCCAAGCGGACTCGTTGAACGACTTGTCGTCGATGCCGCCCGAGTCGGTCACCATGCAGGCGCTGAACGACGCGTCGGCGTTGTCGCCGCCGTTCGAGTCGGACGGGGCTTCGCCGCAAGCGGCGAGGGCGGCGAGGCCGACGGCGGAAAGGCCCGCCACAGCCAGCTTGAACGGCTTGACAGCCATTACGGTCTCCTTTGACAATCCAAGGGGGTAAGTCGATACCCGCCTAATCATGGCCGCACACGCGGGCCTCTGACACGCTCCTTGATGATTTCGTTACCGAAACATCCTATGACTGAGACCAGGAATGAACTGGTGTTTCGCCCCTAATACGGCCGCATTGCCGCGGCCCGCGTTACGGGCGCGTGAAGGCGTGCGGGGCTACTGCCAGAAGACCGCGACGCCCGCGGTGACCGCGATGAGCGCGCCGGTGGCCCAGAAGTGCCCGGCCGCGACCTTCTCGCGCTTCTTCCACACCGGGATCGCGATCATGACGGCGAGCAGCAGCGCCAGGAGGAACTTGACGCCGAGCTTCGCGTGGTTCGCGTCGCCCTCGGCGGCCACGATCCCGTAGAGGACGATGCCCGTCGCGAGCTGCACCGCGATCCCGTAGAGCATCGCCGTGTTGAAGTTGAACTTGCGCGACAGCCACGACACCAGCCAGCCGCCGAAGACCGCGGCGAAGCCGAGCAGGTGGAGGTAGCGCAGCACGAGGTGTACGAAGTCCATGCCGCGGAGTATTCCAGAGTGCGGGAACGGTGACACCGCAGCGTCACCGGTCCCGCAGCCGCTGTCACACCGGCCGCCGCGGCACCGGATCGCACGGCCGCGCCCGGTCTAAGGAGCAGTGCCGGAATGGGACGAAAAATCGGCGGCCCGGAGGTGTCACACTCCGGGCCGCCGTCTCGTCCTCTTACCGCACGCGGTGCGCTCCGGCGGCCGCGCGGGCGGTGAAGACCCGCGGGGTCGGCAGACCGGCCTGGGCCGCCGCGTCGACCACGGCCGCTTCCACCTTCTGCGCCGAGGCGGCCTCCACCAGGGCGATGGCGCTGCCCCCGAAACCGCCGCCGGTCATGCGCGCGCCGAGCGCTCCGGCGCCCAGCGCGGCGTCGACGGCGGAGTCGAGCTCCACCGAGGAGACCTCGTAGTCGTAGCGGAGGGAGGTGTGAGAGGCGGTCAGCAGGCCGCCGATCTCGGCGGTCCGGCCCTCCTTGAGCAGCGCGGCCGTCTGGAGGACCCGCTCGTTCTCCGTGATGATGTGGCGCATGCGCCGGTTCAGGCGCTCGTCGTCGAGCTTCGCGTGCTTCGGCGCGTCGCGCAAGAAAGGCACGCCGAGCTGGCGGGCGGCCTCCTCGCAGTCGGCGCGGCGGGCGGCGTACTCGCCGTCGGCGTGCCGGTGCGGGGCTTGCGTGTCGATGACGAGCATCGTCAGGTCGGCGGCGGCGAGGTCGAACGGGACCTGCTCGCGCGAGAGGTCGCGGCAGTCCATGAACATGACGTGCCCGGCTTCGCACAGCAGCGACGCCGACTGGTCGAGGACGCCCGTGGGCGCGCCGACGTACTCGTTCTCGGCCTTCTGCGCGATCCGCGCGGCCTCGGCTCGGTCGATGTCGTGGCCGTACAGGTCGGCCAGCGCGATGAGCACCGCGCACTCGATGGCGGCCGAGGACGACAGGCCGCCGCCGACGGGCACGTCGGAGTGGAGGGCGAAGCGGGTCGGGCCGACCGGGTAGCCGGACTCGTTCAGGGCCCAGGCGACCCCGGCGAGGTACCCGGCCCAGCCGTCGACGGTGCCGCCCGTGGGGCCGCCGAGGTCCTGGGCGCGGACGGTCTCGCCTTCGCCGTAGGTGGAGTGGAAGGACCACTCGTCGGCCTTGGCGGCGGCGACGACGGCGTAGAACGGCAGCGCGAAGGGCATCACGAAGCCGTCGTTGTAGTCGGTGTGCTCGCCGATGAGGTTGACGCGGCCGGGCGCGGCCCACAGGCCCTCGGGTTCGGTGCCGAACGTGCTGCGGAAGGCGGCCGCGGCGGTCTCGGCGAGGGCGGCGGCGTGCGTGTCGGTGTTCGTCATGGTCGTTTCCGGTTCGGGTGGCGGTGGTCGGCGGTCGGGCGGCTAGCCACGGGCATGCTGGTAGTAGGCCCAGGCGTCGGCGACCATGCGGTCGAGGGCGTCGCGGCTGGGCTTCCAGCCGAGCTCGGTCCTCGCGCGCTCGGAGGAGGCGACGAGCTCGGCGGGGTCCCCGGCGCGGCGGGGCCCGACGACGACCGGGAAGTCGGTGCCGGTGACCTGCTTGACGGTGGCGACGACCTCCTTGTTGGAGAAGCCGTTGCCGTTGCCGAGGTTGTAGATCTTGTGCTCCCCGGCCTTGGCGGCGCCGAGGGCGAGGAGGTGGGCCTCGGCGAGGTCGGCGACGTGGATGTAGTCGCGGACGCAGGTCCCGTCGGGGGTCGGGTAGTCGTCGCCGAAGATCGCGAAGGACTCGCGGCGCCCGGAGGCGGCGTCGAAGGCGATCGGGATGATGTGGGTCTCCGGGTCGTGGTTCTCGCCGTGCCAGATCCCGCTCTGGTCCTGGTAGGCGCCGACGACGTTGAAGTAGCGCAGGGAGACCGCGGCGAGGCCGTGGGCGGTGGCCTCGGACTGGATGGCCATGTCGCTGGAGAGCTTGGTGGCGCCGTAGGTGGAGGTGGGGGCCTTGACGGCCTCCTCCTTGATGGGCACCTCGGTCGGGTTGCCGTAGACGGCGGCGGTGGAGGAGAACACGAGGGTGCGGACCCCGGCTTCGCGCATAGCGGCGAGGAGCGCGAACGTGCCGTTGGTGTTGGCCTCCCAGTAGATCTCGGGCTTCTCCATGGACTCGCCCGCGGCGATGAGCCCGGCGAAGTGGAGGACGCCGTCGAAGGAGCCGTCGAGGACCTCGGCGACCTGCTGCACGCTCTTGCGCACGAGTTCGGCCCCGGCGGGGACGCGCTCGGCGGCGCCGGTCGAGCAGTCGTCGAGGACGACGACCTCGTGGCCCGCTTCGAGGAGCATGGTGGCGACGATCGAGCCGATGTAGCCGGCGCCGCCGGTCACGAGGTATTTCACAGTGCCTCCTTGAGAATGGTGGCCGAGGTCTCGGGGCCGAGGTCGTGGACCCATCCGCCCATGACGGACTCCGAGGAGGCCAGGAATTTCACGCGCCCGGGGCCGCGGCGGATCGAGACGAGCTCGAAGCGCAGCCGTCCGAGGTCGCGGTCCTCGCCGAACGGGGCCTGGTGCCAGCCGGCCATGTACGGCATCTGCTCGCCAGGGTAGGCGTTGTCGCAGCGTTTGAGGACGTCCAGGTAGAGCGGCGCGAACGCGTCGATGTACTCGTCGGGCAGTTCGGTGAGGTCCGCGAACCGCTCGCCGCGCGGGTAGAGGTGGACCTCGAAGGGCCAGCGGGCGGCGTACGGGGTGAACGCGGTCCAGTGGTCGTTCTCGGCGATGACGCGGGGGCCGCGGCGCTCGGATTCGAGGATGTCGTCGAACAGGTCGCGGCCGGTGGCGGCCCGGTGGCGGCGGTTGGCGTCGAGGTGCTTGCGGGTCTGCGGGGTGGTGTACGGGTAGCCGTAGATCTGGCCGTGCGGGTGGTGGAGGGTCACGCCGATCTCGACGCCGCGGTTCTCGAAGCAGAAGACCTGCGCGACGTCGCCGCGCTCCCGGAGGGCGGCGGTGCGGTGGGCCTGGGCGCGGACGATGAGCGCGACCCGCTCGGGGCTGAGGTCCACGAGGGAGGAGTCGTGGTCGTCGGAGAAGACGACGACCTCGCAGCGGCCCGAGGCGGGCGCGGAGGTCTCCATGCCGGCGGCCTCGGTCGGCGGGAGGGGCCCGGGTTCGCCGAAGCCCCCGAAGGAGGGGAAGCGGTTCTCGAAGACCGCGACCTCGTAGTCGGGGGCGGGGACCTCGGTCAGCTCCTGGCCGTCGGAGGGGCACAGCGGGCAGGCGACGGGCAGGTTGGGGCGGCCCGAGCGCCCGGCCGAGACGGCGACCCACTCGTCGCGGAGCACGTCGTACCGGATCTCCCCGGCGCTGACGCGGTCGCCGAGGTCGCGCTTGTCGGCGAACGAGGCGCGCCCGGCGTCAGGGGCGGTGTTGAAGTACAGGATCTGGCGGCCGTCGGCGAGGCCGCCGGTCTCCACGTGGAACGAGGTCATGGTCTCTTCTCGATGTGGACGGGCGCGAGCACGACCTGGTCGACGTGCTCGCCGAGCGTGCGGCGGGCCTCCTCGTCGAGGAGGGAATCGGTGACGACGACGTCGGCGCTGTCGAGGGACGCGACGGTGGCGATGCCGACGACGTCGAACTTGGTGTGGTCGGCGACGACCACGAGGCGGCGGCCCTTCGACGCGAGGGTCGCGACGGTCTCGGCTTCGAGGAGGTTCGGGGTGGTGAACCCGGCCCGCGCGGACATGCCGTGGACGCCGAGGAACACGGTGTCGACGTTGACCTTCTCCAGGGACGCGACGGCGAACGGCCCGACGAGCGCGTCGGAGGGGGTGCGCACGCCGCCGGTGAGGATCACGGTCTGGTCGGGGCGCCCGGCCCGGTAGAACACGTCGGCGACCGGGACCGAGTTGGTGACGACGGTGAGGTCGGGGACGTCGGTGAGGCGGTGCGCGAGGGTCCACGTGGTGGTCCCGGCGGAGAGGGCGATGGCCTGGCCGGGCCCGACGAGGGTCGCGGCGGCGTCGGCGATGGCCTGTTTCTCGGGCTCCTGCCGGACCTGCTTGACGGCGAATCCGGGCTCGGAGGTGGAGCCGAAGTCGACGGCCGTGGCGCCGCCGTGGACCTTGGCGACGAGGCCCCGGTCGGCGAGGGTTTCGAGGTCGCGGCGGATGGTCATGTCCGAGACGCCGAACTCCTCGACCAGCTCGGCCACGCGGACCGCGCCGGTCCGGTGCACGCGTTCGGCGATCCGGCTCTGTCGCTGCTGCGCCAGCATCGGCGACTCCCCTTCCCTCAAGATCCAACACAATTAAACATCAGGATCGGCGGGGCCGCAATACCGGGTGGCCGCGGTCTCGGCCCGGATGTCAGAATCGGTCCATGACCACTGCCGACCGCAAGCCCCGCGTCTTCTCCGGGATCCAGCCGACCTCGGACTCGTTCCACCTCGGGAACTACCTGGGGGCGCTGCGGCAGTGGGTGGCGATGCAGGACACCACGGACGCGCTCTACTGCGTCGTCGACCAGCACGCGATCACCGTCGATCACGATCCAAAGGTATTGCACGAGCGCTCGCGCGTGAGCGCCGCTCAGCTTCTGGCCCTGGGTCTCGACCCCGAGCGGTGCACGCTGTTCGTGCAGTCCCAGGTCCCCGAGCACACGATGCTCGCGTGGATCCTCGGCTCCGAGACCGGGTTCGGCGAGGCCAGCCGCATGACCCAGTTCAAGGACAAGTCGGCCAAACAAGAACGCACAACGGTGGGCCTGTTCACCTACCCGATCCTCATGGCCGCCGACATCCTCCTGTACCGGACCGACCAGGTCCCCGTCGGCGAGGACCAGCGCCAGCACCTGGAGCTCACCCGCGACCTCGCGATCCGCTTCAACGGCACCTTCGGCGAGACGTTCACCGTCCCCGAGCCCTACATCGTCAAGGAGACCGCGACGATCAAGGACCTCGCCGAGCCCGAGAAGAAGATGTCGAAGTCCTCGACCTCCCCGCGTGGGTGCCTGTACCTGCTCGACGAGCCGAACCAGATGCGCAAGAAGATCAAGAGCGCCGTCACCGACTCCGAGGCCGAGGTCCGGTTCGACCCCGAGCGCAAGCCGGGCGTGTCGAACCTGATGAACATCTACACGGCCCTGGGCAACACCACGGTCGAGAAGCTCGAAGCGGAGTACGCCGGGCGCGGCTACGGCGACTTCAAGGGCGACCTCGCCGACGTCGTCGCCGACACGCTCGGGCCGGTCGCCCTGCGCACCAAGGAGATCCTCGCCGACAAGGCCGAGCTGGACCGGATCCTCACGATGGGCGCCGAGAAGGCCAGGCACCTCGCGTCCCGCACGATCGCCAAGACGTACAAGAAGATCGGCTTCTACCCGCCGGCGGCGCTTTAGTGGCCGACACCGGCGGGAGGACCGTCACGGTGGGGGTGGCGATCCCGGTGCCCCCGCCGTGGGGCGAGATCCTGGACCGCGCCCGCATCGCCTCCGGCGACGCGCTCGGCGGGATCGTCCCCGCGCACCTGACGCTCCTGGGGCCCACCGAGATCCCCGCGGCATCGCTCGACGCGTTCCGGGCCCACCTCGCGGCCGTCGCCGCCGCCTGCCCGCGCTTCGACCTGCACCTGCGCGGCACCGGCTCGTTCCGGCCGGTCACCGAGGTCGTGTTCGTGGCCGTCGCCGACGGCATCGCCATCTGCGAGCAGCTCGAAGCGGCGATCCGCACCGGACCGGCCGAACGCGAGCGCACCTTCCCGTACCACCCGCACGTCACCGTCGCGCAGAACGTCGGCACCGCCGCGCTCGACCACGCCTTCGCGGCCCTCGCGGGCTTCGAGGCGAAGTTCCGCGTGGAGTCCTTCACGCTCTACACCCACCCGAGCCCCGGCGCCTGGACCTTCGAGACCCTGGCCGGAGCCCCGGTCCCCTGGACCCCGCGCGCGGTCTTCCCGCTCGCGGCGGCGCGGTAGCCGCCGGGCCGGGCCCGGCGGCGGGGACCGCTAGAAGTCGAAGAGGTCCTCGAAGACGCTCTTGCGCTTCTTCTTCTTGTAGTGGTAGTCGTCGCCGTGGTGGCGGCGGTCGTCGTAGTGGTCGTCGCGGCGGCGGTCGTCGTACCGGCGGTCATCGCGCCGGTCGTCGTAGCGGCGGTCGTCACGGCGGTCGTCGTATCGGGGCGGGGGGCCGGCGGGGGCGACGGGGGCGCCGCGCTGGAAGGACGCCTCGGCGGTCATGAGGTGTTCGAGCTCCCCGCGGTCGAGGAAGATGCCCTTGCATTCGGAGCACTGCTCGACGACCACGCCGTTCCGCTCGTACTGGTGCATCGGGTTCTGACATTTCGGACAGAGCATCTGCATCATGACATCAACCTATCGTGAAACGGCCATGGATGCCCAACCGGAAGCGGGCCTCCCACCTGTGAGTTCTCTCAGCTAGAACGCCTTCGGTAAGAAACCTGACCATTCCCGTTCGGGCCTCGACTGGGACGCCGCATCCGTGAAAGCGTCATCGTGGCGCGGGCAATCCCCGCGAACCATGACGAAATGGAGTGGAACGTGAAGCGATTGATGACGGCTGCGGCGGCCCTGGCGGCCGCGGCGGCGTTCACGGCCGGATTCGCGACCTCGGCGAACGCCTCCGAGGCGGACGCGGTGTGCCAGGCCGTGGCCGACGAGAACCGCGCGGTCTGGGCCGAGCCGGGCACCGCGGGCGGCACGGTCGGCGCGGTGACCGCCGGGAGCACCTACGACGCGGACTGCGCGCTCGTCCCGGGCGCCTCCTACACCGCGTGCGGCGGGACCACCGACCAGTGGGCCCGCGTCAACTACGCCGGCGACGACTGGGGCTACCTCCCGAGCACCTGCGTCACCTGGGCTTCGTAAGCACAGCGAAGGGCCGCACGGGAATCGCCCGCGCGGCCCGAATCCTATATCCTATAGGGATCAGTGCGTACTGCGCCGCTTGCTTCACGCACGTCCTCCGTCAGTGCGTGAAGTGCCGGGTCCCGGTGAGGTACATGGTGATCCCGGCTTCCTTGGCCGCGCTGATCACTTCCTCGTCGCGGACCGAGCCACCCGGCTGGACGACGGCCTTGACGCCCGCGTCGATGAGGATCTGGAGCCCGTCGGGGAACGGGAAGAACGCGTCGGAGGACGCGACCGAGCCCGCGGCCCGCTCGGCGCCCGCGCGCTCGACGGCGAGCTTCGCGGAGTCGACGCGGTTGACCTGGCCCATGCCGACGCCCACGGAGGCGCCGCCGGAGGCGAGGAGGATCGCGTTCGACTTCACCGAACGCACCGCGCGCCAAGCGAATTCGAGGTCCGCGAGGGTCGCCTCGTCGGCGGGCTCGCCGGTCGCGAGGGTCCAGTTCGCGGGCGCGTCGCCGTCCGCGTCGACCCGGTCGGGGCGCTGCGCGAGCACGCCGCCGGAGATCGGCTTGAGCTCGACCGCGGCGGGCGTCCACTCGGGGGCCTTGAGCAGCCGCAGGTTCTTCTTCGCGGTGAGGATCGCGACGGCCTCGTCGGTGAACGACGGCGCCACGACGACCTCGGTGAAGATCTCCGCGATCTGCGCGGCGGCCTCGGCGTCGACCTCGGCGTTCGCGGCGATCACGCCGCCGAAGGCGCTCAGCGGGTCGCACGCGTGGGCCTTGCGGTGGGCCTCGGCGATCGAAGCGCCCGTGGCGATCCCGCACGGGTTGGCGTGCTTGATGATCGCGACCGTGGGCGCGGTGAAGTCGTGCGCGGCGCGCCAGGCGGCGTCGGCGTCGGTGTAGTTGTTGAAGCTCATGGCCTTGCCGTGGAGCTGCTCGGCCTGCGCGAGGCCCGGCGCGCCCGGGACGGCGTAGACGGCCGCGTCCTGGTGCGGGTTCTCGCCGTAGCGCAGGTCCGCGAGCTTCGTCGCGGGCAGCGCCAGGAAGTCCCCGAGGCCGTCGGCGGTCTGCTCGGCGAGCCAGGTGGCGACGGCGGAGTCGTAGGTCGCGAGGTGCGCGAACGCCTTGGCGGCCAGGCGGAGCCGTTGCTCCGCGGTGGTGCCCTCCTTGGCGGCGTCGCGGATCCACGAGTAGTCGGCGGGGTCGACGACGACCGCGACGTTCGCGTGGTTCTTGGAGGCGCCGCGGACCATCGAGGGCCCGCCGACGTCGATCTTCTCGACGATGTCGTCGACGCCCGCGCCCGTGGCGACGGTCTCCTGGAACGGGTACAGGTTGCTCACGAGGAGGTCGAACGCCTCGATGCCCAGTTCGGCGAGCTGCTCGCGGTGGGACTCGCGGCGCACGTCGGCGAGCATCCCGGCGTGGACCTTCGGGTGGAGGGTCTTCACGCGGTCGTCGAGGATCTCCGGGAACCCGGTCAGGTCCTCGACCTTCGTGACGGGGATGCCGGCCTCGGCGATGCGCGCCGCGGTGGAGCCGGTGGAGACGAGCTCGACGCCTGCGGCGTGGAGGTCGCGGGCGAGGTCGATGACGCCGGTCTTGTCGAAGACAGAGACGAGGGCCCGCTTGATGAGCTTCCGCTCGGACATGAATGCACTGCTCCTGATCGAAGATGACTGCGGCCCAGGCGTTCGACCGCAGTAACAGGTTCAGCAGCGCCGCTCCCCGGTGGTACTCCACCCGTGGCGTCTTCTGAAGGTCCCCCCTCAACAACGAGCTGCCCGGTCCGTGCCACGGGAAACCTCGAAAGACGTCACTCGCCAGTCGCGACCAGCCGAGCGTAACACGGCCTTCCGAGGCTCCCGGCTGGCCGCGTCGCGTGACGCCCGCCACCACGGCCGGGACGCCAGCGCCGCGAGCACGGCCCCCGCCGCGTTCATGAGCGCGTCGTCCGCGGACACGACCCGGCCGGTCAGGAACGTGTACTGGAGGGCCTCAAGGAGGACGGCGGCAGCGGCGGCGCCGATCGCGACGGCGCCGAGGCCGATGCGGAACCGGACGGGCAGGAAGAACCCGGCGGCTGCGAACACGAAGAGGTTCCCGGCGAGCTGCTCGACGATCCGGCGCGGCGAGGCCCCGGCCAGGTCGGCGAGGTCCACGAGCGGGACGAGCTGGAGCGCGTTCGCGCCCTCGCGGGAGGTGAGGCCGAGGAACAGCAGCGGCACCGAGCCGACGACCGCGCCGACCTCGGCGAGCGAGTGGAGCCAGGCGTCGCGGCGCGGCCGGCCGCGGCGGATGCGCCATGCGGCGAGCGCCCATGCGGCGGCGAACGCCAAGGGCAGCAGGGCGAAGGCGACGTAGAGGGTGTTCGCTTCGAGGGAGTTGACGGCGAGGGGTGGGTGCATTCGGGCGATGCTAGCCGAGGATGACCCGGCGGCCCTCGACCTTCCAGCCGTCGCGCATCATGCGGCCCACGGACTCGACGAGCTGGGCCCGCTCGGCCTCCTTGATGCGCTCGGTGAGGGTCTCGACGGTGTCGTCGTCCTCGACGGGGACGGCGCACTGGGCCACGATCGGGCCGGTGTCGACGCCGGAGTCGCAGACGAAGAGGGTCGCGCCCGCGATCTTGACGCCCGCGGCGAGGGCCTCGCCGGGGCCGTTCATGCCCGGGAACGCGGGGAGGAGCGAGTTGTGGGTGTTGACGTAGCGGCCGGGGAACGCGTCGAGGAACCGCGGCCCGCAGAGCTTGAGGAACCCGGCGGAGACGACGAGGTCGGGCTCGTAGGAGGCGACCTCGGCGGTGAGCGCGGCGTCCCACTCGTCGCGGGTGGCGTAGTCCTTGACCTTGTGCACGAAGGTCGGCACGCCGAGCTTCGCGGCGCGCTCGGCCCCGTAGGTGCCGTCGCGGTCGGCGCCGACGGCGACGACCTTCGCGCCGTAGGCGGGGTCGGCGCTGGCGTCGAGGAGGGCCTGGAGGTTCGAGCCCGAGCCGGAGACGAGCACGACGAGTTTGGCGGTCACGGGTGAAACGGTAACCCGTCCTCGCGGCTCGGCGCCGGATCGGGGATGACCACCGTGTCCCTGCGCACGAGCTCGGCTTCGGCGGCGCGGCGGTGGACGGCGAACAGGCGGGCGACGAGCGCGGCGCCGACGAGGCCGATGAGGAACTGGACCCCGGCGATCCCGGCGACCGCGACCGGGTCGGGGCCGAGTTCGGCGAGGAGGTCCTGCCCGGCGGCGCCGCCGGAGAGGTACGACAGGAGCGCGAGGGCCAGGGCGCCGGTGGCGGCGGCGACGATCGACGCGGTCGTGACGCGGGGCAGCCGCAGGTCCGGGGACCGGTAGGTGAGGATCACGCCGAACACGGCGGCGAGCATGAGCGGCAGCCCGACGAGGACCGTGGCGTAGTCGGGCAGCGGCGCGTTCGGGACGGCCGCGAACACGGGGAACGCGGGGAGCGGCCCGAGTTCGACGAGCTCGGTCTGGACGGCGGTGCCCGCGCCGACGGCGAAGCCGGGACCGGCGAGGTACGCGGCGGCCCACACGGCGAGGTTCGGCAGGTACAGCAGGCTCATGAGCGCGACGATCCACGACGCGTTCCCGTACAGCCCCAGGGTGTCGGCGACGACGGGCCCGCGGACGGCGAACGCCGCGCCCGTGGCGGCGGCGCCGAACGCGAGGAGCGCCCCGGCGGTGATGAGCCCGGTGCGCAGGCCGCGGCGCAGCCACACGGAGGCGGTGCCCCACGGGAGGACCCCGGCTTCGCGGGCGGCGCCGAACGCGGTGGCCGCGACGATGAGCGGGACGGCGTGCAGGAGCGCGGGGAGCATGTCGATGCCGAAGGGCCCGCGGGCGCTGAGCGCGGCGGCCCCGGCGACGAGTCCGGTGTAGAGGATCGAGACGAGCCCGGCGGCGGCCCGGACGGCGGCGGCGTCGCGGCCGCCGATCGCGCGGGTCGTCCCGGCGGCGGCCTTCGCGAGCCGCCAGGCGATGAGGACGGTGAGGGCGAGCGGGGTGACGCTCAGGTGCACCGGTCCGATGTCGACGGGCACGCCGTGCCCGGAGAGCCAGGCCGTGCCGGCGGCGGCCACGACCACGGAGACCGGGCCTTGGGCCCCGGCCTGCCACCAGCCGATGATGACGCACACCAGGATCGGCGTGAACACCACCGTCGCGCACCACACGGTCGTCGCCAGCGCGGACGCGAGCAGCGCGCGCGGGCGCTTCGCGCGGGGCCGGGCGCCGGTGTCGAGGACCTCGGTCTCGCGTTCGTTCTCGCTGCGGGACTGGCGGGGCGGCGCCGAGGCGTCGATGCGCACGGTGTGGCGCTGCGCGGACCCTGTGCTGCCAGGGCGTCGGTTCGGTCGTCGCTCCACGCCGACCAGTCTGTCACAAGGGGGCACGCGGAGCACGGTTCCCATGACGGGCGGGCGAATGCGAGGATGGGTCGGCGGCGGTCCCGCGGGGGTCCGCCTGGAGGAGGCAGCAGTATGGAAGGTCCGGGCGACTTCTACGCCACGGTGGACGTCGAGGAGGTCGTGGACGGTGACACGTTCCGCGCCTACATCGACGGCGAGAAGATCCGGGTGCGGATCATGGGCATCAACTCCCCCGAGTCCGGCGGGTTCCGCGAGGAGGAGGACTGGGGCGCGGAGGCGAAGGTCTACGCGAAGTCGAAGCTCGAAGGCCGCACGGTGAACCTGTTCACCGATCCGGGTGACCCGGCGTTCGACCAGTACGACCGGCTGCTGGCGCACGTGGTGATGGAGAACGGCATGAACTACGCCGTTCTGGCCGTCGCCGAGGGGATGGCGCACTGCTACATCCTGGGGCACCAGGAGCTGACGATCGGCGACACGCTGCGCAAGGCGGAGCGGCTCGCGAAGGCGGAGAAGCGCGGCATGTGGGGGTCCCTGAACGACGAATAGCCCTCCCCGGAGGGAGGGCCGTCCGTTGCCGCGCTACAGCGCCGACGAGGTCTGGACGTCGGTGTCCTCGGGTTCGGGCTCGCGGCCGTACAGCCAGAGCTGGACGGCCGCGCCGAGCGCGCCGCCGACGAGCGGCGCGACGATGAAGACCCACACGTGCTCCAGCGGTGCGCCCCCGGCGAACAGGGCCGGGCCGAGCGAGCGGGCCGGGTTGACCGAAGTGCCGGTGAGCGGGAGCCCGACAAGGTGGATGATCACCAGGACCAGGCCGATGGCGGCGCCCGCGGCCGGGGTGGCGCCCTTCTTGCCGGTGACGGCGAGGACGGTGAAGACGAGCAGGAACGTCAGGAGCGCCTCGATGACGAGGGCGCCGGCGAGGTTCACGGTGGCGCCGTAGTCGTTGGCGCCGAGCGCGCCGGTCTGGTCGGTGACGTCGCCGCCGGTGGTCATGAACTTCAGGAGCGCGGCGGCGGCGATGCCGCCGGCGAACTGGGCGATCCAGTAGCCGACGGCGGTGCCGGCGTCGACGCGGCGGGCCAGGAGCGCGCCGAGCGTGACGGCGGGGTTGACGTGGGCGCCGGAGACCGGGCCGATCGCGTAGGCGAGTGCGAAGAGGACGAGGCCGAACGCGAAGGCGACGCCGACGAATCCGATCGCCTCGGGGCCGATGCCGTAGACGGCGGCGCCGACCGCGAAGAAGACCAGGCAGAAGGTGCCGAGCAGCTCGGCCCAGATCGCGCGCATGACGTCCTCCTTGAAACCGTTTCCTACGTCTGTCCCAGAGGATGGCAGGACTGGGGCGGCTTCGTGAGCGTTTTGCGCTATTTGGACGGTAGTGGGGCGCGGTTCAGGCGCGGTCGAGGTAGTGGAGGACGGCCGCGACGCGGCGGTCGGTCTCGTCGTCGGGGGCGAGCCCGAACTTGAGGAAGATGTTGCGGATGTGCTTGTGGACGGCGTTCTCGGTGATGAACAGCCGCTGCGCGATCGCGCCGTTCCCCAGGCCCTCGGCCATGACCGACAGGACCTCCTTCTCGCGGGGCGTGAGGCGCTCGACCGGGTCGTCGGCGCGGCGCTGCGCGAACAGCTGGGCGACGACCTCGGGGTCGATGGCGGTGCCGCCCTTCGCGACGCGGTGGAGGGCCTCCACGAACGCGTCGACGCGGCCGACCCGCTCCTTCAGGAGGTAGCCGACGCTGCGGGCGCCGTCGGCGAGGAGGTCGGTCGCGAACGACTGCTCCACATAGGCCGAGAGGACGAGGACGGCGAGGCCCGGGTGGGCGCGGCGGGCCGCGACGGCGGCCTTGATGCCCTCGTCGGTGTGCGTGGGGGGCATGCGCACGTCGACCACGGCGACGTCGGGACGGTGCTCCTCGACGGCGGCCAGGAATGAGGCCGGGTCCCCCACGGAGGCCACGACCTCGAACCCCTCCCCTTGCAGCACCAGGTTGAGGCCCTCGCGCAGGAGGGTGTCGTCCTCGGCGATCACGATCCGCACGGCAGCTCCACTCTGATCTCGGTCGGCCCACCGGGTGGGCTGGTCACGGTCGCGGTCCCGTCGAGCGCCTCGACGCGCCGCGTGATGCCCGCCAGGCCCGATCCGGCCCCGGCGTCGGCGCCGCCGCGGCCGTCGTCGACCACGGCCACAGTGAGGGTATTCCCCCGCCTGGTCACCTCCACCGACGCGTTCGCCGCACGGGAGTGCTTGGCCACGTTGGTGAGCGACTCGGCGACCACGAAGTAGGCGGTCGCCTCGACGCTCGCCGGGCACCGGCCCGGCACGTCCACGGCCACCGTGCACGGCACGGGGCAGTCGGAGGCCAGCGCGTTCAGGGCCCCGGCGAGCCCGCGGTCCTCCAGGACCGGCGGGAGGATCGACCGCACGACCGCGCGCAGCTCGGCGAGCGCGTCCTCCACGGTGTCCTGGGCGCGGCCGAGGATCTCCACGGCCTTGTCCGGGTCGCGCGGGACCTCCCGCTTCGCGGCGCCGACGAGGACGGCGACGGCGACGATCCGGTTCTGGGCCCCGTCGTGCAGGGCCCGCTCGATGCGGCGCAGCTCGACGGCGTGCGCGTCGAGCGCGGCGGCGCGGGTCGCCGTCAATCGGGCGACGCGCTCGGACAGGTCGATGTCGGGGTCGGGCCCGAGGAGGTTGACGCCGGGCCGGGCCTGGAGGTCGAGGAGCTTGGGGCCGAACAGGAGCCACAGCGCGCACACGGCGATGCCGGTGGCGAAGCCGAGGGCCGCCGCGGGCGCGGTCTGCGCCTCGATCATCCCCGAGAGGATCTGCTGCTCCGAGGACGGCGCGAACGCCCACCACAGCGGGTAGGTCGCGTCGCGGACCGCCACGAACGGCATGTTGATGAGGATCGCCCCGATGATGAGGCCCCACGTGCCGTGCAGGAACACCCACTGGAGGTCGCGGCGCGCGGACGGGTCGGCGCGCACCTCCCGCAGGCTCCGCGGCAGTTCCGCGTCGGGGCCCGCGTACGGGGACTCGACGTCGTGGCCGAGGCGCAGCAGGCGGCGGCGCTCCAGGCCCGCGAGCATCCGCACCCACTGCATCGTCGGGTGGACGAGGAACCTCCCGGCGCCGAGCAGCGAGAGGAAGCCGACGAGGACCGCGATCGGGATCGTGTAGAGCGCGAGGATGCCGAACCCGGCGCCGACCGCGCCGTATCCGGAGGCGCGCAGGGCCGCGGCGAGCACCGAGCCCAGCCCGGTCCTGCCCTCGCCGTCCGGGCGCAGCTGCGCGTCGAACCACGCCCGCACCCGCTCGCGCCTGCCGATCGCCATCGCTTCCTCCAAGAACTCGCTTGGAACCGTACCCGCGTCGGGGCCGCACCGTCGCTACAGCCTGCTGTACAAGCCCGAAAGCGGCGGCACTACAGCTGGCTGTACCCGCCCGGCTCCGGTTGTCCCCACCCCCTTTCCGGCAGCTGACCGCATTGGAAACGGACACGGATCCCCATAGCGTCGTGGGTACCAAGGAAACCCGGAGGCACCCGATGACCACCACCCTCGCCGCTCCCCCGAGCAGGCGCCCCGCGACCGCCGCGCCCGCGCTCGCCTTGAGGGAGATCACGAAGACCTACGACGGCGCGCACACCGTCCTCGACCGCGTCAGCCTCGACGTCCCCGGCGGCGCGCTCATCGCCGTCATGGGCGGGCCCGGGGCCGGGAAGTCCACGCTCGTGCACTGCGCGGCCGGACTCGACGACCCCTCCCGCGGGGAGGTCCGCATCGCCGACCGGCGCATCACCGGCCTCGACGAGGCCAAGCGGACCCTCCTGCGGCAGGGCCGCATCGGCTTCGTGTTCCAGTCGTTCAACCTGCTCCCCTCGCTCACGATCGAGGAGAACCTCGCGATGCCGCTGCGCCTCGCGGGCGAGGCCGAGGACCGCGACTGGCTGCGCCACCTCGCCGAGCGCACCGGCGTCGACCGGCTCCTCGCGCGCCGCCCCGGGGAACTCGCACCCGTGCTCCAGCAGCGCGCCGCCGTCGCGCGGGCCTTCGCGTCCCGCCCCGACGTCGTCGTCGCCGACGAGCCGACCGGCGCGCTCGCGCCCGCCGACGCCGCCGACGTCCTCGACCTCATGCGGTCCCTCGTGGACGAGTGGGCGCCGGGCCTGCTCATGGTCACGCGCGACCCCGCGGCCGCCTCCCGCGCCCACGCCACGTTCGCCCTCGAAGTGGCGCGCCTGCGCCCCGTCCTGACGACTTCCATTCGGTAGCAAGAGAGACAGCAGGGCCCGCCGTCCGGGGGACGGCGGGCCCTGCTGTGCGGGTGTTCAGGTATCCGGTCTAAGCGGCTTCGACGACCTCGGCCGTGCGGCGGCCCATCAGCGCGGTGGCGCTGGCGAGGAGGCCCACGACCGCGACCGCGGTCACCAGGTAGAGCCCGGGCCGGTACTGGTCGAGGCTGGTGGCGATGCCGCCGGAGATCAGGCCGGTGGCGACGGCCAGGACGACCGCGCCGCCGATCTGGCCGGAGGTCTGGACGAGCCCGGAGGCCAGGCCCTGCTCGTCGTCCGCGATGCCTTCGGTGGCCTGCACCATCGTCGCGGAGAAGCCGATGGCGAATCCGAGACCCAGCAGCAGGAACGCGGGCAGGTAGTCCACGAAGTAGGCGGGCGTCGGGTCGCCGGCGCGGAGGATGAACCAGAGGTAGCCGAGGACGAACGAGGTCATCGAGGCGATGATCATCGGCGTGGTGCCGAAGCGGTCGATGACCTTGCCGGCCTGCGGCGAGAGGATCGCGACGATGACACCGGTGGGAGCCAGCGCGAGCGCCATCTGGAGCGGGCCCCATTCGAGCGTGTTCTGGAGGTACAGGGACACGATCGTCTGGAAGGTGATGTAGGAGCCGAAGATCGCCATCGCGGCGAGGTTCGCCCGCACGATCGACTTGATCCTCAGGATGCCGAGCCGGATCAGCGGCTCGCGGATCTTGTTCTCCACCACCAGGAACGAGCCGATGAAGAGGACGGCTGCGGCCGTGGTGGCGATGGTGAGGGCGGTGAACCCGGTCTCGGGGACGGTCACGATGGTGTAGACCGCGGCGAGCATGCCGCCGGTGAGGAGCGCGGCGCCGCCGAAGTCGATCCGGCCGTGCTCGGGCTCGCTCTTCGGCACCACGAAGAAGGCCAGGATGATGACGCCGACCACGAGCGCGGTGGGCACGTAGAAGGTCAGCCGCCAGTCGATGCCGGTGAGCAGGCCCGAGACGATGAGGCCCGAGGCGTAGCCGGTGGCGCCGAAGACGGTGAAGAAGGACAGCGCCTTGTTGCGGTCGTGGCCCTCCTTGAACGTGGTCGTGATGATCGAGAGCGCGGCCGGGGCGGTGAACGCGGCGGCGACGCCCTTGACGATGCGCGAGGCGATGAGCAGGCCCTCGTGCTCGACGAGCCCGCCGACGAGCGAGGCGATGCCGAAGACCACGAGCGCGCTCAGGAAGACCTTGCGGCGTCCCAGCAGGTCGGCCATGCGTCCGCCCAGGAGGAGGAGGCCGCCGTAGCCGAGGATGTAGCCGTTGACGATCCACTGGAGCGAGGCCGTTTCGAGGCCCAGCTCGGCGCCGATGGACGGGAGCGCGACGCCGACCATGGAGACGTCGAGGGCGTCCAGGAACATCGCGAGGCCGGCCACGAAGAGGACGGCCCACAGCTTTGGTCCCCATCGGCTCGGGGCATGTGCGGGCGTATCGATGCTGGTCGAAGTGGTGGTGGGGAGGGGTTTCGGTTCGGTGATCGTCATGGGGAGAAACTTACATGCACGTGCATTGGATGTCAACACATCAAATGCGTGGACATTAAATGTCTTGACATGGTAATCTCCTGGTCATGGAGGCCGTAGTATCCGAAGACGTGTGCACGAAGTGGTCTGAAACACTCCGCGTGTACCACACCACATCGTGCGAGCTGGAGAGCGAGCTCCAGGAGCGGCACGAGCTGGGCCTGAGCGAGTTCGAGGTCCTCAAGATCCTGTCCCGCAGCTGCTCCAAGGGCGGCGGGAAGGCGAAGATGAAGGAGCTGGAGGCCGAGATGTACCTCAGCCAGAGCGCCCTCTCCCGCACCGTCACGCGCCTGGAGAAGGACGGCCTCGTCACCCGCGCGACCTGCGACTTCGACCGCCGCGCCATGTTCCTCATGCTCACCCCCGCCGGGCAGGAGCGCTACGAGGCCGCGCAGCCCACGTACATGGGCGTGCTCCGGGCCCACTTCGCCTGAGCCGGTTGGCGATCCGCCGCTGACGCCGGTGCGGCGCCCTGTCCGCGCGCCCCTGTTCGGACGGCATACCCCCTTGCGGCGTGACGGTCGGTAAGGTGAGGTGGAGAGCAGTCACAACCGATCCGGCATGGAGAGTGGATGTCATGACTCCCCCAGAGAACGACCGACCCGACGACGAGGACGGCGGCACCTTCAAGCTCAAGCCCGGCGCGCAGCCGCCCGCCGCGGCCCCTGAAGGAGGGGAGGAGGCCGGACTCGACCGCACCATGAAGATCAACCGGGTCGAGGCCCAGCAGGGCACCCCGCCCCCGCCGCCCTCCCCGCTCGGCAACCCGACCGGCCCGTCGAACCCGCCGCACGCGGAGTACGCCGAGACCACGGTCATGCCGCAGACCGGCTCCCAGACCGGGTTCAACCCGGCCGGGACCCCGCAGCCGCCGCAGCCGAACCCGCTCGGCTCCGGCCAGCTCCCCCAGACCGGCCAGCAGCCGTACGGCCAGCCGGGCCAGCCCCAGCAGCCCGGCTACCCGCCGCCCCCGCCGCAGGCGGGCTTCCCGCAGCCGCAGGCCGCGGGGCCGCAGGGCGCGGTCCCGGAGGGCATCAAGCGCATCGGCCTGATGGTGCTCATCGCCGCGGGCGTCGGCGTCCTCGGCAACCTCGTCCAGGTCTTCACCTTCGGCGGGTTCTACGTCGGCTCGGCCGTCTTCGGCATCCTCATCTGCGGCGCCTTCGGCTGGTACGGCTGGGCGCTGCCGCAGGGCAAGGTCAATCCGGCGGGCCTGCGCCTGACAGGCATCATCCTCATCATGATCGGCGCGGGGTTCTCGATCCTGTCGATCTTCGGCTCGTTCTCGGCCTTCGCGCTGTTCGGCGGCCTCGGGGCGGTCCTGCTCCTCCAGAGCCTGGCCCTCGCCGGCACGCTGGGCTACGCCAGCTTCATCTACTTCAAGGACGAGGCCGTCAAGGCGTTCATCCGGGGCCCGCAGGCCGCCGCGCCCGCGGGCTACCCGCAGCCCGGGTACGGGCAGCAGCCCGGCGCGTACCAGCAGCCGGGCGGCTACCCGCAGCCCGGCCAGCCGCAGCAGCCCCCGCAGGGCTACGGCCCGCCGCAGGGCCAGCCGGGGCAGCAGCCCGGCGGGTACCCGCCGCCGCCTCCCGGCTACGGGCAGCCGGGCCAGCAGCAGCCGCCGCAGCCGCCCTACGGCCAGTAGGACTTCCAACCCGCACCGGTCGCGACTAAGCTCACTCGTATGAACTGGCCGCGGCGCCGACGATCGCCACGAGCGACGCAGGCGCCGCGGCCTCCGTACGAGGAGGTACAGATGACTGCAACCGGGGCGCCCATACGCGTCGTCGTCGCCAAGGTCGGGCTCGACGGCCACGACCGCGGAGCGAAGGTCGTGGCCCGCGCGCTGCGCGACGCGGGCATGGAGGTCGTCTACACGGGCCTCCACAACTCCCCCGAGCAGGTCGTCGCGACCGCCCTCGCCGAGGACGCCGACGCGATCGGACTGAGCATCCTCTCCGGCGCCCATATGACGCTCTTCCCGCGGGTGCTGAAACTCCTCGACGAGAACGACGCGCGCGACATCGTCGTATTCGGCGGCGGCATCATTCCCGACGAGGACGCGGCCCAGTTGCGCGAAGCCGGAGTAGCGCAGATATTCGGCCCCGGCGCCTCGACCCAGGCCATCGCCGAATGGGTCCGCGGCCATGTGCCCTCACCCGATCAGGGCAGCCCTGCGTCCGTCTGATCGGCCCTGGCCTGCGGATACGCCCGCTGCAAAAAATTCTTCGAGGAGACCGTAACCGCGCCTGGCGGCCCTCGTTCTTATAAGTGTCGGACGCGGAAGCAAAGCCGCGGAAGACGCATCAGCAGTCGGCCGAAAGGCCGCCGGACAATAACGCAGAGGCTTCACCGGGGGTTCACTTCCGAAGCGTCGTGCAATTGAGCTGTGCCACAAGCTGCCGATGCCCTGTCGATTGAGGGGTGGCGATAGGGCATCGTGCCTAAGGGAATCAAGCCTTTGAGGGGTGGGCTTGGTTCCCGCTGAGGGGACCGGACGCCTGAGGGGTGCGTCCGGTCCCCGCCTCTTTCCCCCGCGGACCCCGCACAACCGCCCCGCCGGACCGTGAATCGCCTGCAAGGGCCCGGCAAACGGCATCCCAAGCCTGACTCGTCACACCGGCCGCCCGCCCGGACCCGGGGCGGCTCGCCGCGCGTTACCCTGCGATAACGGGCACCTGTAGCTTTCCCCCGCCTGACCGGACCCGGTTCGCCGAGGCCGCGGCCCGCACCGGGCCCGGGCGGGGAGGCCCAGGCAGTCCGGTCAAAGAAGACTAGCTAGTGGAGCGGACTCTACAGTGGATCTGTACGAATACCAGGGCCGCGCACTGTTCGCCCGGCACGGAGTGCCGGTTCTGGACGGCGGCGTCGCCACCACCACACAGGAGGCCGTTGCGCTCGCCGAGCGCCTCGGCGACCGGGTGGTCGTCAAAGCGCAGGTGAAGGTCGGCGGCCGCGGCAAAGCCGGCGGGGTCAAGCTGGCCGACACCGTGGACGAGGTCAACACCCACGCCACGAACATCCTCGGCATGGACATCAAGGGCCACACCGTCGAGAAGGTCATGCTCACCGTGACCGCCGACATCGACGAGGAGTACTACTTCTCGTACCTCCTCGACCGCGCGAACCGCACGTTCCTGTGCATCGCGTCGACCGCGGGCGGCATGGAGATCGAAGAGGTCGCCCACACCGCCCCCGAGAAGGTCGTGAAGCTCCCGATCGACGCCGGCACCGGCGTCACCGCGGAGATCGCCGACGGCATCGTCACCAAGGCCGGCTTCCCCGAGGACCTCCGCGACCAGCTCGTGGACGTCTTCGTGAAGCTCTGGGACGCCTTCGTCGCCGAGGACGCGACCCTCGTCGAGGTCAACCCGCTCGTGCGCACGCCCGAGGGCAAGGTCCTCGCGCTCGACGCGAAGGTCACCCTCGACGAGAACGCGGACTTCCGCCACCCCGACAACGCCGAGTTCGAGGACAAGTCCTCGGTCGACCCGCTGGAGCAGCGCGCCAAGGACTCCGGCCTCAACTACGTGAAGCTCGACGGCTCCGTCGGCATCATCGGCAACGGCGCCGGCCTCGTCATGTCCACCCTCGACGTCGTGTCGTACGCCGGTGAGGGCCACGGGGGCGTCAAGCCCGCGAACTTCCTCGACATCGGCGGCGGCGCCTCCGCGGCCGTCATGGCCAACGGCCTCGAAGTGGTCCTGTCGGACCCGCAGGTCAAGGCCGTGTTCGTGAACATCTTCGGCGGGATCACCGCCTGCGACGAGGTCGCCCGCGGCATCCTCGGCGCGCTCCAGACGCTCGCCGACCGCGGCGAGGACGTCACCAAGCCGCTCGTCGCCCGCATCGACGGCAACAACGCCGAAGAGGGTCGCAAGATCCTCGCCGACGCCAACCACCCGCTCATCACCGTGGTCGAGACCATGGACGCCGCGGCCGACAAGGCCGCCGAGCTCGCGAACAAGGGGGCCTAGTCCAATGGCGATCTTCCTCAACGAGAACTCCAAGGTCATCGTCCAGGGCATGACCGGCTCCGAGGGCATGAAGCACACCCGCCGCATGCTCAAGGCCGGCACCGAGATCGTCGGCGGCGTGAACCCGCGCAAGGCCGGCACCAAGGTCGACGTCGACGGCGTGAGCCTCCCGGTGTTCGCCTCCGTGCAGGAGGCCATCGCCGAGACCGGCGCGAACACCTCCGTCGTGTTCGTGCCCCCGGCCTTCTCCAAGGCCGCCGTGGTCGAGGCGATCGACGCCGAGATCGAGCTGGTCATCGTCATCACCGAGGGCATCCCGGTGCACGACTCGGTGACCTTCTGGAACTACGCCGAGTCCAAGGGCAACAAGACCCGCATCGTGGGCCCGAACTGCCCCGGCATCGCGTCCCCCGGCAAGTCGAACGCGGGCATCACCCCCGCCGACATCACCGGCTCGGGCCCGATCGGCCTCGTCTCCAAGTCGGGCACGCTGACCTACCAGCTCATGTACGAGCTGCGCGACATCGGCTTCTCGACCTCCGTCGGCATCGGCGGCGACCCGGTCATCGGGACCACCCACATCGACTGCCTCAAGGCGTTCGAGGAGGACCCCGAGACCAAGGCGATCGTCATGATCGGCGAGATCGGCGGCGACGCCGAGGAGCGCGCGGCCGAGTACATCAAGAACCACGTGACGAAGCCGGTCGTCGGCTACATCGCCGGGTTCACCGCCCCCGAGGGCAAGACGATGGGCCACGCCGGCGCCATCATCTCCGGTTCGGCCGGCACCGCCGAGTCGAAGAAGGAGGCCCTGGAGGCCGCGGGCGTCAAGGTCGGCAAGACCCCGAGCGAGACCGCCCGCCTCATGCGCGAGGTCATCGAGAACCTCTAAGCAAGGCAAGCGAAAGGGCCGGGCGGCGGTGCCGCCCGGCCCTTCGTCGTGCGACGGCGGTCCCAGAGCGGTGGGCCGGACCCGTTCGGCCGCGCGGCGGCCCGTTCCGCCGGTCCCGGCCCGTTGCGGCCGGATCCGCTCCCCGGTCGCCCGCGCACCCGGTCGTTACGATCGGGGCATGCCCTCGACGCCCCCGTCCCCGCATCCGAGTCCGCCCGCGATCCCGGCCCGCGGCCCGGGCGCGGCAACGGCCGGGTGGGCGCTGCTGCCGCTGCTGGTGCCCGGAGCCGGTGCGCCCCTGGCGTTCGGGATCGCCGCCGGGCGGCGGCCCTCAGCGCGGACAGTGGCGCCGCTGATCGCCTACACCGCCGCGTTCCTGGGGTTCTTCGCGCTCATCCTCCCGTTCGACGTGGGCGAGACCCCCGACTGGGCGCTGTGGAGCGCGTTCCTCGTCATGCTGGCCTCCACGTTCGGCGCCGCGATCCACGCCGCCGCGATCCGCCGGTACGTCTGGGCCCCGGTGCGGACTGAAACCGCGCCCGCACCGCCGCCGAAGCCCGTCCCGGCCGGCGACTGGGTCGCCCCGGCCCTCGACCAGGCCGCGCGGCTGCGCGAGGACGCCCGGCGGCTCGCCGACGGCGACCCGTCGCTGGCGAAGCGCAGCGGCGTCGGCCGCCCCGACCAGCCGCGGCACCTCGACGACGGCGGGCTGGTCGACCTCAACCACGCTCCCGCCGACGTGCTGCGCGACCTCCCCGGCTTCAACGCGGCGCTCGCCGCGCAGGTCCGCGAGCGCGTCGAGCGCATCGGGCCGTTCCAGAGCCTCGACGAGGTGATCGTCGAGGTCGGCGTCGCGCCCGGGTTCGAGCGGCACCTGCGCGAGTACGCGGTGCTGATCCCCTAGCGCCCCTTAGGACTCCTCGATCCAGAAGTTGTCGTGAAGGGCGAAGAACTCCTTGCGTTCCTCGTCCGACAGCTCCCCGAGGGTCAGCAGGCCCTCGAAGTAGTCCTCGCGGGGCGCGCCCGGGTGGAACATGAGCAGCATCGAGGCGGGCTCGCCGGACTCGTTGCGGAAGCCGTGGACGCCGCCTTCGGGGACGTGCACGAAGTCGCCCGGCACGTGGTCGACCCACTTGGCGCCGTTGTAGATCCGGATCGTGCCGGTGAGGATGTAGAAGGACTCCGAGATGGTGCGGTGGAAGTGCGGGTCGGGCCCGGACCGGGCGCCGCTCATGTTCCACTGGTAGAGGCCGAACTGGCCGTTCGTGGTCGCGCCGGTCGCCAGGTAGTCGGCCGTGCCGCCGTTCGGGTACTCGATGTCGGGCGCCTGGCCGGCGGGCCGGAAGTACGCGCTGATCTCGCCTTCGTCGCCGAAGTACCGCGGTTCGGGATAGGACATGTCGCTCGCTTTCTCTCTGGGGCGGGGCCCGCGTCAGACGCTACCGGTCGGTCCGGCATATTGGTAGCGTTCCTAGCCGAGCGGCTAGCCCTGATCGTGAGGAGACGCCGATGCCCGAGACCGTGCTCTTTGTGAACGCCGCCGTGCTCGACACCGCCGCGGGGGTGCTCGTGCCGGGGCAGCGGGTGCTGGTGCGGGACGGGGAGATCGCGGCTGTCGGGGCCGATGTCGAGGCGGCCGACGCGAAGACGGTGGACCTGGGCGGGAAGACGCTCATGCCGGGGCTGATCGACTGCCACGTGCACGTCAACGCCCACACCGCGGACCTGTCGGGGCTCGGCGACGAGTCGCCCGCCTATGTCGCCGTCAAGGCCGCGATCGAGCTGCGGGAGATGCTCCACCGCGGGTTCACGACGGTGCGCGACCCCGGCGGGGCCGACTTCGGCATCCACGACGCCGTCGCCGAGGGCCTTATCGACGGGCCGCGGATCTTCTTCGGCGGCAAGGCGCTCTCGCAGACCGGCGGGCACGTGGACATGCGCCCGCGCGGGCGCTCGGTGAGCGACGACCACCAGTGCTGCCCGGGCCTGGGGCTCGTGTGCGACGGCGTCGACGGCGTGCGCAAGGCCGCCCGCGAGCAGCTGCGCACCGGCGCGCACCACGTCAAGATCATGCTGTCGGGCGGCGTCGCCTCCCCCACCGACCGGATCGACTCGACGCAGTTCTCCCTCGACGAGATCCGCGCGATCGTCGAGGAGGCGCAGGCCGCCAACCGCTACGTCGCCGGGCACGCCTACACCGCGCGGGCCATCAACCGCGGCCTGGAGGCGGGCGTGCGGTCCATCGAGCACGGCAACCTCCTCGACGAGTCCAGTGTGGAGCTGTTCCTGGAGCACGACGCGTTCCTGGTGCCCACCTTGGTGACCTACCGGCGCATGTCGATCGAAGGCGCCGAATACGGGCTGTCCCAAGCGAACCTCGCCAAGAACGAGCTCGTCCTCGACGCCGGGCTCCGGGCCCTCGAACTCGCGCACAACGCGGGCGTCAACCTCTGCTACGGCTCGGACCTCCTGGGCGGCATGCGCAGGCACCAGCTCGACGAGTTCACGATCCGCGGCGCGGTCGTCCCCGCCGCCGACGTCATCCGCTCCGCCACCGTCACCGCCGCCCGGCTCCTCGGCGAAGAGGACCGCATTGGCCGCATCGTCCCCGGCGCCCGAGCCGACCTCCTCGTGGTCGACGGCGACCCCCTCGCGGACCTCGCCGTGCTCACCGACCCCGAGGCGCACCTGAAGCTGGTCATGCAGGGCGGCAAGGTGAAAGCGGGCGCGCTCGACTAGCGGCGGACCCCACGGGTTGCAGCCGCTTGCTAACTTCAATGGGCTCCGAACACTCCGGAAAACCAGGGAGCCCCTTGAACACTGAATCGAACGGCATCGCCGACGCGCTCGCGAAGGCGATGCAGGTCGTCAACGACGGGAAGCAGGCGCAAGAGGCGGCCGGGAACCAGACCGTCGAAGTCGAAGCGGCCGAAGGCATGATCCGCGTCTCCGCGACCCTCGCGGGCAAGGTCAAGGTCGACCTCGTCGACCCCCGCGCGGTGCGCCTCAGCAAGGAGTACCTGAGCGAGGAGATCACCAACGGCGTCAACGCCGCCCTCGACGCGGCCCGCGAGCAGGCCGGCATGCCCGGCGCGGTCGACCTCGCCGCCCTGTCGGAGAAGGTCGAGGAGATCCAGCAGCAGTCGGTGCGCCAGCTCGGCTCGTTCATGAACTCGCTCGCCGAGTCCCACACCAAGATCGTCCAGACCGCCGCCCAGGCGAAGGGCCTCGACTGATGGCGGGCCTCCAGATCGACCCTGAAGGCCTCGACAGCGCCGGACAGGCCATCGAGGCCGTCGCCGAGAGCTTCTTCGCCGCGGTGAACTCGTTCTCCTCCAGCATCGAAGGCGTCACCGAGGCCTGCGGCAGCGACGAGATCGGCGGCCTCATCCAGCAGGCCCACACCGAGGTCTTCGAATGGGCCAAGGAGTGCTTCGAGGAGGCGGCCCAAGAGCTCGCCGACGCCGGATTCGACGTGCGCGACTTCGCGAAGCAGCACCTCGACAACGACGACGCCATCGCGCAGATCTTCACGCAGTTCTCTTCGGAGATGGGAGGCTCCTGATGGGGATGACCCTGCCGTCCGAGCTCGTCAGCGTACTCGGCGTCCTCGGATACGACTGGCCGCAGTCGGACGAGGAGCACCTCATGAACTTCGGCCAGTCCTGGATGAACTTCAGCGGCGACCTCGGCAACGTCGGCGCCGAAGCCGCCGCCGCCTCCGCCAGCGCCAGCGCCTGGGCCGACCAGGTCGGCCAGGACATCGACGCGTTCAAGACCTGGTGGGAGGGCGAGGACAGCCCCCGCAAGGTCATCGAGGACGGCGCGATCGGCGCCATGATCGCCGGCGTCGGGCTCATGATCTGCGCGATCATCGTCCTGTGCCTGAAGATCATGGTGATCGTCCAGCTCATCATCCTCGCGGTCCAGATCGCCATCGCCATCGCCGAGGCCGCCGTCACCTTCGGCGCCTCCCTCCTCCAGATCCCGATCTTCCAGCAGCTCGCCCGCACCGTCGTCGGCAACCTGATCCAGGAAGCCGTCTTCAAGCTCCTGGAGGCGTGACATGGCGAAGGGCAAAGGCGGTGGGAAGCTGGTCCGCGCCGCACTCCAGTTCCTCAAGAAGCAGCGCAAACGCGCGGGCAGTCGCAACCGGATGTCGGGCGAGCGGCTCGACCACCAGCAGCGCGGCGGCATCACCTTCAGCAAGAAGGACCAGAAACTCACGATGACGGGGTACCACCACCGCCCCGGCGGCGTCGACCACGCCGGGCGGCGGACGACCGACATCGGCGACCACTGGGACAACGGCGTGTACTCGGGCAAGGTGGAGATCAAGAACCCGAGCCCGCCTCCGCCGTGGGTGCCGAAGCTGACGACGGACGGCAAGAGCACCTTCTTCCCCGACAACTGGAGCGCTGAGCGGATCGACAACGCGACCTCCGACGCATTCCGGAACAGCACGTCTCGCAACCCCGCCAAAGGGACCTGGGAGGGCTACTCGGACGGCGTCTGGATCCAGGGCCGATATGATCCTGCGACCGGGAACATCGGGCACGGGTTCCCGTCGGGCAACCAGCAGACTGGAAGGCCATGAGCATTCACATCAACGATCAAGGCAGTCTTGAGATCTCCGACGACATCGACGACACGCTGGGGACCTTCCTGTTCTTGGACTTGGGGGCCGACCCGTACAAGTGCCTCGTCGCGCTCTATCACGTCGCTCAGATCACGCAGGGGCGGTCGGGGAGGCAGGTCGTCGGCGGGGAGTCAGTGACGGTGGAGGTCACGCCGGAGCTGGCGGTGCTGGAGGATCATTTCGCGCCTGAGCGGAGCAAGAGCATTCCGTTCGCGGACTTCAAGAACGCGGTCGAGGAGCTGTGGGTGGTGGCGTACCGCGCGAACAACGAGGGGCGCCCGAGCCGGGTGTACCGGCCGGATCTGACTCCCGCGCAGGGGGATCTGGTCTTGTGGGAGGAGACGTTCGGTCAGCGGCATCCGTACCGGGGCCGGATCGAGGGGATCCCCGCCACCGGGCCCGAGTAGCGCGAAGGCGCGGACCGCAGTTGCGGTCCGCGCCTTGCTTCTTGTCACAGGTCGAAGTGGCAGGCGACCTTGTGGCCGCTGGCGGCTTCGCGCCATTCGGGTTCCTGTTCGGCGCAGATGTCCTGGGCCCAGGGGCAGCGGGTGCGGAAGCGGCAGCCCGAGGGCGGGTTGGCCGGGGAGGGGAGGTCGCCCTTGAGGATGATGCGCTCGCGGGTGGCCTCCTTCTCGGGGTCCGGCTGGGGGACTGCGGAGAGCAGGGCCTTGGTGTACGGGTGGCGGGGGTGCTCGTAGATCGACTCGGAGTCGGCCTCCTCGACGAGCTTGCCGAGGTACATGACGCCGACGCGGTCCGAGAGGTGCCGGACCACGGCGAGGTCGTGGGCGATCACCAGGTAGGTGAGGCCGAACTCGCCCTGGAGCTCGTCGAGCAGGTTCATGACCTGGGCCTGGATCGAGACGTCGAGCGCGGAGACCGGCTCGTCGCAGACGATCAGGTCGGGCCGGAGCATGAGGGCCCGGGCGATGCCGAGGCGCTGGCGCTGGCCGCCCGAGAACTCGTGCGGGAAGCGCTCCAGCACGGTCTTGGGCAGGCCGACCGCGTCGAGGGTCTCGACGGCGAGCTTGCGGCGCTCCTCCTTCGAGCCGACGCCGTGGACCTTGAGCGGCTCCGACAGGAGCATGTCCACGTTGTGGCGCGGGTTGAGGGAGCCGAGCGGGTCCTGGAAGACCATCTGCATGCGGGAGCGGAACTTCCGCAGCCGCTCGCCCTTGAGGGACGTCACCTCGTCGTCGCCGAGGCGCACGCGCCCGCCCGTGGGCTCCTCCAGGCGCAGCACGGCCCGCCCGAAGGTGGTCTTGCCGCAGCCGGACTCGCCCACCAGGCCGTACGTGCCGCCCTGGGCCACTTGGAGGCTCACGCCGTCGACCGCGCGGACGTGGCCGACGGTGCGCTCCACGACCACGCCGCGGCGGATCGGGAAGTGGACCTTCAGGTCCTCGACCTCCAGCAGCGCCGGGTCGGCGGAGGCGGCGGGAAGCTCCGGCTCCGCGGTCCGCTGCACCGGCACCTGCGGCGACTCGTCTTGCAGTGCATGGTCTTCGGTGCTCATGCGACCTCCTCGGCCATGACGCAGCGGTGGGCGTGCGCGGACCCGACGAGCGCGGGCTCGCCCGCGACGCACGCGTCGGCGACGCGGTCGCAGCGGGGCGCGAACGCGCAGCCGTCCTTCCAGCGGATGACGTCGGCGATCGAGCCGCGGATCGGCGTCAGCGGCTCGTGCAGCGGCAGGTCCAGGCGCGGGATCGACCCGAGCAGCCCCACCGTGTACGGGTGCGTGGGCCGCGCGAACAGCTCGCGCACCGGCGCCGACTCGACCACGCGCCCCGAGTAGAGCACGTTCACCTCGTCGCACATGCCCGCCACGACCCCGAGGTCGTGCGTGATCATGAGCAGCGCGGTGCCCTCGTGGTCGACGAGGTCCTTGAGCAGCTCCAGGATCTGCGCCTGGATCGTGACGTCGAGCGCGGTCGTCGGCTCGTCGGCGATCAGGAGGCGCGGGGCGCACGCGACGGCGATCGCGATGAGCACGCGCTGGCGCATGCCGCCCGAGAGCTGGTGCGGGTACTCCTTGAGGCGGCGCACCGGGTCGGGGATGCCGACGCGGTCGAGGAGGCTCGCGGCCTCCTTGTTCGCCTTGTCGCCCTTGAGGCCCCGGTGCCGTTCGAGGACCTCGGTGATCTGCCGTCCGATGGGGACGACCGGGTTGAGGCTCGACAGGGGGTCCTGGAAGACCATGGCGAGGTCCTTGCCGCGGCGGCGGCGCATCGCGGCGGGCGGGAGCGACAGCAGGTCGGTGCCGTCGAAGACGGCCCGGCCGCTGACGTCCGCGCCGCCGCCCCTGCGGCGCCCGCCCCCGGCCGGGACGGCCTGGGGCGCGGCCACGGCGGCCTTCACCGAGCCGCCCGCGACCTCTTCGGCCGCGGCCTGGACCGGCTGGTCCCCCTTGCGGCCCTTCGCGGCCCGGCCGCGCGGGAGGAGGCCCATGACGGCGAGGCTGGTGACGGACTTGCCGCACCCGGACTCGCCGACGAGGCCGACGATCTTCCCCTGCTCCACGGCGAAGGAGACGCCGTCGACGGCGGTGGACGCGCCGAACGCGACCCGCAGGTCCTCTACTTCGAGCAGTGCCACTACTCCTGCCTCCTCAGCCTCGGGTCGAGCGATTCGCGCATGGCCTCGCCGAGGAGGGTGAACCCGAGCGCGGTCACGATGATGGCGACCGCCGGGTAGATGGCGAGCTGCGGCGCCCCTGAGAGGAACCGCTGCGCGTCGGCGAGCATGGTGCCCCATTCGGCGCTGCCGGGGTCGGGGTTGCCCAGACCCAGGTACGACAGGGCCGCGGCCTCGATGATCGCGGTCGCGAGCACCAGGGTCGCCTGGACGATGACGGGCCCGAGCGAGTTGGGCAGGATGTGCGAGACCACGATCCGTCCCTTGGGGACGCCCAGGGAGACCGCGGCGAGCACGTAGTCCGAGTGCGCCTGCGCCAGCATCGATCCGCGCAGCAGCCGCGCGAAGATCGGGATCTGCGCGACCCCGACGGCGACCATGACGGTGCTCAGCGACGGGCCCAGGAGGGCC
Organism: Glycomyces sp. MUSA5-2; assembly: GCF_037034145.1. Classification (NCBI taxonomy): domain Bacteria; kingdom Bacillati; phylum Actinomycetota; class Actinomycetes; order Glycomycetales; family Glycomycetaceae; genus Glycomyces; species Glycomyces sp. MUSA5-2. The sequence goes on from NZ_JBAGKG010000011.1 coordinate 40,486, forward strand.
GCGACGCTCAAGGCGAGCAGGAGCATCGGGATGGCGAGGGCGACGTCGACGGTGCGCATGAGGACGGCCTCGACGCGCTCGCCCCAGCGGCCCCCGAAGGTGCCCGCGGCGGCGGCCACGCCGCCGATGACGGCGCCCGCGACGAAGCCGATGAGCGTCGCCACGACGCCCACCAGGAGCGTCTGGCGGGCCCCGACGATCATGCGGGAGAACATGTCCCGGCCCAGGTGGTCCAGGCCGAACCAGTTCTCGGCGCGCGGCCCGGGGAAGATGTTCCGGTTGAGGAACACCTCGCGGCCCCACGTCTGCGCGGTCGGGTCGTACGGCGCGATCCACGGCCCGAGGATCGCCACGACGACGAACAGGCCGACGATGACGGCGCCCGTGACGGCCATCGGGGAGCGCCGGAGCCTGCGGTACGACTGGCGCAGCAGCGAACCGGTCTGCGCCTCGCGGGCGGAGACGCTCGCCTCGATGAGGCGGTCGAGCTTCTCGATCTTCGCGATGGTCATGACCGCACCCGCACTCTCGGGTCGAGGAGCCCGTACGACAGGTCCACGATCAGGTTGATGGCGACGTAGAACATGGCGATCACCAGAATGAAGCCCATGAGCGCCGGGTAGTCGCGCTCGGTCGTCGCCTGGTACACGAAGGACCCGATGCCGCCGAAGGAGAACACCGACTCGGTGAGCACGGCGCCCGCGAACAGGCTGCCCAGGAGCAGGCCGATGATCGTGGCGATCGGGAGCATCGCGTTGCGCATGACGTGGCGGCCGCGGATCACGGAGGGCTTGAGGCCCTTGGCGTCCGCGGTGCGCACGTAGTCCTCGCCGACGACGTCGAGGACGCTGGCGCGGGTGATGCGCACGATGACCGCGAGCGGGATCGACGAGAGCGCGATCGCGGGCAGCACCAGGTGCAGCACCGCGTCCCAGGCGATGTCGAACTCGCCGGTGATCAGCCCGTCGAGCACGCGCAGGCCCGTGATTTCCGTGTAGTCGGCCCCGGCGGAGAGCCGGAACGTCGTGGGCAGCCACCCGAGCTCCTGCGCGAACACCACTTTCAGCATGGCGGCGAGGAAGAAGATCGGGATGCACGTGCCCAGGAGGGACCCGGAGACGGCGGTGAAGTCCAGCCACGTCCCGCGGCGCCGGGCCGCGAGGTAGCCGAGCGGAATGCCCACGCCGACGGCGATGATCATCGCGGCGAGGGACAGTTCGATGGTGGCGGGCAGCCGGTCGGCGAGCTCCGTGGCGACGGGCCGCCCGCTCGACAGCGAACTGCCGAAGTCGAAGCGGACGACCCGTCCGAGGAAGTCCCCGTACTGCACCCAGATGGGCTCGTCGAGCCCGAGGGCGGCCCGCAGCGCCTCCCGCTGCTGGTCCGTGGCGTTCTCGGGGAGCAGCCGGTTCTCGGGTCCGCCCGGGAGGGCCTTGAACCACGCGAACAGCAGCAGCGAGAGTCCCAAGAGGGCCACGGCCAGTTGCAGGAGGCGCTTGACGGTGTAGCGCAGCATGTTGTGCTAGCTGGGTTTCAGTTACGAGCCGGTGGTGAAGTAGACCTGCGCGAAGTTCTCCTGCGTCAGCGGGGAGACGTCCGGCGGGTACACGTTGGCGGCGAAGGCGATCGACGGCGGCGAGGACGACAGCGGCAGGCCCGGGAGCTCCTCCATCACGGCCTCGTTGGCGGCCTTCCACAGGTCGACGCGGGTCGCCTCGTCGGGCTCGGTGTTGGCGGCCGCGATCGAGTCGAAGACCTCCTGGTTGTCGAAGCCCCACTCGGTGGACTCGGCGGCGAACCAGGTGCCGAGGAAGTTGTACGGGTCGCTGAAGTCGCCGGTCCAGCCGAGCAGGTACAGCGGGCACTCGCCGGAGCGGGTGGTCGGGATGTACTCGACCCACGTGATCGGGCGGGCCTCGACGGTGACGCCGGCCGCTTCGAGGTCGGAGGCGATCATGTCGAAGATGTCCTTCGGCGCGGGCATGTACGGGCGCGACACGTCGGTCGGGTAGCAGAACGTCAGCGTCAGGTCCTCCTGGCCGGCCTCGGCGAGCAGGTCCTTGGCCTTGTCGACGTCGTAGTCGTACGTCTTGACGTCCTCGGAGTAGCCCTCCAGGCTCGGCGGGATGAACTGCGTGGCGACCAGGCCGCCCGGCGGGAGCACGTTGTTGACGATGCGCTCGCGGTCGACGGCGTAGGACAGCGCCTCGCGGACCGCGTGGTCCTCAAGGGGCGCCTGGCCCTGCGTGTACGCGAGGTACAGCAGGTTGAACACGCCGCGGACGGGGACCTGGAAGCCCGCGTCGATGAGCGGCTGCACGTCGGCGGGGGCGGCGAGGTCGTAGCCCTGGATGTCGCCGGCTTCGAGGGCCTGGCGGCGGGCGGTCTCGTCGGAGATGGTGCGGAAGATCAGGGTCTTGACCTTCGCGGCGTCGCCCCAGTAGTTCTCGTTGCGCGTCAGGGTCACCTGCTGCTCGCCGTGGTCCCACTCGGTGAGGACGTACGGGCCGGTGCCCGCGAGGGTCCCGGCGGTCTGCGAGTACTCCGGCAGCGGCGAGTCGGCGGCGGGCAGCTCGACGTCGGCGATCGCCTCAAGGGAGGCGGGGCTGATGATCGAGAAGGAGCTGAGCGAGAACGCGCCCGGGAAGCTGGAGGTGTACTTGCTGAGCGAGATCGTCGCGTCCAGCCCGTCGGCCTCGCAGCCCTGGTAGATCGACTCGGCCTCGATGCCCATGGCCGGGTCGTTCTCGGTGAAGCCGCCGAAGATCGCGGAGTAGTAGTAGGTGAAGTTCGGGGACTGGAAGCCGCCCTTGAAGTTCGCCCAGCGCTCGAAGTTGGTGCAGACCGCGGCGCCGTCGAGGGCGGTGCCGTCGGAGAAGGTCACGCCTTCACGCAGGTGGAAGGTCCACTCGGTGCCCTCCGGGTTCTGGTCCCACGACTCGGCGAGGCCCGGCACGTTGTCGGTGCAGTCGGTGTCGACGAGGGTCTCGTAGATCTGGCGCGTGACGCGGAAGGTCTCGCCGTCGGAGGCGAGGACCGGGTCCATGCTGGTCGGGTCGCCCGGGGAGCCGAAGACGAACGGCTGCGACTCGTTGGCGGCGGTGTCCGCCTCGGGGGTCCCGTCCGTGCGCTCGGGGCAGGAGAAGTCGAAGTCCTCGGCGGACTCGGCGTCGCCGCCGTCGTCGCCGTCGGAGCCGCAGGCGGCGAGGATGCCCACTGCCATCGCGGCGCTCGCCGCGGCGGCCAGGACGCGCCTGACTGGGGTTGGGGACGTGCGCATAGGTTGTCTCACCCGTCGGTCGTTGGGTATTCGGAGGTACCTGACAGACTAGAACACGGTGAGTTACACCACTGTTAAGCGTTATGTGATCGTGACCGTTCCGCGGGCTATTGTTACCGAATCCGGATCAACCATGCACAAGCGAAAAACGTTGTACCACAACGCGTTTCAAAACGGTGCAAGCGCGGCGCGGAACGGCGCGGGCGGTCCACTCAGTCCATGGTCCGGCGGCCCGAGAAGGCCCGCCCGAGGGTCACTTCGTCGGCGTACTCCAGGTCGCCGCCCACGGGCAGACCGCTGGCCAGCCGCGTCACCTTGAGCCCCATGGGCTTCAGCAGCATCGCCAGGTACGTGGCGGTGGCCTCGCCCTCGGTGTTCGGGTCGGTGGCGATGATGAGCTCGGTGGTCTCGCCTGCCTGGAGCCGCACCATGAGCTGGCGGATGCGCAGGTCGTCGGGGCCGATGCCCTCCAAGGGGTTGATCGCCCCGCCGAGCACGTGGTACCGGCCGCGGAACTCGCCGGTCCGCTCGATGGCGAGCACGTCCTTCGGCTCCTCGACGACGCAGATGAGCGCCTCCGAGCGGCGCGGGTCGCGGCAGATGCCGCACTGCTCGCCTTCGGTGACGTTGCCGCACGTCTCGCAGAACCGGACCTGGGCCTTCACCCGCTCCAGCGCCGAGGTGAGCCGCTCGACGTCCGCGCTCTCCGACGCCAGCAGGTGGAAGGCCAGCCGCTGCGCACTCTTCGGGCCGATCCCGGGCAGCTGCCCGAGCTCTTCGATGAGGTCGCCCAAAGCCCCGTCGTACAAGGAATCTCCTCCGTGGTTCCGCGTGTGGATGGGGACGGGCTACATGCCCGGGAGGCCCATGCCGCCGAGGGCGTCGCCGAGCGGGCCCATCTTCTCGGCGGCGAGGCGCTTGGCGTTGTCGTTCGCGGCCTGGACGGCGGCGATGATGAGGTCTTCGAGGGTCTCGACGTCCTCGGGGTCGACCGCCTGCGGGTCGATCTTGACGGCCTTGAGCTCGCCGTCGCCGGTGACGGTGGCGGTGACGAGCCCGCCGCCCGCCGCGGCGCTGACCTCGGTCTCGGCCAGTTCTGCCTGGGCCTTCAGCATGTCGGTCTGCATCTGCTGCGCCTGCTGGAGCAGCTTCTGCATGTCTCCGCCCGGGAACATGTCCATGTTTCGTCCTCGCCTTCGGTCTTCCGGTTCCTTGGTCTGGCGGCAAGCCTAGCCGCAGTGGGCGACGCTGGCGGGGCGCGCACGCCCGGCCGTGCCCCGGAACCGGGTCAGCGGGCGATCTGCTTGGCGCCGAACGCCGTGGTGATGAGCTTGATCGCCTGCTCCTCACTGGTGCCGAACCCGCCCGGGGCGACCGGGTCGTCGGGGCTGGGCTCGTCGTAGTCGTCCGGCGGGGGCTCCTCGACGGCTTCGGCGGCGGGCGCGGCGGCCTGGCGGCCGGGGGCCGCGGCGGGCCGCGACGCGGGCGCGGCCGCTCTAGGCGCCGGGGCCGGCGCCGCTCCCGCCGGGGCTTTTGGGAGGGTCCCCGCCTCCCCCACTTCGCATCGGATCTTCCAGGTGCCGCCGAGGACCTCGCCGAGGACGCCCACGACGATGCCGTAGGCGGGCTCCTTCTGGAGGTTCTCGGCGTGGAACGCGTGCTTGAACGCGAGCACCAGTTCGCCGTCGCCCGCGTCGGCGATGGTGGCGTCCTGGAGGAGCGCGGCGGTGGTGCGCTTGCGGTCCTTGACGGCCATCATGATGCGGTCCCACTGACGGCGCACGGACGCGGCCGACGTGCCGCCTCCGGCGGGCTCGGGCGCGGGCTCGTAGACGGGGGCCGGCTCGGGCTCGGACCACTCCTCGGCCGGGGGTTCCGGCGCGGGCGCGGCGGTGGCGGGTTCGGGCGCTTTCTCCTGCGGCGCTTCGGTTTCCTCCCACGGCGGGACCGCGGTCTTCGGTTCGGCGGCGGGAGCCGGGGCGGGCGCTTCGGCGGGCTTCGCAAGCGCGGACCGGACCGCGGCGGGGCCGGTCTCGGCGGGCGCGGCGACCGGGGCCGCGGCGGGCCGCGCGGGGGCGGCGAGGGCCGCTCCGGCGGCGCGCTGCTCCAGGGTTTCGAGGCGCTGCATGAGCCCGGCCATCGACTCGTCGGAGCCGGGGAGGATCGCGCGCACGCAGGCGAGTTCGAGGAGCAGGCGCGGCGCGGTGGCGCCGCGCATCCCCGCGAGCCCGGCGGCGACGACCTCGGCCATGCGCGCGAGCGTCGAGGTGCCCATGCGGGTGGCCTGGCTGGTCATCTTGGCGAGCTGGTCGGCGGGGGCGTCGACGAGGCCGTTCGCGCCCGCGTCGGGGACCTGCGTGAGGACGATGAGGTCGCGGAGGCGTTCGAGGAGGTCTCCGGCGAAGCGGCGCGGGTCGTGGCCGCCTTCGACGACGCGCTCGACCACTTCCATGACGGCCGCGCCGTCGGCGGCGGCGAACGCCTCGCACATCTCGTCGAGGAGCCCGGCGTCGGTGACCCCGAGGAGCCCGGCGGCCCGCTCGTAGGTGACCCCTTCGGGCCCGGCCCCGGCGATGAGCTGGTCGAGGACCGAGAGCGTGTCGCGCGCGGAGCCGCCCCCGGCGCGGACCACGAGCGGGAGCACGTCGTCGGCGACGACCGCCCCCTCCTCGTCGCAGAGCTTGCGGCACAGCTCGCGCATCGCGGGCGGCGGGATCAGCCGGAAGGGGTAGTGGTGCGTGCGGGAGCGGATGGTCGGGAGGACCTTGTCCGGCTCGGTGGTGGCGAAGATGAAGAGGACGTAGTCCGGCGGCTCCTCGACGAGCTTGAGCAGCGCGTTGAAACCGGCGGCGGTGACCATGTGCGCTTCGTCGATGATGTAGATCTTGAAGCGGGAGTCCACGGGCGCGAAGACGGCGCGTTCGCGCAGCTCGCGGGCGTCGTCCACGCCGCCGTGGCTGGCGGCGTCGATCTCGATCACGTCGACCGAGCCGTGCCCGTCGGCGGCCAGCGCGCGGCAGGAGCGGCACTCGCCGCAGGGCTCGGGGGTGGGGCCCTGGGCGCAGTTGAGGGAGCGGGCGAGGATGCGGGCGGAGGAGGTCTTGCCGCAGCCGCGGGGGCCGGAGAAGAGGTAGGCGTGGTTGAGGCGTCCGGCGCGGATGGCGTTGATGAGGGGTTCGGTGACGTGCTCCTGGCCGACCACTTCCGCGAAGGTCTGCGGCCGGTATTTGCGGTAGAGCGCGAGTGCCACGTCGTCCTCCTGTTGCCGTTCGCCCCACACGCCGGTTCGCGGCGCGCCTGAAGCCAGGGTACGGCCTGGGTCCGACGTTCTGCGGCTGACCGGGGGTCTTGGTGCGGCGGGCACAGTGCGGGGCGGGAAGAAGGGGAGGTGCGGCGAAGCCGCTCGGGTTCGGGGAGAGGCGAGCGCAGTGAGCCGGAGGGCGGGGCGACGGGTGCGGGCGGGTTGTGTGGGATTTCGGCGGTTTGAGGGGTGGCTCGGATCGGATGAAAGCGATATCCTCTTAAAACCACAAGACATTTAAACGTTTCAATGTAAAGGAGCTCCCCCCTTGCGCACTCCCGCTCCGACCCGCCGCGCGCGGCTCGCCCGGTGGCTGGCCGCCGCCGTCGTGGCCGTCTGCACCGCGGCCGGGTTCACCGCCCTCGGCTCGGCTCCGGCCGCCGCCGTGGAGACCGGTACCTGGTACCGGATCGTCAACGACTTCTCCGGCCTCGCCGTCAGCATCCAGGACGGCTCTACGGCGACCGGCGCGGCCGCCGTGCTCGCCGCGCAGTCCTCGGCCACCAGCCAGCAGTTCCGATTCGTCGACTCCGGCAGCGGCTACTACCGGATCCAGGCCCGGCACTCGAATCAGGTACTCGACGTCTACGCCAAGTCCACCGAGAACGGCGCGGACCTCGTGCAGTGGACCGACAACAACGGCACGAACCAGCAGTGGCAGGTGAACACCCAGTCCGACGGCTCCGTCGAACTCGTGAACCGCAACTCCGGCAAGGCCCTCGACAACTGGGAGTGGGCCACGAGCGCCGGCTCGCGCGTCTCCCAGTACGACCGGAACAACCTCGAATCCCAGCACTGGAAGCTCGTCCCCGTGGCCGCCGCCGGGAACGGCGCGGTCAACGACCCGAACCTCCAGTACTACGGGCGCTGGAACACCGCCGACGCGTCGTTCTACACGATGGGCTGGGCGGGCGGCTACGTCGAGGCGGCCTTCACCGGCTCCTCGATCGGCGTGAAGCTGCGGAACACGATCGACATGTACTACTCGGTCGACGGCGGCGCCGAGACCTGGATGCGGGCCGTCTCCGGGAACGTCACGATCCGGACCGGGCTCTCCTCGGGGACCCACACGATCCGCATCGGCTTCCGCGAGAAGGCCGGGTCGTACACCGGCGACCCGGCGTTCGGCGGGCTCATCCTCGCCTCCGGCGGCGCGACCAGCGCGATCGGCCGCCCGGCGAACTTCGTGGAGTTCATCGGCGACTCCATCACCGTGGGCCAGCCGAACGGGGACCGGCCGTTCACGGCCTACCCGTACCTGGTGGGCGACAACCTGAACGCGGGCCACACGCAGGTCGCGCAGGGCGGCGCGTGCCTGGTCAGCACCTCCGACGGGTGCTGGGGGATGATGGACTGGTTCCGCCGCACCTCCATGGCGTCCACTTCAGACGACTGGAACTTCTCGCGGTACCAGGCCACGGCCGTGGTGATCAACCTGGGCACCAACGACGTCGGGCACGGGGTCTCGACGACCACCTTCCAGGCCAACTACATCACCATGCTGGAGCGGGTGCGCCAGGCCTACCCGAACGCGCACATCTTCGCCATGGAGACGTTCCGGAACCGGTACAGCCCCGAGACGCAGAACGCCGTCAACGCGAGGGTCAGCGCCGGCGACTCCAAGGTCCACTTCGTCGACACGACCGGGTGGCTGCCCGACGCGGGCGACCTGGTCGACTCGGTCCACCCGAGCGACGCGGGACACCTGAAGATCGCCAACCGCCTGACGCCGATCATCGACCAGTACATCTGACCCCGGATGAGCGGTGCCCGCCCTGGTCGGGGCGGGCACCGCTCATCCACTCGGGACGAATCCTATAGGATATACGATATAGGATATAGGGTTTATTGCGCCGTAAGGGCCTCAGTCGGCGAGAGCCGCGAGGCCCGCACCGCCGGGTACAGCCCCGCGACCGCGCCGATGAACAGCGTCGCGGCCACGCCGCCGACGCTCGCCCAGTACGGGACGACCGTCGGCCACTCCCGCACCGCCGCGAACACCGCGGTCACCGCCGTCCCCAGCAGCACCCCGCCGACGCCGCCGAGGGCGCTCAGCAGCAGCGACTCCGCGAGGAACTGGACGCGGATCTGCCCCTTCGTGGCGCCGAGGGACCGGCGCAGGCCGATCTCGCTGCGCCGCTCCAGGACCGAGATGACCATCGTGTTCGCGACGCCGACGCCGCCGACGAGCAGCGCCACGCCGCCCAGGCCCAGCAGCATCCCCGTGAACGCCGTGTCGACGGCGTTCTTCGCGGCGAGCGCGTCGGAGGGCCGCGACACCGAGGTCTCGTCGGGCGCTTCGGGGTTCGCGGTCGCCGCGAGGACGCCCGCCACCTCCTCCACGTACTGCTCCTCGGCGCGGGTGTACACCGTGGTGGGGTGCCCGTCGAAGCCGAGGTAGGTCGCGGCGGCGTCCCAGCCGACGAGGACCGCGAGGTCCAGTTCCGAGGCGAGCGCGACGGGTTCGAGGATGCCGACCACGGTGAACCACTGCCCGCCGATGTACACCTCGACGCCGTCGCCGACCGAGGTGATGCCGAGCTGCTCGGCGGCGGCAGAGCCGAGGACCACCGTCGGGTACTGCGCGGTGGCCGCGTTGAGCCACACGCCGTCCGCGAGCTCCGCGCCGACCGTGTCGAACAGGTCGAGCTCGGCGGCCTTCACGGTCATGCCGCCGGACTGGCCCTCGGGGATGTGGTCGGAGCGGTAGACGTTCGCGTCCGAGACGTTCCCTGTCGCCGCGACGGCGTAGACCGGCTCGATGCGGGCGACCATCGCGGTCGCCTCGTACGGCAGGACGCCTTCCTCGCCAGAGAGCATCGAGGTGCCCGGTTCGACCCTGAGCAGGTTCGTGCCGAGTTCGGCGAGCTGCCGGTCGAGTTCGGCGCGGCTCGACGAGGAGATCCCGACGACCGCGATCATCGCCGCGATGCCGATCGCGATGCCCAGGGCCGACAACCACGCCCGCAGGGGCCTGGTCCGCAGGCCGGTCGCGCCGACGCGGAGGACGTCCCCGGTGTGCATCCGCGCGGGCCGCAGGACCTTCGCCGACGGCGGCGGCTCGGCGGCGGGCGGCGCGGGCGGAGGCGGGCTCCCGGGCGGCCCTCCGGGGCCGGTTCCCGTTGTCGCCGTTGCCATTCAGACCACCTCTCCGTCGCGCATCGCGACCTGCCGGGGCAGCGAGCGGGCGATGTCCTGGTCGTGGGTGATGACCACGACCGTGGTGCCGGCCTCGTGCAGTTCGTGCAGGAGCGCCATCACGCCCGCCCCGGAGACGGAGTCGAGGTTCCCCGTGGGCTCGTCGGCGAGGAGGACCGCGGGGCCGCCGACGATCGCGCGCGCCACGGCGACCCGCTGCCGCTCGCCGCCGGACAGCTCGTTCGGGAGGTGGTCGAGGCGGTGGCCGAGCCCGACCCGCTCCAGCGCCTCCGCGGCGCGGGCGCGCCGGTCGGGGCCGCGCCGGCCCGAATAGAGGAGCCCGTCGGCGACGTTGTCGAGCACCTGCTGCCCCACGGCGAGGTGGAACTGCTGGAACACGAACCCGATCCTGGTGGCCCGCAGCGCCGAGAGCTGCTTGTCGCGCAGCGACGCCACGTCGAACCCGTCGATGCGCACCGACCCCTCGCTGGGCCGGTCGAGCGTGCCGATGAGGTGGAGCATCGTCGACTTGCCCGAACCCGACGGGCCGACGATCGCGCACATCTCCCCGGCCTCGATCCGCAGGGACACGCCGCGCAGGGCCCGGACCCCGCCGGGGTAGGTCTTCGAGACCCCGTCGAGCTCGACGACCGGCCGGGGCCGCGTGTGCGGCTGCGCCGCTTCGGCTTCCGCGACCACGGTCATGAGGGCACCACCACGGACTGGCCCGCTTCCAGGCCCTCGCCGCTGACCTCGACGTACCCGTCCGCGAACAGGCCGGTGTCGACCGCGACGATCTCGGTGGTGTCGCCGTTCACGACCTCGACGCCGTAGCCGCCTTCGGCGAGGCCGAGAAGTGCCTCCACGGGGACGGTGAGCACGTCGGCGGCGCTGTCGCCCGCGAAGCCCACATCGACGGACGCCTGGTCGAGCGCGTCGAACACGGCCGCGTCGTCGGCGGCCACGGTCACTTCGAGGTACGTGACGTCCTCGGTCTCGCCGCCCTGGCCGGTGTCCTCCGAAACCGCGGTCTCGGAGTCGGTGACGGTCCCGGTGGCCTCGGTCCCGTCCGGAAGGGTGATGGTGACCGGGTCGCCGACGACCACCAGCTCCTGGTCGTCGAGCTCGACCTCGACGGTGACGACCTTGTCGAGGCCCGTGTAGGTGAACACGGTCCCCTGGGCCATCGCGCCGAGCTGCGGGTCGACGGTGTCGACGCGGATCTGGTCGGGCGCGAAGACGACCCGGCCGAGGTCCACGCGGCCGGTCTCCTCGATGCCGAGGTCCTCCTGCCACGCCTCGACGGCGTCGGCGGTCGCGTCGGTGAACTCGTCGTCGACGGTGAAGCCGTCGTAGCCGAGCTTTTCGAGGTTCTTCTCCAGCTGCTCCACGTCGGCGCCCTCGGCGCCGACCGCGAGGGCCCGGTAGGCCGGGAGCGAGCCGTACATGAGGGCCACCGGCTGGTCGTCCACGGAGTAGAGCACGTCGCCGCGCCCGAGCACGTCGCCCGCGGACGGCAGCCCGGTGAGCGTGCCGTTGAGCAGGCACGCCATGTCGAGCGCGTCGCCGTAGCCGAGGTCCCCGGAGACCGAGACGGTCTCGGTGAGGGTCTGCACGGCGACCTCGGCGGTCGCCGGGGTCTCCTGGGTCGCCTCGGCCTCCGACTCCTCGAAGAAGGTGCGGGGGTCGAAGCCGAGCGCGGCGGCCACGGCGCCCGCCGCGGCCAGCGCGATCGCGGCGCCCGCGACGGCCTTGCCCGCGCGGCCCTTGCGTCGGCGCGCCATCACTCGTCACCGCTGTTCGTCGAGCCGCCGGGGCCTTCGGGACGCAGGTCGGCGCAGGCGGCCTCGGCGTCCTGGAACTCCTGGCTCTGCGGGTCGAAGCCCATGTCGGGGCTCACCATGATGCCGCCGCCCGGCTCGGGGTCCGGGAAGTTCTCGACGCCGTTCTCGCGCATGCACTCCGAGTACTCGACGAGCTTCTCGTAGATCTCGGGGTCGATCGTCGCGTTCTCGTCGGGGCCGGGCTGCATGTCCTCGCAGGCCGCTTCCGCGTCCTTGAACTCCTGGCTCTCGGGGTCGATGCCCTCGGGCAGGCCGAGGCTGACGCCGCCCTCGCCCTGCTGCTCGGGGTCGGGGAACTCGGGGACGCCGTTGTCGCGCATGCACTGCGAGTACGCGAGGGCTTCTTCGAAGCCGCTCAGGTCCTCGTCCCCGCCTCCGTCGTCGGCGGACTCGGTGGCGTCGCCGTCCGCGGAGGCCACGCCCCCGTCGTCGGCGTCGTCGCCGCAGGCCGCCGCCGTCAGGGCGGTCAGGCACAGGAGGAGTGCGATGAGGTATCGCCGCATGATGCTGCCTTTCGTGTGTCGTTGGCGCGGCCGGGGGCGGGAGGCACCCCGGCCGCGCAGTCAGTACACCGGCCGGGGCGTTGCGCGGCCGTAATCCGGAACGGCAATGCCGCGGCAACACCGGAAGCGCCAAGATGGGAGGCATGAGGATCCTGGTGGTGGAGGACGAGCCCCTCCTGGCCGACGCGGTCGCCGAATGGCTCCGCGGCGACGCGCACGCCGTCGACGTCGCCGCGGACGGCGGCGCGGCCCTGGAGCGGTTCGGCGTCAACGAGTACGACGTCGTGGTCCTCGACCGGGACCTGCCCGTCGTCCACGGCGACCAGGTGTGCCGCGAGATCGCCGCCGCCGGGGGCGACACGCGGGTCCTCATGCTCACGGCCGCATCCGACATCGACGACCGCGTCGCCGGTCTGTCCCTCGGCGCCGACGACTACCTGCCGAAGCCGTTCGCGTTCCGCGAGCTCGCCGCCCGGGTGGCGGCCCTGGGCCGGCGCACCCGCCGCGCCGCGCCGCCGGTCCTGGAGCGCGCTGGAATCAGCCTGGACGTGCACCTCCACCAGGTGTTCCGCGACGGCCGGTACGTTCCGTTGTCCCGCAAGGAGTTCGCGGTCCTCGCCGAGCTGCTGCGCGCCGACGGCGCGCCCGTCTCCGCCGAGCAGCTCCTAGAGAAGGCGTGGGACGAGCACACCGACCCGTTCACGCAGGCCGTGCGCATGACGATCCTGAAGCTGCGCCGCAAGCTTGGGGACCCGCCGGTGGTCCTCACCGAACCCGGAGTGGGGTACCGCATCCGATGAGACTCACCCTCCGCGCCCGCCTCACCCTCGTCTACGGCGGGCTGTTCCTCGTCGGCGGGATCCTCCTGCTGGTCCTGACCCACAGTCTCATCCGCGACAGCCTCCCCGACGAGGCCGAGGCGAACTCCACGTTCACCGGGACCATGTCGGGCGAGGAGATCCCGACCCCCGAGCCCGGCCAGGACCCGAAGGTCTACGGCGAGCAGCTGCGCTTCGTCATCACCGGGGAGGTCTGGAAGAACGCGCTCGACGCGCTCGTCAGGCAGGGCGGTATCGCGCTCGCCCTCGTCTCGGTGGGCACGATCGCGCTCGGCTGGCTGGTGGCCGGGCGGATGCTCCGGCCGCTCCAGCGCGTCACCGACACCGCGGCCCGCATCGCCGAGGCTCCCGCCGCAGGCCAGGGCCTTCACGAGCGCATCCGCCTCGAAGGGCCGCAGGACGAGCTGCGCGAGCTCGCCGAGACGTTCAACCGGATGCTGGAGCGCCTCGACCACTCCTTCGACGGCCAGCGCTCCTTCATCTCCAACGCCTCCCACGAACTGCGCACGCCCCTGACGGTGACCCGCGCGCTCCTGGAGGTCGCCGTGCACCGCAAGGGGGCTTCTGCGGACGTGCAGCAGCTCGGCGAGACCCTCCTCGAAGTGAACGCCCGCCACGAGCGCCTCATCGAGGGCCTGCTCCTGCTCATGCGCTCCGACCGCGAGCTCGGCGAGCGCTCCTACCTCGACCTCGCCGACATCGCCGCCCACGTCGCGGCCCAGACCCCCGCCCCCGGCGTCGCGGTCACCGCCGACTGCGCCGAGGCGCCCGCCCGCGGCGAGCCGGTCCTGCTGGAGCGCATGGTCCAGAACCTCGTCGAGAACGCGGTCCGCTACAACCTCCCCGAGGACGGCTGGGTCACCGTGACCACCCGCACGGAGGACGGCCGCTCGGTCGTCGAGGTCGCCAACTCCGGGCCCGTCGTCCCGGCCTTCGAGGTCCCCGGCCTCTTCACCCCGTTCCGCCGCCTCGGCACCGAGCGCCTCGCCACCGCCTCCAAGGGCGCGGGCCTGGGCCTCTCGATCGTCCGCGCGGTCGCCGAGGCCCACGGCGGCGAGGCCGCTGCGAAGGCGGGGACGGAAGGCGGCCTGGTGGTCACGGTGTCGCTCCCGGCCGCCTAGTGGAGACGCGAAAAAGGCCCCGGCGTTCGCCGGGGCCTTTCCGTTGGAGCCGCCTGTCGGAATCGAACCGACGACCTATTCATTACGAGTGAATCGCTCTGCCGACTGAGCTAAGGCGGCGGGGTCTCCCACACACCCGCCAGAGCCCGCTTATCCTTGCTGCCTTCCGGCCCTGGGGAGGTTCACAAGATGACGCCGCGTGGGAGACGGGCGAAAGTCTACCGCACGCCTCCCGCCCCGCCGAACCCGGAGCGCCCGCCGCGGTCCCGATGCAACGCAGGTCACCTCGATCAACCCGGTTGGAGGCCGCTCCCGGCGTCGGGTAAGGTACTCCGCGGAGGATTCGCATAGTGGCCTAGTGCGCACGCTTGGAAAGCGTGTTGAGTGAAAGCTCTCAGGGGTTCGAATCCCCTATCCTCCGCCACACGGCCGGGTTTCCGAACCCGGCTTTTTTCATGCCCACTGGAGACGCGAAACGGGGCGGGACCTTGCGGTCCCGCCCCGTTCTCACTGCCTCAGACGCTTAGCCCGCGCCCTCGCCGGCCATGCCGCCGCGCGGGCCCGCTCCGGGGCTCTTGGGCGGCAGGGTGCCGGTTCCGGCGCCGGGGCTCTTCGGGGCGCGCTCGCCGGCCAGTTCGGCCGGAGGCGTGTCCGGGATGCCCGCGGGCTTGTCGGCGCCCCTGAAGGTCAGGTTCGTCTTCTCGATGTCCTTCGGGTCGCCGTCGACGTCGACGATGACGATCTGGCCGGGCACGAACTCGTTGAAGAGGATCTTCTCCGAGAGCGTGTCCTCGATCTCGCGCTGGATCGTCCGGCGCAGCGGCCGCGCGCCGAGCACCGGGTCGTAGCCCTTGTGCCCGAGGTACAGCTTCGCGTTGTCGGTCAGCTCCAGGGCCATGTCGCGGTTCGCGAGCTGGTCCTCGATGCGCTTCACCATCAGGTCGACGATCGAGACGATCGCCTCCTGCGTGTGCTTCGGGAACACGATCGTGTCGTCGATGCGGTTCAGGAACTCGGGGCGGAAGTGGTTCTTCAGCTCCTCGTTGACCTTCTCCTTCATCCGCTCGTAGTCGCCGCCCTCGGACGAGTCCGCCTGGAAGCCCAGCGACACGGCCTTGCCGACGTCCCTCGTGCCGAGGTTCGTGGTCAGGATCAGCACCGTGTTCTTGAAGTCGACGATGCGGCCCTGGCCGTCGGTCAGGCGGCCGTCCTCCAGGATCTGGAGGAGCGTGTTGAACACGTCCGGGTGGGCCTTCTCGATCTCGTCGAACAGGACCACCGAGAACGGCTTGCGGCGCACCTTCTCGGTGAGCTGCCCGCCCTCGTCGTACCCGACGTACCCGGGAGGCGCACCGACCAGGCGCGACACCGTGTACCGGTCGTGGAACTCGGACATGTCGAGCTGGATGAGCGCGTCCTCGGAGCCGAACAGGAACTCCGCGAGCGCCTTCGCCAGCTCGGTCTTGCCGACGCCCGAAGGGCCGGCGAAGATGAACGAGCCGGACGGGCGCTTGGGGTCCTTGAGCCCGGCGCGGGTGCGGCGGATCGCCTTCGAGACGGCCTTGACGGCGTCCTCCTGGCCGATGATCCGCTTGTGGAGCTCCTCCTCCATCTTGAGCAGGCGGGAGGTCTCCTCCTCGGTCAGCTTGTAGACCGGGATGCCCGTCCAGTTCGCGAGGACCTCGGAGATCATCTCCTCGTCGACCTCGGTGACCTGGTCAAGGTCGCCGGCCTTCCACTCCTGCTCGCGCTTGGCGCGCTTCTCGTGCAGGCGCTTCTCGGTGTCGCGCAGGCGCGCGGCGGCCTCGAAGTCCTGCGCGTCGATCGCGGACTCCTTCTGGCGGCGGGTCTCGGCGATCTCCTCGTCGATCTCGCGGAGGTCCGGCGGCGCGGTCATCCGGCGGATGCGCATGCGCGCGCCCGCCTCGTCGATGAGGTCGATCGCCTTGTCCGGCAGGAACCGGTCGGAGATGTAGCGGTCGGCGAGCGTCGCGGCCTGCACCAGGGCGCCGTCCGTGATGGACACGCGGTGGTGCGCCTCGTAGCGGTCGCGCAGGCCCTTGAGGATCTCGATGGTGTGCGCGAGCGACGGCTCGGCCACCTGGATCGGCTGGAAGCGGCGCTCCAGGGCCGCGTCCTTCTCAAGGTACTTGCGGTACTCGTCGAGCGTGGTCGCGCCGATGGTCTGGAGCTCGCCGCGGGCGAGCATCGGCTTGAGGATCGAGGCCGCGTCGATCGCGCCCTCGGCGGCCCCCGCACCGACGAGCGTGTGGATCTCGTCGATGAACAGGATGATGTCGCCGCGGGTCTTGATCTCCTTGAGGACCTTCTTCAGCCGCTCCTCGAAGTCGCCGCGGTACCGCGACCCGGCGACGAGCGCGCCGAGGTCGAGCGTGTACAGCTGCTTGTCCTTGAGGGTCTCGGGGACCTCGCCCTTGGTGATCGCCTGCGCGAGGCCCTCGACGGCGGCGGTCTTGCCGACGCCGGGCTCGCCGATGAGCACCGGGTTGTTCTTGGTGCGCCGCGACAGGACCTGCATGACGCGCTCGATCTCGCGCTGGCGCCCGATGACCGGGTCCAGCTTGCCGTCGCGCGCGGCCTGCGTCAGGTTGCGGCCGAACTGGTCCAGCACGAGCGACCCGGACTGCTGCGACTCCTGGGAGGTGCCGCCGGCGGTCGCGCCCGCGGGCTCCTTGCCCTGGTAGCCGGAGAGCAGCTGGAGGACCTGCTGGCGGACCCGGTTGAGGTCCGCGCCGAGCTTGATGAGGACCTGGGCGGCGACGCCCTCGCCCTCGCGGATCAGGCCCAGCAGGATGTGCTCCGTGCCGATGTAGTTGTGGCCCAGCTGGAGCGCTTCGCGCAGGCTCAGCTCCAGGACCTTCTTCGCCCGGGGGGTGAAGGGGATGTGCCCGGAGGGGGCCTGCTGCCCCTGTCCGATGATCTCCTCGACCTGCTGGCGCACGCCTTCCAGGGAGATCCCCAGGCTCTCCAGGGCCTTCGCCGCCACGCCCTCGCCCTCGTGGATGAGGCCGAGCAGGATGTGCTCCGTGCCGATGTAGTTGTGGTTGAGCATCCTGGCCTCTTCTTGAGCCAGGACGACCACGCGTCGGGCACGGTCCGTAAACCGTTCAAACATGCGCTTCTGCTCCTCGCGTCCGCCGCTACTTCGTCGTCGTTACTGGTCGTGGCTTGCAAAACCCTGTGGGTACACCTTATCCCCCGGGTCCGCGGACGGCGGGTGCCACGTGGGTGACAACAAGCGTGCACCCTAAGCCATTCCCCGTGATAACAGGTTCGCTCTGAGCGCAATACCCGCCGGGCCGGGTCCCAATCAATGGGGAGGCCGCACCGTTCCGGTACATGAGAAAACGCCCGCTTCCAGAGCAGGAAGCGGGCGGTGCGTTCGGGCGCCGGACTACTAGTTGTGCGCGGCGTTGTATTCCTCGACGATGGCCTGCGGAATGCGGCCGCGGGGCGACACGTTCTTGCCGGAGCGGGAGGCCCACTCGCGGATGGCCTTGTTCTGCTCGCGGTCCACGGACTGGCGGCGCGGGGCCGAGACGGCGCCGCGGACCGGCCCGCGCGGGGAACCGAGCGTGTAGCGGCCCAGTCGGGTGCCCGCCTCCTGGAATTTCTCCAGTGCGTCGCGCAGTTCTTTCGCGTGCGACGCCGACAGGTCGATCTCGTAGGCCTGCCCGTCGATGGCGAATTTGACCGTCTCCTCAGCGGTGCTGCCGTCGATATCGTCGATCAGGATGACCTGTGTCTTCTTCGCCATGGCAAATTCCCCTCGGACCCGGCCCAACAGTGCCTTTTGCTCTTACTAGTGCCAGAGCATATACGAGTCCCTAAGAGAAAGGAAAGAGGGTGGAGCGAAAGATTTGTGAATGGATCGCTACCGCGCCGCTCGCGGCGTGGCAAACCGCTCGGCAAACATCATCCGGAAATGGGCCGTCGGGGTGGGCAGAAAGGGACCGCATCGGATTGTCCGCAGTCGGCCGCGCAAGCGGCGCCGCGGGTCCCGATGCGGTCCCTTTGCTTTGCTATTCGGGTTTCACCAGCGGGAAGAGGATCGTCTCGCGGATGCCGAGTCCGGTGAGCGCCATAAGGAGCCGGTCGATTCCCATGCCCATGCCGCACAGCGGCGGCATCCCGTACTCCATCGCCCGCAGGAAGTCCTCGTCGACGCCCATGGCCTCGTCGTCGCCCTTCGCGGCCTGCCTGGCCTGGGCCTCCATGCGCTCGCGCTGGATCACCGGGTCGATCAGCTCGGAATAGCCGGTCGCCAGCTCGAAGCCGCGCACGTACAGGTCCCATTTCTCGGTGAGGCCCGGAGTGGTGCGGTGGCCGCGCACGAGCGGGGACGTCTCCTCGGGGTAGTCGAGGACGAACGTGGGCGCGTGCAGGCCGTCGACGACGAGGTGCTCGAACAATTCCTCGGCGAGTTTCCCGGGTCCCCACTTCGGGTCGACGCCGAGTCCGACTTTGTCCGCGTACGCGACGAGGACGTCGTAGGGCGTGTCCACGGTCACGGTTTCTCCGAGCGCTTCGGAAAGGGACCCGAAGAGCGTGATCTCGGCCCACTCGCCGCCGAGGTCGTACTCCGAGCCGTCCGCGAGAACGACGGTCTCGGACCCGAACACCGATCGCGCCGCGCCTTGAATGAGCGACTTCGTGAGCGCCCCGATCGTGCGGTAGTCGCCGTACGAGCGATAGGCCTCCAGCATCGCGAACTCCGGCGAATGCGACGAGTCGGCGCCCTCGTTCCGGAAGTTGCGGTTGATCTCGAATACGCGGTCGATGCCGCCGACGACGCACCTTTTCAGATAGAGCTCCGGCGCGATCCGCAGGTACAGGTCGATGTCGTACGCGTTCATGTGCGTCACGAACGGCCGCGCGGTCGCCCCGCCCGGCTGGACCTGCATCATCGGGGTCTCGACCTCGATGAACGACTCCGCGTCGAGCTGGTCGCGCAGCGACTTGACGACCCGGGCCCGGTTGCGCACGGTGTCGCGGGCCTCGGGCCGCACGATGAGGTCGACGTAGCGCTGGCGCACCCGCGTCTCCTCAGCGAGCGCCTTGTGCGCCACGGGAAGCGGGCGCAGGGCCTTGCCGGTGATCTGGAACGAGTCGGCCATGACCGACAGCTCGCCGCGCTTGGACGAGACGACCTCGCCGGTGACGCCGATGTGGTCGCCGATGTCGGCGAGGCGCTTCCATTCGGCGAGGGCCTCCTCGCCGACCTTCCCCTGGGAGAGCATCACCTGGAACTCGGTCCCGTCGCCGTCGCGCAGCCGCGCGAAGGCGAGCTTCCCGGCCAGGCGCACGAAGATCACCCGTCCGGTGGTGGAGACGGTGACTCCCGAGGACTCGCCGTCGGCCAGCCCGCCGAACAGCTCGCGGAGCTCCGCGAGCGAGTGGGTGCGCGGGTAGCCGAGCGCGTACGGCTCCTTGCCTTCCGCGAGGAGGGCGGCGCGCTTCTCGCGCCGGATCTTCATCTGCTCGGGAAGGTCGTCGCCAGTCTCAGTGCTGTCTTGCTCGTGCTCGGTCACGTCTTACAGGGTAAACGCCGCCCTTCGCGGCGGTCGTGCGAGTTTCGCCCCCGCGAGCGCAGGTCACAGCCCGGGGCGCTCGATCGCGAACGCCGGGTAGCCGACGACCCGGTCGGGCGAGCCGGCCGCGTCCGCGGAGGTCGCCAGCGCGAGCTGGCGGGGGCGCCGGCCCGTGGCGTCGGCCCAGGCGAGCGTGCCGCGCAGGGCGAACACGCCGCACGCGTGCTGGGGGGCGATCTCGCGGGGCCGCAGGCTCTTGATGGCTTCGGCGGTGGCGGCGTCGATGCGCTGGGCCGTGGCGAGGTCGTGGTAGTGCGACAGGTCGGTGGAGCAGATGAGGACGGCGTCCTCCCCGGCCTCCTCCAGGAGCGCGGCGATGATCCGCGCGGTGTCGGGGGTCTGGCTCATGCCGCAGGCGACGGGCGTGACCTCGATGTCGTCGCCGAGAGCGACCTGGAGGAACGGCAGCTGCACTTCGAGCGAGTGCTCGGCCTCGTGCGGGAGGCGCGAGGAGCCGACGGCGTTCGTGGCGGCGGCGCGGACCTCCCCGAGCGGGGTCCGCCACGCGGTGTACGGCGCGGCGGCGGTGCCGCGCAGCGGGTAGTGGTGGGACGGTCCGACGAGGACCACGCGCTTGACGCGGCCGCGGTGGGCGGCGAGGCGCGCGTACGCCTGGGCCGCGACGGGCCCGGAGTAGCGGTATCCGGCGTGGGGCACGATGTAGGCGGCCGCGAGCGGTTCGCTCACGGGCCCTGCCGCGTCGATGAGGCGCTGGACGTCGCGGCGGAGCAGCCCGGGGTCGGCCGGGTAGAAGCGTCCGGCGACGGCCGGGGGCCGCACGGTTTCGGATTTCGTCGAAGGCATCGCAGGTCTTCCGGTGGTGGGTTATCGCTGACTGACTGACGGTGCGGCGATGCGGATCGGTTGCCGCTTGGGACCCCAGTCTCCCGCCGGTCCCTCGAAGATGCCGGGAACGCGCGCCCCGCAACGTACGCACTGTCCGCTATCCGACACTGCATACCGGTCAATCCGGTACCAATCACGCACTATGAGGGCTTCGCCACAGTCGGTGCAGACGGTGGTCTGCCCTTCCGGGTCGTGCACGTTGCCGGTGTACACGTACCGCAGGCCCGCGTCGAGCGCGATCCGGCGCGCGCGCCGGAGGGTCGCGGGGGGCGTGGGCGGCACGTCCCGCATCTTGAAGTCCGGGTGGAAGGCCGTGAAGTGCAGGGGCACTTCGGGGCCCAGGTGCTCGGCGATCCACGCCGACTCGGCCGCGATCTCCGCGTCCGAGTCGTTGTGGCCCGGGATCAGCAGCGTCGTGATCTCGGTCCACACGTCGGTCTCGTGCACCAGGTATTCGAGTGTGTCCAGGACCGTCCTCAGTGAGGCGAAGGCGATCCGCTTGTAGAAGTCCTCGGTGAAGGCCTTCAGGTCGATGTTGGCGGCGTCCATATGGGAGTACAGCTCCCGGCGGGCCGGGGCGTTGATGTACCCGGCGGACACCGCGATCGCCTTGAGCCCCGCGTCGCGGGCGGCGTCGGCGCAGTCGGCCGCGTACTCCAGGAACACCGTCGGGTCATTGTAGGTGAACGCTATGGAGTTGCACCCCAGGCGTTTCGCGGTGGCGGCGAGCGTCACGGCATCCGCTTGCGAGGAGAGGGTGTCGATCTCACGCGATTTGGAGATGTCCCAGTTCTGGCAGAACCGGCACGCGAGGTTGCACCCGGCCGTGCCGAAGGAGAGCACCGGCGTGCCGGGCAGGAAGTGGTTCAGCGGCTTCTTCTCGACGGGGTCGATGCAGAACCCCGAGGAGCGGCCGTAGGAGGTGAGGACGATCTGGTCGCCCATGCGGGCCCGCACGAAGCACAGGCCGCGCTGGCCTTCGCGCAGGCGGCAGGCCCGCGGGCAGACCGTGCATTCGATGCGGCCGTCGTCCAGGGCGCGGTGGAACCCGGTGCCGACGGTGAACGCGTCGGCGCCTTCCACTCTCGGCCTGGGGGTGAGGGCGGCCATGCCCCAACCGTAGCTCTCTGTGAGTTGCCTTCGCGTTACGGGCAGCGAAAAAGGGCCGCGCAGCCAGTGCGCGGCCCCCTGTTCGTACGGCCTTAGTTCAGGCGCTCGCCGGTGGCGGCGTGGAAGACGTGCTCGTGGCCCGGCTCGGGCACCACGTACACGGTCTCGGCCAGGCGCGGGACGTTGACCGACTCGGTGCGGACGACGAACCGCTCCGAGGAGCCGTTGTAGGCGGCGTGGCCGTAGACGTACGCCTCGGAGCCGAGCTCCTCGACGAGGTCGACCTCGATCGGGATGCCGCCGGAGGACTCCGTGCCGAGCTTGCAGTGCTCGGGGCGGATGCCGACGGTGACCTGCTGGTCGCCGCCCTCGGCGGACGCGGCGTCGCGGACCTCGCGCGCGAGCGGGAGGGTCACGTCGCCGAACAGGGCGCCGGCCTCGGTCAGGGACACGGTCTTGAGGTTCATCGCCGGGGAGCCGATGAAGCCCGCGACGAAGGTGTTGCCGGGCTTCTCGTACAGGGTGCGCGGGGTGTCGCACTGCTGGAGGAGGCCGTCCTTCATGACCGCGATCCGGTGGCCCATGGTCATGGCCTCGATCTGGTCGTGGGTGACGTACACGGTCGTGATGCCCAGGCGCTTCTGGAGCGAGGCGATCTGCGAACGGGTCTGCACGCGGAGCTTCGCGTCCAGGTTCGAGAGCGGCTCGTCCATGAGGAACACCTGCGGCTCGCGCACGATCGCGCGGCCCATGGCGACGCGCTGGCGCTGGCCGCCGGAGAGGGCCTTCGGCTTGCGGCCGAGGTAGTCGGTGAGGTCGAGGAGCTTCGCGGCCTCTTCCACGCGCTGCTTGATCTCGGCCTTCGGCATGCGGCGCAGCTTGAGCGCGAACGCCATGTTGTCGAAGACGGACATGTGCGGGTAGAGCGCGTAGTTCTGGAAGACCATCGCGATGTCGCGGGACTTCGGGGGGAGGTTCGACACGTCGGTGTCGTTGATGAAGATCGAGCCCTCGTCGACCTCTTCGAGGCCGGCGAGCATCCGGAGGGAGGTGGACTTCCCGCAGCCCGAGGGGCCGACGAGGACGAGGAATTCGCCGTCCTGGATCTCGATGTTCAGCTTGTCCACCGCGGGCTTCTCGGTGCCCGGGTAGATGCGGGTGGCGCCCGCGTACGTCACTGTAGCCATGATGTTCCCTTTCACTGGCAGGCACGTGCCAGACGATCCGTGGTAAAAGGCGGTTGTCCGCCGCAGGACGGGAACACCAGGTCCCCGCGCTGGGACGCGCGCAGCGCGGTGCGAGCACCGCGGAGCGTGGTGTGAGCCTAGCCTCGGGTGAATGCCTTTGCCAAGTGGGCTCCGAACGTTTGTCCGGTTTATCGGCGGCCTTTACCGAACCGTTATCCGCTTCGCGCCTATTCCACGCGCAGCGCCTGGAGCAGCCGCTCGTCCCCCACGACGTCGCAGATCCCGAACGGCAGCCGCCCCCACAGCGCCAGCGCGATGTCGGAGGCCGACCCCGCGGCGCGGGCCTGGAGCTCGGTGCGCGCGTCGGGCTGGTCCAGCAGGGCGACCCGGCCTTCGCGCAGGCGCACGAACCACGTCGAGTCGGCGTCCTGCGCGAACAGCTGCACGAGCCCCGTCGCGTCGGGGTGGGCGCCGCGGCGGGCCCCCACGGGGATGAACGCCTCGAACGCCTCGGTCACGGCGTCGGCGGCGAGCGCGACCTGCACGGGCGCGGTCGCCCCGACGGCCATCTGGAGGTCCCAGCGGGCCAGCCCGGTGGCGACGGTGGCGCGCCGGTGCCAGAACTCGGCCCGCCACTCCACGGGCGCCCACGTCCACGCGGGCGACTCGGGGCCGCGGGCCTCGAACGCGTCGAGGACGGCGGCGAGGGACTGGTCGAACAGGTCGAGCACGGCTTTGCCGCTCGCCTCGGGCCGGGGCGGCTCCGCGACGTCGCGGTCCTCGGAGGGCGTCGCGAACAGGGCGTCCACGGTCCACCGGTACAGCCGCACCAGGTCCAGCAGGATCCCGGCCACTGTCGTGTCCGGCCGCGAGGGCGCCACGCGGTCGAGCACCCCGGGCTCGCAGACCGACCGCAGGCCCGCGGCCTCCGTCTTCAGTTCCGTGAGGTAGTCGGTGATGCGCAGCTTAGCCATGGTGACCGCCGTTCCTCGTAGCCTGCGAAAAGTCTAGGCTTTCGGGCGTGACACACGCCAGTCCAACGCCTCACGCCGCCGACCGGAATCTCCTCAGCGCGTACACGACCCTGCGCCTGGGCGGGCCCGCGAAGGAGCTCGTCGAGGTCGATTCGTCCGAGGAGGCGGTGGAGGTCCTGCGCGCGGCGCAGGGCCCGACACTGGTCCTCGCCGGGGGGAGCAACGTCGTCATCGGCGACGCGGGCTTCGACGGGACCGTGGTGCTCCTGCGCGGCGGCGGCGTCGAAGCGCTCGACGAGCGGACCGTGCGGGTCCAGGCGGGCCAGGTCTGGGACGACTTCGTAGCGTGGACCGTGGTCAACGAACGCTCCGGCGTGGAATGCCTCAGCGGCATCCCCGGCTCGGTCGGAGCGACCCCGATCCAGAACGTCGGCGCCTACGGCCAGGAGGTCGCCCAGACCATCGAGTCGGTCCGCGTCTGGGACCGCGAGAAGGACGAGGTCCGCGACTGGACCCCCGCCGAATGCGGCTTCGCGTACCGGCACAGCGTGTTCAAGCACTCCGACCGGTACCTGGTGCTGAGTGTGGACTTCGCGCTGGAGGCGTCGGCGCTGTCGCAGCCGATCGCCTACGCCGAGCTCGCGAAGCGCCTCGGCGTCGACATCGGCGGCCGCGCGCCCCTCGCCGAGACCCGCGCGGCCGTCATCGAGCTGCGCCGGGGCAAGGGCATGGTCCTCGACGAGGCCGACCACGACACCTGGAGCGCGGGCTCGTTCTTCACCAACCCGATCGTCGGCGCGCACGTCCTCCACGACATCGCCGAGAAGGCCGGAGGCGAACCCCCGCACTGGAAGACCGACGACGGCCAGGTGAAGATCTCCGCCGCCTGGCTCATCGGCGCCGCCGGTTTCGAAAAGGGCTACGGCCACGGAAACGTCAGCCTCTCAACGAAACACACCCTCGCCCTGACCAACCGAGGCGGCGCCACGACAGCAGAACTCCTCGCCCTCTCCTCCGAGGTAGCCGACAAGGTCGAGACTGACTTCGGTATCCGCCTCCACCCCGAACCGGTCATGGTGAACGCCGAACGCTCGGCGAAACGCACAGGTCCCACGACCGACGAGATCGTGGCCGCCATTCACGAAGCCCGCGAAGAACGCATGCGCTCAATCGAGGAAGCGCTGGGATGGTCCGACGACTCTCGACGGCACGACCCGAATGCTTAGGCAGGGCGAGACACGCCGAGGGCTCCTTTCGTTCGCCGAATCCCGCTAACTTGGATATACTCTGACCTACATGCGATATCAAAGTGTGGAGGCGGTCATGACCAAGACTCTCGTAGACGTGGACGATGAGCTGCTGGCCGATGTGATGGCCCAGAGCGGCGCGAGGACCAAGAAGCAGGCCATCAACGAAGCACTTGAGTACTACCGCGAGGCGCAGCGTACCGGCCCTCAGACCGCTTGGAAGAACCTGCGTCGCATGGCGGCCGATGGCACCCTCAACCTGGACGAAGTCGAGAGGCTCAGCAACGCCCACAAGGACGACCGTTCCAGCGAATGATCGACTACCTCATCGACACCAGTGCACTCATCCGAATCATCCGCGGACAGGCCGACCCGGCTTGGATCCGGTATGCAGACGAAGGCCGGTTCGCGATCTGCGAGCCAGTGATCTTCGAGTTCGTGCATGGTTCGGGGGCACGAGAAGCCCAGGCGATCGAAGCCGAACTGCTGGCGGGTCACGAATGGATACCGTTGCCGAACAAGGTCGGCTCTTACATGCGCGACTTGCGCCGCGACCTCACCAGCCGCAGCATGCACACCATGTTCAGCCTTCCCGACTACCTCATCGCGGCTACCGCGATGCAGTTGGGTTTGACCGTGCTGCATGAGGACAAGGACTTCACTGCCGCCGCCCGGTACCACCCGTCGCTCCTGGAACAGCGCATCAGCAAGACTCTGCCCAGGCCGCCAAGAGCTGAGGGCTAGCGAAGGAGGGCCGCCGCTTCCAGGGCCGTGTAGGTGGCGATGATCTTTGCTCCGGCTCGTTTGATCGAGGTGAGGGACTCCAGGATGGCGGCGTCTCGATCGATCCAGCCGCGTTCGGCGGCGGCCACGAGCTGGGCGTATTCGCCGGAGATGTGGTAGGCCGCAACGGGAACGGGAGAGCGTTCGGCGGCGGCGCGGACCACGTCGAGGTACGGGAGGGCGGGCTTGACCATGACGATGTCGGCGCCCTGCTCGATGTCGAGGTCGATCTCCAGGAGCGCTTCGGTGGCGTTCGCGGTGTCCTGCTGGTAGGTGCGGCGGTCGCCCTGGAGCTGCGACTCGACGGCCTCGCGGAACGGCCCGTAGAAGGCGCTGGCGTACTTGGCGGCGTAGGCGAGGACGCCCGTGTCGGTGTGCCCGGCCTCGTCGAGGGCCGAGCGCACGAAGCCGACCTGGCCGTCCATCATGCCGGAGGCGCCGAGGAGGTCGGCGCCGGATTCGGCGAGGGCGAGGCCCATCTCGGCGTAGCGGTCGAGGGTGGCGTCGTTGTCGACCGAGCCGTCCTCGCGCAGGACGCCGCAGTGGCCGTGGTCGGTGAACTCGTCGAGGCACAGGTCCGGGATGACGACGAGGTCGTCGCCGATCTCCTCGCGGATCGCGCGCGTGGTGCGGTTGAGGATGCCGTCGGGGTCGGTCGCGGCGGAGCCGACGGCGTCGCGCACGGCGGGGACGCCGAAGGGCATGAGCCCGCCGAGCCCGGCGCGCGCGGCCTCGACCACGAGCTTGCGCACGGAGTCGACGGTGTGCTGGTAGACGCCCGGCATCGTCGCGATCTCGACCGGCTCGTGCAGGCCCTCCTTGACGAATACGGGCAGGACGAGGTCGCTCGGATGGACGCGGGTCTCGGCGACGAGACGGCGAAGGGCCGCAGTGCGGCGCAGCCTCCGGGGCCGGATGACGGGGTATTCGGAGCTGTGCGGCACTGCGGCCACTTCCCTTCTTGCGTAACAACTCTCTAGCGGAACCTCAGGGCCGTGGGGCCCTGGACCTTCTGGCCGCGGCGGGTCTTGATCGGGCCCTCGGCCAGGCGCTGCTTGAGCTCCGTGGCGTACTCGGCGAGCGCCTCGATGAGGTCGGGCACCGAGGCGTTCTCGGGCTTGGCGTCCACGCGCAGGCCGAACTCGGTCGCGGTGTCCGCGGTGGCCGGGCCGATGCACGCGACGACGGTGCGCTGGTGCGGCTTCCCGGCGATGCCCACCAGGTTGCGGACCGTGGAGGACGAGGTGAACAGGACCGCGTCGAAGCCGCCGGACTTGATGGCGTCGCGGATGTCCGCGGCGGGCGGCGAGGCGCGCACGGTGCGGTAGGCGGTCACGTCGTCGACCTCCCAGCCGCGCTCCGAGAGGCCCTGGACGAGCGTCTCGGTGGCGATGTCGGCGCGGGGCAGGAGCACCCGGCCGACCATGTCGAGGATCGGGTCGTGCGGCGGGAAGACCTCCAGGAGGCCCTCCGAGGACTGCTGCCCGGTCGGCAGGAGCTCGGGCTCGATGCCGAACTCGCGCACCGCGTTCGCGGTGGCCTCGCCGATGCAGGCGATGCGCAGGCCGCCGAAGGCGCGGGCGTCGAGGCCGTGCTCCTTGAACTTCTCCCAGATGGCCTTCACGGAGTTCTGGCTGGTGAAGACGATCCACGCGTAGCGGCCGTCGACGAGGCCCTTGATGGCCCGCTCCATCTGGGCGGGCGTGCGCGGCGGCTCGACGGCGATGGTCGGGACCTCGCACGGGATGGCGCCGTAGGCGCGCAGGCGCTCGGACATGACGCCGGCCTGCTCCTTGGTGCGCGGGATGAGGACCTTCCAGCCGTACAGCGGGCGCCCCTCCCACCATGCGAGCTCGTGGCGGTCGTCGACGCCGGGGCCGATGGTGAGCACGACCTGCCCGGCGTAGCCGAGCGCGGCCTCCACGAACGTGTCCACAGAGGAGGTGGTGGTGTACTCGGTCTCGCCGGTCGCGTCGCCGGTGACGGCCACGGCGGTCTCGCCGGAGACGCCGCCTGCGAGGAGGATGTCCCGCAGGGAGGAGAGGTCGGAGACGTCGGCGGTGACGGTGAGCGAGCCGCGCTTGATCGCGTCGGCGATGACGAGCGGCTCCACGGACGCGATGTCGTCGATGTCGATGACGGTGCGGATCTCCCCGGGGGGCATCCCCGCGTACACCGCGACGGCCTGCGCGTGGCTCATGCCCGGGATGACCTCGAAGCGGGCCTGCTCGGCCGAGGCGGCCTTGATCTCGGCCTTGGCGAGGCGGTTCGGGTAGGCGTCGCCGACGATGAGGCGGGCGATGTTCTCGCCCTCGCGCGCGGCGGCGGCCATGAGCTTGCCCTGGTCGGACGGGGAGGACTCGATCAGCTTGAGCTTCGCGTCGTCGCCGTTGATCTCCTTCGCGGCCTCCACGAGCGACTGCGGCAGCGACCGGTCGTAGTAGACGCGGTCGGCCTCGCGGATCGCGTCGAGGGCGCGCTTGGTCAGCAGTCCCGGGTCGCCTGGGCCGGTCCCGACGAAACGCACGCGGCCCACCGGCTTACGGGCACTGGTCATGTTCTCTCCATCAGCAATCGTCTGAGATACGTCTACTTCAACAGTTGTGCGGCACCCGCGTCGAGCAGTTCCTCGGCGAGCCGCCTGCCCGCGGCCGCGGCCTGCTCGGCCAGCTCCGGGCCGCCGTTGTCGGCGAGCGCGGCGGTGGTCGAGAGCCGTTCGATGACGGAGCCGTCCACGGCGCCGACGGCGCCTCGCAGATACAGGTCGACTTCGCCGGGATCGGCGCCTTCGGCGACGTCGGCGAGTGAGGCGACGGGAGCGCTGCATCCGGCTTCGAGCCGTTGCAGCAGCGCGCGCTCGGCGGCGACGGCGGCCTGGGAGTACCGGTCGTTGAGCTTAGCCGAGATCAGCGCAGATGTCATGTCGGCTTTGCGGCATTCGACCGCCAACGCCCCTTGTGCCGGAGCGGGAAGCATCACCAACGGGTCCAGGTACTCCGTCACTTCCGCCTGGCGGCCGACCCGCTTGAGGCCGGCGGCCGCGAGGATCACTCCGTCGAGGTCTTTGCCGACGCGGCCGATGCGGGTGTCGACGTTCCCGCGGATGGGCACGCACTCGAAGCCGCGCCCCAGGGCGTTCAGCTGGGCGATGCGCCGGGGCGACCCGGTGCCGATCCGGGCGCCGGGGCCCAGGTCGGCGAGGGTGCGGCCGTCCGCGGCGACGAGCACGTCGCGCGGGTCCTCGCGCGGCGGGACGCCGATGACGAGGTGCTCGGGCTGGGCCGTGGGCAGGTCCTTGTACGAGTGGACCGCGATGTCGATCTCCTCGCGCTCCAGGGCCTCGCGGAGCTGGTTGACGAAGACGCCGACCCCGAGCTCCGCGACGGGGACCGTGGTCCCGTCCCCTGTGGTCTTGATCTCCACGAGTTCGACGTGCTCGCCAGTCAGGCGGCCGATCGCGTCCGCGACCATGCCGCTCTGCGCGAGAGCGAGCTTCGATCCCCTGGTCCCGACTCGGATCACGGGCGTGCTTCCCTTCTCAAGACTGCTGCGTCGCAGCCGTTCCGGTTTCGGACGGGGCGGAGGGGATCGTCCCGAGGGCGTCGGCCACGGGGGCCGTCGCGGGGCTGATCTTCAGGGCCTCGACGAGGTGGTCGCCTTCGGCGGCGGTGAGGACGGCCGCGTCGAGGGCGAAGAGGTCGCGCAGGGCGCGCGCGTAGTCGGGGGCGCCGGGCTGCCCGGCGAGCTCGCGCACACGCACGGTGGGCTCGTGGAGGAGCCGCTGCACGACGCGGTGGACGGTGCGGGCGACCTCGGCGCGCTGGTCGTCGGTGAAGTCGCCGCGGCGGGCCACGCGGGCCAGCTCGGCGTCGACGATGTCGGCGGCCGCGGAGCGCAGGGCGGCGACGGTGGGGGTGACGGCGTCGGCGCGCAGGCTCTCGTTGAACGCGGCGATCTCCTCGGCGAGGAGCCGCTCCACTTCGGCGAGGGTGTCGGCGGCGGCGCCCGCGGCGTCGGCCTTCTGGATCTCGGCGATGTCGACCACGGTGACGCCGGGCAGGAGCGCGACCTCCTCGGCGACGTCCTTGGGCAGGGCCAGGTCGCAGACGACGAGCGGGCGGGTGCGCCCGGCGAGGTCGGCGGCGCGCAGCACCGGCTCGGGCGAGGACGTGGCGCACACGAGCAGGTCGACCCCGGCGGCGAGGCCGGCGAGGTCGGCGTAGTCGGCGGGCGCGGCGTCCCAGACCTCGGCGAGGCGCTCGGCCTTGGCGCGGTCGCGGTTGGCGACGGCGAGGGACTTGACGCCCGAGCGCGCGAGGGTCGCGGTGGCGAGCGAGCCCATGGACCCGGCGCCGACGACGGCGGCGCGGGTCTCGGTGAGGCCGTTGGCGAACCCGGCCTCGGCGAGCGCGCGCTCGGCGAGGTCGAGGGCGGCGGTGACGATGGAGGGCGCGGCGGCGTCCACGTCGGTCTCGGCGTGGATGCGCTTCCCGACGCGCAGGGCCTGCTGGAACAGCTCGTGCAGGTGGCGGCCGACCTGGTCGGCCTCGCGGGCGGTGTCGTAGGCGTCGCGGAGCTGGCCGAGGATCTGCGGCTCGCCCGCGACCATGGAGTCGAGCCCGGCGGCGACGCGGAAGGCGTGGGCGACGGCGTCGGCGCCGTGGCGCACATACCCGCAGGAGGCGAAGTCGAGGTCGGCCTGGAGCTCGGTGAGGCCCCAGATGCGGTGGAGCTCGTCGACGATCGCGGAGAGCCCGCCGTGGAAGGAGGCGGCGACGGCGTAGACCTCGACCCGGTTGCACGTGGAGAGGACGACCGCCTCGCGGACCTCGCCGCCGCGCAGGAGGGCGCGCGCGAGGTCGGCGGCGGCCTCGGGGCCGACCGCGAGCCGTTCCAGGGTCTCGACCGCTGCGCTGCGGTGCGAGATGCCGACAACCAGGAGGTTCACTGCACCGTTCCCGTCTCTAGACGTCTGTTTCCGGCCTGCTGAGCGTCTTGTGGTGTTCGTGGAATGAGAGGATCTGGAGCTCGACGGCCAGGTCGACCTTGCGGACCGCCACTCCCTGGGGGACGGCGAGGACGCACGGCGCGAAGTTGAGAATGCTTGTGACACCAGCATCTACGAGGAGGTCGGCCACGTGTTGGGCGGCCGCGCCCGGTGTGGCGATCACCCCTATGTTGATGCCTTCGTCACGCACGGCCCGGGCGAGGAGCGCCACGTCGCGCACCTGGAGGCCGTCGAGGTCCTTGCCAATGATGCCCGCGTCGGCGTCGAAGAGGCCAACGATGTCGAACCCGCGTTCGGAGAATCCGGGGTAGCGGGCGAGCGCCTGCCCCAGGTGCCCTAGGCCGATGATGGCGACCCGGGAGTCCTTCGTGAGTCCGAGCACACCGGCGATGTGGGTGGCGAGGTTGGCGACGGAGTAGCCGATGCCGCGCATCCCGGACGCGCCGAGCTGGGACAGGTCCTTGCGGAGCATCGCGGAGTTGACGCCCGTGGCGGCCGCGAGGGTCTCGGAGGAGACGGTGTCGACTCCGGACTCGGAGAGCGTGCCGAGGGCGCGGAGGTATTCGGGCAGGCGCCTGACGGTGGCGGCGGGCAGGTCGGCCGCCGCCGCAGGCGGGACCGCGGCGGCCCGCTGGCCTGTGCCTTCACCGGTGGTCGTCAATGCTGGAGCTCCAGGTCCGATCCGCGCCGCCGTTCACCGGCGCGCCACTCAGCTTAAGAAGTGGATGTCGCGGGGAATACGGAGGGGTGAACGGACTCGGCGGCTCGCGGTCGCCTGCGCGGTACACCCCCGTATCACCGGGCGAGGCCCGGCTGTACCGAAATTGCAGACGTCCCGGCGAGCCGCCGTCTGCCAGAATTTTGCCCTAAAAGACCGTTGTGTATTGGTATTTCAGATATTCATCGGTGTGTCGCTTCGCGGTGTCGCCTCAGGCCGGAGGGACTTGGAGGTCCTTGAGCAGGCGCGGGACGTCGACGTCCCAGTAGCCGTGCTCCTTCCCGTCGAGCAGCAGCACGGGGAGGCGGTCGCCGTAGTCGCGCGCCAACTTAGCGTCGTCGGCGACGTCGACCTCCGTCCACGGCTCGCCCGTCTCCGCCGTCACCCGGTCGAGCGCCTCGCGCGCCGCACCGCAGAGATGGCACTCCCTTGTAGTCAGCAGCGTCAGCCTGTTCACCCTGCTCCCTCCGTCATTCCAAGAAGTCGGGCCGGATCGCACAGCTTGTGCGACACCCTCCGTCATTCCTCGCTCACTATTGAGGCACAACCGGTCCGCGGCCGCGGACCACCGAACGTTTGGGGAGGTAATGGTGGGATTCCGCCCCCGCAACGAAGGGTACGCCGGCGCATCGGGCGCGCGCCGACATCGACCCCCGCACACCCGTCACCGAGCGCGACACGCCGATCGCAAATACGCGTCGCCGACCCCGCGGATTTCTAGACTCAGGCGGGTCAGTCCCTGCGGGATCCGTTCGCTCGACTCGGCCCGACGACCCCTCACACGAGGAGGCCACTAGTGCCCGGTATTGCACCGACCTTGGCTGTGGCAAGCCACGACTCGGCAGTGCTCACAGCAGACATCGCCCCCTTCTTCAACCCCGGATCGCTCGGCTCGCTGCTCGCGCAGCACCCGGCCCCGACCTTCGCGCGCCTCAAGCAGGCCGTGTGGACGGTCCTCAGCCTGGACACCGGCACCGCCGAGCAGCACCAGGTGCGGCCCGGCCGCGGCACGGGCCCCGGCGCGGCCGGAGGCGCCGCGGAGCCGCGGGGCACCGACCACCACGAGGACCAGGTCGACGGCGACGAGGTCGCCGACCTCGTCGCGCGCGCCCAGGACGGCGACCCGGGGGCCTTCGGGGAGATCTACGACCGCTACAACGAGACGGTCTACAGGTACATCTACTTCCGCGTCAACAACGCCCAGCTCGCCGAGGACCTCGCGTCCGAGACGTTCCTGCGCGCGCTGCGGCGCATCTCCAGCTTCTCCTGGCAGGGCCGGGCGTTCGGCGCGTGGCTGGTGACCATCGCGCGGAACCTCGTGGTCGACCACTTCAAGTCCGGCCGGTACCGGCTGGAGATCGTCAAGCCCGACGTCCTCGGCGCCGACGAGAAGGACTCCGACCCGAGCACCTCGCCCGAGACCGCCGCGCTGGAGAAGCTGACGAACGCGACCCTCCTCACGGCCGTCAAGAAGCTCAACCCCGACCAGCAGGAGTGCATCGTGCTCCGCTTCCTCCAGGGGTTCACCGTCGCCGAGACCGCCCGCACCATGGGCAAGAACGAGGGCGCGGTCAAAGCGCTCCAGTACCGTGCGGTGCGGACCCTCGCAAGGCTCCTCCCCGACGGCTTCCGAGGCTGAGAGGCCCTCCGATCCCCGCAACTCCCCTCCCGGCCGCATGCGTCGGGAACCCGACACCACCCGTTCCCAAGGGCCTCGGCCCCCTATCCCGTAATCGACGATCCGCCTCCTCACGGCGGACCGGAACTGCCAGGTCAGGGCCCTTTACCGGCCCGATACCGCCGCGAGACCCTTCCGCGACGAGGACGATGTGGTCCGAAACGCAAGGTTCGCGGCGAACCGTAACCTCAGGGGCTACTCGTGCGTTGTTCTCAGTACAGGAGCAGGATCCATGCAGTGAGAGGGGGTGTGCCCGGTGACATTGAACCCTATGGAGCGCCGACGCGCGGAGGAATTCGCGCGGCTGCTTGACTTCGAAGGACCCACCCTCCCTCACTCGCGCCGCAGCGCGGACGCATCGGGTGCGTCGGCAGAAGCACTCGCCGAACTCGTCGGCGTCACCGAACGGCTCGGCGGGCTGGGCGACCAGCTCGTCAACACCGCGCGACCGTCAAGGGACTGGCAGGACGCCACCCGCAGGCGGCTCATGGCCGTCGCCACCGAAGAGGGCATCGGCGTCACCGCCAGGCACCGCGCCAGCGCCGCCGTCCCCGAGACGAAGCGCGCGCCCGTCCTCGACGAGATGTTCCCGCGCCGCCCCCGCGGCGGCAGGCGCATCGCGATCGTCGCGGCGCTGCTCACCGGCACCGTCGCCATCTCCGGGGTCTCCGCGGCCTCCGGCGACGCCCTCCCCGGCGAGACGCTCTACAACGTCAAGCGGTCCACCGAGCGGGCGCAGCTGGCCCTCGCCGGCAACGACCTCGGCCGCGCGCAGCTCTACCTGGAGTTCGCGCGCACCCGCATCCAGGAGGCCCAGCTCGTCGCCGACGACGACGAGGCCGCGGCGGCCGCGCTCACCGACGCCACGTCGGAGCTGAAGAGCGCCAGCGCCCTCCTCGGCGAGCTCGCCGTCGCGAACGGCGACCCCGCGCCGCTCGACTACCTCGACCTGTTCGCCAACGAGCACCGCTGGGTCCTCGACGACCTCGTGGGCGACCTCGGCGGCGACGCCAGGGACGCGGGCGAGGAGCTCGCGTCGGTCCTGGAGGCCGCGGCCGTCAGGTCCGTCGAGCTGCGCGAGTCGCTCGACTGCACCAAGCCCGGCGCCGGCGCCGACGAGCTCGGCCCGATCCCCGGCGCGTGCGCGCAGAACAACGTCGACGCCACCGAGCCGGCGTCCCCCGGGGCGACCGGCGGCACCGGGGAGAGCGGCAGCGCCGAGCCCGAGGAGGGCGAGGCCACCGGGTCCGACGGCGGGGCGACCGCCGGGGCCGACTCGGACGAGCAGACCGACGCGCCCGCGTCCGATCCCGCGAGCGGCGGGGCCACCGGCCCCGCGTCCGACCCGACCACCGGGGCGGAAGAAGAGGACGACGTCCTCGGGGAGCTCACCGGGATCATCTCGGACCTGTTCGATTGATCACCCGCCGCGGGAACGCGGCGGGAAGGAAAAAGGTGCGGAGCAGGGCCGGGGAGCCGCGAGGCGACCCGGCCCTTCCGCGTCTCTGAGAAACGGCGCGAAAGCAGCCGGTGCGGTGCGGCGGCAAGCGTCCCCCGAGCGCACGGAGCGAAAGCCGCAATTGCGCCCACCCGTACCAGAGGCACGCGACCGGGGCCATACATGAACAAGGCCACACTGGAAATTCACCGGGCTCGCGTCCTCGCGTTACAGGCCGTCTGCCTTGGGCTTGTAGGCTTTCAGAGTGTCAGAGATCGAGGCTTCCTCCAGCGCCTCCGCCACACCCCGTTCCATGACCGTGCGGGGCGGCGGCGTCGCTCGCACCCAGTCCAACGCCCACTCCGTCGTCGTCGAGCCCGGTGCGCCCGGCGAGGACGAGCTCGCCCACATCCCCTCCGCGGCGTTCTTCGACGTCGACAACACCCTCATGCACGGCGCCTCCACGTACTACCTCGCCCGCGCGCTGGCCCGCCACGGCGTCCTCTCGGGGCGCGACATCCTCGGCTTCGCGTGGAAGCAGGCCCGCTTCAAGTTCCAGGGCGTCGAGCACCACGGGCACATCTCGCAGATCAAGTCGTCGGCGCTCGAACTCGTCGCCGGGTTCCCCGTGGACGAGATGCGCGCACTGTGCGAGGAGGTCGTGGACCGCGACATCTCCCCGCGCATCCTCGCGCCCGTGCGGCGCCTCGCCGAACGCCACCTCGAAGCCGAGCAGGAGGTCTGGCTCGTCACCGCCAGCCCCGTCGAGCTCGCCGGGGTGCTCGCCACGCGGCTGGGCCTGACCGGCGCGCTCGGGACGATCGCCGAGATCGAGAACGGCTGCTACACCGGCCGCCTCGTCGGCGACCTCATGCACGGCCCCGCGAAGGCCGAGGGCATCGCCCAGCTCGCGGCCGAGCGCGGCCTCGACCTGGCCATGTGCACCGCCTACTCCGACTCGGCGAACGACCTGCCGATGCTGCGGAAAGTCGGCCGCGCCATCGCCGTCAACCCGGACACGCGGCTCGCCCGCCAGGCCCGCCACCACGGCTGGCCGGTCCTTGACTACCGGCGCGGCCGCCGCGCCGCGAAGCTCGCGCTGCCCGCCGCCACGGCCGCGGGCGTCGGCGCGGGCCTGCTGTACCTGTACAAGTCCCGCGAACGCGACTAGGGGCGCGATTGGACGGCGCGCAGCGGTTCGCACTCGCCGGGACGGCGGTGCTCGCGCTCGCCTGGCTCGCGTGGCCCTCCCCCGACCGGCCCGAGGCCGCCTCCCTGCCCGCTCCCGTGCCGACGGTGTGGCAGACGTGGGACGCCGAGCCGGTCGACTGGCCCGGCACGACCGCTGACGGCCGGGCGTGGACCCCGCTGAAGGTCCTCGACGACGGCCAGGCGCTCGCCACTGACGGGGCCGGGAGCCTGCTCTATGTGGAGCTCACCGAGGACGGCGACGCGGTCGCGACGCCGCTGGCCGAGCCAGGGGCCGTCCCCGGGGTCGTGGCCGCGGCAGCCACCGACGAGCGGCTCGCGTGGATCACGTCGGTCCCGGACGCGCAGGGGCGCGTCGCCTCCGAGCTTTGGACCGCGCCGCGCGGCGAGGACGGGAAACCAGGCGAGGCCTCACTGCTGACGGCCGACACCGGGGACGTCATCGCCTCCGGTTCGGCCTACGACCTCCAGTTCGCGGCCGAAGGGCTCCACTGGCTCGCCACGGCCCGCTCCGAGACGCTCGTGACCGAGCACCGGTCGATCCCCGTCGAGGGCGGCGAGGTCGCGGTGACCGGCCACCTTGGCGCGTGGCAGGCGGCCGCGTGGCCGTGGCTCGCCAGTGCCGGGTCCGACTCGCTGGGCGGGGCGCAGCTGGTGCGCACCGACACCGGTGCGGGCGTGAAGGTCTTCTCCGGCGCGGAGGAGCTGACGCTGTGCTCGGCGACGTGGTGCCGGCTGATCGTGAACGCCGAGGACGGGGCGCGCACCGACCTCGTCCGTCCAGACGGGACCGGGAGGGTCACCGTCGCGGAGGGGTTCACCTCCGCGGTGTCCCCCGATGTGGGACTGATCGACCGGTTCGAGCCGCTCGCCGAACGGGCGGTCGCCGCGGGCGACGCGACGGAGATGACGCTGTTCGACCTCGAAGCGGGAGAGGCGTTCCTGGTCGCGTCCAGTGCGGGAGCGACAGGCGCCGATGCGCGGCGCCTGTGGTGGTCGACGGGCACGGGCGAGCTCCTGGTGTGGCACGTGCTCGACCTCACGGACCTGGCTTAATGCGAGGCGTTCCCGCGCCCGGCGCGGGTAACGTCGGTTCCGTGACCACACCGCACAGCGCCGGGACCGGGTCGGCCCGCCCGCAGATCATGGGGATCCTCAACATCACCCCCGACTCGTTCTCCGACGGCGGGCGCTACCTCGACTTCGGCGACGCGGTCGCGCACGGCGAGCAGATGGCGGCCGACGGCGCCGACCTCATCGACGTCGGCGGCGAGTCGACGCGGCCAGGCGCGGACCGGGTGGACGCGGCGACCGAGACCGCGCGGGTGGTCGACGTGATCGCGGCGCTCGCCGAACGGGGCCTTGCGGTCTCGATCGACACGACCCGCGCGGCGGTCGCGGCGGCGGCGATCGGGGCGGGCGCGAGCGTCGTCAACGACGTGTCAGGCGGGCTCGCGGACCCGGACATGGCGCGGGTCGTCGCGGACACGGGCGTGCGGTGGGTGCTCATGCACTGGCGCGGGCACTCGGCTGACATGCAGCAGCTCGCGAAGTACGAGAACGTGGTCGCGGACGTGAAGGCCGAGCTGGAGGACCGGGCCGAGGCGGCCCTGGACAACGGCGTGGAGCGGGACAAGCTGATCCTGGACCCGGGGCTCGGGTTCGCGAAGACCGCGGAGCACAACTGGAAGCTGTCGGCGCACCTGGACGAGTTCGTGGCGCTGGGGTACCCGGTGCTGTTCGGGTCGTCGCGGAAGTCGTACCTGGGGCGGCTCCTGGGCGACGAGAGCGGGAAGCCGCGGCCGGTGGGGCAGCGGGAGGCCGCGACGCTGGCGACGTCGGTGCTGGCGTTCGAGGCGGGCGCGTGGGGCGTGCGGGTCCACGACGTGGCCGGGACGGCGGACGCGCGCGCGGTGTGGGAGGCGACCCGGGCGGGCCGTTAGACGGCTCCGCGCGTCTCGTCTCGGAAGTTGGAACAAATGTTGCCGATTCCGGTGACACACCCGTAGCATTTCGCTCGTACTTCATCCAGAGCAGCCGAGGGGTCCGGCCCTGCGACGCTGCGGCAACCACCGGCACGCCTTCCACGGCGTTGCGGCAGGTGCCAAATCCGGCCCGCCACGAGCGGGAAAGATGAGGGAGGAGCCTTCTCGCATGTCTTCAGCTCACACAGCCAATGCACTCTTCGCCGACAGCCCCGCCAAGGGCCTGGTCTGCCGCAACTGCAACGCCACCTACGACCTGGTCGCCCAGCACGCCTGTTGGCAGTGTTTCGGGCCGCTCGAAGTGGACTACGACCTCGACGAGCTGGCGAAGGTGACGCGGGAGCAGATCGAGGCCGGCCCGCAGAACATCTGGCGGTACGCGCCGCTGCTGCCGGTCGGCGTCCACCCCGAGGACCGGGTGAGCCTGAACCCGGGCCTGACCCCGCTCATCGACGCGAAGCACCTGGCGAAGGCCCTCGGCATGAGGAAGCTGTGGGTCAAGGACGACAGCGCGAACCCGACCCACTCGTTCAAGGACCGGGTCGTGTCGACCGCGGTGTCGGCGGCCGTGAAGCTCGGGTTCAACCGGTTCGCGTGCGCGTCCACGGGGAACCTCGCGAACTCGGTGGCGGCGCACGCGGCGCGCGCGGGCGTCCCGTCGATCGTGTTCATCCCCTCGGACCTGGAGCCGGGGAAGGTCGTGCAGTCGGCGATCTACGGCGGCACGCTCGTGGCCGTGCAGGGCTCGTACGACGACGTGAACCGGCTGTGCTCGGAGCTGACCGAGACCGACGACTTCGAGTCGACGGCGTTCGTCAACGTGAACATCCGCCCGTACTACGCGGAGGGCTCGAAGACCCTCGGGTACGAGGTGGCCGAGCAGCTCGGGTGGCGGCTGCCGGAGCAGGTCGTGGTGCCGATGGCCTCGGGCGAGCTGCTGACCAAGATCCACAAGGCGTTCGAGGAGTCCGCGGAGATCGGCCTGACGGCCCCGGGGAAGGTCCGGGTGTTCGGGGCGCAGTCGGCCGGGTGCAGCCCGATCGCCGACGCGTTCAGCGCGGGCACCGACGTGATCACGCCCGTGAAGCCCACGGGGATCGCGAAGAGCCTCAACATCGGCGACCCGGCGGCCGGGCCGTACGCGATCGAGGCGTGCCGCTCGACGGGCGGCGGGATGGCGAAGGTCTCCGACGACGAGATCCGCGAAGGAGTGAAGCTTCTCGCCGCGACCACCGGCGTGTTCGCTGAAACGGCCGGCGGGGTCGTCGTCGCTACGCTCCGTAAGCTTCTGGAGGCGGGGAGCCTCGACCCGGAGGCCGAGACCGTCATCTACAACACCGGTGAGGGACTGAAGACACTGGACGCGGTGTCGTCCCTGGTGGGGCCGACGCATACCGTGAAGCCGTCGCTGAAAGCGGCGAAGGACGCGGGGATTCTAGTTTCCTGAATGGAGTGAGGAGTTCGGAATCCGTGCTCGTAAAACGCTTTCCGAACTCCTGAAATTATCACTCTCAGTGACCGATGTGAAGTGAAGTGTCGGGTACCCGACAAAAACAAGAGAAGTTCGGGTCTTGACCGTATTCACTGAATGAGCAAGAATTCTTCTTGCGGGAGGCCGCAGACGTCCTGTCGCCACTCACCCGGTTGACTGCGAGTCCTGGGGCTAGAACGTGTCGAGCAGCGCCAGCCGGTGTCAGGAACTGCGGTCTCCCGACCAAGCCCCCGGTGTTCGCATTCCCGGTTCCCTGCTCCCCCAAACCTTTTCGCCATGAGCCGCGGCTATCCGCTTGCCCCCGTCGCACCCCTCTGCCAGGCTCAGGCCATGACGCATTTCGACATCGTCCCGGTGGACCCCTCGAACCACCTGCTCGTGCAGTCCTGGCTCGACGCGCAGGAATCGGTGGAGGAGCACGACTTCCGGGGACTGCGACCGTGGCACCCGCTCGGCGCCCTCGGTGCCCTGGTCGTCCACGACCCCGACACCCGCCGCGAGAAGTGGGCGGCCGTCTGCGACGGCGAGGTCCTGGGCTACCTCGACCTCACCCTCTCCGACCGCGACAACACCCACCTCGCGGGCTTCTCGATCGGGGTGCGCCCCGGCTCGCGGCGCCACGGCATCGGCTCGGCCCTGCTGCGGCACGCCGAGGAGCGCGCCGCCGAGGACGGGCGCACCTCGGTCTCGACGTGGCTCGCGGTCCCCCACGAGTCCTCTCCCGACGTCCGCGGCGGCGGAGGCCCGTTCCTGATCGACAAGGGCTACAAGCGGTCCCTCGAAGCGGCCATTCGCATGTGCGAGCTCGCCGCGGTCGATGAAGCGGCCCTCGACCGGCTCTGGGACGACTGCGCGGCGAAGGCGGAGGGGTTCGAGCTCGTCTCCTTCCACGGCGTCCCGCCCGAGCGGATCATCGACGGCATCGCGTACCTCAACAACCGCATGTACACCGACATGCCGCTGGGCGACTGGGACCTCCAGGAGGGGAAGGTCACCGCGGACACGGTACGCGGATGGGAGCGCCAGCGCCGCCAGCGCGGCCAGCTGAACCTCCAGACCGCGGCGGTGCACCGGGAGAGCGGCGAGGTCGCCGGCCTCACCGAGATCCAGGTCCTCGCCGGGGACGAGCGGCACTGCATGCAGGGCAACACGATCGTCGACCCGCGCTTCCGCGGCCACCGGCTCGGCACGATGCTCAAGATCGCGAACCAGCGGCGGCTCCAGTCGATGCGGCCGTGGATGCGGTACGTGTGGACCGGCAACGCCGAGTCGAACTCGCAGATGATCGCCATCAACGAGGCCGTCGGGTACCGCCTTGCGGGGCACGAGACGGTGTTCCAGAAGAAGCTCGGTTAGGAAGCGCGCCTAGCGGATCAGGTCCTCGTGGATCGCGCGGCGCTTCGCGTGGAGCTCGGCGATCCGCTCGCGGGCGGCCTCGTCGCCGTCGCGGGCGGCGTCGCGCAGCGCGTGGATCTCGTCCTCCAGGTCGAGACCGCGGCGGTTGAGCTCGAACAGCGTGCCGCCGACCTCCGGCTCGGGGGTCTCGCGGATGATCCTGGCCCCTTCGGCGGTGACGCCGAACGGGGCCAGTCGCGCTGCGTCGAGTTTGAACGCGCGGCGGTGGCCGGCGACCTTGTCCATGCGGTCCGAGCCCTCGCTCTGCATGTGGGACAGGCCGGTGTGGGCGTAGAGCCACCACATGGTCTCGCCGTCGAGGTGGCGCACGTTGTAGTTCCACGGGGCGAGGACCTGCGCGAGCGTGCGGTGGTTGTTGCGGTAGACCGTGCCCGGGTCCGAGGCGTGCTCCAGGAGGCTCAGGCCGATCGAGGGGCTGTGGTGGTAGGCGCGGTGCCCGGCGGCCTTCGACGGGACCCAGTTGCAGCCCAGGACGGGAGAGAGGATCGCGGGCGCCTTGTTGCCCGCGGCGAGGTACGCGGCGGCCTCCGCGTGGAGGCGGCCGGTGAGGTCGCGGTGGATCGCGTCGTCGTCGTCGAGGCGGGTGGTGAGGACCCAGCCCCGCTTGCGGGCCTTGGCCTCCGCGCGGACCCAGGCCGCGAGATCGGGCACGAAGTCGCGCTTGAGCTCGGTCTCGGCGATCCGGATCCAGGGGCGGCCCTCGGCCATGCCGTCGAGGCGCTTGCGGGCCTCGGGCGGCATGTCGCGGTCGACCCCGATCACCCAGACGAAGTCGCGGTCGGCCTGGGCGTCGAGCGAGGCGAGCGTCAGGTGCTCCATCATGAGCTGCCGGTAGGCGAACCACTGCTCGTCGAACACGCCGATCCCGTGGCGGGTGGCGATGACGTGCAGGAACTCCTTGGACCGCGGGGCGGCGCGGCGCAGGCGGCGCTTGATCGAAGCCGGGACGAGAGGCGACAGGCGCATGGGCTCACTTCCTCTGGGCGGGAGCGTGACTATGCCGTGAGAACGCCCCGGGGCCGTGGCCGGTTGCCGGCACCCGGGTGAACGGTCCGCGAACTCCTGATGTCACGCGGCGAGGCGGCGGCGCCACCACTCCAGGGTCTCGGCCAGCGCGGTGTCGGTGTCGGTCGGCTTGTCGCCGAACGTGTCGGTGAAGTCCTGCGACTCCATGACGTACGGTCCGTCCCACTGGTGGCGGGTCTCGGCCATGCCCTTCATGGCGGGCGCGGCGATGCCGACGACGTGGATGAGGAACCACCAGGGCATCCTGCCGACGCGGACGGGGCCGCGGCCGAGGAGGCGGGCCATGGCGTCGATCATCTCGCGCTGGGAGGCGGCCGGGGCGGTGGGGACGTGCCAGGGGCGGCCCCAGGCGCGGTCGTCGCCGCCGAGGCGGATGAGGGCGCGGGCGACGTCGGGGATGTAGGTGAAGGAGTGGGGCGCGTCGGGGTCGCCGAGGACGCTGACGCCCTTGCCTTCGACGACGGGGCGGACGATGCGCTCGCCGAGCATGGCGTCGGCGAGGGCGCCGGGGCCGAAGTAGTCGGAGCCGCGGGCCTCGGTGAAGCGGAGGTCGCCGCTGTCGTGGAGGGCCATGGCGTCGTTCCACATCTTGATGCGGATCTGGCCCTTGTGGCCGGGGGACTTGAGCGGGGTGCGCTCGGTCATGGGGGCGGTGACGGGGCCGTAGACGTACAGGTTCCCGGTGTTGACGAGGCCGGCGCCGTGGGCCTTGGCGGCGGCGAGGATCGCGGCGAACATGGGCGGCCACTCGTCGGCCCACTGGTGGTACCCGGCGGGGTTGGCGCAGTTGTAGATGACGTCGGCGCCCTTGGTGGCGGCGGTGAGGGCGGCGGCGTCGCGGGCGTCGACCTTGACGTGCTCGATGCCGGGCTGCGAGGGCCCGCCGGAGCGGCTGAGAACGCGCACGCGCTCCCCGCGCTCGGCGAGGAGGCCCGCGACGGTGGAGCCGATCTGGCCTTTGCCGAGGATGACGTGGTCGGTCATTGGGAGATCCCTTCTCGCATTCGAGAGCGGTGCTCTCTGTTGAGATCAACGATCGCACACTCCTGCCGAAAATGCAAGAGCAGTGCTCTCGAATTTTGACGGGTGCTCTCGCTGTGCCGCTCGCACACGCGACGGACGGCCGCACCGAGCCGGTGCGGCCGTCCGTCCTCGGGTCGCTATCCCTCGCGGTTCTGGGCGTAGTTCTCCAGGTACTCCAGCTGCTCGGGGTCGAGGCTGGGCCGGACCCGCTCCATGGCCTGCTCGACGTGACCGGCGGTGACGATGCTCGCGTCGAGGGACTCGCGCATCGCGGTGAGGGCGGCCTCCCGGACGAGCGCGGCGCAGTCGGCGGCGGAGTAGAGCCACAGCTCGTCGGCGACGGCGTCGAGGTCGACGTCCTCGGCGAAGGGCACGTTCTTCGCGTTGGCGCGCAGGATGTCCGCGCGCCCGCGCGCGTCGGGCGGCGGCACGTAGACGAGGCGCTCCAGGCGGCCGGGGCGCAGGAGCGCCGGGTCGATCATGTCGGGGCGGTTGGTGGCGCCGACGACCACGACGTCGCGCAGGGCCTCGGCGCCGTCGAGCTCGGTGAGGAGCGCGGCGACCACGCGGTCGGCGGTGCCGCCGTCGGTCCCGGCCCCGCGGACCGGCGCGAGGGCGTCGAGCTCGTCGAAGAACATGAGGGTGGGGCTGGCCTGGCGGGCGCGGCGGAAGAGCTCGCGC
Organism: Glycomyces sp. MUSA5-2; assembly: GCF_037034145.1. Lineage (NCBI taxonomy): Bacteria > Bacillati > Actinomycetota > Actinomycetes > Glycomycetales > Glycomycetaceae > Glycomyces > Glycomyces sp. MUSA5-2. The sequence continues at coordinate 83,945 of NZ_JBAGKG010000011.1, forward strand.
ACGTTCTTCTCGGACTCGCCGACCCACTTGTTCAGCAGCTCGGACCCCTTGACGCTCATGACGTTCGCATGGCCCTCCCCCGCGACCGCGCGCACGATGTAGGTCTTCCCGCAGCCGGGCGGGCCGTACAGGAGGATGCCGCGCGGGGCCTCGATGCCCAGGCGCGTGAACGCGTCCGGGTACGTGAGGGGCCACAGGACGGTCTCGGTGAGGGTCTGCTTCAGGTCCTCCATGCCGCCGACGTCGGCGAGGGTGAGCCCGCCCAGCTCGACCGAGTCCCCGGCGAGGCTGGTGGGCCGCACCGATTCGAGGGCGCCGTCGAAGTCGGCGATCTGAAGCGCGGTGGCCCCGCCGTCCTTGGCGCGCAGGGCCGCCCGCACCCCGGCCTCGCGGACCATGACCGCGAGGTCGGAGGCGACGTAGCCGGGGGCGCGGTGGGCGACCGCTTCGAGCTTGACGTCCTCGGCCACCTTCATCGAGCGGGTGAAGTACACGAGGAGGTCGCGGCGGGCCTCGGCGTCGGGCATGGGCACGACGACCTCGTGCTCCAGGCGCGAGCGCAGTGTCGGGTCCACATCCTCGACGCGCGCGGTCGTGCAGACCACGGCGTGCTCGCCGGGTTCGGCGAGGACCTCCTCGACGAGGCGGGCGAACATGGTGCCCAACGGGGTCCGGCGCCCGGCGGGCGCGAGGTGCTCGACGCCGCGGACGAGCAGCACCCCGGGGACCGCGAGCGCGGCGACGGCCGAGCGGAGCCGGTCGGCCGCGGCGTTCGCCTCCAGGGCCGCGAGGTCGGAGCCGGAGACCTCGCTGACGCGCGCGCCGACCGCCTCGGCGACCGAGCGGACGATCGTGGCCTTCCCGGCGCCCGACGGGCCCGAGACGAGCACGCCCAGGGCCATGTCGGTGCCGACGACCTTGAGGACTTCGCGGTGGTTGAAGCCCAGGTCGAGGAGTTCGCGCAGCTCCTCGGCGGGGATCTTCGCGCCCGCGAGCTCGTCGTACGGGATCGGGGCGACGCCCGGGACGGCTTGCGGCGCAGGCGTATTCGACAGCGGCGCCTGCGACTCGGTGCGCGGCCGGGCCGCGCTCGCGGTGCCGCCGTAGGAGACCGGCATGCGTTCGGCGGTGCGGCCGGCGGGCAGCGGCAGGTCCGAGGGGAGGTCCGCGGCGGCGCGCGTGGCGCCGACCCACTCGACGCGGGTGTCGGAGGTGATCATCGCGCCGCGGGCCGGGTCGGCCTCGACCACGTTGAGCACCATGGTGGTCCAGCCCATGCCGAGGGTGTTGTTGAGCGTGCGGCGGGTCGCGGTGACCGCGTCGCGCGCGGAGGAGCCGAGCTCGATCGGCAGCAGCGACACGTCGTCGCCCTCGCACACGACCTTCGACAGCAGCGCGAGCCGCAGCGTGTCCGGGTCGACCACGGCGACCGCGGACGCCGGGCCCGACAGGACCACCCGGTCGGCGGCGGTGAGGGCGACCGGCGCGAGGCGCACGGGGTCGCCGTCGCGGGCGCCGATGTTGCCGAGCGTCAGGTCGTCGGCGTAGAGGGCGCGGCGGGACGCGTACCGGTCGGCTTCGAGGGCGATCGCGGCGGTCGTGCGCCTCCCGGTGATCCCGACGGCGTCGCCGGGGCGCAGGCCCAGGGCGGTGAGGGCCTCGGGGTGGAGGCGGACGATGCCGCGCCGCGCGTCGAGCGCGGCGCGGGCGCGGGTGGCGGTCAGAGTGAGGGTACCGGCGGTGGTCACGCGGCCCAGCCTATTACGGCCCGGCGCCGATCGGCGACGCTCGCCTCCGGCCCCCGAGGTCGGGGGTGTCGGTTCACCGACGCCCCCGGCTTCAAAGGTGCCAGCGGGGTGCGACAGTCGACTGGTGTGGCTACTCCTCGGCGGGGGTGAGGTCCATGCGGTAGACCGTGGCGCCGTCCTCGACGAGGATCGCGACCGCGGCCCCCTGGTCGGCGAACTCGCGCCACCGCTCGCCCAGCCACGACTCCGCGTCGCCCTGGCTGCCCAGGTCGCTGTCGGGGGTTTCGATGGCGTTGCCGTCGGCGTCTTCGAGCTTCCAGGTCCAAGTCATGGGGCAACAGTACGCGATCGGGCGGTGCGCCGGTTCCGTGAATCCGCTCGGGTTTTCCACAGTCGGGGCGCTCACCAGTCCCAGCGGTCGTTCACCGGGGCGGTCACCGGAGTGCGCTCGACCTGCACCGGCTCCTCCCCGCGGCGGCGGGGCCCGAAGGCCGCGCCGAGCGCGAACAGCGTCCACAAGGGCAGGAGCCCGAGCCACAGCCACGCCGGGGACACCGGCATCGGCGCGAGCGTCACCACCCCGCGGTCGATCGCGTCGAGCACCGCGATCCCGCCCACGATCACCGTGAACCCGCCGAGGAACCGCACCCCCGACCGGAACCACGACCGCCCCGCCAGCAGCCACCCGCCGCCCCACAGCGCCACCGCGAGCGCCTCGTAGTCGGCGCGGCCCGACCAGACCGCGAGCACGAACAGCAGCGCCCCGCACCCGGTCGCGATGGCCGAGAACGTCATCGCCCCCGCCCGCGGCGGGTTCGGCGACCGCGCGGCGCCGAGCCACCCCGCGCCCGCGAGGAACAGCAGCACCGCGGCGAACGCCACGGCCGTCTGGAATTCGAGCCGGTCGGTGAACCGCGCTCCGAGCCAGTCGCACGTCGCCGACAGGTCGCCCGAGTCCCCGAGCCCGCACTCCCACACCTTCAAGGTGCGCAGCGGGTCTCCGGCGATGCGCGCGACGTCGCCGCCGCACGCGGGGAGCACCGAGGGAGTCGTGCGGTGCGTGCCGGACTCGTCGAAGCAGGTCGCGGCGCCGGTGCCGTCCCACCACACGTCGAGGCGGTTGCGGTGCTTCGCGCCGTCCTCGCGGAAGCCGTAGACGTTGCCGCTGAACGTGTTCCGGTCCCCGCCGAGCCCCGCCTCCTGGCCCGGTCTGCCCCAGGCGGCGACGCCCGCGGTCTGCTGGTTCCAGATCCGGTTCTCGGCGACCGCGGTGCCGGTGCCGTTCGCGATGAGCACGCCGACCCCGGCGGGGTAGGTGCGGTCGGGGCACAGGACCCCGCCGGTCCAGTCGCGCTGGGCCGCATCGGTCTCGCAGGCGGCGGTGCCGAGGAGGCTGTAGTGGTCGGCGTTGTTGCCGTAGACGACGTTGTCGCTGACGTCGATCTCGGCGGCAGGCCCGGAGTCGGCGATGACGAGCCCGGTCGTGTTGCCGTGCAGGCGGTTCCCGACGGCGCTGGCGGTGGTGTCGGTGCCGCGGATCTCGATCCCCGCGGCGTTCCCGGTGGCCTCGCAGCCGATCACGTGGGCGCTGGAGTTCTCGATGAGGACCCCGGCGGTGTCGGCGGCCTCGGCGCGGCAGTCGCGGACCTCGACGCCGGAGGAGTCGGCGACGTGGATGCCCGCGCCGTCGCTCTGGAACGCGCCGACCTCGTCGAGCATCGCGCTTTCGACGGCGGTGAGCCGCAGGGCGGCGCCGCGGGCCTGGCCGAAGGCGACGCCCTTGATGTAGAGGCCGGAGGCGGCGTGGGCGGTGAGGACGGCGTCGGCGGCGAAGTGCGCGGAGACCTGCACGTCGTCGGGGCTGTCGCCGACGCCCTCGATCTGGAGGCCGGCGGTCTCGACGACGATCGTGGCGTCGACGGTGTAGTGGCCGGGGAGGATCTGGATGCGCGCGTCGGGTTCCGCGGCGGCGATGGCGGCGGGCAGGTCGCGGTAGCCGTCGGCGAGGCAGTCCTCCTGGAGGCGCTCGTTGGCGATGCGCTCGCTGTAGACGACGCCTTCGTTGCGCTCGGCGAAGTCCTCGGCGTCGTCGGTGCACACGAGGAGGAGGGGGCCGTCCTCGCGGTACGCGGGCGCGTCGGGCTCGGGGACGGCGGGGAACGGGTCGGGCTCGGCGAGGCGCGACTCGGTGGCGGTGCCGCCGACGTAGCAGGTGAAGACGAGCACGGCGAGCACGCCGGTCATGAACGCCAGCGCGGCGAGGCGCCGATCGGAGCGGTGCGGGCGGGGTGCGGGGGACACGTGCAAAGGTTAGCCCGCGTCGCACACGGTGTGAAGAGCCGCGAATCGGCTGGGCCGCAAACATTTCGGGCGTTGAAAGCTTAGGCCCGTAATACCATCCCTAGCCCCCACCCACCCAGAGGGGACCGTAGGCGCCAGGTTGCCATCCGGGTCCGACAAAAACGGGCCCTCGCGGGCCCCGTGTCACCCGATCGGGGGTGGTCGCTCTCGCCACCGCTCCCGCCGGTGCGGGCGTCGCGGCATACCGCCCGTGGTTGGGGCGGTATGCCGCTTGCGCAGCGGCTGCGCCGTCTGCACTGGAGGCCAGTACAGAGAAAGGGAGAACCTCTCACTTTACAGTGAGGGGTCCTCCCCTGCAGTACTCAGTCGGCCCGAGTAAGCAGTCCCGAAGGGCTGCTTACATCATGCCGCCCATGTCGCCCATGCCGCCGCCGGCGGCGCCGGCGCCTTCCTTCTCCGGGGCGTCGGCGACGACGGCCTCGGTGGTGAGGAACAGCGCGGCGATCGACGCGGCGTTCTGGAGCGCCGAGCGGGTCACCTTGGCCGGGTCGGGGATGCCCGCGGCGAGCATGTCGACGTACTCGCCGGAGTCGGCGTTGAGGCCGTGGCCCGCAGGCAGGCCCTTGACCTTCTCCACCACGACGCCGCCTTCGAGGCCGGCGTTCTCGGCGATCGCGCGGAGCGGCGCGCCGAGCGAGCGGCGGACGATCTCCACACCGGTGGCCTCGTCGCCCTCGGCCTCGACCTTCTCGAACGCCGAGTCGGCCTGGGCGAGCGCGGTGCCGCCGCCGGGGAGGATGCCCTCTTCCACGGCCGCCTTGGCGTTGCGCACGGCGTCCTCGACGCGGTGCTTGCGCTCCTTCAGCTCGACCTCGGTGGCCGCGCCGACCTTGATGACGGCGACGCCGCCGGCCAGGCGCGCGAGGCGCTCCTGGAGCTTCTCGCGGTCGTAGTCGGAGTCGGAGTTCTCGATCTCGGCGCGGATCTGGTTGATCCGGCCCTGGATCGCGTCCTCGTCGCCGCCGCCGTCGACGATGATGGTGTCGTCCTTGGTGATGACGACCTTGCGGGCCTGGCCCAGCAGGGACAGGTCGGTGTTCTCCAGCTTGAGGCCGAGCTCCTCGGAGATGACCTGGCCGCCGGTGAGGATGGCGATGTCGCCGAGCATGGCCTTGCGGCGGTCGCCGAAGCCGGGGGCCTTGACGGCGGCCGACTTGAAGATGCCGCGGATCTTGTTGACCACCAGGGTCGGGAGGGCCTCGCCGTCCACGTCCTCGGCGATGATCAGGAGCGGCTTGCCGGTCTGGGTGACCTTCTCCAGGGTCGGCAGGAGGTCCTTGACCGCGGAGATCTTCTGGTTCGCGACGAGGATGTACGGCTCTTCGAGCACGGCCTCCATGCGGTCCTGGTCGGTCACGAAGTAACCGGACAGGTAGCCCTTGTCGAAGCGCATGCCCTCGGTCAGTTCGAGGTCGAGGCCGAAGGTGTTCGACTCCTCGACGGTGATGACGCCTTCCTTGCCGACCTTCTCCATCGCCTCGGCGATGATGGCGCCGACGGTGGCGTCGCCCGCGGAGATGGACGCGGTGTTCGCGATCTGCTCCTCGGTGTCGACCTCCTTGGCGCTGGCCTGGAGGTGCTCGACGACGGCCGCGACGGCCTTCTCGATGCCCTTCTTGATGCCGATCGGGTTGGCGCCGGCGGCGACCGCGCGGAGGCCTTCCTTCACGAGGGCCTGCGCGAGCACGGTGGCGGTGGTGGTGCCGTCGCCCGCGACGTCGTCGGTCTTCTTGGCGACCTCCTTGACGAGCTCGGCGCCGATCTTCTCGTAGGGGTCCTCCAGCTCGATCTCCTTGGCGACGGACACGCCGTCGTTGGTGATCGTGGGGGCGCCCCACTTCTTGTCCAGCACGACGTTGCGGCCCTTCGGGCCGAGGGTCACCTTGACGGCCTCCGCGAGGGTGTTCAAGCCCCGCTCCAGCCCGCGGCGAGCCTCCTCGTCGAATGCGATCATCTTCGCCATGTGGATGGCTTCCTTTCGGATAACGTTCGTCGGTCGACGGTGAGGCGGCATACCCGCGACGGTAGGCCCAGAGGACCCGACCACCTCATCGCGTGTTTAGCACTCCCCAGCGGCGAGTGCCAAATCAGTTGTAGCACTCTCGCCGTGAGAGTGCCAATCCGGGGCACGGAACCAGTGGTGGAAAGCGCGGACGCCGGGGCGGGTGCCCCGGCGTCCACTGCACGGCATCGATCCTTACGGGGTCGGCGAGGGCGATCCGGGGTGGCCGGGCTCGCCGGGGCCGGTGTATTCGCCGGGGGCCGCCGCGCCCGAGGCCTCCGCGGACAGGGACGTGGCCGAGAGCGGCTCGGTGCGCCCGCGCAGCCACGCGTACGTGCACAGGGACGCCGACAGGACCCAGATCATCGGGGCCAGGAGCAGCAGCGCCATGACCGCCTCGGTGACGACGGTGAGGATCGCGGCGAGCCAGCCCGCGAAGACCGCGTGCCACACGCCCGCCAGGAGCAGGCCGATGATCGCGATGAGGATGTTGGCGGCGATGGCGACGAGCACGACGATGCACAGGCGCCCGAGCGCGGGCCAGAACGCCGAGTGCGTCAGCTGGATCGACCGGCCGTAGGGGCTGCGGCGGGCCTCGAAGACCGCCGCGGGGGCCATGAGGCTGAGCGCGAAGATCGCCCACAGGCCGGGCAGGACGCACAGGACCAGGCCCGCGACGATGGTGACCCAGGCGAGCAGCAGCCACAGGAAGAACTTCCCGCCGCGCTTGAACCCGAAGGAGAACGCCTCGCCGAGGGAGAGGAAGCCCCCGGCGGCCTCGGCCGCGGCGGTGCGCACGGCGCCGAGGACCGCCGAGCCGGAGACGTACAGGACCGCGAGGCCGAGGACCAGGCCGATGAACCCGGCGAGGACGCCGGGCGAGTACTCGCGCACGAACGTCCCCCAGTCGGTGACGGCCACGTCCGTGTCGGGGGTGCGCACGTTGTTGTTGTAGGCGCCGAGGATCCAGCGCGGCAGGACCACGCCGATCAGGAGGATGAGGCCGACCGAGCGCCAGGAGCGCTGGACGACGTCGAGCGAGGCGTGCCACCAGCCCTCGAACGTGTCGGTGACGAGCGGGTCGCCGCCGGAGAAGCGGCCGGACGGCTCGTCGGTCGGGCCGGGGTTCCAGTAAGGATCGTCGCTCATAGGGCGGATCGTAGTCCAGGCAACCGTGCATATCAGACAAATGACCGCACCGCATCCGTTCGGTGACGCCCGTTTCGTCCGTTCCCGCCGCCTGCACGCCCGCGACCGGTTAGCGTCGGCAGGTGTCGGCGCCGGTCGCGCCGGGTACCAGAGTGCGCAGTGCAGCGCCGAGACACGGGAGGACCGAGATGTCCCATCGCGAGTACCCGGCCGCCGGCCGCGAGAAGACCTTCTTCGGGCATCCGCGCGGCCTCGCGGTCCTGTTCGGCACCGAGATGTGGGAGCGGTTCAGCTTCTACGGGCTCCAGGGCATCCTGCTGACGTTCCTCACCGCGTCCGTGCTCCAGAACGGCCTGGGCCTGAGCGACACGGTCGCCGTCCCGATCGCGTCGCTGTACTCCGGCGCGGTGTACCTGACGTCGCTGCCGGGCGGGTGGCTCGCCGACCGCATCCTGGGCGCACGGCGCGCGGTGCTCATCGGCGGCGTCATCATCATGTGCGGCCACATCTCGATGGCGATCCCGGTGAGCGGCCCGGCCCTGGTGTTCCTCGGCCTGTTCCTGGTCGTGCTCGGCTCGGGCCTGCTGAAGCCGAACATCTCCGTCATGGTCGGGCGCCTCTACGACGGCGACACCGACGCGCGCCGCGACTCCGGCTTCTCCGTGTTCTACATGGGCATCAACCTCGGCGGGTTCCTCGGCATCCTCGTCACGCCCTACCTCGCCGGGGACGACCGCTGGCACCTCGGCTTCGGCGCCGCCGCGGTCGGGATGGCGCTCGGCCTGCTCTGGTACGTGCGCGGCTGGTCGCGCCTGACGGGCACCGGCATCGGGCCCTCGCGGCCGCTCGCCGACGAGGAGCGCGGCAAGGTCGTGCGGATCATCGTGATCTCGCTCGTGGTCGCGGCGGTGGCGATCGCGATCTGGGCGGCGACCGGGACGCTGACGCTCTCGACGGTGCCCACGGTCGTGACGATCCTGTCGATCGCGGCCGCGGTCTGGTACTTCATCTACATCTTCGGCGAGGCGAAGGACGTGACGCCCGCGGAGAAGGCGGGCCTGCGCGCGTACGTCGGCCTGTTCATCGCGTCGGTCGTGTTCTGGATGCTGTACCTCCAGATGGGGTCGATCCTCACCGCGTTCGCGGCGAACTCCGTGGACCTCGACTCGTGGGGCTTCCACCTGCCCGCGGGCGGGGTGCAGAACTTCAACTCGATCTTCATCCTCATCTTCTCGCCGATCTTCGGCGCGATCTGGCTCAAGGCCGGGACGGGCTTCGGCACGGCGTACAAGTTCGCGCTCGGCGTGGGCCTGACGGGCCTGTCGTGGGTGTTCCTGGGGTGGCTGCAAGGCCGCGCCGACTCCGGGATCCTCGTCGCGCTCGGGTGGATGGTCGTGGTGTACCTGCTGCTGACGTGGGGCGAGCTGTGCGTCTCGCCCGTGGGCCTGTCGGTGACGACGCAGCTGGCGCCCGCGAACCTCAAGGGCCAGTTGATGGGCGTGTGGTTCCTCGGCCCGGCCGTGGGCACGCCGCTCGGCGGGCAGGCGTACGCGTTCCTGGTGCCGAAGGTCGGCGAGCAGGCGTTCTTCTACATCCTCGCGGGCCTCGCGATCCTCACGGCCGTGGTCCTCGCGGTGTTCAGCCCGGGGCTGCACCGGCTCATGGGCCGCGGCGGGCACGGACCGGACGCGGTCATGGAGACCCCGGCCGAGCCGCGGCCGCAGTAGGTCAGCGGCTGGAGAACCACTCCCCCGCCTGGGCCATGAAGCGGCGCACCGGGTTCTGCCGCGGCAGCGACGCCGCGCTGGGGCCGGGGTGGGACGCGGCGAAGCCCGGCTCGATGAGCCGCGGCTTCAGCGGAGTGACCGGCTTGATCCACGAGTCCGTCTCGCCCCCTTCGGGATCGGCGGCCCACTGGCGGCCGACCCGGTCGAGGCCGATCGGGTAGACCGTGGCGCCGTTCGCATCGACGCGGATGCGCAGGAAGCACTTCTGGTCGATCACCGACATGCCCGCGAACAGCTCGTTCGCGTTGACGCCCAATCGGTTCGCGACCACGAGGTAGAGGCCCACGAGCCAGGTCCCGGCGAGCCCGGCGAGCGGCAGGTACACCAGGTATGTCCACAGTGACACGTCGTCGAACTGCTTGATGATCTGCGCGCCCGTCCACGACAGCGCCACTTGCGCGAGGCCGTGCAGGCCGCCGAGTATGTAGTGCCTGCTCGTGCGGCGGCCCTGGCCGGGGTGCGCGAAGCCGACGCCTGCGCCGAGGAGCACGGCCGCGACGGCGACGGTCGTCCCGGTTCCCTCCAGGATGGACACGGTGGCGATGAGGGAGACGACGGCCATGAGCGCCACGAAGCCCTTGTTCAGCCACGGCAGCCGCGCGAAGATCCCGAACGCGTAGCCCATCGACTTCGCCTTCGACGGGTACGTCTGCGTGAGTCGGAACTCCCGTTCGGGCGCATCGGGTTCGGGGACCGACTTGCGCGGGGCCGTCAGCTCCTCGGGGAGCGTGTGGGTCGGAGACAGGTACGCGCCGCCGCCCCCGGCGCCCACCAGGTGCCGCACGCCGTCCACTTCGGAGTAGTGCGCGTAGTGGTGGCGGTCGCCGGTGAGGATGAGGGGCACGCGGCCGCCGCGCGCGGCGATGACGTCGCGGATGAAGTGGTCGATCCGGTCGAACGAGCGCGGGTCCTCGGCCGTCCACAGCCACGACGGCTGCGCGACGCACAGGATCACCTGGTCGCCCGGCTGCATCTGCTCGGCCGCGCGCCGGAAGTACTCGATCTGGTTCTGGTCCAGGTGGGTGTCGAACTGCGCGTCGAGCGCGAACAGCCACCAGCGGTGCGGCAGGTTCAGCGCGTAGTAGGACCGCTTCTGGAAGGTCCGGTACCCGCCGATCGTGCGGCCCTCGGTGAACTGCCGCGCGAACGCGGTCAGGCCGTCGAACCAGTCGTGGTTCCCCGGGATCGCGTACAGCGCAACGGGACAGCCCGGGTTCGCGGCCTCGTACGGGCCCTTCATGCGCTGCTCGTACTCGACCCAGTCCCCCGCCGGGTACACCTCGTCGCCGCCCATGACGAGCACCGAGCCGCGCGGCAGCCGCTCGCCGCCGACCTCCAGTTCGTCCTGGGCCATGAGGTACGCGATCGAGTAGGTGGCGTTGAAGCCGTCGCCGATGTCGGCGACGTAGTCGATCCACAGCTCCTCGGCGCCGGAGTGGTCGTAGACCGGCTGCGGGCGGTTGCCGATGATCTCGCGCTTGTCGACGTAGCCGCCGAACACGCGGGCGAGGCCGAAACGCATGCTCGTGTCGATGAGCGTGCGCGGCGAGAGCCAGCGCACCGGCTTCTGGGGGACGAAGCGGAGCTGCTCGGGGGTGAGGTCCTTTGGGCGGCGGGACATAGGTCCCATCATGGCACGGTCTGGGGCGCAACGGTACCCGCGCAAACCGGTTCGGGTGACGCCCGGTGTCGGCCTAGACTCGCGCCATGATCGCAACGCGCAGCGCCGGCCCCGGCGACATCGAGGAGCTCGTCCGGTTCCGGTCGCTCCTGCTCTCGGAGTGGTTCGACACCTCGGACCCGCAGTGGCGGGCCGTGACCGCCGAGGCCCTGTCGCGGCGCCTCGCCGAGCCCTCCCCGACGATGCACGCCGTGGTCGTCGACGCGCCCGACGGGTCGGGGCGGCTCGCGGCCTGCGCGGTGGGGACGGTGAGCGAGCGGCTGCCGACCCCGGGGAACCCGTCCGGCCTGTACGGGTGGGTGTTCAACGTGGTGACCGATCCCGAGTGGCGGCGGCGCGGGTACAGCCGGGCGTGCATGGACGCGCTCGTGGAGTGGTTCCGCGACAACGGCGTCGGCACGGTGGAGCTGCTCGCGACGGACCAGGGGCTCGGCATGTACGAGCAGATCGGGTTCAAGGTCTCCGCGGAGCCCGCGATGCGGCTGTCGACCGCCTGATCCGCTGCCACACGGCGAGCACGAGGGCCCCGAACGCGACGGGCGCCGCGGCCGGCCCCCACCATGCCCAGTCGGCGGCGGCGAGGGGGCCGGTGAGCGCGGGTTCGGGGGCGTCGGCGCAGGTGCCGATGTCGCCGGTGGCGTCGACGTGGAAGCAGTCGACGGCCGGGACTCCTTGGGGCCCACCGGTGCCGACTCCGGCGGCGATCCCGTAGGCGAGGACCGCGAGAAGCAGCGCGGTGAGGGCGAGGGCGAACCGCACGTCAGTCCCGGACGTTGATCGACGGCGGCTTGAACCAGCCTGCGGCGCCGAGGGCGAGGAGCAGGAGCACGGCGAACGCGAGCGCCGCGAGCACGAGCGCGGGCAGCACGACCCCGATGAGCGCGACGACCGCGAGGCCCGCGAGGGCGCCGATCCGGGAGCGCGAGACGCGGCCGGTGTCCGCGCGCACCGCGAGCAGGTTCCCGACGAGGTAGACGGCGGGACCGCCGACGACGGCGAGCACGGTCATGGCACCGGCGGTCCCGAACGGGTCGGCGACGACCAGCGCGGCCCCGACGACCGCGGCCGCGGCCCCGATCCCCATGAGCGCGAGCGGCGCGCCCCTGGTCCCGCTCCGGTACAGCCGCCACAGGACGACGACCGTGGCGAGCCCGAGCAGCACCGCGACGACCGCGGGCACCACCGCCCCGCCGTCCGCCCGCACTGTGGACCCCGCCATCAGCCGATGCTATCCCGGGCGGCGCGCGGCGCGGGGCGCAAAGCCCGTGCCTCAGAGGAAGAGGCAGAACGGGTGGCCGGCGGGGTCGAAGAGGACTCTCACGTCTGCTTGGGGTTGGAAGTCGGCGAGGCGGGCGCCTTGTTCGGCGGCGTGGGCGACGGCGGTGTCGAGGTCGTCGACGTGGATGTCGAGGTGCTGGGTGGCGTGGGGGCGGTCGTCCTGGGCGGGCCAGACGGGGGCCTGCCAGTGCGCCTCGTATTCGAAGTTGAGGGTGAGGCCGTCGCCGGTGCGGACCTGGGCCCACCCGGCGCTGTCGGGTTCGCCGGGGCGGGGCGGTTCGCTGACGGCGACGGGGACGCCGAGGAGGCGCGCGTAGAAGTCGGCGAGGAGCCGCGGGTCGGGCGCGGTGACGGTGATGGAGGTCAGCGTGAGTCGGGTCCCGGTCATCTGGTGAGGGTAACGCCGAAGGCCCCGGCGCAAACGCGTTCGGGGCCTTCGCACGGGGCGGTCACGCGGCGTCGAGGGCTTCGGTGATCTTGCGGGTCATCTCGGCCATGGTGGGGCTGGGTTCGCCGCGGTGGGCGCGGTTGGCGGCGGCGATGGCGACGGTGACGGTGCGGCGGAAGTTCTCGGCCTCGGCGGGGTCCTGGGCTTCGAGGAGCTTCACCGAATCGGTCAGGGCGGGCAGGACCTGGTCGGCGAGGGCGGCGGAGCTCTTCGCCTGGAGTTTGAAGTCGCGCTTCTTCTCGGCGAGGACGTGGCCGACGGCGCCGGTGGCGGCCGTGAGCGCCAGCGTGCCGTCGGTGGCGACCTTGTGGGCCGAGCCCGCGATGCCCGCGTAGGACATGAGGGTGACGGCGCCGTAGGCGGCGGTGCGGATGGTGGTCTTGTCGTGGGCGGTCAGTTCGACGGTCATGGCGGTGCTCCTGGTTGCGGTGTTCGGTTTCCGGCGGTGGTCTCGACGATAAGCCGACCGTGGTCGGTATCGTTCGCGATCCGCTCATGTCCGCAACTATCGGCGGGCCCGCTGACAGGGCGCTGACATGCCGCTGAGCTGGAACGGAGCGAGGGCCCCGGCCGCCGTCAGCGGCCGGGGCCCTCCTCATCTGGCAGCGTTATGGCTGTTCAAGGCCCTCGACGGCGGCAGCGAGCGCGTCGGCCGCGGCGTCGACGTCCGCTTGGACGGCGTCGGCGCCGATCGCGGCGGCCGCGTCGCGGGCCGCGGTCAGGGCGGTCCAGGACGCGGGCGTCCAGTCGGCTTCGGCGAGGTCCGCGGTCTCGTCGAGGAGGAGTTGCAGGCCGGTGCGGTCGGCGACGGTGGTGAGGAACTCGACCTCGGCGAGGTTGGTGTTCCCGCTCGGGGCGTTCACGCGCAGCGCCCCGTATGCGGCGACCTCGGCGAGGTCGATCGTGTTCCAGCCGCCGTTCGCGGCCGTGACGGTGGCGAAGGTCGTCCAGGTCGCGCCGCCGTCGTTCGAGCCCTGGAACTGGACGCCGACGGCCCGCGACACGTGGGTCGAGCGCGGGTGGAACCGCACGGTCTCCACGGTGAACGCGGTGTCGCCGCCGGGCAGGACCCGCACCCAGCCGCTCGCGGTCGTGGTGTCGGTGTACGTGGCGGTGTCGCCGTCGAAGAGGGCCCAGCCGTTGGCGGCGGCGTCCTTCGTGCCGTCCCAGGACGCGCTGCTCGCGGTCACCCAGTCGGCGTCTACGACGGCCGCTTGGGTGGTCGCGGGGTCTTCGAGGAGGCCCCAGGCGTCGAGGAGGCGGCGCGCGAGCGCGGTCTCATCGGCGCCGGTTTCCTCGGCGGCGGCCTTGACGGCGTCGAGTTCGCGGGTGAACAGGATCGCCGAGGCCCGCGAGTGCGCGTCGAGGTCGACGGCTTCGGCCCGGGCGACGATGGTGTCCAGGTCGAGGTCGAGGCTGCCGAAGACGCGCAGTTCCGCGATGTCGATGAGCGCGCGGTTCGACACCCGCAGGTACCGGTAGCCTTCGGCGCCTTCGGCATCGAGGCCCTGCCAGGACAGGGTCTTGACCGTCGGGTCGGTGAGCCGCGTCCAGGTGTCGAGGTCGTTCGAGCCCTCCAGGACAAGGTCGTCCATGCGGATCATGCCGTTGTTGTCCTGCCGCGCGAGGAAGTCGGCGCGGTCGAGCACGAGGCTCGCGCCCTCGCCGAAGTCCCAGATCAGCGTCGACTGCCCGTCGACGACGGGCACGTCGCTGAACGTCGCGGCGTTCCCGTCGAGCATCGCCGCCGAATGCGCGGCCTTCGCCGGGTCGGGTTCGCCTGCGGCCGTGACGACTTCGGCGGCGGACAGGTCCACGAGGTTCCGCTCGTCGGAGCCGTACAGGGCGGTCCCGTCGGTGGAGCCGTGGATCGTGACGGCGGTGTCGCCGTCGGCGGTGGTGTGGTCGATCGCGAGGTCGAGCCGCTGCCCGCCGTCGAGGTCGCCGAGAACGCCCGTCGCCGTCCAGTGCAGACCGTCCTCAGAGGCCACAGTGAGCGGCTGGCCCGCGATCGACGCCGAGACGCCGGTGATCGCGGTCGGGCTGGTGAACGCGACGTTCACGGTGTCGCCCGCGGTCACCCTGCCCGCCAAGGCGTCCGGGGACGCGATGGTGGCGGTGGTGATATCCCCTTGGACCTCGCTGCGCTCGCCGCCGATGCGGAACTCGCCGATCGACCAGATGCCCGGGTAGGCCGGGTCGGTCGGGATGCCCGGCTCGTCGAGCTGGACCTTCAGGTACCGGTACGCCTCGTCGGCGTGCTCGGCGGCGACCGGGAGGGTCTCCCAGCGGCTCGTCTCCGTGGTCGGGCGCTCGGTGAGGAGGTCCCAGGAGACGCCGTCGTTCGAGCCGTACACGTTGGTGCCCTGCGAGCGGTTCGGGAACAGCGCGCGGGCCTGGAACGCGAACGCCTCGGCCGTGATCCGGTACTGCGTCCCGAAGTCGAGCGTGAACGAGTCCGACCGCAGGTCGCCGCTGCTGGAGGTGTTGTCGGCGTCGGCGAGCGCGTTGAGCGCGCCCGCGCTGAGGCCGACGGGCACCGCCGTGTCCGCGTAGTCGAACGTGTCGTCGGCGAGCTGCGGGTTGAGCGGCGCGAGGGCGCCGATCGCGTCGACGAGGGCGGCGAGCGCCTCGTCGAACTCCGCTTCGGTGCCGCTGCGGGCGGCGTCCTTGGCGACGTCGCGGGCGGCCTCGAACGGCTCGTGCGTCACCGTCGTGTAGGTCGTGCGCCGGTCGGTGCCGTTCCTGACGGCGGCCTCGACGGTCTGGGACCGGTTGGGCGACACGATGAGATCGACGGTGCGGGCGGCGACGGACTCGCCGTCGTCGGCCACGACCTGCACCTCGTAGCGGCGGGTCTCGCGCTTGGCGGGCTCCCAGGTGAGGATGCCGGTGGCGGTGTCGAACTCGGCGCCGCGCGGCAGGCCGTCGACCGAGTAGGCCACGGTCCCTTCGGTGTCGGCGGCGGACAGGTCGATCTGCGACTCGTCGCGCGCCGTCAGGAAGTAGGCGTCCTCAGTGGAGTTGAACGCGGGCGCGGTGAGGTCGGTGGCACCCGAGAGGATCACCGAGTCGAGGTCGACCGTGGTGCCGTCGGCGCCGGTGAGGCGGTAGAAGTTGACGTTCTGGCCGCCCGCGGGGTACGTGACGTACCGCCACTCGCCGCCGGTGTCCGGGAGTTCAAGCGACGCAAGGGTTCGCGTCGGCTGCTCGTCGGGGTTGACCCCGGTGGCCTCCTCCTTGTAGAGCACTTCCAGGTCGGCGGGGCCGTCGCTGCGGAACTTCAGGCCGATGCGGGCGTTCGCGCCGTACATCATGCGCCCGACGACGCTGGTCGTGCCGTCCTCGGACAGCGAGGCGCGCGCGAAGGTCGCGCCGTCCTCGGTGACCAGCTCGGTGCCCTCGTCGAGGGCCATCCCGGCGTCGGCGAACGACAGCGCCGGGGTCTCGGGGAGCGGCGCGGGCTCGGTCCCGGCGAGGGACTCGGGGAAGGCCACCCAGTACTCGGGGTTCTTGTCTCCGGGGGCCCAGAAGTTCGCCACGCCCGTGCCGTACCAGTAGTAGGGGCCGGTCATGCGGTCGGAGAGCTCGGCGAGGTAGGGGGCCTCGGCGGCGACGTCGACGCCGCGTTCGAGCGCGTACTCGTAGTAGAGCTCGTTGACGGGGTTGAACAGGCGGCCGCGGTACGCCTGGGCGATGGTGACGCCCTGGCCGGTCTCGTCGACCCACGGCGTGGGCGCGCCCATCATGAACCCGTAGAACGCGTCGGCGCCGTCGAGGAGCCGCCGGTCGAGGAAGTCGTAGGCGGACACCGCATCGGAGGCGGTGGAGACGGTCCCGGCGGCCGGATCGACCTTGGTCCCTTGGACTTCGAGCATCCGCGCGAGGCCCGTGAAGTTGTCGATGTTGCACTCGCCGTGCGCCTGGTCGCGGCCCATCTCCCGCATCTGCACGAAGTCGGTGCCGTAGGGGTTGATCGGGTCGTCGGCGTCGATGAGCGGCAGCAGCGGCGCGAGCGCGCCGTTGTCGTACGCGGTGTCGCCGGAGTTGACGGTGAACCACTCGACGCCCTTGGCGTAGCCCTCGGCGTCGTCCGAGTAGATTGCGGTCGCGATCCGCCCGAATAGGCCAAAGTTGTGCTGGTTCATCCACCGCTCGTTGGAGAACAGGAACGTCTCCACCACGGGGTTCGCGAAGTTCCCGAGCAGGTCGGCGTCGTCCTCATCGGACCAGACCACGTCGTAGCCGCCGTACTCGCCGGGCGTGTCGTCGTCCACCGGGTCGGTGGCGCGGATGATCTCGGCGGCCATGAGGAACTGGTACAGCGGGTGGCCGGTGTGGATGTGCGCGTCGGCGAAGTACGTGTACTTCGTGGGGTCCATGCCTCCCCAGGTCCGCAGGGCCTGGATCGCGTTGCGGCGGTAGACCTCGTCGCCGGTGATCGTCCACATCAGCGCTTGGGTGAGGGCGCCGAATGAGTCGTTGGTCTCGCGGTTGCGCATGCCCACCTGGGTGAAGGTGGGGTCGAGTGGCACGTCGGGTTCGGCGGCGGACTTGGAGTTCGACGCCCGGTAGGTGGTGGAGGCGAAGCCCGTGTCGGTCATCGCCGCGAAGTAGGAGGCCCAGGGCTCCTGGCCGGCGCGGGCCATCTCCTGGGCGTTGCGCAGGTCGTCGGCGGTCAGGCCGACACCGGGGTGGACGAACCCGGCGTCGGACACCGTCTCGTTGATCTCGACCACGTGGTCGGTGAGGAGGTCATCGTACTCGGCCGCCTGCGCCTGGGCGGGCAGCGCGACCATGCCGAGGCCGGTGGCGAGGGCAGCGCCCATCGCCATGAGCCGCAGGCGCTTTCGGTGAGGGACATGCCCCGTCGCACGTCGTTCCAATGCACTGTCCTTCCGGATATCAGCATCCATCTATGCGGACGATAGCGGTTTCTGCACCGCGAATCAAGGACAAGACAGATAACGGTCTCTGCACAAACGGGCGTTTCCGGGAAATGCCACTCGCGTGGTTATCGAATCGTTATGTTCCTCAAACTGCTTGTCTAGCTGCAAAGTCATGGTCTAACTACGATGCGACTGCGCCATGGCATGGGGATTTGTCGATGGCGAGGGCTCGACAAGCCGTCAGGTGATCCCTAATCTAGAAACCGATATCTATCCGGCTGATCGAAGGACCCCGCGTGGCTGACCGACCGAGGGCGCTGCTCGCCATGAGCCCCGAGTTCCTCCCCCTCCTCTTCCCCGACCCGCTCATGCGGCGCCTGCGCGACGCGCTCGACCTCGACCCGGACCTGGTCGCGCAGGACTTCGCCGACCCGGCCGTGCAGCCGGTCTGGGCCGAGGCCGAGGTGCTCGTCTCCAGCTGGGGCGTGCCGCGGCTCGACGCCGAGGCGCTCGCGAAGGCGCCGCGGCTGCGGGCCGTGCTGCACGCGGCCGGCACGGTGAAGTCGATCGTCGCCCAGGAGGGCTGGGAGCGGGGCCTGGCGGTCTCCTCGTCCTCCGGCGCGAACGCGCTGCCGGTCGCCGAGTACACGCTCGCCTCGATCCTCATGGCGGGCAAGGGGATCTTCAACCTCCGCGAGGACTTCCGGGCGCAGCGGTCGTTCACGCTCGGGTACGTCCACCCCGAGGTCGGGAACTTCGGGCGCACCATCGGCATCGTCGGCGCCTCCAAGATCGGCCGCCGCGTGATCGAACTGCTGCGGCCCTTCGACTTCGACGTCCTCGTCGCCGACCCGTACCTGGACGAGGCCGAGGCCGCGGAACTGGGCGCCGAACTCGTGGACCTCGACTCGCTCATCGCCCAGTGCGACATCGTCAGCGTCCACGCCCCCGATCTGCCCGAGACCGCGAAGCTCATCAGCGCGGAGCGCCTGGCCGCGATGAAGGACGGCACGGTCGTCGTCAACACCGCCCGCGGACGCCTGGTCGACACCGACGCCCTCACCGCCGAGGTCGCCGCCGGGCGCCTCTCCGCGGTCATCGACGTGACCCACCCCGAGCCGCTCCCCGCCGACTCGGTGCTCTACGACCTGCCGAACGCGTTCGTCACCCCGCACGTCGCGGGCTCGCACGGCAACGAGCTGTCCCGCATGGGGCTGTTCATGGTCGAGGAGGCCGAGCGGTGGGCGAGGGGCGAGGACCTGGCCCACCGGGTCGACCCGACGACGCTGTGGAGGCAGGCATGACCGAATAGAAAGCGTTCTCTCACTTGAACATCCAGCAAGCAACGGCATCAGATTGACTGATCTCCATATCTACTGATACCGTTCTCTATCCCGTGACCAGCAAGTTATCCCTCACCAGTATCAACGTTGATCAAAGGAGGCCCCTCATGGCCGAATTCTCCCGCCGCCGGCTCCTCGGCGCGGTCGGCGCCGCCGCCGCGGCCGCCACCGTCGGCTCCACCGCCGCCTGCTCCGACAACGCCGGAGGCGCCGCGGGCGGCGACTACGACATCCCCACGTTCCAGCCCGCGCCCGAACTCGACGTGCAGCCGTACTTCACCAGCGACACACCGGGAATGGAGTCGGTCTACACCGAGCAGGTGACGACCTTCTTCAAGTCGGTCGAGCGCGAGCCCGGCTCGGGCGGCACGGTCACGACGTTCCAGTTGACGTGGGGCGACCCGGCGACACCGCTTGAGGACAACCCCTACTGGCAGGAGCTGAACGAGCGCCTCGGGGTGAGCTTCGAGCCGCAGTTCGTCCCGCAGCCGGTGTTCTACGAGAAGTTCGCGACGATGCTCGCCTCCGGCGAGGTCCCGGACCTGGTGTTCGTCGACGACCAGAACGCCGTGAACCTCCAGGGCATCCGCGACGGCGCGTTCGCCGATCTCTCCGAGACCCTCTCGGGAGACAACATCCTCAAGTGGCCCAACCTGGCCGCGCGCAAGGAGGAGATCTGGAAGGCGAGCCTCAAGGACGGCCGCATCTACCAGATCCCCTCGATCGTCTGGGCGCTCACCAACGTCCCCACGATGCGCACCGACCTGGTCGACCAGACCTCGATCGGCCGCGCCCCGACCGACGCCGACCAGCTGTTCACGATGCTCAAGGAGGTCTCCGCGCTCGGCTCCGGGCCCGGCGGCCAGCAGGTATACGGCCTCAACAAGTACGACTCGGCCACGGCGCTGATGTTCCAGCGGCTGTTCAAGACCGGTCCCGAATGGCAGCAGAACGGGGACGGCGACCTGGTCCACATGATCGAGACCGAGAACTACAAGGCGATGCTCGAATGGCTCGCCCGCGCCTGGGCCGAGGGGGTCTTCGACCCGGTCTCCATGTCGCCCACCGCCACTGACATCGTCTCCGGCGCCGCGCTGCGCTACGACGCCGTCGGCGGTTCCATCGGCGCGACCGGCCTGCCGCAGTGGGAGAAGGACCTGCCGGGCGCCAAGTTCGACTTCTTCGACATGCCCGGCTTCGACGGCTCCGCCCAGCTCGCTGTGCGCAACGTCCCGTATGGCCGCTCCACCTGCGTCTCGGCCGCCGCGGCCGAGGACGAGGACCGGCTCACCGAGATCCTCAACGTCCTCGACTACCTCTCGGCCCCGTACGGGTCGGAGGAGCAGATGTTCATCGCCAACGGCATCGAGGGGCGCCACTACAGCCTCGACGAGCACGGCATCCCGATCCCGATCGCCGACAACCAGATCGAGAAGGGCGTCCAGTACGTCGGCGTCGTCTCCGGCGACAACTCGTACCGGTTCCACCCCGACGCGGCCCCGTGGGTCGACTCCTTCACCACCGTCATGGAGTCGCTGGCGCAGAACTCGATCGTGCGCCCGCTCGAAGGGCTCGAAGGCGCGTCGCAGACCTTCGTCACCAAGGGCGCGCAGCTGAAGCAGCTCGTCACCGACTTCGAGAACGGCGTCATCACCGGCCGCGACTCGATCGACAGCCTTGACTCGTTCGTCTCGAACTACATGTCGCAGGGGGGCACCCAGGTCCGCGACGAATACGCCCAGGCGCTGAAGGACGCGGGCAAGTGAGCGTGAACATCGCCGAAAGCCCCGAGGCCCGCACTGCGCGGGCCCCGGGGCCGCCCGCACCGCCGAAGCCGCGCAAGCCCTCACTGCGCCAGCGCATCTGGCGCGAGCGCTGGGCCTACACGTTCATCGTCCCGGGCGCGCTGTTCTTCCTGGTGTTCGCGTACGTTCCCATGCTGGGCAACGTGGTCGCGTTCCAGGACTACTCGCCGTTCCGGGGCATCGAGGGCTCGCCGTGGGTCGGCTTCGCGAACTTCACCGCGATTTGGACCGACCCCGAAGTGCTCACGGCCCTGCGCAACACGCTCATCATCGCGGTGCTGCAACTGGTCTTCGCCTTCCCCGCCCCGATCGCCCTCGCGCTGCTGCTCAACTCGCTGATCTCCGACCGGGCGAAGCGCTTCGTCCAGACCGTGGTCTACCTGCCGCACTTCCTGTCGTGGGTCATCGTCATCTCGGTGTGGCAGCAGGTGCTGGGCGGCGGCGGCCTCGTGGCCGGCCTCCTCGACGGCATGGGGATGCCCGGGTTCGACGCGATGACGAACGCGGACACCTTCAAACTCCTCGTTGTCGCCCAAGGCATGTGGAAGGACGTCGGCTGGGGGACGATCATCTTCTTCGCGGCCATCGCCGGAATCCCGCACGACCGCTACGAGGCCGCCGCGATCGACGGCGCCACCCCGTGGCAGCGGACCTGGCACATCACCCTCCCGGCCCTCGTCCCGGTCGCGACCCTGCTCCTGATCCTCAACATCGGGTCGATCCTGACGGTCGGCTTCGAGCAGCTCCTGTTGCAGCAGCCCATGGTCGGCGCCGACGCCGCCCAGGTGCTCGACACGTTCGTCTACTTCAGAGGCGTGATGGGCGGCCAATGGGGCATCGCCACCGCGGCGGGCCTGCTCAAGGGGATCATCGGCACCATTCTCGTCCTGTCGGCCAACCGGCTCGCCAAGCGCCTCGGCGGAGAGGGGATCTTCTGATGACCGCAGCGACACTGTCCCGCCAGGGCAAGAACAGCCTTCCGCCGTGGATGAGCCTGCCGTCCGTTTGGGTCAGAGCGGTGAAGGCGCTGGTGATCGTCCTGATCGTGATCACCATGATCTACCCGCTCGTCTACGTGATCGCGATGAGCTTCGCCTCGCCGTCCCAGGCCCGCGCGGGCGTGGTCTTCCCGACCGAGTTTTCTCTCGACGCTTACCGCGCGATCTTCAACGGCGGCACGGTGACCCAAGGTCTCACCAACTCGCTGTTCATCACGGTGGTCGGCACCATCCTCTCGCTCGCGGCAACCTCGATGCTGGCATGGGGCCTGGCCCGCACCCGCCAAGTGCCCGGCGCGAAGGCGGTGCTGATCCTGGTACTGGCGACGATGTTCTTCAGCGCGGGCATCATCCCCAACTTCATGCTCATCAAGTACCTCGGCCTCCTGGACTCCACCTGGTCCCTGATCATCCCGGGCCTCATCTCGGCCTTCAACATGATCGTCATCAGGAACTTCTTCCAAGGACTCCCCGAAGAACTCATCGAGGCGGCGAGGATCGACGGCGCAGGCGAATGGAGGATCTTCCTCCGCATCGTCCTCCCACTCTCCAAACCCGTGCTCGCCGTGATGGGCCTGTTCTACGCGGTCGGCTACTGGAACACCTACTTCAACGCGCTGCTCTACATCAATGACTCGGAGAAGTGGCCCATCCAAGTGGTCCTCCAGCAGTACGTCCTCGCCGGAGTCCAAATCCCCGGAGCCGTCGTCTCCCCCGACGCCCCGCCCCCGCCCGGCGTCACCCTCCAAATGGCGGTCATCGTCCTGGCGACCGTCCCCATCCTCGTGGTCTACCCGTTCCTCCAGCGCTACTTCACTTCAGGAGTCCTCACCGGAGCCATCAAAGGCTGAACACACCCAAGGGGCCGAACGCTGTTCGGCCCCTTTCGCCATGCCCTCCTTAAGTACCGCATCATCGACATTCCCGTAGTAACCTCATGTAGTCCCGCAACGACGCCTCCTTCCCCACCCTCCCCAGGAGCACCCGCATGCCCGACTCCCCCGGCTCCGGCGGCCAATTCGCCGCCGACCTCTATGAGCTCTACGAAGTAGCCCAGAACGACCTCCGCCCCCTCGCCGAGCAGTACAGCGGGTTCTCCGCGAAACTCCAGCAGTCCTCCGGCTACAACCTCGACCCAGCTCCCGTCGCAGGCACCGTCGCGGGAGGCAGCGGGATCTTCCGCTCGGGGTCCGCGCTCCTCGCGCTCCGGGATGACGTCCAGTACGCCTTCGCCAAGAGCAGCGAGAACGTCGAAAGCGCAGCGGCGACACTCATCGACGTGGCCGAGAGCTACGCCGATGCGGACGACGAAACCCGCGCAGACTTCGACTCGTTTAAGGCCGAGGACTTCCCCGACGGAGAGACGCCGAGGCCGCCGCACAATCCGGTCTATCCGGGCAACGAGCGTTCCAGCGGCCCCATTTCTCATGACTGATCGAATCCTGGAAGGAAGCCGATGTGGTTGCGATCCTGACCGCCGATGAGGTCGAGATGAAGCTGTACGACCTCGCCGTCAAAGCGAACGAATTGAAGGCCCTCGAAACGGCAGTCGACGCATGGAACCCGGCAGCCGCGGCAGCGGCCGCCGTCGGCATGGGTTTGCCCTTCCAGGCGTATTACAACGCCGCGATCGATTCGCAGGGAGGGGTGATCTCAAGCGGCGACTACCCGGAGCTGAGAAGCATCCCCGAGCTCTGCCGCAACATCTTCAGCATCGACCCCGAGGAGTTCAGAGGAGCCACAGAGCTCCTGGACGCCGTGGCCAAGGACATGGCCGACTTCCAAGGAGCGCCAGGCAATGTGCTGACCAAGATCGGCAACTGGTACGGCGATGCCGCTGAGGCGTTCGAGGAGTATTTCTCCGGATACGAAGGAGCCCAGGCGCGACAGGCCGAGATGCTCGCGGCGACGGTCAATGCATGCGGTTCGCTGGCGTCCATCGTCGAGACCTCGCAGGAGTCGATGAGCAGCCTGCTCACAAGCGCGAACGAACTCGCCGACAAGATGATCCAGCACTACTGGGACACCCAGGAGGCCATGCAGAACACCATGACCCTCGTGGTGCTCGCCGTGATAGCGGCGGGCCTCAGCGCTGGAGCCGCCGTGGGCGCGCTGGCACTCGTCGGAAGCATCGGCGGCGGAGTCTCCGCACTCGCCGGAGGCATGTACTCATTCCAACTGAGCGAGGATGAGCTGTCCGCTCAGAACCTGAGTACGCTGCTCGACGACGTTTGCGGAAAGTTCACCGAAGTCGAAAGTGCGATCAGGCACGCCGACGACGAGATCTTCGAGAACATCGACGCGCTCCGGAGCGGTTGGTCAATGCGCGAAGTGGCGATTCCGGCCCCGCCCGGTGCCGACGAGACCGACATAGAGAGCTTCCACCATGAATCGAGCCTCTGACCCCTCTTCGGTTCCGCAGGGGTGGGAGCCCGGCTCCACCCGGCGGATGCTCTTGCTGGCGGGCTTCATCGTCGTGTGCATCGCGATGCTGGCCTCGTATCCGCTCATCAAG
Source organism: Glycomyces sp. MUSA5-2 (assembly GCF_037034145.1). NCBI lineage: Bacteria > Bacillati > Actinomycetota > Actinomycetes > Glycomycetales > Glycomycetaceae > Glycomyces > Glycomyces sp. MUSA5-2. The sequence continues at coordinate 107,949 of NZ_JBAGKG010000011.1, forward strand.
TGGCTCCGGATCGACTACCGCTTCACGGCCCCAGATTCCTGGGCCGAGTCGTGCCTCGGCGGCGACGAAACTGCGGCAGAGTACCTGGACTGGGCTGAGGCGGACGCTCCCCAGCCGGAGGTCTCCAGATTCGGGCTTTCGGAACACACCTATTCCTGCCGTTGGAAGTGGCAGACCGCCGAGTCCGGGACCGGCGGGCAGGAGCTCACCATCGAGATCGAGGTCGATGACGACCGCATGTATGAGCCGCGGAACCCTGGCGATGGCTGGAGTACCGACTACGAGTCCCTGAGCGGCTGGGAGCACGGAACCTGCCAGAAGCGGATCGGACTGACCGTCGATGCCGAGTACCAGTGCATCGCCTCCGACAGCAACCTGCGCCTCACCGTCTCCAGCCGGAATCTCACTGAAGACACCGAGGACGACCCGAAGTACTTCGGCCCGAGCGACAAGTCAGTGGAGGACCTGACCGTCGAGCTCGGCGAGTTGGTGCGGGAGACGTTCGCTCGTTGATGGAAGAGGGGCCGGGCGCGGGTGCGTCCGGCCCCTCGGTTTCCAGGGGCGCCGTCCTGGGGGGAGGTGATGCCCTTGGTCTATTCCTCCTTGAAGGCGTCGCCGATGCCGGTCGGGTTCGCTCTGCGGAGGCGGCTGATGAGGAAGACGGGCAGGGCGATCACGGCGAGTCCGGCGGCCGCGAGGGCGATGATCTGCCAGGTCGTGAAGAGCGGCGTCTTGGCGGGGACGGTTTCGAAGTCGGCTTCGGAGTGGATGGTGGGGAAGTCGGCGGTGACGATCATCTTGTCGCCTTCCTCGAAGAGCTCGTTGTTGCGCTGGAAGTCTTCGAGGCTGGTGTAGTCGTCGCCGTTCTCGTCGACGATCGCGACAGTGCGCTCCTCGGTGCAGACGAGGAAGACGACCGACTCGTCCCATTCCTCCGAGTCGGCGAGGTCGATCAGCAGGATCTGCGAGTACGTCGCGCCGGGCTCGTCGCAGGAGGTCGCTTCTCCGGACGCGCCGCAACCGGCGAGGAAGGACAGCGCGAGCAGTGCGGCGGCGGCGTTCGGGAAGGCGGGCATCGGTGTCTCCGTTCCTGGGGCACTTCGACTCTCCCAGAATGCAACACGGATGCCGGGACCCCTCCCGCGAAAGCGTGAATACGCGTTTCGCCGCCGTGCCAGGAGGACCCGGGGGGATCCTGCGGCACGGCGGCGGATGGGGCGGTGGCGGTGCGGCTCGTTACGCGGCGAGCGCCTCGTTGATCTTGCGGGCCATCTCGGCGAGGGTGGGGCTCGGCGCGCCCTTGTGGGCCCGCTCGGCCGCGTCGATGACGACCGCGATCGTGCTGCGGAAGTTCTCGGCCTCGGCCGGGTCCTGCGCTTCCAGGAGCTTCACCGACGCGGTGAGCGCGGGGAAGACCTCGTCGGCGAGCGCCGCGGTCGACTTGCCCTTGAGCTTCGCGCCCTTGGCGGAGGCGACCACGTGGCCGACGGCGCCGGTCGTGGCGTTCAGCGCCAGGGCCGCGTCGGTGGCGACCTTGTGAGAGGACCCGGCGATGCCGGCGGCGGCCAGCAGGGAGACGGTGCCCCAGGCGGCGGTGCGGATGGTGATCTCGTCCTGGGCGGTGATGTTGACGGTCATGTCGTGCTCCTTCAAGCGGTTCGTTTTCTCGGCGGTTCGCCTTGATGAGAGAACTATCGGCGGACGGCCTGACACGCCGCTGACACCGCACTGACAACCCACACGACCTGCGTTTACACCCCTTGCACCGATTTCATAGACTCCCACCCATGGGACTTCCGGGACCGCTCGCGAAACGGGCGCGCGACGTCGATCGCGCCGAGCACGAATGGGGACGCCGGGAAGTCGACTCCTGGGCCCGCACCGCCGAGTTCGGCCAGCCCTTCAGCTGGGGCGAGGCCGAGGCCGCCGTGCTCGCCCGCGACTACGACCGGCTGCCCGGCTCGTTCGGGGCGCGGATGCTCGGCGTCGTGGGCTGGACAACGGTCGTGATCGCCGCGATCCCGCTGGCAGGGGCGTCGCTGATCGGGCTCGTCCTGGTCGCGCTCGGCCGCGGCGAGACCGGCGCCGACGCCGCCCAGGACTGGTTCTCCCTGGCGACCACCGCCTTCGCGGTCGCGACGGTCGCCGCGGTCGTCGCCTTCACCATCTGGTGGGAGACGCGGCGCCGCAGCATCGCGCTCCTGATCATCAACGCGCTCAACCTGGTCGGCTCGGCCGCCGCGTACGCCGTGCTCGCGGTCTCCACTGCCACGGCCGAGTCCTGGCTCCCGATCCTGATGCTCGCCTCGGGCCTGGTCAGCGCCGCCACGCTGGGACTCGGGCTCTTCTCAAAGCCCGAAGGCCGCACGAACAACCGCAAGAAGTCCCTCAAGCCGCCCCGCCGCGGCCCGCGCGGCGACAAGCGTGCCCGCGCGCTGCGGGCGCGCAAGCGCCTGCTGGAGGTCGTCGTCCACCGCGGCCTGGTCAAGCTCGACGAAGCCGACCTGATCCGCGTCGGCGAGTTCCCCCTCGGATACTGGTCCGAGCTCGACGGCCTCGACGAACGCGAATGGCGCCGAGTCCTCGAACGCCGCCACACCGGCTGGCGCGACTTCACTTCAGAGACCTGACGACCGGCCGACACCAAGCGCGACAAAGACAACCAGAGAGAAGCCCTGCAATGCCGAGAGCCGCGGCGATCCAGCCCAACGAGTGGGCGACCACCCATCCGAACTTCGAGGGGTTCGACCTCGGGAGCCTGAACCGCGTCGTCATCGACTACGCCTTCATCGAACTGACGATGGCGAAGCGCTGGCACCGCCGCACCGGCCTGGGCCGGGCGTGCGCCGTGATCGGGCGGATCTTCACGATCATCGGGCTCATGGCCGGGGTCGCGATGGCGGCCTTCATGCTCGTCGGGACCGATTCGGAAGCGCTGCTTCCGGTCGTGTGGAGCGGCTCGGCCCTGGCGTGTGTCGCGGTGCTCGGGTTCCTCGTGCCGTGGGCGCTGACGCCCTACCGGCAGTGGGACCGCACGCTGTGCGGCATCTCCGTGATGATGGGCGTGGTCGCACTGTTGTCGCTCGGCTCGGCCCTCGTCCGAGGCGTCACGATTGCGCCACTGTGGTCGGTGGTGGTGCCGCTCGTCGTGCTGCTCCTCGTCGCAGTCGGCGCCATTGTCGCCGACGTCAGGCTCCGCACCACCGACATGCCGCCCGCGGTCGACCTCGACTCGTTGTCCCCGAACGAGATCGAAGTGCTCCTGAAGGTCCGCCGACGCGCCCTGACGATCCTGCGGTCGCGCAACATCGTCTCCTACGCCGACTTCCGCGCATTCGACGAGTCCCCGCTCGACCCGTCGCCAACCACCGCCTGAACGACCTCCCGACGAAGTGGCCCGGCCGGGAGCCCACCTGCTCCCGACCGGGCCGTTGGGGAGGGCAAGGTCAGTCCGTATCGGGGTTGTCGATGAGGGCGTTGCAGCGCTCCAGGATCCACCCGCACCACGGGTCGCCGAGCCAGGTCGGGGACCATTCCGCGACGTCGTCGGGATCGTCGGTGAACCGGCAGCACTCCCGCGGGCCGGCGCCGTCCTCCACGTCGAGGAGGTACTCGATGACGCGAGGCGACTGGGCCGGTTGGGAGCCTAGCGAGTAGAGCGTGAACACCGCGGGCCCGCGCTGGAAGTCCCCCAGGTACCCGTCAACGCCGGGCTTCCCGTCGGACCGGAGGTTGTAGGGGCCCTCATCCGCACTACCCATTGCAGAACCGCGCCCCGCCCAGGATGTGCCTGCCGCGGTAGAAGACTCGGAACGCCTGCTCCTCCAACCAGATCTTGTCCTGCGGCTTCAGCCGCGACCAGTACTGGCCCCAGGTCGCCTTCAGGTCGCCGGAGTTCAGCCCGGAGATGACCAGCACGATGTCCTCGCGCCCTCCCGCGATCACCTGAAACGAATCGGGCGCCTCCGCACTCGACGCGCGGACCGTATAGCTCCGATAGTCGTCGCGGAACGAGCCCCGCACCAATTCGGCCTTGTCAGCCATGCTCGTACTCCATTCGGGAGTGTCGGATATCCGATCGAGCGGCGCCGGAAGGCCGCCGCCCGCAAGAGCGTTGACCCGGCCTCCCGGCTTTCCCACCAGACAGGAGCCGCTTGTGCGACTCCCGATGCACTAACGATATGGAGAGTTTCCGCTGGTAGCAAGTAGACTCGGCCAGCTAGTTCCTTTCCCTCTCTCCCCCCCTCAAATTTTTTCGCCAAATTTTTTGGAAGCCCGAATCCGCTTCCGATCCGGACCGAGGGGTTGGCGATTGACGGACGGCATGTCATCATGAGCGGCTACAGACCGGCTCCCACCGAATGCGGGGTACTTTTCGTGGCACGCTCGTCGATCCCCAACTGGTTCTGCACCACCGCGCTCATCGACTGCATCGCACAGACAGACGCCTCCGTATCCGAGATCGCTATGGCGCTCGGATACTCAGAGCAGACACTCACCAACTGGAAGAAGGGAACCGGGCAGCCCTCGGTCGGCGATGTGCGCGAACTCTTCACCCAGTTCGGCAACGCTGACGAGGAGCAGATTCTCGGAGTCCAGGGAGTGGTCCGCGCGAAGAAGTTCGACCTGAAGGAGCTGGAGCTCGATGCTCGCTTCAACGGGCTGCTGATCGAGAAGTGCGAGCGCCACTACAACCGGATCTTCGTATGGGAGCCCGATCGGATTCCCGGTCCCTTCCAATGCGCGCCATACCATTTCGACATCCTTCAAGTGCTCGAAGGCACCCCCGATGATCGAGCGATCCTCGGCCGCAACCGCAAGGAGCGCCGCGGGAAGACCCTGAGGGGCCGCACCCCGCCCTTTCTGAACCGGTACATCATCGGGGAAGCCGCACTACTGTGGCTTCGGGAGCTCGCGCCAAGTGAACGCCGTGAGCAACTCGAAACGCTGCGGGAGTGGAATTCGCTCCCGATCTTCGAAATCCGAATCATGGCGCGCCCCAACACCCTTGATGAGCACTTCTTCCACTTCGACCCGGCCGGAAGCGCCACCGCCGGACCGGAATTCGTGCTCATCCGGTCCCGCGACCGTACCCGCTGCGTCGAGGACCCCACTCTTGTGAAGCTGTACACCGACCAGATCGAACCCAACTGGCAACGAGCCACCTCGCTCGAAGACCACTTCGCCGCGAACCCCGACCTCTTCGCATGAGGGCGAGCGGGGTCCGCTGCTCAAAGCTCGGCCAGGTTTCACCGGTGTTCAACCTCCCGGCAGCCGACTTCGTCGGTCTCCTCGACGCCGCCCGCCGCGGGTAGCGCGTCCCAAAGTCAACGAGTAAGGGGCCCATCCTTTCCGGATGGGCCCCTTACTCGTGCCTGCTAGATGCCGGTGTCCATATAAGACTTGGGAACACGCCGCGCGTGGGGGTTGACAAACTCAACAACCACTCCTCATGCTTGCACCGACACGTTCCGTGAACATGTCGCACCAACTTCACACAAGGCGTTCATCAGAAGCGCCGCCCAGTGGCCCAGAGCTACCAACTTTGTCCACCGGGCGGCATGACACAGAAGGTTGAGTTCAATGTCGTTCACGACAGTACCGCAGTCGACGCTACCCAAAAACCGCCCGACACCCACCCAGGTGAGCCTTTCGGGCTACCAGTTCCGAACCACCCCGTACGACGCGTACGACCCCGGTCCGTGGCTCTGGCGCGCCGACCCCACCTACCAGCGCGACCTCCGCACAGGCCGCCACCGCCGAGACGAAGCCCCGGACCCACTCCCCACCACCCCCAACCACCAGGTCGTCGTGATCCGCGACCTCGCCTGGGCCCGCTTCCTCGAATCCTCGGCCCCACTCGCCCAAGCCCACATCACCACCCGCCCAACCCGCCCCCCACTCCGCAAACGCCTCACCCGAGCCCTCCGCATAGCCACCGCAATCCTCCGCGGAGCCCCATCCCCCACACCTGTTAGTTCTCGCTAGCCTTGCCCCATGCGAAAAGGCTGGGCGTGGACGGTATTCGGCGCCTTCGCGCTCCACAACCTCGAAGAAGCCCTCACCGCCCCCGCCTTCTTCGACGACCTCCCGCCCAGCCTCCCCCTCCCCTGGCCCTCCGCGGCAGCCTTCCAACTCGCCACGGCGGTCGTCACCTTGCTCGGCCTCGCCTTGGTGCTCTTCGCCATCCGCCGAGACCGCACCTGGCCGGTGACCACCCTCGCCACGATCATGCTCATCAACGTCGCCGTCCCCCACCTCCCCCTCGCAATCCTCAACAACGGCTACGCCCCCGGCGTAGCAACCGCGGTCCTCCTGAACCTTCCGATCGATCTGCTCTGGCTCACAAGGTTTCGGAAGTAAGGACCGGTTCGTCGGCTTTGCGGAGGAAGTTGAAGACCTTGTCCGGGACTTGCAGGGGTTCGGTCGGGTAGAGGGCGCGGGAGTCGGCGGCCGTTTCGGGGTTGGTGGTGAGGGTGGCGAGGTTGTCGAGGAGAGTGGTCAGGTCGTCGGTGAGGGGGTCGGTGGGGCCTGGCATGGCTCCCCAGACGTCCCAGGGGAGGAGTTCGAGCTTGGAGAGGGCGGCGGTGTCGCGGATGAGGTTGCTTGCGATCCACCAGGGGCCGTGGGTGTCGGGGCCCGGGAAGCCGCAGTGGTGGGGGTCGAGGTCGCCGGAGCGGTATCGGAGCCAGGTGGTTCCGGCGACTTCGAAGGCGTCGCGGGGGACGTCGATCGGGTCGAAGTCGATGCCGAGGTCGGCGATGAGGGCGGGGTGGAGCTGGGCGTCGGCGAGGTGCCAGGCGCCGTCGTTCCAGTACTCGGCGACCCAGTGGTCGATGTGCCAGCCGGGGACGAAGTAGGTGGCGAAGCCGCAGCGGGCGCGGGCCGGGATGCCGTGGGCGCGTAGGGCGGCGACCACGAGGAGGGTGAAGTGGCGGCAGGAGCCGAGCAGAGGCCGGTCCGGGTGGGCGAGGATCTGGTCGGTGCGGCGGAGGTGGCCGGTCGGGTGGTCCGGGTGGCCCGGTTCGTGGACGAGGCGGTCTTGGACGGCCGCCAGGAGTTCGCGGATGTCGGAGGGGAGATTCTTGGCGCCCTTGGTGAGCGGGCCGGGTTCGGCGTAGTAGGCGAGGTCGTTCATGAGGACGGAGGCTAGCGAAATTTCGGGGCGGATTTCAACATTTCGCAGGAGCGATGAATCCCGCGCGGGAGCCTCGTCTACAACTTCAACCGCATGAATCACTATGACACCGAAAAGGCGCTCATCGACTGGCTCAAGGCCGAGCACGGGCTCGGGCACGGGCACGCGAACGCTTTGGTCGCCTACCACGTGAACCCGGGCAAGTGGCCGACGTACGCCGCATCCGAGTAAGACGCCGCCCGGTCAGCCTTTACCCGATCAGGTGCCATTGGGCCGGACAGGCCGGCCGATGGTTCGCGGATGGGTACCACGGCCGTTTGATGCCGGTAATCTGCCTACTTCCTGCCTCGACTTCCCGACTTGCTGCCTAAATGATGGATTCTGTGTCCATTCGACCGTCTGCCCGATCGTCCCGTTACATCGACCTGACAGGACTCGGTCTGATGAGCACGCAAGTGATCCCGGAAGGGAAGGGACAGTTCATGAAGCTCAGATTGAGACTCTTCGCGTCACTCGGCGTGGCCCTCGCAATGGTACTGGCGGCCGGATTCGGTGTCGCCGGGCCTGCCGCGGCCGCCGAAGGCGCTGATACGGCGGTGGCTGAAGAAGCCGACCTCGGGGCGGTGCTGGACGTCCAGTACGAACCGCAGCCGGACGGCTATATCAAGATCACCGAATACGAGACGGCCACCGAAGTGACCGCGGTCGCCGCCGCATGCGAACTGGTGGTGCGCGCCTACAAACCCACGAGGTCCGGATCGTACATCCGCGGCGAAGGCTACTACAAGCTGACGGGATGCGGCTCCAGCCCGTTCGAAATCATCATGAGCCTCGACATCTACGTCAACGGCTATTGGGTGTCGGTGGCGAGCTACGACTACAAGGTCACTCCGCCGGCCAGCGGCTACCCTCGTGTGGCCGCGACCTGCAAGCGGGGCTCCTACAGCGCCGCACTGCTCGTCCAGCGAAGCGACAGAAACAAATACGTGACCAGCGACGTGCTCAATGTGTCGTCATGCTGACCAAGAGCGGAACTAGGAGCGCCATGAAGTCGCGACTACTGATCGCCAAGGTGGCGATCGCATTGATGGTCTTCGGGATCGGATCGGCCGTGGCGGTCATACCGGCGTCGTCCGCATCAGCCGCCGCCTGCACCGTCGACACCAGCATCAGCGGACCGAACAAGGTCGGGTCGAAAGTCAACGGCGTCTTGACCATCAAGGTGACCGGATGCTCGGGCCGGTACTGGACGGAGTACAGCTACCTCAACGGCCCCTCGAACGACGGACGTACGGTGACCTACAAGGGCGACCGCTCCTACTCGGTCCTGCTCAGCGCGCCGTGCCGGACCGGGACCTACAGGCTCATCCTGAAGATCATCGGCGACGGGTTCGACTCCTATGACGAGCAATCGAAGTACATCCGCTGCTGATCGCAGCATCTGAGCCGGTTCCGGATCCGCCCGGGTCCGGAACCGGCCGCGCCCCTGTTCTCAAACGCCGCCTAGCCGAAGCGCTCGGTCTTGATGCGGTGGGAGTTGTGGCCCATCGCGACGAGGGCCTTGGCGGCGGTTTCCACGAAGCCGGTCGGGCCGCATATGAAGCAGGCCGGGTCGAAGCCCGGGGTCCAGCCGTGCTCCTTAAGGTCGGCGAGGCTGATGCGGGCCGGTGGGCGGCCGGAACCGGCTGGGGCTGTCCTCGTGTAGAGGATCGTGGTCTCGACTCCGTCGGCGGCGTCGCGCAGTTCGTCCCTGTAGATGATGTCCGCCGAGGTTCGCACCGAGTAGATCAGGCGGAAGGGAACGTCAGAGCCCGACTCGCGGCGCTGGCGGATCATTGCTTGGAGCGGAACGATTCCCGACCCGCCTGCCACCAGCAGTACTGGGCGCGTTTCGGTCTCGCGCCAGATGAACCAGCCTCCGATGGGGCCCTTCAGTTCTACGTCGGCGCCCACCGGGAGGTCGTCGCACAGGTAGGTCGAAACCTCGCCGTCGTTCACCCGTTGGACCGTGAACTCCACCAGGCCGTCCCGCACCGGGGCGGCCATCGAGAAGGAGCGGACCGCCGTGTAGCCGTCGTCGGCGGTCAGGCGGATGTCCGCGTGCTGGCCGGCCAGATGGCCCGGCCAGTTCTCGGGCCGGAAGACCAGGGTCACGGCCGTGGCGGTCTCGGGGCGGCGCTCGACGAGGCGGGCGCGCTGCCAGAGGCCGGTCACCAGCCCTCCTGGTAGCGCTGTTCGAGCCAGGGGTCGCCGTAGTCGTGGTACCCGGCGCGCTCCCAGAAGCCCGGCTGGTCGTCGGTGTGAAGGGTGAGGGCCGAGACCCACTTCGCCGATTTCCAGAAGTAGAGGTGCGGGACGAGGAGGCGCGCGGGGCCGCCGTGCTCGGCGGGGAGCGGCTTGCCCTCGTACTCGGTGACGACCCAAGCCTGGCCGTTCCGTATGTCCTGCAACGGCATGTTCGTCGTGTAGCCGTCGAAGGAGTGGGCCACCGCGAAGACCGCGTCAGTTTCCAGACCTGACAGCAGGGTATCGACGGAGACGCCCCTCCACGTCGTGTCGAGTTTTGACCATCTCGTGACGCAGTGGATGTCGACCACCGGCGTCTCGTGCGGCAGCGCCGCGAACTGCGCGCGGTCCCATTCCCGGCGCTCGCCGGTCTCCGTGACCACCGAGAACGTCCAGGTGTCGAGCGCGACCGAGGGGGTCGGGCCGGCGCTCAGGACCGGGAAGTCCTCCGTCAGGTACTGGCCCGGGGGGACCCGGTCGTCGACCGTGCGCCGCCGTCCGCGGAACCCGGGTGTCAATGCGTTCATGCCGCCTCCCGCCGCAATCCTAGGCCGCGGCGGGAAGCGGCGGCGCGCGATCAGCGCATGGCGTGGACCATGCGGGTGTAGTCGCCGAACGCCTTGTCGATCATGTCGGGGTCGAGGCCGTAGTGGCGGAGGCTGTACTCGTGGCCGCGCTTCATGCCGGGGCGGGCGAGGACGTCGGCGAGGTTCTGCTCGTCGCGGGGCGTGAAGGCCATGCCGAGGCGGCGGAAGATCTCGGGCAGCTCCTCGTAGGGGTTGGCGGTGAGCTGGTGGTACGAGACGTCGACGACGCGGTCGCGGGCGAGGGTGGTGCGCACGTTGCGACCGATCTCGACCATGCGGGAAAGCATCTGAAGCCAGTCCTCGCCGATCTGGTGCGGGTCGTACTCGCGGTTGCAGATGGCCACGCCGGTCTCCATGAGCGAACACCAGGAGCCCATGACGGTGTTCGGGTCGCGGTGCGTCCAGACGATCTGCGCGTCCGGGAAGACCTTCATGAGCACGCCGAGGTGCTCAAGGTGATACGGGGACTTGAGGACCCAGCGGCGGCGGGGCGCGCCGAACTGGAGGACCTGGAGCACGGTCTTGTAGTACTCGTAGTCGGGGAGGAAGTCGTGCTCGTCGAGCCAGTTGCGGTAGCCGGGCATGCGGAACGTCACGAGCTGGTTGCGGCCGTGGGGAATCGCGAACACGCACTCCTCGGGCGACTCGGGCTCCATCGCGTGGATGTCGGGCAGCACGGGCGAGAAGAAGTGGCCGAAGCGGGCCGAGGCGCGGGAGACGCTGATGCGGCGCTTGCGGATCTTCGGGTCGATGTCGGCGCGGTCGGTGGCCTGGAGCTCCCACATGAGAGGCGCGCGGTTGCCCTCGGGAAAGGCGAGGATCTTGTGCGCCAAGGTGGTCGCCGTGCGGGGCATGCCCGTGACGACGATGGGGCGCTCGATCGGCTCGTCGAGGATCTCCGGATACTCGGCCACCAGGCGGCGCACGCGGAAGCGGTTCGTCATGCGGCCCTTGAGGTCCGCGGTGAAACCGGTCCAGCCGAGGGGCGAGATGGTGCGGACCTTGGCGACCTGGCGGAGCAGGAACCGGTAGCCCTCCAGGAACTCGTCGTCGCCCGCGGCGCTGCCGCCGGAGGCCGCCTCGGCCTGGCGCACGAGCTTGTCGAAGAAGCCGTCGACGTCGGCGGTCTGGCGCCGCATCTGGGACTGCATGGCGGCGTTGACGGGGACGACCAGGCGGGATACGCGTCGCACGGGACGGTCCTTCCGGGGAGGGGACAAGGGGGTCTCGCGCGAATCCTCGCACGCCGAGCGAAGTTGATCAAGGGCGACGATCCATTGAGGCCGTTCTCACCCCGGCGCGGGAACGGCCTCTCCCCTTCAGCGCGAAGGCAGTCCGAACGATTCGAGGACCGCGCGGAGCTTGTGCCTCCCGCCCATGGACTCCGGTCCGCGCAGGCGGGCCAGGACCCGGTCGGTCCAGTTCCCCTTGAGGCCGTACCGGGCGTTGTAGGCGGCGAGGCGCTCGTCGTAGACGTCGAGGTGGGCGTCCGATGCGTCGCTGTACTGCTCGCGGTGCAGCACCGCCTCCTGCGGCAGGCGCGGCTTCACCCCCGCGCGCTCAGCAGGGTCCGGCTCCCCCACGGCCAGGCCGAACGCGGCCACGGTGTGCGGCGGGAGCTTCAGCTCCGCGGCCACCTCCTCGGGACGGTTCCTGATGGCGCCCACGAAGACCGAGCCGAGCCCCAGGGACTCCGCGGCGGTCACCGCGTTCTGCGCCGCCAAAGCGGTGTCGATGAAGCCGATGAGCGTCGTCTCCAGGTAGTCGGCGGCGTGCACGTCGGTGCCGCGGCGGGCCGCGAGGCGCCGCGCGCGGCCGAGGTCGGCGACCCAGACGAGGAACAGCGGCGCCTGCGCGATGAACGCCTGCTCCCCCGAGAGGTGCGCGAGGCGGGCCCTGCGCTCGGGGTCGCGAACCGCGATCACGCTCCACGGCTGGAGGTTCGAGGACGTCGGCGCGGACTGCGCGGCGGCCACGAGGGTCGTCAGCTCGTCGTCGGTCACGTCGCGCGGCCCGAACCGGCGCACCGAGCGGTGCGCGAGCTGGATCCGCACGGTGTCGTTGACGGCCTCCAGCCGGGCGTCCGGGTCGCCGTAGCGTTCGGTGACCGACATGTCAGCGGGCCAGGCCGGTGCCGTGGACGCCGTGCTCGTCGATGACGGCGAGCTCCTCGTCCGTGAGGTCGGGGAAGTCGAGGGCCTGCACGTTGTGGTCGAGCTGCCAGGTCGAGCTGGCGCCGATGAGCGCGGAGGTGACCTCGGGGCGCCGCAGGACCCACTGGAGCGCGAGCTGCGCGAGCGACTGGCCGCGCTGCTTCGCGAGGTCGTTCAGGGCGGCGGCGCGGGTGCGGTAGACGTCGTCGATGACGTCGGGCTTGAGGAACGCGCTGTTCTCGGCGCGCGCGCCCGACGGGATGTCCTGGAGGTACTTGTCCGTGAGGAGGCCCTGCGCGAGCGGCGAGTAGACGACGAGCCCGAAGCCGTCGGCCGCGGCGGTGTCGAGGAGGCCGTTCTGCTCGGGGCTGCGGTCGAAGATCGAGTAGCGGGGCTGGTGGACCAGGAGCGGGACGCCTTGCGCGCGAAGGAGTCCTCCGATCTCGTGGGCCTGCTCGGGGCTGTAGTTCGAGACGCCCACGTACAGGGCCTTGCCCTGGCGCACCGCGTCGGCGAGGGCCCCGGCGGTCTCCTCCAGGGGTGTGGTCGGGTCGGCGCGGTGGTGGTAGAAGACGTCGACGTAGTCGGTGCCGAGGTCGCGCAGGCTGTGTTCGAGGGAGTTCAGGAGCGACTTGCGGGAGCCGCCCTTGAGGTACGGACTCGGGCCGATCGGGTTGCCCGCCTTGGTGGAGAGCACGAGCTCGTCGCGGTACGGCGCGAGGTCCTTGGCGAGGACGCGGCCGAAGACCTGCTGGGCGGCGCGGTGCGGGGGCCCGTAGCGGTCGGCGTTGTCGATGTGGGTGATACCGAGGTCGAAGGCGTGCAGGATGATCGCGCGCTGCGTCTCGTACGGGTGGTCGGTGCCGAACTTCTGCCAGAGGCCGAGCGAGAACGCGGGGAGGTCGAGGCCGGAGCGGCCCGCGCGGCGGTAGGCGAGGCGCTCGTAGCGGTCCTCGGCGGCGGCGTGGGTCGTCTCGAATGCGCCGTATGACACGGTTACGCCCTTTCAATCGGGAGCGGTGATGGGTGGATGGTAGCCCTCTCCAAAACTATACTAGCTTGATAGGAGAACTAGAATTCCCTGCGAGGAGACACATGAGCGCCGAATTCCTCTGGTACATCCCCAACCAGGCCCGGCCCGGGCACCGCGGCGACGACGCCGTCGAGGGGCACAACAGCCTGGAGACCCTCACCAGCCACGCCAAGGCCCTGGAGGACCACGGCTGGGGCGGCGCGCTCCTCGGCACGAGCTGGGGCCGGCCCGACACGTACACCGTCGCCACCGCGCTCGCCGCCCGGACCACGACCTTCAAGCCCCTCATCGCGATCCGGCCCGGCTACTGGCGCCCCGCGAACTTCGCGTCCGCCGCCGCCACCCTCGACCACCTCACCGGCGGGCGGGTCCTCGTCAACATCGTCTCCGGGCAGGACAACCTGGCCGCGTACGGCGACAGCGAGGGCGACCAGGCTCACCGCTACGCCCGCACCAAGGAGTTCATGCAGATCGTGCGGCGCCTCTGGACCGAGGAGCGCGTGACCTACGCGGGCGAGCACTTCTCCGTCACCGACTCGGCCCTGGAGCTGCGGCCGGTCGTCAAGGGCGAGCGGACCCACCCGAAGCTGTACTTCGGGGGCGCTTCCGAAGCGGCCGAACGGGTCGCGGCCGCCGAGGCGGACGTGCAGCTGTTCTGGGGCGAGCCCCTGGACGGCGTGCGCGAGCGCATCGAGCGGCTCAAGAAGCTCAGCGAGGAGGTCGGCCGCGAGCACAAGCCGCTGGAGTTCGGGCTGCGCATCACCACGTTCGTGCGCGACACGACCGAGGAGGCGTGGGCCGACGCCGAGGCGAAGGTGGCGACCATGGCCGCCGGGAACCAGGAGTACCTGCGGGACGCCCACCGCCGCAACGCGGTCGGGCAGCAGCGCCTCCTCGACCTCGCCGAGCGCGGCGAGGTGCTCGACGACAACCTCTACACGGCCCCGGGCAAGTTCGGGGGCGGCGGCGCGGGCACCACGTGGCTCGTCGGCTCCGCCGCCGACGTGGCCGCGTCGCTTCGCAAGTACGCCGAGCTCGGTATCACGCACTTCGTGCTCTCCGACACCCCGTACCTGCCGGAGATCAAGCGGCAGGGCGACCAGCTGCTGCCGCTTCTGCGGGATTGAACGCAGCGAGGCCGCCGGGCGCGGGTGCGCCTGGCGGCCTTCGGTTCGCGTCGCCTACTGCTCGGCGCGGCGCTCGCGCGCCTCCTCCACGAGGCGGCGCGCGAGTTCGCGCGCGCGGGCCGACTCGTCGACGAAGCCCGCGACGATGTCGTGGGTGCGGTCGCGCGCCGCGTCGGCGGCCCGCTCGTACGTCTCGATGACGAGCCCGGCCTGCTCGACCGGCGACAGGGCCGCCGCTGGAGGCAGGAACTCGACGTCGACGAGCGCGCCCGCGATGTTCGCGGTCACCGCGACCTCGCCGCCGTCGGAGACGAGCCGGACGCTGGTCGCGTCGACCAGGTGCCGGACGGGCGCCGCTTCCCCGCGCAGCACGCCCATCCGCTTCTCGAAGTCCCGCATGAACGCCGCGAGGTCGAACTCCTCGGCCGGTTCCGCATGCTCGGGGGTCTCGCTCACTTGCTCTCCTTGCTCTCACGCGGCCCTTCGGGAGCGGTGACCGCTCCCCCGCGACGTGGTCGGACAATGCTATTGCGTTGCGGGTTAACAAGAGTGGTAATCCGGATGGCCGCGGCGCCTCTGCCGCGTTCCGGTTTCACAAAACCTTCGCCTTCCGGTGCCGGGCCGCGGTCTTCCACGCCTCCATCACCAGCAGGGCGCCGAAGGCGATCCACAGTGGCACGACGAGCACCCAGACGGCCGTCAGGACCCCGATCTGCTCCGGCACGAGCGCGTCCCGAAGCGGCGACGCCAGGAACACCGCGTCCCAGACGCCGCCGAGCAGCAGCGCGATGTAGGTGTGGCGCGGCGGGTAGAACTCGTGGTAGCGCTTCATGACCTCGGCCTTGTAGCGGGGGTTGTTCTTCCAGGCATCCCAGATGATGAAGCGGCGCTCCTCGCCGATCGAGGAGGCGAACGCCCCGACCTCGTTGCGCACCACCCGTTCCCGAAGCTCTGCCTCGGTTCTCGGCAGAGTGTCGGGCGGGAGCTGCGTGAACAGCCCCTGCCGCTCGGCGACCTCGAACTGGAGGTCGTCGAGCCTCACTCCCGGATAGGCGAACCCCTTGAAGAACAGCGCGGCCACACCCGCCAGCCAGAACACGATCCCGCCGACGATCACACCGAGCTCGATGGCGCCGACCTGCGTGGCGGTCACCCGCCGTCCTGCACCGCTCCCGGCGTGCCGCCGAGGAGGCTCTTCAGCCCGGTCATCGGGTAGCCGGTCAGGAGGTCGCCCAAGGGGTTCCCGAACACGTCGAGGTTGTAGGCGCCCGTCATCCCCGGCACGTTGAGCTTGCCGGAGCCCCACAGGTTCCCCATGACGTCGTACGCGTCCTTGGCGATGTCGCTCTGGTAGCCCGACCGGTAGCCGTTGCCCGGCAGCGGTATGTCGTTCTTGATCGCCGAGGACAACTGGTCGAACTTCAGGTTCGTGCCCTGCTTGAGGGCGTCGAAGCCGAGGTCGATCTGCTTGTGGGCGGCGAACTTCGAGAGCACGCGGCCGAGGTCGCCGACGATCTCGTTGAGCTTCGTGAAGCGGGTGTTGAGCATCTGCATGGCGTCGCCGAGCTTCGTCAGGTGCTTCATGATCTTCGCGCCGACGCCCATGGCGTCGACGATGATCCCGCCGATCATCGCCGCGAACGACCCGCCGAGCGTGATCCACGAAGAGGCAAGGGCCGCAAGGGCGTACATGATCGCGCGCGACACGAAGTCGCAGATCAGCTCCAGGATCAGGCCGCGCGTGACGGCGGTCCAGATCCCCATGACCATCATGTAGCCGCCCATGACGCTCGACGCGGTGCCCGCGCCCTGTATGGCGCTGCCGAAGTCCGCGGTCAGGGTCCGGTACGACTCGGCGGCGTCGCCCTGCCACTCCGAGAGCGAGGCGACCTCGGCCTGGAGGTCGGCGCCCGCCTGGTCGAGCGCGGCGGCGATGTTGTTCCAGGTGTCCTTGGTGGCGTTGATGGCACCGGGGTCGCCCGCGACCCATTCCAAAGGCTCCCTGAGGAAGTCGACGTGCTCGATGAGGAACCCGACGCCCGCCATGATGAACTCCTTGAAGGGGTTCGCCACGAACGCCAGGAGGTCGAGCGCGGCCACGGTCCCGTTGAGCGCGTATTCGAGGCCGGAGTCGGAGTTCAGGAGGTCCTGGGCGCTCGCGGCGGCCCGGGCGCCGTCGAGCTCGCCCCACGGCGGCGCGTCGGCGGTGTCGTTGACGATCAGGTCGTTCACTAGTTCCCCCTGATGTAGACGTTGAAGGTCTCGGCGACCGAGGAGTCGCACTCCTCGTAGGCGTCGCAGGTCGCCTTGACCCGGTTGGTGGTCTCCTGGGCCGCCTCGCGGGCGGTCTCGATGAGATTGGTCGCGATCTCGGAGATCGCCATCGCCACGCCCGCGAACTGGATGTTGACGAGCCCGAAGTCGAGCACCGAGCCGAAGCCCTTGGCCTCGGCGGCCGCGTAGCACTGCGCCACAGGGCCGATCACCTTCGAGTCCACATTGTCCACATGCGTCTGGAACGCGGCCGGGTCCGGGACGTTGAAGCCGTCTCCCACGGTCAGTCCTCCCCCTGCGTGCGGGCGCGCGCCTGGCGCACGAGGTCGTTGTCCTCGCCGAACACGTCGGCCAGCGCGCCGGTGGCGTTGCGCCCGGCGTCCTCGGCGGCCTCGCGGTAGACGGCCTTGATCATCTCCGCGAGGGACTGGGCGGACATCTGCTTGATCGCGGGGGTCAGCCGCAACTCCTGGAGGGACCCGCCGACGGCCACGGTCACCTCGACCTCGCCGTCGGGCGACGCCGCCGTCGCGGAGGCGGTCGCCATCGCTTCGTTCAGGGAGGAGGCGCGCTCGACCATCGCGGCCATGCGGCCCTGGAAGTCGCGCATATAGCCTTCGGGGTCTTCGAACACGGAGGGCAAGGTTCGGTGCCTTTCGCTTTGGGGGGAGGCGGATCCGGCGACCAACGTACTGCGGTCGGGGGCCCGTTTCTGACCTGTTGACATCTCCTTGGCGACTCTCTGACGGCCCCTTCACGGCAGCGGGGGCCTGATCTTCAAGACGCCCGGGACAGCGGGTGGGCGATGCCCCGGGTGGCTCGATTCACACAAGTTTCACCATCATTACGTCGAGGTGAAACCTGATTTTGTTGATTTGCGTCAAGAGGGTGTCAAGACGCGTCAAGACTACCTACGCCGCGCCAGTGCCGCAATCCGTTCCAGGGCAGGGGTATCGAACGGATCGGGAGGTGAGGGCCGCGGCCCTCGCCTCCCGATCTCGGATGTTGTGGTCATCTGGATGTGGTGAACACTAGGGTTCGATGACGAGGCTCGCGATCTTCCCGTCCTGCAAGCGGAACCGGAGCGGGCCGGTCCCGTTGAACCGGTTCCCGGTGACCTTGAGGGTGACGGTCCAGCCGTCGCCCGCGCCTTCGGCGTCGAGGACCTCGAAGCGGCTCTCCATGCCGATGTTGTCCGTGCGGTTCCACTGCGCGGCGCCTTCGATGCCGTGGAACTCGCGGCCCCAGTCGCTCAGGAAGGCGTCCTCGGTGAACACCTTGAGGAAGCGCTCGGTGTCCCCGGCGTTGGTGGCGTCGATGAACTCCTGGATCGGCGGCGGCAGTTCGGTGTCTGGCATGGTGTTCCTCCGCGGTCGTGGTGCCTTCCGACGCTACCGCCGCCGCGCGGGCCGCCGCCGGGAATCGCCGATCCCTGGCTAGGGCCGCTCCTGTGCGACGGCGCGGCCCGCGCCGGCGCCGATCGCGCGGGCGGTGATGATGCCGTCGCTGATGCGCAGGGCCGCTTCGGTTCCGTCGCCGGTGTTCGCGAATCCGATTGCGGCCGCGAGGGTGCCGTCGTCGAGGACGACGCGCAGGCGCCGCCCGGTCGGGAAGGCCGGGCGCAGGCAGGCGGCGAGGTCGGTGAGCCTGAGCCGCACCAGGTCCGCGGTCTCGCCGTCTGCTGGGACGACCACAGTGGCCTGCTCGCCGGGACCTGCGGCGCGGAAGGCGTCCTCGGCGGCGGCGAGGCGCGAGACGCCGAGGACCGCGATCACGCCGTCGGCGCCGAGGTCGATGCGGCCGCCGAGGAGGTCTGCGGGCGAGTCGAGCGGCGCGAGGATCTCGCGGGACGCGGCCGCGGGCGCGGCGGGGTGCGCGGGGGTCCAGGCGTCGGCGAGGTCGAGGCGGGCGAGGTGCCCGCAGGCGCGGGCCCGGTCGGCCGGGTCGCCGAAGCCGGGGACGGCCTCCGCGAGAAGCCCCGAGCCGTGCAGGAGCGTGAGGGCGAGTTCGGCGAGGCGCACGCGGCGCGCGGCGCCGTCGCAGGCTTCGAGGGCGGCGGCGAGCAGCAGGGCCTCCAGGCGGGCGATCTGGGCGAGCGCGTCGCGCCCGCCCTCGTCGAGGACCCCGGCGAGGGATCGCAGCCGCAGGCGGCCTCCAGGGGCGCTGTCGGCCGCGGGCGGGAGGCGTGCGAGCCAGGCGCGGGCGAAGCGCGTGAGGGCGTCCTCAGCGGTCCGCGGAGGCGCGCCCGCCGAAGATCCCGCAGCCGGTCCGTCCCCGCCCTCCTCCACCAGCGCGACGAGCACCGCCAGGTAGAGCGCCCGCTTGCCCGGGAAGTTCGAGTAGACCGCGCCGCGGGTCAGGTCGGCGCGGTCGGCGATGCGGTCGACCTTCGCGGCCGCGTACCCGTGCTCGGTGAACTCCGCGCGCGCGGCGGCCAGGACCGCCGCGCGGGTGCGGGCCTGCTGCTCGACTCGTGTGAGTCTCGCCATGTTCACTCCTCCGCTCGACGGGCGTTCAGGATACGGCGGCATCCCGATGACGTCGCCATTTAGAGTGCCTGGGAGAGGTTTCCCAGGTCGTCGCCCGGGGAATCCTCTCGCACCGAGGAGGAGGCGAGCATATGAGCGCACAGAGGGACCTGCCGGCCGAGGCAGGAGCGGAGGCGGACGCGATCCGCATGGCCGATCTGACGGCGAACGAGGGCGCCGACATCGGTGAGCTGCACGGGAAAGAGATGCTCGACCCCGACGACTGGGAGCCGCGCCGCGGCGTGAACCCGGTGGTCGTGGCGCTCGTCGCGGCGGGCGTCGCCGCGGTCGCCGTCGTCGTGCTCAAGATCGCGTACGACCGCCGCAAGTCGGCCAGCGTCTACCGGCGGGCGCTCGATCAACTGGAGGACGCCCGGGACGCGCTGATATCAGCGGCCTCTGAGCTGCCCGAGCGCGGCCGCGAGGTGCTGCACAAGGTGGCCCGCCACTAGTTGGTGTAAGGTCGGGCAAGCTTCTCGACGCCGCCGGCACGTTGGCAGAGCGGCGTTTCATCACTTCGAACGAATCAAGGCGACCATCTCTTCGAACACCAGGTCCCAAGTCGCATCACCGAACCGGATCACTCTGCGGCACGCGGTCTCCCGACCGCGGCCGGTCGCCGCATGCCCCGACCACCCCTACACCGACTTCCGCGCCGGCGTCATCGGCGCGGGACAAGGGCCGCCCCGGCGGCCCGCCGAACAACAGGAGGAACACCAATGGCTACCGGCACCGTGAAATGGTTCAACGGCGACAAGGGCTTCGGCTTCATCGCCCCCGACGACGGCTCCGCGGACGTGTTCGCGCACTTCTCCGCCATCCAGGGGACGGGTCGCCGTGACCTCGAAGAGAACCAGCAGGTCGAGTTCGACATCGAGCAGGGCCAGAAGGGCCCGCAGGCCGCGAACATCCGTATCCTCCGCTAAGAGGCATACAAGAAGGCGGGGCGGCGGCACAAGTGCCGCCGCCCCGCTCCGCTTCCCGCTCACACGGCCTGCGGCGTCTTGCGCGCCGTGCGGGCCCGGAGGGTGAGCACGCCGCCGACGATGGCGGTGACGGCGCCGATCTGCTGCACGAGCTGGCCGATCTGGGCGCCGAGCCCGGCGTCCCCGGCGAGGTTCGCGAAGCCGGTGCCGCTGGTGATCCCCTCGATCATGAACCCGGCCTGGATGAACGCGCCGAGGACGATGGGGAGGGCCGCGGCCCAGCGGACGCGGGTCCGCATGGCCGCGAAGGCGACCGCGCCGGTCCCGAGCAGGATGATGCCGGGCGGCGGGTAGACGGGGAACTCGATGCCGGCGGCCCAGAGGGTCGCGATGCCCGCGGCGCTCACGAGCAGGCCGGTGACGGCGGTGGTCTCGGTGCGGGTCCAGTGCTGCTTGACGTTCATTTCAGGGGCTCCTCTGCGAGGTGTCGGATATCTCCATGCTCGCGGCGCGGGCCCCGGCCGGACATCGTCGCGGCGGCGTAAACCCGCCTCAGCGCCGCGGCGTAGCCCGTTGAGGAGCCCCTGAAGACCGGTCAGCGGAAGTCGGCGGCGTGGTCGACGGTCCACTGCTCGTACGTGCGGGCCGGGCGGCCGGTGACGGCCTCCGCGGTGGGCCCGTAGGCGACCGGTTCCGCGGCCGCGAGCATGTCGAGCAGCGACGCGGGCAGGAACCGCTCGGCGGCTTCGCGCGGCAGCTCCTCGACCGCGAGGTCGCGGCCGATGGCCTTCCCGATCAAGGCGACCTGCTCGCGCTGGGCCAGGTGGCCCGGCCCGTCGACGATGTACTTCTTGCCTTCGTGGCCGCCGCCGAGGAGCGCGGCCACCGCGACGTCGGCGATGTCCCTCTCGTGGATCGGGTTGACCGGCGCGTCCGGGTACGGCAGGCGCACAACGCCTTCGGACTTGATCGATTCGGCCCACCACAGCGAGTTGGTGGCGAACATGGCGGGGCGCACGAACGTCCACGACAGGCCCGACGCTTCGAGCGGGCGCTCGACGGCCAAGTGGACCTGCGCGATCGGGTTGCTCTCGGGGCCGACGACGGCCGCCGAGGACAGCAGGACCACGTGCTTGACGCCCGCGGCCTCCGCGGCGGGCACGAAGTGCTCGATGCCCTCGTGGGCGGCGTACAGGAAGACCTTCTCGACGCCTTCGAGTGCGGGCGCGAGGGTCTCGGGGGCGGTGAGGTCGAGGCGGGCGGGCAGCGCGCCGCCCGGCAGCTCGACGTCGACGGGGTTGCGGCTGGCCGCGCGCACCGGGGTGCCCGCGAGGATCAGCTGCGCGATGACGTTGCGCGCGATGGAACCTCGCGCGCCGGTGACCAGGACGGTCATGGGTGGTCTCCTTCGGTTTCCGTGGTGCTTTCGGTGGTGGTGTCCGCGGCGAGCCGCGCGAGGATGCGCGACAGGGTGTCGCCGTAGCGGGTTTCGAACTCGGGATCGTCGATGTCGACGCCGAACAGGCGCCGGGCCGTGGAACGGAAGACGGCGGGCGCGAAGACCATGCCCATCATGGCGAGCTGCACGGCGGCCGTGTCGAGGTCGGGCGCGAACTCGCCCTGGTCGCGGCGCTCGCGCACCCGCTCCTGCTCGGCGTCGATGTCCGCCTGGGTCTCCTCGTCCGGGGCGTCCTCGGCGAGCGCCCGCCACAGGGTGAGCCGCACGAGCCGCACGTCGGCGAGGTTCTTGCGCAGGTACCAGCGCATGAGCTCCGCGGGCGGGACGCCCGCGTCGGCGTGGTCGCGCTCGCTGTCGAGCCATTCGCGCTGGAGGGCCCGGTACAGGCCCTCCTTGCCGCCGAAGTAGTAGCTGACGAGCTGCTTGTTCACGCCCGCGCGCTCGGCGATGGCGCCGACGCGGGCCCCGTTGAAGCCGTGCGCGGCGAACTCGGTCAGCGCCGCGTCGAGCAGCTTCGCCTTGGTGCGCTCCGCATCGCGCACCCGTTCGCCGGGCTCGGGGGCCCGCTGCCGGTTCGTCCTGGGTTCCACAGGACGAACCCTACCACGTAATTATCCGTCTGGTTGATTGGGTCAACTTGATGGTTGATTAGCTGGCCGCGAGGTCGCGCACGCGGTACGTCAGGTGCGTGCCGGACTCGGTCGCCACGGACGAGACGGGTTCGAGCTTGATCCGGGCGTGGTCGATGCCGCCGAACAGGGCGTCGCCCGCGCCGAAGAGCACCGGGCGCAGCGTCACCGAGAACTCGTCGACGAGCCCGGCGTTGAGGTACTGGAGGATCGTCGTCGCGCCGCCGCCGATGCGCACGTCGCGGTCCCCGGCGGCCTTGCGGGCCTGTTCGAGCGCGCTCTCGATCCCGTCGTTCACGAAGTGGAAGACGGTGCCGCCCGGGCGCTCCCATGGCTCGCGGACCTCGTGGGTGAGCACGAAGACGGGCGTGTGGAACGGGGCCTCCTCGGGCCAGCCGCCCTCGCCGCCGTCGAACATGCGCTTGCCGAGGACGGTGGCGCCGGTCCGGTCGAACACCGCCTTGAGGGCGTCGTTGTCGGGGCCGGTCTTGCCGCCCGAGCCCATCTTGAGGTTCTCGCGGAAGAACGCCTGCCCCATGGCCCAGCCCTGGAGCTCGGCCCACTGCGACATCCACTGCTTGTACTCGGGCGCGTGGGTGCGGCCCTCGTTCATCGCCTGCATCGCGCCGCCGTCGACGGGCGCCATGTACCCGTCGAGGGTCATCGTCACGCTGAAGAACACCTTGCCCGCCATCAGATCTCGCCTTCTTTCTCGATGTAGGCCGCGAGGCGGCCGAGTGTCTGCTTGCCGCCTTCGACGGCGCCGTACTGCTCGACCACGAGGTCCTTGTGCGCCTTCGTCGGGAAGACCGTCCGCATTTCGAGGTCGGTCCGCTCGCCGAGGTCGGTGAAGGTGATGACCTGGTCGAAGCGCTCGGGGTCGTCCTTGAACGTGCCGTGGACGAGGCGGATGCGCTCGGGCGCGACGATCTCCTGGAACGTGATCCAGTTCGGGAAGTCGGTGCCGTCGGGCCCGTGCATGGTGAAGTCCCAGTCGCCGCCCTCGCGGAACGCGAAGGCCCGCGTCGTGGTCGTGAACCCGTCGGGGCCCCACCACTGCGCGAGGTGCCGCACCTCGGTGAACGCCTTGAACACGAGGCGCCTGGGGCCGTTGACGATCCGGGAGAGCACGATCTCCCGGTCGGCCGTCTGCTCGTCAGTCGTCATCTCGCCCTTCCTCTTCCTTCAGTTCCTGCACGTACTCGTCGAGCCGGTCGAAGCTCGCCTCCCAGAACTGCGCGAACCCGCCGATCCACTCCTGGACCGGCCGCAGGGCCCGCACGTTCAGGCAGTAGAGGCGCTGCTTGCCGTCGCTGCGCACCCGCACCAGCTCGACCTCCCGCAGCACCCGCAGGTGCTTCGACACCCCCGGCTGCGGCAGGTCGAGCTCGCCCGCGAGCTCGGACACGCCCATCTCCCGCCCCCTGAGCAGGTCGAGGATGCGCCGGCGCTGGGGCTCGGCGATCGCGTTGAACGCGTCGGAGGTGGTCGCGGCTCGTGCCATGCATCGATCATATACCCATAACGGAATATGTCAAGCGGAGTCCGGGCCGGACCCCTGAGCAGGTCGGTTCAGCGCAGCGCGCGGATGTCGGCGAAGACGCGCTCGTGCGCGGCGGCCGCGGCGGGCGAGGTGAGGTCCATGCCCTGGATGAACCCGTGGACGAGGCCGGGTTCGCAGCGGTGGAGGACGTCGTTCCCGGCCTCGCGGAGGCGGTCGGCGAAGACCGCGCCCTCGTCGCGCAGGGCGTCGTCCTCGGCGGTGACGATCACCGCCCGCGGCAGGCCGCGCAGGTCGGGGACGAGCATGGGGCTGTTCGCGGGGTCGGCGCGGCGAGCCGGGTCGGGCTCCCACTGCGCGACGGCCCACGCGAGGAAGTCCGCGTCGAGCCCGAAGCCGGTGCCCTTCTCCGCGACGCTCGGCTGCGAGAGCGTCAGGTCCGTGTTGGGGCACAGCAGGATCTGCGCCTCCGGGAGCCGCTCCCCGCTGTCGCGCAGCCGGATGCACGCCATCGCGGCGAGGAACCCGCCCGCCGAGTCCCCGGCGACGGCCCACGGCTCGGCCCAGCGGAGCACCGCGGCGACGTCGTCGATCCCGGCGGGGTTCGGGTGCTCGGGCGCGAGCCGGTAGTCCACGGCGAGGACCTCGACGCCGCAGGCCGTGGCGATGCGGCGGCAGGTGCGGTCGTGCGTGTCGAGGTCGCAGACGACCCACGCGCCGCCGTGGACGAACACCACGACCGGCCGCGGCTCACCGTGCCCGTACCGGCGCAGCCGCAGCCCGCCGGGGCCGGTGAGGTCCTCGACGTGCGGCAGCTCGGGACCGCGGGCCCGCTGCCCGCGCCGGGCCTCGATGTTCGCGCGCAGTTCGTCCAGGTCGGGGATCGTCATGCGAGTCATTCTCACACCATGCGCCCCGTGCGCCGCACCCGTCCCTACGAGAGCAGGCCGATGCGGAACCCGGCGGCGACGGCGTGCGCGCGGTCGCGGGCCCCGAGCTTGCGGTACAGGTGCCGCGCATGGGTCTTGACGGTGTCCTCGCTGAGGAACAGGAGCCGCCCGATCTCGGCGTTGCTGTGCCCTTCGCTCATCCCCCGCAGGACCTCCAGCTCCCGCTCGGTCGGGGCGGCGCCGAACGTCGGGGCGGTCCGCCGCTGCGCCGGGACGCCGGGACGGGGCCAGTTCGCCAGCATCGAGCACGTCAGCGCCGACACGAGCTCGTCGGCGTCGGCGCCGGAGCCGAACACGCCGCGGGCGCCGAGGGTCACCGCCTCGGCGGCGGTCTGCGGCGCGGTCACGCCGACGACGATCGCCGCGGTGCGCGGCCAGGTCCGCCGCACCCGGGTCAGGAACGCCGCCCCGTACGCGAGCGCCACGGCCGCATCGAGGATCGCCACCTCCGCGGGGCGCTGCGCCTGCATGGCGAGGGCGTCGTCGCCGGTGCCCGCGGTGCGCACGGCGTGGTCGATGCCGTGCCGGGCGGCGACGGCGGCGAGGCGCCGCGTCCCGGCGAACGTGCGGGAGCAGATGAGTACCGAAAGCATGCTTTTCCTGTCGGCCGTGGACTCGCAGGGCGGGCCCGTGTGGTGATCGAGCTGGTCGGCACGGGCCGGGACCGTCCCATGCGGTCTGCGACTGTGGTTCGTGCCATATAGATTGACGCGTGAGCGCGCTTCCGGTCATTGGCAGGCGGGACAGCGTTTCGGCCGGCGCGTTGTTCCCCGATACAGCACGCGCACCGGCGATCCCGGCGGAGGTGACGGTGGAGACCATCGAATCGACAAGCAGGACAGCGGAAGAGGTCATCCGGCGCATCGGCGGCGGCGTCCCGGCGCTGGCCGAGCGCATCACGGCGCGGATCTTCACGGAGATCCCGGTCTACGCGGCCGGGGCGGTGCCGCGGGAGGCGGTGCTCGCGTCGGTCGTCGGCAACGTCGAGGACGCGTTCGACCGCTTGGCGGGCCGCAAGTTCGACCTGGCCGCGGCCGTGAAGACCGGCCGCGAGCGGGCGCAGCAGGGCATGCCGCTCGCGGACCTGCTGTCCTCGTTCCGGATGGGCTACGACGAGACCTGGGACGCGATCATCGCGGCGGCCCGGCTCGCGCCCGCGATCCCCTCGGACGACGTCGTCGACCTCTCGCGCAGCTGGTTCCACCTGCACAACCTGGTCGGCGACACCATCATCCACGCGTACCGGGAGGAGGCCCAGCATCTGCTGCTCACCCGCGAGCGCGAGCGGGCGGCCCTCGTGAACGTGCTGCTGACCGGGGACATCGGCCTGGCGACCGTGGTCGAGGTCGCGGGGAAGCTGCGGCTGCCCGTGGAGGGCGTGTTCGTGGTGGTCGCCGCGGCCACCGGGCTCGGCGAGGACCCGATCCCGCGGGTCGGCTCCAGCCTGTCGGCGATCGACGTGGGCTCGGTGTGGCACCTCGCGCAGGACGCCCTGGTCGGCGTCCTGTCCCTGGAGAAGGCGTCCCGCATGCCGTCGGTCATGGAGGTCCTGGAGCGCCACGCGTCCGGGCCGATCGGCGTCAGCCCGGTGTTCGGGCCCTTGCGGCGGGCCGCATGGGCGCTGGGGCTCGCGCAGCTCGTGCTGCGCCGCCAGCCCGGGACGGCCGCGGTCGAGCAGTTCCGCGACGACCCGATGAACGTCCTCGTCGCGTCGGCCCCCGATGCGGCGCAGGAGACCTCGCGGACGGTCCTCGGCGGCCTCCTCGACCTCGCCCCCGACCGCCGCGACCTGCTCCTGTCGACGTTCAACGCCTGGATCGAGGCGGGCGGCTCCGCGCAGGCCACGGGCGAGGCGCTCACCTGCCACCCCAACACGATCCGGCACCGCCTGCGCCGCATCGAGCTCGTCACCGGGCGGAACCTCGCCCGCCCGGGCGACATCGCCGAACTCGTCGCGGCCTGCCACGCCTGGACCCAGCTCCCGCCCCAGTCCTGGGACCGCTGATGCGGCTGCGGGACCGGCCGCGCCGACGCCGGGCAGGTCCGCGACGAGCGCTTGCAGCGCTAGTGGAGGACGGTGGTCGCGCCGTACCAGACGTTGCCGTGGTCGAGCTCGACGACCTTGACGACGGTGCGGGAGTTGGGGGCGTGGACGATCAGGCCGTTGCCGATGTACATCCCCATGTGGGAGAGGTCGTTGTAGAAGACCAGGTCGCCCGGTTGCAGCTCGTCGCGGCTGATGGTCGCGGTCTGGTTGTACTGGGCGGCGGCGTTGTGCGGCAGGTCGATCCCGATCTGCGCGTACGAGCGGAGGATGAGGCCTGAGCAGTCGTAGGAGTCGGGCCCGGCGGTGCCCCACACGTAGGGCTTGCCGACCTGGTCGAGCGCGAACGAGACGACGGCGTACTCGTCGTCGGTCATGTAGGGCAGGTCGTAGTCGGTGATCGCGTCGCCCGCGGCGGCCTGCCACTCCTCTTCGAGGTCGTCCATGCGCGCGTTCAGCTCGTCCTGCTGCAGCTCCAGCTCCGCCTCCTGCTCGTCGAGGTCGGTCTGGAGGTCGTTGAGGAGGTCGAGCTGGACGGTGTACTCCTCCGACGCGGCCTTGAGCTCGTCCATGAGGTCGAAGCTGTAGAGGTTCGCGGAGTTCAGCCGGTCGAGGCGCTCGACGAACGCGTCTGGCGAGCCGGACTCCAGCAGCAGGGCCGCGTCCCCGATGCCTTGGTCCACATAGGTCGCGGTGATGTAGTCGGCGAGCTGCTCGCGCAGGGCGTTCAGGTCGGTCTCGGCCGCGGCGAGGGACTCCTCGGTCTGCGCGACCATCTCGCGGTTGTCCTGCGCCTCCTGCGCGAGCCGGTTGTACTCCTCAACGGCCGCAGTGAGATCCGCGTCGGTCTGGTCGATCTCGTCGTTGATCTCGTCGGTGCCGCGCTGGCCCCACGCGGGGGCCGAGCCGACCGCGGAGACGAGGAGGCCGCCCGCGACGGCGACGGAGGTCCATTTGCGACGGAGAGAGGGCGGCTTCACGAGCGGCGTGCTCCTTCGGGGAAGTCGGGGATGCCGCGGCGACGGGAGGCGGCGGTCGAACACGCCTACAAACTACTATCATGGTTAGTAGATGACAAGGGGCGGGGCCGGGCGTCGAGTCGTCCGGCCCCGCGGGTTTCCTGATTCGGGTCAGGCGGCGGTGGTCACCTCGGCCTTCGTGCGGCGGACCGTCGCGAGGGCGAGCACGACGCCCGCGACCGCGATGGCCGCGGCGGCGGTGAACGCGGCCGAGAAGCCGTCGGTCAGCGCCTCGGGGTTGCCGAGTTCGTTGGCGCCGAACGGGACCGCGATGGCGGTGACCACGGCGAGGCCGAGCGCGGAGCCGATCTGGTAGCTCGTGTTGACGATGCCGGAGGCCAGGCCGCCCTGTTCGGGCGCGGCGCTGGAGATCGCCATCTGGAGCGACGGGATGAACGCGAGCGACATGCCGAGCGCGGCGACGAGCGAGGCCGGGAGCACGTCCGCCGCGAACGTCCCGTCAGGACGGACGAGCGAGAGCCAGCCCAGGCCCGCGGCCAGCAGGAGCAGGCCGGTGGAGATCATGGCCTTCGAGCCGAACTTCGCCGTCAAGCGCGGGGCGATGACGACCATGCCGAGCATGATGAGCGCGGTCATCGGCAGCAGCGCCGCCCCCGAGGGGAAGGCCGAGTAGCCGAGCACCTGCTGCAAGTACAGGTTCAGGAAGAACCACATGGGGATCCACGCCGCGCCGAGTAGGGCCTGGGCGAGGTTGGCCGCGCCGAGGTTCGCGGCGCGGAAGACCGCCAGCGGCATGAGCGGCTCGCGGCGCTTGGCCTGCACGACGAGGAACAGCGCGAGCAGCACCGCGGCGCCGGCCAGGACGCCCCAGGTCTGGACCGAGGCCCAGCCGGTCTCGGGGGCCCGCACGATCGAGAAGACCGCGCCGCCGAGGCCGAGCGTGGCGAGGACCGCGCCGAGCACGTCGATCGAGCCGCGGGCGCCCGCGCCGCCGGGCAGCAGCGCCGGGGCGGCGGCCACGGCGAGCACCGCGATCGGCACGTTGATGTAGAAGACCCAGGGCCACGAGGCGTACTCGGTGATGAGCCCGCCGAGGAAGACCCCGGCGGTGCCGCCCGCGGGGGCCGCCGCGCCGTACACCGCGAACGCCTTCATGAGCTCTTTCGGGTTGGCGCCGAACAGCATCATGAGCAGCGTCAGCGCGGAGGGCGCGATGAGCGCGGCGCCGACGCCCTGGACGGCGCGCCCGGCCAGCTCGACCGCCGCGTTCCCGGCCGCCCCGGCCAGGAGCGAGCCCGCGCCGAGGACGATCCAGCCGAGGCTGAAGACCCGGCGCGCGCCGAGCAGGTCGGAGAGCCGCCCGCCGAGGAGCAGCAGGCCGCCGAAGACGACGACGTAGGCGTTGAAGACCCACGACAGGCTCTCCTGCGTGAACCCGAGTTCGGCCTGCATCTCGGGCAGGGCGACTCCGATGATCGAGGTGTCCATGATGACCATGAACTGGGCGAGGGCGATGAGCCCGAGGGCGGTCCAGCGCCGCGAGGCGGGCGGTGTCGATGTCCGTGACATGACTGCTCCTAAATACCGGTAGGGGGTATGTGCAGCAGTAGTTCTAACATACCCCCTGGGGGTATTGCAACCGCGGTGTCGCGGATCGCATGGCCGCCCCCGCTCAGCCCGGCCGGTCGGCTACCATGGGCGCGTCTACCCCCTCGGGGTATCGGGAAGGGCTGGTGCATTGACCGGGTTGCAGGCGCTCTGGAAGGCCGCGCTCATCGTGCTGGCCATCGGGGTCGCGCTGATGCACTCGACCGGCCACGCCTGCGCCGGGGACGTCTGCCCGCCGGAGTCGGCGACCGTGGCCGTGCTCGACCCGCACGCGTCAATGGCGGACGACCGCGGCCACGAGGAGGCGCCCGGCAGTGGCATGAGCCCCATGCAGGTCTGCATGGCGATCCTCACCGGCCTCGCACTCGCGGTGTCGCTGTGGGCGATCCGGCGACTCGCGCGAACGATTGCCGACTGCGACGCGCTGATGCAGTTGCGCCGGGCCGTCGCCGACATGCCGCCGTCACTGCCTCCCGGGGGACGACTGTCCTACATAGAACTCTCGGTGTTCCGCATATAGGCCGAACCGCTGGTCCGCTAGACCGCTTCGACCCGTATACGCGACAACACCTTCGACAGGAGAGTTCTCACACCATGAGCAAGACCTTCACGCTGCGCCGCGCGCTGTCCGCCGGCCTCGCCGCCTTCGCCGCGCTGTCCCTCGCCGCCTGCTCCGACAGCGGCGACGACGAGGGCCACGACATGGACTCCATGGAATCGGAGTCCGAGTCCGCGGCCGACGCCGACTTCAACGACGCCGACGTCTCGTTCCTCCAGATGATGATCCCGCACCACGAACAGGCCGTCGCCATGTCGGACCTGGCCGCCGCCCAGGCCGAGGACCCCGAGGTCGTCGCCCTGGCCGCCCAGATCGCGGCCGCGCAGCAGCCTGAAATCGACGAGATGACCGGTCTCCTCGATGAGTGGGGCCAATCCGCCGAGATGGAGGGCCACGACGGGATGTCCATGGGCGGCATGGCGACCGACGCGCAGATGACCGAGCTCGAAGCGGCCCGGGGCGCCGACTTCGACCGCCTCTTCGTCGACCTCATGATCGCCCACCACCAGGGCGCGGTCGACATGGCCGAAGAGGAGCAGGCCGAAGGACAGAACGCCGAAGCCGTCGCCTTGGCCGACGCGATCATCACCGCCCAGACCACCGAAATCGAGACCCTGGAAGCGATCCGGACCAGGCTCGGGTAACCGCAGACGGGGGCCCTGCCGGATCGGCATGGCCCCCACGGCGCGCCGAAGCGGCGCGCACGCCTTGGTTACCGCCTGGTCCACTGCTGGTTGGCCTGCCCGCTGCCGCAGGCCCAGAGCTGGACCTTCGTGCCGTTGCCGGTGCCCCAGCCCGACGCGTCCAGGCACAGGCCGGACTGCACCCCGGTGATGGTGCCGTTCGCGTTGACGTTCCACTGCTGGTTGGCTTGTCCGTTGCAGTCCCAGATCACCACCGCGGTGCCGTTGCTGGTGCCCTGGCCGACGGCGTCCAGGCACTTGTTCCCGTACACCATGAGCTGCTTGCCGGCCGTGTAGGTCCACTGCTGGTTGGCGCCGCCCCAGCAGTCCCACAGCTGCACGCCGGACCCGTTCGCGGTGCCGGCACCGGCGACCTCAAGGCAGCGGCCGGACTGGGCGCCCACGATCTCGGTGCCGTCCGCCGAGCCGATGCTCCCGGGCACCGATCGCAGTGCGGCGTACCAGACCGCGGCCATCTTGTCGTATCCGGCGGCGGTGGGGTGGACGCCGTCGTCAAGGTCGGCGGCGGTCAGGGCGCTGTGCATGTCGACCATGTGCACGTGCTTGCCCGCGTTCACCTTGCTCTGCACGATGCCGGGGATCGCCGCGTTGAAGCTGTTCACCGCCGCATCCCCCTCAGCCCACCCGAGCGGGGTGATCTGCGCGACGAACACCTCGGCGTTCGGCGCCGCCGCGGTGATGTGGTCGATCAGTGCGGACAGCCGGTTCGGCGCGCCGGCGACGTCGTAGTTCTGGAGGATGTCGTTGGTGCCGATGTGCAGCAGCACGGTCTGCGGCTGGTAGGTGTTCAGCCAGCCGACGACGTTCGCGTCGATCTGGTCGATGCGCCAGCCGGGGTGGCCTTCGTGGTCGTGGTCGCCGAGGCTTCCCGGGCCGTTGAACTGCGACCCGACGAAGTCCGTGGTGTACCCGCCGCCCGCGAGGCGCTGCCACAGCCCGATCCGGTATCCGCCCGGCGTGGCCGTGCCCTCGGTGATGGAGTCCCCCAGCGGCATGACCCGCACCCCGCCGTTCGACTCCGCGCTGGCGGTGCCGATCGGCGTCGCCGCCAGGCCCACCGCCAAGAGTCCGAGCGCCACGATCCGGCCGAGCCACCTTGCCCTTGTTCGCATCTCTTGCTCCTCGAATTCGTAAGACCGTTTCCGTTCCAGGTGGTCGTGGGGACTCGACCGGCGGCGCGGTTATCGCTCACATACCGCACCTTTGGCCATGAAACATCTGATGATTTTTCCGGCTATCCAAACTATAGAGAGATATCGATGTGTAAGTCAACGGCTCGGCCGGGGTTCGGGCGGTCCGGTGGAGACGACTGTGGGGCCC
Source organism: Glycomyces sp. MUSA5-2 (assembly GCF_037034145.1). NCBI lineage: Bacteria > Bacillati > Actinomycetota > Actinomycetes > Glycomycetales > Glycomycetaceae > Glycomyces > Glycomyces sp. MUSA5-2. The sequence goes on from NZ_JBAGKG010000011.1 coordinate 139,755, forward strand.
TGCCGAATCGGCAGGGCCCCACAGGCCACGTACGTCGACATGCGATGAGTGGCGGAGGATATGGGATTTGAACCCATGATCGGGTATCACCCGAAACCCGCTTAGCAGGCGGGCGCACTAGGCCACTATGCGAATCCTCCAGGATTCGCATGAAGACGTACGAGCATCGAGCATACCGGTAGGGCGCAGGCAGGGCCAAGCGGGTTCGGGTCGGTCAGAGCCAGCTCACGTGGGGTGCGACCAGGAGGTATCCGACGAAGGCGGCGATGTCGAGGAGGGTGTGGGCGACGACGAGGGGGCCGGTGCGCTTCCACTTGAGGAAGCACAGGGCGAAGACCGCGCCCATGACGGCGTTGCCGATGAAGCCGCCGAAACCCTGGTAGAGGTGGTACGTGCCGCGAAGCAGCGAATGCGCGGCGACGATCGCGACGGGGCGCCAGGCGAGCTGCTGGAGGCGCGTGACGAGGTAGCCGACGCCGACGACCTCCTCGACGATCGCGTTCTTGAGGGCGGCGAGGACGAGGACCGGGACGGCCCACCAGACGTCGTTGAGGTTCGCGGCCGCGATGGTCGCGTTCAGACCCAGGGCTCGGGCGGTGAAGTAGAGCGCGAGGCCGGGGATGCCGATGCACGCCGCGAGGGCGGCGCCGCCGAGGAGGTCGAAGGCGGGGCGGCGGGCGTCGAAGCCGATGGCGCGGAACGGGTTCCCGCGGTCGAGGCTGAGGAGGTGGAGCGCCAGCGCGACCGGGGCCATCGCGAGGGCGAGGCTGACGAGCTGCTGGGCGAGGTCGTACCAGGGCCGCTCGGCCTCGGCGCGCGCCGAGTTCATGGACTGGACGGAGTCGGCGAGGCCGCCGGGCTCGGTGAGGGTGCCGACGATGGAGACGAGCGACCAGATCGCGGAGGCGCCCAGGGAGAGCAGGAGCACGATGACGACCTCGCGGCGGATCACGCGCGGGGCGAGGAGGGGCGCGGCCTCGGTGCGGTTCGACATGCGACCAGCGTGCCAGAGCCCCGAACGGGGACGCCGCGACGGGACCGGTCGCACCTCGTGTGCGACGCGTCGCCGCAAGTCAGGGGCATGATCGAAGGCGTTAGGCGAGGTGCTGTGAATCTCATCCCACTCGGCGACGCTCACCCTCACGGCACCTCGCCTGCCTACACCCCGTCGCCGCGCCGCCTCTGTCGGTTTATTGACACTCCGCCGTTCGCATCGGGTAAGGTTAGCCAGTCCTTACCTGAGAGGGGTATCCTGATGCGGCTCGCGACTGCGGAAGCCTTCACCGGCGCCCCCGTGCTCGCGGCGATGCCGCTCCCCCACCCGATGCGCGCGCTCCGCACCGTTGCCGCCCGGGTCGAGCACGAGGTCAGCCCCCATCCGATCGCCGGGATCAGGTCCTGGCTCTACGGGGACGAAGCCGCCGACGCGGTCGAGTTCCCCGCGATCGAGCTCGCTGCGGGCGAGCGCGTCGAGGAGCTCATGGCCGCGGCCGGGGACCTGTGGGGCGGCTCCGCCCACGCGAACGCGGCGCTGGCGTGGAAGACCTACTGCTACTGGACCCTCGCGCCCGCCGTCCTCGGCTACGTCGCGGCCCGCCGCGTCCCGGTCATGGACGCCGCGAACACCGTCTTCCGCGTGAGCGCCGACGCCCCGATGTTCTCGGTGCGCCAGGTCCGCCCGCGGTTCCTCGCGCTCCCGCACGACCCGTGCGCGGGCCACCCCGACGTGGAGGTCGTCGCGAACGAGGAGGTCCTGCTGGACCGCTTGCGCGCCACGGCCTTCGATGGGCATCTCGCGCCGGTCCTCGACGCGTTCCTGGCCCGGGTGCGGGTCGGGCGCCGCACGCTCATGGGGTCGCTGGCCTCGGGCCTGTCGTACGCGGTGGCGTCGATGGCGGCGGTCGTGCCCGACGCCGACGAGGTGATCGCGAAGACCCTGCTCGACGCGTTCGACGTCGCGCACCTGGTGGACGTCTCCACCGGCGAGGACGGCCGCCTGGCCTACCGGCGCCGGACCTGCTGCCTGGCGCTCACCATCGAGGGCGGGCGCACCTGCTCGACCTGCTGCGTCCAGACCGATCGGTGCTAGCGGCCGCGTTTGATAGATTGACGCGTGCCTTCACCGGCGCTGGAGAAGTCGCATAGTGGACTAGTGCAGCGGTCTTGAAAACCGTCGTGGGTGTCACAACCCACCGTGGGTTCGAATCCCACCTTCTCCGCCAGAGCTGCAACGATGGCCCTTGACCAGGAGTTTCCTGGTCAAGGGCCACCCTTGTGTGAAGAGACCGAGTCCGGCTAGGTCCGGCCGGGGACGGCCGATATCGGCTCGCCGGTCAGATTCCGGTCAGATTTCTTCCTCACCTGCTTGCTTCCCTGCGAGTCGCCGGATGAGCTGGTCAGCCTCTTCAGGCGACATCATGTCGAAGAGGGTCAGCAACAGCTGTGCGCGCTTCTCAGCTTCCCGCTCTTCCTGGCTCGGCTCCTTCGCCTCTGCTGGCATCGAATCGAGGATGCGCCTCATTGCACGCCTCGCACTGCCATCGACGCACTTTGCGTAGATTCGCAACAGCGTCTCGATGCTGTGCCCGGCCCACTCGGCGACCTGTGCAGGGTCACCGGTCGCTGCCAGCCAGCCGGAGACGCAGGCGTGCCGGAGGTTGTAGGGCACCGCGGCGAGGTTGCGCCCAAGCTCCTCGGGCGTGAGCGCTTCGGCCCGTGCTTCGCTCCACTTGCGGCCGTAAGTCTCCCTGCTCGGTGTCGCGCCACGGGGCCCGACGAACAACTCACCATTCGGGCCGAAGCCGAAGCGGGAGATGTGTTCCCGAATGCGTCGCACCAACTGCGGGTGAATCGGCACCACTCGCACCGTCTTCTCGGCCCGGTGCTTGAGGCGGCGACGGGCGCGGCGTCTACGGCTGTCGTTGTAACGGGCAGTGACTGACGGTTCGGCCCGGTGCAAACGGAACTCCCCGAATGCTTCCAGGTCGTCTTCGGCCGGGAGCGTGAAGTCTCCCTTGCGAAGGGCAACTACCTCCTCCGGGCGGAGACCGGCGTAAGCCATGACGGCGAAGAACGTCTCTAGCCGCTCCCCCAGCTTGCCGAGTCTGCCGACCGCGGCCAACAATCGGGTGATCTGCTCCTGATTCGGCACGACAGCCGGGTCGACCGTGTCGTCACTCTGCTCCTTAACCCAGGTGACCGAACCGAGTGGGTTGGTCTGCAAGGCCCGAATTTCCTTGGCGTACTTCATCGCCGTGTTGAAGGTGGCTCGGCGGCGCTTGAAGTAGTTCACTGCCGCCTTGGTTCCGTCTTGCTTGCGGCTAAGGCGGTCAAGGACTGCACGGACCAGGCCCGGTCCCTGCTCGTCGTCTTCGAGCAGGGACAAATCAACGGTGTTTGCCTCAAGCCAGTTGATGGCCGTGCGGTGCTCATCGGAGAGGGCATCCCCATGGAGGCGGTCGCCATATGCCCACTGTTTAAGGGCCGCCCGGACCTCGGCGTCGCATGGACTCGCCTTGTCCTCGATGACAAGTGCAAGGGTCGCTTCGCTCAAACCCTCAGCGATGCTCTGGCGCTGTCCACCGCCGATGTGGGGCCACCGCACATCCGTGTACTGGAGTGTGAAGGCGTACCAGGAAAGAGCCGACTGCTCCCGCAACTCCGACTCCGGAAGGCCGGATTCTACATCGAAACGCTCACCACGCTTGTGCGCGGCAATCAGCTCGGACTTGCGGTTGTCGGCGGCCGTCTTGCTGCGAAGCGGCGCGCGCTGACGCTCTCCCTCGACTGTCCATCGAACGGTGTACGTCTTGCCCTTCTTGCGGCTGGTCACCTCGTGGTCCCAGAAGGTGACCTTGTAACTCCACCGTGGCATCAGGCGTTCGCCTCTTCGAACTGCTCGATCCACTTGTCGAAGACGGCGCGGCGGATGCGGACTTGGTTGTTCGGGAGCTTGATCGTGGCGGGCGTCAAGCCTTTGTTCTTCCAGTCGTTCCAGGTGCTCTTGGCAATGTTCAGCTCGGCGTAGACCTCTTGCAAGGTCATGAACTTCCCGCTGGACGTGCGCACGGCGTGTGCGTTGACGGTGGCGGTTGTGGGTGTCATGCTGGGTGTTCTTCCTTTCTTGGCGGACGGGAAGACGAGAGCCGGTGACGAGCTGCTAGGCGAGGTCATCGGCTTTTGCCATATCGGGATGCAGGTCGTAGCGCGGCGAGGGCGGACGTCCGCCCTTGCGGCGCGGCTGGGGCCGCTCGCGGAGGTAGCCGTGGTCGACCAGGCGGGCGGCGGCGTCGCGGATGGCGTCGGCGGTCGCCAGGCCCCGGCGACCTCTCAGGGCGCGGTGCATGTCGCGCACGCTCATGCCCGACTGCCCGTGGCGGGCGAGCCAGTCGAGCAGGGCCGCCGCGGGGCCGGTCTCGGCACCGGCCCCCATGTACGACCAGACGCCCAAGGCGTGGTCGGCGAAGTAGTAGCCGAGCATGGTCGCGGCGTCGAGCGTGTCGGCCTCGACCGGCGTCGCCGCCCCGGTGTTGGGGTACTTCGCGAGGTGCAGCAGCCCGGCGAGGCGGACCACGGCCCCGGTCCACTTGTTCGCCCATGACAGGACCGGCTCCCATTCCCCGCCGGGCCCGAGCCGCGGCTCCCGCTCGCGCTCCAGCGCAACGACCTTCGCGCGCGCCTCGGCCGTCAGCTCCAGAACCACGGGCTCGGTGCGCGGGTGCATGGCGTAGACGAGTCCGGCGAGCTTGCGCGCATACTCGGCCTTGACCGCAGCCGGGACCGGCGACGGGGACGGGTTACGGGACCCGACCTTGGAGGCGGGGAGCGTGAACAGGAACCGCGCCAGCAGGCCCCGGTCCTCGAACCCCGGCATCCGGGCCGCGTCGCGAAGGACTTCGGGTTGGACGGCGAGACCCAGGGTCAGCGCCGGGGCGGCGACGTACTCGGCCGGAGCCGACTTGCGCACGACGCGGAGCATGTCCCCGGCGTGGCCCTTGAGGAACGCGTCCAGGTCCGGGACGCCGGAGTACCGACCCGCGATAGTCGCGAAGATCCCGCCCTCGGCCGACAGGATCGCCAGCCGCCCGCCCTGCTCGGCCAGCAGCGTCTTGGCGGCCTCGGGCGTGATGTCGTCGGCGACCAGCTTGGGCGAGACGGGGACGGCGACCTCGTCGGCCTCGCGCGCGGCGGACTTCGCGCCGTTGGCGAGGTCCGGGTCACCCGGGTTCTTGGAGGCGGCGGCAAGGGCCTGCTCGGCGGCGCGGCGGGCAATCTCGGCCTCAGTGACGGCCTCGATGATCCGCGGCCGCGCCTCCTCGGCGAGCGTGGCCTCGGCGTCGAGGATCGGCCGGACCATCGCCGCGAACACCGACGACTTCCGATTGCCCGGCGGGAGCGCCGTGCAGGTGAACAGGTTGCACGGCTCGGCCCAGTCGGGCCCGGCCTGGACGGCGAGCCGCCCTTGCGCCGCGGTCGAGAGCGCGGCGAGGGCGATCGATCCGGCGAGGTCGGTCGGGGTCTGGGTGGCCTCGGCGACGGCCTCGACCATGTCCCCGACCCAGTCGGGCAGGCACGCGGCCGGAAACGCGGGCAGAGCGCGCGCCTCGGTCAGCGGGACCGGGGCAGGCCACGCCTCGCCGGGCCCGGCGAGGGTGTTGAGCGCGTCGCGGGTGCGGTCGAGGACGGCGGCGACGGTCTCGCCAGACAGGTCGGCGTACTGGCCCAGCCGCGTGGCAACGGCCTTGATTTCCCGGCGGCGGGCGGCCTCGGCGATGCGGCGGGCGTAGTACGCGCCGCTGTCGGCGGAGACGACGGCGGTGACGCAGTCGTGGAGGTAGGGGCCACCCCCGGCCTTGGCGAGGGTGCCCTCATCGGCCAGGCGGGCGGCGACGGCGACCGGTTCGGTCGGGTCCCCGGCGGTGTGCTGGGCGGCGATGGCCTCCCAGATCAGCCCATGCCGGGGCACCTCGAACGATCCGGCGTCGACCAGAGCGGCGATATCGGCGACGGTGCGGCCGTCAAGCATCGCGGCACCGAGGACGACGCGCTCGGCCTCGTGATTCGGGTCCTTGGCTTTCATGGCATTCGGTCTCCTTGTCTGGGGCCGGGGCCGCCGCACGGCGGCCCCGGCGTGGATGTGGTGGCTAGTGGCGGTCGAGGTGGCCGTCACGCAGCAGGGCGTAGGCGGCGGCGAGGATGTCGGCGTGGTCGAAGGCCATGCGGCCGGGGACCATGGCGTCGTCGGGCGTGACCCAGACGGCGCGGGCGGCGTCGGAGCCGGGCCGCACGTACGGCCGGTGGCGGAAGGCGACGACGTAGGCGACGGAGACGACCCGGCCCCGCGGGTCGCGGTCGACGGCGTCGAAGATGTCGACGCGGCGCAGTTGGGACGCGCTGACGCGGAGGCCGGTCTCCTCGGCGGTCTCGCGGACGACGGCGGCGAGGCTGGTCTCGCCGTGGTCGACGTGCCCGCCGGGCAAAGCCAGGCGACCCTTGAACGGGTTGGTACCGCGCACGATGGCGAGAACGCGGTCCTCGGCAAACACGACAAGGTCAGCGGTGTAGCGAATGAGCGCGCGGCCCTGGGCGTCTACGAGATTGGTCATGGTGGGTTCTCCTTCGATCGGTTGGCGGAAGGGTCGGGTTACTTGGTGCCGTCGCGGTATTCGCGGCGGGCGGCTTCGTAGAGGCGGCGGCCGAGGCGGACGCGTCGGCCCGAGCCATTGCAGGCGTTGCAGTAACCGGCGGCGTTGCGGCCATCGGCCTTGCACCACCAGCAGCGGCCGTAGGGGAAGGCCCAGCAGCGCAGGACGTAGGCGACGGCGAGGCTGAGGGCGATAGCAGCGGCGAAGAGGGTCACGGGTGCTCCTTCCGGACGGTTTTCGGGTGAGGTCGGGGAGGGGCGCTAGCGGCTAGCGCCCTGGTCAGTGATCGTTGTGAGCGCTAGCGGGCCTGCTACCGGTAGCGGAGGGCCCGCTAGCGCTAGCGGCCCCTAACGGCCTCCCGTCCGGCCCTCACGGGCCGCGTCGAGGTCGCCGCGGTTCAGGCCGCGGCGGTTGATCTGCTTGGCGCCCGAGCGGCGCGAGACGCCCTTGGAGGCGAGGCCGAAGGGCTTGACTGCGGCCGTCAGCGCCTCGGTCTTCTCCTCGTCGGCGAGGTCGGCCCAGTGCCCGTACACCTCGGGGCGCAACTGCGCCAGCCGGTCCACCAGCACCGTGTTCCAGACGTTGTCCTGCCCGTCGGGCCAGACGGCGGCGAGGTCGGCGAGCAGGTCGAACCGGGGCCCCTCGGCCTCGGCGACCTCCCCGGCGGCGTGGCCGGCAAGGGTCCCGCGGGCGACGCGCAGCGCGCGGGCGCGGGCGGCGATGGCCTCGCCCTTGGGCCCGTCCACGAACGCGCCCTTGACAATCAAGGCCGTGTCGGCGGCCCCGACCAGGTAGAACACGCCCCGGTCGCGCTTGGTGAACATGGTGGCGCGGATGCCGTTCTTGTAGGCCGAAGTCCCCAGGATCATGTCGTTCTCGACCTGCCCCATCACCCGCAGGCACGCGCGGGTGCCGACGTTCGCGCTGACACCGGTCGGAAGCGAGTCCTTGTCGGGCCGCTGGGTGGCGAGGATGAGGATCACGCCGAGGGCGCGCCCGAGCTTGACGATCTTCTCGGCGAGCACCGCGGCCTCCTTCCCGTACTCGGGGTGGGAGAACAGCTCCTGGCACTCATCGATCGCGACCACCAGCGGGTGCAGGCCGAGGTCCTTGCGGGAGGCCAGTTCGGGCGTGACCTTGTTCTCCGGGCACAGGTCCCTCGGCAGGTCCTTGATGATCCGGGCCCGCTTCTTGCACTCCTCTCGCAGGTCGCGCAGCGCCTTGAGCGCGGCCTCGATCTCCTCGTCGTCGGCGCCGGAGGCGTAGCGGGTGGCGTACTGCTCGGCGAAGGCGAGGTCACCGGTCCCCTTGAGCTCGAATACCTGGACCTCGGCGCGGGCGTCGAGTCCGGCGGCGAGGACCGGGAGCTTGACCAGGAACGTCTTGCCCATGCCGGGGATGGACCCGACCAGCCAGTTCGTGAACATGAGTTCCCCGGTGACGGCCTGCCCTCGGGGGTCGATGCCGAGGGGGAACGGCTGGAACAGGTCGACGGTGCCGCCCTTGGCGAGGGGCCAGGCGACGGCCTTGGCGTCGGCGAGGTCGGTGTCTCCCACCCAGAGCACGAGGCGGCCGGGGTGGGCCTCGGACTGGCCCTCGGGCCAGACGCAGCCGAGGGGGCGGGCGAGGGCGGCGGCGAGCTTGTCGCGCCGGTCGATGACTTCAACCGCGGTGGTCCCGGCGGGAAGGTCGAGGACGGCGCGCCAGCCGGAGCCGTCGCGGGTGATCGGGTCGACCCAGTGGACGCCGTCACCGCCCTTGGACATGGCCGACAGGGCGGCGATGCCGATGCGCGACAGGGCCTTTTCGACCATGGGCGCGGTCAGCGGGCGCAGCTTCGCCTTGACCACCGCGCGGGTGACGAGCGGCTTGTCTGCGGGCTTCCCGGCGAGGCCGAGGGCGGCGACGGTCCCGCCGAGGGCCGACCACGCGACCGGGTCGGGCGCGCCGAGGCCGAGGTACAGGCCCGCCCCGGCGAGGCCCGCGGCAGCCGTGAGTGACAGCGCGCCGCGGAACCGGACGTGACGGTCCCGCAGCCGCACCAGGCCCTGATAGGCGGTGTAGTCGCGGGCGGTGACCGCGTCGGCCCGGACCGGGCGGCCCTCCGCATCGGAGGCCCACCGCCACACCGACCCGACTACGCGGGCCGTCCCGACCGGCGACCACGCTGCCAGGCGCAGCCCGTAGAGCGGCAGGCGCACACCGTGGTACGCGCACCGGTACGCCGCCAGCTTCCCGAACCGGGTCGCCTCGGCGACCAGACCGGACCGGGACCGGACCCAGGCCGGGAGGATCGGCGCGCGGCGCTCCGAGGTCGGGGCGTTCCACGCGGCGTGCGCGGCGGCGTCGTCCACGGGGACGGCGGCGGCGTCGGTGTAGTCGTCGTCGGGTGTGATGGTCTCGACCTCGGGGCGGCCCGTGATGTCGGCCTCGGCGGCCTGCCAGTCGAAGTTCTCAATGGTCATAGTCGTTGGCTCCCTTCCAGTTCAGAGCGGTGAAGGTGGGGCGGTGCGGCGAGCAGCAGAGCCGCACCGCCCCCGGTGAGCAAGGTCAGTCGGCGGCCGGAGTCTCGGCCGGGAGGGCGTAAGAGGAGTCGGCGGCGAGGGCCAGCAGGCGCTTGGCCCGACCGGTCCCGACACCGAGGACGGTCCGGGCCCGGTTGATGGACACGGCCGTACCGGTCTCAGCGGCGAGAGCGCGGAGCCGGGCCACCATGGCGGCGTCGTCGGCGGCGTTGGTGCGCTTGGCCTCGGCCGTACCGGTACGGGCCCGGCGGGCCTTGACGGCCGGAGCATCCTTCTTGGACTCGCCCGCACCGGTCTGCTTGTCCGCCTTGGCCTTGGACCGGTCGAGCTTGACCGCGTCCCGCTTGGCGGCCTTCCCGGCGGCCTTGGCGGTACGGGCGGCCGTCCGGTCGGCCTCGGTGGCGGCCTTGGCCGCTTCGGTACGGGCCTTGGCGGCGGCGCGGTCGGCTTCCACGGTGGCGAGGAGTGCGGCGGCGTCGGCGCCGACGCGGGATTTCACGTCGAGGGACCAGGCGGCGAACGTCGAGGGGAAGTAGCGCAGCCACCGCCGCACCCCGAACCGGACGCCGGGCTCGGGGATCAATCCGAGCTTGCGGAGCGCGTCGCGGTGCTTGGCGCCCGAGCGGACCTCGAACACGATGATTGCGACCAGGCTGGAGGAGCCCATGATCGCGGCCATGAGCGGGTCCTCGGCGTGGGCGATGACCTGGATGGCCGCCGCGAACAGTGCCGCGACCCAGGTCATGACGCGCGGCGTCAGCGCGCGCTCACCCTTGAGGCGCTGCTGACTGGCCGTCAGCGCCATGGCGAGGGCGGTGCCTTCCAGGAACGCGGCCATGCCGATGCCGAACCACAACGGCCAACCGCGCTCGGTCGCAGCATTGATCTGGGAGTAGACCGCGACACAGACGGCCATGGCGTAGATGCCACCGGAGTAGACGCCGGGCATGTTCCCCGCGACGTAACCGGTCACGCGAGCCACCGCGGCAGTACGGCGAGCAGAACGGGCCGCGCGGGCCGCGCGGCTCGCCTCCGCCTTCCGTGCGGCCTCGGCGGCCTTCGCGGTCGCCTTGGCCTCGCGCTCGGCGGTGCGGTTGGCGATCCGCTTGGCCTCAAGCTCGGCCTCGGCGGCGGCGGCCCGGATCTTCCGATCGGTCTCCGCGTCGCGGACGGCGATCTTGGCGTCCGCCTCGGCGGCGAGCTTGCGGGCCTTGGCTTCCGCCTCAGCCTCAACGTAAGTAGTCACCACGGCGCACCCCTACGACAGCGAGAACGTCGGGAAGCCGGAAGCGAGGGTGTCGCCGAGGGCGCGGTCAATGTCGAAGGCCACGAACCGCTCAGGGGCCGGACCGGCGAGAGCCGTCTCCAGCTCGGCGAGGTCGGCCTCAATGCCGGGCCACTCGATCTCGATCGCGTCGAGGTCGGACACCGTGGGTTCGGCGTCGAACCAGTCGGGCCGGTCGGGGGTCGCGAGTGCGGTGCTCATTGGTTGTCTCCCTTGATGTCTTGGCGGACGGGAACGGCTTGGCTTCATCAGTGCCGGAGGAGCCACCTGCCGACAGACCACGGGCCCGAGGGCCCGGGTTTCGCCGCTAGTGCCAGCGGGGGCGGTACGTTTGGCCGTTAGCGGTGATCTCGCCGGACCCGGCAACGCCCTGGTCGACCTCGCCGGTAACGGTGTGGACGCGGATGTCGCCGGAGCCGGAGACGCGGAGGCGGGCTTTGCCGGTGACGGTGCCGCCGTGGCGGATGTCGCCCGAGCCGGTCACCTGGGCGCGCAGCCGCGTGGTGGTCCCGCCCTGCACGGTCACGTCGCCCGAGCCGGAAATCTTGAGGTCGGCGGCCCCGGCGACGGACCCGAGGACGCAGGTACCGGAACCGGTGACCTGGACGTCGGCGTCGAAGGCCACCGCGGCGACGGTGACGCGGCCGGAGCCGCGCAGCTCGCCCTCGAAGTCGTTGACACCCGCGGCGACGAGGTCACAGCGGACGGACGGGGCGAAGTCGAGGAACCCGGCGAGGTCGTCGGTGATGCCGACAGCACCGATAAGGTCGCGCACCGCCAGGTCGAGGCGCGCGGGGATGACCACGACGAGCTGGATGGAGCGGTCGAGGTCGACCTCGCGGCCGTCGAGGATGACCGTGTCGCCGAGGCTCCCGGAGCCGGTGACGGTGGTCCCGGAGACGACGCGGCCGTTGATGACGGTCATGCCGGTGACGGTGACGTTCCCGCCGATGTAGTTCACCGAGCCGGAGGTGCGGGCGGTGCCGGGCTTGAACGGGAGGGTGCCTTCCAGGCGGAGGGTGCGGCCGGTGACGGTGCCGCGGAGGGCGGCGAGCATCGCGGAGTCGCCGCCGTGGGCGACGACGGTGATGGTGTCGACGCCGGGCATGGGGACCACGGCGACCTGGGCGAGCATCTTGCCCAGGATGATCTTGTCGACCTCGGCGGCGGCGTACTGCTGCTGACCCAGGCCGGGGCCGGTCGGCAGGCTCGCGCGGTTGGCGAGATCCGTTGAGGCGGTGGGGAAGCGATGAGCGTTCAAGGTGTTTCTCCTGGTGTCTTGGCGGACGGGAACGGCTTGGCATCATCAGCGGGTCGGGTGCCACCCGGGCCCGGACGCGGGAGAAACCCGCGTTTCGCCGGTCAGAGGGTGACGGTGAGGACCGCGGAGACCAGGAGCCATCCGAGGTGCCAGGACTGGTCCAACTTGTAAGCGGCCTCGGGGTCGCCGGAGTCGATCCAGCCGCCGTGGCCGGTCAGCCGGGCCAGGAAGACGAGGGGCTTGCGGCGGTCCACCACGTAGTGCGTGAGGCCGTTGACGACGAGACCGACGACGACGCCGGTCGCCGTGAGGGTGTCGAGGATGCCGAGAGCGGCGGTGACGGCGAGAACGGCGACCAGGCACGTCGCCAGGTAGGTGAGGACGTGGGTGAGGCACGCGCGGTGACCGGCGGCCCCCGCGGTGCCCTTGGCGCACGCGGAGGTGTGCGACTGCACCCAGTGGTCCCCCACCGCGTGAGCGGCGTACAGCGTCGGCGCGACGGCACCGAAGGCGATAGCGGTCTCGATCTGCTCGGGGGTCATACCTGTGTGCTCCTTGATGTCTTGGCGGACGGGAAACGCAACGCGTGTCATGTCGCTGATCACTCAAGGTGATGAGCGATACAAGGAAGTTATCAGTTGATAAGCCAACGAGTCAACTGATAGCTCAAATGTTCCCGAATATTGAGATTTCGGGATTGATCTTGCAGGTAGGGGAGTTGACCGGAAGCGATCAGATGATAAGCTCATTCTCAACTGAGAGGACCCGCATGGCAGACGAACAGGCCCTGACGACGGGGGTTGCGAAGCACGAGCAGATCGCTCGGATCATCAGGAACGACATCGAGGCGGGCAAGCTCCGACATGGGCAGAAGTTGCCTTCCGACCGCGAGCAGGCAGAACGCTTCGGGGTCAGTTCGCCCGTGGTCGCGAAGGCCATGAGCATCTTGACGGCCGAAGGGCTCGTCCAGTCCAAGCCGAGAGCTGGCCGCATTGTCAACGCGCCCAACCAAAACGAGGCGCGAGAGGTGGAGACAACTGTGCCGCACCTGATCGTGATCGGCGGTTACGCCGGGAGCGGGAAGTCCGAGCTTGGCCGCACGTTGGCCCGCCTCACAAGCTGGGCAATGATCGACAAGGACACCACGACTCGTCCCGTGGTTGAGAAGGCTCTTGAGGTGCTGGGGACCTCGCCGAACGACCGTGAATCACCGATCTACCTCAATGAGGTGCGGCCCCGTGAATACGAGGCCATGATGGCAACCATCACTGAGAACCTGAACTCAGGGAGCAACGTGATTGCAACGGCTCCGTTCATTCGAGAGCTGCACGATGAGGCATGGCTCCAGCGCCTCCAATCGTTGTGCGACAGCACGGGAACCCGCCTGATTGTGGTCTGGGTGCGTTGCGATGCGGAATCGATGCACACCTATCTGAGGGGACGTGGCGCGGCGCGCGACACGTCCAAGCTCGATAGCTGGGACACCTACCTGAAGGGCGTTGACCTTCAGTACCGGCCTCTCGTGGATCACTTCATCATCGACAACTCTCTGGGCGGTGCTCCGCTGATCGATCAGGCAAAGGACCTCGTCGCGAAGATTGCCCATGGACAGAATTGACAGAATGGACAGAACTCGGTAAAGCATGTCTTGACCTGCGGATACGCGAGCGTCGCGGACATGGACAGAACTCGGACAGAACCGTGACAGAACTCGGCGGCCAGCCCTAGCCGCCGAGTTCTGTCCATGTCCGGCCGGGTTCTGTCACAGTTCTGTCCATGCCGACGCTCGGAGCGTTTCACCAGGTAGACCGCTCCTGTACCGAGTTCTGTCCATTCTGTCAGTACTGTCCCGGGGCCGTCTCGCGTCAGGCGTGGCTAGGCGGCGAGGTAGCCGCGCACGCGCTCGTACTGCGTGTCGCGCCATGTCTGGGGGCGGCCGGTCGCGGTGCCGCGCCAGACGACGCCGCCGAGGCGGCTGCCCGTCCAGTAGAACGTGGCGACCTGCTCGTCAGGGGCGCGGCCGACACACAGCACCAGAGCCCCGTCCAGCCGGTTGGCATCGAAGTACAGTTCGACAATCTCGCTGCGGTCGTCCCAGGTCC
>NZ_JBAGKG010000012.1:0-142224 GCF_037034145.1 Glycomyces sp. MUSA5-2
GTTGTGGATAACTTTTGTCTGTGCTGGTGGCGGGGGTTTTGGGGTGGATGTGCCTACTAATGGCTTCTGGTCGGGGAGATTGGGGCGGGCGCGGCGGGCATGCGGGTGGGGCGGCGGGGTACAACTGATGGGGTGAGGGTTAGGTTCGCCTAACCATGCTTCTCCAGGCGGGGCCGGTGTTGCGGCTCGGGGGTCCTGCCGCATGGAGTCGTTGAGCCGCTTGACCGAAGGAGCCCGAATGGCTGAACGTCGTGAGCGCAGGAGCCCCATCCTCAGGACCGCCGAAGTGGTGCGGACCGAGCGGGTCACGCCGCACATGATCCGCGTGGTCCTCGGCGGCGAGGGCCTCGCGGACTTCCAGTGCGGCGACTTCACCGACCACTACCTGAAACTCCAGTTCCCGATCGAGGGCGTCGACTACCCCGAGCCCTTCGACCTCGCCAAGGTCCGCGAGGAGCTCCCGCCCGAGCAGTGGCCCGTCACCCGCACGTACACCGTGCGCCGCTGGGACCCCGCCGTCCGCGAGCTGTGGATCGACTTCGTCTACCACGGCGACGAGGGCGTCGCCGGCCCCTGGGCCGCCAACGCCCGCCCCGGCTCGCTCCTGCGCTTCGCCGGACCCGGCGGCGCCTACGCGCCCGCCCCCACCGCCGACTGGCACCTCCTCGCCGGAGACGCCAGCGCCCTCCCCGCGATCGCCGCCGCCGTCGAGAGCCTCGCGCCCGGGGCGCGGGCCCACGTGTTCCTCGAAGTCGACGGGCCCGACGAGGAGCAGCAGCTCAAGTCCGTCGGGGACGTGACCGTGACCTGGCTCCACCGCGGCTCGGAAACCCTGGGGCGCAAGCTGGTCGACGCGGTCCGCGGGTTCGAGTTCCCGGCCGGGGACGTGCACGCGTTCGTCCACGGCGAGGCCGGGTTCGTCCGCGAGATCCGCCGCTACCTGCGGTTCGAGCGGGAGCTGCCGCGCGAGCGGATGTCGGTCTCGGGGTACTGGCGCGCCGGGCACGACGAGGACGGCTGGCGGTCGTCGAAGCGGGAGTGGAACGCCGTCGACGAGGCTGACGAGGCCAAAGCCGCCAGCCGAGACTAGGCGCCCCGGCCGGAGCGGCGCCGGAGCGATCCCGCATCGGAGCCGCAGCGCGCCGGAGTCCCTCAAGCGCTCAGTCCCTCAGCCGCTCAGTCGGTTCCCTCGGATTCCGTCTCGGTTCCCGCGTCCGTGTAGCTGTCGGGGTTCGCCGCGTCGCTCTTGACCCATTCGGGATTCGCGGCCATCCACGCGTCGAGAGTGTCGTCCTGGAGCGCCTGCCACAGGGACGCCGCCGCCTCCGCTTCAACCCCTTCGTGGATGACTTCGACGTCCCCCAGTTCGGTGCCCTGCTCGGAGCTGGCCGGGACGCGGATCGTCGTCATGGTGCTCGGGTCGATGTTCCGCAGGTTCACCGCGAGGTCGGTGACCGTGACACCCTCGGGGAGGTCGAGGGTCACCTTGTCGCCGAAGCCTTCGAGGAGTTCGGTGAGCTTCGCGGGGTCCTGGAGGAAGCCCTGCTCCTTCGCGCGCTCCAGCAGCGACTTGATGGCCTGCTGCTGGAAGTTCTGCCGCGCGTAGTCGCCGTAGAGGTTCAGGTCGTAGTCGATCGTGTCGTAGAACTGGTATCGCTGGCGCACCAGGTCGAGGGCCGCCTCCTTGTCGTAGTCGTGGCAGCCCTCCTCGAAGACGCGGTCGGTGTGGTGGGACTGGAAGGTCTTCCACGTGCAGATCTCGACGGTGCCGACCAGGTCGACCATGTCGACGAACCCGTTGAAGTCCGCGGTGGCGCCCATGTGGAACTCGACGCCGGTGAGGTCGTGGACCGTCTGGACGACGTTGGCGCGCGTGACGTCCCAGTCGTCGGAGATCGACGCGGCGTGGTTGAGCTTGTTCTGGCACGGGTTGTCGCCCCAGTCGGGGCCGCAGTCGGGGATGTCGACGAGGAGGTCGCGCGGGAGGGACACCATGGTGGCCTGGGTGAGGTCGCCGTTGATGTGGACGATGATCATGGTGTCGGAGCGGGTGGAGCCGCCCTGCTTGTCGGTGCCGAGGACGAGGATGTTGAGGGGCCCCTCGATGTTCTCCACGTCCATCTCGGCGCGGTTGTCGCCGAGGATGTCCTCGTGCTCGATGGTGTTGTTCGCCCGGTCCAGCGCGTACTGCGCGACCCCGGCGGTCGCGCCGGCGACGACCATCGTCAAGCCGCCCGCGTACATCAGGAAATGGGCCCACCAGGGCGCGCCGCTCTTGCCGGCCATGCGTCTCCAAGCGTCGTCGGGAAGTGCTCCGACTCTAGAGACGCCGCGGGCGCGCCCCGGCGTTGCCCTCAGTCGGTGGTCGACTCGGAGGCGCCGTCGCCCGTGGGCTCGTCGGTCGCCGGGCCGGTGTTGCTCCCGGTCTGCTTGACCCATTCGGGGTACTGGGCGATCCACTCGGTCATGGTGTCGTTCTGGAGGGCCTCCCAGAGCGCGTCGGCGGCGATCTGCTGCTCGCCTTCGGCGATGACCTCGGAGGAGCCGACCTCGGTCTCCTGGGACGTCGCGGGGACGCGGATGGAGGTGATGTCCTCGGGGTTGAGGTCGCGGAGGTTGAGGGCGAGGTCGATCGTGGAGAGCCCGTCGGGCATGTCCATCGTCAGCTTGCCTTCGAGGCCGTCGAGGACCTGCGTGAGGCGGGTCGGGTCGGAGGCGTAGCCGTCGGCCTTGAGCTCCTTGATGAGCGACTTGATGGCCTGCTGCTGCATGGCCTGGCGGCCGTAGTCGCCCCACAGGCCAGACTCGTAGTCCTCGGGGTCGTCCCAGGGGTAGCGCTGGCGGATGAGGTCGAGCGCTTCCTCTTTGTTGTAATAGTTGCAGCCCTCGGGGAAGACGCGCTTGTCGCCGTGGATGGACTGGATCTCGTGCCAGGGGCACAGCTCGATCTCCTCGACGAGGTCGACGAGGTCCATGAAGCCGTTGAAGTCGACGGTGGCGCCCATGTGGAACTCGACGCCGGTGAGGTCGTAGATGGTCTGCACGACGTTGGCGCGCGTGACGTCCCAGTCGTCGGAGATCGACGCGGCGTGGTTGAGCTTCTGCTGGCAGGGGTTGTTGCCCCAGTCGGGGCCGCAGTCGGGGATGCTGACGTAGAGGTCGCGGGGGAGCGACACCATGGAGACCTCGGTGAGCTCCTTGTTGACGTGCACCATGATCATGGTGTCGGAGCGGGTGGACCCGCCCTGCTTGTCGACGCCGAGGACGAGGATGTTCAGCGGTCCCTCGATGTTCTCGACGTCCATCTCGGCGCGGTTGTCGCCGAGGATGTCCTCGGACTCGATGGTGTTGTTCGCGGTGTGGAGGGCGTACTGGGCGATCCCCGCGGTGGCCCCGGCGACGACCATGGTCACGCCGCCGGCGTACATCATCAGGTGGGCCCACCAGGGTGCGCCGCTCTTCACTGCCATGCTTCTCCCAGGGTCTGGACGGCATCGACCGAATTGTTCACGCTTGGTGGGTAACGCCCCCCGGTCGCGCCCCGCCCCAGGCTAATCGGCGGTCTCGGTGGCCCCGTCGGTAGGGGGTGCCGACGTGGTGCCGCCGGTCACGGTCGAGCAGTCGGGCGCGGAGTCGCCGGAGAGCCAGTCGGGGTTCTCGCAGGCCCACTGCTCGATGGTGTCGTTCTTGATGGCGTCCCACAGGGCGTCGGAGGCGGTCTCCTCGTCGGTGCCCTCGTGGATGAGGACGTACGACGTGCCGTTGATGGAGCCTTCGGAGGACGGCGTGCCGACCGAGAGGATCTCGTTGGGGTCGATGTCGCGCATCTGCGTGATCATGTCGACGAGGTTGTACCCGCCGACGTCGACGGTGAGCGCGTCGCCGAAGGAGTTCAGCAGCTCCACGGCCTTCGCGGGGTTCGTCGCGTACCCCTGCTCCTTGGCCCGCTCCAGGATCTTCTTGATGGCCTGCTGCTGCATCTTCTGGCGCCCGAAGTCGCCCCAGGTGCCGTTGGCGTAGTCCTCGTCGGAGTCCCAGCCGTACCGCTGGCGCACCAGGTCGAGGGCGTCCTTCTTGTCGTACTCGGCGCAGCCCTCGGGGAACGTCTTGTCGGTGTGGATCGAGGTGATCTCGTGCCAGGGGCACAGCTCGATCGTGCCGAGCTCGTCGACCATCTCCAGGAAGCCCTCGAAGTTCGCGATGGCGCCGCCGTTGAACTCGATGCCCGTGAGGTGGGTGATGGTCTCGGCGGTGTTCTGGAACGACTCGCCCCAGTCCTCGGAGTACGCGAACGCCTCGGTCAGCTTCGTCTCGTCGGCGGGGACGCCCGAGGGGATCTCCACGAGCAGGTCGCGCGGCAGGGAGATCATCGACACCTGCGTGAGGTCCTCGTTGAGGTGCACGATGATGTCGGCGTCGGTGCGGGCCTCGCCGCCCGCGTCCACGCGCTCGTCGGTGCCGAGGACGAGGAAGTTCAGCGGCCCCTTGATCGGCTCGCCCTCTTCCACGTCGATGCCCTGGTCGCCCAGGAGGTCCTGCTGGTTCACCGAGTTGTTGACGAGGTTGAGGCTCACCTGCGCGGCGATGGCGCCGCCGCCGGCGACGACCATGACCATCGAGCCGGTGATGACCATCGCCTTCGCCCACCAAGGCGAGGTCGCCTTCGCAGCGTGCTTGATCGGGTCGCCCATTGCCTCTCCCGGGAACTACAAGTGGGGTGTCGCGGCGCAGCCGGGGGAGGCTGGCCCGCTCTGCGGGGAACACGCGTGGTCCGCAAGCAGGGTTGCGTTCACCGAACAGTAGTTCATGTTCATCCGGTAACCGCCTCGTGCACTCCCCCGACGGGCCTTGCGACCGGTCGAAACGGGACTACAGGAGCGAATACAGTATGACGCCTGCCACAGCGGCCGCGAGCGCGAACACGATTCCGAGCTTCATTCCGCTCCATGGGCGGTCCGCGACCACCCGGCCGGTCTCCCCGTGGACCGCGACCATCCGCCGCCGCCCCCGGTGCGGGTACGACGCCAGCCACACCGGCAGCAGCACGAGCCGGTACCCCAGCCCCGCGTACGCGGTCTCGATGACCGGCACGTGCTGCGCGTCCCCGCCGACCAGGGCCCGCACCTCCCGCTCGATCGCGGCGGCCATGCGCGCCTTCGCCAGCTCCAGGCCCACCTCCGGCTCCAGGTCGTACCGCTGCACCCACCGGCCTTCGAGCAGGCCCGGGTCGAACGCCGTCGCGTCCGCGAGCGTCCAGTCCCGCGCCAGGTCCTCCAGCATCCGCGCGTCCACGCGCACCGTCGCCGGGACCGACACGTCGGAGAACGCCCGGTCCACGGTGCCCGCCGCCGGGCTCCACCGCACGCCCCGCACCCGCGAGCCCCGCGGCGCGCCCGCCCGGCCCGCCTGCGACCACTGGTAGTCCCCGCGCGCCGCCCGGTACCGCGAGCGCGTCCACGCCCCCCACACCCAGTGCGGCAGGTACGCCGCCCGGAACGACGGCGACTCGTCGACCCGCCGGAACGCCCGCGGCGCCAGCCACCGCCGCCCGGCCCGCTCCCGCAGGAGCCGCCGCGCCGTCGCCCGCTCGATCCTGAACGGCACCACCGCGTCGGGGACGGTGATCCGCTCCGGCGTGTCGTCCGCGTAGCTCGCTTTCGCCTTGGGCGGCAACGCCGCCCAGTCGGGGTCGACGAGCCGCTTGGCCGCGGGCCGCCCGTGCAGGGACGTCCCGCAGGCGTCGCAGGCCAGCACCGTCGCCCCCGGCGCCACCGCGAGGGGCGCACCGCAGGACGTGCACGGACACGCAGGGAGCAAAGCCCACCATCCTTCCATTTCGGGCACTGCCCCAATGCTAGGTCCCCGTCCGCCCCGCCGGACGGAAATGCTTCGCGCCCATGACCATCCGATATCCCGCAGTGCGCCCCCTGCGACCTGCGGCACTGGATATATCCGCGCGGCGGTGGCAGGATAGTACGCGTGACGCCACGGAGGGAGCTCACGTCAGCGCGTGATTATGCCGACCAGTACCGGCGTCTGCGCGGACTCGTCCGGTCCGGCCAGGTAGCCGAGGCCGTCAGCGAGGCGACCTGGATCGTCTACAACTCCGAGACCGCCCAGCAGCGCGCCCAGGCGTGGCTGTTCATCCTCCAGGGCCAGATCTCCCAGCGCGCCATCGACAAGATCCCCGGCACCATCGACCAGGCCGGCACCGCCGTCGCCCGCTGCCGCGACCCCCGCCTCGACGGGAAGTACCACGCGCTCGCGGCCTGGTACTACCACCACCACATCAAGTCCCTGGACTTCACCGCGCAGCGCCTCGTGCTCTCCTCGCGCGCGCTGCGGTCGATGACCGAGGCGAGCCAGGCCGCCGTCGACGCCTGGTACGACCTGGCGGTGATCCTCTCCAACTGCGGGTACCAGCAGCAGGCGGCGGGCTCGCTCGACCAGTGCCACATGCTCGCCGAGCGCGCCGGGGTCACCAGGTCCTCTGTGGAGGGCGTGGAGATCCGGGTGCGGGACGCCCTGCTGCGCTACTACACCGGCGACCCGCGCGCCTGCACGGGCCTGCTGCGGCAGGAGCTGCGGCGCGTCAAGCCGAACCTGCACGACCTCGACACGCGGGAGCTGGAGTGGGTGCACTACGCGCTCGCGCGGCTCTCGCTGCTCGGCTTCAGCGAGCAGTGGTCGGTGGAGCACCTGCTGCCGGAGGAGACCTCGTCGGTGGAGGCGATGGACCTGCGGACGATGGCGCGCGCGTCGCGGCTCATCGCGCAGGCGCGGGGCCTGGAGGCCCTGGAGGTCCTGGAGGCGCGCGACATCGGCGACGAGACCCTCGGCGTCATGGAGCCCCAGCACCTGCGGTCCCTCGCGCTGGTGGCGAAGGGCGACCACGCGGCGTCGATCCTCGCCGCGCACGCCACGACGTACGCACTGTACAAGCAGATCAACGAGTTCCACACGATCTACCTCGCGTCGGCGGCGGCCCTCGTCGACCACGACCAGCTGCGGCGCGCGGCCGCGGGCTGGGCCGACCGGGCGAACACCGACGAGCTGACGGGCCTGCCGAACCGGCGGCGCCTCGACGCGTTCCTCTCGGACGTCGACGGCGACGGCATGATCGCCGTCCTCGACCTCGACGGGTTCAAAGCGGTGAACGACACCCACGGCCACCAGGCCGGGGACGCGATCCTCCAGCGGCTCGCGGCGCTCCTGTCGAGCGTCGTGCGGTCCGGGGACCTGTTGGCGCGCACCGGCGGCGACGAGTTCATCATGGTCCTGCCGGGCGCCTCGGAGTACGACGCCGACGCGGTCTCCCAGCGCATCCGCGTCGCCGTGGCGGCCGAGAACTGGGAGTACTCGGTGCCGGGCACGCCCGTCGACGTGTCGATCGGGTGGGCGCGCCTCGCGGCGGGAGGCAACCCCGCCCAGACCCTGTGGGCCGCCGACCAGGCGATGTACCAGATGAAGCGGTCCCGCAAGGGCGGCCTTTTAACTCCCGACGAGGACCCGGAGGACTTCGGCGAGGTCTACTGGCACGGTTCGTAGACCGTGTCGAGGTCGACTCCGGCGACGGCGCCCCAGAAGCCTTCTTCGGCGTAGTGGGCGCAGGCCGCGGCCTTGTTGGCCGGGTCGGCGGCGTAGTCGACGGCGAGGATGAGCTTTCCGGCGTCGTGGATGGCGCGGGTGTTCGCGAGGTTCTCGGCGCACCACTCCTCGTCGCACGGGGTGTCGGCGTTGAGGAACCACAGCTCTTCGATGCCGATGCCGTCGATGGCGTCGAGGTAGCCGTCCTGGTCGACGAGCTCGGGGGAGTTCTGCGGGAGGATCGCGAGGCCGTCGGCGGTGTAGTCGTCGGCGGCGATGACGAGGTCGGCCATCTTGCGGGCGAGCGTGTCGCGGGTCTCGCCGGGGACGAGGGCGAGGTCGATCTCCTCGTAGGCGTTCTGCACGTCGAGGTAGACCCCGTCGAACCCGGCCGCGGCGGCCTGGTCGAGGCGCGGCTCCATGACCAGGTCCCACCAGTCCTGCTCCCAGTACTTGACGAAGTACTCGTCGGGCCAGTCGCCCCACTGGTTGAGGACGAGACCGGAGTCCGCGGCCGCGACGGCGTCGTACTCGGGGCGGTAGGTCTCGATGGAGCCCATGGAGAAGTACGCGTAGACGGTCTTCCCGGCCTCGTGGAGGGCGTCGATCTCCTCCGCGGTCCAGTAGCCCTCGCCGCCGTCGCGCGCGAGGTCGACGACCGCGGTGGTCTGGGGTGCGGCGGCGACGGCGTCGAGCGTGCCGTCCTCGTAGCCGGAGAGCTGGTAGAGCCAGCTGCCCGCGGCGGCCTCCGTGTCGGCGCCGTCCTCGGGGAGCGGCTGGCCGAGCGGGTCGGCGTCGGCACCGGTGCATCCGGCCAGGAGGAGGAGTGGGGCCGCGATGGCGGCGCCGATGCGTCTCATGGCCCGGAGCCTAACGCGGTCCGTCTACATTGCGAGTTTTGGTCGCCTCTGCGGTGATGTCGGAGGCCGCGCGTAGCGTTGAAAACGGGGGGTCCCCAGGGTGTCCGGTTTGCGGAGAACCGCCGTGGCGCTCCCGGTTCAGGCACCCGCGCTGATCGCTTCGGCGACCGCCTCGACCGCGAGGGCCCGCACGACGTCGACGTCCGCCGGGACCGCGCCGGTGGCGGCGGCGATGAACGCGTCGCCGTCCATGCGGGTGTGGACCGGGCTGACCGCCTTCGCGAGGCCGTCGTGGGCGCCCTGTGACACGAGCGCGCACGCCACCTTGTCGAGCCGCGCGTTCGTGACGACCGCGCCGATCGTGGTGTTGCGCCCGAAGCTCCCCGACGCGAAGCCCTCCGGCCGCAGCAGCCCGCGGTCGAGCGGGCCCGGTTCGCCGAACGCGTTCACGGCCACGAGCGCGGCGACGACGACGGGCCCGGCGGCGACGGTCGCCGTGCGCAGCCCCGACGGGAGCGTGACCCCGCGCCACTGGCCGACGGTGGCGCCGCGCCCGGCGCCGATCGGGCCGTCGAGCGCGGGCTCGAACGGCGCCATCGCCGCGTCGCACGCCTCGTACCCCTGGGCGGGGCCGGGCACGGTCCCGGTGCCGTCGAGGTCGTAGAGGCCGAGCGTGGGCACGATCGGGACGGTGCCGCCGGGGGTCGGGACGCCGCGGCCGCGCTCGGCGAGCCACTGCATGACGCCGTCGGCGGCGGCCAGCCCGAACGCGGAGCCGCCGGTGAGCAGGACCGCGTCGATCCCGGCGTTCGTGCGGAGGGGGTCGAGGAGCTCGATCTCGCGGCTGGCGGGGGCGCCCCCGCGGACCTCGCCCGAGGCGAGCACCGCCCGCTCGAACAGCAGCACCGTGCAGCCGGTGTGCTCGCCGGTCCAGTGCCCGACGCGAACTCCCAAGTCCCGCATCCGGACAGCGTACCTTCAGCGGGCTCCGAAACGCCCGCGAAATAAGATAACCGAACGGTAACTAAGTGCTTTGTGGACAGTGTCCTGGACTACATGTGACCCACGCGAAATCCCTGGATTTCCCTGGACGAAGGCGCTTACCATTGATTCCAGAGGCACGGAGACGCGGAGCCGGAACGGCGAACCCGAACCGCTTCCGCCAGCGGCCTCCCGAAGCGGTCCAAGGCGATCGCGACGGTTCCCCGCCGTCGACAATGGCGTCATCGACGAGCGGTCCCCCTTCAGAAGATCCACGATCCGGCGCACCCCGCCGGGAAGGAATCACAATGTACGAGTTCGTAGGTGCTTACCTCGCAGTCGACGCCGCCAACACCGTTGCCACCTCGGCCCTGCCGAACGCGCCGGTCGTTGACGACGGACGGGCCGACAAGCCGTATGTCTTCGGCGTCACCCGCCCCGAGAAGGTCCGCCTCTCGACCGCCGGCGCCCTGCGCCGCGTGGCCGACCGCGTCGAGGGCCGCGCCCTCGCCGGCCTGGCCCGCTAGGTCCCGGAGGCGAGCGCGCCCACAAGGCGCCGCGCCCGACTGCACAACTCAACCCACCGAACGCGACGCGCCGGCCTGCGGGCCCGGCGCGTTTCGTCCGCCCGGACACGGGAGCGGGCCCCGGCCGATGGCCGGGGCCCGCGTCCTCACCTAAGCGGGATTGCACGGCGTCTTGCGAGGGCCTGTCTATGCAGGTGAACGCCGCCTCGCGAGGACCAGGAGCACCGCACCGGCCGCGAGGAGATTTGCGAAACGAGCGCCCGTCCGGCCGGACGGGCGCTCTTCCTGGTTTCCTTCGGGCCTACTCGGCCGGGTCTTCCGCGGACTCCTCGGCCGTGTCATCGCCCCTGCGGCGCCGGGAGACGGCGAACAGCACGATCCCGATCACGAGTGCGGCGGCCGCCCCGGCGAGGATCCACGTCAGGGACGAGCCGGTCTTCGGGAGCTGCCCCGAGCCCGCGCCGTTCAGCGTCAGGTCCGCGCTGTTGTTGCCCTCGTCGGCGTCGAGGCGGCCCGGGTAGTCGTGGTCGCCGAACGCGACGACCTGCACGGACCCGTCGGCGCCCGCGCCCGGGCCGGTCGCCTTCACGGTGAGCTCGAACGCGAGGTCGCTCTCGGGGCCGAGGGACTGGAAGATGCAGACGACGTCCGCGCCGTCCAGGTCGGCGGCAGGCATCGTGTCGAGGAAGAGGGGGTTGTCCGCGGCGTCGTCCTCGCAGTACGACCACTCGCCGACCGCGGCGGCCCCGACCGGCTCGACTCCGGCGGGCAGGTCCACGATGAGCGCGTACGAGCCGGGGCCGTCGAACACCGGAGGGGCGGCGGCCGTGCCGAGGTTCCGGACGGTGACGGTGGTCGTGACCTCGCCGCTCTCGATGGTCCCGTCGGCGACGGCCAGGTCGTAGTAGTGCCTGGCGGTGGCGATGTCGATGTACCCGGCTGGGGAGTCGAGGAACTCCGACTCGGGGTCGGCGACCGGTTCGATGCCGAACAGGTCCGCGGCGCCTTCGTCCCAGAAGACGCCGCCGAACCGCTCGTCGAGCAGGTCCTGGTTGATCGCCTCGACGGAGAAGGAGCAGCCGCACAGGGTCATCGGGCCCGGGGCGGCGGCGTCCACGTCGATGCCGACCGGGTCGCTGAACGTGAACGCCCTGCCTGCCTC
The DNA here is from genome assembly GCF_037034145.1 of Glycomyces sp. MUSA5-2. Lineage (NCBI taxonomy): Bacteria > Bacillati > Actinomycetota > Actinomycetes > Glycomycetales > Glycomycetaceae > Glycomyces > Glycomyces sp. MUSA5-2. The sequence goes on from NZ_JBAGKG010000012.1 coordinate 11,118, forward strand.
GTCGGGGAAGTCGGTGACCACGCAGTGGACCGCCGGGTACTCCTCGGCGACGCAGTTGTCGAAGTCCGCGGCCGGCCGCGTCAGGCCGTTCGAGAGGTAGTCGGAGCCGCTGACGGTGACCACGACGGCGGCCGTGTCCGCGGGCAGCGGTCCGCTCTGGAGGAACTCGGGGCTCACCTGGACGGCGGAGCCGGGCTCGACCGGGTCGAAGGCGATGTTGCTGTGCCAGTAGGAGCGTTCGCCGCCGGGGGCGGCGACGCCCATCGTCTCGTCCACGACCTGGACGGTCTCGCCGTCGACGGCGATCGTGATCGTGTACGGGTGGGAGCCGGGGTCGGCGCCGGTCTCGGCCGCGTACCAGTAGGAGAAGTCGACGGTGCGGCCCGCGTCCTCGGCCTCGCAGTGGAGGAGAGCGGTGGTCGCGTCGGGGCCGCAGCCGCCGTACGACGGGTCGTTGTCGGCCCAGTAGTAGACGCCGGTGTCGGGCGCGAGGCTGAACACGGCGGTGACGTCGTGCTCGCCTTCGGCGAAGTCGTCGCCGAACACGATGGTGAGCGAGCCCGCGTGCTCCGAGTCGTCGGCGGTGATCAGGTGGTCGCTCGGGTGGACCACGTCGACCGGGGCGGGGGCCTGCGCGTACGCCGGGAGGGCGAACAGGCCCGCGCCGATGACGGCGGCCCCGGCCGCCGCGGCCAGGCGATTGAAGGGTGCGTTCATGACTGGGTTTCCTCGGGAGCTCGTCGGCCCCCGGCGGTCGGTCACGCTGAGGGGCTCTTTGGCTACTAGACGCCGCGGCGGCCCCGAATGATGCAGCCGAGGTGAACTTTTCCCCCGGGACGCGCGAAGGGCGCCCGTCCGGCCGGACGGGCGCCCCTGGTTCGCTTGAGCCGCTAGGCCTTCCAGCCCGGAATGGGGAACGCCTTCGTGTGCTCGCGGATCTCACCCGCGACCACGTCGAGCTCGGCCTCCTTGCCGTCCTTCGCGGCGGCGACGGCCCGGTCGATCCAGCCCGCGATGAGGTCCATGTCGCCCTCGGTCATGCCGCGGGTCGTCACCGAAGCGGTGCCGATGCGCAGGCCCGACGGGTCGAAGGGCTTGCGCTGGTCGAACGGGACCGAGTTGAAGTTCAGCTCGATGCCGGCCGCGTCCAGGGCCTTCGCCGCGGGCTTGCCCGGGATGTCCTTGCTGGTGAGGTCGACGAGGATCAGGTGGTTGTCGGTGCCGCCCGAGACCAGGTCGAAGCCGCGCGCGGTCAGGCCCGCGGCGAGCGCCTTCGCGTTCTTCACGATCTGCGCCGCGTAGTCCTTGAACGAGTCCTTCGCGGCCTCGCGCAGCGCCACCGCGATGGCCGCGGTGGTGTGGTTGTGCGGCCCGCCCTGGAGGCCAGGGAAGACGGCCTTGTCGATCGCCTTCGCATGCTCCTCGTTCGCGAGGATCATCGCGCCGCGCGGGCCGCGGAGCGTCTTGTGGGTCGTGGTCGTCACGACGTCGGCGAGCCCGACCGGGGTCGGGTGCGCGCCGCCCGCGACGAGCCCGGCGATGTGCGCGATGTCGGCCATGAGGACCGCGCCGACCTCGTCGGCGATGGCCTTGAAGCCCGCGAAGTCGACGGTGCGGGGGATCGCGGTGCCGCCGCAGATGATCATCTTCGGCTGCTCGCGGCGGGCGATCTCGGCGACCTCGTCGAGGTCGATGCGACCGGTGTCGCGGCGGACCCCGTAGGAGACCGCGTCGAACCACTTGCCGGTGGCCGAGACCTTCGCGCCGTGGGTCAGGTGCCCGCCCGCGGGCAGGCCCATGCCCAGGACCTTGTCGCCCGGGTTCAGGAACGCCATGTACACGGCCAGGTTCGCCGGGCTCCCGGAGTAGGGCTGGACGTTCGCGTGGTCGGCCCCGAAGAGGGCCTTCGCCCGGTCGATGGCGAGCTGCTCGACCTGGTCGATGAGCTGCTGGCCCTCGTAGTAGCGCTTCCCGGCGTACCCCTCGGAGTACTTGTTGGTCAGGATCGAGCCCGTCGCCTCCATGACCGCCTGGGACACGTAGTTCTCGGACGCGATGAGGCGGATCTTCTCGGACTCGCGGCGGCCCTCGGCCTCGATGAGCCGCTCGATCTCGGGGTCGGCGGCCGCGAGGTTCGCGGTGAGGGCCTCGTAGGCGTCGGACATGCAATGCTCCTCGCTGATCGGCATGATCTCGCACGGCGACCGGGCAGGTGGCCTTGACGGTCCGAGCATAGCCGCATCCCCGCCCGCCGGGCCCGCCCGTTTCCCCTCGTGTGAGACGCCGCGACCGGTCTCACGCTCACCGGATCGGCCGTTCGAGACTCCATTGCGTACACGCAGTAGCGTGCGACGTATGTCACCTAGATCCGCCGCGAAGACCGTCGGCGCCGGATTCGCGGTCGCGGCCCTCGCCGCGCTCGCGCAGCTCGGCCTGGCCTACGGCTTCGGGCTCCTCTCCTGGGCCGACGCGGCCCCCGGTGCCGCCGACCCCGTCCTCGACTACCGCTGGAACGCCAACCTCGCGTGGGTCGCCTGGTTCGCGGCGGCCTCCTGCGTCGTCGGCGGCCTCGCCTCCGGCGCGATCGGCTCCCGCGCCTCCGCGCACGCCACCCCCGGCACCCGCTTCGCCGCGGTCCTCGCGTCCGCGGCCGGGGCGTTCGCCGTCGGCCCGCTCGTCGCCCTCTCCGCCGAGCAGGGCGCCGTCTCCGACGGCTTCCCCACCGACCCGCTCATCGCCGCCGGGCTCGGCGCCGCCGTCGGGTTCGCCCTCGCCCTCATCGGCCTCTCCTCCCGCTCGGTCGCCGTGAACGTCGGCGCCTCGGCGGCCCTCGTGTGGGTCCTCGCGATCCTCGCGGTGTTCGTGGACGTCGGCGAGCGCGTCTCGCCCGTCACCGAGCTCGGCGTGTGGGGCTCGTGGGCCGCCTCGGACACGTTCCTGGGCACCCGCGGGTTCTCCATCGCGATCCCGTTCGTGACGGGCTCGCTCGTCATCGGCGCGGTCGTCGCCGCGTTCGCGCGCCGCAGCCACATCTCCTCCTCCGGGTACCGCATCGCCGCGGCCTCCGGCATCGCCGGGCCCCTCATCGTCACCGTCGCGCACCTGGTCGCGGGGCCCTCGCGGCTCGACAACGCCGAGTCCCTCGCGGTCATGCTCGTCGGCCCCTACGCGGCCATCGCCGGGCTCCTCGGCTCCCTCATCGTGTGCGCGCTCCCCAAGGCGGGCGGGCAGATCGACGACCGGCCGGAGCAGCGGACCGAGGCGCCGCGCACCGACGGGCTCACCGAGTCCGTCCCCGGCTGGACCGTCCCCGTCCCCGCCTCCTCGTACGACGACGCGAACGACGGCACCACCGCCGACCTCGCCGCCGCGCCCGTCAAGCCCAAGCGCCCCACCCGCCGCGAGAAGCAGGCCGCGAAGGACTCCGAGCGCGCCGCGAAGCAGGAGGCCGCCAAGCGCGCCGAATGGGAGCCGCAGGCCGGCGACGAGACCCCCAACCCCGACGTCGACTGGGTGCAGGAGCTCAAGGCCGTCGACATGGAGGAGGAGGCCAAGGAGGCCCCCAAGCCCCGCCGCGCCAAGAAGACCACCGCGCGCACCCGCCGCAAGATCGACTCCGGCGACGCCGAATCCTAAGCGCCGCAACGCAAAGCGGCCGGGCCCTGTCGGGCCCGGCCGCTCACGTGTTCAGACCTTTCCCATTCGCGGACGGGCCCGGCTCATCCCCGCGGGTGCGGGGCTCGCGGAGGTTCAGACCTCCCACTCGTGGACCGGCCGCCCGTCCGCGGACCGCGCCGCGTAGTCGAGGACCATGGCCCGCAGCGCGTCCCGCCGTTCGAGGCGCTGCCGGTGCTCGGCGACCTGCACGCGCGCGACCTGCCAGGTCGCGCCGTTCACGCCGCGGCGGCACCGCGACTCGATCACCCCGAGGTACCGGTCCGCGTCCCGCCCGCTCACGCCCAGCGCCGACAGGCCCTCCGCGGCCTTCGGCAGCAGCTCGTCGACCACCAGGCGCCGCACCGGGACCAGGCCCAGGCCCGGCCACCACTGGTCCGCGTTGATGCCGTGCCGCGCCGCCGACCGGAAGTTCGCCGCCGCCTGCGCGAAGTCCATCCGCTCGCTCAACGGGACCTCCGCGTCCGCGAAGTGCACCGCCAGGCCGTAGAACAGCGCCATGTTCGCGCAGATGTCCACCGCCGTCGGCCCCGCCGCGACCACCCGGTTCTCCACGCGCACATGGGGCCTGCCCCGGAACACGTCGTACACCGGGCGGTTCCAGCGGTACACCGTCCCGTTGTGGTACCGCAGCTCCTGGAGGCTCGGGACCCCGCCGCCGGACACGACCGCCGCGGGGTCCTCCTCGTCGCACAGCGGTAAAAGGGGCGAGAAGTGCCGGTAGTTCTCGTCGAACAGGTCGAGCACGCCGCCGATCCACCGCTCCCCGAACCACGCCCGCGGCTTCGCGCCCGCCGCCCGCTGGTTCGCCCGCCGCGTGTCGGTGCCCTGCTCGAACAGGATCACCCGCGTCTCGGCCCACAGCTGCCGCCCGAACAGGTACGGCGAGTTCGCGGCCGTCGCCACCTGCACGCCCGCGAACGCCTGCGCCGCGTTCCAGTACCGCGCGAAGTCCTCCGGCGCGACCTGCAAGTGGAACTGCACCGACGTGTTCGCCGACTCCGGCGCGATCGACGAGGACGTGAAGTCCACCGACTCCGCGCCCCGGATGTCGATCCGCAGGTCCTCCCCGCGCTGCGACATGATCTCCTCGTTGAGGATCCGGTACCGGCGCGCGGTCGACAGCGCGTCGACGCCCATGTGGTCGGTCGCCAGCGTCGGCATCGTCCCGATCGGGCAGATCTGCACCCCGGCCTTCCCGGCCGCCTCCCGCACCTCCGCGAGCACCGCCGCCAGATCGCTCTCGTACCAGGACAGCCCGGCCCCGTCGAGCAGCCGCGGCGGCAGGTTCAGCTCGATGTTGAACGCCCCCAGCTCGTGCTGCGCGCCGTACAGGGCGTCCTCCTCGCCCGACGTGTGCAGGTGCTCCAGCACCGCGTCGTTCGCGAACGCCGGGTCGCCGTCGGGCTCAACGAGGTCCAGCTCCAGTTCGAGACCCGTCATCGGCCTGCCCCGGTCCAGGCGCTCCTCGGCCAGCAACTGCGCGAGGGCCGCTCGTCCCGCCTGGAGTCTCGCCGAATATGCCGGGTGATCCCAGTGCTTCAAGGCAGAGCCGGTCACCTCGTCGCCCATATGTTCCTCCCCAGGAATCGAACGTCCATCAACTCTAGGACGCTTGGTCATGCGCTGGCTACCAAAGGAGAAGTTGTTTCGTCCCAAATGGTGTAGGTCGCGCTCATATTAGGGAGTCGCCCGCCGCGGCGGTGTCGGGATCTTGACACAACCGGGTTCCCTCCGGCGACGCTCCGTCGCCGTGCAGGTCGGATGCGTTGCGACCGAGGCCACCCGGTCCTGCGGGTCCTTCCCGATAGGATCGCCGCGTGACCGATCAGCGCCCGTCCCGCAGGCCCGCCGAGTTCTTCGCCGCCAACCGCGGCGGCGGCCTCGTGACCCTGCACCTCGACCAGCGCGGCGGCGCGCTCTTCGCTTACGCCGCATGGCGGACCGGCCTGCGGCCGACCCACCTGACGCTCCTCAACCTGGTGCTCGGCCTCGCCGTCAGCGCCGCCGTGATCGCCTACATCCCGGCCGCGGAGGACGGCGCGCCGTGGTGGCCCGTGGCCTTCGGCGCGCTGGTCCTGTGGCACGCCGCGTACATGCTCGACTGCGCCGACGGCCAGCTCGCCCGCGTCACCGGCACCGGATCGGACGCGGGCGCGCGCGTCGACATCCTCTGCGACGTCGCGATCCAGGCCTCGGTCGTCGCCGTCGTCGTCGCCGTCGCGGACGCCTACGCCCCTTGGGTTCCCGCGTGGTGCGGGGCGGCGTTCGCGGCCCTGTGGATGACGAACCTCGTCACCGCCGTGATGGCCAAAGAGGACTCGTCGGTGTCGATGGTGACGAGCACGAACATCGTCGTGCGGCTCGTGAAGCTCGTGCGCGACTACGGGTTCGTCGTCGCCGTCATCGCCGTCGCGCTCGCGTGGCCGGAGTCGATGGCCGCCGTGATGCTGTTCTTCGGGGCCGTCAACGGCCTGTTCCTCCTGGCGAGCATCGCCACGAGCGCGCGGGCCACCCTCCGCTGAATCCTATAGGATATAGGATATATCCTATGTGGTCTCGGCCCTTACCCCTCGGCGAGCAGCTCCTCGTAGATCTCGACGAGCCGCCGCAGCGTCACCTCCGGCGCGAACACCGACTCGTAGCGGGCGCGCGCGTTCGCCGCGTACGCCGGGTCCTTCGCGACCTCGTTGATCGCCGCGGCGAGCGCCGCGGGCTCCGGCGCGGCCACGACCCCCGCGGGCGCGGGCGTGCCCTCCCCGGCGATGAACGGCGCCCCGCCCATGCTCGTGACGACCACGGCGCGCCCCGCGGCCAGGGCCTCGATCCCGGAGGTCGGCAGGATGTCCTGCCAGATCGACGGCACGATCACCGCTGCCGAGGAGGCGACGGCGGCGTCGCGCGCGACGGGGTCGAGCTGGCCGAGGTAGTGGATCTCAGGGTTCGCGGCGGCCGCGTCCTCGACGATGCCGCGCAGCGGCCCGTCCCCGGCGATCCGCAGCGGCACCGCCGGCTTCGCGATCCTCCACGCGTCGAGCAGCAGTTCCACGCCCTTCTCGGGGACGAGGCGGGCGCCGAACAGGAAGCCCTCGCCGAGCGGCGCGACCCCGGGGTCGGCGACCGCGTTCGGCTTCACGCGGATGCGCTCGGGCGCGATGCCGATGCCCTCCAGGTACCCGGCCATGGCGTCGGTGAGGGCGATGAACCGGTCCACGGTCCTCCAGGTGCCCTGGTGGACGCCGAGGGCGACAGCCATCACGGCGCTCTGCGGGCGCGAGCCCCGGTAGCAGGCGTGCTGCACGCCGGGCGCGTTCCAGCGCTTCCCGTGGCAGTCGCGGCAGTCGTGGCCGTCCCTGAAGTAGAGCCCGTTCATGCAGTCGTGCCGGTAGTTGTGAATGGTCTGCACCACTTTGACCCCGTGGCTGTGAGCGGTCCTGACCACGGACGGCGACAGCAGCGGGTACGGGTTGTGCAGGTGGAGGAGGTCCGGTTTCTCGCGTTCGAGGAGCGCGGCGAGCTGGCGCTGCGTCCCGGCGGCGTGGATCGGCGACGCCGCCAGGAGCGCTTTCCTATGCGCAGGAAGGGAACCGATCTCGTCGGAGGAGCGCAGGAACGGGATCACCGCTACTCCCGCCTCGCGCAGCGCGCCGATCTCGTAGTCCACGATGACGTTCTCGCCGGAGGGCTGGGCCGAGGAGTACCGGTTGTGCGCGATGACGATCTTCACGGGCATCCTTCACGGACGGGGTGGCGGGAACGGCTTTCAGCTCGGCCGAAGATACCGCAGGAGCCGAATAGGTGTAGGTTGTCGGGTACCGTGTCGGCGGGCCGCCCGGTGATCAGGAGACGCAGCGTCGATCTCCGCCCGCGGACACTCACCTCCACCGTAAGCTGACGACCGCAGGGATGTGCAGTGGCTACGAGCCTGGAACGTCCAGCAAACAATATCCAGGGAAGCGGCAGTGTTCCGTACGGACGGACGGGGACCCAGGTGGCCGGTACGCGCGTAGGCGGCGACCCGCAGCTCGTCACCAACGGCGCCACCCGCCGCACCTGGCGGCGCCTCGTCCGCGCCTCGAACTGGCACCGCTACTACCAGGGCGCCCTCGTCGGCGCCGACCTGCTCGCCGCCCTCCTCGCCACCGTCATCGCCGTCAACCTCACCCACTCCCCGAGCGCCGGGTTCGACACCGACGACCAGCTCCACTTCTTCTACCTCACGGTCTGGCTGATCCTGCCCCTCGCCTGGCTGCTCGCCCTGTGGGGCACCGGCTCCTACGACCGCCGCTACTTCGGCATGGGCAACGAGGAGTTCAAGCGCGTCATCCGCGCCTCCATGTTCATGCTGGCGCTCGTCTCGTTCGCGGCCCTCACCTTCAAGGCCGACGTGTCCCGCGTCGCGGTCGCCGTCATCCTCCTCGCCGCCGCCGCGCTCGTCATCGGCTTCCGCTACGGCGCCCGGTACGGCCTGCACAAGCTGCGCCTCGCGGGCAAGGGCGTCCAGCGGGTCCTGCTCATCGGCGCCTACCCCGAGGCGCTGGAGGTGTACCGGACGGTCCGCCGCGCGCCCGCCGCGGGCCTGGTCCCCGTGGGCATATACGTCACCGAGGGCGCCTCCTCGGTCCGCAACCTCGACACCCCGGTCCCGGTCTTCGCCGGGACCGACGTCGTCACCTGCGCCGAGCGCCTCGAAGCCGACACGCTCGCCGTCTGCGGCTCGGCCTCCGCCGACGCCGCCGACCTGCGCCGCCTCGCCTGGCAGCTCGAAGGCACCGGCCGCGACCTCGTCGTCGCCCCCGCCCTCACCGACATCGCGGGCCCCCGCGTCCACATCCGCCCCGTCGAGGGCCTGCCGCTCCTGCACGTCGAGGAGCCGAAGATCTCCGGGATCGGCTGGCTCATCAAGAACATCCTCGACATCTCCTCCTCGGTGTTCGGGCTCATCCTCCTCTCGCCCCTGTTCCTGGCCGTCGCGATCGCGATCAAGACCGACAGCCCCGGTCCGGTGTTCTTCCGCCAGAACCGCGTCGGCCGCGACGGCGAGACGTTCTCGTGCTGGAAGTTCCGCACCATGTACATCGACGCCGAGGAGCGCCAGGCCGCGCTCATGATGCACAACGAGACCGACGGCCTGCTGTTCAAGATGAAGGACGACCCGCGCATCACCAAGGTCGGCAAATGGCTGCGCCGCACCTCGATCGACGAGTTCCCGCAGCTCATCAACGTCGTCCGCGGCGAGATGAGCCTCGTGGGCCCCCGGCCGCTCCCCGCCGAGAACGGCGACTTCCTCGGCGACGTGCGCCGCCGCCTCCTCGTGCGCCCCGGCATCACCGGCCTGTGGCAGGTCTCGGGCCGCTCCGACCTGTCCTGGGACGACGCGGTCCGCCTCGACCTCTACTACGTCGACAACTGGTCCCTCACGACCGACCTCCAGATCCTGTTCCGCACCGTCGCCGTAGTATTGCGACGAAAGGGCGCGTACTGACGGGCACACGGGCGTGCGTTGAGCGAATGCACAGCCTGCGCCCAGGTGAACGCCAGGCCAACCCTGATAATCTGGGATCTTGATGACTACTTACGGAACCGGCAGCCGCATCCTCGTCACCGGCGGCGCGGGCCTGGTGGGCAGCCACCTGGTCGACGCGCTCCTGGCGAAGGGCTGCGACGTGACCGCTGTCGACAACTTCGTGACCGGCTCGAAGGCCAACCTCCAGCCCCACGAGCGCCTCACCGTCGTCGAGGCCGACGTCACCGAGGGCCTCCCCGTCGGCGACGAGCCCTTCGACGCCGTCCTCCACTTCGCGTGCCCGGCCAGCCCGGTCGACTTCGCGACCCTCCCCGTGGAGATCCTCCGCGTCGACTCCGTCGGCACGCTGCACGCGCTCGACCGCGCGCTCGCCGACGGCGCCCGCTTCCTCATGGCCTCCACCTCCGAGGTGTACGGCGACCCGCTCGTCCACCCGCAGCCGGAGTCCTACTGGGGCAACGTGAACCCCATCGGGGTGCGCTCCTGCTACGACGAGGCCAAGCGCTTCTCGGAGGCCGCCGTCGCGGCCTACCACCGCCACAAGGGCCTCGACGCCGCGATCGTGCGGATCTTCAACACGTACGGCCCGCGCATGCGCCCCGACGACGGCCGCGTCGTCCCCAGCTTCATCTCGCAGGCCCTCGCCGGGGAGCCCCTGACCATCCACGGCGACGGCTCCCAGACCCGCTCGCTGTGCTACGTCGACGACCTCGTCGCCGGCCTCGTGCTGCTCCTGGAGTCCGGCGAGTACGGGCCCGTGAACCTCGGCACGGAGTACGAGCTCACCGTCCGCGAGATGGCCGAAGTGATCCTGCGGCTCACCGGCTCGTCCTCGGCCATCGAGTACACCGACCGGCCCTCCGACGACCCCGAGCGCCGCCGCCCCGACCTCACCAAGGCCCGCGAGCTGCTCGGCTACGAGCCGCAGGTCCACTATGAGGCCGGTCTCAAGACCACCATCGACGACTTCGTCGCGAGGCGCGCTGCGGGGAAGCTCACCGCCGCCTGAGCGTTCTCTGAATATTCCGCCCCGCGTGCGCGATCCGGTGCGCGGGCGGACACCACGTAAGCTGGCACCATGACGTATTCCGGTTCCAACTACCGCGGCAGCGCCTCCGTGCCCCCCGCGGGCGGCGGGGGCGGCGCGCGCGTCGCCGCCGCGGCGGCCGGCGGCGGCCCGACCCGGCGGGGCCTCATCGGCTCCGGGATCGGCCTCGTGGCCTCCATCGCGGCCACCGGCGGCGGGTTCGCGATCTGGTCGACCGCCAAGACCACCGACGCCGACCTCGACCGGCCGTTCGACCTCGAAGCGATCCCCGACGAGGACCGCCCCGAGAAGCTGAATGCGGCCCTGAACATCCTCATCGTCGGCTCCGACCACCGCGAGGGCAACGACGAGGCCGACGCCCGCTCGGACACCAACATCATCATGCACGTCGCCGAGGACGGGACCGAGGCGTACGGCGTCTCCATCCCGCGCGACCTCTACGTGCACATCCCCGAGTACGCCGACGCCAGCAACTACCCCGAGTACACCGGGTCCGACGCGAAGTTCAACGCCGCGTACGCGTGGGGCGGCGTGCCGCTCACCGTCCTCACCATCGAGGAGTTCACCGGCGTCCGCATCGACCACGTCGTCGAGATCGACTTCGCGGGCCTCGTCCAGGTCGTCGACGCCCTCGGCGGCGTCACCATCGACATCGAGGCCGCCGACGCCGACGGCTACATCACCGACGAGCCCGGCGTCGAGTCGATCCACGGCGACCACATGTTCTTCCCCGCGGGCCCCACCGAGCTCACCGGGGAGCAGGCCCTCGACTACGTGCGCCAGCGCAAGCAGTGGAACCGTGGCGACTTCGCGCGCATGCAGCACCAGCAGGACCTCATCAAGGCCATCATGGACTCGGCGCTGAGCGCGGGCGTCCTCACCAGCCGCTCGACGCTCACCAGCTTCATCGACTCCACGTCGGACGCCGTCAAGGTCGACACCGAGTTCAACGTCGTCTCGACCGCGATCAGCCTCATGGACCTGCGCAGCGACGACCTGGTCTTCATGACCACGCCGAACCTCGGCACGGACACCATCGGCGGCGAGTCCGTGGTCGTCTACTCGTACGACCTGGAGAACCCGTCGAACGACAACCCGGAGGCGACGACCCTCTGGGACGCGATCCGCGAGGACACCGTGGGCGCCTGGGTCGAGCAGAACCCGGACCTCGTCGGCGGCGGCGAGGAGTAGCGGCATCTTCAGCGCGGGGCCCGGCCGGAAGGCCGGGCCCCGCTGCGTCTCCAGGGGACTCCCGTCGTCCGATGTGCCTGGTGTGTTCACCGATTCCCTTGCGGCCATTGGTGCTCGTGCGACTTCGTGGGGTGATCCCGAAGCCCGGCATTGTGATCAAGGTCGTACGATGTGCGCAACGAACCTTCGACGAAGAGGCAGCGCCATGGCAGAGAACGATGAGTACGTGCCCGAATTCGACATCTCCAGGCCCACGATCGCCCGCGTCTACGACGCGATCCTCGGCGGCAAGGACAACTTCGCGGCCGACCGCGAGGGCCGCGACGCCTACGTGAAGTACGTGCCCAACGCGAAGGACGTCGCGCTCGACAACCGCGCGGGCCTGCGCAAGGGCGTGGAGTACATCGCAAAGCAGGGCGTCGACCAGTTCCTCGACATCGGCGCGGGCCTGCCGACCATGGAGAACACGCACCAGATCGCGCAGCGCATCAACCCCGACGCGAAGGTCGTCTACGTGGACAACGACCCGATCGTGCTCGCGCACGGCCGGGCCCTGCTCGCCACCAACAAGACCACCACGATCGTCACCGCCGACCTGCGCGACCCGCAGAGCATCCTCGACCACGAGGAAGTGCAGGCGAACATCGACTTCACCCGCCCCGTCGGGCTCATGGTCGTGGGCCTCCACATGCACTTCCACGACGACGAGCAGCCCGACGAGTGGGTGCGCGTCCTCCTCGACGCCTGCCCGAGCGGGTCCTACCTGCTCATCACCGACTTCGTCGACACCGGGGAGCCGCTCCAGAAGGCCATCGAGCAGGCCGGCCTGGAGTCCTTGGGCAACGGCTGGATCCGCACCCCCGAGCGCATCCGCGAGCACTTCCTCGGCCTGCCGCTGGTGGACGACAAGCTGGAGTTCATCCCGCGCTGGTTCCCGGGCGAGCCCGACAAGGAGGTCCCGGCCGAGGCGGACCTGGAGCCGTGGCACAAGATCATCGTCGGCGGCATCGGCTACAAGGCGTAGACCGCTCTTCGAAGGCGCACGGCCGCGGCCGTGCGCCTTCGGCGTGTCAGGGGGACTCACTCGATGGGGTGAACTTCCTTCGGACGGACGGAAACGTCCACGCCCGGAGGGCGGTCACTGGGAGTAGTGGTCGCGGATGATCTCGTGGATGATGTCCTGCGTGTCGCGCGGCTGGGCGGCCTGGACGCACAGGTGCTCCATCGCCGCCTGGTAGGCGTCCACGTCGGCGTCGCGGTCGAGGTACAGGCCGCCGGTGAGGTGCTCCATGTAGATGACGTCGTCGAGCTCCGGGTATGCGAAGCGCAGCCAGGTGAACGGCGCGCCGGCGCCGGAGTGGGCGCCGCTGTCGAAGCGCACGATCTGGATCCGCACGTTGGGGCGGTCGCAGGCCTCGGCGAGGGCGAGGAGCTGCTCGCGCATGACGCCGTAGCCGCCGAAGGGCCGGTGCAGCGCGGCCTCGTCGATGACGGTCCACAGTGTGGCCGGGTCGGTCTCGCGGTCGAGGACCTTCTGCCGCGCCATGCGCAGCTCGATCCGGTTGTCGATCTCGCGCAGCGGCGTGTGCCCGTAGCCGAGCATGAGCAGCGAGCGGGCGTACTCGCGGGACTGGAGCAGGCCCGGGACGAGCTGGACCTCGTAGGAGCGGATCGTGGAGGCGGCGCTCTCCAGGTCCAGATAGGTCTGGAACCAGTCGGGCAGGGACTCGCCGTACGGGTGCCACCAGCTCGGCCGGTTGGCCTCGCGGCAGAGGTTGACCATGCGCTCGATCTCGGCCTGGTCGGTGATCCCGTACATGACCAGCAGGTCTTCGATGTCCCTGAGCCGGAACGAGACCCGTCCCAGCTCCATGCGGCTGATCTTCGATTCGGAGCCGCGGATCTCGAACCCGGCGTCCTTGCGGGTGATGTCGGCGGCCTCGCGGAGGCGCCGGAGCTGCCCGCCGATCATCATCCGCAGGGCGGTGGCGCCGGTCGGCGTCTCTTCCTTGGCCATGTCGGCCACCTCCTCTCGCGGTGATCGGCCGGAAACGGACCCACCCTGACAGGGTAGCCCGTCGGGCCGGTCCTGCCAGGGTGAGTGTGCAGCCCTTGGGCTTCCGTCTCTCGATCCTTATGCGATCAGGTCGTCGAACTCGCCGTCCTTGGCGCCTTCGACGAGGGCCCGGATCTCGGCGACCGTGTAGACGAGGGCGGGACCCTCGGGGAAGCGTGAGTTGCGCACGGCGATGTCACCCTGCGGGAGCTCGGCCAGCTCGACGCAGTTGCCGCCGTTCGGGCCGGAACGGCTGCTCTTGCGCCATGTCAGCGACGAGGGGAGCTCCCCAGCCGGGATTCCGTTGCGTGCCTTGTCCATAGAGATTCCTTCCACCAGTGGCCGGTACGTCCGACCGGATTCTCTTCAGTTCGATCGACCGCCGGAGGCGTGGAACCGGGTGCCGCGGGCATACCAGACGGTCGCCCAGGCGGACGATTCCGACATCCCCGTAGTCGATCGGATCAAGTGTCGCACATTACACTCCGTGACTGCACGGGAGGATGGACGCGCAAATGCACGTGCATCTGCCCGGTGTCGATGCATGTTACGATGAATGTGACAATGCACATAGACACGGCCGTAGAAGGTATGCGACCGTTGTCACGGACTCAAATGCCGCTAACCGACGCTTCGGGCAGCGACAGGCGGAACGGGTCGAAACCTCCGGGTTCTCGGACCGGCAACCGCCGTCGCGAACGAGCGCTCCGCATCTCACAACCGGACAAGTGCCAGTGCAGAGCTTGGCCGGGCCCCCGCTCCGGCGAGGCCCGATCGTCGCCCGGAGAGGGGTTGGGTGCCATATGGAACGTCTTGAGGCGCAGACGTTGCTACAGGCAGCCGCGGCAGGCAAGCTGCGGAGCTCGATGTGCCAGCAGGTGATGGCGATCGAGTACGACCGCAGCGGCGCCGTGCTCTACCGCTGCGCCCGCTCCTGCGGCAAGCACACCGCGGACGCCGCCCAGGTCCAGGCAGGACTCCTGTGGCACTACCGCGGACGCAGCCTCGGCGAGCACTACGGGCTCCCCGACGAGGACATCGTCGACGACATGTTCGCCTCGCTCCAGCTCGCCTGGATCCGCGACGGCGACATCTACACGGCGCGCTTCCGCTTATCGCAGCGCGCCCCCGAGACCTTTCTCTATTTGGTGGGATAGGGCTTCGGGGAGGCCGGTGGGGGCCTCCCCGAGCTCTTCACCAAGACCAGAACACATCGCGAACAGTGCTGACACACTGAAACAACGGGCGGGACCCCAGAGGCCCCGCCCGTTCTCGCTGCCCGGGCTCAGCGGCCGCGCCCGGAGGCCGGGTCCGCCTCGCCCCTCCGGTGCCGGCCGCCGCCGGGCCCGAGGTCCTCGGCGCGGCCGAAGTACGCGCGGGCGCCTTCGCCCATCGCCCCGATCGTCACGGTCGCGCCGTCCCCGACGACGCCGATGTGGACGCTGCCGATCCGCGCGCCCCCGAAGAGGACGGCCGCGTGCTCCTCGCTCATGTCGCTCCCTTCTCGCCGCCCTGCTGCTGCTGCGGCTGCTGCCCGGCCTGGTGCTGGACGACGGAGGCGTTCGAGCCCATCGCCGTCACGCTGACGTGGCCGGACCCGAGGACGCCGGTGTTCATCTCGCCGTTGTTGACCACGTTGTAGTTGACGACCGCCGCGATCTGCTCCTCCAGCGAGCTCGCGTCGATGTTGCGCTCCTTCAGGAACTCCACCACCGCGGTGAGGACCCTGCGGCGGAGGATGCGGATGTACACGAGCGGCTTCGTCAGGTCGAGGTACTCGGCGTCGGGGTTGACGCTGAGCTCCCTGACCCCGTACTGCGCGCCGCGGTCCGGCGGCTGCCACCCGGTCAGCTCCGGGCGGCCCCGGACCGTGTTCCGGATGCCGCGGCCCGCGCGCATGAGCAGGTCGCTCGGGCTCAGCAGCAGCTCCACCGGGAGCGACGCCGCGACCGGGACCGTGCACCACAGCGCCGCGCTCCGCCACCGGATCGGCCCGTTGCGGTACAGGTGGTACCCGGGCCACGTGTCGGGGATGACGCAGGGGGAGAACCACATCGACAGCGACCCGCCTTCGAGCGTGAAGCGCGTGAAGAAGTTGGTGACCGATCCCCCTTCGGCGGTCGACACCTGGAACCGCAGCTCCCTGCGGACCACGCCGTCCAGGGACGCCGCGTCGGCCTGCGGGCCGCCGACGTGGAAGTCGGACACGAAGCACTGCTCCGTGATCTCCAGGTCGGGCAGCGCCGACGCGGACGGCGACGCCGCGGTCTGCTTCTCGACCGACGCGCGGAGGTGGCCGTGCAGCTCGTCCACGGTGAACGGCTGCATCCCGCCCCGTTCGGCCTGCTCCGCGGTCTGCGACAGCGACAGCGAGAACAGGTCCTGCGACAGCCTGAAGCCGAACCCGGGGTAGTCCCGGCGGTACTTCCGCGGGCAGACCACCGGGCCGGACCGCTCCGCGGCGCCGATGCGGCCGATCCGCCCGTTCCGGCGCCGCGGCGACGGCGTCCGGACCGGCACCGTGACCAGGCAGCGGAGCCTGATCCACTCGAAGGCGCTGCGGCACAGGACGAGTCCCACGAGCACCGCCCAGACCGGGACGCCGCCGGAGACCACGTCGATCCAGACGAGCACCGTCAAGGCGACGATCGCGCCGCCGATGTGGCCGCCCTTGATCCGCTCCTCGACCCGGATCAGCAGGCGGTCGAGCCTGGGTCGGCGGCGCATCGACGAGACCCGCAGCGAGGAGCCGACGCCGTGGAGCTTCACCGCGGGCACGGCCCAGGCCGCCAGGCACGCCAGGAGCAGGAACCGGTCCGGGCCCGGGACCGCGATGCAGGCGGCGAGCGCCGCCACGGTCGCCAGGTCCTCGGCGAGGTCGATCGCGCGGGCGCGGCGGGCGTGCAGCAGCACGGGGACCGGATCGCAGCCGGGGCTCGGGGCGACCGCGAGGTCGCGCCGCGAGTAGACGTGCTCCACGACCGCCTCGCGGAACCGGTAGTCGAGGTAGGCGCCCGCGCTCATGTGGGCGGTGGCGTCGCCGCGGAACCGCGGCCGCGGCTCGTCCTGCCGCGCGGCCGGCCTCGGCGGCGCGACGGCGGTGGCGGTCACCGGTCCTCCTCCTCGTCGCGGTAGTGGTGGTGGATGTGGCCCGTGGCGTTGGTGCCGATCGCGCCGAAGGTGGCATTGCCCCCGTCGCCCATGTAGCCGATGGTGGTGTTCGATCCGGGCTGCTGTTCGAAGTGGTACTTCGAGGACGGCGGCGTCGGCGCGGGCGCGGGTTCGACGGGGTCCGGGTCGTACCGGTCGATGAGCGCGAGGGCGAACGCGGCGGCGCGGCGGGCCGCCATCGGCTGGGTCCGCTTGTCGGTCTCCTTGTCCTTGTCGTCCAAGCGGTCCGAGACCCCGCGGATCACGGTCGCCTCGACGCCCCGGACCTGGCGGGCCGCGGCCATGGCGCCGAAGCCCTCCATGTCGATCGCGGTGGCGTCGCTGAAGTGCTTCCGGATGAGCTCCGCGGTGTCGGAGGCGCTCCCGGTGACGACCTTGCCGCCGGAGGCGATCGGCCGGTGGTGGACCTCCGGGGCGGTGTCGGCTTCGGGCTCGGCCCGCCAGATCCAGGTGCCTTCGAGGCTCACCCGCTTCGCCTGCTCGTCGAGGATCGCGGAGGTCGGGAGGGAGTCGATCCGCGGGAGGTACTCCAGGTCGGTGTCCTGGCCGCCCTCGTACCCGTAGACCTTGGTCGCGGCGACGACGTCGCCGACCGCGGAGCGGCGGAGTCCGCCGCCGACGCCCACGAGCAGGAGGACCTGGGGCTCCCAGGCGGCCAGGGCGCGTTCGACCGCCGCCGAGGTCTCGGTGTTGCCCCTGCCGGTGAGCGCCAGGACGAGGCGCCAGTCCGCCTTGCGGCCGCGGTAGTCGAACCGCTCGTAGACCGAGCCGCGGTGGTGCTCCTCGGTCGCGGTGCCGCCGATCAGGCCGCGGACGGCGCGGTACTCGAGTTCGAGCGGGGTGCAGATGACGGCGGTGGGATGGGTGGTCATGCGGTGCTCCGTGGGGTGCGGGGTCCGTGATCGGCCTGCGGGGACCGAGGAAGCCGAGGTGAGGACCAATATTGTTTATTGGACAATTGACTGCTACGATCCTAGGCACGAACATGAATTATTGTCAAGTCGTCAAGAAGGGGGAGTCCGATGCGAGACCGGAGCCCGCTCGTCCAGCTCACCGCGGACGTGGTCATCCTGACCGTCCGCGAGGACCGCCTGGAGGTCCTGCTGATCCGGCGCGGCAAGGCGCCGTTCGAGGGCATGCTCGCGATTCCCGGCGGCTACATGGAGGCCGACGAGAACCTGTGGCAGACCGCCATCCGCGAGCTCGAAGAGGAGACCTCGCTCGACGGGATGACCCCGCACCTCGAACTGGTGGGCGTCTACACCGATCCGGAACGCGATCCGCGCGGCCAGATCGCGTCCGGGGCATGGGTCGCGATGATCCCCGACCCGCCGGTCGCCAAGGCGGGCGGCGACGCGGCGGCCACCGAGTGGCTCCCGGTCGACCAGGCGCTCAAGGAGCCCCTCGCGTTCGACCACAAGCTGATCCTCCAGGACGCCGTCGAGAAGGCACGCCAGAGCCTCAACCAGTCGACCGCGGCCGTCTCCTTCTGCCGCAAGGAGTTCACGATCTCGGAGCTGCGGCGCGTCTACGAGGCGGTCTGGGGCGGGAAGCTCGACCCGGGCAACTTCCACCGGAAGGTCACCCGGATCGACGGCTTCATCGAGCCGACCGGCGAGACCACCACGCGCGACGGCGGCCGCCCGGCCGCGCTGTACCGGGCCGGGGCGCGGAGGTGGCTGCCGCCGTCGATCCCGCGGCCCGAGGTCAGCGCGTAGTCCGAGGCGCGGAGAACGGGCGGGACCCCGGAGGCCCCGCCCGTTCTCGTTGTGGTGCTAGAGGTTGCGGGATCTGCGGACGGCGATGGTCCCTCCTGCCATGGCGAGGAGGGCGGCGATCCAGAGGCCCGCTCCCGGGCCGGTGACGGGGAGGGCCGGGCGGGCGTCGTCGGCCGCGTCGCCGTCGGTGGTGTCGTTGCCCGCGGGCGAGGCGGCGGGGGGTTCGGGGGCGCATTCGACGGAGAAGGACGGGCCGGTCGTGTCGCCGTCGGTCACTTCGAGGTCCTGGACCGCGGGGCCGTCGACCGGGTAGTGCTCGTCGGTGACGAGCTGGACCTGGTAGGAGCCGGGGAAGACGGTGTCGAAGTGGAAGTCGCCTTCGTCGTCGAGGGCGGCGACCACGGGGTTGCCGTCGTCGTCGGTGACCGGGTCGCCGTTCGCGTCGAGGAGGGCGAGGCTCACTTCGCCGGCCATGTCGTCGCAGTGGCCGATGACGTCGGCGGGAGCGGACGGGTCGCCGGGGTCTCTCGGAGCGCTCACGAGGATCGGCTTGACCGGGGCGACGACCTCGTAGGCGTCGGCGGCGAGCCAGAACTGGAACATCGGGATGCCGGTGAAGTCGGTGAAGGTGAACGTCAGCGAGGCGATGGAGGCGGTCGGTTGGAACCAGCCGGTCGCGCCGACCGTGTCGCCGGAGTTGGTGCCCGTCAGCGTCATCGCGGCCGCGTCCCAGACGGGCTGGTCGGTGGCGGCGGACTTGCACCCGGCGGGGCGCGGGGAGTTCTGGCAGAGGTTGAAGGAGCTCTGGTAGCCCAGGTCGGCGGCGGTGAGGGGATTGCCGTCGGCGTCGGTGCCGGAGATCTGCACCATGTCGACGTCGATGTCGCCCAAGGCGAAGCCCCAGTTCGCGTCGGGGGTCGGCGAGTCGAACACGACGGTGGTCGTGGACGGCAGGTTCCCGCCGGTCGTGCCGATGCCGATGTAGCCCTTGTTCTGGGACGAGCCGAACGCGGCGCCGAACGGCGTGTCCTCGCCCATCCAGATCGACTTCCCCGACGGGGTCGTGACCGGGGACCCGTCGGTGGTGAGGCCCGCGCCGGGGAACCCGGTCGCGGGGCTCGACATCTGGAACGACCCGGAGCCGCCCGACCAGGCGGCGTACTCGGCGGCGAAGGCCGCCGAGGGGACGAGCACCGCTGCGGCGGCTGCGGCGGCGACGGCGCCCGTCCTGATCCATTGTGAACGTTGCTTCCACATGGAACGATCGTTGCAAACCAGGTCGGAAGAAGCATTGCGCGACACGCGGAAGTCACACGGGGGTGCGGCGTCCGGTCGCCGCACCCCGGCCGGTCAGCTCATCCAGATGTTGGAGTAGCCGCTGGACTGGTAGCCCTCGGTCGCGAGGATCATGTAGTAGTTGAACGAGCCGAGCTGCATCCCCTTGCTCGCCCACGCGTCGAAGTGGTTCCCGGTGGTGATCGCCCCGCCGGTGCTCTTCGACTGGCGCACGCTCCAGAACTGCGGGAACGTCTTCGTGCCCTCCACGGACGGCGCGTTGTACCGCATCGTCTGGTAGATGTCGTAGGTCCCGCCGTTGCTCGACACGGTGCCCTTGTGGGTCCCGGTGGGGCGGTAGGTGCCCCAGCTGTCGACGATGTAGTACTCGACCAGCGGGTTCGACGTCCACCCGTACAGGCACAGGTACCCGTTGCCCGAGGGCGAGAAGTTCCCCGACCAGTTCACCGTGCGGCGGCTGCCGTTGCTCCAGCCCTTGCCGCACACGAAGTTCCCGGTGTTGCCCCAGTTCACCGTGTAGTTCCCACCCGAGCCGAGGGTCATCGAGACGGTGCCCTGCGAGTCGGTCCAGAACGAGTAGTAGTACCCGCCCTGGCTCCCGGTCTGGTTGGTGGTGATCACGGTCTGCGCGTTCGCCGCGCTCGGCAGCAGCAGGTCCGACCCGCCGAGCGCGAGCGCCCCGGCCCCGCCGAACAGGAGCCCCCGGCGGCTGAACGGGCCGCGGGGCGCGTCGGACGGGGAACGGTCCCCGGTCGGGCGCTTGTCAGCCATGCGTCCTCCAATCGATCGATGAATTTCGATGCGATAAGTATCCGTACGCCCCTTCTGTGCGTCAATGACTTTCGGAGAACTTCCGGAATTTTCTCGGACTCAACGCCCCAGGCTATGGGTGGATGCGCGCCGAAGGACCGCCTGGAATGCGGAGATTGCGGCAAGGAGGATTTCCGAGAGTTTCGGAAGCGGCTGTCGCCGGAGTGGGATGGTGCCCCAGGCAGGATTCGAACCTGCGACGCACGGTTTAGGAAACCGACGCTCTATCCCCTGAGCTACTGGGGCGACGGATGCCGAGTCTAGCCGATCGGCCGGAGGCGGGCGAGGCGGCGCAGGTCGACCGCGGCGAGCCTGGCGGTCTCGGCGGCGTCGTCGTCGGGCTGCTGCTGGGAGCGGCGCTCGGCGCCGACGCGGTGGACGTACGTCTCGACTTCGAGGGCCTGCCGGGCCTCGTCCCAGCCGAGCACCGCGCCCGCGAGGGACGCCGCGTCCTCGGCGGCGCGGGTGCCGCGGTCGAAGGTCTCGATCGACAGGCGCAGCCGCCGGGTCAGGACGTCGTCCAGGTGGAGCGCGCCCTCGGCGCGGGCCGCGTAGACGACCTCGGCGCGCAGGTAGTGCTCGCCGCGGGCGAGCGGGCGGCCCAGCTGCGGCTGGTCGGCGACCATGCGCAGCAGCTGCGGCGCGAGGTTCCCGTAGCGGCGCAGCAGGTGCTCGACCACGGGGACGCCGAGCCCGCTGCGCGCGGCGATCCGCTCGCGCGCGTCCCAGTAGGCCGCGAAGCCGTCGGCGCCCAGCAGCGGGAGCCGCCGCGTGCCGCTCGGCGGCACCTCCGGGCCGAGGCTCACCGCCGCGGCGTCGATCGCGTCCTTCGCCATGATCCGGTACGTGGTGAGCTTCCCGCCCGCCACGAAGAACAGCCCCGGCTCCGGCTCGACCACGGCGTGCTCGCGGCTGAGCTTCGAGGTCTCCTCGGTCTCGCCGCGCAGCAGCGGCCGCAGCCCGGCGTACACGCCTTCCACCTGCGCCACGTCGAGTCGGCGGCCGAGGACCTCGCTGGCCTGCTGGAGCAGGTACGCCACGTCGCTCGCCGACGCGGCCGGATGCGCCGGGTCGAGCTCCCATTCCGTGTCCGTGGTGCCGATGAGCCAGTGCCCGTCCCACGGGATGATGAACAGGACGCTCCACCTCGTGCGCGAGATGATCCCCGCCGACCCCTCGATCGCCGAACCGGGGAGCACCAGGTGGACTCCTTTGGATGCCTGCACCGCCAGGCCCGGCCGCTCCGGGAGCGTTCGCGCGAGCTCGTCGCTCCACACGCCCGCCGCGCAGACCACGGTGCGCGCCTTGACGAACCGCCGCGTGCCCGTCTCGACGTCGAGCACCTCGACGCCGGTGATCCGCCCGTCCTGCCGCCCGAAGCCGACCGCCTGCGCCGACGGCACGACGGCCGCGCCGAGCGACGCGGCCGTGCGCGCGAGCGCCACCACCAGGCGCGCGTCGTCCACCTGCGCGTCGTAGTACCGGATCGCGCCGCGGATCTCCGGGTCCAGGTCGGGGAACGCGTGCAGCGCGCCCTCGCGCGAGAGGTGCCGGTGCCACGGCAGGCCCCCGCGCCCGCGGCCCGCACCGAGCGCCGTCGCGAGCACGTCGTAGGCCGCGACGCCCGCGCCGTAGTACGCCCGGTCCCAGATCCCCTTGAGCGGCAGGAGGAACGGCACGGGACGCACCAGGTGCGGCGCGATCGTCCCGGCGAGGAGCCCGCGCTCGGTGAGCGCCTCGTGGACCAGGCCGAGCTCCAGCTGCTCCAGGTACCGCAGGCCGCCGTGGACGAGCTTGCTCGACCGCGACGACGTGCCCGACGCGAAGTCCCGCGCCTCCACCAGCGCGGTCCTCAGGCCCCGCGAGGCCGCGTCGACCGCCGCGCCCGCGCCCGTGGCGCCGCCGCCCACGACGACCACATCGAACGGTTCGGAGGCGAGCCGCTCCAGGTCGGCGCGCCGCCGCTCGGGGGAGAGGCGGCCGGCCTGCGATCGGGACCAGGACACGGGCGTGCGCATTCGTTCACGATACGTGCAGCGAGCTGGGCTGACACCCGTCTCCGCGCACGAGACGCGTAAATTGGAAGGGTGAGCACGAATGCCCCTGCGCGCCCAGACAAGCTCACCGTCTTCGCCCGGTTCGTCCAGTACAAACTGAAGGTCCCGGTTCTCGTCGCGGTGTGCGCCTCCATCCCCGCGGTGTTCCTCACCGTCTGGACCGACGGCGGCTTCGCGTTGGCGGGCAAGGCCATCGGCTGGGCCGCCGGGGCGGTGCTGTGGTTCGAGTCGGTGGTGCTGCTCCTCGCGGCCGAGCACAAGCGCGAGTGGCTGTGGCGCCACAAGTGGATGCTCCTGGTCTGCCTGCTCACCGTCGCGAGCCTCGTGCTCGCCGCGGGCGGCGCCCAGGTGCTGCGCCTCGCCTACCTTGTCGGCACCATCCGGGCCCTGCGCGCCAAGCGGATCTTCGACGCCGCGGGCATCCTCGCCCGCCGCCTCAGCCTCGGCCTGTGGTGGCGCTCGGGCCTGTTCACCGGCGCGGGCGTCGTCGCCGCGGGGATCGCCGCGGTGCTCCTGTTCGACCCCGACGCCGAGTACCGGGAACTCCTGCACTGGTTCGACGCGAACCTGCGGCTCCTGCCGATCCTCCTCGCGGGCGCCATCCTCGCGGTCGCCACCTGGTACTTCGTGCGCTCGCGCACCGCGGCCCGCCGCGCCGCCCGGGACGCGCGCGCCGGGGTCCCCGCCCAGCGCGCTCCCGCCGAGGCCGCGGAAACCGCCGTGGAGGCCGCCGCCGCGCCCGCAGAGGGCCCCTGACCGGGCCTCCGATCGTCCTTCCTCGACCCCACCGACTCGTCGAGCATCGACTCAGCAGCCCAGTCGAGTAGGCTCGGGCGCGTGGAAACCGACCTGATCACCCTGACCGGCCTGCGCGTCCACGGGCGCCACGGCGTCTTCGACTTCGAGCGGGACGCCGGGCAGGACTTCGTCATCGACGTCGCCCTCCGCACCTCCACCGCCGCGGCCGCGGCCACCGACGACCTCAAGCACACCGTCGACTACGGCGCCCTCGCCGACGCGCTCGCCGCCATCGTCGCGGGCGAGCCCGTCAACCTCATCGAGACGCTCGCCGAGCGGCTCGCGGACGCCTGCACCGCCCTCGACGGCGTCAGCTCCGCCCGAGTGACCGTCCACAAGCCCCAGGCGCCGATCGCGCAGCAGTTCGCCGACGTCGCCGTCACCATCGAGCGGAGCGCGCCATGAGCAGGGTCGTCTTCAGCATGGGCTCCAACCTGGGCGACCGCGAGGCCGCGCTGCGGTCCGCCATCGCCGCCGTGGCGCCGACCGCGGTCTCCGACGTCTACGAGACGCCCCCGTGGGGCGGCGACGACGAGCAGCCCGCGTACTACAACATCGCCGTCATCGCCGAGGACCCCGATCGCACCGCCCACGACTGGCTCGAACTCGGCCAGCGCCTCGAAGCCGAAGCGGGGCGCGTCCGCGACCCCGAGCGGCCCTACGGGCCCCGGACCCTCGACGTCGACCTCGTCGCCGTATGGGACGAATCGGGCGCCGTCCACTCCGAGGAGCCGCGCCTCCTGCTGCCGCACCCGCTCGCGCACCTGCGGGCGTTCGTGCTGGTCCCGTGGTTCGCGGTGGACCGGGACGCGGAGCTGCCCGGGAAGGGCCGGGTGAGGGACCTGCTACGGGACGCCACCGTCGCGGCGGACGCGCGCGCACTGCGCCGTCTCCACCCGATATGGTCGAAGCATCATGAGTGACGGGAAGCACGGTCCGCAGCCGAGCCTCAGGCCGACGGCGGCGTCCACCATCGCGGTGGCTGCCCTGGTCGGGGCGGCCCTGACCCTGCTCCTCGTCGCCCGCTACTACCAGCAGGCCCCCGACCTGAACTGGTACAACTCCGCGGTGATCCTCGCTCTGGCCGCGCTCGTCGCGTGGCTGGCGTGGACCACCCGGAAGGCGCTGCGCCCCAGCGGGAAGCGGCTCCAG
This sequence comes from Glycomyces sp. MUSA5-2, assembly GCF_037034145.1. Taxonomy (NCBI): domain Bacteria; kingdom Bacillati; phylum Actinomycetota; class Actinomycetes; order Glycomycetales; family Glycomycetaceae; genus Glycomyces; species Glycomyces sp. MUSA5-2. Next base: position 35,617 of record NZ_JBAGKG010000012.1, read on the forward strand.
GAGGCTTCGCTCGACGGGAAGGCGCCGTCAGGCGCCGGGCGGCTCGACGGTCCGGAGCACGCGCTCCAGATCGCCCGCTTCGCCGTGCTCGGCAAGGCCGCCTCGATCGCCGGGGCCGCGTTCTTCGGCGCGTACCTGGGGTTCACGGTGTGGCTGGCGGTCCAGGCAGGACGCCTCACCGCCGCCGCGGACGACCTTCCCATGGCGGTGCTCGGCACCGTCGCGTGCGCGCTCCTCACCGCCGCCGCCGTCTGGCTGGAGCACTCCTGCCGCATCCCCCCGCAGGACCGCGACGAGGACCGCCGCGACCGACCCTGACCCGTCCCCCTTCGACCCGATGCTGGACCCATCCCCCCATATCCCCAATATTTCGCGCGTTTAGAGGTGCGCCCCATGAAATTCGACTCCCCATCCCAAGAGCGCGACTCCACCACGCAGATGAGCGCCGTGTCAGAGGGCGGAGGCGAGGCCTCCGCCGACCGCATGGCGGTCCACGTGGTCTGGGAGATCGGCCTGCTGCTCCTCGGCGGCGGCGTCCTGTTCGCCCTCTCCCGCTCCACCGCCGGACCGTTCGCCGACGGCGGCTGGTCGGCGTTCGGCGCGGCGCTCGCGCCCGCGATCATGCTGGCCTGCGCCATGTCCGTGTCCTTGCGCGTCGGCGCCGTGAACCTCGCGGTCGGTCCGATCGCGCTGCTGTCGGGGTGGCTGTTCGTCGACGCCTCCGGCTCCGGTTCGGCGATGGCCCTGGCGTTCGGCCTCGGCGCGGCCGCGTTCACCGGGATCGTCCTGGCGACGCTGACGGCGTGGCTGCGCGCGCCCGGCTGGGCCGCGAGCGGCGCCGTGGGCGGCGCGATCGGCCTGTGGGCCGGGACGCAGGGCGACCCCGGCGCGTTCTCGCTGTCGGAGCTCCCGACGACGGGGGTGCTCGCGGCGCTCGCGGGCGCGGCGGGCATCTCGCTGTTCCTGGGCCTGGTCGGCGCGTTCGCGGGCGTGCGCTCGCGGCTGGCGCCGATCCGCGACACGCCCGCGGGCGAGCGGCACGGCCGCGGCGGCCTGGTGTTCCTGGGCCTGCTCGTCTCCTCCTCGCTGGCGGGCGCGGCCGGCGTCGTGGCCGCGTGGACGTCGGTCCCCGACGCGGGCGCGGCCGGGCTGCCGGACCCGATCCTGCTGACGGTGCTCGCTTTGGGCGCGGCGCTGCTGGGCGGGACGAGCCTGGTGGGGCGGCGCGGCGGCGTGTGCGGAACGGTGTTCGCCGCGCTGCTCGTGCTGGCCCTGATGTGGTTGGCCGAGGCGCGCGGCTGGGGCTTCGACCCGAGCTGGATCGCGTTGAGCGCCATCGTGGCCGGGTTCCTGGTGACGCGGCTCGTGGAGGCCATGAACCAGGTCGACGAGAACGAGGCGGCCTCGACGTCCCGCGCGGGTTCGGTCGACGACCTGCGCGAGGACGACCCGCGGGACACCGGCTCCTACGAGCGTTACGACGACGACCTCGCGGACCTCGGGTCCGGCGGCGAGTCGTGGTCGACGTCCACGGGCGGCATCCGCACCAACACGACCGGCGGGATCCCGAAGCAGCCCGCCGACCCGTTCGGCGCGTCCGGGGCCTTCGACGACCTGCGCGACGGCTACGGGAACCGCTACGACAACGACCGCCGCTACGGCCGCTGACCACCGCCCTCCATCCCCCCATAGAGGACAGACGACATGACGTACGTACCATCCGACCGCGACGACGACATCATCCTGGACCAGACGCAGCGCCTCGACACCACGCCGGCGCCCGCCTTCCCGGCCGTCGGCAACGGCGTCGACGCCCAGAGCGCCCAGCCCGTCGACCCGTTCGCGGGCCGCCCCGCGGTCACCGTCGGCTACGCCGACGCCGCCCCCGCCCCGCGCGACCGCACGGTCTTCCAGTTCGTGTGGGAGGCGATCCTGCTGCTGCTGACCCTGAACGCGCTGTTCCTGGTCTACCAGCGGCAGGACGAGATCTTCGGCGGCGACGCCACCATGGACACCCTCGGGACCCATTTCGCGACGCTCACCTCGCTGCTGCTGATCGCGACCGGGTTCGGCCTGACGCTGCGCCTGGGCGCGGTGAACCTCGCCGTCCCGGCCATGCCGATGCTCGCGCTCATGCTGCCGTCGCTGTTCGTGGGCTCGAACCCGCTGGTGGGCCTGGCCTACACCGCGGGCGCGGCGCTGGCGCTCGCGATCGTGTTCACGGTGCTCACCGTGGTCTTCCGCGTCCCGCCGTGGCTCGCGGGCCTCGCCTCGCTCGTGGTCCTCGCCGGGTCCTTCCAGGCGTTCACCGAGCTCGCCGAACTCGTCGGCGCCACCGACGGCGGCACCTGGTCCAACCCCGGCGACCTGTGGGTGCTCCTCGGCGCGGCCGCGCTCGCGGTCGCGGGCGGCCTCCTCGGCCTGGTGCCCGCGGTGCGCGACCGGTTCAGCAAGGTCAAGGGCGCCGCGGACGGCACGGGCGACCGCGACGCCGCGTCGGTGTTCATGCTGCTCGGCGGGAACCTGCTCGCGCTGCTCCTCGCCGCTCTGGCCGGGTTCCTCCCGGTGGTCTTCGCGGGCGGCCCGGAGGGGGTCCAGTGGACCGCGACCTCCCCGTTCACCCTCGGCATGCTGTCGGGCCTTGACCTGACCCCGTTCGCGCTGATCGCGGTCCTCCTGGCGGGCACGAGCCCGTGGGGCCGCCGCGGTCCCGTCTTCGGCACCGTCCTCGCCACGGTCGCCGTGTGGGCGCTCCTCCTGGTGTGGTCCAGCCTCACCGGCCCGGCCTCCGACCCCGAGCTGTTCCAGAGCTGGACCGGCGCCCTCTACGCGGCCCTGCTCCTCCTCGGCCTCTTCGTCGCCTTCGGCCTCGACCGCCTCGGCCGCCCCAAGGACCCGACCCCCGACGACGACACCGCCGCCACCACCGAACTCCCCGCCAACACCGACCCCACCGACCCCGGCACCGGCCTCTTCGACCCGAGCCTCCAGGACTCCGCGACCGCGAACAGGTAAGCGGGACAAGGCGAACGGCCCGGGCGCGATGCGCCCGGGCCGCTGCCGTCCCCGGGCGCTTACGATCGCTCGCATGGATATGGACGAGTATCAGAAGGCGGCGCTGCGGACGGCTGCGACGAGGGACAAGCCGAATGAGGTGTTCCACCTGCTGCTCGGGCTGGTGGGGGAGACCGGGGAGATCGCGGAGAAGGCGAAGAAGGTCATCCGGGATGAGGGGAGCGACTTCTCGCGGTGGGACCGGGAGGACTTGAAGAAGGAGCTGGGGGACACGCTGTGGTACCTCGCGGTGCTCGCCGACCACTTCGGCCTGTCGCTGGGGGAGGTCGCCGAGCACAACATCGCGAAGCTCGCCGACCGGCAGCGGCGCGGGGTGCTCGGCGGGAGCGGGGACGACCGGTGATCAGACGACGATGACGCGGATGCCCGCCTCCTCGAAGCCGCGGAGCTGCTCGGGCGGGGCGTTGCCGTCAGTGACGAGGGTGTGGACGCGGTCGGTGGGGCAGATGCGGGCGAAGGCGTGGCCGCCGATCTTGGAGCCGTCCGCGATGACCACGACTTTGCGGGCGCGGGCGGCCATGAGGGCGTTGATCGCGGCCTCGCCCTCGTGGTGGCTGGTCGCGCCGAGCTTCATGTCGATGGCGTCGACGCCGAGGAACGCGATGTCGAGCGTGATCTCCCGCAGGATCGGGGCCGCGAGCGGGCCGATCAGCTCGTAGGACTGGGGCCGCACGACGCCGCCGACGACCACCACCTTGAGGTGCGGACGCACGATGAGCTCGTTGGCGATGTTGAGCGCGTTCGTGACGATCGTCAGCCCGGTCGAGCCGGGCGTGGCGACCAGGTCGGTGCGCATGGCGAGGGACCGGGCGACCTCGGTGATCGTGGTGCCGCCGTTGAGGGCGATGACCTGGCCGGGGCTGACCAGGCCCGCCGCGGCGGTGCCGATGCGGTGCTTCTCCTCCACGTGCCGGGCGGTCTTGTAGCGCAGAGGAAGGTCGTAGGAGATGCCGCCCGCGACGGCGCCGCCGCGGGTGCGGGTGATCATCTGCTGCTGCGAGAGCTGGTCGAAGTCGCGCCGGATCGTCGCCTGCGAGACGCCGAGCCGCTCGGCCGCCTCCTCCACGGTGATGCGTCCGGTCTCTGCGAGGATCTCCAGCAGGGTGTTCCACCGGGCGTAGCGGTCCACGTCGCTCCTTGGAAGTACTGGGCTGGGACAGCGGCGGGCCGCCGCTGCCTGCACGATAGTGTTCGAAGTATGCTCTGGGGCGCTCGGGCCGTGCTCAAGCCGTGCTCGTGCGCTCACGATCATTGTGCCGCACCGGGGTGGGCCGACACACGCCGGATCGATTGGAAGGAGCGCCGGTGGACGGCGTCATGCTGCCGGCCGTGGGCCGGATCGTCACCCCCGACGGCGTGGTCAACGGGACCCTCGTCGTCGAGGGCGACCGCTTCGAAGGCATCCTGGAGCGGGACGGCGAGCCCACGGGCTGGGTCCTCCCCGGCTTCGTCGACGCCCACTGCCACGGCGGCGGCGGGTTCTCGCTCGCGAACGGCGACGCCGACTCCGCGCGCGCCGCGGCCGCGTTCCACGCCTCCCGCGGCACCACCACGCTCGTCGCGTCCCTGGTCTCGCAGACCCACGGGTTCCTCCTGGACGCCACGAAGGCCCTGACCCCGCTCGTCGCCGAAGGCGTCCTCGCCGGAGTCCACTACGAGGGCCCCTACATCTCCGCGTCCAAGTGCGGCGCCCACGCCAAGGAGGTCCTGCGCGACCCCGACATCGCGGAGCTGACCGAGCTCATCGAGGCCGGGCGCCTCGACGACGGCGCCAGCGCCGTCAAGATGGTCACGATCGCGCCCGAGCTCGAAGGGGCCCTGGAGGCCATCGAGTTCCTCGACGGCCTCGGCGTCGTGCCCGCGATCGGCCACACCGACGCCTCCTACGAAGAGACCCTCGCGGGCATCGACGCGGGCGCGCAGGCCGCCACGCACCTGTTCAACGCCATGCGCGCGTTCAACCACCGCGACCCCGGCCCGATCCCGGCGCTCATGAACGACGAGCGGATCCTCTCCGAGGTCATCGCCGACCCCGTGCACCTGCACCCGGGCGCGATGCGGTTCGCGTTCGACCTGTCGCTGCCGGCGTGGACGCTCCTGGTGTCCGACGCGATGGACGCCGCCGGGCTCGCCGACGGCCACTACGTGCTCGGCCGCCACGAGGTCGAGGTCAAGGACGGCACCGCCACCGTCGCCGGGACCGACATCATCGCGGGCTCGACGATCACGCTCCTCGACGCGTTCCGCAACGCGGTCCGCCTGGGCGGGCAGTCCGTCGAGGCCGCCTCGCAGATGGCGTCGGCGACGCCCGCGGAGCTGCTGGGCCTGCGCGAGGTCGGCGCGATCGAGACCGGGAAGTACGCCGACGCGGTCGTCCTCGACGACGACCTGAACCTGGTGTCGGTCATGCGCCGCGGCGCCTGGCTCCAGGTCTGACGAAGACAGAGGAAAGGGCCGGGAGCGGATCGCTCCCGGCTCTTTCACATTGGGCTGCAACTACATCGGCGCCGTGTTGTACATCGAGGTGCTGGCGCTGCCGAAGATTACGATCCAGATCAGGCAGAACGTGAAGAACGAGACGATGCCGAGCACGAGCCCCGCGATCGCGAACTTCTTGTTCGTCGCCTGCCCCTTGTTCGCCCGCGACCAGCCGATCGCCCCGAACACGATCGCCAGCACGCCCAGCGGCCACACGAACCAGTTGACGCCCGGCACGAACGACAGCACGACCGCGATGATCCCGCAGACCAGCGCCGCCTTCCCGAGCCCGTTGCGCGGCTGGCCGCCGATCGCGCCCTCCGCGTTGTAGGCGGGCGGTGGCGGTGGCGGCGGCGGGACCGAGCCGCCGCCGGAGTACGGCGTGTACCCCGCACCGGGCGGCGGTGGCGCGGGCGGGATCCCGGCCGGGCCGGGCGGCGGCGGGGCGGGCGGCAGGTTCGGGTCCGGCGACGGCGGGACGCCGGACGGGTCCGAGCCGGGGGAGGGCGGCCGCGGGTCGCCGTCGGTGTTGCCGGTGAACGGCTCCTGGCCGGGCGAGCCCTCGGCGTTCGGGCTCCAGTACCCCCCGTCGTCCTTGGGCCGCTCGGGTTCGGGCGGGTCGGAGGCCGGCGGGTAGGTGGTCATGGTGCCCTCCTCGGCTCGGGTGCGCGCGCGGCGCCGATGCCCCGCAAGGTAACGCAAACCTCACTCGTCGTGTGCCGAATCAGGGGAACCGGCCAGGGGCCCTCGTCGATTCGAGAACTCCGTTCGGATTTTTTGGGGTTAGGGGTTTACTACCCGTCAGTAGACGAGTAGAAATGAGTTACGGATCCGGAAGGACTTCCCGGGGACACGGTCTCCAGAGATCGGAAGGATTCGTGCACCGCCGCCGAGCACCCACGTGCGACCTGAGCCGTCGGGAGGCACAGCGGGTCCAGCGCCTAGGAGCAGGACGCCGCTATAAAAGACTTCACGCTTGGTAACTCGGTCGGAAGTGCTGAAAGTTGCGTGCGGCCCAGTCGAGGCTATTGACCGACTGGGCCGTGTCGTTTGCCCGCCAAGCGGTCCCGCCCCCTCTCCGGTGTCCCTTTCCCAGCGACCTGTGTCCGAACTGACTGGGAACCTTCAGCCGCGGCTGCAAGAATGGGCCACGATGACCACGATCGAACCCGGCTGGTACGCCGACCCCGCCGACCCGTCCACCCAGCGCTACTGGGACGGCTCCGCCTGGGTCGGGAAGCCGATCCCCGCGGGCGCCGAGCCGCCCGCCGAACCCGAACCGGTCGACCCAGAGCCGGAGCCCCTCCCACCGACAACAATCCACGATGGACCCCGCGAGCGCGGGGTCCAGGAACTCCCGCCGGACCCGCGCTTCGGATCGGGCCCGCCCCCGAAGGTGATCCAGCGGACGCCCGGCGCGGTCCAGCCGCCCGGGACGATCCCCATCCGGTCCCTCGGCGTCACCGTCGGCTGGATCTCCCGGATCGACGTCGACCGCATCCTCGAAGGCCGCGTCCTCGCCCACCCCGGGCAGCGGTTCGTGGCCCGCATCGTCGACACGATCGCGCTCATCGCGCTGAACGCGGTCGTCAACGGCTACTTCATCTACCAGTTCATGCAGACGGTCTGGCCGTACGTGCTGGAGATGGCCGCCGCCGACGACCCCAACGACGTGCAGCTGCCCGCCCGCGCCTCCGACCAGTGGTGGGTGGTCCTGCTCATCTCGCTCGGCCTGTGGTTCGCGTACGAGGTCCCCGCGACCCTCAACTCCGGGCAGACCCTCGGCAAGCGCCTCATGGGCATCAAGGTCGTCTCGCTCGCGCCCGCCGGGCTCGGCTGGGGGCGGCTGCTGCTGCGCTGGTCGTACGCGGCCCTGCCGCTGCTGTGCTTCCCGTTCGGCGCGATCCTCTGGGTCATGGACGGGATATGGTGCATCCGAGACCAACCCTTCCGTCAATGCCTCCACGACAAGTCGCCGGGAACGGCCGTCGTCGAGGCGGGACCCCAAAAGGAGCCCGCAGCATGACCGAACCGATCCGCGACGACCTCGCGGCGATTCCCCGCTACGTCCCCGGCAAGGCGCTCCCCGACGCGCTCAAGCTCTCCAGCAACGAGGTCCCGTACGGGCCGCTCCCCGGGGTCGCCGACGCGATCGCCGACGCGGCCGCGAACGTGCACCGCTACCCCGACATGGGCGTGACGCTGCTGCGCGACGAGCTGTCGAAGCGCCTCGGCGTCGAGGCCGAGCGGATCGCCACCGGCACCGGATCGGTGGCCCTCATCGGCCACCTCCTCCAGTCGATCGCGAGCCCGGGGAGCGAGGTCGTCTACTCGTGGCGGTCCTTCGAGGCGTATCCCATCGCCGCGACTGTGGCGGGGCTGAAGTCCGTCCAGGTGCCGAACACCGCCGAGCACGGGCACGACGTGGACGCGATGATCGCGGCCGTCGGGCCCCGCACGCGGGCGGTCATCCTGTGCACCCCGAACAACCCGACCGGCCCGGCGCTGAGCGCCGAGGAGATCGACCGGGTCTTCGCGGAGGTGCCGGAGTCGGTGCTCGTCGTGCTCGACGAGGCGTACCGGGAGTTCGTGACCGACCCGCTGCTGCCGGACGGGATCGAGCGGTACGGGGACCGGCCGAACGCGGTCGTGTTCCGCACGTTCTCGAAGGCGTGGGGCCTCGCGGGCCTGCGGATCGGCTACATGATCGCGCGGCCCGACGTGGCGGACGCGGTGCGGCGCTGCGTGATCCCGTTCGCGGTCAACGGACCCGGCCAGGCGGCGGCGCTCGCGGCGCTGGCTGCCGAGGACGAGATGCGGCGCCGGGTCGCGCTGGTGACCTCCGAGCGCAAGCGGGTCGTCACGGCCGCAAGGGAACTGGTGCCCGACGTGCCGGAGACGCAGGCGAACTTCTTCTGGCTGCCGCTGGGGGAGCGCGCGGTCGAGTTCGCGGCGCACTGCGAGGCGCGCGGCATCCTGGTGCGGCCCTTCGCGGGCGACGGCGTGCGGGTGACCGTCGGCCTGCCCGAGGACAACGACGCGATCCTTGAGGCGCTGCGGTCGTTCGTCAAGGAGTGACGTGCACTGATCCGGGCGCCCCACCGGCGCCCGGAGCCGGTGCTAGCGGGCGGTGCGCTCGTTCTGGTCGCAGAAGGCCTCGTACATCTCGGTGAGGGTCTGCTTCTGGCGGGCGGTGAGCTCGCGGTCGGTGGCGATCGCCAGGGGCGTCGCGGAGCCGCCGTCCTCGCCGCTGCCGACGGAGGCGCGGAGGTACATGATCGGGGTGGTCATGCGCAGGGCCAGCGCGAGCTGGCGGAGGACCGCGCCGGAGGGGCGGCGGACGCCGCGCTCGCCCTGGAGGTAGGGGTTCGAGACCCCGGCGGAGTCGGAGAGCTCGCGGAACGAGACGTGGGCGCGTTTGCGCACGTCCCGGACGAATGAGCTGAAGTCGCGATCTGTCACCCGCGTCACCATACGCGCCTCGTCCCGCCGCCGCCACCGACCCCTGCCTGACCTTCCCGACATTCGGTACTACCGGCCGACACGGGGCTCACCCGATCAGACGATATGAAAGCGACTCGCGAGGCGGTTGCGTCTCAACCCCTCGCCGTCGCGTGAAGGCAGCCGATACCATCGGAAGTCGACGCGTAGTGCGTCCTCGCAACGCCATGACGAGGACATGACGAGGAGGGGAGAACCGGTGAGCGTTCTGCAACGCTTGGAAAAACAACTGGAGGGCCTGTTCGAGGGCACCTTCAACAAGATGTTCAAGGGCGTTGTGCACCCGGTCGAGATCGCCAGCGCCATGCAGCGCGAGGCGGAGACCCACAAGGCGGTCCTCGCCGGTGGCCGCGTGCTGGTGCCGAACCGATACGTCATCGACCTCTCGCCGCCGGACCACGACCGGCTCGCGCCGTACGCGGCCGCGCTGGCGCAGGAGCTCGCGCAGTCGCAGGCCGAGTTCATCGGCGAGAACGGCTGGACCGTCTACGGCGACGTGATCGTCGAGATCGAGCGCGGCGAGGGCCTGGACACGGGCATGTTCCGCGTGACCGCCGAGGTCGCGGCGCTGAACGAGGGCGTCGACCAGCCGGTGTCGGGCGGCGGCTACGGCCCCGCGCACCCGCAGGCCCCGACGGGCCCGGTGCTGGTGACCGCCGACGGCCGCCAGTTCACGGTCGCCCACGGCGCCACGGTGATCGGCCGCGGCGAGCAGGCGCAGATCCGCCTCCCCGACGTGGGGATCTCGCGGCGCCATGTCCGGGTGGACTTCGACGGCCGCCAGGTGTCGGTCACCGACCTCGGCTCGACGAACGGCACCCTGGTGAACGGCCAGCGGATCGCCACCGTCTCCATGCAGCCCGGCGACGTCATCCAGATCGGGACGACCTCCCTCACCCTCCAGGCGGGGTAGTCCGCGCACGAACGGCCCGCCCCGATCCTCAAGGATCGGGGCGCCGTCGTTTCCGGATATCGAGAAGCCCACGGGCCCATATAGGTAGCGGTGGGATGACCGGGCGCCTTCGGCGGCTCGCCTGCTGGGGCGCGCGCCGGTGGGCTACCGTGTCTGAGACCGTTCGTTCATCCGCTGGGAGCACCGAATGCCTGAGATAGTCCAGACCGTCGCCCGGTTCGGTTTCCTGGTGCTGCTGTGGCTGTTCGTGTTCGCGGCGGCCCGGACGATCACGCGGGACCTCCTCGCCCAGCGCCGCCCGGCCGCGGCCGGGCTGGGCGCGGGCCCGGTGTCGGCGCCGCCGGCCCCGGGGCGCGGCGCGGCCCCGCAGCAGGCGCAGGCCGCCCAGTGGCTGGTGGTGACGACCGGGGAGCTCCAGGGCCGCCGGTTCGTGCTGTCGGGGCAGCCGATCTCGATCGGGCGGGCGGCCGACTCGACGATCGTCATCCGGGACGACTTCGCGTCGAACCGGCACGCGCGCGTGCGGCCCCTGGACGGCCAGTGGGTGGTCGAGGACATGGGCTCCACGAACGGCACCTACCTCGGCCGCGCTAGAGTCACTGCACCCACGCCGGTCCCGCTCGGGGTGCCCATCCGGATCGGGCGCTCCTCCTTCGAGCTGCGCCCCTGAGACCCGAGCGAATGACGCGGCGATGTCGGCATCGATCAGCGGGCGTGCCCCGCGCTACGGCGGTTGATACATGAGTTTGCACCTGCGATACGCGGCCGTCTCCGACCGCGGAGTGGTGAGGCAAGGCAACCAGGACTCGGTGTTCGCCGGGTCCCACTTCATCGCGGTGGCCGACGGCATGGGCGGCATGGCCGCCGGTGACCTCGCCTCCGCGATCGTCATCAACACCGTGGCCCGGCTGGACGTCCCCCCGCCGCCGGACTCGGTGGTCGACGAGCTCGCGGACGCCGTCGCGGACGCCAACCGCGCGATCCGCCGCTGCGTCGCCGACGACCCGCAGAAGGAGGGCATGGGCACCACGCTCACGGCCCTGTGGTTCGACGGCGAGTGGTTCAACCTGGTGCACATCGGCGACTCGCGGGCGTACCGGCTCCGCGAGGGCGGGTTCGAGCAGGTCACCGTCGACGACACGTACGTGCAGATGCTCGTCGACGAGGGCCGCATCACCGCGGAGGAGGCCGAGCGGCACCCGCAGCGCTCGCTGCTGCTGCGCGCGCTGGGCGCCTCCGAGGTCGAGCCCGCGTTCCAGACGATCAAGGGCGTCGCCGGGGACCGGCTGCTGCTGTGCTCAGACGGGCTCTCCGGGCCCGTCTCGGACGCGGACATCGCGCGGACCCTCCAGAGCGCGGCCACGCCGCAGGAGGCCGCCGAGACGCTCGTGCAGCAGGCCCTCGACGCGGGCGCCCCCGACAACGTCACGGTGCTCATCGCCGACGTCGTCGAGGAGGACCCGGGCGAGCAGCGGCAGATCATCGGCGGTGCGGCCGCCGACCAGCGCCTCGCCGAGTCCGACACCGCGGTGCTGCGGGCCGTCAAGGACGACGGCGACGCGGGCGGCGACGAGACCGTCAACCTGCGCGCCGACGGCGCCGAGCCGTCAGAGGACGGGAAGAAGGCGAAGAAGCGCGGCCGGGTGTGGCGGACGGTCCTGTCCTGCCTCATCGTGCTGGTCCTCGCGGCCGGCGCGGGCGCGTGGTGGGCGCGCACGCAGTACTTCATCGGGGTCTCGGACGCGGGCAACATCAGCGTCTACCGGGGCCTCCCTTTTGAGGTCGCCGGGCTGCGCGCGGCCTGGCTGGACATCGAGTCCGAGCGGCCCGCCTCCGAGGCGACCGACGCGGTCGAGGCGGACTTGGAGGACGGCATCCGCGTCGGCGGCCAGACCGCCGCGGAGGAGGAGCTCGCCGAGCTGACCGACCCGTCCGCGTCCAATGCGAACCTCGACCCGCTGTGCTCCGTTTCGGACACTGAGGCGGTGCCGACCGCTTCAAAGGACTGCCGCGACGACTGAGCGTCACCGTTGTACGCTCACAGCGCAGACGGACCGGCGCGGGGGCGCCCTGATCACTTCGAGACGCTAGGGGAACCGATGGCCCAGCCCATGTCGGCCACCGCCCGGCCGGTGGCGCCGTCGGAGACGCCGCTGACGCCGCTGTCGGGAATGCCCAAGCGCATCGGCCGCGAGATCGTCATGCTCCTCATGGGCGGCATCGGGATCTTCTGCTTCCAGCTGACGATCGACATGGCGCTCGCGGGCGAGACGACGTCCGTGACGTACACGCTGCCGATCCTCATCTTCGCGGTGTCCCTGTGCGCGTGGACCGCCGTGAAGTTCCTCGCGCCCTACGCGGACCCGCTGTTCGTGCCGATCGCCGCGTTCCTCACCGGCATCGGCATCGTCTACATCCGCCGCATCGACCGGACCGCGCTGACCGACGACCCGCTCCCGCAGGACGCGGGCGTGTTCGGCGGCCAGGGCGGGAGGCAGCTCATGTACTACATGGCCGCCGTCGTGCTCATGACCGTGCTGCTCGCGGTGGTCCGCAACCACCGGATGCTCCGCGGCTACGCGTACATCCTCCTGTTCGCGGGCATCGCGTTCGCGGCGCTGCCGGGCTTCCTGCCCGCGTCCATCTCGGAGTCGGGCGGCTCGAAGAACTGGATCCGCTTCGGATCGTTCTCGGTGCAGCCCAGCGAGTTCGCGAAGCTGATGCTGCTGATCTTCTTCGCGGTGTACCTGGTGCGCAAGCGCGACATGCTGTCGGTGGCGGGGAAGAAGATCCTCGGCCTCCAGCTGCCGCGCATGAAGGACCTGGGCCCCATCGTGATCGTGTGGGCCGCGAGCCTCCTCATGCTCATCTTCGAGCGCGACCTCGGCACCTCGCTGCTGCTGTTCGCGATCTTCCTCTCGATGCTGTACATGGCGACGCGGCGCGCGTCGTGGATCCTCATCGGCCTCACCATGTTCATCGGCGGCTGCGTCGCGATCTTCCCGTTCTTCTCGCACCTCCAAGTGCGCGTGGACATCTGGCTCGACCCCTGGGACCCGGTGAAGGTCTTCGAGACGGGCACCTCCTGGCAGCTCGTGCAGGGCCTGGTGGCCCTGAACTCCGGGGGGCTGCTCGGCAACGGCCCGGGCTCGGGCAACCCGAACCTCATCCCCGCGTCCGAGTCGGACTTCATCCTCGCCGCGATCGGCGAGGAGGTCGGGCTCCTCGGGCTCACCGCGATCCTGCTGATGTACGCGATCCTCGTCGAGCGCGGCTTCAAGACCGGGATCATGTCGCGCGACCTGTTCGGGAAGCTCCTCGCGGGCGGCCTGGCGTTCCTGGTCGCGTTCCAGCTGTTCGTCGTGTTCGGCGGCGTCACCGGGCTCATCCCCATGACCGGCCAGACCACGACGTTCCTCGCCGCGGGCGGCTCCTCGCTCGTCGGCTCCTGGCTGCTCGTGGGCCTCCTGCTGCGCGTCTCCGACGACGCGCGCAAGCCCTGGCAGGCGTCCTACGGCCTCATGAAGACCGAGGCCCCGCCGGAGTTCCTCGCCGAGCAGGCCGCCAAGCGCGCCGCCGAGGAGGCCGAGAAGGCCGCCGCGGCGGGCGTCATGGACTCCGGCCCGATCCCCGGCGGCGACCAGCCCACCGAGCTCATCATCCCCGGGCACCTCCCCGGCTCCGGCGCGCCCGGACCCGGCGGCACCGTGGAGGAGGACGTCGTCTCCCCGACCCGCCAGGGCCCGTCCTCGCCTCCGGGCGGCCCGGCCGCGCCGTACTCGCCCCCGCCCGGCCCTGGCAGCCCGGCGGCCCCGTACTCGCCGCCGCCCGCAGGCCCCGGCTCGCCGCAGGGGCCCGGCACGCAGCCGTACCGGCCGCAGACGCCGCCCCCGCCGCCCGGCTCCGCCTACGGCCCGCCCGGGAGCGACCCGCAGCGGCCCCCGACGCGCCCCGCCCCCCAGACCCCGCCCCCGCCGCCGCCTTCGGCGTTCGACCCGCGAACCGAGAACAAGGAGGGCGATCGATGAACCCTGCCCTGCGACGTACGGGCATCATCGCCCTGGTCCTGCTGGCCGCCCTCATCGTCCAGTCCACGTGGGTCAGCTTCTTCCACCACGACGACTACGACCTCATCGCGGACTCGCGGACCCTCATCGCCGAGTACTCGGTGCCGCGCGGCGACATCCTCGCCGGGGACACCGTCATCGCCACCTCCGTGGAGACCGACGGCGACTTCTACGTGTACGAGCGCCAGTACCCCGAAGGCGACGCGTTCGGGAACATCACCGGCTTCAAGTCCTTCAACTACGGGTCCTCGGGCCTGGAGGAGGCCGAGAACTCGATCCTCAACGGCTCCAGCTCGCTCCTGGCGTTCGACGACTTCTGGGCCACCGTGAAGAAGGACCAGAAGCCCGGCGGGAACGTCATCACCACGATCGACCCGGCGCTCCAGCAGGCCGCGTACGACGCGCTCGCCGACTCCGGCGTCAAGGGCGGCGCCGTGGTCATCGACCCCACGACCGGGCAGATCCTCGCGCAGGCCTCCTACCCCGGCTGGAACCCCACCGACGTGTCCTCGAACGACGGCGACACCGCCACCGAGGCGTGGGCCGCGATCAACGACGACGAGGACAACCCGGCTCTCGACCGCACCCGCTCCGAGTGGTACCCGCCCGGCTCGACGTTCAAGACGATCGTCGCCGCGGCCCTCATCGAGGACATGGGCGCCGACGCCGACACGATGGTCCCCGCCGGCAACGAGTACACGGCCCCGAACACCGACCACACCATCACCAACTCCTCCGACCAGTGCCCGAACCAGGAGTACACGCTCGCGGAGGCGTTCGCGAAGTCGTGCAACACCACGTTCGCGCGGCTGTGCGTCGAGGAGCTCTCGGTCGACCAGATCACCGAGATGGCCGAGAACTTCGGGTTCGGCGAGGCGTTCGAGACGCCGCTGACGAGCCTCGCCTCGCAGACCGGCGACCTCTCCGAGGACGCGTTCCGCGCCCAGGCGTGCATCGGCCAGCAGGACGTGCGCGAGACCGTCCTCCAGAACGCGATCATCGCCGGCACCATCGCCAACGGCGGCGAGCGCATGGAGCCGCAGATCATCGCGGCCCTCACCGACTCCAAGGGCGAGACCGTCCAGAACGGCCCCGAGGACTCGGCCGGGCGCGCCATCGACGGCGACACCGCCGAGGAGCTCCAGAAGATCATGGAAGGCGTCGTCGACAACGGCACCGGCTCCAGCGCGGCGATCGACGGCTACACCGTCGGCGGGAAGACCGGCACGGCCGAGCAGTCCGCGTCGAGCGAGAACACCCTCCCCGACCACGGCTGGTTCCACGGCTGGGCGATGGACAAGGACGGCGAGCCCGCGGTGGCCGTCTGCGTGTTCCTCGACTCCTACGGCAGCGGCGCCTCCGCGAAGGCCGCCGAGATCTCCGGCAACCTGATGGAGCAAGTACTGGAAGGCAACGGAGAGTAGGGAATACGAGAAGGACACAGTTTCCTCAAGATCCCCGGAAACGGCAACCCCAAGGGCCGCCCGGACGTGGATTCTCGGAGACGGTTCGACGGCGACCGGATAACGAGCGCCCAGGTACCGGGCGACCTGCCAGTAGACTGAAGCGTCGATCCCCCCGGAGTCGATTCCGTTCCACAGAAATGAGGAGACGCCGTGTTGAGCCCCGAAATGCTCCTCGGGCAGCGCTATCGCCTGCGCGAACGCATTGCCGTGGGCGGCATGGGCGAGGTCTGGCGGGCCGAGGACACCGTCCTCGAACGCACCGTGGCCGTGAAGGCCATGCTGCCGTCCCTGCTCAGCGAGCCGGGCTTCACCCAGCGCTTCACCGCCGAGGCGAAGACCGTCGCGGCGCTCACCCACCCCCACATCGTCAACGTCCACGACTTCGGCAACGCCGACCTGCCCAGCGGCGAGACCACCGCCTACCTCGTCATGGAGTTCGTCGAGGGCAAGTCCCTCGCCGACCTCATCGCCGAGCGCGGCCGCATCGACGCCCGCGAGCTCATGCCGATCATCGCGGCCACCGCCGAAGCCCTCCACCACGCCCACGTCCACGGCGTCATCCACCGCGACATCAAGCCCGGGAACATCCTGGTGCGCGACCGCGACGGGCGCGCCGTCCTCACCGACTTCGGGATCGCCCGCTCCGGCGCCTCCGGGGACCTCACCCAGACCGGCGCGGTCATGGGCACCGCCTCCTACATCGCGCCCGAGCAGGCCGAAGGCACCGGCGTCCTGCCCGCCTCTGACATGTACTCGCTCGGCGTGGTCGCCTTCCACGGCCTCACCGGGCACCGGCCCTTCCAAGCCGAGAACCCGATCGAGCTGGCCCTGCACCACGTGCGCACCCCCGCGCCGCCGCTCCCGCAGGACATCCCGCCGGGCGTGCGCGCGTTCGTCGAGCGCTCCATGTCCAAGGACCCGCACCGGCGGTTCGCCACCGGCGACGAGATGGCCGCGTCCGCGCGCGTGGCCGTCGACGCGCCCCCGGCGACCTCCGTCATGCCGCCCGTCGGCCAGCTGCCCCGGCGCGCCGGGGTTGTCGCCATGGCCGGCCCGCCCGCGGGCGTCGCCGAGCCCGCCCCCCAGTTCCCCCCGCCCGGCCCCCCGACGACCCCTCCCGGGATCAACCTGGGAGCCCCGCAGCCCTCCGGGGCGTCCAACCCCGGACCGAACAAGACGCTGCTCGGCGTGATCGTGGGCCTGGTGGCCCTGGTCCTGGTGGGCGGTATGGTGTGGCTGGTGCTGTCCATGAACGACGACAAGGACCCCAGCGGCGGCGAGGACCCGTCGACCAGCACCTCCTCCGACGCGGAGCAGTCCGACGACGAGTCGGACCAGAGCCCCGACGACGAGACCACCCCCGAAGACGAGACGACCACCAAGGGCGGCGGCCTCGGCGACTGCCTCCCCGGGGCCAACTGCAACGACCGATAGCGGGCTTCCGGGCCTCTCGCTGCCACTAGAATCAATCCGCGATGAACGGAACACGAGGACGTAAAACGCGATGACGACAGAGCCCCGCCTGCTCGGCGGCAGATACGAGATCGGCGAGGTCATCGGCTACGGGGGGATGGCTGAAGTCCACCGTGGCCGCGACCTGCGACTCGGCCGCGACGTGGCGGTGAAGCTGCTCCGGGCCGACCTGTCGCGCGACGAGTCGTTCCTCATCCGGTTCCGCCGCGAGGCCCAGAACTCCGCGTCCCTGAACCACCCCAACATCGTCGCGGTCTTCGACACCGGCGAAGAGGCCGGCATCCCCTACATGGTGATGGAGTTCGTCAACGGCCGCACCCTGAAGGAGGTCCTCCTCGCGGAGGGCCGCTTCGACCCGGCCGCGGCCTGCGAGGTCGTCGCCGACATGTGCTCGGCCCTGGACTTCTCCCACAAGCACCACATCATCCACCGGGACGTCAAGCCCGGCAACGTGATGCTCTCCGAGACCAGCCAGGTCAAGGTCATGGACTTCGGCATCGCGCGGGCGCTCGCGTCCGGCCAGGCCACCATGACGCAGACCAGCGCCGTCATCGGCACCGCCCAGTACCTCTCGCCCGAGCAGGCGCGCGGCGAGACCGTCGACGCCCGCTCCGACGTGTACGCGGTCGGCTGCGTCCTCTACGAGCTCCTCGTGGGGCACCCGCCGTTCACCGGCGACAACCCCGTGTCCGTGGCCTACCAGCACGTGCGCGAGGAGGCCCGCCCGCCCTCGGAGCTCAACCCCGCGATCCCGGCGTCCGTCGACGCCGTGATCATGAAGGCCCTCGCGAAGAACCCCGAGAACCGGTACCACTCGGCGGGCGAGATGCGCGAGGACCTCATCCGCGCCGCCCGCGGCCAGGAGGTCATGGCCCCCGCGGTCATGGCCGCCGCCGACCGGACCGCGATCATCGACCCCGACGCGACCGCCCCGATCCGCCAGCTCCCCACCTCCAAGAGCAAGCGCCGCCCGTGGCTCATCGCCCTCGGCGTGGTCCTCGCGCTCGTCGCGGTCACCGCCGCGGCCTGGGGGATCATGCGGGCGATGAACGAGGCGGCCATGGCGACCGTGCCGGGGGTGATAGGCCTGTCCGAGCAGGACGCCTCGGACGCGATCACCGCCGAAGAGCTCGAAGTGAAGGTCGAGTACGAGACGGCGACCGACCCGAACGACACGAGCATCGACAAGGTCGTCGAACAGTCGCCGTCCCCCAACGACGAGGTCGACCAGGGCACCACGGTCACGATCACGGTCCTCCAGGCGCCCGAGAACGTGGAGGTCGCCAACGTCGTCGGCGACCAGTTCGAGGACGCGGAGGCCGAACTCAAGGGCGACAACCTCGTCGTCGAGAAGAACGAGGTCGAGGACACCGCACCCGCCGGGGAAGTCCTCAGCCAGGACCCCGCGGCGGGCGAAGAGGTTCCGCCGGGCACCACCGTGACGCTCACCGTCTCGGCCGGCGGCCAGGCCACCGTCCCCGATGTGACCGGCATGCTCGTCGACACCGCCATTGAGACGCTCCAGAACGCCGACTTCGAGTACGCGGTCGAGTACGGCACCGGCGGCACCACCGTCGGCGTCGTCTACAGCCAGAACCCGAACAGCGGCTCCACCGAGTCCAGCGGCACCACCGTCACCATCACCGCCCAGGGCGTGGTGGTCACCTGGGACGCCACCACGACGCCCCAGGCGCTCATGGACACGCTCAACGGCCTCGGGCTCTCCGCGACCATCGAGGGCGACGCCACCCTGGAGACCATCGAGTCGGTCTCCGGCGAGGACGGCCAGCTCACCAGCGGCACCGCCGTCGCCCCCGGCTCCGCGATCACCATCGTCCCGGCCGCGGACGATGGCGGCGGTGGCGGCGACGACACCACGACCAGCGAGGGCGAGACCTGCGTGCCGCCCTTCTGCGAGGAGAACGGCTAGACCGAACACTGAGGGGCCCGGTGCGAACGCACCGGGCCCTTCGTGGTTTCGTGGGAGGACGAGACGGAAGGGCCCCGGCCTGTTCGACCGGGGCCCTTCGCTTCCCTCGTACGCCGCGCTGAACCCGCCTCGGTGCTGCGCGGCCCGCGGCGGGGTCCGGTGGGACCCCGCCGCCGAGTCCTGCCCCCGGGACGAGCAGCGTTCCCGGGGGCCGGTCTTATCTCCTGGACAGGGCCCTAGACGGGCTCGATGCCGCCTTCGAGGATGCGGACCATGATCGGGTTGTCGAAGTAGATGTCGTTGAGGGCGTAGTCGCCCGCGTCGATCTTCTTCACCCGCTCGCCTTCGATGGCGTACGAGACGCGCTGGTTCAGGAACAGCGGCAGGCGCGGCAGGGTCTCGTTGAAGACGATGCCGAGCGTCTTGTTCGCCTCGGCCTGCTCCTCCTCGGTGCCCTTCTGCGACGCCAGGTACAGGTCGTCCACGTTGACCGTGCCCAGGGAGGTCGTCGCGACCTCCGCGGTGTTCAGGCCCATGCCCGGCTGGTCCGCGGTCTGCGAGTTGTCCGTGAACCAGGTCATCTGCCACGAGCCGTAGACGTAGGGCACGAACGGGTTCGCCCACTGGCGCACCGCGATGTCGAAGTCGCCCGCGCCCCAGATGCCCCACGGGTTGTCCGCGGGCACGTTCTCGTAGGACACGGCCAGGCCGAACTCGGTCAGCTGCGACGCCGCCTGCTCGCCGGTGAGCGAGAAGTCGGTCCAGCCCTCGACGCCGATGATGGTGTACTCGGCGAGCGACCCGTCCGGCTTGTGCCAGCCGTCGGACTCCTTCGCCCAGCCCGCCTCGGTCAGCAGGGTCTCGGCCTTGGCGTGGTCGGTCGTGTAGTACTCCAGCTCGACGTCGTCGAACAGGCCCTCGGCGTGCGGGTCCGGAAGGCCCGAGTAGGTCGAGGGGATGTAGTAGCCGCCCGCGCCCTTTGCGATCTCGCCGATGACCTCGGTGTCGAACACGTACATGAGCGCCTTGCGCACCTTGGCGTCCGCGAACTCGGGGAACCGGCCCTCGTTGAGCATCAGGCCGATGCCGTCGTAGCCGGGGGTCGAGATCTCCTTGAGGCCCTCGACGCCCGCGATCGTGGAGCGGTCGGTCGCGCCGAGCACCTGCGTCGAGTAGTCCACCGCGGACGACAGCAGGAACTGCACCGAAGCGGCGTTGTCGCCCTTCTGGACCTCGATCGTGGAGAACTTCACCTGGTCGGCGAAGAGGCCGTCCTCGTGGACCGTGAGCGTGATGACGGTCTCGCCGATCTGGTCGAACTTGTAGGCGCCGCAGGAGATGAAGTCCTCGTCGAGGAAGTCCTCGGCCGCGATCTTCTCGGCCAGCGCGACCTGGCCCGGCCCGCCCTGGACCTCGCCGGCCTCGACCAGGCCCTGCGCCTCGTCCATCCACTCGCCGTAGCGCGCGTACGGCAGCACCTGCGCCTTGAGCGCGCCGTGCTCGACGCCGGTGAACGCCTCCGAGTACGTCACCGTGACGGTGGTGTCGTCGTCGGCGGTCGCCGACACGAGCTGGTCCCAGCCGATGGTGCCCTGCGCGGCGTTCAGCTTCTGGAGGTAGATGGTCCCGACGACGTCCTTCGCGGTCACGGCGTTGCCGTCGGTCCACTTGATCCCCGAGCGCAGCTTGATCGTCAAGGTGGTGGCGTCCAGGGTCACCGACTCGGCGAGCTGCGGGGTCCACTCCAGCGTGTCCCAGTTCAGGATCGCGCAGCGCGGGATGAACAGCTCCGCCACGGGGGCGGCGGTCAGCAGCACGCCGGTGTTCAGGGCCGCGTTGTAGTGCTCGACCGAGACGTCGAAGGGGTACACGTACACGAACTTGCCGCTCGCGCCGTCGCCGCCGTCGCCGCTGTCGGCCTGGCAGGCGCCGAGCACGGAAGTGGTCGCAACGGCGCCCGCGCCGAGGCCGACCGCCTGCATGAGGTTGCGTCGGCTGAGCTCGAATCGCTGAGAGGTCATCGCCGGTTCCTTTCAATGTAGAGGGCGATAGAAGTGATGAGGATGAGGAACAGTCCGAGTCCGACGGTCAGCGCGCTGACGGAGGACTCCGCGGTTCCGCTTGGGGTGAGGAGCAGGAGGAGCAGGGCGGCCAGGGTCAGCAGGACCCCGAACGCCAGCCCCGCGCGGGCGATCAGGCCGACCATGCCGCTCCCGGTGACTTGTTTGGATCGAGGACGAGCGTCCGGTCGTCGCAGCTCTGCGCATGTTGGACGCTTTCCCGCCGCTGGTCCCGCGCCACGATGTGGCACGCGACCCGGCGGCGGCCGCCGGCCGCGCCCGTGCCTTCGAGCGCGGGCTCGGTGCTGTCGCACACGCCCGGTTCGAAAGCGGGGCACCGGGGGTGGAAGGCGCACCCGGCGGGGAGGTCGGTGAGGGACGGGATCTCCGCGGAGCGGAGCTGCTCGGAGGACCGGTTGGCCCTGGCGAGGTCGGGGTCCGGCTCGCACACGGCGCCGATGAGCGCCTTCGTGTACGGGTGCTGCGGGTTCCCGATGACCTCCGGGGTGGGTCCGTGCTCGACGACCTTCCCCAGGTACATCACCGCGATCTCCCCGTCCCACGCGAAGTACTTCGCGACGGCGAGGTCGTGGGTGATGAACAGGAAGCCCACGTCGAGGTCGTCGCGGAGCCGCCCGAGGGTGTTCAGGAGGCTCACGCGGATCGAGACGTCCAGCATCGAGGTGGACTCGTCGCAGATGAGCAGCTCGGGGTTCATGGCGAGCGACCTCGCGACGTTGACGCGCTGGCGCTGGCCGCCGGAGAGCTGGTGCGGGTAGGAGTCGAGGTAGGACTCGGGCGGCGTCAGGTCGACGAGCGTGAGCAGCTCGGCGGCCTTCGCGCGGGCCTCGGTGCGGTTCTTCACCAGGCCGTGGCGCTTGAGCCCGGCGGTGAGGGTCGAGGCGACGGTGCGCGTGGGGTTGAGCGCCGCGTACGGGTCCTGGTGGATGTACTGGACGGCGCGGCGGTAGGCGGTCTTCTCGCCGGGGGTCATGTCGGTGAGGGACTTCCCGCGGAACTCGACGGCCCCGGCGGTGGGCCGGGTGATCCCGGCGGCCGCGCGGGCGGTGGTGGTCTTGCCGCAGCCGGACTCGCCGACCAGGCACAGGACCTTCCCGGCCTTCACTTCCAGGTCGACGCCGCCGACGGCGGCGACGGGGCCCTTCTTGGTCTCGAAGACCTGCTCCAGCGCGCGGAGCCTCAGCAGGGGAGCATCAGACATTGGCGTTCTCCTTCTGCTTGCGCTGGAGGCGGACCTGGTCGTGGTGGACGCACGCGACGGAGTGGCCCATGGCGAGCGGGCGCTCGGCGAGGAGTTCGAGCGGGACGCGGTCGCGCTTGCACTCCTCGGTAGCGAAGGCGCAGCGCGGGTTGAACGCGCAGCCGTCGGGCATGGCCTTGAGGCTCGGCGGGTAGCCGGGGATGGACTCCAGGGCCGGGCGCTCGCCCTTGACGGGCATGACGGCGTTGATGAGCCCCGCGGTGTACGGGTGCTTCGGCGTGTAGAAGATGTCGCGGGCCGAGCCGGTCTCGATGATGCGGCCGGCGTACATGGTGGCGACGCGGTCGGCGAGCTCGGCGGCGAGGCCGAGGTCGTGGGTGATGAACACCATCGTGAACCCGAACTTCTTGCGCAGCTCGTGGAGCTGCTGCACGATCGAGCGCTGCGTGAGCAGGTCGAGCGCGGTGGTCGGCTCGTCGAGGACGAGGACCTGCGGGTCGAGGGCGATGGCGAGCGCGATGAGTGCGCGCTGCTTCATGCCGCCGGACAGCTCGTGCGGGTAGGACTGGAGGACCCGGTCGGGGTCGAGGCGCACGGTCTCCAGGAGCTCCCCGGCGCGGGCCTCGACGGCGGCCTTCGTCCAGCGCTTGCCGTTCTCGGCGTGGTCGCGGAGGGTGTCGGCGAAGTGGTCGCCGATCTTGATGACCGGGTTGAAGGCGTTCATGGCGCCCTGGAAGACCATCGCGGCCTCGCTCCAGCGGAAGCGGCGCAGCTGCTCCTTCTTCATCTTGAGGAGGTCGGCGCGGGTGCCGTCCTTGAGCCGGTAGGTGAGGGAGCCGGAGGTGATCTCGCCGAGGCCGGGGAGGAGCCGCAGCAGGCCCAGGCCGAGGGTGGTCTTGCCGCAGCCGGACTCGCCGACGAGCGCGAGGGACTGGCCCTCGTACAGGTCGAGGTCGACGCCGCTGACGGCGGTCACGGACTCCTTGCGGCCGGTCCGGTACGCGATCGCGAGGTCGCGGACGCTGAGGATCGGGTCGGTCATGGTCTCACCTTTCCCGGAGGCGCGGGTTGAGGGCCTGGTCCAGGCCGCGGCCCATCGTCACGAGCCCGATCGTGAAGAGCACGATCATGATGAGCGGGGTGACGACGAAGGGCAGGGCGACCGGGTTGAGGTAGAAGTTCTGGCTCCAGGACTGGTGGATCATCAGGCCCCAGTTCGGCGTGCCGGAGGGCATGAGGCCGAGGACGTAGAGGCCGACGATCGCGTAGATCGCCTGGTTCACCGAGATCACGAAGTTGACGAAGATGAACCCGGCCATGTTCGGGAGGATCTCGCGGAAGACGATCCGGGAGGCCCCGAGGTTCTGGAGCCTTGCGGCCTCGACGAACTCGCGCTCCTTGAGGGACATGACCTGCGCGCGGATGGACCGGAACAGGAACGCCCACATGGTGGAGCCGACGACGATCGAGATGCCCCACGGCGGGATGTCCTCGAAGAACGCGACGACCGCGAGCATGAGGAGGAACTGCGGGATCGTGACGGTGACGTCGGTGAGCTGGAGGAGCACCGCGTCGATGCGGCCGCGGAAGTACCCGGCGACCGAGCCGAGGGTGACGGCGACGAACGTCGCCATGAGCGCGGCGAGCGTCCCGACCCAGATGGGCTGGGCGCCGGAGTTCACCAGGATCGTGAAGGTGTCCTTGCCCTCGTACTGGGTGCCGAGCCAGTGCTCGGCGGAAGGCGAGGTCCAGATCTGGGTCGTGTCGGTGGGGTTGTGCTGGTCGATCAGGAGCGGGCCGACGAAGGAGAACAGCACGATCGCGAGCACGAGGACCGTGCCGGCGAACCCGGCGGGGGAGCGGGTGAGCCCGGTCCACAGGCGTCCGAAGAACGATTCGGAGAAGTGCTTGCGGGGCTTGGCGATTACCGCGTCGAGGGTGGTGGTCACGCGTCCTGCCCTTCGGTCTTGATGCGCGGGTCGATCCTGACGAGGAACAGGTCCACGATGAGGCTGGCGATGACCACGGAGGTCGCGAGGATGATGACGGAGGCCTGGACGACCGGGTAGTCGCGGTTCGAGATGGCCTGCATGAGCATCTGGCCCGCGCCGGGGTACTGGAGGATCTGCTCGATGACGATGGAGCCGCCGACGAGCGTGCCGAGCTGGAGCGCGACCTGCGGGATGATCGGCAGCATCGCGTTGCGGCCCACGTAGCTGCGGCTGATGCGGCCGGGCTTGAGGCCGCGGGCCTGCGCCACGGTCACGTAGTCCTCGGTGAGGACTTCGGTGGTGGCGGCCTTCATGTTGAGCATGAAGGAGCCGGTGGCGGTGAACGCGAACGCGATGATCGGCAGGATCGCGTGGAACAGCGCGTCGCCGAAGAACACCGGGTCGAACCCGGGTTCAACGCCCGCGGTGATGCGCCCGCGCATGTCGAGGAACGGCAGGACCCCGAGGATCGTGTAGCCGACGACGATGACCGCGGCGATGAGGATGTAGTTGGGAACGCCGGTGAGGAAGGACCCGACGGAGGTCATCGCGTGGTCGAACCAGGAGCCGCGGCGGTAGGCCATCGCCATGCCGACGCTGAGGCCGACGACGATCGCGAGGACCACGCCCGCGCCGACGGCGAACAGCGTCCACGGCAGGTACTCCATGACGTGCTCGAAGACGGTCTTGGAGGGGTTGGTGAGGGAGTTGCCGAGGTCGAAGGTGACCAGGCCCTTGAGGAAGTCGAGGTACTGGAGCCAGACGCTCGCGTCGGGGTCGTACGCGATGATGTTCGACGCGGTGGCGACGGCCTGCTCGTGGCTCATGCCGGCGCTGTTGAGGCGCCCGGCCATGATCTCGATGGGGTCGCCGGGCATGAAGTGCATGAGCAGGAACGTGATGGTCGCGACCAGCCAGATCACGAAGACGGACTGGCGGATGCGGCGGAACGCGTAGGAGGCCCAGATCCGGCGGAGCAGGCTGCCGGCGGTGCGGGGCGGACCGTCCGCAACGCGGGGCTGCGGCGGGGGTGCGGCGGGTGCGGTCACCTCGGCACTCCTTCGTGCACTAGTCGAGCGACGGCCCGCGTACCAGCGGTGGGACGGGGCCGAAACAAATTGGAAAGATTGTTTCTAGTTAGAGACGCTACCTGTCGTGACCCGGGGCACGCCAGTCTTGAGACGGAATCGTTATCGGAGGTTCCGGGGCTGTGACCACCGACTCGCCGGGCTGGGGTTCGGCCTTGGAAGCTTAGCCAGTACGCTCGTACTGTTAGGAGCTGCTGCTCCCCGTCCCGACCACGCGCGGCGAAGCGCAAGGAGAGGTGCCGAAACCCATGGCGAAGATCAAGGTCGCGAACCCCGTCGTCGAACTCGAC
This sequence comes from Glycomyces sp. MUSA5-2, assembly GCF_037034145.1. NCBI lineage: Bacteria > Bacillati > Actinomycetota > Actinomycetes > Glycomycetales > Glycomycetaceae > Glycomyces > Glycomyces sp. MUSA5-2. The sequence goes on from NZ_JBAGKG010000012.1 coordinate 61,171, forward strand.
GGCGACGAGATGACCCGCATCATCTGGAGCAAGATCAAGGACGAGCTGATCCACCCCTACCTGGACGTGGACCTGCGCTACTACGACCTCTCGATCGAGCACCGCGACGCCACCGACGACCAGGTCACCGTCGACGCCGCGAACGCGATCGCCGAGCACCACGTCGGCGTCAAGTGCGCGACGATCACCCCCGACGAGGCCCGCGTCGAGGAGTTCGGCCTCAAGAAGATGTGGCGCTCCCCGAACGGCACCATCCGCAACATCCTCGGCGGCACCATCTTCCGCGAGCCGATCATCATGAGCAACGTGCCGCGCCTGGTCCCGGGCTGGACCGAGCCGATCATCGTCGGCCGCCACGCCTTCGGCGACCAGTACCGCGCCACCGACTTCAAGGTCGACCGCCCCGGCACGCTCACCGTCTCGTTCACCCCCGACGACGGCACCGAGCCGATCGAGTTCGAGGTGGCCCGCTACCCGGAGGGCGGCGGAGTGGCCCTGAGCATGTACAACTTCAAGAAGTCCATCGAGGACTTCGCCCACGCCTCGTTCCGCTACGGCCTCGCCCGGAACTACCCGGTGTACATGTCCACCAAGAACACCATCCTGAAGGCCTACGACGGCATGTTCAAGGACACCTTCCAGGAGATCTTCGACAACGACTACAAGGCCGACTTCGAGGCCAAGGGCCTCACCTACGAGCACCGCCTCATCGACGACATGGTCGCCGCGGCGCTCAAGTGGGAGGGCGGCTACGTCTGGGCCTGCAAGAACTACGACGGCGACGTCCAGTCCGACATCGTCGCGCAGGGCTTCGGCTCGCTCGGCCTCATGACCTCGGTCCTCATGACCCCCGACGGGCAGACCGTCGAGGCCGAGGCCGCGCACGGCACCGTCACCCGCCACTACCGCGCCCACCAGCGCGGCGAGAAGACCTCGACCAACCCGATCGCCTCGATCTTCGCGTGGACCCGGGGCCTGGCCCACCGCGGCAAGCTCGACGGCACCCCCGAGGTCGAGGGCTTCGCGAACGCGCTGGAGCAGGTCATCATCGACACCGTCGAAGGCGGCAAGATGACCAAGGACCTGGCCCTGCTCATCGGCAAGGACGCCGAGTGGCAGACCACCGACGAGTTCCTCGACACCCTCTCGGAGAACCTGTCGAAGGCGATCGCCTCGAAGTAGGGCGTAACCGGGCCCGCCCCGGACTCGTTGTAGAGGGAGCGGTCACCGTTCGCGGTGCCCGCCCCTTCCCAGTTGGAGGCCCCGGCCGACGTGTGCAGGCGCACACTCGGCAGGGGCCTCCCCCCTTTCGCGGCTTGTAAACTAGCCGGGTTGCACACCGGTTCGCGCAGATTGCGCCGCCGGTGCCCCCCGACCGAAAGGCAGACATGAGAGGCGTCATCCTCGCCGCCGGACAGGGGCAGCGCCTGCGCCCCGACACCGACCGCCTCCCGAAGACGCTCCTGCCGGTCACCGCGACCGAGACCATCCTCGACACCATCGTCCGCGGCCTCGCCGAGGTCGGCGTGACGGACATCGCGGTCACCGTCGGCCACGCCGCCGAGAAGATCCGCGAGCACGCCCCCGCACTCGAATCGCGCTACGGCGTCACGGTCGCGATCGTCGACAACGACAGGCCGCACTGGAACAACGCCTACTCGCTGTGGACCGCCCGCGAGCGGTACGCCGAAGGCGCGATCCTCGTCAACGGCGACACCGTCCACCCCGCGAGCATCGAGCGGAACCTCCTCGCCGCCGCCGAGGACGACCCGCGCCTGCTCCTGGCCCTCGACGACCACAAGCAGCTCACCGACGAGGCGATGAAAGTGCGCATCGGCGAGCACGGCGTGGAACTCATCCACAAGCAGCAGCCCATCGAGGCCGCCGCGGGCGAGTACATCGGCGTGAGCCTCATCCCCGCCGGGATCGCCGAGGATCTGACCAAGGCCCTCGAAGCGACCTTCACCCGCGACTCGACCCTCTACTACGAGGACGCCTTCCAACTGCTGGCCGAGGCCGGGCGCATCGGCACGGTCTCGACCGGGCCCGTCGCCTGGACCGAGGTCGACGACCACGCCGACTGGGCGCTGGCCCGCGACATCGCAAAGGCGCTGTAGTGCCGACGTTCGCCCGCACGGTGCTGGCCCCGATCACCGTCGAGGTCTCCGCGGGCGCCGTCGGGCGCCTCCCGGAGCTCCTCGCGGACTCCCGGATCTCCTCGGGCGGCCGCGTCGCCGTCGCGCTCGGGCCGGGCCTGGGCGAGACCATCGCCGACCAGCTCGACCACCTGCCCGACGCCACGGTCCACACCGTCGTCCCCGGCAGCCTCGACAGCGCCAAGGAGCTGACCAAGCGCCTGCGCGACGACCACCGCGTGGACGCCCTCGTCGGCATCGGCGGCGGGAAGCTCCTCGACACCGCCAAGTGGGCCGCCTCCGACCTGGGCCTGCCGATGGTCTCGGTCGCCACGAGCCTCGCCCACGACGGCCTCGCCTCCCCCACGGCCTCGCTCGAACGCGACGGCCACTCCGTCTCCTACGGGGTCCACCCGCCGCTCGCGGTCCTCGCCGACCTCGACTTCATCCGCAGGGCCCCGGCGCACCAGCTCCAGTCCGGGATCGGCGACGCCCTCACGAACCTGTCCGCGGTCTCCGACTGGCAGCTCTCGCACGAGGTGAACGGCGAGCCCGTCGACGGCCTCGCCGCCGCCATCGCGCGCACCGGCGCCGAAGCGGTGCTGCGCCACCCCGGGACGATCGCCGACGACGCGTTCCTGGCGACCCTCGCCGACGCGCTCATCCAAGGCGGCCTCGCCTCCTCGATGGCCGGATCGTCGCGGCCCTGCTCAGGCGGGTGCCACGAGATCGCGCACGCGATCGAGGAGCTGCACCCCGGCCTCGCGACGCACGGGGCCGAAGGGGCCCTCGGGGCGCTCGTGTGCACCTGGCTGCGGGGCGACGAGGCCCTGTTCGCCGAGCTCGCTTCGGCCATGAAGCGGCACGGGCTGCCGCGCACCGCGAGTGAACTCGGATTGACTTCGGCCCAGCTCGCCACAGCGGTGGCCTACGCGCCGAGGACCCGGCCAGGCCGTTATACGATTCTCGAACATCGTGAACTGGACTCGGTGGCGCTGGAGCGACACCTGACGGAGATGATGCATGAGCTCGATTAGCCCGCACCCCGACGGCGTCTCCGGCCCAGCCGGGAACCGCGACGGGAGCCCGGACTCCAACGACGCCGCAGCCCCCCAGGGCGGCCTCGGCGCCGGGCCGTCGGCCACTCCCGCGGGATACCCGCAGGGGGCCATGAGCTCCGGATCGGCAGCGTTCGCGAGCCCGCCTCCGTCGGCCGCTCCCGGCATCACCCCGCCGCCCCACCCGGGCCAGCCCGGGCAGCAGGGGCACGCCCCCGCCGCTCCGGGAGCGCCTGCGCCGCAAGGCTATGCGCCCCAGCCCGGCTTCAATCCCGCTGCGCCCCAGCACCCCGGCGCGCACCCGGCGCCCGGCCACCCGCAGGCCCCGCCGCCCGCCGCGTACGGCTCGCAGCAGCCTTACGGGGCCCCGCAGGCGCCCTACCACCCGGGCCAGCCGCAGCAGTCCCCGCAGCCGCAGCACCCCGGGCAGCCCCAGCACCAGACGCCGCCCCCGCCCCACCCGGGCCAGCAGCCGCCCCCCGGCTACGGGCAGCCCGGCCAGCAGCCGCCGCAGCCCTACGGGCAGCCGAACCACTTCCAGCCGCAGACGCCTCCGCCGCCCCCCGCGGTCGCGCCCCCGCCGCCGCACGTGGCCGCGGGCAGCCCGGGCCAGGTCCCGCAGGCGCCCTACGCGACCCGCGCCGAGCCGGGCCGCGACATGCCCATGGCCGGGCAGTCGCCGATCCGCCGGAACATCGACGACACCGCCGAGCTCCCCGCGTTCCTCGACTCCGCGCGCAGCGACGAGGGCCCGATCGACAACACCCGCGAGGCCGAGGCCAAGCCGCTCAAGCGGAAGTTCCCGCTGACGACCGGCTTCACCGCGCTCCTGCGCCACCGGTACGCGATGTCGGTCCTGGTCCGCCGCGACCTCGCCGTCAAGTACCAGTCCACCGTCATGGGCTACGTGTGGTCGCTCATCGAGCCGCTGGGCCTGACGCTCATCTATTGGTTCGTGTTCGACCTCGTCTTCGGCGGCGGCAAGTCGATGCCGAACGACCCGGGCACGCCGCAGGCGGGCTACCTGCTCTTCATCGTCTCCGGCATCTTCGCGTACCAGTGGTTCAGCACCGCCGTCAACCAGGGCCAGTCCGCCCTCGGCGGGCAGGCGAGTCTCATCACGGTCATGAAGGTCCCCCGAGAGGTCTTCCCGGTCTCGAAGGTCTTCGCGCGCTTCGCGGAGTACCTCGTGGGCTTCCCGATCCTCGTCGGCGTCGCGATCCTCGGCGGCGGCACGTTCGGGCTCAACCTGCTGTGGCTGTTCCCGGCGATCATCGTGCAGGCCATGCTCACCACCGGCATGGTGTTCGTGCTCGCGGCCGCGAACGTCCTCTACAAGGACGTCTCCCGGTTCATGCCGCTGGTGATGCGCGTGCTGTTCTACGCCTCCGCGATCATCTACCCGGTCTCGAAGGTCGCCGATGCGGACACGATGAAGGAGCACCCGTGGCTCTTCGACGTGTTCTCCTCGAACCCGCTCGTCGGCATCTTCTCGATGCACCGCGGCGCGTTCATCCCCGAGCTGGCCCCGAACACGTACCAGGTCTCCGTGGCCTTCGGCTTCTCGGTCTTCCTGCTCTTCTTCGGCCGCTGGATCTTCTACAAGCTCGAACCGCGCGTCCTCAAGGCGCTCTAGGCGAAACGCGGCCCCGACCTGCCAGGTCGGGGCCGCGTCGCCGTTCTGGTGCCCTGATGCGGTTGCGGGAGCGACATTTCGGGCCGTCAGGGCCCGTGCGGCACCGCGCGGCGGGACCGCCCTCGGTACGATGTGAGCAAGGCCCGCAACCAGTTGCGTGTCCGGTTGGTCGGATTGGTCACCACCGAGTCCGCGAGAGGGCCGGATGCGCCTAGGATGGGGCGCGACCCAGCCCCGGCGATCCGCAGACGGAGACACTCGCACCATGACCTCGCCCCAGCCCCCGCAGTCCCGAGCCGCTACCGGGGGCGGCGTCAACGAGGAGACCCTCCACCTGCCCACGACCACGCCCGGCTCCGCCGCCCATCCCGCCGCGGCCACTCAGCGCACCGCCCCCAGCCCCTACCCGGTCCGGCCCCCGTTCCGCGCCCCCGCGCCGCCGCCCGCGGCCCCGGCCCCGCCGGGGATGCGCACCACCGGCGCGCACCCGCGGCCCGCGCCCGCCCCGGTCCGCCCGCCGCAGCGCTGGGAGGGCGTCGGCTTCCGCCCCGACATCCAGGGCCTGCGCGCCGTCGCCGTGGTCCTGGTGCTCCTGTCGCACGCCGGGTTCGCGTTCGCGCAGGGCGGGTACGTCGGCGTCGACGTGTTCTTCGTCGTCTCCGGCTTCCTCATCACCTCCCTGCTCGTCAAGGAGGTCTTCGACACCGGGAAGATCTCGATCGCCGGGTTCTACGCCCGCCGCGCCCGCCGCATCCTCCCCGCCGCCAGCGCCGTCACCATCGCCACGGCCCTCGGCGCGTGGCTGTGGTTCCCCGTGACCCGCCTCGAAGCGGTCATGCAGGACGCGTTCACCGTGATCGTCTACGCCGTGAACTACCGGTTCGTGGCGACCGAGACCGAGTACCTCAACGCCGACCAGATGCCCTCGCCGTTCCAGCAGTACTGGTCCCTGGCGGTCGAGGAGCAGTTCTACGTCATCTGGCCGCTGCTGCTCATCGGCCTGCTCGTGCTCGCCAAGCGCGCGCCCCGCAAGTTCGCGAACGCGGCGCTCGCCGCGTGCGCGGGGCTGTTCGCGCTCAGCCTGGTCCTGTCGGTGCTGACGACGCAGGTGTCGCAGCCGACCGCGTACTACGCGGCGCACACGCGGATCTGGGAGCTCGCCGCGGGCGCGGTGCTGGCGCTCATGCTGCCGACGCTCAGGCGCATCCCGGCGGCCCTCGCGTGGGTCCTCGGCATCGCCGGGCTCGCCGCGATCATCGCCTCGGGCGTCCTCTACGACTCGTCGACGCCGTTCCCCGGCTACACCGCGCTCCTGCCGGTCCTCGGTGCGGCGGCGCTCATCGCCGCGGGCACGGGCGCCAAGAACCCGTCCAGCTCGCTGCTGGGCACCGGCCCGTTCCAGTACGTCGGGAAGATCTCCTACAGCCTGTACCTGTGGCACTGGCCGATCCTCATCCTCATCCCGCTCGCGGTCGACGCCGAGCCGACGGTGGGCCTGAACGTGGTGCTGCTGCTCGCGACGGTGGCCGTCGCGCAGCTGTCGTACCTGTACATCGAGGAGCCGCTGCGCCGCGCCCGGCCGCTGAAGACCAGCAACATGTGGGGCCTGGTCACCGGCGTCGCGTGCTCGCTGCTGGGCATCGGCATGGTCCTGGTCCTGACCCTCGGGTTCGGGAAGGTCCCGCCGCAGGAGGACGACGCGGTGGACCTGGAGGCCGTCGAGGAGGTCGAGGACGTCTCGCAGATCGAGGTGCGGCTCCAGGAGGGGATCGCGACCACGCAGGTCCCGGCCGACCTGGAGCCGTCGCTGACGGCCGTGGCGACCGACCAGCCGGAGATCTACGGGAACGGCTGCCACCTGGACGCGTGGACCGAGGACCTCCCCGGCGACTGCGTCTTCGGCGACACCGGCGGCGACAAGACCGTCATGCTCGTGGGCGACTCCCATGCGGCGCAGTGGTTCCCGGCGCTGGAGCCGATCGCGGAGGCGAACGGCTGGAAGCTGCTGACGCGCACTAAGAGCGCGTGCACCCCGGCGACGGTGACGGTCTCCAACAGCGACGTCGGCGGCGAGTACACCGGCTGCGCCGAGTGGCGCGAACGCGTCCTCGACGAGATCGACGAGCTCAAGCCCGCCATGGTGGTCCTCAGCGGCGAGGACGCGCCGCCGCTGGTCGACTGGGAGGACGACAGCCCCGAGCGGTGGGCCCAGGGCTGGACCGACACGCTCGCGCGGATCACCCCCTCGGCCGGGCAGACCGTGGTCCTCACCGACACCCCGCGCAGCCCGTACGGGCCGGTGCCCGACTGCGTCGCGCTGCACCAGGACGCGGTGAACGAGTGCGTCATGCAGCGCACGGAGGCCGTGGACGACTCGGGGAACCGCGAGGCCGCGTTCGCCGCCGAGCAGGAGGCCGGGGCGCAGGTCGTCGAGACCGTCGGCTGGTTCTGCTACGCGGGGGAGTGCCCGGTGGTCACCGGGAACCTGCTCGTGTACCGCGATTCGCACCACATGAGCACCCCGTACGCGCGGTCGCTGACCCAGCTGCTGGAGGAGCAGCTCCCGGCGCTGTGACCTGTGGCGCAGGCCGGTCGGCGCCCTGCTCGCGGGCCTCGTCCGTGGAGGGCGCTTGGTACAGTGTGTATCGAGCCCTTCCCCGTCGGGAGCCCGAGATCCCCCTTGAGAGGAACGCCCCATGCGCAGGCTGACCGCACTCGCCGCACTCGTGCTGCTGTTCGCCGCCGGCTGCACCGGGTCGGACGACCCCGGCACCGGCGAGGACCCGGGCGGCGACGAGTCGACCGCCCCGCCCGCGCCCACCGCGCCCCTCGAACTGGCGCTGGAGGCGCCGGCCGGGTTCACCGCGGCCGAGGGCGAGGACCGCGAGGTCCTCTTCGCGAACGACCACTTCACGTACACGTTCTACGTGGCGGGCGCCGAGGGCGGCTACGACCGCATCCAGGTCACCTCGTACCTGCTCAGCGAGGGCGCGGACACGTCCTCCTATGACGCGCAGGCGAACCTGGTGACCGACTACTTCGGGAAGCTGAACCAGGACATCTCCCTGGACAACTACTACCCGACCGTGGTGCACCGCCACGACGGCGTGTACCGGTTCGGCTCGGTCGACATCGACGGCGTCACCGTCAAGTGGCAGGACCACTTCGTGTTCGCGGGCCAGTACCTCATCGACATCACGTGCTCGTGGGACGCGGCCTTCGCGCAGGTCGACGCCGCGTGCGGCGAGATGACCTCGTCGTTCCCGTTCCCCGAGGACTTCACGGCCACCGCCGCCTCGTAAGGGGCCGCCTGCGGTCCGCTCCTACAGGTCGAGGCCGAGCGCGCGGAAGCGCGCCCGGTGCGCCTCGTGGCTGAACAGCCGCCGGGTGGTCTCGAAGCCCGCCTCGCGCTGCTCCAGCCACTTCGCGTGGTCCCCGGTCAGCTCGGTGACGAGCGCGGCCACGTCGGCGGGCTCGGCGTAGAGCGCCCCGGATCCGAACGCGGGCTTGAACACCGGCGGCAGGACCACCGGGACGCCCGCGGCCATCGCCTCGACGGGCGCGCGCCCGAACGCCTCCAGCCACGACGAGCACGTGTAGTACACGTACACGTCGAGGCCGCGCAGGAACTCGCCCACGGCGACCTCGTCGAAGCGGTGGCCCACCCAGTTGGACGGCAGCCGCCCGAGGGTCCGCCGCGGCACGTCGACGCCGCCGAGGACGCGGATCTCGAAGCCGGGACCGGCCGGGTAGCAGGCCCGCAGCTGCCCCGCGAGCTCCGGCCACTTCGACAGGTGGTCGCGGGAGTGGCGGCCGATGCGCACCACGTCCCCGACGGGCTCCTCGCCCCGGACCTCGGTGGCCTTCAGGTCGATCGAGGGGTACCAGTAGTCGGCCGAGAGGTCCACGCCGTCGAGCTCGTCGGCGTGGAAGTCGAGCAGCGCCTGGTGGACGAGCGGGCCGACGGTGACCCAGCGGTGCTCGCCGATCCAGCCGGTGAGCTTGCGGTGCACGCGGTCCACGTCCCACACGCGCTTGCGGCCCACGCCGCCCTCGTAATAGGTCATGGGCGCCTGGTTGACCACGAGCATCCGCTGCGCGGCCTCGATCTCGGGCAGGTCGTCGCGCAGCTGCGACGCGAACGGCGGGAACCGCATGAGCAGCAGGTCGGCCTTGACCTTCGCGCGGTCGCCGACGATGCGGACCCGGTCGCCGTCCACGGCGTCGAGGACCTTCCCGTTCAGCGGCCGCCCGGGGTGCATCTCGAACAGCGGGTTGTGGACCAGGCCCACGCGCATCCCCGCGGCCTTGAGCAGCGCGATCTCGTTCAGGTTCGAGGAGGTGGTGCCGCCGGGCAGGTTGAAGTTCGAGGCGATGACGACGTCGTACCGCTCCTCGGCGCCCGCACCGGTCGCGCGGGGCGTCGCGAGCGCGGCGGCCGCGGCCTTGCGGACGGTCCTCGTGTGGCCGCCGTCGGCGGCGATCGAGGCGAGCGCGGGCGACGCGGCGGACACGAAGCCCGCGTCGAGGCGCTCCTGCCACTTGCGCACGTTCGCGAGCGCGCGGGTCTCGCGCTGCGCGGCCCGCAGGCGCCGCCGCGACAGCAGTTGCAGCGGGCTCGCGACCCCGGAGTCGCGCATCCGGTTGCGCAGCAGGTAGACCACGAGCGCGGCCTCCCCGGCGAGGACCGCGGCCATCGCGGGCAGGTACACGACGGGCGGTGCGGCGAGGGCGAGCGCGGCGACCGCGAGCGTCACGGCCCCGAACACGGCCCCGGCGAGCGCGAGCCTCTTGGCGGTGCGCATGCGTGCTCCGATCATCGGCGGGCCGCCCGCCGCAGGAGGGCCTTGAACCGGGCGAACCCGGCCGAGGACAGCGCCGCGACGGCGGTGCCGCCCGACGCGGACAAGGCGATGAACGTCAGGGCCGCGGCGACATCGGCGCCCGCGACGAACCACGAGGCGGCCGCTGCGGCCCACAGCAGGACCAGCGCGGCGCCGAACGCCCCGGCGAGGACGCGGCGCGGGCCCTTCCCGTCGGGGCGGGACTCCTTGGACTCGCCGCTGCGCTTGGCGCCCTTCTGCTTCACGAGGGCCGTCTTCAGGGCCGCGGTCGGCGTGATCGTCCGCTCCCACATCTCGACGCGCCCGGTCTCGGTGAACGCGAACTCGTCCGACCGGCCCTCCCACAGGGACGGGTCGGTGACGACGAGCCGCACGGCCGCGACCTTGTCGACGGGTGCGACGAACTCGACCGGGTTCGGGCCGTGCGAGGACTCGTTGAGGAAGTCGAGGATCTCGGGGCGCAGGTGCCGCAGCTCGTCGCGCAGGCGCAGCAGCGACTCGACGTGCGCGATCCCGACGCGCTTCCCGGCGCCGGCGGCCTCGCGCACGAGGTCGAGCGCCCTTTGCTGCCCGTCCTCCCAGAACCGGCAGTCGAGCACGTACAGCTCGTCGAACTCCCGCCCGTCGAGGCGGATGCCGCGGCTCAGGCTGGGCGCGTACAGCTCCCGCTCCACCTGGTCGGCCTCGATGAACCCGCTGGACTGGCCGCGGCGGATGCGCTCGCGCCAGTGCTGGTGCGCGGACTGGTACGCGGACCGGGAGGGGTGCTGCCAGCCGTTGTCGATCTCGCGGGAGGTGAGCGTGTCGCCCGCGAGTCGCACGAGCGTGAACACCTCGCCCTGGAGCTTCTTGACCGCCCGGTTCCCGAACACGGCCTTGAACCGGAAGTGGAACTCGGTGTCGGCGCCCTTGCGCAGCGCGTCGAAGTAGCCCATGCGCTCGCGCACGGGCTCGGTCCGGAACATCACCGACGTCGACCGCGGCCCCTGCACCGGCCGTCCGGTGTGGACGGCCGTCAGGTCCTCGCGCACGCGGATGCAGTTCGCGAAGGTCATCACCAGCGCCGGGTCGGCGAGCATCGGCGCGACCTGCCGCTCCAGCCACCGCGGATGCGCCCAGTCGTCGGAGTCCAGGCCCGTCGTGAAGACCCCCTTGGCCTCCATGAGCGCCCGGTTCCGCGCCTTGTACGTCCCGGAGTTCTCCGGCAGCCGGAACAGCCTGATCCGCTCGTCGAGCGCCGCCGCCCTGGCGAGGATCTCCCCGTACTCGGGCCCCGACGCGTCGTCGACGAGCAGCAGCTCCCAGTTCTGCCAGCTCTGCGCCACCACCGAGTTCACCGCCGTGAACAGCGTCTCGTCCGGCTTGAAGCACGTCATGACCACGCTGATCCGCCGCTGCGTCCGCACCGGCGCGGCCGGCCCGGCCCCGAGCCGGTCGAACCGCACCCCGTCGCCTTCGGCCACTTCCAGATCGGGCATCCCCGCGAGCACCCGGAACCGCTCCAGCCACGCCGCTTCGTCCCCGCCCCGGTCCGGATGCGCCTCATCGGCTTCGAACGCATGCCGCCACCTTGGCACCATCCCGTCGAACCGCTCCAGCACCCCCGCAGCCGACCCGGTCGCCGCCAGCGCCGCCTCCGCGTACCGCACCTGGAACTCCGCGACGATCGCCCCCGGATCCAACCGCTCCGCCAGCCCGAACAGCGCATACGCGTCCCGGTACTCCCGCCGCCGCGACAGCGCGGCCGCATACCCGGCGAGCCGCGCGGCGTCGATCCCGGAGGTGTCGGGCGCGTCGGCTTCGGCGAGGGCCACGAGCTCCTCGCGGGAGAGGCCGGGGGCGGCGAGTTCGCGTGCGAGCTCGACGGCGAGCGCCGAGCGGGTGCGGACCGTCGTGGCGTAGAGGGCTTCGACCGGTTGCGACCTCGCTTCGTCGAGCAATGCCTGCCTGAGCTCCGCGGCGTGCGGACCGGGGTCGGCGGGCGCCGTGGGAGTGGACTGCTGTGCGGGCAGCGGAGTCGCGGAAGTCGTCGAGGTCATGAATGCAGTCAGTCAGCCATCAGGAGAAAGGAAAGAGGATTGCGAGAGGCGCACACCGGGCCGAGGCGATCCTAGCATGCAGGGCGGCCGACGCTGGTCGCCAGAGTTCGCGGGGGACGGCCTCCCCGCGTCCGCAGGCGCAGGTCAAGGGCGGTCCGGCGCGGCGGCCCCGAGCCGGGCGACCCGGCGGACCAGCGCGGCCGGGGAGAAGTCCTCCTCGACTGTAGCGAGGGCCCGCAACGCCTGCGCCGCATACGCGTCGGGGTCGGCGGCGAGCGCGCGCACGGTGTCGGCGACGTCCTCGGGCGCGCAGTAGACCGCGGCGTCGCCGAAGAGCGCCTCGAACCGGGAGTCCATGACGCAGGGGACGCCCGCGGCCATCGCCTCCAGCGGGGAGCGCCCGAACGCCTCGATGCAGTCGTCGGCGATGAAGTACACGAACACGTCGAGGCCGTAGAGGAACTCGCGCGCGGGGACCGACCCGAACGGCAGCTCCGTCCAGTTCGCCGGGAGCTCCCCGAGCATCTCGCGGGGCGTCGCGGCCCCGCCGAGGGCCCGCACCTCGAACGCGGGGTCGGCGGGGTAGCAGGCGAGGAGCTTCTCGGGGGTCTCGGGCCATTTCAGGGGCGCGTCCCTGGTGTGGCGGCCGATCCGGATCCGCCCGTCGCCGTCGGGGCGCGCGTCCCGGCGCCATTCGGCGGTCTCGATGATCTCGTACCAGTACTCGTCGGCGATGTCGATGCCCTCGATCGCGTCGCCGTGGTGGCGTTCGAGCGTGCGGCGCACCTCGGGGCCGACGAGGTACCAGGTGTGGTCGCCGAGCCAGGCCTGGACGGTGTCGTGGACGGCCCGCGGGTCCCACTGGGGGCGGCGGCCGCCGTCCGCGTCGTAGTAGGTGAACGGCACCTGGTTGACGATGAGGACGGTGCGCCCGGCCTCGATCCTCGGGAGGTCGTCCATGAGGCGGCCCATGATCGTGGGGAGGCGGACGATCGCGAGGCCGCAGCGGACGGTGTCGTGCGCGCCGACGAGGACCACGTGCTCGCCGTCGACGAGCTCGGTGATCTTCGTGTTGAGGGGGACGGCGACGTCCCACCGGTAGACGGGGTGGTGGAGCAGGCCCACGCGGAGCCCGGCGGCGGTGAGCGCGGTGATGTCGGCGACGTTCGCGGAGGTGTTGCCGCCGGGGAGTCCGAAGTGGGACACGATGAGGACGTCGAGGTCGCGCTCCTGGGCGGCTTCGCGGGCGAGCTCGTCGGCCTGGAGCCACGCGTCGAGGGTCTCCAGCACCTGGAGCCGGTGGTCGGGCGGGTTGTCCTGGTTGCGGGCGGTGCGCAGGAGCGGTTCGAGTGCGGTGGCGGAGAACCCGTGCTCCAGGCGCGCGGCCCACTTCTCGTGGAGCAGGCGCTGCTCCTCGGCCGGGTCCTCGGCCGGTACGGGCGCGGCGGCGCGTTCGAGGCCGCGGCGGACCGCGAGGTTGCGGGCGCGGCGGGCCACGGCGGCGAGCAGGACGGCGATGACCGCGAGTTCGGCCGCGGCGACGACCCCGGCGGCGGCGAGCGCGGCGGTCATCGGGCCTGCACCTCGACGCCGAGCTCGGCGACGCGGCGCAGCAGCGCCTCGTGGGAGAAGTGCTCGCGGACTGTCGCGAGCGACCGCTCCGACTGCTCGCGGTACCGGCCGGGCTCCATGAGCGCGCGCACGACGGCCTCGACCTCCTCGGGTTCGCAGTAGACGCCGCCGTCGCCGAACAGCGGCTCGAAGCGCGGCGGCATGACGCAGGGGAGCCCGGCGGCCATGGCCTCCATGGGGGAGCGGCCGAACGCCTCCACGTAGTCCTCGGCCGTGAAGTACACGGCGACGTCGAGGCCGTGGAGGAACGCCTCCGGTTCGACCGACCCGAAGGGATGGCCGGTCCAGTTGCCGGGGAGCCGCCCCAGCACCCGCTCGGGGGCGTCGGTGCCGCCGAGCACGTGGATCTCCATGTCCTCCGCGTCCGGGTAGGTCGCGCGGAGGTCCTCGGCGATCGTCTGCCACTTGAGGGCGTGGTCGCGCGAGTGGCGGCCGATGCGGATCGTCCCGTCGGCCTCGCGGGGGCCGTCGCGGCGCCACCGGTCGGGGTCGAGCGACCCGTACCAGTAGTCGTCGGCGAGGTCCACGCCCGCCATCTCGGGCCCGTGATGGGTCTCCAGGGCCTCGCGCACCGACGGCCCGATCGCGTACCAGGTGCTGTCGCCGACCCAGGACTTCAGGTTGTCGCGGACGGCGGCGACGTCCCACGAGAAGTGCCTGCCGGTGCCGTCGGGCCCGTACGCCTCGAACGGGGTCTGGTTGACCAGCAGCACGGCCTTGGCGGCCTTGATGCTCGGGCGGTCGTCCATGAGCCGCATGAGCAGCGGCGGGAACCGGACGATCATGAGGTCGCAGTCGACCTCGTCGCCGGGGCCGAGCATGACGACGCGCTCGCCGTCGACGAGCTCGCTGATCTTCGGGTTGACGTCGCGGGCGACGTTCCACTCGTAGACGGGGTGGTGGAGCAGGCCGACCGTGAGCCCCGCGTCCCGGTAGGCCTTGACCTCCTCGGCGTTCGACGCGGTCGTGCCGCCCAGGAGGTTCAGGTTCGAGACCAGGACGATGTCGAAGCGGCCGCGCACCGGCTCGGCCGCCTCGCGGCGGCGCCGCTCGCGCCAGTCGACGATCGCGCCGAGCATCGCGGCGCGGAACAGGTACGTGCCCTTCTCGTTGCGCGCGTAGCGGTACATCTCGGGTAGCGCGGTCGCGGAGAACCCGTTGTTGAGCCGCGCGGTCCAGCGCCGCAGCGGACGGAGCTTGCGCGCGGGCAGCCGCCCGGGCGCCGCGGTCCTGGCGGGCTTCGCGGGCTCGACCGGCTCGGGCGCGGCGACCGCGGCCTCCTTGAGGGCCCGCAGCAGCCTCGCCAGCAGGACCGCGACGAGGCCGAGTTCGAGCAGCACCACGACGACGGCGACCGCGAGCGCCGACTGCCGGTCGGGGACGACGGCGGCGGCGAGCACGGCCGCGGCGAGCCCCGCGGCGGCCGCGAACGGCACCGGGCCGAGCCGCAGCGTGCGCTTGACGAGCGCCTTCGCCCGCCGCGCCGCCCGCTTCACCGCCGGACCCTTCCCAGGACGAGGACGATGAGGACCGCGGCGATGGCCGCCGCCGACGCGACCCCGGCCGAGACCGCGGTCAGCGCCGTCACCGGCGAATCCCCGGTCGCGAGCGCGACCACCGCGGCGAGCGCGATCGCGCACGACGCGGCGGCCCCGAGCAGCAGGTCCTTGGTCCTGAAGCGCCGCACCGGCTTCGGTACATCAGCCACCGGGACACCGCCCTCCTTCGCGGCCTCCGTGCGGACACCGTCCAGGCCGTGGTCCGCGCTGAGGTCGGCGAGCAGCGCCTCGTCGGAGGCCAACAGCAGGTCGACGTCGACCCGGTCGAGGTCGGGGAAGTCCAGGCCGTGCTCGGCGGCGAACGCCAGCACCTGCGGGGCGATCGCGGACAGCCCCGAGTCGAGGCGCTCCCACGCGACGGCGTGGACGAGCCCGACCTCCTGCCCCGCCTCGGCCGCTTCGGCGGCCCGCTCCAGCAGCTCCCGGCGGGCCCCGTCGAGGCGCCGCCAGTCGGCCGCGACGACCAGGTCGAACCGGTCCGGTGCGGCGTCCCGTTCGAGGAGCGACCGCGACGCGGGAAACGGTCGCTCGGGCGCGGACGCGGCGAGGAACGGCCGCGACCGGCCCTGCTGGATGCGCCGGTGCCAGTGCCGGAACGCGCACGCGTACGCGTACCGCGCGGGCGCCGTCCACCCCGCGGACACGTCCCCTTCGGAGAGCGAGCCGGGGCGCTGGCGCACGACGGTGAGCATGTCGTCGAGGAACGCGACCCGCTCCCTGCCGAAGGTCCGCTGGATGCGCAGCTTGAACTCGGTGTCGGCGCCCTTGAGGACGGTGTCGTAGAAGCCGATGCGCTCGCGCACCTCCTCGGCGCGGTACATGACGCACGTCGACCGCGGCTCGGTCAGGCGCTGCACGGGCGAGATCGCCGGTTCGAGGTCCGCGGTGCAGCGGATCCCCCCGGCGACCGACATGACCAGGTCCGCGTCGGCCAGCAGCGGCGCGAGCTGGCGCTCCAGCCACCGCGGATGCGCCCAGTCGTCCGAGTCCAGCCCGGTGACGAACGCGCCCTCGGCGACCCCCATGGCCCGGTTCCGCGCCCGGTACGTCCCGCCGTTCGCCCGCTGCCGCAGCAGCCGCACCCGCTCGTCCCGCGCGGCCGCTTCGAGCAGCACCGGCTCGTACTCCGGCTCCGACGCATCGTCCACGAGCAGCAGCTCCAGCCGCCGCCAGCTCTGCGCGAGCACCGAGTCCACGGCCGTCAGCAGCTCCGGTCCCGGCCGGAAACAGGTCATGACGACCGACACGAGCGGGCCGTCCTCGACCGCCTTCACGTCTTTGCCCGCGAGCCTCGCGAGCAGGCGGTCCTCAGCCCCCGCCGAGCCGAGCACCAGGTCCTCCCACCCGGCGAACTCCAGGAACGCCGGCAGCCACCGCTCCGGCGCCTCCGGCGCTTCACGCCGCGCCAGCGCGTACTCCGCTGCGCGCCACCACATCCGGGGCACCTTCCGGTACGGCCTGCGCAGCGACGCCACCAGCTCCCGCTCCCCGGCCATCGCCGCCAGCCGCACATGCGCGACCTGGTCCCGCTCCGGCACCGCCCGCCCCAGCACCTTCCGCGCCCGCCCGTACATCGCGAGCGCCGCCGCCTGGTCCCCCTCGTCCAGCGGCTGCACCGCCAGCGCGTACGCCAGATCGCAGTACGCCGCCAGGTTCAACCGCGACGACCGCACCCCCGCGTCGAACCCGACATAACCCCGGTCGCTCCGCCCCGGCAGCGCCAACGACGCCAGCAGCTCCCTGCCCCGCCTCGACCTCGCCCGCAGCACCTGCTCCAACACGACACCGCCCGCCAACCCGCCAAGACGCGGCGGCACAGCGGCGGCCTCCAGGGAACCGGGGAACATGTCCGTCATACTCCGAAAATTTCTCTCATAGGCGAAGTGTGAGCGAGCGTATCAGACAGATATGCCCCGATTTATATTGCTAGGACGGCTTCAATCAAACATGACTGCCTTTTGGCCATTGTGTCCACCAGATCTAGTCCAAAAGCGTGTCGACAATAGGAAGCATTGATCGTCCACATCGGCGGAAATCAGATTTCCGCCTCCGCGGAAGGGCCTCCTGCGCCGACCGCGAGGACCGCCGAGGGCGCGGCCGACTGGTAGCATGTGCGACGCGGGGTCCGGCCGCGGCCGCCCCCCAAATCCTCGGCGAACGGCATTGCGCACCATGCCGGACCGGTCTGACCAGCCCTTCCGGTGATAGCATCTGACCAGGACCCCTGCCCGAATTCAGCCGATTTCCCCCGTGTAGAAAGCAAAAGACCAATGAGAATCGACGTGTCGACGCAGTCCCAGGAATCCGGGACCGCCGTTGCATTCCGAATCCATCGCGAAAGCGATGACCGGGACACTGCGTACGACGGCGCGATGCTCTCCGGGGACCTCGCCATCACGGTGATGCCGCCCGAATGGTCGGCCGACGCGACCCACCCGGACCTGATCGGCGTCGCCGCGCTGGCCTCCGTGCAGCCCTGGGTCGGCACCCGCCTCGTCCTCGACCGTCCGATCTCCCCCCGCCTCGCGGCCACGGTCCGGGAGGTCTTCGGCATCGAGTTCGGCCCCGTCGACCCCGGCATCGCCCCCCGCGACGTCGAGACCGGCACCGGCAGGCCCGGCATCGCCTACACGGGCGGGGTCGATTCCGCGGCCCTCGCCGCGCTGCTCCCACAGGGCAGCCTCTACTTCCTCAACCGCGCGAACCTCGCCGACCGCGACATCCGGACCAAGTACCGTGCTGACGCCGCCCTCGCCTCCTGCGAGGACATGCGGCGGCTCGGACGGACCGTCCGCGTCGTCGACTCCAACATCGAGTACATCCGGACGCCGATCGGCGCGCCGGTCCACGAACCGTCCGAGCTCTCGTTCGCGATCCCGGTCGTCCTCATGGCCGACGTCGACGGACTCGACGCCATCGGGGTCGGCGCCGTCGCGGTCGGCGCGTACGGCCTGGGCTACGAGCAGTTCACCGACATCGACGCCGACCACCCGATCACCCAGTGGGCGGCCGTGACCGAGGCCGTCGGACTCGGCTCGGTGAACGCCGTCGCCGGCCTCGGCGAGGTCATCACCGCGAAGATCACCTCCGGCACCTGGGGCGACCGGGTCCTGGTGCAGTCCTGCGTGCGGGGCGAGCCCGGCCAGCCGTGCAAGCGCTGCTGGAAGTGCTTCCGCAAGACCCTGATCGACTCGGCCATCTCCGGCGAATGGCCCGACGACGCCTGGCTCGACGAGGTCATCTGCAGCCGCGAGATCTCCGCCCGACTGCTGGAGATCCCCATCTACAGCGAGTCCAGCCTGCTTTACAGCCTCCAGCAGTACCGCGGCCGCCACCCCCTGCTCCTCGCGCTGAAGGAGCGCCTGCGCTGCGACGAGCAGGACTTCGGCCTCTGGTCGCGCTACTACGGGCCCGCGCTCGACCTCGTGGCCAAGCCCTACCGGGCCGAGGTCAAGGATCGGCTCGAAGCGTTCGCCAACCCGATGACCGAGCACGAGGCCGAGCGGCTGCGGAACTGGCGAAACCAGGAGTCCAGGTACTCGTACACCGCGGTCATGGCCCGCGACGAGTTCGCCCGCCGCCTCGCCGAGCACTCCGCGGACTCCCGGCTCGTCCCGATGAGCTGGGACAAGCCCACCGGCAAGGCCCGCGCCTACCCGCAGGTCAAGCGCGAGCGGTCGGCCGGGAGCATCGAGATCCGGCGGAACGACCACTCCCTGCTCGACGTCCCCGGCATCGGTGAATGGACGCCGCGCCTCAGCGTCTCGGTCGTCATCCCCGCCTACCGCGACCAGGAGAAGCTCGACCTCACCCTCGCTTCGCTCGCTGTACAGACCTACCCCGAGGAGCTCATCGAGGTCGTCGTGGTCGACGACGGCAGTGAGCCCGCCCTCCGGCTCCCCGAGATCCGCCCGGCGAACTGCCGCCTCCTGCGCAACGACACCCGGTTCTGGGGCTCGGCGAACGGCGTCAACCTCGGAGTCCGGAACACCACCGGGGACATCGTGCTGCGACTCGACGCCGACATGGTCGTCTTCCCCGGCCACATCGAGTCCCACATGCGCTGGCACCACCTCATCGACAACGCCGCGATCGTGGGCCAGAAGAAGTTCGTGACCTACGAGCCAGGCTCGCTGACCCCCGAGCAGGTCTACACAGCCGCGCGTGAGGGCCGTTGCGAGGACCTGTTCCGCCGCAGCTTCGACTCCTGGAGCGAGGAGCTCTTCGACCGCACCGAGCGTATGGCGAAGGCCCGCACCAAGGACGCCTACAAGGCGTTCGTCGGCGCCACCGGCTCGGTCAACCGCGACCTGTTCGCGACGGTCGGCGGGCTCGCCGAGGACCTGGTCCTGGGAGGCGACACCGAGTTCGCCTACCGGCTCGCCCTGGCGGGAGCGGTCTTCATCCCCGACGACGGCCCGCACGGGCGCAGCTGGCACCTCGGCATCCCCCAGATGAAGTCCAACCCCGATTCGGGCGCCAAGTTCCGCCGCCCCTTCGTCATGCACCGGGTGCCCGACTCGCCGCACCGCCCCGTGCTGGGCCACCTCAAGTGGGAGGTGCCCTTCGCCGACGTCGTCGTCGACACCCGCGGATTCGAGTTCGAGACGGTCGTCGACTGCGTCGCCCCGCTGCTGGCGGGTTCGCGCACCGACATCCGGGTCTTCCTCGTCGGCGACTGGCCTGGACGGCTCGGCGCGCGCCAGGGCACGATCGACCACCCGCAGCTCGACGCGTTCGCCGTCCAGGAGGTGTTCCGCCACGACGAGCGGATCCAGCTGGTGAAGCACGTGCCGACCGCGGCTCCCTCGGTGCCGTGGCGCCTGGTGCTGCCCTGCGGGGTCGTGCCCACCGCCGAGATCATCCCGACGCTGGTCGACCTGGCTGAAGAACACGGCAAAGGCCTCGTCACCGTGGACCTCCCGGGCGGCGGCCGGATCCGCCTCGAATGGCGGCCCGCCTTCGCCCGCGCGGCCTGGCACGGAGCGCTCGGCAGCGACATCGACCAGAAGGTCAAGGACCTCTTCGGGGCGCACCGGCTCAAGACCCTGCACAAGGCCGTGTTCGTCAACGGCTACAGCAAGGACCCGATGGAGCGGCTCGTCGGTGTGTCCCAGCGCCAGAAGGAGGAGCTGGCCGAGGCCCGCGAGGAGATCCAGCGGCTCCAGAAGCGCAACCGCGCGCTGGAGCAGCGCAAGCAGGTCCTCGAACGGCGGCTGACCGAGCGGGTCCGCCGCGCGGCCCGGCGGATGCTCGGCCGGCGCTGACCCCGATTAGGCCCCGACCGCCGCGGGGGCGGCGGCCGCTGCTCGGATTCGGGCGGCGAGGTGGTCGTGGTATTCGGGGATGAAGTGGAACGGCTCGTGGCCCCAGCGGCTGTTCGGGTCGGGGATGCGGAGCTCCTCGGGCATGGAGACGACGACGGCGCGCGGGCCGAGGGCCGCGATGAGGTGGTCGTAGGCCGGTGCGAGCCAGGCGTTGCGGCGCATGGACTCGTCGATGCGGCGCACGGGGGAGCCGTCGGCCTCGCGGAGGGCCCAGAACGTGCGGTGGACGATCACGCGCTGGTCGGGCCGCAGCAGGGCGGCGAAGCGGCGGCAGGCGTCGGCGAAGGGGCCGTCGGGGCGCAGCTCGGTGTCCTCGGGGACCTTCCGGTGGCCCTGGCGGCCGAGGAAGTCCTGCTTGTAGGACTTGGTGGCCGTGACGATGCCGTGGCCGGTGTGCACCATCGGGAGGCGCTCGTCTCCGAGGTCGATGACGATCGGGTGGCCGAGCCTCGGGAGGGTCTGCGCCGCGGTCTTGCGGTGCTCCTGGAGGATGACCTGCCGGTTGAACACGTTGTCGGTGGTGATCTCGGCCGGGTCGATCGGGGAGGGCGTCGAGACGATGCTCTGGATGCGCGTGCGCGAGAAGAACTTCACGGGCCGGTTCAGCGGAGCGCGGCCGACGTCGGCGGCGTCGCGGGTCACGCAGGTGCCCAAAATGGAGTATTGCAAGGGTTCGTCCGGGGTCATGGTCGTTCGCTTCCTGCCGGTTGCTATCCGAGGGTTATTCGGTTATGACCGAAACGACCATAGCAGAGGGCCGAAGGGGCGGCGGGTGCGAAGCGGGACGGTCCCGGAGTACGGGGGCAAAGCGAAAGGGGCGCTGCGGAATCCGCAGCGCCCCTTGCAAGCCGGTTGCTAGACCAGGCCCTTCTTCTCCAGGGCCGAGCAGACGGTGTCGACGATCTTGCCGGTGACGAGGTAGGGGTCCATGTTCGCGTTGGGGCGGCGGTCTTCGAGGTAGCCCTTCTTGTCCTTCTCGACCTGCCAGGGGATGCGGATCGAGGCGCCGCGGTTGGAGACGCCGTAGGAGAACTGGGTGTAGTGGGCGGTCTCGTGGGCGCCGGTGAGGCGGTCGGCGATGCCGTCGCCGTAGACGGCGATGTGCTCGGCGGCCTTCTCGCCCAGGGCCTCGCACGCGGCGATGATGGGCTCGTAGTCCTCGCGCATCGCCTTGGTGGAGAAGTTGGTGTGGCAGCCCGCGCCGTTCCAGTCGCCCTTGGCGGGCTTGGGGTCGATCGTGGCGGAGACGTTCCACTCCTCGGCGGTGCGGTAGAGCAGCCAGCGCGCGAGCCACAGCGAGTCGGAGACTTCGAGGGCGGACGCGGGGCCGACCTGGAACTCCCACTGGCCGGGCATGACCTCGGCGTTGATGCCGGAGATCGGCAGGCCCGCGGCGAGGCAGTTGTCGAGGTGCTTCTCGACGATCTCGCGGCCGAAGATCTCGTCGGCGCCGACGCCGCAGTAGTAGCCGCCCTGCGGCGCGGGGAAGCCGCCCTCGGGGAAGCCGAGCGGGCGGTCGCCCACCATGAAGGTGTACTCCTGCTCGATGCCGAACCAGGACTCCTGGCCCGCGTACTTCTCGGCGATCTCGGCGGTCGCGGCGCGGGTGTTGGAGGGGTGGGGGGTGAAGTCGATGTCGAGGACCTCGCACAGGACCAGGAGGTGGTCGCCGCCGCGGATGGGGTCCGGGACGGACTTCACCGGGCGCAGCACGCAGTCGGAGGTGTGGCCCTCCGCCTGGTTGGTGCTGGAGCCGTCGAAGCCCCAGATCCCCGGCTCTTCACCGGCTCCGAGGATCTTGGTCTTGGAACGCAGCTTGGCCGTCGGCTCGGTGCCGTCGATCCAGATGTACTCGGCTTTGATCGCCATCGGTGGGAGCCCTTCTTCATACGCGGTCCAGCCGTGAAGCTGTGCTGCCACGCTCCCAAAGGGCAATTTCCCGCTCGTTGATCACATGTAAACAGTCTGTTAAGCGGTGCTGCGGGTGAGCAAGCAGGGACTGTGAGTCCTTCTCGCCCTATTTTGGCTAGAAAATCTGATTCACCCCGTATCCACCGTTGGTCCGGTCTCGTTCTTTAGGTGCGAGCGGCCAGACCGCTCGCGCTCAGGTTCAGGACGACGGGGGAGACGATGGGACGCATCGCCGGAGGCAGCGGGGACACCCGCCGCGCCAGCGTGCTCCGGCTCCTCCTCGGCGCCGCGCTCACAGCATTCGGGTCCCTGCTTCTAGGGGCCTTCGCGATGGCGGCGTCCGCTTGGGCATCAGACGATTCCGCGTCATCACAAGGCCTAGCCGCGATGACCGACCCCCTCTCCGCAGAGGTGTCCGACATGTCGCGCCTGGCCGCGCGACTGGTCCCGCAGAACCAGCAGGGACATCGGCCGCCGGCGGTGCAGGGGGAGGTCACGGGGCTGGTGTCGGGCCTTGCCGACTCGACGGGAACGCTGGTGGACGAGACGGACGGCACCGTGCGCACGATGCTGCCGGGCGACCCCGGCTTGCTCGACCTGGACGACAAGTCCGTCGGAGACGGCACCGCCGAAGTAGTGGCACCGCTGGTGGGAACCCTCGTGCAGGGAACGGCGTCCATTGCGGACCGCCCCGCCCCCGCGGTGTCCGGTGTCTATGAGACTGTCGCGCCCCCGACCGATCCGGTCGGCGACCTGGCGCGACTGGTGACCGATGGCCTGCGGTTCGGCGACGCGACGACGCCCGGGAGCGTCCTCGCCGCTGCCGCAGGACAGCCGAGCTTCACCACACTTGCGGCGAATGCAGACTCCAGCGAGGTGGCGGCGGCGCTCCAAGGAGCGCCCAGCGGCCGGCCGGCCGCCGCCTTCGAGTGCTCCGCGGCCGATGACGGCGCGCGGGGGACGGACCGGTCCGAGGTCGAAGAGGTGCACGGCACGCCGCGCACCGCCGCGAAGCCGTGGGGGTACCACGGCGCCGCGCTTCCGGACCTGAAGATCATCCCCGGTGGAGCCACTGGCTCGACCGCCGGTATCAGCGTCGACAGCGGCCACAACGCTGTCTGCGTCTCCCCGTCCGCCGGGGGGGAAGAGGTGTCACTCTCCCGCACGGTGATCGGGGAATTGGGGCGGCCGCTGGACCGCGCCGCCGAGCTGTCCGTCGCCCCAGACTAGCGCCGCCGCGCGTCGACGCGCGGGAACCGAAGTCCGCCTTCGAAACTCCCAACGGAACCCGGGACGAGATCCCGGAGACTCCGGCGCGCCGACGCGCGGCAGGCCGTCAGTCACCGCCGCCTCCTCTGAGGCGGGGAAACCACATGAAGACGCCCGAACGAACGGGCGCGCAACCCAGAAGGAAACCGCACATCATGCGCAAGGTTCTTTACGTCGCCGCCGCGGCCGCCGCCGCCACCGCCGGCATCGCCTCCCCCGCCATGGCCGGCACCAGCTCCGGTGTCGCCGCCGGCCCGGTCAGCCTCGTCAACATCGACGCCTCCTCCGCGGCGCACTGGCAGATCTGCGGCCAGAACGTCCTGACCCAGTCCTTCGGCCAGGTCTGCGACAACCGCGACCACATCGGCGAGGGCCCCCAGTCCGGCATCGACGCGGGTGACGTGTCGGTCGCCAACCTCGACGCCTCCTCGGCCGCCCACTGGCAGATCTGCGGCCAGAACGTCGGCGTCGCGCCGTCGCTCGACCAGCAGTGCCTGAACTACGACCACCTGAACGAGTAGGACTTCCCAGGCCGGGCCGCCCGGGAGGGCGGCCCGGACCCGAGGAGCACCAAGAAATCCGACAGAGAACGGGGAAAGAAACAATGCGCAAGGCTCTCACCGTCGTCGCCGCCGCCGCTGGTGCGGTCGCCGCTCTCGGCTCCGCCGGCACCGCCATGGCTCAGAGCTCGGGCGTCTGGGCCGGCCCGGTCAGCCTGGTGAACGTGGACGCGTCGAGCGCGGCCCACTGGCAGATCTGCGGGCAGAACGTGTTCGCCCAGTCGTTCGGCCAGGTCTGCGACAACCGCGACCACATCGGCTCCGGCCCCCAGTCCGGCATCCAGGCCGGCGACGTGTCGGTCGCCAACCTCGACGCTTCGGACGCGGCGCACTGGCAGATCTGCGGCCAGAACGTCGGCGTCGCGCCGTCGCTCGACCAGCAGTGCCTGAACTACGACCACATCACGCACGCGGCCGAGTAATTCGACCAATGGGGCGGGCTCCCGAGGGGGCCCGCCCCTCCGATCTCGAAACAGAAGGAAGCACATCAATGCGTAAGGTTCTCACCGCCGCAGCCGTCGGCGCCGGCGCGATCGCCGCGCTCGGCGCCGCCTCGCCCGTCATGGCCGCCGCCTCCGGCGTCATGGCCGGTCCGGTCTCGCTGGTCAACGTCGACGCCTCGGACGCCGCCCACTGGCAGATCTGCGGCCAGAACATCCTGACCACCTCGGTGGACCAGAACTGCGACAACCGCGACCACTTCGGCGACGACCAGGGCTCCGGCGTGCAGGCGGGCGACGTGTCCGCAGTGAACGTGGACGCCTCGGACGCGGCGCACTGGCAGATCTGCGGCCAGAACGTCCTGACCCAGTCGTTCGGCCAGGTCTGCGACAACCGCGACCACATCGGCGACAACGCGGGCTCGGGCATCCAGGCCGGCGACGTCACGCTCGCCAACGCGGACGCCTCCAGCGCCGCCCACTGGCAGATCTGCGGCCAGAACGTCGGCGTCTCGCCGTCGCTCGACCAGCAGTGCCTGAACGCCGACCACGTGTCGGACAACGGCGACCACCCCGGTAAGGGCGCCGACCAGGGCGACTACTAGCCCGACCGTTTCCCCCGGTTTGGTCGAGAGACAAAGGTAGGAACATGCGTAACACCACCATGGTGGCGGTCTCGGCCGCCGCAGCCGCGGCCGCGGCCGCGTTCACGGGAGGGGCCGCCCAGGCGTCCACTCCCGACTGGCTGACGCTCGCCGCCGTGGAGTCCGAGCACGACTCGGTGCTGCCCGGTGTCTGCGAGGCCGGAGAGCTCGGTCCGATCACCGGCGCGACCTGCGACACCGTTCTCGGCTCGCCTTCGGCGGACGAGATCGAGGCGACCGGGCAGTCCGTTCCGGAGTCCCCGGACACCGCGGGCATGCCGTCGGTCGCCAACATCGACCTGCGCAACTTCGCGAAGTGGCAGGTCTGCGGCGTCGCCGTCGCGGCTCCGAATCAGGGCTTCGACTGCGACAACTCGATCGACGGCCCGAAGGAGCCGGTGGGACCCGGCAGCGGGATCTCGCTGGTGAACGCCGACACGACCGGCGCCTTCCAGTGGTCGGTCTGCGGCGTGGCCGTGGGCCAGGCGAACGTCGACACCACCTGCTAGCAGGTCAACCTTCATACCAAAGCGGCCGGAGTCCGATCGGACTCCGGCCGCTCCCCTTTGCGCTCAACAGTGTTAGACGTCGGCGGCCCACGGGACGCCGGCGTCGAGCTTCACGGCCCGGCCGAGCATGTGCACCTGGACATCCACTGAGGACACAAGTTCCACGGCGCTGACCCGGCCGCCCCGCCAGGCGAGGCGCTCGACGGTGACGCCGCCGCGGGCCCGCAGGCCCCGGACCTCCCCGTCGGGCCACGCGGACGGCAGCGCCGGGAGCAGCTCGATCACCGGCTCGCCGTCGACGGTGCGGTGCGACTGGACGAGCATCTCCGCGATGGCCGCGGTCGTGCCGAAGTTCCCGTCGATCTGGAACGGCGGGTGCGCGCACAGGAGCGAGGAGTAGACGCCGCCGTCGGCGTACTCGACGCCCGCGCCGCGGAAGCCCACGGGCGTCAGGAACTCCCCGAGCAGGCGGTGCGCCCGGTCGCCGTCGCCCAGGCGCGCCCACAGCGCGGTCTTCCACGCGAGCGACCAGCCGGTCCCGGCGTCGCCGCGCGCTTCGAGGCTCTTGCGGGCCGCCTCCAGCAGCTCGGGGGAGTCGGCGAACGAGTCGCCGGGGAACACCCCGTACAGGTGGGAGACGTGCCGGTGGTGCGGCTCGGCCTCCTCGCGCTCGGCGGCCCATTCGAGGAGCCGCCCGTCGGCGCCGATCTTCGGGCCCGCTAGGCGCGGCAGGGCCTCCTGGAGGTCCTTGACGAGGGTGAGGTCGTCGCCGTGGAGCGTCTCGGCGACGACGTCGGCGGCCTCCACGACGAACGCGAACAGCTCGCGCACGAGCGCCGCGTCCATCCCCGTGGACTCGTCGAGCGCGGAGTTCCCTGCGGGCGTGACGAACTCGTTCTCCGGGCTCGACGCCGGGTTCGTCACGAGCCTGCCGTCGCTGCCTTCGGAGAGCCGGTCGTAGGCGAAGCGGGCCGCGCCCAGGACCGCGGGGAGCCGGTCGGCGAGGAACTCCTCGTCGCGGCCGAACCGCCAGTGCTCGGCGACGTGCATGGCGAGCCACAGCCCGCCCATCGGCCAGGCCTGCCAGCACGCGCGGCCGTCGACCGGGGTGGTCAGCCGCCAGTAGTCGGTGTTGTGGTGGCAGCACCAGCCGCCCGCGCCGTACAGCTTCCGCGCGGTCTCGGCGCCGGTCGCGGCGAGCCCGTCGACGAGGTCGAACAGCGGCCCGTGGAACTCCGGCAGGCCGCAGGTCTCGGCGGGCCAGTAGTTCATCTCGACGTTGATGTTCGTGGTGTAGTCGCTGTTCCACGGCGGCCTGACCTCGCTGTTCCAGATGCCCTGGAGGTTCGCGGCCTGCGTGCCGGGGCGCGAGGACCCGGCGAGGAGGTAGCGGCCGAACTGGAACGCGAGGACCGCGAGGCCCTCGTCCGGCTCGCCGGAGGCCCGGCGGCGCAGCCGCTCCGCGGTGGAGGAGTTTTCCACAGGCCCCTGTGGAAGGTCGAGGCAGACGCGGTCCATGACGGCCCGGTGCGCCGCGACGTGGTCGGCGAGGAGCGCCTTCCAGCCGTTCGCGGCCGCGCGCCGCGCGTCGGACTGGGCCCGGTCCAGGGCCGCGGCCTCGTCGAAGTCGGAGTGCAGCGCGATGTAGACCTCGATCTTGCGGCAGTCGGCGAAGCGGTGCCCGCCGTTCCCGGGGACGATGCGGCCGTCGGCGCGCAGCTGCGCGTTCAGGCCGAGCCGCCGCACGCCCTCGGTGGAGGAGTAGTCGGGGCCGCCCGGCCCGTGGACCGTGGCGGGGGCGTGCCCGGTGACGCTCAGCTCGTCGTAGTCGGCGACGGTGGACCCGCCCTCGTGCGGCCACTGGAAGCCCAGGTCGAGCGCGAACGGCTCGTCGGCGCTCCAGCGGATCGCGATGACGCCGTAGGCGACCGAGACGAACGCCTCCTGGCGGACGCGGCCGCGCACAGTGGTCGCGACGCCGTCGCGCAGGTCGAGCTCGCGGTGGAACGCGGGGTCGTCCTCGCCGTCGCCGGAGTGGACCGCGACGAGCGCGCCCGCGGGCTGGTACGCCTCGGTGCTCGGGCCCTGGAGCTTCGTGATGAGCTGGTCGGCGGCGTGGAACTCGCCGCGGCGCACCAGCTCGGCGGCCTCGGCGGCGATGCCCTCGACGCCGTCGGGCACGCCTTTGTTGCCCGCGCCCGACCAGAACCCGTCCTCGTTCAGCTCGATCCGGTCCCCGACGAGCATCGCCCCGACGCGGCCGTTCCCGATGGGGAGCCCCTCGTGCCAGGCCTCCGCGGGAGTGTCATAGCTCAGCTTCAATGCTTGCGGCATGCCCTATATCCTATAGGATCCACGATCCGGGCCGGGCGCGGCGCATGCGCCCCCCGTCGCACCCTCCGTCACCTGAACGTGATGCAACCTCGGCTCTTACATGAACGTGATTCATCTGCCCAACCCCGAATCCGGCACATTCGCTCCGATGGCAGAAGAAATTACGGAGAGCTCTACAGTGCAACTCAAGCGAACCCTTCAGACCGGCCTCGCGGCCGCCGCCGGCATCGCCGCGGCCCTCGCCTTGGCGACGCCCGCCCAGGCCGAAGAGGTCATCATCCTCATCAACCGCGGCAACATCCCGACGACCGCGGCGGACTTCGAGAACCAGTCCTGCGACAACCTGCCCGACCTCGCCCCGGACGAGGACGGCTGGGTCTTCGTGCTCCCCGCGTCCGCCGGGGCCGAAGGCAACTTCATCTCCGTCACCGCGACGTACGCCGACGAGACCGGCACCGAGCGGACCCGCACCACCAGGAACGACGGCGGCATCGTCGAGGGCAGCGGTGACAACAAGGCGTACATCATCACGCCCGCCGGCTGGACCCTCCTCGACGCCGACGCCCTGGTCAACGACCCCGACGAAGGCGCCTTCTTCAACCTGACGCACGCCTGCGCCGGCACGCCCGGCGAGGAGCCGTCGAGCCCCGGTGAAGAGCCCTCGTCGCCGACCGAGGAGAGCTCCTCGCCCGGTGAGGAGTCCAGCGTCCCCGGCGAGGAGTCGACCTCCCCGACCGGCACCACCCTGCCGACCACCGGCACGCCGCTGACCATCGCGCTCGTCTCGGCCGCGGCCCTCGCCGCCGCCGGCGCCGCGCTGTTCCTGGTCCAGCGCCGCCGCCGCGAGGCCCAGGACTGGTAGGCGCGACCGCCCGTAGCGGCGTCCCCGGGGCCCGGCCCCGGGGACGGCGCCTTTTTTCGGCGATTTCGCGGTGAATTGGCAGGTCAGCCGTTCGGCCGATTTCTGAATCAGCCTCTCGAACCTGCAACGCGAGTGGCTGCGGTGACGTGGACAGTTCGCCGGCGCCTGGCCCAGGCGCACGTCGAACCCCGGCACGTTCGACACCTCCGACGACCCATCACGGAGTCCACTCCCTTGAAACTCACACGCCGCCAGAAGACCTTCGGCGCCGCTGCCGCCGCCGGTCTGGCAGGAGCCGTCGCGCTCGCCTTCGCCGTCCCCGCGCTCGCGGGCGGCACCGACTTCATCGAGATCAATCCCGGCAACGTGCCCACGACCGCCGAGGACTTCAAGTCGCAGAGCTGCGACCAGATCCCGGCCGACACCGCGGACTGGCTCGACGGCTGGGTGTTCGTGCTCCCGAACTCCGTCAACGCGGAGGGCAACTTCATCTCGATCACCGCGACGTTCGACGACGCCGACGGTGCCGAGCACGTCTTCACCACGGACCACGACGGCGGGATCGTCTCCGGTTCGGGGAACAACAAGGCGTACATCATCACGCCCGCGGGCTGGACCCTCACCGCGGCCAAGGCCGAGATCAACCGCGACGGCGACGGCAAGGACTTCTTCAACCTGACCCACGCCTGCCCGGCGACCGAGGAGCCCCCGGGGGAGGAGACCCCGAGCGAGGAGCCGTCGACGGAGGTGCCGACCACGGAGGAGCCTTCGACGGAGGTGCCCACCACCGAGGAGCCTTCAACGGAGGTGCCGACGACCGAGGAGCCCTCGACCGAGGTCCCGACGACAGACGAGCCTTCGAGTGAGGCGCCGACGACGGACGAGCCCTCGTCGGAAGTCCCCACCACCGATGAGCCGTCGAGCGAAGCGCCGACCACCGACGAACCGTCGTCGGAGGTCCCCACGACCGACGAGCCCTCCTCCGATGTCCCCACGACCGACGAGCCGTCGAGTGAGAACCCGACCACGGACGAGCCGTCCTCCGAGGCCCCGACCTCCGAGAGCCCGGCCGAGTCGAGCTCCGAGCCCGCTGCGACCAGCTCCGCGCCCGGCGGGGCCTCGACCACGCCGGTCTCGCAGCTCCCGACCACGGGTTCGTCGCTGACGTACTTCCTGGTCGGCGGTGGCATCGTGATCCTCGCGGGGATCGTGATCCTCGTTGTGCTGCGGCGGAAGTCCGAGCCGGACGCGGAATAGGCGCATGCGGGCGCGGTCGTGAAAAAAGCCGCGCCCGTTATCGAACCGTTATGCAACCGCACAAGACGCCGCCGCGTTTAGCAGTTGTCTCAGGGCAGGGAGCCCGGCGCGGTCGCGCCGGGGCGAGACCTCCGAACTACCGCCCGCTGCTTGACGGTGCGGTCCTTGTCGAGCCCCCGGAATCCTGCCACCGGGGGCTCGACCCTAAGTCGACGCCCCGGAGCCGTCCCCCCCTTGGCTCCGGGGCGTCGCCTTGTGCGCGGCGCGTGAAGACTGTGTAAAACTCACAACTTCGAGGCCAGCTCGCTTTTCTTTCCGTGGCGGACCCGGTACATTACCCGCAGGTTCAGCGCCTATCCATTTACCCTGGTCCCCGGGGTGCCAGCTGCCCGGCGCCCGACGACTCGCCTGCACAGGAGTGCCCGAGACATGGCAACTGAAGCCACAGAGAAGAAGGAGGCGCCCCAGCCCGGGCGCCTCGACAAGTACTTCGGGATGACCGAGAACAAGACCAACTGGAGGCGCGAGGTCCTGGCCGGGACCACGACGTTCCTGGCGATGGCCTACATTCTCGCGGTCAACCCCGGCATCCTCAGCTTCGGCCTGTCCGAAGCCGGGGTCGACGCGCCCAACCCGGGCGCCGTCTTCACCGCGACCGCGCTCGCCTCCGCGCTCGGCTGCCTCGTCATGGGCCTGTGGGCCCGCTACCCCATCGCCACCGCCCCCGGCATGGGCCTCAACGCGTTCTTCGCCTTCACCGTGGTGCTCACCCTCGGCATCCCGTGGCAGACCGCGCTCACGGGCACGCTCGTCTCGGGCGTGCTGTTCTTCATCCTCGCCGTCACCGGCGCGCGCGAGTCGATCATCAACGCGATCCCGCCGCAGCTCAAACTGGCGGTCGGCGCGGGCATCGGCCTGTTCATCGCGTTCATCGGCCTCAAGGGCGGCGGCATCGTCGTCGGCTCCGAGTCCACCCTCGTCACCATCGGCGACTTCACCTCCGGCACGGTCCTGCTCACCGTGTTCGGCCTGATCGTCACCGCCGTGTTCATGGTCCTGGGCTGGAAGGGCGGCGTGTTCTACGGGATGCTCGCCACGCTGGTCCTGGGCGTGCTCACCGGTGTCATCGACTTCAAGCTCGCCGAGGGCTTCACCCCGAACCTCGACTCGTTCGGCGCGGCCTTCACCGGCTTCGAGGACGCGTTCACCGTCCACATGATCGCGGTCATCCTGACCATGCTGTTCGTGGACTTCTTCGACACCGCCGGGACGCTGTTCGCCGTCGCCGGGCAGGCCGGGCTCGTCAAGGACGGCAAGCTGCCGCGCGCGGGCCGCGCCCTCGCCACCGACTCGATCGCGACCTCCGCGGGCGCCGTCCTCGGCACCTCGACCACGACCGCGTACATCGAGTCGACCGCGGGCGTCTCGGTCGGCGGCCGCACCGGTCTCACAGCCGTGACCACGGGCTTCTGGTTCATCGTGTCGCTCGTGGCGTTCCCGGTGTTCGGCCTGGTCGCGAACAACCCGGCGGTCACCGCGCCCGCGCTCATCGTCGTGGGCGTGCTCATGGCGAAGGCCCTCGGCGACATCGAGTGGGCGAAGCTGGAGTACGCGATCCCGGCGTTCCTCATCGTCGCCGCGATGCCGCTGACCTACTCGATCTCCAACGGCATCGCCCTGGGCCTGGTGTTCTTCCCGATCATGATGGCCGCCAAGGGCCGCTGGAAGGAAGTCCACCCGATCGCCTGGGTGCTCATGCTCGCTTCGATCGGCTACTTCCTCTTCTTGACGGAGTAAGGCCGCCTTACTCGACAGACGCGGTACGCGAACTGCGGGCCCTATATCCTATAGGATATAGGGCCCGCAGTTTACGTTGCGGCGCTAGGCGGCGCGGCGCAGCGCCTCGCTGATCTTCATGCGCGAGCCCGTGTACAGGACGGACCGCTTGTACAGCTGCGAGCCGAGTGCGAGCGCCCCGGCCGCGGCGAGCGCGAGGAGGACGCCGGAGAGGCCGATCTGCCAGGCCGGGACGTCGGTGATCGCCATGCGGGTGGGCATCGCGATGCCGGAGAACGGCGGGACGATCGACAGGACCTCCGCGAACGTGCTCGTCGGGGCGTTGAGCAGGAAGATCGCGCCGAGGTAGCTGAGCGTCAGCGACATGATGAGCGGGGTCAGGACCGACCCGGACTCCTCCTGGCGCGACACGAGCGAGCCGACGCCGCCCGCGAGCGTCCCGAACAGGGCGAACGCGATGAGCCACCAGCCGATCGTGGAGACCGCCGCGGAGGCGGTGCCCGCGGGCAGATCGTCGAGCATCCCGGTGGCGGCCGAGACGCCGAGGCCCACGGCGACCATCGCGACGAGGTTGACGAGGGAGATGACGCCGAGGCCGATGACCTTGCCGCCGAGGAGCTGCCACGGTTTGAGGCTGGTCAGGAGGATCTCGACGATGCGGCTGGACTTCTCCTCGACGACGCCCATCGCGATGTACTGCACCGGGGTCATGAGCATCATGAACATGATGATGGAGATGATGAGGCCGGTGAAGTAGTCGAGGGTGCTGCCGACGCCGCCCTCCGACTCCAGGGTCACCCACTCCAGGGGCTGCACGGTGAGCGCGTCGGCGATCTGCTGGTCGCTGAGCCCGGCGTCGGCGAGGTTCGTCTGGACGCTCGCGGCCTGCCAGGCGGCGTCGATCTTCGCCTCGACCTCGTTGCCGACCCCGTCGCGGCTGTAGAGCGACCCGTCGGCGACCGCCGTGTCGACGGTCTCGTCCTCGACGGCCTTCTCTGCCTCGTCGGCGCTGTCGTACATCGTGATGTCGAAGCTGCCCATGGCTTCGAGCTGCGCCTGCATGGCGGGGGCGGTGTCCCCGGCGAGGCCGATCTTCTCGTCCTCGGAGTCCCCGCCGATGAGGGTCGGGAGCGCGGCGAGGATGCCGACGATGACGACGGTGACGATGAGGCTGATGACGTTGGACTTCGACAGGCCGCGGACGCGGATCTCGCGCCCGGCGACGAGCAGGAGCCCGCGCAGCCGGGAGGGTTCGTTCTGCGTCATCGGGTCACGGCCTCTCGGAAGATCTCGGCGATGGTGGGCTGGTCGTAGGCGAAGCGGGTGACGCGTCCGGCGGCCGCGGCGATGCGCAGGGCCTCCTGGTCGTCGCCGTCCTCGATGAGGTAGTCGTCGCCGTCGCGGGTGACGGTGCCGGTGAACTTCGCGGTGAGGTCCTCGTCGGCGTCGACGCTGATGCGCAGCTGCTTGACCTCCTTGGCCTTCAGCTCGTCCACCGACCCGGAGGCGATGATGCGGCCGTTGCCGATGATGGAGACGGAGTCGCAGAGCCGCTCGATGAGGTCGAGCTGGTGGCTGGAGAAGATGACGGGCGCCCCGGCGGCGGCGCGGTCCCTGAGCGCGTTGCCCATGACGTCCACGGCGATCGGGTCGAGCCCGGAGAACGGCTCGTCGAGGATGAGCACTTCGGGGTCGTGGACGAGGGAGACGGCGAGCTGGACGCGCTGCTGGTTGCCCAGCGACAGGTCCTGCACGAAGTCGCCCATGCGCTCGGTGAGGTTGAGCTGTTCCAGCAGCTCGGCGGCGGAGCGCTTCGCCTCGGCCTTCGTCATCCCGTGCAGCTCGCCGAAGTAGGCGACCTGCTCGCCGGTCTTCATCTTGGGGTAGAGGCCGCGTTCGGAGGGCATGTAGCCGAAGCGGCGGCGCTGCTCGACGCCGAGGGGCGCGCCGTTGTAGACGATCTGGCCGGAGTCGGCCGCGAGGACGCCCATCGCGATGCGCATGGTGGTGGTCTTCCCGGCCCCGTTGGCGCCGACGAATCCGACGACTTCGCCCGGGGCTGCGGACAGCGACACCCCGTCGAGGGCAACGGTGTCGCCGAACCGCTTGTGCAGGTCCTTGATTTCCAACATGACTTCACCCTAGGCGCGGACGCGGGCGGGTTCCTCCTGCTTGAGAGGGATTCCGGCCCGGCTCGCTTCATTCCCGAGAAGTAATCACGTGAGCTTGGGCCGCGGCGCGGGCACCGGCCTGCGGAAGGACCGCAGCGTGAACACGCCGACCAGCAGCGCCGTCAGCGCGAGGAGCAGCAGCCCGATCGCGTACGAGTCTGTCGCCTGGTACACCGCGCCCATCACCAGCGGCGGGAAGTACCCGCCGAGACCCCCTGCGGCCCCGACGATCCCGGTCACGCCGCCGACCCGCGCGGGCTCCACGAGCTCGGCGACGAGCGCGAACACGCCGCCCGTCCCCAGGCCGAGGAACAGCGCCATGAGCACGAAGCACGCGCCCGCGGGCACTTCCAGGGGCGGCTGGAACGACAGGAGCACCGCCATGATCGCCGCCCCGAAGAACGACGTCAGGCAGATCCTCAACGGCCCCACCCGGTCCGAGAGGATCCCCCCGGCCGGGCGGGCGACGACGGCGGCGAGGCTGAACCCGGCCGTGCGCAGGCCCGCGTCGGTCTGCGCGAGGTCGTAGGCGGTCACGAGCATCGTCGGCAGGTACGTCGAGAACGCCACGAAGCCGCCGAACGCCACCGCGTACAGCAGCGACATCTGCCAGGTGACCTTGAGCTTCGCGACCGATCTCAGGCGCGGCAGCGCGGGCTCGGTGTTCGGGCTCCACTGGGGAGCGTTGCGCGCGAAGGTCCAGCAGACCAGGCCCATGGCGGCGAGCGCGGCGCACATGACCAGGTGCGTCGGCAGCAGCCCCATGCCGTCCACGAGGCGCGGCGTCAGGAACGCCGACAGCGCGGTGCCGCCCATGCCCGCGCCGAAGATCCCCGTCGCGAAGCCGCGCCGCGCGGGCGGGTACCAGGCGTTCACGAACGGGATGCCGACGGCGAAGCTCGTCCCGGCGACGCCGAGGAGGAAGCCCGAGGCCAGCAGTGCCGCGTACGAATCGCCGGAGAGCCCGACGAGGAGCACCGGGATGATCGAGACGAAGCACGAGAACGTGAGCATGGTCCGGCCGCCGAACCGGTCGGTGAGGATGCCCGCGGGGATGCGCCCGACCGCGCCGACCAGGACCGGGAACGCCACGAGGACCGACGTCTGCGTCGGGTTCAGGTCCAGGTCGTCCGCATAGGTCTTCGACAGCGGCCCGATGAGGTTCCACGCCCAGAACGTCAGCGCGAACGCGGCCGTCGCGAGCGCCAGGTTCCTCCCGGCGCCGCGCTGCACGGTCTCGGTGGTGCCCACGGGCGGCCTCCTCGGTGCTGCTGCCACAGCGCCGATCCTCGCAGGAGCGGCGGCGCGGGGACCCGGGCGAAGGGCCCGCCGACAGTATGCCGATTAGTCCTCTTCGCGGGGACCAAAGACCCTAATCTGGGCTCCGGGCGCCTGCTTCGATGCAGGGGACCGCACCGTTCGAGGCGAGGGAGACCAGCGTGGCGCGAACCGACCGGCCCGCCTCCGCGCTGCTGCTGCGCACCGGCGTCCACCTCACCCGCTCCGAGGCCACCGGCGACCTGCGCGTGGTGATCAAGGAGGGCGGGCGCGAAGGCGACGTGTTCTACCGCGACCGCTGGTCCCACGACAAGGTCGTGCGCTCCACGCACGGCGTCAACTGCACGGGCTCGTGCTCGTGGAACGTGTACGTCAAGGACGGCATCATCACCTGGGAGACCCAGGCGACCGACTACCCGTCCGTGGGCCCCGACCGGCCCGAGTACGAGCCGCGCGGGTGCCCGCGCGGGGCCGCGTTCTCCTGGTACACGTACTCGCCGACCCGAGTGCGCTACCCGTACGGGCGCGGCGTGCTCGTCGAGATGTTCCGCGAGGCGAAAGCGCGCCTGGGCGACCCGGTCGCCGCGTGGGCCGAGATCACCACCGACCCCGCCAAGCGCGCCCGCTACCAGTCCGCGCGCGGCAAGGGCGGACTCGTGCGCATCACCTGGGACGAGGCCGTCGAGATCGCCGCCGCCGCGCACGTCCACACCATCGGCGCCTACGGGCCCGACCGCATCGCCGGGTTCTCCCCGATCCCCGCGATGTCGCAGGTCTCCCACGGCGTCGGCGCACGGTTCGTGAACCTCCTCGGCGGGTCCATGCTGTCGTTCTACGACTGGTACGCGGACCTGCCGGTCGCTTCCCCGCAGGTGTTCGGCGACCAGACCGACGTGCCCGAGTCCGGCGACTGGTGGGACGCCGCGTACCTGATCCTGTGGGGCTCCAACGTCCCCGTCACCCGCACCCCGGACGCGCACTGGATGGCCGAGGCCCGGTACCAGGGCCAGAAGGTCGTCACCGTCGCCCCCGACTACAACGACGCCGCGAAGTTCGCCGACGAATGGCTGGCCCCGCACCCGGGCACCGACGGGGCCATGGCGATGGCGATGGGGCACGTGATCCTCAAGGAGCACTTCATCGAGCAGCGCACCGCGGCCTTCGACGCCTACGTGCGCAAGTACACCGACCTGCCGTTCCTCGTGGAGCTGGAGGAGCGGGACGGCGGGCTCGCGCCCGGGAAGTTCCTGCGCAGCGGCGCCCTCGACGACCCGTACGCCGCGTGGAAGCCCGTGTTCCTCGACGAGGCGACCGGGGAGCCGGTGGCGCCCAACGGGACCCTCGGGACCCGCTGGAACGACGCCGAGCCGGGGAAGTGGAACCTCGACCTCGAAGGCATCACGCCCGCGCTGACCCTGTACGAGGACGGCGGCTCGTACGCGCCGGTCTCCTTGCCGCGCTTCGATGGCGACGGGGACGCGATGGAGCGCGGCGTCCCGGTCCGCCGCGTGGACGGCCGCCTCGTCACGACCGTGTTCGACCTGCTCCTGGCCCAGTACGGCGTGCAGCGGCCGGGCCTGCCGGGGCGCTGGCCCAGCGGGTACGAGGACGCGGCCGAGCCGTGCACGCCCGCGTGGGCCGAGTCCGTGACCTCCGTCAAGGCCGACCGGATCGCGCGCATCGCCCGCGAGTTCGCCGCCACCGCAAGGGACTCCGGAGGCCGGGCCATGATCGTGCTCGGCGCGGGCACGAACCAGTGGTTCCACGGCGACACGATGTACCGCTCGTTCCTCACCCTCCTGCTGCTCACCGGCTGCCAGGGGAAGAACGGCGGCGGCTGGGCGCACTACGTGGGCCAGGAGAAGTGCCGCACCCAGACCGGTTGGGCCGCTTACGCGTCCGCAATGGACTGGACGCGGCCCGCGCGGTTCATGGCCGCCACGCCGTACTGGTACCTGCACACCGACCAGTGGCGCTACGACACGTACGACGCCGACGCGCTCCTGTCCGCCACCGGCCCGAACCGCTTGGCGGGCACGCACACCGCCGACCTGGTCGCCGCCTCCGCACGCATGGGCTGGATGCCGTCCTACCCCACCTTCGACCGCAACCCGCTGCTCCTCGCGCAAGAAGCCAAGGAAGCCGGGAAGGAGCCCGGCGAGTACATCGCCGACGAACTCGAATCCGGCGAGCTCCGCTTCGCCGCCGAGGACCCCGACGCGCCCGAGAACTGGCCGCGGGTCCTGACCGTGTGGCGCGCCAACCTGTTCGGGTCCTCCGCGAAGGGCGACGAGTACTTCCTCAAGCACCTCCTCGGCACCCAGAACTCCGTGCAGGGCACTGAAGCCGGGCCCGGCCACCGGCCCGCCGACGTCACGTGGCACGGCCTCGCCCCGCAGGGGAAACTCGACCTGCTGCTCTCCCTCGACTTCCGGATGACCTCCACGACCCTCCTCTCCGACCTCGTGCTGCCCGCGGCCACCTGGTACGAGAAGCACGACCTGTCCACAACGGACATGCACCCGTACGTGCACGCGTTCTCGCCCGCGATCGACCCGCCCTGGCAGGCCCGCACCGACTTCGAGGCGTTCCACGCCCTCGCCCGCCGCTTCTCCGAACTCGCCGAAGACCACCTCGGCACCGCCACCGACCTCGTCGCCGCACCCCACCAGCACGACACCCCCGGCGAGCTCGCCCAGCCCGGCGGCACCGCCCCCGACTGGAAAGCCCAAGGGACGCGACCGATCCCGGGCAGGACCATGCCCGCGATCATCGCCGTGGAACGCGACTACCCCGCCGTAGCCGCGAAGATGGCCGCCCTCGGCCCCCTCGCCGAGACCAAGGGCCTGCCCGTCAAGGGCGTCGCCTTCACCCCCGACGCCGAGATCGGCTGGCTCGCCGCCAGGAACGGCACCTCCGCACAGGAGCCCGCCGTCGGCCGTCCGCTCATCGACACCGACGTCAAAGCCTGCGAGATGATCCTCGCCCTCTCCGGCACCAGCAACGGACGCCTTGCCGCCCAAGGCTTCGAGCGCCTCGCCGCCCGCACCGGCACCGACTTCTCGGAGCTGATCCACGCCGGGGCCGAACGCCGCGTCGTCTTCGCCGACGCCCAGCACGGCCCCACCCCCGTCGGCGCCAGCCCCGAATGGTCCGGGAAAGAGGCGCACGACCGCCGCTACTCGCCGTTCACCATCAACCTCGAACACGACAAGCCCTGGCACACCCTCACCGGCCGCATGCACTGCTACGTCGACCACGACTGGATGCACGAGTTCGGCGAAGCGCTCCCCGTCTACCGGCCGCCCCTGAACATGGCCGCGCTCTTCGGTGAACCGGAGATCGGGCCCACGGGGGAGAAGGCCGTCGCCGTCAGATACCTGACCCCGCACTCGAAGTGGTCCATCCACTCCGAGTACCAGGACAA
The DNA here is from genome assembly GCF_037034145.1 of Glycomyces sp. MUSA5-2. Lineage (NCBI taxonomy): Bacteria > Bacillati > Actinomycetota > Actinomycetes > Glycomycetales > Glycomycetaceae > Glycomyces > Glycomyces sp. MUSA5-2. The sequence goes on from NZ_JBAGKG010000012.1 coordinate 99,860, forward strand.
CCTGCTCATGCTCACGCTCTCCCGCGGCGGCCCCAACATCTGGATGAGCCCCGCCGACTCGGACGCCATCGGCGCCAAGGACAACGACTGGGTCGAGGCCGTCAACCGCAACGGCGTCGTCGCCGCCAGGCTCGTCGTCTCCCACCGCATGCCACAAGGGACGGTGTACATGTACCACGCCCAGGAGCGCGTCGTGGACGTCCCCAAGACCGAGACCACCGGCAAGCGCGGCGGCATCCACAACTCCCTCACCCGCCTCCTCGTCAAACCCACCCACCTCATCGGCGGGTACGCGCAGTTCTCTTACGCGTTCAACTACATCGGCCCCACCGGCAACCAGCGCGACGAAGTCACGGTCGTGCGCAAGCGCAGCACCGAGGTGACGTACTGATGGCCCGCATCGGGAGAGTCATGGCCCAGGTCGCCATGGTCATGAACCTCGACAAGTGCATCGGCTGCCACACCTGCTCCGTCACGTGCAAGCAGGCGTGGACGAACCGCTCCGGCGTCGAGTACGTCTGGTTCAACAACGTCGAGACCCGCCCCGGCCAGGGCTACCCGCGCCGCCACGAGGACCAGGAGCGCTGGCAGGGCGGCTGGAAGCGCACGGCCGCAGGGAGACTCAAGCCGCGCGCGGGCGGGCGGCTGAAGAAGCTCGCCACGATCTTCGCGAACCCGAAGATGCCCGCGATCCAGGACTACTACGAGCCCTGGACGTACGACTACGAGCATCTCGTCTCCGCGCCACTCGGCGACGACATCCCCGGCGCGCGGCCCCGGTCGCTCCTCACCGGCGACCCCATGCAGATCACCTGGAGCGCCAACTGGGACGACGACCTCGCGGGCGGGGAGGAGCTCGCGTCGAACGACCCGATCGTGCAGCGCATCGGCGACAAGGTCCGCTTCGAGTACGAGCAGTCGTTCATGTTCTACCTGCCGCGCATCTGCGAGCACTGCCTCAACCCCAGCTGCGTCGCCTCGTGCCCGTCGGGCGCCATGTACAAGCGGGCCGAGGACGGCATCGTCCTTGTGGACCAGGACAAGTGCCGCGGCTGGCGCATGTGCGTCACCGGCTGCCCGTACAAGAAGGTGTACTTCAACCACAAGACCGGCAAGGCCGAGAAGTGCACGCTCTGCTACCCGCGCGTCGAGGTCGGCATGCCCACGGTGTGCTCCGAGACCTGCGTGGGGCGGCTGCGGTACCTCGGGGTCGTCCTCTACGACGTCGAGCGGGTCGGCAAGGCCGCCGCCGTCAAGGACGAGCGGGACCTGTACGCCGCGCAGCTCGACGTGTTCCTCGACCCCGACGACCCCGAGGTCGCCGCCGCGGCGATCCGCGACGGCATCCCGGAGCGCTGGCTCGCATCGGCGCGGCGCTCGCCGGTGTACAAGCTGGCCAAGCACTTCGGGATCGCGCTGCCGCTGCATCCGGAGTACCGGACGATGCCGATGGTCTGGTACGTGCCGCCGCTGTCGCCGGTCGTCGACGCGCTCAGCGAGACCGGGCACGACGGCGAGGACGCCGGGAACCTGTTCGCCGCCATCGACACGTTGCGCATCCCGGTCGAGTACCTCGCGGAGCTGTTCACCGCGGGAGACCCGGAGCCGGTGAAGGCGGTGCTCGCGAAGCTCGCGGCGATGCGCGCGTACATGCGGCGCCTCAACCTCGGGCAGGAGCCCGACGAGTCGATCGCGGCGGCGGTCGGCATGAACGGCACCGAGATCCAGGACATGTACCGGCTGCTCGCCATCGCGAAGTACGACGACCGGTACGTCATCCCGACCGCGTACGGGGTCGACGAGGCCGACCGCGGCGTCATCGACGAGATCGGGTGCAGCCTCGACTTCGAGGGCGGCCCCGGCATGGGCGGCATGGGCGGCATGGGCGGCATGGGCGGCATGGGCGGCGGCGTGCCGTTCGGCGAGGCGTCCGGGCGGCCGCAGCCGGCTTCCGTGGAGAACTTCCACGCCCTGCGCGACCGCCAGACCAGCGACGGCCGCTCGGGCCCCGCGCGCCGCTTCAACCTCCTGAACTGGGACGGCAACGGGCGTCCGCCGGGGCTGTTCCCCGAACGGGAGCGGGCGGACCAGAACACGAGCGACGGAAAGTACCTCAAAGAATCCGGGGAGGCGAAGTGACCGCCGTGATCCGCCAGGCCGCCGCGATGCTCCTGTGCTACCCCGACGCCGCGTTCTTCGAGCGGCTCCCGCTGATCGAAGCGGCTGCGGCGGAACAGGAACCGGGCGACGCCCGCGAAGCGCTCACGGCGTTCTGCTCCTATGCGCGCTCGCAGTCCGAAATGGACTTGGGCCGGGAGTACGTGCGCACCTTCGACCTCAAGCGCCGCAGGGCGCTCCACCTGACCTATTACACCGACGGCGACACCCGCAGGCGCGGGCACGCCCTCGCCCGCATCAAGGAGATCTATGGCGCCTGCGGCTGGAGACTCGACGCCGCCGAACTGCCCGACCACCTGGCAGTGGTGCTCGAATTCGCCGCCCGAGGGGACGTGGAGGCGGGTGAGCGGCTCCTCGTCCGGTTCCAGCCCGGCATCGAGCTCCTGCGCGCCGCCCTCCGCGACGCCGCCAGCCCGTACGCCGCTGTCCTCGACGCCGTGGCCGCAACCCTCCCGCCCCCCGACGAAGCCCGCCGCGAGGCCGCCCGCCTGGCCGCCGCCGGACCTCCCGCCGAGGACGTAGGGCTCGACCCCTACGGCGCGGTGCGGCTCGGCATGCCCGCGAGGATCGGAGCCGCCCGATGAACCCGACCGCCGTCGACTACCTGCTGTGGGGCGCACTGCCCTACGTCGTCCTCGCCGTCCTCATCGGAGGGACGGTCTGGCGCTACCGCTACGACCGCTTCGGCTGGACCACCCGCTCCTCGCAGCTCTACGAGTCGCGGCTCCTGCGCATCGCCAGCCCGGTGTTCCACTTCGGACTCATCGTCGTGATCATCGGCCATGTGGTTGGCCTCCTGATCCCCGAGTCCTGGACCGACGCCGTCGGCATCACCAACGACCAGTACCACGTCACCGCGCTCTCCTTGGGCGGCATCGCGGGCGTGACCACCCTCGGGGGCATCGCCCTCCTCATCTGGCGCCGCCGCACCACTGGCCCGGTCTTCAGCGCCACCACCGTCAACGACAAGGTCATGTACCTCGTCCTCGTGGCCGCGATCCTCGCCGGCCTCGCCACCACCCTCCTCAGCGCCGTCGCCGGCCTCACCGGCGCCCACGAGACCGACTACCGCGAGACCGTCTCCCCCTGGTTCCGCAGCATCTTCACCCTCCAACCCGACGTCGCCGCCATGACCGCCGCCACGGGCGCCTTCAAACTCCACGCCCTCATCGGCCTCGCCCTCTTCGCCCTCTTCCCCTTCACCCGCCTCGTCCACGCCTTCAGCGCCCCCGTCTGGTACGTCTTCCGCCCCTACATCGTCTACCGAACCCGCCCCGCCACCCCGACCCAATCCACCCGCCCCCTCCGCCGAGGCTGGTCCTGAACCCTGCCGCAGCAGGCACATGTCGATGCCTCTTCCGGTATGAGGGGACCCTCTAGAATGGGAGTTTCCTTGTCTCCCCGCAGGAAGAGCCCCTTTCGATGCTCGACGAGGCCGTTCGCCGCATTCGTGAAGCCAAGCGCACCAAGCAGACCGTCCTCGACCTCACTGATCTCGACCTGCGGGAGTTCCCGGAGGAGGTCTGCGAGCTGACCTGGCTCACCGAGCTGGACCTCAAGGACAACCGGATCACCTCCTTGCCTGATGCGATCGGGGATCTCACCGGGCTCACCAAGCTCGACCTCTTCGACAACCTGGTGGCCGAGGTGCCGGAGTCGATCGGCCGGCTTCGCGCGCTCACCTCGCTCGACCTGGACAAGAACCGGTTGACCCGGGTTCCGGAGTCGATCGGGGAGCTGACCGCGCTGACCCAGCTGGACCTCGCGCGGAACGACATCGAGGAGATCCCGGCGTCGATCGGGAACCTCACGGCGCTCACCCATCTCAACCTCTACGGCAACGACCTGCGCGAGCTGCCGGAGTCGATCGGGAACCTCACCGGGTTGACACTGCTGCATCTGAGCAACAACGACCTCAAAGCGCTCCCCGAGTCGCTTGGAAACCTCACCGGCATCACCCACCTGACGTTGAACGCCAACCGCCTGGCGTCGCTGCCGGAATCCATCGGGAACCTCACCGCGCTCACGAGCCTGAACCTGGAGGACAACCGGCTCACCGCATTGCCCGAGTCGATCCTGAACCTCACCGGGCTCACCAAGCTCGACTTGGACGACAACCGGCTCACTGCACTGCCCGACGGTATCGGGCGCCTGGCCGCCCTCACCAGCCTCACCTGCCGCGACAATGAACTGCGCTCCCTGCCCGACTCGATCCGCGACCTCAGCTCGCTTGAGCGCCTCAGCTTCTGGGACAACGACGTCGAATCTCTTCCGGAGTCGATCGGCAATCTCACCACGCTCACCGAGTTCGACCCGAGCATGAACCGGCTCGCCTCACTCCCGGAGTCGATCGGGAACCTCACCGGCATCTCCCAACTCGACCTCTCGTACAACCGGCTGACCTCACTGCCCGATTCCATCGGCGGCCTCGCCAGTCTCACCATGCTCCGCCTCTGCGACAATCGCCTCAGCTCGGTGCCCGCCTCCATCGGCGACCTCGCCTCGCTGACCCTGCTCGACCTCCGCAACAACGCGCTGGCGGCGATCCCCGAGTCCGTCGGGAACCTGACCAGGCTCACCAACCTCGACCTCAGCGACAACCGGCTACGGGCTCTTCCTGAGCAGATCGCCGAGTTCCCCGACCTGGAGCAGTTCTCCGCATCCGAAAACCCGCTCCCTCCGGAGATGGCCGCCGCTGAAGCGAGCGGTGAAGGCGGGTTGATGACCTTCCTGAAGGAGGTCGCCGCTGACGGCGTCGCAGTCCGTGAAGCGAAGCTCGTGCTCGTAGGGGAAGGCGCGGTCGGCAAGAGCACCTTGCTGTCCGCGATGCTGGGGGAGCCGTTCGAGGCCGACCGCTCCTCGACGCACGGCATCGAGGTCAGGGCGCTGACCCTTTCGCGCGGGACCGCCGACGAGTGCGTGCTGAACACCTGGGACTTCGGAGGCCAGGAGACCTATCGGCCCACGCATCAGCTCTTCTTCACGGCTCCTGCTGTCTACCTCGTGGTCTGGAAGCCTCGGCACGGGCCGCGGCAGGACAACGTCGAAGAGTGGATCGAGCTGATCCGAAGGCGGGCCGGGGACGATGTCCGCGTGCACGTCGTCGCGACCCACGGGGGACCGAAGGACCGGTTCGCGCACATCGACGAGCACCGGCTCCGCCAGCTCCACGGCGATGTCATCGTGGGTTTCCACCACGTCGACAGCAGCACCGGCGCCGGGATCGAGGACCTGAAGTCCGCCGTGCAGCGCACCGCCTCCGCGCTCCCGTACTTCTCCCGGAAACTGCCCGCGAGCTGGCGCCGCTTCCAGGACGACCTGCATCAGGTTCCCGAGCCGTACCTCGAATACCCGGACTACCTCGCCCGTGCCGCGGTGCACGGCATCACCGAAGCATCGGCGAGGACCCTTGCGTCTGTGGCAACGGACCTCGGCCGCTGGTGCCACTACCCGGACATTCCCGGCCTCGACCAGTTGGTGGTCCTCAAGGGCGACTGGCTCAGTACGGCGGTCAGCCTGGTGCTCGACGACGGACGGACCGTCTTGAACCACGGACTTGTTGAGCACACCCGCCTGAAGGAGATCTGGAACGACCCGACCAACCCGCCGCACCTGCGCTATCCGGAGAAGGTCCATCGGGTCCTGTTGCGGCTCATGGAGGAGTACGAAATCTCGTACCGCGTCGGCGGCGGGGGCCATGGTGGTCGTCCGCCGACGAGCCTCATCGCGCAGCTGGTCGACCCCGCCACGCCTTCACTGGAGGCATGGCACGACTACGGCGGCGACCTCGCCGTGCAGACCCGGATCTGCAAGTTCAGCGACGCCTCGGACAACTTCCACATCCCCGAGGGTCTGATCTACCGGCTCATCGTGCGGCTGCACTCGCTTTCGCTTGGGCGCGAACGCTACGAGGACAGCCTCCACTGGACCGGCGGCCTGGTGATCGACCACGGCCTCCACGGCCGGGCGCTCATCAAGCTCGACCGGAACCGGCTGATCGTCTCGGTCAAGGCCGTGGTCCCGGACTACCTCCTCACCTTGGTCATCGAGGAGATCAAGAGCCACGTCGCCGAATTCTGGCAGGGCGTGAAGGTCCGCACCTACGTCTCCTGCGGCGGCAACTGCAACGATCCCGAAGGGCGGCAGGCAGGACAGTGGGAAATCGAGCGGCTGTTCAACCGGCGTCTGAAGGGCAAGCGCGAGATCACCTGCGGCTCTTGCGATGAGGATGTCGCAATCCAAGACCTGCTGAGCGGCGTGGTCGCGCCGGTCGACCCCGACGAGCGCTTCGAGACGGCTGTCGGAACACTACTCAGCCCTGAGTTTGCGGCACAGACCGGCAAGCGGCTCATCACCCATGCGGAGACCTACCTCCAAGACCTCCTCCAGGCGTTCGAGAGCGAAGCCGCCAATGGGCCCCGCCTGGTCACGATTGCCGCCGATGGGAAGCCTAGAGAACTCGGCTCGGGCCACACGGTCGTGCCGCTGCGGGTGAAGTTCTTGTGCGAGCACTCACGGTCTCCGGCGCCGTACCAACAGGCAAGGATGGGCTACTTCGTCGAGGTTCCGGAAGTGTGGCTGCATGAGGCGCTGCCTTGGTGCAATGCAATGGCTATTGCGCTCCAGGTCGCGCTTCCTGATGAATCCGTGCCTAGTCTGAACTACTGGGACCGGTTGGTCGCCGTGAGCGCCGAACAGGCGCGATCTCATCTCAGCTATCTCCAAGCTTGGGTCCGCGAACAGGACCCCGCCTTCGGCGGCCTCGTCCGCGTCCGCCACCGCGGGCGGTACAAGTGGGTCCTCCCCGAATTCGAGGCCGAGTTCAATCCCGGGCTCCCAGACATGGGCGACGCCGAGGGGTGAGGTCAACGGGCGCGCAGGAGTTCGATGACGCCCGCAGGGGTCTGGAGGCCCGCGATGCCGTCGACCGAGATGGTGCCGTCGATGTAGATGAGGACCTGGTATTCGGGGAAGTCCTCGACTTGGAGGTCACCGGACGGGTCGACCTGGGGGATGACGCGGATCTGGACGTCGTCGCCGAAGTCGGCGGCCCAGTAGTCGCCGTAGAAGGAGCTGTCGCGGCCCTCGAACCGGTGGCCGATCACGGGCTCCAGCGCGGCGGCGACCGCCTCGGCGTCGCCGCCCTTCACTCCGTACAGGTTCTCAACCATGGCTGTCCTTTCGCTCCGCGGGGAGCCTAGTCATCACGTCCGCGGCATGTAGCCGTAGGGGGGCGTCAGGGAGACGGTGGGGGACTGGGCGCGGTTGACGGCGAACTGGGCGTCGCGGTACGCCATGAACGACATCGGGCGTCCGCCCGTCATATCGGTGAGCTCCTTGTGGAGGTCCTTCAACCCGACCTTCTCAAGGTCCCTGTCACGCTCGATCGGCCCGGTGCGGCGGCCGCCGTTGCGCATGTCGATCCCGGCGTCCTTCGCGGCGTCCACGAGCTTGTTGCTCTCGACGGTGAGGTCGTAGTCGCTCTTCTTGCCGCCGCCGTCGAACGGTCGGCTCCCCTTGGCCGGGTTGTGGCTCACGCCGTCGGTCGCGGAGCCCTGGAGCATGACCTTCGCGTCGTCGTACCCCGCGTCGTGCAGGCCCTGGTTCAGGCGGTCCCGGAACCGCTCGAAGTCGGCCTTGTCCTTGAAGCCCGCGGGCGGGTTCAGGATCGGGCGCTCGCCCGGGCCCGGAACGAAGTCGGGACGGTCCGGCACCGGGTCCGGCTTGGGCTTCGGCGCGGGCCCGGGCGCGTCCGGGGCCTTCCCACTGAAGTCGCCGCCTTTGGCGGGGCGCAGCGTGTCCCCGTCCTTGAGGATGTTCGAGACGACCGCGGCCCCCGGGACGTCCCGCTGCGGCTTCGGAGTCTTGCGCTTCCTACCGCCCATTCATCACCGCATTGATCGCCATGCCCATCAACTGGTCGAGGATGAGCCCCGTGATGGTCTTGAAAATAGGAATCTGGAGCAGGGACGCCCCGAACGTGATCGCGGCCGTCGCGATGGCCTGCGCGATCTGGAACGCCAGGATCGCCAGCTGCACGATCACCTGGATCTTCAGCGCCAGGACGATGCCCGCCGCGATCGTGAGGCCGATGTTGATGAGGTTCGCCGGGTCGCCGGCGTCGGCGATGTTCCGCACAGCCGACTCCTTGTCGTCCCACTCCTCTTTGAACGCGTCGATCTCGGCGCCGGAGTTGTTCTCCACCAGCGTCCTAGCCGCGTTGTTCAGCGACTCCACCCGGCCAGCGATCCGGTCGGCCATGCCGGTCCACTCCCCGGCGGTCTTGAAGATCTTCTCCTCATCGGACTCGGGCCATTCGTACCCGAGCGCGCCCATGATGCTGATGAGTTCCGACGGCAGCTGCATGCCCATTGGTCGCCGCGTCTCCTACTTCGGTCCGGTCGTGGTGCCGCCGAGCTCGCCCGCGAGCTGCTTGAACGATTGGGCGGACTCGTCGTCGCCGGCCTCATGGCCGTCGGCCATCTCCCGCAGCGCCACCGCAATCTGGCCGATCTCCTCGATGTTCGTCGTGAAGCACTCGTTGACCGCGTCGGTGCACGCCTGGTGCGCCATGCCGGTCAGGGACCCGATGGTGTCGCCGCCGAACCCGTCGGCGTACTGCTCCAGCGCCGCAGTGAACTCGTCGAGCAGCGCCTGCACTTCCTCTTTGCCGGCGTCGAGCTCGTCGGCCGACTTCCGCATGGTCTCTGGATCGATGCTGAAACCAGCCACCGCCGCGCCCTCCGGTCCCCTAAATGATGCGAACCCGGCTCAATATAGTCCAGACGTTCAAGCGTGAGAACGCTCCCCGTATCAGCGCACCGGCTGCCGCGGTCACCCGTTCGGAGTAAGAATGGGAGGCGGATCAACCGCCTACGGGAGCCGGAGCCGCAAATGAGTGCACCGTACGTCATCGTCGGAGGCGGCCTCGCCGCCTCCAAGGCCGCGCAGACCCTCCGCGACGAGGGATACGAAGGCGACCTCGTGGTCGTCACCGGGGAGCCGCACCGCCCGTACGAGCGGCCGCCGCTGTCCAAGGACTACCTGCGCGGGGACGCCGGGCGCGGGGCCCTGTTCACCGTCGACGAGGAGTGGTACCGCCAGAACGCGGACCTGCGCGTCGGCACGCCCGCGACCGGGCTCGACACCGCCGCGCACCGGGTCGCGCTGGCCGACGGGAGCGGCCTCGACTACGCGAAGCTGATCCTCGCCACCGGGTCGAGCCCCCGGGCCCTGCCCGTGCCGGGCGCGGACCTGCGTGGCGTGCACCTGCTGCGCACCGTCGAGGACGCCGACCTCCTTGCGGCCGAACTGAAAGGCGGCGATGGACGCGTTGTCATCGTCGGCGACGGCTGGATCGGCATGGAGGTCGCCGCGTCGGCCCGGCAGCTCGGCCGCGACGTGACCCTGTTCGGCATGGGCGCGCAGCCCCTCGAACGCGTCCTCGGCCCCGAGATGGGCCTGGTGTTCGCGCAGCTGCACCTCGACAAGGGCGTGGACCTGCACCGCCGCACCGAGATCGCGAAGATCGTCGGCGAGGACGGCCGCGCCGTTGGCGTCGAGACCACCGACGGGGAGCGCGTCGACGCGGACCTGGTGCTCGTCGCGGTCGGCGTCGTCCCCAACGCCGGGCTCGCCGCGGCCGCGGGCCTCGAACAGCGCGAGCGCGCGCTCGGCGGCGGCCTCGCCGTCGACGGGACCCTGCGCACCAGCGCCGAGGACGTGTGGGCCGCGGGCGACGTCGCGAGCGCCCCCTACCCGCACTACGGCCGCCCGATCCGCGTGGAGCACTGGCAGACCGCGATCGACACCGGCGAGCACGCCGCGAAGGCCGTGCTTGGCTCCGACGCGGCCTTCGACAAGCTGCCGTACTTCTTCACCGACCAGTACGACCTGGGCATGGAGTACCTCGGGTTCGTCGCCGGACCCGACGCCTACGATTCCGTGGTCGTCTCCGGCTCGGTCGAGTCGCTCGAATTCGTGGCGTTCTGGACCAGCTCCGGGCGCGTCCTCGCCGGGATGGCCGTGAACACATGGGACCGGATCGGCGAGATCGAGGCGCTCATCCGGGCCGAGGAGCCGCCCGGCGAGGACGCGCTCCGGTCATTCCGGTGACCTGACTACGAAGGGCCGCAGCAGGTCCGGCACGGCCTCGGCGGCGAAGTCGAGGATCTCGTGCTCGTCGGCGTCGATCACCGCGTAGTGGCCCTTCCCGGCCGCGGTGGTCGCGTCGAGCGTCATCAGTCCCATGCGCCGCTGGAACACCGACTGCGTGAGCCGCCAGCCGATGATCCCCGACCGGTCCAAGTGGACGGCGGCCCGCCGGGTGCTCCCGCGCCGCGACACGAGGTGCCGCGCGGTGAGCGCATGGCCAAGGGACGCATAGGAGTCGAACGCGGTCCACACCGCGAACACCGAGGCCAGCACCGCCGCTAGGACGATCGCGGCGCTCAGCAGCGCCGGAAGGTCCCACAGCAGGTGCGGCACGGTGGCCGCGGCGGCGAGCACGACGACGGCGACGGCGGCCCAGCGCAGCCGCCGCGCCCGCGCGGTCCGCGGGTGCGGCGTCAGTGCGCAGTCGACGGGACCGACGACGGCTTCGGCCGCGTCGACGACGGCGGGCAGCGGCGCGGCCGGGACGAGCGTCGACAGGTCGGAGCCCTCCTGGTCGGTCTTGAGGCCGATGGCGACGACGTCGAGGCGCCCGGCGCCCGCGGAGCGCACGCCGAGCGGCTCGACGATCTCGACGCCGCGGATGCGCTCCTCCTCCAGGCTGAGCGAGCGCGACACGAAGAGGCCGCGGCGCACCCGCAGCGTCCCGCCCGGCTCGCGGTCGAGCCGGTGCCCCCACCATGCTTCGCCTTGCAGCGCAAGGCTGGCGATCGCGCCGAGCACCAGCAGCCCGACGAGGCCGAGTCCGAGCACGGCCCACGGCCCGTACTCGCCGACGAGGTCGCCGACGACCTGCACGGGCAGGCCGCCGCGCCCGAACCAGTCGGCGACCTGGAAGACCGCGCCGACGGCGGCGCCCGCGAGCATCGGCGTCAGGAACGACAGGGGCGCGTACTTGAGCCATCCGGGCCGCCAGGTGGCGAGCCGCTGCTCGCCGTCCTCGCCGGCTTCGACCGCGCTGCGGCGCAGCAGTTCCGCGCGGAGCCGGTCGGCCTCGGCGCGGGCGACCGAGTCGAGGGTGAGGGTCTGCTCGCTCGTCGATCCGGAGCCGCTGCCGGTCTCGCCGGTGCCCACTTTCACCTTCGCGAGGCCGAAGACGCGTTCGAGCGGGTTCGCGGTGAGGTCCACGGAGCGGATGCGCTCGCGCATGAGCGAGCGCCGGGTCTTGAACAGGACGCCGGTGTGCATCTCCACGCGCGCGTCGGTGACGCGGTACCTGGTGACGCGCAGGCGGATCATTTCGTAGCCGACGACGAGGCCGATGACGACCGCGGCGCCGGGCACGACGAACGCGAGCGCGATGAGCAGCCCCGGGCCGGAGCCGATGCCGATGGCGACGGGCACGCCCGCGCCGACGGCGACGCCGAGCATGTACAGGGCGGTGACCTTCAGGCCGTCGCGGTGGAGGCGGCGCCAGGGCTCGGCGCCTTCGGCGTGCTCGATGCCGTTCACGTCGCGTCCCCGGGGGTCGCGTCGGTGAGCTCGGTGAGGCGCTCGGCGAGCGCCGACGCCTGGTCCTGGTCGAGCCCTTCGAGTTTCACCGCGCCCGCCGACGACGCGGTCGTGACGACCACCGTGGAGAGGCCGAAGGACCGCTGGAGCGGGCCCTGGGTGGTGTCGACGGTCTGGATGCGCGACATGGGGGCGACGCGCCAGGCCCGCCAGAAGTACCCGGTGAGCGTGTACACGGCGGTGTCGGTGACCTCCCAGCGGTGGACGCGGTGCCACCACACGGGCATCGCGAGGGACGCGGCGACGCCGAAGACGAGGATCGCGGCGGCGGGGAGGAGGAGCCAGGCGCGGGCCGGGGCGATGAGGAGGCCGAGGACGGCGAGCGGCACGACGGGCACGGCCGTGGCGATGAGGCACTGCACGCGCCACCAGGGCAGGACGCGCGGATCGAACTGGTGCTGGGGCGGGCGGAGGGCGGTCCGTGGAGCGGTCATGCCCGAATAGTAGGAAATGACCGCGCCCGCGGCTTCCGACTTGCGGTGGATTTCCGGGCGCGTCGCGTCATACCGAGGTATCGGTCGCGGGACCGCCGCACGCGCGACGGTCCCGCTGACGCCTTGCGGGCCTTGCTATCCGATGGACGCGGCGTCGATCGCGGCGAGCTCGTCGGCGGTGAACGCGAGGTTCGCGGTCGCGGCGACGTTGTCCTCCAGCTGCTTCACGGAGCTCGCGCCGATGATGACGCTGGTCATGCGGTCGTCGCGCAGGGCCCAGGCGAGCGCGGTCTGCGCGAGCGACTGGCCGCGGGCCGCGGCGATCTCGTTGAGGGCCTTCACCTTCGCCATGGTGGCGTCGTCGAGGCGGTCCTCGTTGAGGAAGTGGCTGGTGGCGACGCGGGAGTCGGACGGGATGCCCTTGAGGTACCGGTCGGTGAGCACGCCCTGCTCCAGCGGGCTGAAGACGATGCAGCCCGCGCCGACCTCTTCGAGGGCGTCCAGCAGGTTGTCGTCCTCGATGCGGCGGTCGAACATCGAGTAGCGCGGCTGGTCGATGAGCAGCGGCGTGCCGAGGTCGCGGAGGATCGCGGCGGCGGCCTTGACCTGCTCCGACGTGTAGTTTGAGACGCCCACGTAGAGGGCCTTGCCGGAGCGCACGATGGCGTCGAGCGCCCCCATGGTCTCTTCGAGGGGCGTGTCGGGGTCGGGCCGGTGGTGGTAGAACACGTCGACGTAGTCGAGGCCGAGCCGCTTGAGCGACTGGTCGGCGGACGCGATGAGGTTCTTGCGCGAGCCCCATTCGCCGTACGGGCCGGGCCACATGTAGTACCCGGCCTTGGAGGAGACGACGATCTCGTCCCGGTACGCCTTCAGGTCGTCGGCGAGGAGGCGTCCGAAGTTCTCCTCGGCGCTGCCCCCGGGCGGCCCGTAGTTGTTCGCGAGGTCGAAGTGGGTCACGCCGAGGTCGAAGGCGCGCCGCACGATCGCCCGCTGCGTCTCCAGCGGCCGGGTGTGGCCGAAGTTGTGCCACAGGCCGAGTGAGATCGCGGGGAGCTTGAGGCCGCTGCGTCCGGAGCGGCGGTAGGGCATGGACTCGTAGCGGTCGTCCGCGGGAAGGTAGGTCACGAAGGCAGCCTATCCGATGCGGCAAGCGTTATCCCTATATCCTATATCGTATAGGATATGCGATTTCCGGAGGTGAACGGCGGGCGAAGGCTCTGAGGGGCCCTTACGCGTGCGGGTCGAACTTGTAGCCGAGGCCGCGCACGGTGACGAGGTGGCGCGGCTTGCCCGGCTCGGGCTCGATCTTGGAGCGCAGGCGCTTGACGTGCACGTCGAGGGTCTTGGTGTCGCCCACGTAGTTCGCGCCCCAGACCCGGTCGATGAGCTGGCCGCGGGTGAGCACGCGCCCGGCGTTGCGCAGCAGCATCTCCAGCAGCTCGAACTCCTTGAGCGGGAGCTGCACGTCGCCGCCGCCGACGGTGACCGTGTGCCGGTCGACGTCCATGCGCACCGGCCCGGCCTCCAGGACCGTGACGATCGGGTCGTCGGGCTCGGCGGAGCGGCGCAGCACGGCCCGGATGCGGGCGACCAGCTCGCGCGAGGAGTACGGCTTGGTGATGTAGTCGTCGGCGCCCAGCTCCAGGCCCACCACCTTGTCGACCTCGGAGTCGCGGGCGGTGACCATGATGATCGGGACGTTCGAGTTCGCCCGCAGCTCCCGGCAGACCTCCGTGCCGGACTTCTCCGGCAGCATCAGGTCGAGCAGGACCACGTCGGCGCCGGCGCGCTCGTACTCCTTGATGGCGGCGTCGCCGTCCGCGGCGACGGCCACCTCGAAGCCCTCCTTGCGGAGCATGTAGGAGAGGGCATCGGAGAACGATTCCTCGTCTTCAACTACGAGCACGCGGGTCACGAGTGAACCTTCCTAACGGGCGGCTTGCTGGCTTGTTCCGATTTCAGCCGAGTCCGGTGCCGTGGCGTCGGACGGAAGGGAACGAGCAGGCAACATCAAGGTAAACACTGATCCGGCATCGGGCATACTGGACACTTCCACCCTACCCCCGTGATTGACCGCCACATGCTTGACGATCGCCAGGCCGAGGCCGGTGCCGCCGGTCTGGCGCGACCGCGCCGCGTCCACCCGGTAGAACCGCTCGAAGATCCGGTCCAGCTCCTCCGCGGGGATGCCGATCCCCTGGTCGCGCACTGCGATGCACACCATCTTGACACCGGCCAGATGCCCGGTGGGGGACGCCACCGACGTCTCCACCTCAACGGTGGTGTTCTCAGGTGAATAGGAGATGGCGTTGCCCACGAGGTTCTTCACGGCAGTGACGAGCTGCGCCTCGTTCCCGAGCACCTCGGTGTCCTCGACGCCGGTGAGCCGGAGCTCGATGCCCTTCTCCTCGGCCGCTATCCGCGTCTGGTCGAACGCCTCCATGACGATCCGGTCGACCTCGACCGGCTCGGGGTCCGGCAGCTTCTCCGCGCCCTGGAGCCGCGACAACTCCAGCAGGTCCGTGACCAGGTGGTTCATCCGCTTCGACTCGGAGCGGATGCGGTCGGCGAAACGCGCGGCCGCGTCGGGGTCCTCCGCGGCGTCCTTGAGCGCCTCGGAGAGGATCTGCATCGCGCCCACCGGGGTCTTCAGCTCGTGGCTGATGTTCGCCACGAAGTCGCGCCGGACCCGCTCCACGCGGTGCAGCTCGGAGATGTCCTGGAACTCGGCCACCGACACGCCGTCGGGCAGCGGCGTGATGCGCACGCTCACCGCGCTCGGCTCGCCCATGACCTGCTTGGGGACCTCGATCTCCGCGTCCCGGTAGCGGCCCGAGCGCCGCGCCTGCGCGAGCAGCGCCCGCAGCGTCAGCGACACGATCTCGTGGTCGTCCACCAGCCCCAGGTCCCGGGCGGCGCGGTTGGTGTACAGGACGCGGTTGTGGTCGTCGACGAGGCACACGCCGGTCCGCAGCAGGCCGACGGCGGCCTCCCACGGGCGGGTGTCGGGGACGGGTACGGTGCGCGGCTCGGGGTGGGGCGCCCCCCGGTGCCTGATCCGCATGAGGGCGGTCGCGGCGGCGCCGAAAGCGGCACCGGCGGCGAGACCGGTCAGGACGCGCCCGACGCCTCTCCCGAGGCTCTTGGGCTGCGGTTCGTTGTGGGCCACGACCCCAGATTAAGCAGGAAACGGCCCGGCGTCGAGCACCGGGCCGCTTCGGCGACGCTTGCGAGCCGAAAAAGTGGGCTCAGTCAATGTCACGCGCTGTTCACCCAGCGCGGCCGGTTCCCTTTACTTCTTGCCCTGCGCGGCCACCGCGGCGGCGGCCTCGGCGGCGGCCTCGGGGTCGAGGTACTCGCCCCCGGCCACGACCGGCTTCAGGGTCTCCTCGTCGAGCTCGTACTTGAGCGGCATGCCCGTGGGGATGTTCAGGCCCACGATCGCCTCGTCGGAGACGCCGTCGAGGTGCTTCACCAGCGCGCGCAGCGAGTTGCCGTGCGCCGCGACGAGAACGGTCTTATTAGCGCGCAGGTCGGGGACGATCCCGTCGTACCAGTAGGGGAGCATCCGCTCCAGGACGTCCTTGAGGCACTCGGTGCCTGGGCGCACCTCGGGGGCCAGGTCGGCGTAGCGGGCGTCGCCGTCCTGCGAGTACTCGGAGCCCGCCTCGATCACCGGCGGCGGCACGTCGTAGGAGCGGCGCCACGTCATGAACTGCTCCTCGCCGAACTCGGCGAGCGTCTCGGCCTTGTTCTTGCCCTGGAGCGCGCCGTAGTGGCGCTCGTTCAGCCGCCACGAGCGCTTCACGGGGATCCACGAGCGCCCGGCCTCGGCCAGCGCCAGCTCGGAGGTGTTGATGGCGCGGCGCAGCAGCGAGGTGTGCACCACGTCGGGCAGCAGGTCGGCCTCGGCGAGCAGCCGCCCGCCCCGCCGCGCCTCGTCCTCGCCCGACGCCGACAGCTTGACGTCGACCCAGCCGGTGAACAGGTTCTTGGCGTTCCATTCGCTTTCGCCGTGGCGAAGCAGCACGAGCGTGTAAGTCATGCCCCTATCCTGCCGCGTCCCGCCCGCCCCGCCATCCCGCTTGCCGCAAAGGTGTGGCGGCCGTCGCCTCCTCACAGCAGGCGACGGCCGCCGGTGCGGACCGCCCGCGCCGCGGGCGGTCCCGTCGCGGGTCAGCGGCGGGCGGCCGGGCCGCGCCAGAGGGACGCTGCGAGCCAGGCCAGCGCGGCCGCGAGGACGAGCAGCGACATCTGGAGCGCGGCTTCGGGGACGAAGGCGCGCAGGCCGATCGGGACCGCGGCGAGGGCGTACAGCGCCAAGGGGATGCGGGGCGCGCCGCCGCGCCACAGGCCCGCGGCGTAGACGGCGGTGGCGAGGATGAACAGGAGCGACGCGGCGGTGAGGGCGGTGCCGAGCGGGCCGCCACGCAGGTGGTCGACCTGGGCGGGTTCGAGGTAGGCGAAGACGAGGTTGATGCAGACCTCGGCGGCGGTGAGGCCCGCGACGGCCGCGAGGTTCGCGACGAGGCCCGCGGTGAGGAGCGGGCCGCGGCGGCGGGACGCCGCATAGAGGCCCAGGATCAGGCCGATCGCGAAGAGCTGCGCGAGCGGGGCGAGGAGCTGGGTCGCGGCCGAAGCCGGGAGGAGTTCGGCGCGCTTGGCGGTGTTGACGAGGACGATGGCGGCGCTGAGCCACCCGGCCACCGCCGCGAGTCGGAGCTGTACGGGCGCAAGGGATTCGGTCATCTCGACCTCCAGAGGGATGGAATAACGACTGTTATCGTGATAACGATTGTTATTGATCCGGCGGAAGCCGTCAAGCGCCGGGCCGAATCGTGATCAGGAGGACGCCGTGCCGTCACCGACCGTCGCCGAGCAGCTCGTGGCCGGCGGCCGCGACCTCATCGCCAGCGAAGGCACCGGCGACCTGTCCGTGCGCCGCCTCACCGAGGCCTCCGGCCGCTCCACCATGTGCGTCTACAGCCACTTCGGCAACCGCAAGCGGCTCCTCGCCGAGGTCTACCGCTCCTGCGCCGCCGACCTCACCGGCGCGCTCGCCGCCGCCGGACCCGGCTTCGCCCGCGCCTACGCCGCCTACGCCGAGACCGCGTCCCGCCACTTCCTCTTCCTCTTCGCCGCCGACCTCGACGGCCTCGGCGTCGACCCCGGCCTGCGCCTCGACCTCGCCGACGCCGTCACCGACCTGGCCGCCGCGAGCCTGGAGGGCGCGGCCCGCGATGCGGCGCTGGCGTTCTGGCTCCCGCTCCACGCCGCGGTCTGGCTCGACACCGTGCAGCGCCTCGCGGGCGAGCCCGGTCGGTTCCCGACCGCGGCCCTCATCGCCCCCTGAAGTCCCGCCTCAGCCCTCCTCGTTGCGTGGCGCGCTCCAGTCGCTGCGCTTGTCGCGTTCACGACACTCGGGCCCGGTCATGAGCCGAATTCGGCGAACTCCCGGTGACCCCTTGCGCCCTCCGGTAGCTTCGATCGGGCGCGACCTGCCGAAGGAATCTTCTTTCAGCAAGCGGCGCAAGGGAACAGAGCAAGACGAACACCTAGGGGGACCCTGCGATGAAGCGGGTGGGACAGGCGGCCGCTGCGGCCGCCGCGGCGGCGTTCATGCTGTTCGGCGGCGCGGGCGCCGCGCAGGCCGGGCCGATCGCCGCGCCGGATTCCGGGCCGGCCGCGCCGGCCTGGCTGACCGCGGTCGAGGAGGAGGGCTGCCAGGACGTCGACGGCGGCACCTGGTGCTACGGCAGCGGGTTCGACGGCTCGACGGGCCTGAAGGGCTGCTACTCCAACTACAAGCATCCGGACAACGTCCATACGGCGACGGCGATCATCGGCAACTCGGTCAACACCGTCACCGCGGGCCCCGGCGACTGGGCCCAGGCCTACGCGACCGCCGGGTGGGGGTTCACCTGCCACGCGAAGTACAACCCGAACCCCTGACCCGGGTCCGGTCCGAGGCGCGCTCCCGTGCGGGGGCGCGCCTCTCTTCACTCCTCGGGGCGCAGGTGCTCGAAGGCTTCGAGGTTCTTGGTGGACTCGCCGCGGGAGAGGCGCCAGCGCCACTCCTCCTCGATGGAGGACTTGAAGCCGAGTTCGAGGATCGTGTTGAACGTGTCGTCGGCGGCTTCGAGGACCTGCCCGAGGACCCGGTCGAGCTCGTCGGCGGTGAGCGCGGTGAAGGGGAGGCGGCCGACGAGGTGGATGTCGTCGTTGGCGTCGGTCGCGAACGCGACGGCGTAGAGCTTCCCGTTGCGGCGCAGCAGCTCCGCCCACACCGCTTCGCGGTTCTCCTCGGGTCGGCGGGCCACGAAGGCCTCGACGCGGAGGGCGTGGTCTTCGAGGATCAGGCCGCATTCGGTGGCGAGCTTGCGCCGTCCGGGGAGCGTGACGACCGCCGAGCGCGGCGTGTCCAGGCGGTAGTCGGCGCCGGTCCCGTCGAGGGCGGCCTTGAGTCGCTCGATCACCGGTTCAGCGTAATCGCCTGGGAGCGGCGCAGGACGGTGCGCCGGTAGGCGGCGCCGAGGCCCTCGGCGGTGGCCTGCCAGGAGAAGAGCGCGGCGTGGGCGCGGGTCCCGGCGGCGAGGCGCTCGCGCAGGGCGCCGTCGCCCATGAGGCGCCCGAGGGCCCCGGCCCAGTCGTCGGAGCGGTGGGAGTCGACGAGCATCCCCGAGACGCCGTCGGCGACGGCCGTGGGCAGGCCGCCGACTTTCGCGGCGAGCACGGGCGTGCCGGTGGCCTGCGCTTCGAGGGCCACGAGCCCGAACGACTCGTTGTAGCTGGGGACGGCGACGGCGTCGGCGGCCCGGTAGACCTGCGCGAGCGCCTCGCCCGAGCGCGGGGTGCGCCACTGGACGCGGTCGCCGAGGCCGAGCTCCCCGGCGAGCTTCGGCAGCCAGTACAGGTCGGTGTTCGAGGGCCCGCCGACGAACACGGGCACGATCCGCTCGGCCAGCTCCGGGTCGGTCTCTCTCAGGCGCGCAAGCCCTCGCAACAAGACGTCAGGCGCTTTGGCTGGCTGGATGCGGCCGACGAACGCGACGACGAGCGCGTCCTGGGGGAGACCGAGCGCGGCGCGCGCGGCGTACCGGTCGCCGGGGCGGAAGACCCCCAGGTCGACGCCGGGGTGGACGACCTCGACGCGGCGGGCGTCGGCGGCGTAGTACCGCTGGAGCTCGTCGGCCTCGGCCGCGGTGTTCGCGATGAGCAGGTCGGCCTCGGTGGTGATCTGCTCCTCGCCGCAGACGCGGCCGATCGGCTCGGGCTTGTCGCCCTCCGCGAGCTGCGCGTTCTTCACCTTCGCGAGGGTGTGGAAGGTCTGCACGAGCGGGACGTTCCACCGCTCTGAGGCGACCCACGCGGCCTGGCCGCTGAGCCAGTAGTGGGCGTGGATGAGGTCGTAGTGGCCGGGCCGGTTGTGGGCCTCGGCGCGCAGGAGGCCGCCGGTGAACGCGCACAGCTGCGTCGGGAGGTCGTTCTTGGACAGGCCCTCGAAGGGCCCGGCGGGGAGGTGGTGGACGAGGACGCCGGGGGCGGCCTCGACCGTGGGGGGCTCCTCGGAGGAGGTGGCGCGGGTGAAGATCTCGACCTCGACGCCCGAACGGGCGAGTTCGCGGGCGGTGTTGAGGACGTACACGTTCATGCCCCCGGCGTCGCCGGTCCCGGGCTGCGCGAGCGGGGAGGTGTGGACCGAGACCATCGCCACGCGGTGGACCGCCTGCTTGCGGCATCGGGCCCGGAACGCCGGTGTGCGCCGTTGACTCACGTGTTCTTCCTCTCCCGCGGTTGCCATCCCCTAGAGCAACGCGCAAAACCCTCGCCATCCTTCCGTCTCGGCGTGCCCGGGCACAACCGCCGCACGCGCGGGAGTGACCAACTCCGCATTCCCGCAAGTCGATGGACGACATGGAGCTTTCGATCCGTTTCGTGTCCGATTGGTGACACTCGGTCGGGGGAAGCCGGAATTTCTCTCGCGACACGACCGGGAATGAGCCTCAAATCCGGGCAAGTCGTCCATGATGGGGTGACTTGTCATCACGAGGGGGGAGACAACACCATGAGCACTGCCACCGTGCCGGCCGCGAGGCAGCCCACGATGTCACCGGTGTCCAAGTTCGGCCAGACGCACTCGCTTCGCCGCCTGCCCGTCCAGGAGCGCTCGGCCGCCCGCGTCCGCCGGATGCTCGACGCCGCCGCCGACCTGATCGAGGAGGTCGGCTACGACCGGCTCTCGACCACCGCCATCGCGCAGCGCGCCGACGTCGCGATCGGCTCGGTCTACCAGTTCTTCGGGGACAAGCGCTCGCTCGCCGAGGCGCTCTCGCAGCGGTACATCGACCTGTACTTCGAGCGCCTGACCGCCCGTTTCGACGCCGAGCCCCCCGCCGACTGGCGGGCCGGGGTCGAGGCCGCGATCGCCGAGTACGTGCACATGTACCGCACGGCGCCGGGCTTCCGCGTCCTCCACCTGGCCGACGCGATCGACCCGGGCCGGGCCGACGCGGTCACCACCGGCGGCGACGTGATCGCCGACCAGATCCTCGCGGGGCTCGCGCAGCGCTTCGGCATCGGCGGGGACGACGAGCTGGGCAAGACCGTGACGGTGGCCGTCGAGACCGGGCAGGCCCTGGTCCGCCTGGCGTTCCGCCGCGACCCCGAGGGCTGCGCGGCGTCGATCGCCGAGGCCAACGGCGTCGTCTGCGACTACCTCGCCCGCCGCCTTCCGTAACAGGACGTCCCAGGCCACTCTGAAGACCGCGCCGGGACGTGAGGCCGCATCGGGCCGACTAGTCTCGTAGTCGACCCGGTGCGGTCTTCTGACTTTCGAGGAGCAGCATGGCGAACACCTTTGCCGACATCCAGACGGTGCTGCGGATCAAGCCCTTCCGGCGGCTGTGGACCGTGCTCGGCCTGGCCTCCTTCGGCGACTGGCTCGCGATCTTCGCCACCGCGGGGTTCGCGCAGTCCCTGTTCGACGACCCCGCGGCCAAGGGCGCCGCGTTCTCCGCGACGATCGTGCTGCGGCTCCTGCCGTCCCTGGTGCTCGGGCCCGTCGCGGGCGTGTTCGCCGACCGGTTCGACCGGCGCAAGACCATGGCCGCGTGCGACACCGCCCGGTTCCTGCTCATCGCCTCCGTCCCCACGGTCTACCTCATCACGAACAACACGGCGTTCACCGTCGTGTGGCTCGCCGTCGCCCAGCTGTGCATCGAGGGCGCGGTCCTCATCTGGTCGCCCGCGAAGGAGGCCGCGGTCCCGAACCTCCTCCCGCAGGAGAAGTACGAGGCCGCGAACCAGCTCAGCCTCGCCACCACGTACGGCATCGCCCCGCCGCTGGCGTTCGCGGTCCTCGCCGTCCTCGAACGCGGCTCGAACGTGTGGTCCAACCTCGGCTCCTGGGCCGAGCCGATGGTCATCGCCCTGTACCTGACGGCGGCCATGTTCGCGATCCTCGCCGCCACCGTCTACTTCTTCATCCCGCAGATCTCCGGCCGCTACGGCCAGATCGCCGCGAAGACCACGAGCGTGTGGCACGACCTCGTCGAGGGCTGGGCCTACCTGCGCACGAACGAGCGCGTGCGCGGCCTCATCCTCGGGATGCTCGGCGCGTTCAGCGGCGCGGGCATCCTCATCGGCGTCGGCACCGTGTACGCGGCGACGCTCGGTGCCGGGGACGCCGCGTTCTACACCCTCGCCGTGTTCCTCTTCCTCGGCCTCGGCGCCGGGATCGCCTTCGGCCCCAAGCTCATCGGGGAGCTCTCGCGCCTGCGCTGGTTCGGCATGAGCATCGTCCTCGCAGGTGCCGGGCTCGCCATCGACGCGGTCGCCCCGCACATGGTCTTCTCCGTCATCGGCTCCGTCATCATCGGCCTCGGCGCCGGGATGGCGTTCCTCGCGGGGATCACGCTCCTCCAGCGGTCCACCGAGGACGAGATCCGCGGCCGCATGTTCGCGTTCATCGCCGTCTCCGCGCGCGTCATCCTCATGCTCTCCATGACGATCTCCGCGCCGCTCGCGGGCTGGCAGGCCGCCCGCCAGCTGGACCTCGGGTTCACCGAGGTCCAGGTGTCGATGAGCCGCATCCTCCTGTTCGTCGCCGCCGGGCTCGTCGTCTGGCTCGGCGTGACCGCGTTCAGGTCCATGGACGACAAGCCGGGCGTCCCGGTCTTCGCCGACCTGTGGTCCTCGCTGCGCGGACGCCCGCTCTCGGCGGCCGTCCCGCTCGCCAGCGACGGCTTCTTCGTGGTCTTCGAGGGCGGCGAGGGCGCCGGGAAGTCCACGCAGTCCGTGAAGCTCGCCGCGTGGCTGAAGCTCCGCGGCTACGAGGCCGTGCTCACCCGCGAGCCGGGCGCCACCGACATCGGCATGCGCATCCGCTCCCTCGTCCTGGACTCCGGCGGCGACTCCGCGCCGTCGCCGCGCGCCGAGGCGCTCCTGTTCGCCGCCGACCGCGCCCAGCACGTCGAGAAGGTCATCCGCCCGGCCCTCGAACGCGGCGCCGTCGTCGTCTCCGACCGCTACATCGACTCCTCGATCGCCTACCAGGGCTCGGGCCGCGACCTCGGCAAGGACGAGGTCGCGTGGGTCTCCCAGTGGGCCACGGGCGGCCTCAAGCCCGACCTGACGGTCCTCCTCGACGTCGACCCCGCGCAGGGCCTGCACCGCGCCAAGGCCGGCGGCGAGGGCGACCGCCTGGAGCAGGAGCGCATCGAGTACCACGAGCGGGTCCGCGAGACGTTCCTCGGCCTCGCCGCCGCCGAACCCAAGCGCTACCTGGTGATCCCCGCGGGCGGCACGCCCGACGAGATCGCCGCCGCGGTCCGCGAGGCCGTCGCCGAGCGCCTCGACATCCGCACCCAGACCGCCCGCACCGACGCGGGCTGGCCCGGCCTCGACTCCGACAAGGCGCCCGAGCGCGGCCCCGACGAGTACGGCTGGGGCAACGTCGCCGAGGAGGCCGGTCGCGCGTGACCGCCTCCGGGGTGTTCGACGAGCTCGTGGGCCAGGACGAGGCCCGCCGGGTCCTCGCCGCGGCCGCCCGCGGCACCGGCATGACCCACGCGTGGCTGTTCACCGGCCCGCCCGGGTCCGGCCGCTCCACCGCGGCGGTCGCGTTCGCCGCGGCCCTCCAATGCCCCGACGGCGGCTGCGGTGAATGCCACTCCTGCCGCACGGTCCTCGGCGGCACGCACCCGGACGTCACGCGCGTCATCCCCGAGGGCCTGTCCCTCGGCGTCGACCAGGTGCGCGGCCTCATCCTGGACGCCTCCCGCGCCCCCACCTCCGGGCCCTGGCAGGTCCTCATCGTCGAGGATGCCGACCGCCTCACCGAGGCCGCCGCGAACGCCCTGCTCAAAGCCGTCGAGGAGCCGCCGGAACGCACGGTGTTCCTGCTGTGCGCGCCGTCGACGAACCCGGCCGAGATCTCCGTGACGATCCGCTCCCGCTGCCGCGTCATGGGCCTGCGCCAGCCCCCGCCCGGCGCGATCGCCGACCTCCTCGTCGCCCGCGACGGCCTCGACCGGCGCGAGGCCGAGCTGTTCGCCGCCGCCGCCCAGGGCCACGTCGGGCGGGCCCGGCGCCTCGCCACCGACGCGGAGGCCCGCGCGAAGCGCCACGACGTCCTCCAGATCCCGCGCCGCCTCACCGGCCTCGGCGCGTGCTTCACCGCCGCCGTCGAGCTCATCGAGGCCGCCGAAGCGGAGGCCTCCGGCACGTACACCGAGCGCTCCGCGGCCGAGCGCGAGGCGCTGGAGACCGCCCTCGGCAAGGGCGGCACCGGCAAGGGCGCGTCCAGGGCCGCCCGCGGCGCCTCCGCGGCGCTCAAGGAGCTGGAGAAGAAGCAGAAGACCCGCGACACCCGCGCCCAGCGCGACTCGCTCGACCGGGCCCTCGTCGACCTCGCCGCGTTCTACCGCGACGCCCTCGCCGCCGGCTTCGGCGCCCGCGTCGACCCCGTCCACCCGGACATGGCCGACACCACCCGCGCGGCCGCCGCGCGTCTCAGCGCCGAGTCCCTGCTGCGCCGCATCGACGCGATCCTCGCCTGCCGCAAGGCCATCGAAGCGAACGTCCGCCCCCGCATCGCGGTGGAGGCGATGATGCTCGCCCTCTGGCGGGCCTAGCGCTCACTGCGTCCACAGGTGGTGGATGAACGCGTCCTGCGCCTTCGGGATCTGGCCGCTGCGCCGCCACCGGTACCAGGCGCGCTCCTCGACGACACGCACGCAGAAGTCCCCGTCGGTCTCGAACGGCTCCGAGACGCACCGGAAGTCGTCGCGGAATACCCCGTCGGTCCAGTTCCACACCCGCCGCCCGATCAGGTTCGGCACGTCCGACGCCGGGTAGGGCCGGCGCACCGGCGGCGCGTCGGGGTCGGAGAGCCGCTCGATGAGGTACCCGGGCCGCGGGGCGCCCGTGCCCGGCTCGGGCCGCTGCACCCACACGTCCTCGGCGGGAACGAGGCTCGCGTACGCGTCCCCGTCGCCGTCCACGGCCCGGTAGTAGTCGGCCTCGGAGATCAGCGGCACCAGCAGCGCCCCGTCCCGCGTCACGGGGTCGTCGGCGCGGAGGTCGAACTGCCACCCGCACCCGGGCGCGCCGGTGACCACCCGCGAGGAGTGGAGGTCGAACGCCCGGCCCGCGGGCACCGGGACCAGGGCCGGAGGCGGGTCCGGGACCGCGAAGGAGCTGTCCGACAAGCCCAAGGAACGCTCCTGACCTTCTGTGACAACTGCGCGCAAGGGGGACCGGAGAAAGCATAGGGGGTTGGCACACTCTGGGGATTCACGGCCCGGGGCCCGGCCGTAAAGTTCTTCTCACAAGCACCGAACACTTCAAGCCCTGAGGATGGAAGACATGAGCGAGTACGAAGAGCCCGCGGTCGAAGAAGACGTCACCGCCGAGGACTACACCGAGGAAGAGACCACCACCGACTACAGCGACGACTACGGCTACGACACCGAGGTCTCCTCGGTCGACGAGTCCTTCGACGTGAACGGCGACGGCATCGAGGACACCACGATCACCGCCGACGGCGTGACCCTGATCGACGCGGACGGCGACGGCGACGCCGAGGGCGTGGCCACCGACTACGACGGCGACGGCATCAGCGACGAGCTGATCCTCGACACCGACGGCGACGGCTCGCTGGAGTCCTACGCCTCCGACTCCGACCAGGACGGCTACCTCGACACCTACGAGTCCGACACCGACGGCGACGGCCTCGTGGACCAGGTCTCCGTGGACTCCAACGCCGACGGCTACATCGACCAGGTCGCCACCGACACCAACGGCGACGGCTACACCGACATCGTGGTCTCGGACAACAACGCCGACGGCTTCGCCGACGACATCTCGATCGACTCGGACGGCGACGGCGTGGCCGACGCGGTCCTGACCGACGAGAACGAGGACGCGTTCCTCGACACCGTCTACACCGAGACCACCCCCGAGGGCGACTCGTTCCAGTCCCAGACGGGTCAGGTCATCTAACAACCGGGTGCTTGAGACCGGACACCCCTGGCCTCAGTCCTTCCATACGCGAGGGCCGGATGCGACGCATCCGGCCCTTCGTCGCGTCCCCGCGCGGGTGCTCGCGTCCCCGTTCAGGCGCCGCCGCGCAGGAGCGACATCGCCTCCGCGCGGGTGCGCGCGTCGGACTGGAGGCTCCCGCGGACCGCGGACGTGATCGTCTTCGAGCCCTGCTTCCTGATGCCGCGCATGGACATGCACGTGTGCTCGCATTCGACGACGACGATGACGCCGGTCGCCTCCAGCGACTCGTACAGCTGGTCGGCGATCTGGCTGGTGAGCCGCTCCTGCACCTGCGGGCGCCGCGAGTACACCTCGACGAGCCGCGCGAGCTTCGAGAGGCCGACGATCTGGCCGCTGACGCCGGGGATGTACCCGACGTGGGCGACGCCGGTGAACGGCAGCAGGTGGTGCTCGCAGAACGACTGCACCTCGATGTCGCGCACGAGCACGAGCTCGTTGTGGTTCTCGTCGAACGAGGTCTTGAGGACTTCGGCGGGGTCGACGCGGAGCCCCGCGAACAGCTCGGCGTAGGCGCGGGCGACGCGCCGGGGGGTCTCCTTGAGCCCGGGCCGGTCCGGGTCCTCGCCGATGGCGGCGAGGATCTCGCGCACGGCGCCCTCGATGCGCTCCAGGTCCACCACGTCCTCGACGGGGCTCCCGTTGATCCTGCCGTCGATGAGGCGCGCGGCGAGGTTGTCGAGTTCAGCCATGGCGCCAAGCTTACGTTTCCGCCCCGACAATACGAGTGCGCTTCGTCACGCGCTGGAAACACTCGGGCCCGCCTACGCAGGTAGGCGGGCCCGAATCTACTTCGCTCAGTGTTACCGGTGTTACGGCAGGGGCGTCTGCCCCTCGGTGCCGGGGCCGACCTCGATGCCCTCGTCGGGGCCGTCGGCCGGGCGGGACCCGTTCGGCGTGGAGACCGGCGGCTGGCCGAGCTTGCGCTTGTCGGTGCCGTTGAACGGGGACATGGGCGGGCGCTTGACGACGCGCGAGGCGATCCGCTCCAGGTCCTCCTGGTTCAGGGTCTCCTTCTCCAGCAGCTCGGTGACCATCTGGTCGAGCACGTCCCGGTACTCGGTGACGATCGCGTACGCCTCGTCGTGGGCGATCTCGATGAGGGCCCTGACCTCGGCGTCCACGAGGGCCGCGATCTCGTCGGAGTAGTCCTTCTGGTGCCCGTACTCGCGGCCGAGGAACGGCTCGGAGCCGCTGGAGCCGTACTTGACGGCGCCGAGCTTGGAGGACATGCCGTACTCGGTGACCATGGCGCGGGCGACCTTGGTGGCCTTCGAGATGTCGTCGGAGGCGCCGGTCGTCGGGTCGTGGTAGACGAGCTCCTCGGCGGCGCGGCCGCCGAGCGCGTACGCGAGCGTGTCGATCATCTCCGAGCGCGTCTGCGTGTACTTGTCCTCGGTCGGCAGCACGAGCGTGTGGCCGAGGCTGCGGCCGCGCGGCAGGATCGTGAGCTTGTGGACGGGCGCGGCGTGCGGCAGCGCGTGGGCGACGAGCGCGTGGCCCGACTCGTGGTAGGCGGTCATCTTCTTCTCGGCGTCGCCCATGACGCGGCCCTTGCGCTCGGGTCCGGCGATGACGCGGTCGATGGCCTCTTCGAGGGCGTCTGCGGAGATCGCCTTCTCGTTGTGGCGGGCGGTCAGCAGGGCCGCCTCGTTGATGACGTTCTCCAGGTCGGCGCCGGAGAAGCCCGGCGTGCGGCGCGCGATCGTCTCGAACTCGACGTTGGGGACGAACGGCTTGCCCTTGGCGTGGACGGCCAGGATCGCCTGGCGCCCTTCCTTGTCGGGGGCGTCGACGGGGATCTGGCGGTCGAAGCGGCCGGGCCGCAGGAGCGCCGGGTCGAGGATGTCGGGGCGGTTCGTGGCGGCGATGAGGATGACGCCGCCCCGCGTGTCGAACCCGTCCATCTCGACGAGCAGCTGGTTGAGCGTCTGCTCGCGCTCGTCGTGGCCGCCGCCCATGCCGGCGCCGCGGTGGCGGCCGACGGCGTCGATCTCGTCGACGAACACGATCGCGGGCGCGTTCTCCTTGGCCTGCGTGAACAGGTCCCGGACGCGGCTGGCGCCGACGCCGACGAACATCTCCACGAAGTCGGACCCGGAGATCGAGTAGAACGGCACCCCGGCCTCGCCGGCGACGGCGCGCGCGAGGAGCGTCTTGCCGGTGCCGGGCGGGCCGAACAGGAGGACGCCCTTGGGGATCTTCGCGCCGAGCTCCTGGTACTTCTTCGGGTCTTCGAGGAAGTCCTTGATCTCGCGGAGCTCCTCGACGGCCTCGTCGGCGCCGGCCACGTCGTCGAACGTGGTCTTCGGGGTGTCCTTGGACACCATCTTGGCCTTCGACTTGCCGAAGTTGAGGACGCGCGAGCCGCCGCCCTGCATCTGCGACATGAAGAACAGCAGCAGCAGGACGATGAGGACGATCGGCAGCAGGCTCAGCAGGAAGCTCACGAACACGGAGGTCTCGTTGACCTCGGTGTCGAACTTGACGCCCGCGTCTTCGAGCTCGGTGGCGACGGTCTCCATCATCCCCGCGGGGAGGTAAGCCTCGACCTGGTCGCCGTCGGTCTTGGTGATCTGGACCAACTGCTCCTTGTCGAGGAGGTTCGCCTCTTTGACGTTGCCGTCGTTGATGTCCTTGAGGACTTCGGAGGTGGTGGCCTCGTTGTAGTCGGAGCCGCCGGACCAGAAGCTGCCGATGAGGACCGCGATGAGGGCGATGAGCACGATCCAGACGAGCGGCCTGCGGAAGAACCGCTTCCGCTCAGGTGTGGGTCTCCCGGCGTCGACCACTCGTTTCCTCCTGCTGCGTTCGTCGCGTATTCGAGCGGGGCCGCGGTCGTGCACGGCGCGCGGGGCCTCGCTGCGGCCTTGCTGGGTTTCCTTGGCCGCAAGGCTTTGACACCTCGAACGTACACGGTGTGAAGGATCGGCGTCCTATAGCGTTCGCACCCCGAAGATGGCGCTTCGCGCCGGTCGCTGCCCTTTACCCGCCCCGCCGATAGTCCGTAATTAGTACCACGGGCGGCTTGACTTCGCCCACCCAAGCCTGCGGCGCGAGCGAACGGGTGGCACCCTTGTTCCATGACGTCGGAGTTGGTCAACGAGGTGCCGTCAGCCGCGGCGCAGGACGCGGTGTTCGATCCGGAGGCGTGGTACGCCGGGGAGATCGAGCGCACCATCATCACCGAGCAGGAGCTCCGCGCGAAGGTCGCCGAGCTGGGCGCGCGGGTCTCGGCGGATTACGCCGATACCGCCGACGAGCTGCTGCTCGTGGGCGTGTTCAAGGGCGCGGTCATGTTCATGGCCGACTTCGCGCGGGCGCTGACGGTGCCCGTGAAGATGGAGTTCATGGCGCTGTCGTCGTACGGCAGCTCCACTACGTCGTCGGGCACGGTCCGCATCCTCAAGGACATCGACTCCGACGTGACCGGGAAGCACATCCTGGTCGTCGAGGACATCATCGACTCAGGGCTCACGCTGTCGTGGCTGCTCAAGTACCTCGAAGGCCTGCGCCCGGCGTCGGTCTCGGTGGTCTCGATGCTCCGCAAGCCGGGCGTGCAGCGCGTCGACATCCCGGTCAAGTACGTCGGCTTCGACATCCCCAACGAGTTCGTGGTCGGCTACGGCCTCGACTACGCCGAGCGCTACCGCGAGCTCCCGTTCATCGGCGTGCTCAACCCCGAGGTGTACCAGTAGGGGAGCACCCCGTCCGAATCCGTCCGAGGGCCCGCGCGGAGCGCGGGCCCTTTTCCATGCTCGGCACCGGTACCCGGCGCGGCTGCCCTGCTTACGGGATTCCGCCCGCCTGGCTCCGCTCCAGGGCCCGTTCGCCGCTTACTGGGAGTTCTCCCAGTTTCGCTATAAGCGGAAACCACTGGATCACATCCGGCCCGGGAGGGCCCTGGAACTGTCGGACCCCCGCCGGAGGATCGCACCTATATCTCCCCTGGGCGGGTGGGGGTTAGGGATGGTAATACGTCTACCCCACCCACCCGCCCTCCGGGCGGCGCACGCCGCCGCCCCGCGCTCCGCGCGAAGCGCGGCCGCGGCGCAGCCCGCGGGCGCAGTGAGCGAATTGAAGCGGCGGGGAACGGCGTCCGGAAGGCCGCGCTGAACCAGGTGCGACACCCTTCTATGGGCGGCGCGCGCGAAGGCGCCCGATCTCCGGCCTCTCCATCTGGATCTTCGGCGACCTACGGGCGGCGCGCACGAAGGCGCCCGTCCGCCCTCGTGACCTCGATGCCGCCGGGCAGGAACGCGGGGCCCTGCCCCCGCCAGTCGGCGACCAGCGCGTCGACCGCCGCGAGGTGCCGGTGGTTCAGCTCCGCGCCGTCCACCCCCGACTCCAGGACCCACGCCCGCAGCGCCCGCGTCCGCACCGGCCCCGGCAGCGCCGCGAGCCGCTTCGCGTCCAGCGCGCCGCCGTTCGATTCCTCGTGGCGCGGATCGCCGTCAGCACCCGGCCCGCCGATGCCCGACCCGCCGTCCCCACCCGCATCCGCAACTCGACACTCATCGAGCGCGGCCAGCGCGACCGCGTCCAGGTAGTCGGTGTCCTCGCCGACGAGCGCCGCGGTCCGCGCGAGGTTCGCGACGAGACCCTCCCCGAGCACGGCCACCAGCGAATCCAGCGCGGGCCGCAGCGCCGACCGCAGAAACCGCGGGTCCTCGTTGTGCGGGTCGGCCCAGGGCTTGAGCCCCCGCTCGGCGCACGCCGCATGCGTATCGGTCCGCGCGACGCCCAGCAGCGGCCGCCGGTAGCGCCCCCGCACGGCCCGCATCCCGGCGATGCCGCGCGGCCCGGCGCCGCGCACGAGCGCGAGCAGCACGGTCTCGGCCTGGTCGTCCCTGGTGTGCCCGAGTAGGACCGCGGCGGCGCCGTGGCGTTCGGCCGCCGCGTCGAGCGCCGCGTACCGGGCCGCGCGCGCGGCCCCTTCGGGTCCGCCGTCGGCGCCGACCTCGACGCGTACGGCTTCGGCCGGGTCGAGCCCGGCCCCGCGCGCCCAGTCCGCGACGGCGGCGGCGCGTTCGGCCGAGCCGTCCTGGAGTCCGTGGTCGACGCTCACGAGCCCGGCTCGCAGCCCCGCGCGCGGGGCGCAGAACGCGACGGTGTCGGCGAGCGCGAGGGAGTCCGGTCCGCCGGAGCAGGCGACGAGGACGAGCGATCCGGGCGGGAGGCCGTCGAGGCCCTCCCGGACGGCGGCGCGCAGGCGCGCCACCGCGGGCGGCAGCTTAGCCACGGGCTCCGAGGACGCGCGCGGTCCACAGCTCGGGCCGGTCGATCTCGGCCTCGGTGGGGAGGTTCGCGGGGGCGTCCCAGACGCTGTTGAACCCGTCGAGGCCCCGTTCGCTCATGACGTGGTCGACGAAGCGCCGCCCGGCCGCGTACTGGCGCATCTTCGCGTCGAGGCCGAGGAGCTGGCGCAGGAACCGCTGCAAGGTGGTCGGGTTGGTGCGGCGGCGGTCGAAGCGGCGGCGCAGGAGTGCGACGTGGTTGATGGAGGTGCGGCCGACGCCGTCCATGACGGACTCGGCGTGGCCCTCCAGGAGCGTCATGAGCGCCTGGATCTGCGAGATCGCTTGGCGCTGTTCGGGACTGGTGACGGCGGTCATGACGTCGGTGCCGGGGCCCTGCTGCGGCTCGTCGTCGCGGGCGGAGGCGAGGGCGCGGCGCACGGCGAGCGCGAGGCCGGCCGCGGAGGACCGGTCGGGCTCGGCGGCGTCGAAGAACGTCTGGATGAGGCCCTCGAAGTGGCCGCGCATCCACGGGACGGCGGTGAACTGGGTGAGGTGCGCGGCCTCGTGGACGGCGATCCACAGGCGGAACTCGCGCGAGGGCAGGCGCAGGCGCCGCTCGACCTCGACGATGTTGGGGGCGACGAACAGGAGCCGGCCGGTGTCGGAGGAGAACGTCTCGAACTGGCCGAGGACCCGCGAGGACAGGAACGCGAGGACGGCTCCGGCTTGGACGCCGGTGAGCCGGGCGGCGGCGCTGGGGACGCCGGCTTCCTCGACGTCGGCGCCGAGGCCGGTGAGGAGGCGGCGGAACCCGGCGATGTTGATGCGGCTCCAGCGGATGCGGTCGACGACGTCGACGGGCGCGCTGGTCGCGGGGACGAGCCCGGTGTAGTCGGTGACCAGGCCGATCGCGGTCTGCGCGTGGCGGTGGAGGTCGGCGACGACGTCGAGGGCGCCTTCGCGGCTCATGCGCGGCCCGCCCTTGCTGAACGCCTGCGAGCAGGACGCGGCGGTCCGCCAGTCGACTGACGGCAGCATCGGGTTCCCTGCGGGCGGCGCCATCGTCCAAGCCTATCCAGAGCGCAGTCGTCTCGCCACTATCCCGCGCAAGCGGGTCGAACCCGCTCAGTCCCGGCGAAAGCCCGCGCTCACGAATTCAAATATCGAACGTCTTGAAAGTTTCGGACCGGAGATGCTACGTTCTCTCCAAGCTCGCAACATCTTGCAGGATTGCGGGCAGAAATTGCACAAGGAGCAACGATGCCTCACTCCATCGCCAGGCGGCTGCTCGCCGCCTCCGGCGGGGCCGCCCTCGCCGCGGCCGCCGTGCTCGCCGCCGCCTACCCGCAGACCGCCCCCGACGTCCCCGCGGCCACCGCCGACCTCGCCCCCGCCGCGGCCCTGGGCGGCGGCGACTCCATCCTCAACATGTTCGAGTGGACCTGGAACTCCATCGCCGCCGAATGCGACGGCGCCCTCGCCGACTCCGGCTACACCTACGTCCAGACCTCCCCGCCCCAGGAGCACATCCTCGGTACCGACGCCTCCTCCGGCGAACAGGACGCCTGGTACATCCACTACCAGCCCGTCAGCTACGAGATCGAGTCCCGCCTCGGCACCCGCGCCGAATACGCGAACATGATCGCCACCTGCGAGGCCAACGGCATCGGCGTCATCGCCGACGTCGTCATCAACCACATGGCCGCCGGGTCCGCCACCCAGACCCGCTACGGCTGGAACGGCAGCGAGTACCGCCAGTTCTACTACCCCGACGCCGGCTACGACGCCGACGACTTCCACAACACCGGCTCCAACTACTGCGAGATCGGCAACTACCAGAACCGCACCGAAGTCCAGGAGTGCCACCTCGTCGGCCTCAACGACCTGAACACCGGCTCCACCCATGTCCGCGAGACCATCGCCGCCTACCTCGACGACCTCATGAGCCTCGGCGTCGCCGGCTTCCGCGTCGACGCCGCCAAGCACATCTCCGCCACCGACCTCGACGCCATCATGGACCTCGTCGACGGCGACCCCTACATCGTCCAGGAGGTCATCGGCGCCGCGGGCGAACCCATCACCGAGGCCGAGTACACCGGCATCGGCGACGTCCAGGAGTTCTCCTACTCCTACGACCTCAAGAACCACATCAACGGCTCCTCCGAGGCCCGCTACCTCACCACCATGGGCACCTCCTGGGGCTACACCTCGCCCGCGGGCGTCTTCGTCGCCAACCACGACACCGAGCGCGGCTCGCTCACCATGAGCTACAAGAACGGCCAGGACTACCTCCTCGGCGAGGCATTCATGCTCGCCTACCCGTTCGGGACCCCCGCCTCCTACACCGGATACTCCTTCTCCGCCAACCACTCCGGCCCGCCCCTGAACTCGGACGGCTCCGTCGCCGACGTCAACTGCGGCTCCGACGCCTTCACCTGCATCCACCGCTCCCCGTACATGAGCGGCATGGCCGGATTCCGCGCCGCCACCGCCGGGGACGCGGTCGTCAACACCTGGGGCTCCGGCGACGCCCTCGCCTTCGGCCGCGGCGACAGCGGCCACGTCGTCATCAACGCCGGGACCTCCTCGATCACCCAGACGTTCACGACCTCGCTCCCCAACGGGTCCTACACCGACGTCATCTCCGGCTCCACCGTCACCGTCTCCGGCGGGACCTTCACCGCGACGGTCGCCGCGAAGACCGCGCTGGCGATCTACGTCGGCAACGACTCCGGCGGCGGCAACGGCGGGGACACCGGCGACTGCGTCGAGGTGAGCGCGTACGTGACCGGCACGAGCGTCGGCGACGAGGTCTACATCGTCGGCTCGATCCCGCAGCTCGGCAACTGGACCCCGATCGCCTCGGCGCACCTCTCGGGCACCGGCTACCCGTACTGGAAGGGCACGGTCTCGGTCCCGGCCGGGACGACGTTCCAGTACAAGTACGTCATCGTCCGCTCCAACGGCAGCCTCACCTGGGAGTCCATCGGCAACCGCACCGCCACCGTCCCGGCTGCCGGATGCCTGGCGCTGAACCAGACCTGGAACACGGCCTGACCGACCGACCGACCGGCCCGGCCGATCCGGCCGCTACGGCCCGCGAGGCGGGCTTAGGCCGCCGACCCTCCACGGCCGCAACGGATTCGGGCCCAGGGCGCTATGCGCCCTGGGCCCTTTTCCGTACTTCCGCCCTGCTTCCTGCCCTGTTTCCTGAAGGCGCCTTCAGGCCGCTTCAGCGCAGCTTCAGGTCCGGCGGGCCACCATGGACGGGCCGCAGAAAGGAGGAGGCGAATGAACTAGACGAACCGGCGACCGCGGGCCGACGCTCCCGCCGACCGCCGACCGCCGACCGCCGACCGCCGACCGCCGACCGCCGACCGCCGACCGCCGACCGCCGACCGCCGACCGCCGACCGCCGACCGCCGACCGCCGACCGCCTGCCGCCTGCCGCGCAGGAGGCAGGCGTCCATCCGCCAGCGCCGCCGGTCAGCAGCCGCACAGTGCGACGGCCGTCGCGATCTCGTCCAGCGCCGCCTCGACCGCCGTCTCGCCGGAGGTCGCGCCGTTGCTGATGAGGGAGAAGATGAGCTGGCGTCCGTCGACGGTGGTCAGCGTCCCGGTCAGGGAGCTCACGCCGGTGAGCGTGCCGGTCTTGGCCCGTACGACGCCCTTGCCGTCCTCGGCGGTGCCGAAGCGGTCGTCGAGGGTCCCGGAGTACCCGGCGACCGGCAGGGACCCGAACACCGCCGACGACTTGGACCCGGCCGCGCCGAGCAGCAACTGCGTGAACGC
The DNA here is from genome assembly GCF_037034145.1 of Glycomyces sp. MUSA5-2. NCBI lineage: Bacteria > Bacillati > Actinomycetota > Actinomycetes > Glycomycetales > Glycomycetaceae > Glycomyces > Glycomyces sp. MUSA5-2. The sequence goes on from NZ_JBAGKG010000012.1 coordinate 134,754, forward strand.
GTTCGCGGTCATGCGGTTGGTGGGGGACAGGCCCGAGCCGTCGTAGAACACCAGCCCGGTGTTGTCGACGCCCAGGCTCTCCAAGGTCGCCAGGTGCACCGACGACATGGCCGCCCACGTCATCTCGCCCTCGACGGCCAGCGCCGTCTGGAGCGACACCGCGTCGGCGAGCAGGTTGTCGGAGGTGAGGATGAGCTCGTCGATGAGCGCCGCGAGCGGCGCCGAGTAGACCACGGCCAGCTCGGCCGCGCCCGCCTCGGCCGTCCCGTCGGCCACCGTGTCGGCGCCGAGGAGGTCCGCGAACTGCTCGGCCGCCACCTGCGCCGGGTCGGGGTAGTGCTGCGCGTACTTCTGGGTGTTGTCGACGCGGCCGCCGTCGACCATGAACGGCGCCATCGGCGCGGTCGCGGTCTGCAGGTCCGTGGCGGGCACGCCCTCGGCCTTCGGGTTGTCGGTGAACACGCTCGTGTCCAGGTAGACCGTGGTCGGCGCGGTGCCGCCGCGCGCCTCCAGCACCAGGTCGGCGAGTTCCTGGAGGCTCGCGCCGTCGGCGTACTCGGTGTAGTAGCCCTCGCCGTCGACGGTCAGCGTCACGTCGCCGCCCGCGACGAGCACGATGCTGTCCTCGGTGGGGCCCTCGACCACGGTCGTCGGGATCCGGTATTCCGCGCCGAGGTGCTCCAGGGCCGCGACGGCCGTGACCACCTTCATCGACGACGCGGGTGCGAGCGGCGTCGTGCCCTCCTGTTCGAACAGGACCTCGCCGGTGAGCGCGTCGGCGAACGACGCCGACAGGCTCCCGTTCAGGCGCGCGTCGGCGAGCAGCGCCGGGAGCACCGACTGGAGGTCGGGCACGGGCGCGTCGGCGTTCGACGAGGCCAGCACCGGCGCCGGGGCGGCCGGCGGGTACGCCTCGGGCGCGGTCAACGTGCCCGTCCGCGGGGCGGCGACCGCCGAGATCTGCCACACCAGGCCGCCCGCGGCGGCTACGGTGACCAGGACCGCCAGCGCCGCGAGCACGCCGGTCAGGACCCGGCGGCGGCGCCGCGGACCCTGCTTCTGGGGCCGCGCCGGAGCGGGCGCGGCGGGCCGGGCGTGTGGCGTACTACTCGCGACCTTGGGGTCGGCGTTGTCGCTGAGGGACATGCACAGAGACTAGGCCATTGAGAGCACTGCACAGGAGCCTGGAGGAGGTCGGCCGATGGAGTTCGACGTGACCGTCGAGATCCCCAAGGGGAGCGCCAACAAGTACGAGATCGACCACGAGACCGGTCGCATCCGCCTGGACCGGACGCTGTTCACCGCCACGGTGTACCCGGCCGACTACGGTTTCATCGACGACACCCTCGGTCAGGACGGCGACCCGCTGGACGCGCTGGTGCTCGTCGAGCCCACGTTCCCCGGCTGCGTGATCCGCGCCCGCGCGATCGGCATGTTCCGCATGCGCGACGAGAAGGGCGTGGACGACAAGGTCCTCTGCGTCCCCGCTGAGGACCCGCGAAAGGACCGCTTCAAGGACATCGCCGACGTCCCCGAGTTCGACCGCCTGGAGATCCAGCACTTCTTCACGGTCTACAAGGACCTCGAACCCGGCAAGAGCGTCGAGGGCGCGACCTGGACCGGCCGCGCCGAGGCCGAAGAAGAGGTCCGCCGCTCCTTCGACCGCGCGAAGGCCGCCGGCTACCACTCCAACCACTAGACGACGAACCGAAGGGGGCGGTCCGGGCGCAAGCCCGGACCGCCCCCTTCGCCGTCTCTTGCCGCGACCAGCGCCTTCAGCTCCCCTTCAGCAACCCCGAGGCACCATCGGCACCGGGGGCGCCGCTTACTACACGCGAGGGTAGGTCGCGACCTTCTTCAGCCTGGCTTCAGCGAACCCCGGGCACCCTTGATGCAGGGGGCCTGGCTTACTACACCCGAGGGTAGGTCGCGTCGGTCTTCAGCCGGGCTTCAGCATTGCGCGGGCATCATCGGCACCGGGGGTGCCGGTTACTACACGCGAGGGTAGCTTTCGGGTGGTCAGGCGCCGACGATGTCGAGGAGCCAGGGCTTGGAGCGGGTGGCGGGCTCGGAGAGTTCGACCTTCCAACCCTGGCCCGCGAGGAAGTCGCCGAGTTCGGCCGCGGATTCGGGGCGGGCGCCGCCGGCGAGGAGGGCGCGGGCGACTTCGCCGCGGGTCGCCTTCGCCATGTGGGTGACGACGCTGCGCCGCCCGTCGGCGTCCTCTTTGAACACGCGAACCGACACGCCGCGGTCCTTGGGGCCCCACACCTGCGCGTACGCGCCGGAGCGGAGGTCGACCACGAGCTCGTCGCGGGCGCCGAGCACTTCGGCGACGGCCGGGCGCCACAGCTTCGCGAGGGTCTCGGTGCCGGGGAGCTTCGCGCTCATCGGCATCCGGTACGGCGGCACCCGGTCGGAGGGCCGCAGGAGCCCCCACAGCGGCGACGCGATGAGGACCTGCTCGCCGTCGGGCAGGTCGCCGAGGCCGAGCCGGTCGTAGAGGACGCCGTTGTAGAGCTCCCAGGCCGCGAGGGTCGGGGCGCTGCGCAGCGCCCGGTTCGCCTGGACGTAATGCCGCTGCGTCGCAGGGAGTTTCAGGGTCCGCACGGCCGCCTCCTCGTCGGCGCACAGCTCGACGAGCCGGTCGACCAGGAGTTCGCGGATGGGGTTCAGCGCCGGTGAGGAGAGTCGCCCGAGGTCGAGGGACGGACCGTCGCCTTGGACGGCCTTCCCCTCTGACGGCGGCAGCAGTATGAGCACAGCAGGCGAGTCTACCTGCCCGTCCGCCTGGTGCCGCCGGGGCCGCACCCGCGCGGCGGGCCTCCCGGGTTTTCACCCGACCGGGGGTGCACGGGCGGGCGGCGATCCGCTATAGTACATATGTTCGATTCCAGCGGGAGCGGGCCCGCCCCCACCGAGGGCCACGTGTGACGCCGGGTCGAATAGGCGCGGCGGCGGTTCTCCGCGACTGCCGCCGCGCCGTCCAGCGGCGGCGTCGAGCCCACACCGCCCGCCGCGGGTTCCACCGCCACCGGCCCGGCGGTGGAGCTTGCCCGGAGGCCGTCCGGACCCGGTCCGCGAGTCCCTCCGCCCATCCTGCCCGACCCCTCCGACATTCCGAGTGCCGCAGGCCATCCGGACCCCGCCACCTGCGCCCCGTCCGCCCGGATGCGGTAAGGTCCCCGGCAAGGGCCTCTAGCTCAATGGCAGAGCTGCGGACTTTTAATCCGTAGGTTCTCGGTTCGAGTCCGAGGGGGCCCACCAACCAAGCCCCAAGCTCAAGCCAACAATGCCGCTGCTGACCTGCATGAATGCCGGTCCGTGGCGGTTTCTTCATGTGCGACCCTATGCGGCCGTAGGCGGAAAGCGGCGATTGGCTGTGGATACACCGTGGATACGGCCTCTCGTGCGCTGCGCCGCGGGGAAGGGCTGAAACAAGGGGGCTCCCTCGGAGGCTGAACCCTTCTGAACCCTTTCAATGCGAGGCTCTGACCTGTGTCTATACCGGTAAAGGGTTCAAGGGGTTCAAAGTTTCAAAATCTGCGTACAAACACGGAACCCTCTCTTTGTATGTTCTCTACAGAGAGAGGGGCCAGTGTCGCTGGCATCACCTTACGCATCTCACTTTGATGCTCGCTATGATGACGGGGCCTGGTTGTTGGGAGGTTCCAGCCGGATCGGGGCGGCCTTTCAGACACGGATCCACCGTGGACGACCCGAGAACGTCTGGGGCACAACCGAACAACGACCTACCACCAGAGGCAGGCAAATGAGGAATCCTGAAGAGAATCCGGCACCATCACCAAGAGATCCACCTCAGCACCGGACCACTGTCCGGTTCGACCGCATCACCTGGGAGTCGATCAAGTCCGCTGCGGAGATAGCCGGTCTTGCTCCGACAACGTTCATTGCGAAAGCCGCTGACGCGGCCGCCCTCCAGGCGGAGTTGCGGCAGTGGGTGCGCGATGGCGAACTCGATGACTGGGATGCGGCAAACCGGGAGGCGGGCCGGGACTGGGGTGACAACGAATAGGAGGGCACCCCCGTGCCTGAGTCCGAGTTTCGCCGCGGTGAGCTGTACCAGTGCAACAACGGGCCCGGCCGTCGGCCACAGCTCGTAGTCCTGGTCAGCCGCGACGACCTCAACCAGAATCCCCCGGACGGCGAAGTGTGGGTGATGCCGATCGTGCGCAAGCCCTCGCCCCTCGCCGTCCGGCTTGGGGAGGCGGATCCAGTCCGTGGCTGGGTGCGCGTTCACAAGGCCGCCTGGGTCGAACGGGGCCGGTTGTATGAGCCGGGCTCGATGCTGACCGGCGCCACGATGGAGGCCGTTCGGGAGGCGCTCGACCGGCTCCAGGCGGACGACGTTCCCGAGCTGGGAGACTAGGCACAAACGAATAGCGAGAGGGGCACCGGCTCAGCCGGTGCCCCTCTCGCTTGTGCTGCGTGCGAGGGCGCTTTCGCCTCCTTCTGGTGACTCCAGGGTCCACTCATGGATCGGCCACGGCGCGTCCGTCCACCAGAGTTCGGACTTGCCGCCGAGCGCGGCGAGGCATTCGCCCATCGTGTCGAACCAAAGATCCTCGAAACGCATTGCCGGGTCCGGGCGACCTTGGCGGCCCCAGGCCCGTATGAACACACGGCCGTCCGCCCATGCCCAGCCGAGCACAAGCCCATGAGCCAACGGCTCCAGGGTGCCGCCCACGGCGGTGGCGCGGAAGAGTCGAGCATCCGATGGAAGTTCGATCATATGTACGATAATAGGCCCGATCGGCGCAACCGATCGACAGCTCGCCCATCTGTCATCAATCATGCGTCTGACCTGCAGAAACACAACCCTCTGAGAGCGTCGCTGCGAGCCTGGCAGGGCCTATCCCTACCTCAAGTAAGGGCCGATTTCGTCTGGCGCCACCGAGAGGGCCGATTCCGCCCCTGTTTCAGCTCCCTTAGCAGTAGGACGCACCAACGTCGCATGGCTGCGGGGTGTAGACCGGTGCCCCGTCGTCGCCGGGGGCGGCGGTGCCGTTGGCGTGGACGTCGGCGGTGATGGTCCGTGTCTCTCCGGCGGCCGTCTCGTACTTCGCGACCGCGGTGCCCGGCGTCACCGTGGTGACCTCTACGCCCCCGGTGTAGTCGGGTGCGACCTCGACGGCGGGGTAGGTCTCGACGCTCCAGGGCGTGTCCGCGGGCATGATCGTCATCCAGCCGGTGTCCTCGCGCCACCCGCACGATGCGTCCGGGTACCCGCCCGCCGCGGCGCACGCATCGATGTGCGCGACCACGGCCGCGGTGACGGCCGCTTCGGCGTCGGGGCGGATGTCGGCCGACAGGACCGCGGCAACGTCCTCGCCGAGCGGGACCGCGACGGTGGTCTGTGCGTCGCTCCAGAGGCCGTCCCCGGCCGCGGTGGCGGTGTAGACCCCCGGCAGCACGAGCAGCCCGGGAGCGTCGTCCTCAGCGTCCCACTGCGTGGTGTCGGCGGTCTGGTCGACGCTGGCGGCGGCGAGCTGCACGGCACCCTCGCGCGTCGCCGACGTCCGCACCGTCGTCTCCAGGGGTGCGGGGTTGAGGCTCCAGGGCCGCGCCCATCCGGTGCCCTCGCGCGTCGCGTCCAGGTCCACCGTGTACGCCTCTCCCCCAAGGGAGTACGCGAGTGTCACGGTGGCGTGGTCCATGTCCGGGCGGCGGGTGTAGTCCTCGACCCATCGCACCGAGGTCCCGTCCCCGGTGCCCTCCCACTGGCCCGCGGTGTCGTACTCGACGCCGGTCACCTCGACGCCGGTCGGGGCCTCGTAGCCGGTGTCGAGGGCCCCGGCGGCGAGCATCGGGTGGTCGGTGGCCTCGACGCCGAGGATCGCCGCCACGGCGGGCCCGTCACCGGCTTCCAGAGCGGCGGCTAGCTCCTCTGCGGGCTGCTCGGGTGAGTACCGCTGTCCCTGCACGAGGTACAGCGCGCCGACCGCGGCGAGCACGAGCACCGCCCCGGCGGCGACGGGGACCACCACGCGACGCGGCAACCTCCGCCGCACACCCGGGGCTCGGTGCGGGATACCCGCCCGCGGCGTGGGCTCCACGGGCGCAACGGGATCGGGCGCGGCGATGGCGGCACCACAGGAGGAACAGAACCGGGCCCCGGCGCGCGCGCCGTCGTGGCGGCACACCTCCGAGGCGTCCTCGTCGGTGTCGGGGGTGTGGTCAGTCGGCATCGGCGGGCACCTCCTGGCGTCTGAGCTGGGGAAGCTCGGTCATGGGGAGTCGGGGCCGGCCCCTTCGTGGTCCGTCGTCGGCGAGGTCTGCGGCGAGGTCGCGTCGGGGGACTCCGGCGCGCTCCAGGGCATCCATTCGGGCCTCAGCGGGCGGGGTGACGTCGAACGCCTTCCGCCACGTCACGACGCCGGGGGCCTCGGGTACAGGCCCGGCGGCGAGCACGTCGGCGAGCACACCGCCCCAGCCGCACGCCGCCGCGGTCGCGTCGGCCCGCATCGTGGCCCGCTTCCACCAACCGGCTTGGATCGGAACCATGATCTTCTGCACCGTGAAGATGAACGGCCACAACAGCAAGTGCAAGGCCAATGTGGCGGGCCGCGCCCTGGTGTTGGTGGAGGGTGCGAGGAGACGGGACGCGACCTCGTAGACCAGGGTCAGCGGGAGCGCCACGCCCCGCACCCAGAGCTGTGTCACGGGGTGGCCTTCGCGCCAGTGGATCAGCTCCCGGCCGACTCGCGCGGTCAGCCGTGCAGGGTCGCCGACGCACTCGGCGAGCAGGGCCCGGGAGACGACGAGGTGCCGCGTGTGGGCGACGGCTTCGGCGGGCCCCTCGTCGGCAATGAGCAGGTGCGGCACCGACGCGACACCGAGCAGCCGGGCGGCGTCGGCGACAGCGGGGGCGAGCATGTCGGCCTCGCGCGCACTCGGCACCCGCGCCCCGCCAAACCGGGTCATTCGCCACCGCTCCGCGGCGACCATGACCAGCGTGAACGCGACGCCGAGGGTGAGCGCCGCGGCGACGTTCCCAAGCATCATGGACACCGGCCACGTCGGATCGGACTCGTAGAGCAGCTGGTACGGACCCGACAGACCCAGCCACGCCAGCGTCAGTCCCCCGTAGGCCGCGCCGATGAGCATCCCCAGCATCATGCCCACCTGCCACGCGATATCGGGGATGAGCTGGTCGATGGGGACCGGGAGCGGGATCACCAGGTCAAACGCGAACCACACGCGGTCCTTCACGCCTTCGCCGAGCGGCGTCGCCGAGAACGCGCCGAGAATCCCGCCCGTGACGGCCCCGACCGCGCCGAGGAGCACCGCCATCGGCAGACCGCCCCACGCGCACACGAGCGCCGCCACGATCCCGACCGGGTGCGCCGTGATCGCCGACCACACCCACCGCCCCACCGAGCCCACCGCCGGACGACCCGCCCACCGCGCGACCGGCCGCGGTACCACCTCGCCAGTGAGCGAGGCCCGG
>NZ_JBAGKG010000013.1:0-138578 GCF_037034145.1 Glycomyces sp. MUSA5-2
GAACATACAGGGAAGGCCCCCACCGCAAGGTGGGGGCCTTTTCGTATGCCCTGATTCGGAATTGCGCGATAGGATTCGGGCTGTGAATGAGCTGGCGGTCCGACGTATCGGGGTATTCGGCGGGACGTTCGATCCTCCGCACCTCGGGCATTTGGTGGCGGCCAGTGAAGCCGCATTCGAATGCGGATTGGACGAAGTGGTGTTCGTCCCGGCCGGCGACCCGTGGCAGAAGGCCCACATCAAGGTCACGGATGCGGCTGCGCGGCTTGAGATGACGCGGTTGGCAGTCGATTCCGACCCGATGTTCAGGGTCAGCACCTGCGATATCGATCGCGAGGGCGCGACGTACGCCGTGGACACGGTCGCCGATGTGCGGGCCGAGTACGAGGGCGATGTCGACCTGTTCTTCATCATCGGCGCGGACTCGCTGGAGAACCTGCACACGTGGCACCGGGTCGAGGATCTGGTGAGGTCGGTGAAGTTCATCGCGCTGAACCGTCCGGGGCATTCGCGGCGGGAGGTCGACACGTCGTTCGGGATCCAGGTCGAGTTCATCGACATGCCCGCGGTGGACCTGTCGTCGACGGAGTGCCGGCAGCGGGTGCGGGACGGGCAGCCGGTGCGGTACCTGGTGCCGGATGCCGTGGCGGCGTTCATTGAAGAGCGCGGGCTGTACCGCGGCTGAGGGCTGGGACGCGTCGCACAGCGACCGGCGCGAAACAGGGAGGTCGGCGTCGGACCGCCCGTGTAAAACTAGAGCTGAGCCGGTGGAGCAACCGGTGAAGACTCGTCGACAGGAGCGTTCGTGACCGCAAGCGAAACCGCCAAGACCCTGGCCTTCTCAGCAGCCCAGGCGGCGGCCGACAAGAAGGCCTTCGCCATCAATCTCCGGGACGTCACCTCGAAGATCGCACTCACCGATGTCTTCGTGATCGTCTCGGCCTCGAACGAGCGGCAGGTTCACGCGGTCGTCGACGCGGTCGAGGAGAAGCTCATCAAGGAGCACGACACGCGTCCGCTGCGCCGTGAGGGCAGGGGCGGCGAGCAGTGGGTGCTCCTGGACTACAACCACATCGTGGTGCACGTCTTCCACCAGGAGGCGCGTGACTACTACGGCCTTGACGGGCTCTGGAAGGACTGCCCGGAGATCGAGTTCGTCGACCAGGCCGAGGTGGAGCGGGAGCGCCGCGCCGAGGTGGCCGAGAGCGACGAGGACGAGCGGTGAACCGGCTCCTCGTCGTCCGCCACGGGCAGACCGAGTGGAACATCGCGGGCCGCATCCAGGGGTCCACTGACATCGACCTCGACGAGACGGGGAAGGCGCAGGCGGTCGAGGCCGGTCCTGAGCTGGCCCTGTATGAGCCGGTGCGGATCATCTCGTCGGACCTGCGCCGCGCCGTGGACACGGCCCGGCCGGTGTCCGAGGCGACCGGGGTCGAGATCGAGCTGGACAAGCGGCTCCGGGAGCGCGCGTACGGGCCCTGGGAGGGCCTGACGGGCGCGGAGATCGCGGAGCAGTTCCCCGACGACCACCGGCGGTGGCGCGCGGGGGAGCCGTTGCAGCACCCCGGGATCGAGACATGGGCGGAACTGCATCGGCGCACGTCTGAGGCGGTGCGCGACATCGTCGAGTCGGACGTCGAGGGGACTGCGATGATCGTCTGCCACGGCGGTTCGGCGCGGCAGATCGTCGGCGGCATCCTCGAATGGGACCAGGCGCCCACGAGCTCGCTGTCGGGCCTCGACAACGCGCACTGGGCCGACCTGCGGCGGATGCGGTCGGGGAAGTGGCGCATGTTCGGCTACAACCTGGGCGTTCCGGCTCCGCACACGATCGGCGCGAGCCCGCTCGCGAAGGGCCAGCTGGCCCGGTAGCGGCGGTTTTCCGGGCCGAGTGGTGGACCCGGCCGCCGTCCGGGAATTACGCTTCGGTCGTGGCGCAACCGCGCCGGGACCGGAGACGTCGAACCGTCATGGACACGCGAACTTCACGAACCAGACGAATCGCGAACGCTGCGGGGCTGCTCACCGGCGGGCTCCTGCTGGCCGCGCTCACCGCGTGCGGCGCGGGCGGGAGCGGATCCGGGGACGAGACCTCGGCGACCGCGTCCCCCACCGCGTCGCCTACGGCCGCAACGACTGAGGAGAGCACCGTGCCCGAGGAGACCAGCATCCCCGACCTGGACCCGACCATGGGCGACACGTCGAGGCCCGGGTCCGACTCGGTGACGACCATCTCCGGGACCGTGGAGGCGGGCGTGGAGTCCGGCTGCCTGGTCCTCACGTACGAGGGCACCGTGTACGGGATCTTCGGGAGCTTCGACTCCTCGGTCGTGTACGCGGGCGCCCAGGTCACGCTGCGCGGCACCGTCGACGCGGGCATGATGAGCACCTGCCAGCAGGGCACCCCGTTCGTGGTCCAGGAAGCCGAGACCGCGGATTAGGTAATGTGGCCGGGTGACCGTCGTCGTCGTTACCGACTCCACTTCTGCCCTGCCTGAGGCGCTGCGTGCTTCGCACGAGTGCCTGACGGTGCTCGGCATCCCGGTGCTCATGGGCGGCGACGAGCACCGCGAGGGCGAGGACGTCGGCGGCGAGGCGATCCTCCGCGCGATGCGCGAGGGCCAGACCGTGACCACTTCGGGCCTGCCTCCGGAGGAGCTGCGGGCCACGTACACGCGGCTGCTCGACGAGGGCGCGAGCGGGATCGTCTCGGTGCACCTGTCCGGCAGGCTGTCCGGGACGGTGGCCGCCGCCGAGGCCGCGGCCGCCGGGTTCGGCGGGCGGGTCGCCGTCGTCGACTCGCTCGGCGCGGGCATGGGCGTCGGGTATCCGGCCCTCGCGGCCGTGGAGGCCGCGGAGAAGGGGATGGACCTGCTGACGGCCGCGGCGGCCGCGCAGGCGGCGATCGGGCGGACCACGACGTACTTCTACCTGGACACGCTGGAGTACCTGCGGCGCGGCGGCCGGATCAGTGCGGCGCGCGCGATCGTGGGCACGGCGCTGTCGGTGAAACCCATTCTGGGCGTTGAGGACGGGCGCATCGACGTGGTCGAGAAGGTCCGGACCCCCACGCGCGGTCTGCAGCGCCTCGCGGCGCTCGCCGTCGCGGACGCCGGTGAGGCCGAGGTCGAGATGACCGTGCACCACTTGGGGACCGAGCGGCGGGCCGAGGCGCTCGCCGGGTGGCTCCAGGAGCGCTTCGAGGGCCGGCTGCGGCGCATGGACGTCACCGAGGTCGGTGCCGCGGTCGGCGCCCACTGCGGGCCGGGGCTCGTCGGGGTCATTACGCGTCGGCGTTCCTGACTTACGAGGGTTGTCGGCGGCGCCGGGTAGATTTGAAGTGGGGGGTCCCCCAGTGTCCGATATGCGGAGAACCGCCGTTCATATTGCGGGGCACGACTGCCGGGGATAATGGCTCGGCGGGGCGGCGGTCGTCCACGCCAATCAGGGTTGTCCACAGGTCGCGGTGAGTTATCCACAGGCCGGAAAAATCTCAGTCACGGCCGTAACCTTCGCTCGTTGAGCCGGGTATGGAACGCGACAAGACATCCGAAGACGAGGCCCTCGCCGCGAGGCTCCGCCTGAAACTCCACTCCGTAGACGCCGAGACTTGCAAAGAGACCGTCGACGCCGACAGCGGCGACGCCAGGCCCGAAGCCGTGCCGAAGGCGCCGCCGAAGCGGCGCTTCGAGGACCGGATCGAGCGGCTCCAGCACCGGTTCGGCCTCTCGCACCTGAACCGGTGGGTACTGGCGATCGTCGGGGTCCTCGTCGCCGCAGTGGGGCTCGCAGTGACGATCCTGTCCTGGCCCGAGACGCAGCCCGCCGCGACCGCGCCCACCGTGGTTCCCGAAGCGGCAGAACAGGCTCCGGAGCTGATCGTCGTGTCCGTGGCCGGGGCCGTGAACAAGCCGGGGATCGTCGAGCTCGAAGCCGGGGCGCGGGTCGCTGACGCCATCGAGGCCGCGGGCGGGCTCGCCGACGGCGCCGATCCCGGGTTCCTCAACCTCGCCCGCGTCGTCGCCGACGGGGACCTCGTGGCCGTGCCTGACGCCTCCGCCTCGGGGGTCCCGCCGCCCGGAGCGAGCGGAACCGGCGGCGGCGCAACGGGCCTCGTCAACATCAACGTCGCCAGCGCACAGGAACTCGACGCGCTCAAAGGCATCGGACCGGTCCTCGCCGAGCGGATCATCGAGTACCGGGAGGCGAACGGCAGCTTCCAGTCCGTCGACGAGCTGTCGGAGGTCTCCGGCATCGGGTCGGCGCTACTGGAGCAGCTGCGCGAGCAGGTGACGCTGTGAGCGCCGAGTTCACGCTGCGGCCGCCGCCTTCGGAGGTGGTGCGGCGGGACTGGCGGCTGCCGCTCGTCGCCGCCGGGGTATGGGCGGCCGCGATCGCGGGCCTGTACGGCAGCGCCGTCACCGGTCTGCTCACGGTGGTCGGGTGCATCGTGCTGGCGGCCTTCGGGATCGGCAGGCGCGAAGGGGTCGCGGCGGCGGTTGCGACGGTCGCGTTCGGGGCGGTGCTCGGGGCCGGGGTCACGACCGCGCACGTCGCGGCGCGCGACCATCCCGGGCTCGCCGCGCTCACTGCCGAAGAGGCGCACGGAGAGGCCGAACTCGTGCTGCACACGGTGCCGAAGCCGACATTGAAGCGGCCGGACATGGTCACCGCGACCGCGCGGCTGCGGTCGTTCAGGGCCGATGACGCCGTGGTGGACGGGAACTGGCAGGTGCTGCTGGTCGCGAGCGGCGGCGAGTGGGCCGAGTTGAGCTCCGGGCAGCGGCTCACTGTGCGTGCGGTGCTTCGGGAAGCGGAGCCGGGGCGCCTGACGGCCGCGATCGTGAGCGCCCGCGGACCGCCGGAGCTCGACGGCGAACCGGCACTGCCGCACCGGTTCGCCGCGCATGTGCGCGAACGGCTCGCCGAGGCCGTCGGGGCGGTGCCGCAGCCGGAAGCGGGGCTGATCCCGGCGCTCGCGGTGGGGGACACGTCGCTGATGGACCCCGAACTCGCCGCGGACTTCCGGACGACCGGGCTCGTGCACCTCGTGGTCGTCTCGGGCTACCACCTGAGCCTCCTGGTGGGCGCGGTGCTTGCCATGGCGGTCGCGTGCCGGGCCGGGCCGCGGGCCCGGGTGGTCGCCGGGGCGGTGGCGGCCGGGGTGATCGTGGTCGTCGCGGGGCCGCAGCCGAGCGTGCTGCGGGCCGCGGTGATGGCCGGGATGACGCTGCTGGCACTGGCGGCAGGGCGGCCGCGGGCGGCGATGCCGGCGTTGGCGACCGCGGTGCTGCTGGTGGTGCTCGTGGACCCGGACATGGCCGCGCAGGCGGGGTTCGCGCTGTCGGTGGCCGCATGTGTCGGCTTGCTGCTCTTGGCGTTCCGGTGGGCGAAGCCGCTGGAGCACCGTGGCTGGCCGCAGGGGGTGGCGCTGGCGGCGACGATCCCGGTGGCGACGCAGGTGGCGGTGACGCCGCTGCTCGTCGGCCTCGGCAGCGGGGTGAGCCTGGTGTCGGTGCCGGTGAACCTGCTGGCGGCGCTCGTGGCCGCGCCGGTGGTGGTGCTGTCGGTGGGCGCCGCGGCCGCGGCGGCGGTGTGGGTCCCGGCGGGGGAGATCGCGGCGCAGCTGGCGGCGTTTCCGGCGCGGTGGCTGATCTGGTTGGCGCGCACGGGCGCCGAAGTGCCCGGGGCGCTGCTGCCGGTGCCGGGCGGGCTGTGGTGGGGGGTCGGGTCGGCGCTGGTGCTCGCGCTCATGATCGGGCTGCTGCATGTACGGCGGTTCCGGCGGGCGGTGCTGGCGGTGCTCCTCGCCGCCGGGCTCGGCGCGGTTCCGGCCTGCCTGTTCTCCGGCGGGGCGCCGTCAGGCTGGGTCGTGACGATGTGCGATGTGGGCCAAGGGGACGCGCTGGTCCTCCCGGCGGAGGACGGGGCGATCGTCGTCGACGTCGGGCCCGATCCCGAGCCGGTCGACGCGTGCCTGGAGTCGCTCGGGGTGGACCGGGTGGCGCTGCTGGTGCTGTCGCATTTCCACATCGACCACACGGCCGGGATCGGCGGGGTGATGGACGGCCGCGAGGTGGCCGCGATCCTCGCGCCGCCGCCCGGGGAGGCCCGGTACGGGTACGACCTGGTGGAGGAGCGGGCCGGTGCGGTGCCGGTGCTCGAAGCGGTGCCGGGCGAGGTGTTCGTCTTCGGGGACACGAGATTGGAGGTGCTGGGGCCGCCCGCCGATCCGTTGAGCGGCACGCGGTCGGACCCGAACAACAACTCGGTCGCGCTGCGGGCCGAGGTCGCCGGGACGAGCGTCCTCCTCGCCGGGGACGTGGAGCTGGAAGGGCAGCGGGCGCTGCTCGACCGCCGGGCGGCGCTCGACGTCGACGTGCTGAAGGTGCCGCACCACGGGTCGTCGTTCCAGGTGCCGGAGTTCCTGGAGGCGGCCGATCCGGCGGTGGTGCTCGTCGGGGTCGGGGCGGGCAACGAGTACGGGCATCCGGACCCGGGGCCCTTGGGGCTCTTGGAGGAAGGGGGTGCTCTGGTCTTCCGGACGGACGAGGACGGGCCGATCACGGTGTCGCGTAGCGGCGGCGGCCTGGAAGTGCGGACAGGGGGGTGAGGTGAGGGATCGATTACATAGAGACGCCGTTCGGGTGATTGGGCGGCGGACGCGCCGGGGTGAACCGGGATCTTCCGGCAGGATGCGGGCGCTGCGAGGAAAGCGCCGGACCGGTCGCGGCCCGGGGCGGCCTGGACCGCATGCGAGGATGGTGCGGTGGCTGCACTCGAACCCATCCGACTGATCCTGGGCGACGACGAGTTCCTCGCCGAGCGGGCCGCCGCCGAGTACGTCAAGGCGGTGCGGGCCGAGATGCCCGAGGGGGACCCGGCTCCGGCCGTCAACCGCGTCTCGGGCGCCGACCTCACCGCCGGGGCCCTGACCGAGCTGACGAGCCCGACCCTGTTCGGCGGCGCGGTCGTCGGCGTCGTCGAGTCGGGCCAGGACGTCGACAAGGACGTCATCGCGGCGGTCCTCGCCTACGCGAAGCAGCCCGCGCCGGAGATCTACCTCGCCGTGTGCCACAACGGCGGCAACAAGGGCAAGGCGCTCTCGGAGGGGCTGAAGAAGCTCGACGTGCCGATCGTGCGGGTCTCGAAGATCAAGCGGCAGCCCGACCGGGTCGCGTTCGTGCGCGGGGAGCTGCGGGACGCGGGCGCGTCGCCGCGCTCGGCCTCGGCGGAGATCGCCGACACGATCATCCAGGCGGTCGGGTCGGACCTGCGCGAGCTCGCCTCGGCGTGCGCGCAGCTCGTCGCCGATACGGACGGGAAGATCACCCAGGAGAGCGTCGCGCAGTACTACTCGGGGCGAGCCGAGGTCTCCGGGTTCACGGTCGCCGACGCGACGATCGCCGGGGACGCGGCCGAGGCGCTCGGGGCGCTGCGGTGGGCGATGCAGGTGGGCGTCGACCCGGTGCCGATCGCCGACGCGCTGGCGATGGCGGTGCGGAACCTGTCGCGGGTCGCGTCGGAGCGGGGCGGGGCGGCGCAGCTGGCCGGTCAGCTCGGCATGGCGCCGTGGCAGATCGAGAAGGCGCGCAAGCAGGCCCGGAACTGGACCGCGGACTCGCTCGCTGAGGCGATGCAGGTGTGCGCGCGGCTGAACGGCGAGGTGAAGGGCGGCGCGGACGACCGCGGCTGGGCCCTGGAGCACGCGATCCTCCAGATCACCCGTTTGAGCGTTGCGGGGAGGGGCCGTGTCTGAGTACCGCCACGGACGGGTGAGCCGTCCGCGCAGGCCCTGGTACGCGAAGGCGCTGGGGATCAAGCACCTCTACCTGTCGAACCTGATGTGCGTGCTGCTGTTCGAGGGGACGGTCGGGCTCGCGGTCCTCATGGCGCTGACCGAGCTGGTGACCTGGTGGGTCGTGCTGATCCTGCCGCTCACGGTGGCCGCCATGGTGAAGCTCAACGACGTGGTCGCGGGGGCGCTGAGCCGGCACGGCTGAGCGGGCGGCCGCGGCGTTCGGCGGGCACGGCGAGAGGCTTCGGGGGTCGGATTTCGTCGCCCCCGGTTTCAATAGTGCCCGAGGGGCGCGACAGGAATGCCGAAGGCCCGGGGGCTGGGCCCCCGGGCCTTTGAAGCTTTTTGTGCTGTCTGCGGTGTCGCGGGTTAGGCGGCGGCGGAGAGCTTGTTGAAGGAGGCGGCGAGCTTGGACTTGCGCTGCGCGGCCTGGTTCTTGTGGATGACGCCCTTGGTCGCGGCCTTGTCGAGCTCGCGGCTCGCGGCGCGGAGGTGGCCCTGGGCGGCCTCGACGTCGCCAGCGGCAGACGCCTCACGGAACTTCCGGACGGACGTCTTCAGCGACGACTTCACAGACTTGTTGCGGATACGGCGCTTCTCGTTCGTGAGAATGCGCTTTTCCTTGGACTTGATGTTCGCCACGCGTGAAGCCTCAGTTTCGTGATTGCTTGGTTCCTTAATTGATCGCGTCGGAGGCAGAGGGCACTCCGGAGCGCCTGTCAACGTTACCAGGACCCGAGCAACACGCACGCCCTGGGAGCATGACCGCGAGCCAGGTTACACCAGGTCGCAGGGCTCGGCCGAGCTGAGGCCCCGGGCTGTCGCGCACATTACCCCCGCGCGGTCACACGCGCGCGCCGCGGGCGCGCAGCGCGGGGAGGACCACCTCGTCGACGATGCTCTCGATCGCCTCCCGCGGCACGGCCCCGTAGATGATGAACTCGTTGCGCACCAAGTCGATCGGGAGTCGCCGCAGTCGTTCCGTGAGGTGCTCCTCGGCCAGTTCGCCGCGGGCGATCGCGCGCGTGTACACGGCCCGGTCCAGGAGGTTCGTCAGCTCGCTCACGAGCGAGCCGACGAGGATCTTGCGGACCTCGGGGTCGGCGCTGACGTCGGTGAGCATGCCGAGCATCGCGGTCTGGCCGACCAGGCGCATGCGGCGGTGCGCGACGGTGACCAGCGCGACGATGTCGCCGCGGATGGACCCGGTGTCGGGGACCGTCTCGGCGCGCGGCAGGCGGCTCGCGACGCACGCGATGAGGAGCTGCACCCGGTTCGGCCAGCGCCGGTACACCACCGGCTTGCTCGTCCCGGCCCGCTTCGCGACGCCTTCCATGGTGAATCCGCCGTAGCCGGCGTCGCGGAGCTCCTCGAACGCGGCGTCGAGGATCGCCTGCTCCAGTTCCGCGCCGCGGCGCCTGGACGCTCCCTTGCGGTCCAACCCGTCCCCCCTAGATACCGATCGTTTCTTATGTTAGCTTGCGGCTAGCAAGATACGGAACGTATCTTACGAAAGGACACCGCCATGGAAACCACCCCCGAGCGCACCTCGATCGGACGCGTGATCGGGCTCAGCGCCGGTCTCGCCCTCATCGTCGGCGCCGTCACGCTCGCCTTCGCCTGGCCCTCCGCGGGCATGGGCCCCCACGAGGTCCCGATCGCCGTGGTCGGCCCCGAGGAGGCCGCCGCGCAGGTCCAGGACCAGCTCGACCAGGCCGAGCCCGACGGGTTCGACGTCACGGCCGCGGCCGACGCCGCCGAGGCCGAGCGGCTCATCGAGGACCGCGAGGTCTACGCGGCCCTCCAGATCGCCCCCGACGGGGTCACCGCCTACACCGCCTCGGCCGCCTCACCCACGGTCGCGCGGCTCGTCACCGGCATCGCCGACCAGATCGCCGCCCAGATGGGCCAGGCGGCCGGCCAGACCGTGGAGGTCACGGTCGAGGACCTGGTCCCGCTGCCCGCCGACGACCCGAACGGCGCCGGGCTCGCCGCCTCGGGCCTGCCGCTCGCCGCGGGCGGCATCATCATCGCCGCGCTCATCGGCTCGGCCGTGCGCGGCTCGGGCCGCCAGGCCGCGGCCGCGATCCTCGGACCGCTCGCGATCGGCGCGGGCGTGGCCGCGATCCTGCTGTACGTCCTGGAGTCCATCGAGGGCGACTACCTGCCGATCGCCGGGGCGATCAGTCTCGCGGCGGCCGCGACGGGCTGGTTCATCCTCGGGCTGCGCAAGCTCCTGGGGACGGCCGGGATCGCGGTCGGCGCGGTCGTCGTCATGCTCCTGGGCAACCCGGTCTCGGGTCTGACCAGCGCCCCTGAGCTGCTGCCCGCCCCGTGGGGCGAGGCCGGCCAGTACCTGACGCCGGGTGCGGGCGCGACGCTGCTGCGCTCGACCGCGTACTTCGACGGCGCCGGGGCGCAGACGGCGCTGCTCGTCCTCGCGGCCTGGCTCGCGGCCGGAGTGGTGTTCTTCACCATCGGGGCCGTGCGCAGCCGCGTCAAGGCCGTCGAGAGCCCGGAGCGGGAGCCCGCGGCCGCGGCCGCCTGACCCGGCCTGCGCCACCAGGAGACCGGAGGCCGTTCCCGCGACGTGGCGGGGACGGCCTTTCGCGCTGGGTGTGCGGGGGCACCGGGGCCCGTAAGGCAGAATTGTCAAGCCCGCCCCTTACACGACCGAGCCGTGATCATGAACGGCCCGACGGCGGGGAGCGGCGGCGCCTGCCCGCCGCAGTCCGTGCAGCCGAGAGGGAAGGTCAACGTGACCAACGCGCCAGGTTCGACCGCGCCGGAGTCGATCCGGAACTTCTGCATCATCGCGCACATCGACCACGGGAAGTCCACCCTGGCCGACCGCATGCTGCAGATCACCGAGGTCGTCGACGCCCGCCAGATGCGCGCGCAGTACCTCGACCGGATGGACATCGAGCGCGAGCGCGGCATCACCGTGAAGTCCCAGGCCGTGCGCATGCCCTGGACGGCCCGCTCCGGCGAGGCCGAGGGGCAGGGGTTCGTGCTCAACATGATCGACACCCCCGGGCACGTGGACTTCACGTACGAGGTGTCCCGCTCGCTCGCCGCCTGCGAGGGCGCGATCCTCCTGGTCGACGCCGCGCAGGGCATCGAGGCGCAGACCCTCGCGAACCTGTACCTGGCGATGAGCAACGACCTCACGATCATCCCGGTGCTCAACAAGATCGACCTGCCCTCGGCCGACCCGGACCGGTACGCCGAGGAGATCGCGAACCTCATCGGCTGCGAGCCCGAGGACGTCTTCCGCGTCTCCGGCAAGACCGGCGCGGGCGTCGCCGAGCTCCTCGACGCGGTCGTCGCGCAGGTCCCGGCACCCGTCGGCGACCCGGACGCGCCCGCGCGCGCGATGATCTTCGACTCCGTCTACGACGTCTACCGCGGCGTCGTCACCTACATCCGCGTGGTCGACGGGAAGCTCAACGCCCGCGACCGCATCCGCATGATGTCGACCCGCGCCGACCACGAGCTGCTGGAGATCGGCGTCATCAGCCCCGAGCCGGTGGTCTCCAAAGCCCTGAGCGTCGGCGAGGTCGGGTACCTCATCACCGGCGTGAAGGACGTGCGGCAGTCGAAGGTCGGCGACACCGTCACGCTCAACAAGAACCCCGCGACGGAGGCCCTGCCCGGCTACACCGAGGCCAAGCCGATGGTCTACTCCGGGCTCTACCCGATCGACGGCTCCGACTACGGGAACCTCCGCGAGGCCCTCGACAAGCTCCAGCTCAACGACGCCGCGCTCCAGTACGAGCCCGAGACGTCGGCCGCGCTCGGCTTCGGCTTCCGCGTGGGCTTCCTGGGCCTGCTGCACCTGGAGATCATCCAGGAGCGCCTGGAGCGCGAGTTCAACCTCGACCTGATCTCGACGGCCCCGAACGTGGTCTACCAGGTCGTGAAGGAGGACGGCGAGGAGGTCGAGGTCACCAACCCCTCGGAGTTCCCCGAAGGGAAGATCTACTCGATCACCGAGCCGGTCGCCAAGGCCACCATCCTGACCCCGAAGGAGTACATCGGGCAGGTCATGGAGCTGTGCCAGACGAAGCGCGGCGTCCAGATCGGCATGGACTACCTGTCGACCGACCGCGTGGAGATCCGGTACACGCTGCCGCTCGCGGAGATCGTCTTCGACTTCTTCGACCAGCTCAAGTCCCGCACCAAGGGCTACGCGTCGCTCGACTACGACATCGAGGGCTCGCAGGAGTCCGACCTCGTCAAGGTCGACATCCTCCTCCAGGGCGAGAAGGTCGACGCGTTCGCCGCGATCGTCCACAAGGACCAGGCCTACTCGTACGGGGTGCGCCTGTCGGAGCGGCTCAAGAAGCTCATCCCGCGCCAGCAGTTCGAGGTGCCGATCCAGGCGGCGATCGGCTCGCGGATCATCGCCCGCGAGACGATCCGCGCGCTGCGCAAGGACGTGCTCGCGAAGTGCTACGGCGGCGACATCTCCCGCAAGCGCAAGCTCCTGGAGAAGCAGAAGGAGGGCAAGAAGCGGATGAAGAACATCGGCCGCGTCGAGGTCCCCCAGGAGGCGTTCATCGCCGCGCTGCGCACCGACGAGGACTAGGAACGAAGCGACGAGGCGGCCGCCCCCTGTGCCGGGGGCGGCCGCCTCGCCTCATGTGCCGGTCCTTACAGGTCGACCACGGTGCCGCCGATGGTCACCACGAGGGTGCCGCCGGAGTTGAAGCTCCAGGCGAGGCTGCCGCCGTAGGCCGAGCAGCGGGAGCCGTTGGAGCCGGTGTCCCACTGGTTCGAACTGTCGGAGTTCCCGACGATGCGGTCGTTGGAGCCGCTGTCGCAGGAGGTGTTGCCGCGGAACACCGAGGAGCCCGCGTCGAAGTTGAAGTTGCGCTCGCCGTTGCGGATGCTCAGGTTGTTCGAGATCGTCATCGAGCCGGGGTTCGAGTTGTACGTGAACCCGTGCTTGCCGTTCTCGAAGGCGATGGACCGCACGACCGTGTGGTTGACGGCGATGTCCTCGCCGCCGAGCTTGTAGCCGTTGCGGTCCCCGGCGCCGGCCTGGCCGCCGTTGGAGAGCGTCCCGTTGTCGTACGCGAGGGAGTCCTCGATGGTCACCGCGCCGATGGGCCCGGTGTCCGGCTTGGTGTACAGGTCCCAGCCGTCGTCGATGTTGTTGTGGGACACGCAGAACCGGAAGACGTTCCCGGAGCCGGAGGTGAGCTTCGCGGCGAAGCCGTCCGCGTCCTCGCCGTCGGAGTCGACGTTGTCGTGCGACTCGGAGCTGAGGATGAGGTTGTTCGCCGGCCACTCGCTGGAGGGCGCTCCCGCGGTGTACCGGGCGATCTGGAGGCCGGTGTCGGCGTTGTGGCGGGTCACGACCCGTTCGATGACGTTGTTGCTGCCGCCGACGAGGATGCCGTTGTCGCCCGCGTGCTCGACCACGAAGCCCTTGAAGTGCCACCAGTCGCCGCCGAGCGCGATGCCGCGGTTGGCGCTGTCCTCGGCCTGCGCCGAGAAGTTGAGCACGGGCTGCTCGCTGCCGTAGGCGAACAGCTCGGTGCGGTTGCCCGAGACGCCGTCCTTGCCCGGCGGGATGTCGACCGTGCTCGTCAGGTTGTAGGTGCCGCCGCGCAGGTAGATCGTGCCGCCCGCGGTGATCCGGCTGATCGCCGAGGCGAGGGTCGTGGGCGCGGAGATGGTGCCCGCGGCGCTGGAGGAGCCGTTGGGAGCGGCGTAGAGCGCGTCGGCGCTCGGCGGGGGCGTGGTGGTGCCGGGGTCGCCCGGGGTCGTGGGCTCCTCGGTCGGCTCCCCGGTGGTCGAGCCGTCGGGCGTGCCAGCGTAGGTCTCGAACTCGGCGACGCGCGGCGTGCCGGAGGCGCTGGTGATGACGAAGTTGATCTTCTTGAGGGAGGTCGCCGCGAAGGTGATGGTGCCCGCGCCCGTGCCGGAGGCCAGCACGGACCCGTTGTCGTTGTTGACGACCTGCCAGTTGCCGATGGTGCCGCCGCCGGAGGCGGACTTGATGACGACGGTGGAGACGGTCTTCGCCGTGTCCCACTTGACGGAGACGCGGCCGGTGGTCCCGCTGGGGGACCAGTAGGTGCTCGTGTTCCCGTCGATGACGTTGCCGTAGCTGGTGCCGGAGGCCTTCGAGGTGCCGTCGGCGCCCGCGCCGAGGCTGAGGTTGGTGCCGAGGGCCTGGGCGGAGAACGACGGCTCGTCGGCGGTGTCCGCCGCGGCCATCGTCATCGACATGGCGGTTCCGGCGATCACCACCGCCGCCGCGGCCAGGGCCGCTCCGATCCGAAGTCGGGCTGTGCGTCGCATGCGCATTACCTCTCGTGAGGGAAATATTGAGGCATTTGAATGAATCTAAGGCAAGGGCTTTCATGCGGTCAAGGGTTTCGGTGCAACCGATTGCCTAAAATTTTTCGCGGGCCACTCCGGGCACGCGAAAAGGGGCGGAACCGGACCGGTTCCGCCCCTTGGCGTCTCAATTCCCTACTGCTGCGGCGGGTAGCCGGGCGACGGCGGGACCTGCTGGCCCGGCGCCGGAGGCTGCTGCGGGTAGCCCGGCGCGGGCGGCTGCTGGCCGGGGGCCTGCTGGTACCCCTGGGCGGGGGGCTGCTGCGGGTAGCCGTGCGGCGGGACCTGCGGGGGCTTGGGCTGGTTCCCCGGCTGCGACCGCAGGTAGTGCAGGACATCGGGCTGGCTCAGCAGGTAGAAGCTGAAGCCGACCGCGCCGAGGCGCGCGAGCGACACCAGCGCGCCGACCGCCGCGATCCAGCCCCAGCCGACCCACAGGCCGCCCAGGGAGAACAGGCCGAGGAGGCCGTAGCCGACCCACAGCCCCACGCGCGGGTCCTGCGCGCCGAAGACGCCCAGCCTGCTCTTGGTGATGAACCACGCGATCGTGCCCGCCACGCCGCCGTGGAAGATCAGGCCCACGATCGACGAGGCCACCACGAATCCCGTTGCGGCCCACCACGGCGCGGTCATCATGGCGACGATCGCCAGCGGCACCATGAGCACCGACAGGGCCACGTAGCCCCACAGCAGCTGCGTCAGCTGGTTGATCTTCTTGGGCCGCCCCGGGTGCTCCTTGGCGCCCCACTCGGTCAGGAGGTCGGGCCCTCCCGGCTGCTGCGGTCCGGGCGCCCCGGGGCCGGGGGCCGCGCCGTACGGATTCGGTTCGGGCGATTGCGGCGGATACGTCATAGTCGCTGCTCCGGGCATAGAGAAGGGTGTGCTATCACTGCTCACTGTAGCCGCACCGGGCAACCGCCGGTGTCCTCCATCGCGCCCTGAACGGCCGTCCGAAACGGGTCTTGCGGAGGCACCGCGGCGCACGGAGCGGGAGGGCGGCCTCGCGGCCGCCCTCCCTTTGCGGGGGAACCTAGTCCAGGTAGTCGTCGGCGAGCTCGTCGGAGTCGGCGAACGGGTTCGTGTTCGTCGACATGGTCGACACGTCGACCGGCCGGTCGTAGGTCTGGTGCAGCGAGGGGTCCCGGTCCTCGATCGTGTAGGACCGGCGGGTGTACACCGGCGCGTCCGGCACCGTCACCTGCGGCACGACCTGGAAGTTCACGTCCATCCGGTCGGGCCGGATCACGGTCTCCACATAGCCGCGCTGCGCGTTGCGGAACTTGATGTGCGGGTTGATGACCAGCGCCGAGTTGTCCTCCGGCACCGAGTCGACCCCGTTGCCGCCCGAGGTGATCGACGTCGCGACCAGCTCCACGCCGACCGAGTCGCCCTGCGCGTCGGGGAAGTCCGGGAGGATCTCCCCGGCCCAGTGCGTGTGCACGTCCCCGGTGAGCACCACCGGGTTGCGCACCCCGGCCTCGACCCAGCCGTCGATGATCCGCTGCCGCGACGCCGCGTACCCGTCCCAGCCGTCCATGCTGGTGCGCAGCACGTCGGCGGCGGCGCTGCTGTCGCGCTGCGTGAAGAACACCTGCTGGCCGATGACGTCCCAGCGGGCCGTCGACTCGTGGAACCCGTCGATGAGCCACTCCTCCTGGTCCGCACCGGTGATGGTGCGCGACTCGTCCCACGCGTCGGCGCAGTTGCTCTGCGTCCCGTCGCCGCACGCCTGGTCGTCGCGGTACTGGCGCGTGTCGAGCATGTGGAAGTTCGCCAGTCGCCCCCACCGGACCCGCCGGTACAGCTGCATGTCGATGCCGTCGGGCACGGAGCTGCGGCGCAGCGGCATGTTCTCCCAGTACGCCTGGAACGCCGCTGCGCGGCGGGCCAGGAACGCGTCGTGGTCGGGGGTGTCCGAGCCGACCTCCGGAACCTCGTCGGCCCAGTTGTTCTCGGTCTCGTGGTCGTCCCAGATCACCAGCCACGGCGCGACGAGGTGCGCGGCCTGGAGGTCGGCGTCGGCCTTGTACTGGGCGTGGCGCTGGCGGTAGGTCGCGAGCGTGACGGTCTCGGGCCCTTCGTGGTCGCGCACGTTCCCGTCGGGGGAGTTGTAGACGCCCGCCTTGTACTCGTACTGGTAGTCGCCGAGGTGGAGGATGAGGTCGGGGTGCGACTCGGCGAGGTGGCGGTAGGCGGTGAAGTAGCCGTGCTCGTACTGGGAGCAGGACGCGAACGACATGCGCAGCTCGTTCGGCATGGAGCGGCGCGAGGGCGCGGTGAGGGTCCGCCCGACCGGGGACGCCCAGCGGCCGGTCTTGAAGCGGTAGTAGTACTCCCGGGCCGGTTCGAGCCCGTCGACTTCGATGTGGACGCTGTAGCCGACCTCGGCGGCGGTCTCGACGTGCCCGGAGGCGACGCGGTGGCGGAAGCGCTCGTCCTTGGCGACCTCCCACTTGACGTCGAAGACGCCGTTCGGCATGCCGCCGAAGCCGTCTTCGGCGAGGGGGTTCAGCGCGAGGCGGGTCCACAGGACCACGCCGTCGGGCTCGGGGTCGCCCGAGGCGACGCCGAGGGTGAACGGGTCGGCGGTGAGCGTCGGGTGGATCCTCGTCTCGGCCCAGGCCGCGGCGGGGACCGCGGTCGCGGCGGCGGCGCCGGTGGACGCGAGCAGGATGCGGCGCGACATGCGCATGGTATGGCCTCGCTTCGGGGGGAGTTGAGCGGGTTTGTGACCCGTACAGCCCAGCAAGTGAGCGTGGATTGCCCGGAACGCGCGGACGACGCGCCGGTGAACCGGGGCGGAACTCTGCTCAGGCGGCGGCGAAGGTGATGATGACGGCGGCGTGGCTGTCGTTCGCGACGGCGACCGCGTCCTCGCCGTCCTCCTCCGCGTTCGGTTCGGTCCAGCCGTCCTCTCCTGCGGCCCAGACCATGCCGCCGTACGCGACGCTGGCGATCGAGTAGTCGTAGGACCTGGCCACCGCCCAAGCGGCCCGGTTCCAGCCCTCGGCGGCGTCGCTCGGGTCGACCACGACCGTCGTGCCGTCCACTTCGGACACTTCTGCGCCCCAATGGTACTCGAACGCCTCCGCGAGCAGCTCAGGGTCCGCCGTCACCTCGGGGGCGTTCCCCCTGACGCAGCCGATGCCGCCCTCCTTGCCCCCGGCGAAGACCGCGGCGATCACCGTCGCGTCCTCCTCCCACTGCTCGTACAGGTCCGGGTAGGCGCTCACCTGGACGGCCTGCGCGGCCTCGGCGAGCGTCATGTCCTCCCAGCCGTCGGTGCGGCGCAGCTTCTCGTAGAACTTGAACGAGGCGTAGACGGGGTCCATGAGCTCCTCCTCGGAGCCCCACCCCATGCTCGGGCGCTGCTGGAACAGGCCCAGGGAGTCGTCGTGGCCGTACTCGACGTTCTTCAGCTCCGACTCCTGCATCGCCGTGGTGATCGCCACGGCCACGGCCCGCTCGTCCATGCCGTCGCGCAGCCCGACCGCACTGATCGTCGCCGCGTTCGCCGCCTGCTCCGAGGTCAGGTGGGCCTCCCCGAGGCCGGTGGTGAAGTAGCAGCCGGTCTGGCTGGGGCGCAGGGCGTCCCGTGCTTCTTCGGTGCAGCCCGCGAGCACGAGCGCCGCGAGCAGCGAGGTCAGGGCCAGGAGTGCGCGCACGGGAGACTCCGATCAGGTCGGTCGGCGGCTGGTAAGCCTACCCAAGAAGCCGGTCGCTTCTCAATGAACGAACGGACCCCTTCGCGCCCCTCTTCGGCGAAGAAGTACTCGGCCGTCAGTGCCGCCGCCTCCCGCAGCCGCTCCCGCAGATCCGGTGTGGCCGTGAGCACTTTGATCCCCGCCTGGGCCGACGGGCCGCCCGCGACCAGGCTCTCGACCAGCTCCCCCTGGTGCTTCGCGAGCGCGTCGGGCACGACCGCCCGCGTCACCAGGCCCCACGAGGACGCCTGCACCGCGTCGAACGACTCCCCGGTGAGGAACAGCCGCCGCATCAGGCCCGCGTCGAGCTTGCGCGCCACGACCGGCGCGATCACGGCCGGGACGACGCCGAGCCGGACCTCGCTGAACGCCATCGGCGCGTTGTGGGCCGCGACCACGAGGTCGGCCGCCGCGAGCAGGCCCATGCCGCCGCCCTTCGCGCCGCCGCCCGCGGCCGCGACCACCGGTTTCGGCGCCTCGCAGATGTCGGCGAGCAGCTCGGCCAGGTGCGCCGCCGGAAGGTCTTCGAGCCGCGTCGCCGCCGCAGACTCCTTCAGGTCCGCGCCCGCGCAGAACACCGGCCCGGAGTGGTCGATCACGATGACCCGCACGACCGGGTCCGCCACCGCCTCGGCGATGGCCTCGCGCAGCTCGCCGATCATGCGAGTCGAGAGCGCATTGCGCCGCTGCGGGGCGTCGAGGGTAATCGAGGCCACGTTCAGGTCCGCGCGGTACTTGATGAGAGCGTCGTTGCCGTTCACGCAAGTACCGTAGACAGGGTGTCCACCAGTCCCGCAACCGACATCGCCGCGGCCGCCGCCGACCCCTCCGCCGGGAGCGCCGGATTCGGGTTCTACGTCCACGTCCCGTTCTGCGTCTCGCGCTGCGGATACTGCGACTTCAACACCTACACCGCCTCCGAGCTGGGCGCGGGCGTCTCCCGCGACACCTACGCCGCGATCGTGCGCAGCGAGATCCGCTCCGCGGCTGCACGCTTCGACACGCGCCCGAAGGTCGACACCGTCTTCTTCGGCGGCGGCACGCCCACGCTCCTGAGCGCCGCCGACCTCGCCTCGATCCTCGCCGAGATCGACCGCGAGTTCGGGCTCGCCGACGGCTACGAGGCCACCACCGAGGCCAACCCCGAGTCGATCGACGCCGACTACCTCGCCGAACTCCACGACGGCGGCTTCACCCGCCTGTCGGTCGGCATGCAGTCCACCGCCTCCCACGTGCTCAAGGTCCTCGACCGCGAGCACTCCCCGCAGAAGGCCCTCGACGCCGTCTCGCACGCGCACAAGGCCGGTTTCGAGCACGTCAGCCTCGACCTGATCTACGGCACCCCCGGCGAGAGCGCCGCCGACTTCGCCGACAGCCTCGCCGCCGCCGTCGACACCGGCGTCGACCACGTCTCCGCGTACGCCCTCATCGTCGAGGACGGCACCGCGCTGGCCCGCCGCATCCGCTCCGGACGGGTGCCGCAGCCCTCCGACGACGTCGCCGCCGACCGCTACCTCGCCGCGGAAGCCGCCCTTTCCGCGGCCGGGTTCTCCTGGTACGAGGTCTCGAACTGGGCCAGGAACGATACCGCCAGGTGCCGACACAACCTCCTGTACTGGGAGGGCGGCCACTGGTGGGGCGCCGGTCCCGGCGCCCACTCCCATCTCCCCGGCGTGCGCTGGTGGAACCACAAGCACCCCTCCACCTACGGGACCGCCCTCGCGGAGGGCCTGCCCGTCGCGGGCCACGAGCGCCTCACCGACGACGACCGCTATCTGGAGCGGGTGCTCCTGCTCACCCGCCTCGCCAGCGGCCTCCCCCTCGCCGAGCTGCGCCCCGAGGGCCGGGCCGCCGCTGAACGCGTTGCGGCCGAAGGACTCGCCGACATCCGGGACGACCGGCTCGTCCTCACGCTCCGCGGTCGCCTCCTCGCCGACGCCGTGGTGAGAGACCTCACCGGCTGACGACGCCCGAGCGGGCGCCCCGTAGATTTGAGCCCGTCACGGACGAGCCATCCTCGCGTTGGCCGTCGCGGCGCGCCGGCCCCCAGCCGACGGCGCCGACGCGGGCCGCGCCGACCCCCGGCACCAGGTCCCGTCCCCCGTACCGGACGGAACCCCCAGGCCCCGACCCCTGAATCCTCGACACCGGAGCCCGAGCACCCATGCACACGCCATCCCCCGCCGCCACCCGCCGCGGCGTCCTCGCCGCCTCCCTCGCCGGGCTCGCCCTGGCCGCGTGCTCCGAGGAGGAGCCGCCCCCGGCGGACGACGGCGGCGCGGGCGCCGCCGAGGAGAGCCCCTCCGAATCCCCCTCGCCCGAACCGCCCCGCGAGATCACCATCACCCACGTCGGCGACACCATGCCCGGCTCCTACCCCAACCAGATGGCCTCCGACGACGGCGCCAGCTTCTTCGACGGCGTCCGCGACAACCTCACCGGGGACGTCGTCATCGCCAACATGGAAGGCGCCCTCTCCACCCTGGAGTTCGACAAGTGCGGCGGCGGCGCCTGCACCTACTTCCGCCTCCCCTCCGACTACGCCCAGGTCTTCGCCGACGCGGGCTTCCACGTCCTCAACCAGGCCAACAACCACGGCTGGGACGCCGGACCCGACGGCGCCACCGAGACCCAGGACGCCATCCGCGCCGCCGGCATGGAGGTCTGCGGCATCAAGGACGAGGTCGCCCTCGTCGAGACCGAGTCCGGCCTCACCGTCGGCCTCGTCGGCTTCGCGCCCTACACCTTCTACACCGACAACCGCGACCTCGACGCCGTCGCCGCCCTCGTCTCCGCCGCCAAGGAGCAGGCCGACATCGTCGTCGCCACCGCCCACCTCGGCGCCGAGGGCACCGACCACCGCCACGTCCCCGAAGGCGTCGAGAACTACCTCGGCGAGGACCGCGGCGACACCCGCGCCTTCGCCCACACCTGCATCGACTCCGGCGCCGACCTCGTCTTCGGCCACGGCCCGCACGTGCTGCGCGGCATGGAGGTCTACAACGGCAAGCTCATCGCCTACTCCCTCGGGAACTTCGGCGGCGGCCAGAACCTCTTCAGCATGGACGGCGCCCTCGGCCGCTCCGCGATCCTCTCGGTCACCATCCGCGAGGACGGCACCATCGCCGCCGCCAAGGCCCAGGCCAGCCGCATGAACGGCGACGGCTACCCCACCATCGACGAGGACAACGGCGCGTTCGACGACCTCAACGAGCTGGCCGCCGACTTCGGCGACAGCGGCGTGACCGTCGCCGACGACGGCGCGCTCATCATCCCGGGCGTCTGACCCCCCACGTACACTGGCACTCCTGGACAGGGAGTGCCAAACTTGAGTCCGGCAGACTGAGCTTCCGCTCGGCCTGCCGGACCGAAGTAGGCACCGAGACCGAGGGGACGTGGCGGCGATGGACGATCGCAAGCTCGAAGTGCTGCGCGCCATCGTCGAGGACTACGTGGCGACCCAGGAGCCCGTCGGCTCCAAGGCCGTCGCCCAGCGCCACGCCCTGGGCGTCTCCGCCGCCACCGTCCGCAACGACATGGCCTACCTCGAAGAGGCCGGGTACATCCAGCAGCCCCACACCTCCGCGGGCCGCATCCCCACCGCCAAGGGCTACCGCCTCTTCGTCGACCGCCTCGGCAAGATCAAGCCGCTCTCGGCCGCCGAGCGCCGCGCCGTCCACCGCTTCCTCGCCGAAGCGATCGACCTCGACGACGTCGTCACCCGCACCGTGCGCCTCCTCGCCCAGCTCACGCACCAGGTCGCCGTCGTCCAGTACCCGAGCCTCAACCGCTCCTCCGTGCGCCACCTCGAACTCGTGTCCCTCACCCCCACCCGGCTCATGCTCGTCATGATCACCGACACCGGACGCGTCGAGCAGCGCTACGTCGAGGTCCCCGCCGAGCTCACCGAGGACGACGTCCTCGACCTGCGCCGCCTCGTCAACGAGCAGCTCCAGGGGAAGGCCCTCGCCGACGCCCCCCGCATCATCGCCGGACTCGCCGGGCTCGCCCGCCCCGAACTGCGCGCCACCGCCTCCGAGCTGGCCCGCGTCCTCCTCGACTCCGTCGTCGCCCGCACCGAGGAGCGCGTGGCCGTCGCCGGCGCCGCGAACCTCACCCGCAACGGGAACTTCTTCGCCGGGTCCCTGCGGCCCATCCTCGAAGCGCTCGAAGAGGAGGTCGTGCTCATGCAGCTGCTGGGCCGCGCCGACTCCAACGCGCTGCTGACGGTCCGGATCGGCGACGAGAACGAGGTCGCCGACTTCCGGGAGGCCACCGTCGTCACTGCCGGGTACGGCCCCGGCTCCGTCGTCGGGCACATGGGCGTGCTCGGGCCGACCCGCATGGACTACCCGGGCACGATCGCGGCCGTCCGCGCCGTCGCCCGGTACGTATCAGAGATTTTGGAACAGAACCGCTGACAGGACGATGAGCATCCACGTGGCTAAGGACTACTACGGCATCCTCGGTGTCGAGCGCAACGCGACCGAGGACGAGCTGAAGAAGGCGTACCGGAAGCTGGCGCGCAAGTACCACCCCGACGTCAGCGACGAACCCGACGCGCAGGAGCGCCTCCAGGAGATCAACGCCGCCTTCGAGGTCCTCATGGACCCCCAGAAGCGGGCGATCGTCGACGCGGGCGGCGACCCGTACGCGCGCGGCGCCGCGGGGGGCGGCGCCGGGGCCCCGTTCATGGGCTTCGAGGACATCATGGACGCGTTCTTCGGCGGCTCCATGGGCGGCTTCGGCCGCCGCGGCCCCCGCTCGCGCACCCGGCCCGGCAACGACGCGCTCCTGCGCCTCGACCTCGACCTCGAAGAGGTCGCGTTCGGCACCGAGTCCACGCTCACCGTCGACACCGCGATCCTCTGCGACGCCTGCGACGGCACCTGCACCGAGGGCTCCAGCGAACCGCAGACGTGCTCCACGTGCGGCGGCTCCGGCGAGGTCCAGGTCGTGCAGCGCACCATCCTCGGCCAGGTCCGCACCGCGCGCCCCTGCTCGGCCTGCTCCGGCTACGGCACGATCATCACCGACCCGTGCCGCAAGTGCGGCGGCGAAGGCCGCGTGCGCTCGCGCCGGCGCATCACCGTCAAGGTCCCCGCGGGCGTCGAGGACGGCATGCGCATCCGCCTCTCCGGCGAAGGCGAGGTCGGCCCCGGCGGCGGCCCCGCCGGCGACCTGTACGTCGAGGTCCACGAGAAGCCCCACGAGGTCTTCACCCGCGAAGGCTCCGACCTGCGCTGCCGCGTCCGCGTCCCCATGACGCAGGCCGCCCTCGGCACCAAGCTCACCATCCACACCCTCGACGACCAGGTCGAAGTCGAGGTCTCCTCCGGCACGCAGCCCGGCACGATCAAGAAGGTCCGCGGCCACGGCGTCCCCAAGCTCCGCGGCGGCGGCACCCGCGGCGACCTCTACGTCGAACTCGACGTGCGCACCCCGAGCAAGCTCGACGCCGAGCAGGAGGAGCTCCTGCGCAAGCTCGCGAGCCTCCGCGACGAGGAGATCAAGGAAGTCAAAGGCGGATCCGGTTTTTTTAGCCGCATGCGCGACGCGTTCAACGGCCACGCATAGGCCCCCAGCCTGACGAGCCCCGTCCCCCACTCCAGCGGTCGGGAGGCGGGGCTCCGCTACACTCCGGCCCCGTGATCAGCCTCGACCCCACCGCACTCGCGCTCCTCGCCCTCCTCGTCGTCGCGGGCCTCGTCGCCCTCGTCGTCTCCCTGCGCCGCCGCACCGCTCCCGCGGGCGGCCCCCGCCTCGACGCGGTCCCGCCGCCCGGCGGCCCGCAGACCGGCGAGCGCTGGTTGGCCGACGTGCCCTTCGAGGACGAGCCGCGCCGTTCCAAAGAGCGCCCCGTCCTCGTCATCGGCTACTCCGGCCGCGGGTACTGGGTCCTCAAATGCACCACCCAGGAGCCCCGCGAGGCCGAATGGCGCGTCGCCGCCCCCGCGAACCGCTGGGACCCGCCCGCCGACAAGGACGGCTGGGTCGACCTCGCCCCCGTCCACCTCCCGCGCCGCCGCTTCGACCACGCCTTCGGCCGCATCGGCGACCCGGCCCTCTACCGCAAGATCACCGGCCGCCTCCGCTGGGAACGCGCCGTCGACTTCACCCGCTGAATGCCCACTACACTGGCCCGGTGAGCGATCCGGTCTTCCTCGTCGACGCCCTCCCGGCCCCCGGCGACTACGTCCTCGACGGCCCCGAAGGGCACCACGCCGCCGACGTGCAGCGCCTCCAGCCCGGCGAGACCCTGCTCCTCGCCGACGGCTCCGGCGGCGTCGCCGCCGCGCGCGTCGCCCACGCCGAGCGCGGGCTCCTGCGCCTCGACGTCCTCGACAACCGCACGCTCCCCGACCCCGACCCGAAGCTCACCGTCGTCCAGGCCCTCCCCAAGGGCGACCGGGGCGAGCGCGCCGTGCAGATGCTCACCGAGATCGGCGTCGACGAAGTGATCCCCTGGGCCGCATCGCGGTCCATCGTCCAGTGGAAGGGCCCGCGCGGCGACAAGGCCCGCGCCAAATGGGACGCGACCGCCCGCGAGGCCTCCAAGCAGGCCCGCCGCGCCCACCTCGCGCACGTCGCCGAGCTGCACACCACGAAGCAGCTCGTGCAGCGCCTCCGCGCGGCCGCGCAGGTCCTCGTCCTCCACGAGGAGGCCACCCTCCCGCTCTCGCAGGTCCCGCTGTCCACCTCCGGTGAGATCGCCCTCGTCATCGGCCCCGAAGGCTCCATCAGCCCCGACGAGCTCGCCGCCCTGGCCGAGTTCGGCGAGCCGGTCCGCCTCGGCGACACCGTCCTGCGCACCTCCACCGCGGGCCCCGCGGCCCTCGCGGTCCTCCAGGCCCGCCTCGGCCGCTGGTGACCGGCCGCGCCTCCTAAGATCACCGGATGACCGACACCGACTGCATCTTCTGCAAGCTCGCCGCGGGCGAGATCCCTTCCCAGAAGGTGAAGGAGACCGAGCGCGTGCTCGCGTTCCGCGACCTGTACCCCAAGGCCCCCGTGCACGTCCTGGTCATGCCCAAGGACCACTACGCGAACACGGCCGAGCTCACCGCCGCCGACCCCGAGCTGGCGGCGGAGGTCCTGACCGTCGCGACCGAGGTCGCGGAGTCGGAGGGCATCGCCGAGACCGGGTGGAACCTCCTCGCGAACACCGGCGCCGAGGCCGGGCAGACCATCTTCCACGTGCACTTCCACGTGCTCGGCGGCAAAGCGTTCGAACCGCTGCTGGCGGGATGAAATCACACCGCCGCCCCGTTTACCCGCTGTCCCTTGTCGCAGGCAGGAACTACCATTGGGGCATGGAAACCGCGGCTCCCGAGGGGCCGCTCGAAGTCTCTTTTGAGGAAGCAGGTGGCGAACAGCCCTCGCGGCGAAGCCTATGACCGACCGCTCTGACAACGTCAACAACTCTTCGACGATCACGTCCACGATCACCGTCGGCGACCAGAGCGCGCTCATGGCACTGCTGGGCCGCGCCGACGAGAACCTGCGCTACATCGAACGCCGCTTCCCCGGCGTCGACCTCCACGTGCGCGGGGACACCATCACCCTCACCGGCATCAACGGGGCGCCGCGCGCCGCCGAACGACTCGTGAAGGAGCTGCTCGCCTTGATCGAGAACGGCGAGAACGTCGATCCCGACATCATCCGGCGCACGGAGAACATGCTCAAATCCGCGCCCGGCGAGCGCCCCGTGGACGTGCTCACGCAGAACATCGTCTCCAAGCGCGGCAAGGCGATCCGCCCCAAGACCATCGGGCAGAAGCGCTACGTCGAGGCGATCGACAACAACACGATCGTGTTCGGCATCGGCCCCGCGGGCACCGGCAAGACCTACCTCGCCATGGCGAAGGCCGTCCAGGCGCTCCAGGCCAAGGAGATCAGCCGGATCATCCTCACCCGCCCCGCGGTCGAGGCCGGCGAGCGGCTCGGGTTCCTGCCCGGCACGCTCTTCGAGAAGATCGACCCGTACCTGCGCCCGCTGTACGACGCGCTGCACGACATGATCGACCCGGGCTCGATCCCGAAGCTCATGGAGTCCGGCACGATCGAGGTCGCGCCGCTCGCGTTCATGCGCGGGCGCACGCTCAACGACGCGTTCATCATCCTCGACGAGGCGCAGAACACCACGCCCGAGCAGATGAAGATGTTCCTCACCCGCCTCGGCTTCGGCTCGAAGATCGTCGTCACCGGCGACGTCACCCAGGTCGACCTGCCCGGCGGCACCACCTCCGGGCTGCGCGTGGTCCGCGACATCCTCGAAGGCGTCGAGGACGTGCACTTCGCCACGCTCCGGGCGGAAGACGTCGTCCGCCACCAGCTCGTCAGCGATATCGTGAACGCCTACGAGAAGTGGGACGCCGCGAAGGACGGCCATCGCGCACCCGCCGGGAAAGGGCATCGAGGGAACCGTGGGCATCGAGATCATCAATGAGTCCGGGCGCGACGTCGACGAAGCGGGCATCCGCGCCGTCGCCGAGTTCGCGCTCCTGGAGATGGGCGTCAACCCGCTCGCCGAGCTCTCGGTCCTCATCGTCGACATCGAGCACATGACCGAGCTGAACAAGCGCTGGATGGGCGGCAGCGGGCCCACCGACGTCCTGTCGTTCCCGATGGACGACGCGATGCCGGCCCGCCCCGACTCCTCGGAGCCGGGCACGCCCATCCTCGGCGACCTCGTGCTCTCGCCCGAAGTCGCCGAGGCCCAGGCCAAGGACGCCGGGCACTCCACCGCCGACGAGATGCACATGCTCTCCGTCCACGGCGTGCTCCACATCCTCGGCTACGACCACGCCGAACCGGAGCAGGCCAAGGAGATGTTCGGCCTCCAGAACCGGCTGCTCGACTCCTGGCGGGCCAGACGCACGGCCTCGGCGGAGAGTTAGGCCCCGATGCCGTACACCCTGCTGGCAGCCGCCGTCGCGCTCATCGTCGTCGCCGGGGCCGCCGCCATGGTCGACTCTGCCCTCACCGCGGTCTCGCCGGCCCGCGCGGCCGAGCTCGCCGAGCAGCGCCGCCGCGGCGCCGAATCGCTGGTGAAGATCACCGAGGACCTGCCCGGGCACCTCAACCTGCTCATCCTGCTGCGCCTCGCGTGCGAGGCGGCGGCGATCGCGATCGTCGCGGTCATCGCGTTCGACACCTGGAACGACTCGTGGACGGCGGTCGGCGTCTCGGCCGCCGTCATGACCGTCGTGTCCTTCGTCGTCATCGGCGTGAACCCGCGCACGCTGGGCCGCCAGCACGCCTACCCGGTCGCGCTCGCGGTCGCGGGCCCGGTGTCGATGCTCGGCACCGCGCTCGGGCCGCTCGCGAAGGTTCTCATCCTCCTCGGCAACGCGCTCACGCCCGGCAAGGGCTTCCGCGAGGGGCCGTTCGCGACCTCGGAGATCGAGATCCGCGAGCTCGTCGACGCCGCCGAGGCCCAGGGCACCGTCGACCACGACGAGCGCGACATGATCGCCTCGGTGTTCGCCTTGGGCGACACCGTGGTCCGCGAGGTCATGGTGCCGCGCACCGCGATGGTGTGGGTGGGCGCCGACACGGCCGCGGACGAGGCCAAGCAGGTCGCGCTCCGCTCCGGCTACTCCCGCATCCCGGTGGTGGGGGAGGACCTCGACGACCTGCGCGGCGTCGTCTACCTCAAGGACCTGGTGCGCCTCGACGACGGCGCGAACCCGCCCGTGGGCGAGGTCATGCGCGCGGTCTCGATCGTCCCGGACTCCAAGCCCGTCGACGACCTGCTGCGCGAGATGCAGACCGCCCGGATCCACATCGCGGGCGTGGTCGACGAGTACGGCGGGACCGCCGGGCTCGTCACCATCGAGGACATCCTGGAGGAGATCGTCGGCGAGATCGCCGACGAGTACGACCAGGAGCTCCCGCCCGTCGCCTGGCTCGACGACCGCACCGCGCGCGTCACGGCCCGGCTCTCGCCCGAGGACCTCGCCGAGCTCTTCGACGTCGACCTGCCCGAGGTCGACGTGGACACCGTCGCGGGCCTCCTGGCCGCCGAGCTCGGGAAGGTCCCGCTCGCGGGCGACCGGGCCCGCCTCGCAGGCCTGGAGCTCACCGCCGAGGGCACCGTGGGCCGGCGCAACCGCATCGAGACGGTGCGCGTCGCGCGGCTGCCCGAAGCCGACGACGCGGCGTCTCCGACCTCCACTGACGAAAGGCACGAACTCAATGTCTGACCTGCACGTCGACGACCTCGACGCCGAGGACGCGAAACTCGTCACGCTGGCCCGCGGGGCCGCGGGGCGCGTCTCGCAGACCACCGGCGCGGCCGTGCGCGACGGCATCGGCCGCACCTACGCCTCGGCGGCGGTGGACCTGCCGTCCCTGCGGCTGACCGCGCTCCAGGCGGCGGTCGCGCAGGCGTTCGCGGCGGGCGCGGAGGCGCTGGAGGCGGCCGTGGTCTTCGGCGCGGAGTCGGACGGCGAGGGCCTGCGGGCCGCACGAGACATCAGCAGCGACGTGGCCGCGTACTCGGTCATCCGAAAAGAGGTGAACCGTCTTGCCTAGCAACGAGTTCCGCGCAGGGTTCGCCTGCTTCGTGGGCCGCCCGAACGCCGGGAAGTCCACGCTCACGAACGCGATCATGGGCCAGAAGATCGCGATCACCTCGAACCGGCCGCAGACCACCCGGCACGTCGTCCGCGCGATCCTGCACCGACCGGACTCCCAGCTCATCCTCGTCGACACGCCGGGTCTCCACCGGCCCCGCACGCTGCTCGGCGAGCGCCTGAACGACCTGGTCCGCCAGACCTGGTCCGAGGTCGACGTCATCGGCCTGTGCCTGCCCGCCAACGAGAAGCCCGGTCCCGGCGACAAGTTCATCACCGGCGAGATCGCCAAGCTCGGCGCCAAGGTCGTCGCGGTCGTCACCAAGATCGACCTCGTCTCCAAGGACGCGCTGGTCCGCCACCTCACCAACGTGGCGGCCCTCGGCGAGTTCGCCGACATCGTCCCGGTCTCG
The DNA here is from genome assembly GCF_037034145.1 of Glycomyces sp. MUSA5-2. Taxonomy (NCBI): domain Bacteria; kingdom Bacillati; phylum Actinomycetota; class Actinomycetes; order Glycomycetales; family Glycomycetaceae; genus Glycomyces; species Glycomyces sp. MUSA5-2. The sequence continues at coordinate 28,853 of NZ_JBAGKG010000013.1, forward strand.
GCCAAGACCGGCGAGAACCTCGACGAGCTCGTCGGCGTCCTCTCCGGCCACCTGCCCGAGTCGCCGCAGCTCTACCCGGACGGCATGATCTCCGAGGAGCCCGAGCGGGTCATGATGGCCGAGCTCATCCGCGAGGCCGCCCTCGAAGGCGTCCGCGACGAGCTGCCCCACTCCCTCGCCGTCGTCATCGAGGACGTCGAGGATGAGGACTCCGACGGCGGCCCCCGCAAGAAGATCTGGGCCGAGATCTACGTCGAGCGCTCCTCCCAGAAGGGCATCGTCATCGGCAAGGGCGGCGAGCGCCTCAAGCGCGTCGGCACCAAGGCCCGCAAGGGCATCGCCCAGCTCATCGGCGGCCGCGTCTACCTCGACCTCCACGTCCGCGTCGCCAAGGACTGGCAGAAGGACCCCAAGATGCTCGAACGCCTCGGCTTCTAGCGCCCCGACCCGGCCCCTCCCCGGGGGCCGGGTCCCCAACCCCAGGTGAACACCGCGTGACCCCCCTCACCGAACCCGCTGTGGCAGGTGGTTTCAGGGATGATGTACTCTTTACATACCGACGCGGGATAGAGCAGCTCGGTAGCTCGCCAGGCTCATAACCTGGAGGTCGGTGGTTCAAATCCGCCTCCCGCTACCACGTGAAAGACCCGGTTTCCTCGGATGAGGAAGCCGGGTTTTTCGTTGTCCGGGCGCTGCTATATTCGTCTGCGCCCGTGCCCGCCGTGAGGACCGCTAGGAACGTCGAGAATGCAGCAGTACGCCATGCTGATCGCCCCTTCTGCCAACCGGGTGTACGCCCGGAGTGCGGTGCGGATGGTGGCCAATGAGATCGCCGTGCTGGGGCTGGGGGCCTTGGACGGGGTGGTCGAGGGGGTTGAGGAGCGGGTGCTCGGCGGGGTGCCGTATCTGGTGTTCAGGTCGGGGTCGCTGAGCGGGCGGGATGTGCGGCTGCTGTCGAACGTGTCGGGGCTGTTCGCGCTGTTCGAGGTGCACGGGACGATGCTGGAGCCGATTCCGGTGCAGCGGATGGACCGGTACGACGACGACCTGGTGTCGATCCTGAAGTACGCGGGGAAGACGAACGAGCAGTTCACGAAGCTGCTGCTGAACGTGACGGCGGCGAGTGCGTTCGGGGCGGAGCGGATTCTCGCGGGCGGGTTGAAGGTGTTCGACCCGATGTGCGGGCGGGGGACCACGCTCAATCAGGCCGCGATGTACGGGTTCGACGCGTACGGGGTGGAAGTCGACAAGCGGGACTTCGAGGCGTACGGGGCGTTCATCCAGCGGTGGCTGAAGGACAAGCGGCTCAAGCACAAGGCGCTGACGAGCCGGGTGAAGCGGGACGGCCGCGGCGTCGGCCAGCAGACCCGGGTGGAGTTCGCGGCGACGAAGGAGCTGCACCGGGCGGGCGAGACGCAGGTGATCGAGATCGTCAACGCGGACACGCTGCGCAGCGGTGAGGTCTACCGGCGGCGGAGTTTCGACCTCATCGTGGCGGACGTGCCGTACGGCGTGCAGCACGCCGCAGTGCGGGATACCCGGGAGCTGTCGCGGCGGCCCACGGAGCTGCTGGAGGCCGCGATCCCGGTCTGGGCCGAGCTGCTGCGGCCGGGCGGCGCGATGGGCTTGTCATGGAACACGTACATGACCGAGCGCTCGGAGATGGCCGAGATGCTGGAGGCCGCGGGGATGGAAGTACTGGACGCGGCTCCTTACCTGGACTTCGAGCACCGGGTGGACCACGCGATCAACCGGGACCTGATCGTCGCTCGAATGCCGCGATAGCGCTTGGGCGACACGCTGAAGCGAAGTTTCCGGTTTTTGTAGGGTTCCGCAAGCCGAATCGTTTACTGCTGGGCGCTTGTCGCTTACGTCTGCGTCTACAAGCGACGCTCGTCGTTCGAGTCTGACAAAAATCTGAATCGCGGGGCGTTCCAGTCACTTTGGGTGTTGTTGACTTCACCCAGCGTCGCCTCTACATTCTCCTGCAACGACTCCCATCAGTCGACCTGGAGGAACCATGCACTGCCGCAGTGAGATCGCTCCGAACCCGCGACAAGCCGTCTCCTATTCCTGCTTCTTCCTCAACGTCCTCACCGGCCGCAAGCCCGCATCAGAAGCCCGCCTCTTCGCCACCGACGAAGGCTGGGCCGCGTTCGCGCGGGTGCGGCGCCGGGTCCCCGGCCACTTCAGCCAGGTCCGAGTCCGCAAGGCCACCTTGCCCACCGCCACCACCGCCGAAGTCGTCGCGATGGTCGAGAACGGCCGCTCCCACCTCGCCATGACGTTCTCGTTCACCGCCACCCAGCACGGCTGGCGCCTCGCCCACTGCGAACTCCTCGACCGAACCCAGCCCCGCCACCTGTTGTAGGTGGACACACTGCGGCCGCCCAGTCCGATGGACTGGGCGGCCGCTTTTTGAGTGCTAGTGGCGGGTGCAGTTGGTGCGGAGGTTGAGGTTTTCGGCTACGGCTTGCCAGGAGAGGTATTTGAAGTTGGTGGAGGATTCGTCGGTGCCTTCGGGGGTGTTGTCGCCGTCCTGGACGACGAGGAGGCCGCCGGGGTAGCCGGGGAGGGGGATGTTGACGACGTCGGCGCCGTCGCTGTGCTGGGTGGAGTCGACGGGGCCGGAGGCGATGGCGAAGGAGCCGAGGTAGGAGTTGGAGCCTCGGAGGTTGTAGACGGCGTAGGTGTTGTCGCCCTGGGAGGAGGCGAGGAGGTAGCCGGTGCCGCGGCCGGTGGAGTAGATGGTAAGGCCCTCGATGTCGGTGTGGAGGACGTCGCCGCCGTAGCCGGGGTCGGGCCCGTATTCGCACTCGTCCGTGTCGGGGTTGTAGACGCCCGGGACGCCGAATTCGACGGCGGTGTCGACGAGTTCGGGCTCGCCCTTGAGGTCGGCGCTCACCTTCCAGATGCCCACGAGCTCTTGGCCGAGGTAGGCCGTGCCGGTCGCCTCGTCTACCACCATGCCTTCCACTTGGGCGTACTGGCCCGGGTCGTCGCAGGTGGTCCAGTCATCTCCGTTGGGGAGTTCGAAGGAGGCCGGAAGTTCAAGGGTCCTTACCTTTTGCCAGGTGACCTTGTCCTCATCGGCCACCAGTTTCAGCAGTGCCACTTCGGTTTCCGAGTTTCGGCTTACCAGGGCATAGGCGTTGTTCCTGGACTGCCATGTCGTCAGGCCGTATGCCGTGTGTTCCTCGTTGATTTCTTCTTGGCTCGCCGTGAAGATCGTTCCCGCGTTCTCGTCGGTGACATCCACCAGTCGGCCGTCTTCGATCTTGAAGATGCCCAGGTTGTCCATGCCCCGGTCGGAGGCCACGGCGAGGTCGACGCGTTCGCTGTCGAGTTTGAAGTTCTCGATGAGGTCGACGTTGTTGTAGCGGCCGGGGGCGTCGTCCTCGCCGGGGGCCGGGCGGGGGTCGACGTGCTGGAGTTCGTTGCCCTGCAAGTCGTAGACGTAGAGGCCGGCCTCTTTGGCGGTGGTGATTACCAGGCTGTCGGCGGGGTTGTCCTTGTCGACCCAGATCGCGGGGTCGTCGGCGTCGGCGTCGTCCTCGGACCACAGGGCGGGGGTTTCGAGGATCGCGGTCACCGGTTCGTCGGCATACGCGGCCGGGGCCGCCACCAGGGCGGCTACCGCGCCGACGGCGGTGAGGGCGAGCAGGCGTGAGGGCACGGGACCTCCAAAGAGCAGGGGTTCAACGGTCGGATCGATCCTCGACCCCGCCGGTGAACCCCTGGTGAATCCCGCCCCAATTCAGGCGCTCCTGGTGCGGGTCCTCCACAGCAGCCAGATGAAGTACGGCGTCCCGATCAGTGAGCAGACCAGTCCCGCGGGGATCTGCGCCGGGGCTATTACGGTGCGGCCCAACGTGTCCGCGAGGCTCACAAGGAGTATCCCGAGGAGGATCGAGACCGGGAGGACTCTTGCGTGGCGGCTGCCGACCAGGCCACGCGCCAGATGCGGTGCCACTAGGCCCACGAAGCCGATCACTCCGACGACGGCCACTGCCGCGGCCGTCAACATGGCAGCCGCTCCCAGCAGGAGCAGCCTGGTTCGCTCCAGTCTCACGCCCAGCGTTCTCGGGGTGTCGTCGTCCAGCGCCAGGAGGTCGATCTCCTTGCGGTGCGCGATGATTAGGGGGAGGACGACCACCAGGGCCGCCAGCAGGGGGATGAGGCGGTCGGCCGTGCGGCCGTAGGTGGTGCCGGAGAGCCAGGTCATGGCCTTGGGCGTGTTCCACGGGTCCGAGGCCAGGATGATGAGGGTGATCGCGGCCATGCCGATCGACCAGACGCCGATGCCGACGAGGACCAGGCGGGACGTGTCGAGGCCGCCGCGCCAGGCGAGGGCGTACACGAGCGCGAACGCGCCCAGCCCGCCTACCGCGGCCACACCGGTGATCGCCCACGCGCCTGACGAAGGGGCCCAAGTGATCAGGGTGACCGCGCCGATGCCAGCGCCCGCGGTGACGCCGAGGAGGCCGGGTTCGGCGAGGGGGTTGCGGAGGATGCCCTGGGTGACCGCGCCAGCGCAAGCGAGCGCCGCGCCCGCGAGGATCGCGGCGAGGACGCGGGGGTAGCGCTGCTCGATGATCCACGTGTAGCTCGCGCCGGTCTTGCCCGCGACCCAGTTGACGAGGTCGCCGCCGAGCAGCATCGTGTCGCCCGACAGCATGCCCGCGAACAGCGCGCCGAGCGATGCCGCGGCGAGGCCGATCACGATGAGCACGAAGGCGATCCGAGACCGGTTGGCGGCGCCGTGGAGGATCGCCGGGCGGTCCTCCGAGCCGGCGCTGGTGACCGTGCGGGCCAGCCAGACCATGACGCCCGCGCCGAGGAGCGTGGTCGTGACGCCCACGGGGATCTCGATGCTCTTGTCGGCGCCCAGGATCGCGCGGACGGCGAGGTCCGCGCCGACAATGACCAGCGCGCCGCACAAGGCGCTGAAGGGGATCAGGACCCGGTGGGCGAGCAGCGAGGGGAAGCGCCGCGCGATCTGGCGGGCGATCACCGGAGCCGCAAGGCCCACGAAGCCGATCGGTCCGGCGATCGTGACCGCGCACGCCGCGAGGAGCAGCGAGCAGAGGACGGCGACGGTCCTGGTACGCCGCACGTGGACGCCGAGGCTCGAAGCGGTGTCGTCGCCGAGGCGCAGCAGGTCCAGGCGCGGCGCCCACAGCATCGCGGCGGCCACCGCGAGCACGACGAGCGGCGCGGCCTGGGCCATCGAGTGGAATCCGGCGAGGCTGAGACTGCCTGAGCCCCAGGCGAACAGGCCGGTGGTCTCCTCCTGGAACAGCAGGATCAGCAGGGACACCAGGGAGTTGGCGGCCATCGCGGTGGCCGATCCGGCGAGGATCAGGCGGGTCGTCGCCGATTCGCCGCCGCCCGCCGAGAGCGCGAGCACCAGGCCCGCCGTCAAGAGCGCGCCGATGAACGCCACGCCCAGCCCGGAGACGAACGGCAGCGTGATCCCGAAGGCCGCCACCGCGGTCACGGCCAGGTACGCCCCGGCGTTCACCGCGAGCGTGTCGGGGCTGGCGAGCGGGTTGCGCGCCACCGACTGGAGGAGCACACCCGAAGCGCCCAAGGCGATCCCGACGAGGACCGCCCCGGCGAGGCGGGGCAGGCGCGCGCCTTCGAGGACGTGCCACACGCCCGGATCGGCGCCGCCGGAGACCAGCGCGAGCAGGTCTCCGGCGTCCACCTCGGAGGTGCCTTGCGTGAGGTGGAGGGCCGCCAGCGCGACCAGGGCCCCGACCGTGAGGATGAAGGCCGCCGCGGTAGGAAGGAGGCGCGGGGCCCTCGGGGCCGGAGCCTCCGGTCGCGCCGGCGAGCTCAGGGTGCTCAACTGGCGTAGACCTCGGCGAAGTAGTCGAGGAAGGCTTCGGAGGACTTGGGGCCGCCGAAGGTCCAGACGCCGTGGGGCAGTTCGTACATGGTGCCGTTCTTGACGAACGCCAGGTTCTCCCAGATGGCGTTCCCGGCGACGCCGTCGGTGAAGATGTTGCCGCCGTCGGCGTTGTTCCAGATGAACTTCAGCTCGGTGTCGGTGTACTGGGCCATGCCTTCGAGGTCGGTGCCGCCCAGGCCCCACACGCCGTCGGTCTCGCCGGTCCAGGCGTTCTCCAGGCCCACGGCGGTGCCGAGGGAGCCGACGAGGGAGGTGGCGCCGAAGGGGCGCACGGTGACGGCGTCGCCTTCGGCCCAGCCGTCGGCGTACAGGTACGGCACAGTGCCGGTCCCGGCGGCCTCGATGGCGGCCTTGGTGTCGGCGATCTTGGCCTCGAAGTCGGCCCAGAGGGCGTCGGCCTCGTCGGTCTTGCCGGTGAGCTCGGCGATCATGTCGACGTCGCGGTGCATGCGGTCGAGGTTGTCGGTCTCGCTGGAGCCCTCGGTGACGAGGACGGGCACGAACTCCTCGATGGAGGCGATGAGGTCCTCGTCGTCGCTTTCCATGACGACGAGGTCGGCGCCGAGTCCGGCGATGGCGTCGATGGACGGCTCCTGGCGGGTGCCGACGTCGGTGACCGAGTCGTCGAGGGGCACGGCCGCGCCGACCCAGGTGTTGTAGCCCTCCAGGTCGGCGACGCCGACGGGCATGACGCCGAGGCTCGCTGCGATCTCGACCTCGGCCCATTCGAGGGCGACCACTTTCTCGGCGGGGGCGTCGAGTTCGACGGTGCGGCCGAGGAAGTCGGTGACGGAGACGGGCCCGCCGGTGTCGGCGCCGCCGTCGGCGCCGTCGTCTTCGGTGGTGCCGCAGGCGGAGGCGGCGAGGACCGCTGCCAGTGCCGCGGGCACGGCGAACGTCTTGAGGGCGTTGCGCATCGGGTTTCCTTCTATTCGGTGGTGGTGCCCGCGAGCCTGCGGGAGTGGTGGCGGCCGATGGGCCGGGCCGTGAGGAGGCCGGTCGCGGGGTCGGCGTCGACGCGGATGTCGATGCCGTATGCGGCGGTGAGGTGCTCGGCGGTGAGGACCTCGGCCGGGGTCCCGGCGGCCTTGACGCGGCCGTCGTGGAGGAGGACGGCGCGGTCGGCGACCGCGGCGGCCTGGTCGAGGTCGTGGAGGACGACGCCGACGGCGGTGCCGTGGTCGTCGGCGAGGTCGCGCACGAGGTCGAGGATCTCGACCTGGTAGCGCAGGTCGAGGTGGTTGGTGGGCTCGTCGAGGAGGAGCACGGCGGTGTCCTGGGCGAGGCAGGAGGCAAGCCAGACGCGCTGGCGCTCGCCGCCGGAGAGGGCCTCCATGCCGCGTTCGGCCATGTGCCCGACGCCGCAGATCTCCATGGCGCGCTGGATCTTCGCGGGCCCGTCGGGGTCGCCGTGGCGCCAGCGGCCGCGGTGGGGGTGGCGGCCGTAGCCGACGACGTCGAGGACGCGGATGCCGCCGGGGACGGGGCGGGACTGGGAGAGGAGGGCGACGCGGCGGGCGAACTCCTTGGGGCTCAAGGCGGCCGCTTGGGTGCCGTCGGGGAAGTCGACGGTTCCGGCGTCGGGCCGGTGGAGGCGCGCGAGGGAGCGCAGGAGGGTGGACTTCCCGGATCCGTTGGGGCCCAGGAGCGCCGTGACCTCGCCGCCGCGCAGCTCGATGTCGGCGTCGTGGACGACGGTGTCGCCGAAGTAGGCGAGTCGGAGGGCGCGGCCGTTCAAGCCTGCGTCATCTGGCATGTAGGTAAGGCTAACCTACCTTGGTCTCGTTTGCATCTCGCAAGGTCACAGAGTGGGAACACTCGGTCCGCCCAGGTCGGGAGGGGTGTTGATGGGAATGAATCCCGTTCGCGCCCAAACGGTCTCTCATCCGGTGAGGACGCGCACACCACGCGTAAGAGTGAAAACCGGCGCGCCGCTCTGGACTCGGACGTGCCGCGTGGGTTCGACTGGTCCTTGGCACCATCGCGCCGATGCACCCCGTGTCGGCGCGGGACGCCGGAGAGGACGAACATGACACCGAATGCGAAGGTGGGGCCTTCGAGTGTCGCCACCATGGACGACATCTGGACGGTCGACCGAGTCAAGCAGCTCGGCGTGATGACCAATGTCGAGACCGCGGCGCAGATCCTGGGGATCGGCCGGACGGTCGCGTACCGGCTGGCGAAGGACGGGGACTTCCCCGTCCAGGTCCTGCGGATCGGCCACAGCTACCGGGTCCCGGTACTGCGGCTGCTGGAGGTCCTCGGCGCCGACGGCGACCGGGTCGACTGACCCCGGCGGGCGCCCGGCAGGGGCGCCCCGGGCCGGACAGGTGAATACAGCGCGGCGGCGCGGCCCCTGGGGAGGAGGACCGCGCCGCCGTCGGCGTCCCTAGCGCTTCTTGCGCTTGTCCTTGTGCTGGAAGTGGACGAACAGCCTGCCGAAGTTCTTCGAGTCCTTGTCGACCCGGTGGTACATGGCCTTGACGTCCTTCTGGTCGAGGAACCGCAGCACCTTCTTCTTGAGCTGCCCCGAGCCCTTGCCGGGGATGATCTCGACGAGGTCGATCCTCTTCGCGACCGCCTCTTCGATCACGTCCCGCAGCGCCTTCTCGATCTGGTCGCCCTTGTTGTAGATGTCGTGCAGGTCCAGCACCAGTTTCGCCATGACCGCAGCCTAAGCCTCGGTGCGCTGGATGTCCGGCTCGATGTAGATGAGCTTGGCCTTGGGCACGGCGGCGCGGATGCGCGCCTCGGCCGCGTCGATCTCGGCGGCGACCTGCGCGCCGGTCTCGGTGCGGTCGATGCCGACCTTCGCGGCGACCAGCAGCTCGTCGGGGCCGACGTGCAGGGTCTTGAGGTGGATGAGGGTGCTCGTGCCGTCCTGCTTGATCGCGCCCTCGATGGCCGAGATGTCCTCCTGCGTGGCGGACTCGCCGATGAGCATCGAGCGGATCTCGATGGCGAGCACGATCGCGATGCACACCAGCAGCACGCCGATGCTCATGGTGCCCAGGGCGTCGAAGATCGAGTTGTGGGTGATCCAGGTGAGGCCGACGCCGAGGAGCGCGAGCACGAGGCCGACGAGCGCGCCGATGTCCTCCAGGAGGATCACGGGCAGCTCGGGGGAGCGGGAGCCCTGGATGAACTTGACCCAGGACTGCTTGCCGCGCACCGCGTTCGACTCCTTCACCGCCGTGCGCAGCGAGAACGACTCCAGCGTGATCGCCACGAGCAGGACGATGACGGCCACGAGCGGCGTCTCCAGACCGTGCTCGGTGTCCTGGAGCTTGTGCCAGCCCTCGTACAGCGCGTACACGCCGCCGATGGAGAACAGGACGATCGAGACGATGAACGCGTAGATGTAGCGCTCGCGCCCGTATCCGAACGGGTGCGCGGGGCTGGCGGCCTTGCGGGAGGCCTTGCCGCCGATCAGGAGCAGGACCTGGTTGGCCGCGTCGGCGACGGAGTGCACGCCCTCGGCGAGCATCGACGCCGAGCCGGTGATCGCCGCCGCCACGAACTTGCTGATCGCGATGCCCGTGTTCGCCGCGAGGGCCGCGACGATCGCCTTGGTGCCGCCTTCTGCTGACATGCGCCCGAGATTCCTTCCATGTACGTGCGCACGCTGCGTGCGGCGCAGGACGAGTCTGTCATGGGCCCGCCACCCCGCTCGCGGGGAGCGGCGGCCGTCCCGTCCGGTGGTGAACGCTACCGCCGTTCGAACGGGCGGTGTGCCCCCGGACGCTGGTACCGTAGAGGCAGGCGACGCCCCGGAAGTACAACGCGCTTCCGGCCAGGGCAAACGCCCGTACACCGCCAAGGGGCCCTCAGCGCCCCGGCTTCGGCCCACCGGCCGCGGCCCCTGTACGGACGCCTCCCGCATCGCCTGCGCGCGGACCGAGTGGTGGACCGGTTCCGGCAATACGACCCGCAAGGGTCCTGCCGAGAACCGACTCTGAACCGCTTGGAGCGCCGCCGTGACCACCCTCGACCGCCCCCTCTCCTCCGCGACCGCTGCCGCCGTCGCCGCGCCCGAGCGCGCGACGCCGAAGCAGTGGCTCGCCGTGGCCGCCGTCTCCCTCGGCGTCTTCGTCGTCATGACCTCCGAAGTCCTCCCTGTGGGCCTCCTCACGCCGATCGGCGCCGAGCTGGGCGTCAGCGAAGGCACCGCCGGACTCATGGTCACCGTCCCCGGCCTCGTCGCCGCCGTCGCCGCGCCGCTGAGCATCGTCCTCACCCGCCGCCTCGACCGCCGCCTCGTGCTCCTCGGCCTCGCCCTGCTCGTGGCGGGCGCGAACGTCGGCGCCGCCACCGCCACCACCTTCGGCACGCTTTTGACCGCCCGCGTCCTCGTCGGCGTCGCCATCGGCGCGTTCTGGGCCGTCGCCGGAGGCATCGCCCTGCGCCTCGTCCCCGCCCGCGACGTGCCCCGCGCGACCGCCGCCGTCTACGGCGGCATCGGCGCCGCCACCGTCCTCGGCGTCCCCGCAGGGACGCTCATCGGCGACCACTACGGCTGGCGCGCAGCGCTCCTGGCGCTCATGGTCCTCGCGCTGGCCGCGATGGCCGCCATCGCGCTGCTCGTGCCGAAGCTCCCCTCGCAGACGACGGTCTCGTTCGCGTCGCTCCCGAACCTGGTGCGCCGCAACAAGGCCGTGCGCACGGGCCTGGCCCTGACGTTCTTCATCGTCACCGGCCACTTCATCGCCTACACGTTCATCAGCCCGATCCTCCAGGCCAACGGCCTCGCCGCCTCGCGGGTCTCGGGCCTGCTGCTCGTGTTCGGCGCGGCCGCGCTCATCGCCACCGTCGCCTCCGGCTCGCTCATCGGCAAGCATCTGAAGGGCACGCTCGCCGCGCTCGGCGTGATGATGGCGCTCGGCATGGCGCTCATGGCGTTCGCCGTCGGCGACCTGTTCTCGGCCGCCGCGGTCCTCATCCTGTGGGGCGCGGGCTACGGCCTGGTGTCCCCGGCCGTGCAGACCTGGTACATGAACGCCGCCGAGCCCGGCGAGGTCGAGATCGCGACCTCGCTGAACACCGTCATGTTCAACCTGTCGATCGCCGCGGGCTCGTTCGCGGGCGGCTTCGTGGTCGACGGCTCGGGCCCGACTTCGGTGCTGTGGATCGGCGCGGCCCTGCTGATCCCGGTCGTCGTCATCGCCTTGCGGGCGCGGAAGCGGGCTTGAGGAGCCGGTCCACCAGCTGCGCGAGCGCCGCGAGGAGCAGCGCGGCGAGGAGCACTCCGGCCGTGTTGAGCACGGCCCGCGTCCAGCCGAGCTCGGCGGCGTCCAGGAACGGGTACGGGAACCAGCCGGTCTCGCGGCCGCGCCAGAACGTGTAGGCGATCCACGCGACCGGCCACAGGAACGCCAGCCACGCCGTGCGCCCGTCGGCCTGCCCGCGCGGCCCGAACACGAGCCACCCGAGCAGGAACGCGACCGGGCTGATGTAGTGGAACGCCGCGTTCACCCACCACGCCACGCCCACCGGGTGGACCAGCGGCGCGAGGATCAGCGCGAACACGATCCCGGTGATGACGATCCCGAGGAGCGCGTCGAGGCGCAGCACCCGCCACGCCCGCCCGTCGCGCTTCGGATTCGCGGCGAGGAGCCCGGAGGCGGCGAGCACCAGCATGTTGCTCTGGATCGTGAAGTAGGAGAACAGCCTGATGAGGCGCTCTTGAAGGTCCGCGTCCCCGGCGCCCTCGGCGGCGTTCACGTCGGTCCCGCCCTGCACGACCAGCACCACCTGCGTCACCAACGCCGCCAGCACGATCGCGAACAGCGCCCCGTGCCACGCCCGGCTCGCCCGCATCCGCCCGCTCATCCGCACTCCCATGCGCGGGAGCGTATCGGAGCGGGGCGGCGCCCGGGTGGTTTCAGACCGCGACCGCCTCGCGCCCGAACGGCTCGGCGGCCGGGTCGCACGCGGGCGCCTGCTTGCGGAACTGGCCGGGCGGGGTGCCGAAGTCGCGCTTGAACGCGGCGGCGAACGCGAACTCCGACCCGTAGCCGACCTGCCGCGCGATCGACGCCAGGGGCGCCTCGGTGTCGGCGAGGAGCCGCGCGGCCATCGTCAGCCGCCACGAGGTGAGGTACGCGAGCGGCGGCTGCCCGACCATCTCGGTGAACCGCCGCGAGAACGCCGAGCGCGACAGGCCCGCGACCTCGCCGAGCGACGCGACGGTCCACTGGCGGGCCGGGGCGGCGTGGATCGCCTCCAGTGCGGGCCCGACCGCCTTGTCGGCCAGGGCCGTCGCCCAGCCCGCGAAGCGGCATTCGACGGTGCGGGGGCCGAGGAGCGCGCGCAGCAGGTACATCAGGACCGCGTCGAGCAGCGCCGGGACGAGCGTGTCGCCGCCGCGCTGCTCGGACGCCAGTTCGCCGTCGAGCATGGCGATCGCGTTGGCGAGTCCGGGCCGCTCGCCCGGGTCGGCCGGGAGGTGGACGAAATCGGGGAGGGTCCCGATGAGCGGGTGGGTCCGGTTCGGTGCGAGTTCGTATGCGAGGCAGAGGATCACGTGCGTGGCGTCGGGGTCGTCGGAGCGGAGCACGGCGCCGGGGAACGCGTGGCCCGGTTCGCATCGCGGCCCGGGCGGCGTGTCGGGCGAGTCGGCGACCAGGTGCGGAGCGCCGTGGGGGACGAGCAGGGCGTCGCCGGGGCCGAGCTTGAACGTCTCGCCGCCCTCGGTGACCGCGACCGCGGTGCCGCGCACCATGAGCTGCACGCCGAATCCGTTGGGGCGGCCGATCCGGTGGTCGGACCACGGCCCCGACTTCGCGAACCGGGCCGCGAAGGGCCGGCCGGTCCGCAGCACCGTCATGACATCGCTAAGCACGTCCATCGGTGAAGCCTATCCGGGGCGGGACGATCGGACATGAAGCGAGGACGCTCGCGGATTGGCGCTCGGCGCGCCCGGCTCTACCTTCGATGATGTTCCCCCGCACATGAAACCCAAGGCAGTGGAGACCATCGAATGTCCGAAGTAGATAACACTGCGGCCGCCCCGGTCTGGCGCGCCCGCCTCGTCGCCCTCGTCGCCGCCGTCCTCGCGGCCGGCCTCACCGCCGTGATCGCCCAGGCGGCCGGGGTCGACATGCTGGCCGCCAACCCCGGCCAGGACCCGATCGAGGTCGGCTTCCCCAACGCGGCCGTGATGACCCTCCTTGCTGGCGGCCTCGGCTGGATCGCCCGCGCCCTCCTCGACCGCTTCGCCCCTCGGAAGGCGGTGCTGCTGTGGCTCATCGGCGCCGGCCTGATCTTCGCGATCGAGATGGTCCCGCCCTTCTACACGGAGGCCACCCCGGCCACGACCGCGGTGCTCATCGCCATGCACGTCGTGGTGGCCGCGATCCTCGTCCCGGTCTTCGCCAGGCCGAAGCCCGCGCCGCAGCGCTGAGCGGACGGCGCGGGCCGGCCGGGCGATGGGTCCCCGGCCGGCCCGCGTCCTCATCCCCTCATCAGCAGTAGAGGTTGGACCCCGGCGCGACGCCGAGGATCGAGGTGAAGGACTGGTACTTGGTGACGCGGCTCTGGACCTGGGCGGGGTTGCCGCCGTTGCACTCGATGGAGCCGTTGATGGACCGGATGGACTCGCCGAAGCCCGCGCCGGAGGTCATGGCGGTGTGGCCGGTCATGGTGCCGGGGCCGGACTGGGTGTTCCAGTACCAGAGGGCGGTCTGCCATGCGACCGTGGCGTTCTGCTCCACGAGCCACGGGTTGGTGAGGAGCGGCAGGCCGAGGGCGTTGCCCGCGGCGTTGTAGTTGAAGTTCCAGCTCAGCTGGATCGGGCCGCGGCCGTAGTAGGCGGCCTGCCCGGCGGGGCAGCCGTAGGACTGGCTGGTGTCGCAGTAGTGGGGGTAGTTCGCGGTGTTCTGCTCGACGATGTGGACCAGGCCGCCGGTCTCGTGGGAGACGTTGGCGAGGAACGCGGCCACTTCCTGCTTCTGGACGGTGGCGCTGCCGGTGTTGCCGAACGCGGGGTAGGACGCGGTGGCGTTGACGAAGCCCTGGTAGGTGTAGAAGGAGTTCCGGTTCGGGAACATCTGGTTGAACTGGGCCTCGGTGACGTCGAGGCCGCTGGGGGTGCCGGGGTCGCCGGGATCGGTCGACCCGCCGCCGCAGGCGACCGGGTTGCGCCACACGCCCCATTCGCCGGTGGTGCCGGGCGTCTCGCCCTGCGTCCACCACTGGGCGGTCCAGTTGTTCCCGTTGTAGGAGACGACGTTGCCTTGCGTGTAGACCGAGCCCGCGTTCCATGCTGCGGCGCAGGCGGTCTGCGCGTTGGCGGCGGACATCGAGATCCCGGTGGCCAGGGCCAGTGCGAACGTGAACGCGCCGATCAGCGCGACCAGCTTCCGGCGGGGTCGACGGAGCATTGGATCACCTCATATCATTAAGAAGCCTTCCTTATAGATAAATGTAACTTTCTCCGTCGAACCGCACAAGAGCCTGGAAACGGTGTCCTGCCGGATTTTTCAGGACGTGCTCGCTCAGGAGCGGACGGTCACGGGCCGTCTGAAGCGGACCGGCACCCCGGGCGAGCACAGGACGCTCACCGGATCGCCGCTCACGGTGAGGCCCGCGGCCTCGACCAGGTCCTCGTCGCAGTCGAGCAGCTCGGCCCGGTGCAGCGGCCACCGCGGATGCTCGTTCGGGATGAAGCGCAGCCGCCCTCGGATCACGGTGTGCAGACCCCATCGGGCCGTGAGGAAGTGCTCCAGATCGGTCGGATGCTTGACCGGCGCGCCCCGTCGGAGCGTGATGCGGCTTTCCGGGTACTCCGGCCCCGGCCAGCGGCGGCGGCTCGCGTAGGTCCTCGTGGCGCCCTCGGTGCGGATGGTCATCTTCGACCACACGTAAGGGAGCCGGAACCCGATGCGGGCCGCGAGGACCGGGACGAGCCGCGACGCCTCAAGGGACCGGAACACCACGCCGCGCCGACCTGTGCCGTCCACCGAGTACAGCCGCACATTGGTCTCCGGGAACGTGCCGAAGTACGGCACGCCGGGCAGCCCGAGCCAGCCGACCTTGTGCATCCGGAACGGCACCAGGCCGACGTACGCGCGCCCCTCGAACAGGTCAGGGACCGTCCCGCGCGGCAGCAGCAGCGCCACCTCCTGCGGGTCCGCCTCCCAGTGGAGGAACGCGAGGTCGAGCCACGACTGCGTCATCAGCGCCCGGCCGACCCGCCGCGGCGGATCGGGGGTCACCGGTTCGGGGGCCACTTGAGTCCTAGACCGGGACCGCGCCCGTGTCGGGGTCGCGCGAGGTGATGCAGTACTCGAGGCCCGCCGGGTCCCGCATCACCTGCCACCAGTGGTGGCGCCGCACCGCCGTCGCCCCGAGTTCCGTGTGGCGCAGCGTCTCCGCGTCGACATCGGAGCACGCCAGATCGAGGTGCGCGGTGCTCGCGGGCCCGCGCCCGGCCGCGTCCAATCGCTGGAGCAGGAACCGCAGCGGCAGCTCGGGCGGCGAGTAGAGGCGCCGGAACTCCGGGGAGCTCGTGGGCACCTGCGGCCAGCCCGTGAGGCGCTGCCAGAACACCAGCTCGTGGTCGAAGGCCTGCGGCGCCACGTCGAGGCACAGCTGGTCCACGCGGCTGCGCTGCCCGCCCGGCCACGCCTCCGGCGCCGGGACCTTCACCTCGCCGTGGTGGTTCACCAGGCAGAACGCGAACCCGCCGGGGGAGTGCAGCACCACCAGGCCCGGCTCCGCGTACACCGGGGCCGCGCCGAGGACCTGCGCCCGCTCGGCCTCCGCCTCCACGTCGTCCACGTGCAGGTCGAGGTGGTTGCCGCCCTTGCCTTCCAGGACCCGCTGCACCCGCAGGCACGGGTCCGCGCCCGGCGGCACCAGCGTCGCGAACGACCCGCCGGGGCCGCGCCGCGGCGACAGCGTCGAACCGGTCGCTTTGAGCCAGAACGCGATACCGTCCTCGAAGCCCTCGGCGGGGAAGTCCCAGAACGCGGTCGTCCATCGAATCGCCATGCCCAGAGCGTAGTACGGATAGTGACCGATGTTCGTGTTCACGCGCCGATCCGCATCCGACTGCTCACCGTTTCCCCAGCTCGCTCACAGTTCAGCCGTTAAGTTGAGCAAGTGGACGATTTCAACAAGGCCGGGAACGCGGTTCACGGCGCGCGCCGCATCTGGGCGCCCCTCGCCGTGGCCGGCGTGCTCCTCGCGCTGACCGCCGTCGAAGGCCTCATCCCCAAGGCGCTCCCCGCGGGCGAGGAGCTCCCCGCCGGGACCGTCGTCGAATTCGGCAACGAGCGCGACGTCTCCGCGCAGGTCGGCGAGGGCTGGATCCTCGACAAGGACGCCAGCAGCCTCGACTCCGGCCTCACGTTCGTGCAGGGCGCCGTCTCCGTGCAGCTCTCCTACATCGGCTTCAACGCCGCCGAACCCGACGGCGTCGAGGCGGTCTGGGAGGGCATGGACCGCGTCTTCGACGTCGAGCGCTACTCCGGCGTCGCCGTCGACCTCGGCGAGCCCTCCGAGTTCGACACCAAGTGGATCGAAGGCGGCCTGACCGGGACCCTCCAGGTCGACAACCGCATCGGCACCGCGTTCGTCCTCCCCGCCGCCGACGGCACCGAAGCGGTCGAGGCGAGGGTCCTCGGCCCGCTCCACGCGCGGGCCGAGGTCTGGGACTCCGCCATGGCGATCATCGACTCCGTGGCCTTCGACGACGAGGAGCAGCAGGCATGACCGCCATCGCACGGCCGGAGACCGCGGTCCGGCCCGCCGCCGACGTCAAGTCCCTCGCCCTGTGGGCGATGATCGCCGGATCGGCGTTCGGGCTGTGGAACCTCGGGAAGAGCATGCTGCCGATGGCGCTGGCGTTCCCGGAGTCGGCGGTGCTGAACGTCGCGGTGCTCGGGGTGTGCCTGGTCGTGGGCGTGTGGCTGGCGCGGCGGACCATGCGCCCGGTGCAGGCGCCGCCGTGGTCGGGGACGTGGCTGGCGCTCATGTGGGGCGGGTTCGCCGCGTGCGGGCTGGCGCTGCTGATGAACACGCGGACGTTCTCGATCTGGTCGCGCACCTTCGACCTGGGGACCGCGGGCGACTGGTCGGCGGCGCTGACGGCGCCGCTGAACGAGGAGGTCGCGAAGATCGCCGGGGTGGTGCTGCTCGCGGCGGTGTCGACGCGGCTGATCCGCAGCGCCGCCGACGGGCTCGTGTACGGGGCGCTCGTCGGGTTCGGGTTCCAGCTGGTGGAGAACTTCCTGTACGGGTTCAACGGGGCGATCATGGCGGGCGGCGTGGAGCCGTTCGCGACGACGCTCCAGACGCTGTTCACGCGGATCGTGCTGACCGGGTTCGGGTCGCACTGGGCGATGACCGCCGTGGCGGGCGCGGGCGTCGGGTACCTGGTGAGTAATTCGGGGCGGTCGGCGGCGCGGCGCGTGTGGGTCGCGCTGGGATGCCTGGCGCTCGCGATGTGGATGCACTTCCTGTTCGACAGCCCCTGGTTCGACGGCGGGTTCGCTGGCGCGATCGGGAAGCCGCTGTTCAACTTCGTGATCCTGCTGGTCGTGTTCTTCACGGTGCGGCGCGGGTTCCGGGCCCGGTGGGCGCAGGTCTCCGCGGAGGAGGTCGCGGCCGGGGTGCTCTCGGAGGACGAGGCGCGCGGCCTGTCGCGGCGGCGCTCGCGGCGCCGGTACCTGCGCGCGTTCCGGCCGGGGCCGGAGCGGGAGGCGCAGCGGCGGTTGCAGCGGGTGCAGTTGGCGCTCTTGGAGGAGCGGGTTCCGGAGCTGCCGCCGTTCGAGGCGGCGCGGCCGTGGCGGGACGCCGTGGCGGCGTCGCGTCCGGGCGCGACCGAAGTCGGGTCCGCCGCGACTTAAGTATCGCCGCTCGGTCCTGTTCTCCTCCTTGCGTACTAGTCCTTCAGGATTGCGTTTCTGCAGGTGGGAAGGGGTGTTATATGCTCGCCTCGTTCGTATCCAACGGAAAGGCGGCGGCCCCATGCCCAGCGAGAACACCCGGACCGACGGCAGCGGCGGCACCGTCGTCGCCGATGCGCCCTGGGTCGCCCCGGCGGTCCTCATCGGCCTCCCGCTCGTGGGGGCGGCGCTCGGGTGGGGCCTCGTGCTCATCGCCGAGTGGATCACGGGGCTGTCCTGGTTCCCGTTCCAGGGCCTGTTCGAGCTGCTGACCGACCTGCCGCGGGCCGTGCAGCTCATCGGCGGGCTCGCGCTGGGGTTCGCGGCCGGGCTCGTGCTCGGGCTGTGGGTGGTGAGCGAGCTGCTCACGGTCACCGTGGGGCGCGAGAGCATGCGGTTCAAGCGCGGCGACGACGAGCAGGAGGTGGCGCGCGGCGACGTCGCGTCGGTGTTCCTCGACGGCAAGCGGCTCGTGGTCCTCGGCCACCGCCGCCAGGAGCTCGCGCAGGTCGAGTTCGACCTCGACCGCGAGCAGCTCGTCGCGGCGCTGCGGCGGCACGGCTACGCGTGGCAGGCGGGCGGCGACCCGTACGGCGGCGAGTTCAAGCGCTGGGTCCCGGGTGCCGATGGGCTCCCGCGCGGTGCCGACGCCCTGCTCAAGGCCCGCGAGCGCGCGTTGGAGAAGTCGAACGAGGGCGATCTGCGGGAGCTGCGCGAGGAGCTCGCCGGGCTCGACGTGGTCGTGCGCGACCGCGACAAGAAGCAGTACTGGCGGCTTTCGGACCCGGCCTGACGTTCGCGGCGGGGCGGCGCCTCGTGGCGGTGAAGCCCGAGACCCAGTCGACCGACCCTGTCGATCGTCCGATGCGGCCCGGCCGCGCCGGTGGCACGATCGGTGCATGACCGTGCTGCTGATCTTCGGCCTGGCGATCCTCCTCGCCGCCATCGTCCCCGGACCCGACTTCGCGATGGTCGTGCGCAACACCGTGATGTCCGGCCGCGGGAGCGGCATGTGGACCGCGGTCGGGGTCGGCCTCGGCATCGGGGTGTGGGTCGTGTCGACCTCGGTCGGGCTCGCCGCGCTGCTCGCGGCCTCGGCGATCGCGTTCACCGCCGTCAAGCTCGCGGGCGCGGTCTACCTCGTCTACCTGGGGATACGCGGGATCGTCACCGCGATCCGGGAGCGGCGCCGGCCCGCCGCGGAGATCACGCTCGACCGGGGAATGAGCCGCTGGGCCGCGTTCCGGTCGGGCCTGCTGTGCAACCTGCTCAACCCGAAGGCGGTCGTGCTGTTCACCGCGCTCATGCCGCAGTTCCTCGGGACCGGCGGGGACTGGCTCGTGATCGTGGAGCTCGCGGCCGTGGGGATGGCGGTCTGCGCGGGGTTCTACCTGCTGCTCGCCAACCTGATCGGGCTCATGCGCTCGGTGCTGGAGCGGCCGCGGGTGCGGGCCTGGCTCAACGGGGTCACGGGCGCCGTCATGGTCACCCTCGGGATCCGCGTCGCCGCGAACTGACACCGGTTGCGCCGCACGCCATGGCGGGTCCGACTCGCGGGGGAGCCGCGCGCGGGCGCGCCGGGGCGATGAGGTGAGATAGCACAGCGGCGGCCAGCCGACCGGGCCTGTGCACTTGCGGGAGCGCGCGGACCCGGAAGTCCGGCCGCCGTTCCTGTGCGCGAAACCCGGTGGCGCGGTGGATACCGCTGTCAGACAATCGTGCCCATGAATGAATGGGAACTCGAATCCGAGATCGCGGCCTATTACGAGCGCGGCGGCGAGCGGGAGCGGCTGAGCCGCAACGCGCGCGGCCGCCTGGAGTTCACGCGCATGCAGGACCTGCTGCGGCGCTTGCTTCCCGGCGAGGGGCTGGACGTGCTCGACGTCGGCGGCGCGACCGGCGTCCACGCGTCTTGGCTCGCTTCCGACGGGCACAAGGTGACGCTCGTCGATCCCGTTCCCAGCCAGGTCGCCGTCGCGGCGCAGATTCCGGGGGTCGACGCGATCGTGGGCGACGCGCGCGAACTCCCTTGCGGGGACGCGAGTTTCGACGCGGTGCTGCTCATGGGGCCGCTGTACCACCTGACCGAGCGCGAGCAGCGGGTGCGCGCGGTCGCGGAGGCGCGGCGGTGCGCGCGTCCCGGCGGTCTCGTCGCGGCGGTGACGATCAACCGCGCGGCGGCGTGGAACGACTGGCTCCTGTTCATGGCGCACGGCATCGACCGGAACATCACCGCCGAGGACAGCCTCCAGGTCCTGCGCGACGGGCAACTGCGGTTCCACGACCAGGAGATGTTCACGACCGCGCACCTGTCGCACCCGTCGGAGACCGCCTCGGAGTTCGCCGACGCGGGGCTCGCGCCGGAGCAGTATGCGGTGCAAGGGTTCCCGGGGTACCTGCCCGACCTGGAGAAGCTCATCGACGACGAGGCGGCCCGCGCGCACCTCATGGACGGCCTGCGCCTCATCGAGCGCGAACCGTCGCTGATCGGCGCGAGCAACCACCTGCTGACGGCGGCGGTCGTCCCCGAGTAGCGGTCCGGTTGGCGCCCAACCGCTGCCGTGCCCGCGGGGCTTCCCACGCGGGCGCGGCGGTGCCAGACTGAACGGATCGGTCGGGACGCGAGTGCAGCGGGGAGGCGCCATGCGATGGGTGCGGATCGGCATCATCGGCCTGTTCCTGCTGGCCGCGGGCGGGGCCGCGCTCACCGGGAGCATCGCGGGCCGCGACGCCGGGCCCGGGATCGGCGCCGACGGCGATGCGGGTGGGAACGCGAGCGTCCCGGGCGGCGACGCGGAGACCGATGCGGTCCAGGGCCCTTCGGCCCCGCCGGAGCTGACCGCGACGGCCGAGATCCGCCGCTCCTTCATGGCTCCGGGGATCGTCGCCATCGCGGTGACCAACCACGGCGACGCGCCGGTGCACGTCACCGGCGTCGAACTCGTCTCGGATTCCTTCGCGCCCTTGGGCATTCAGGAGTTCGACAGCGAGGTCCCCGGCGGCGACCGCACCCGCGACCTGCTCACCGAGTACGGCGCGGGCGTCTGCCCCGACGGACCCGACTCCACCGCGCAGCCCTCCACGGCGGTCCTCCACGTCGAGACCGAGGACGGCGCGGCCCACGAGGTCGCCGCCGAATTGTCGTACCCCAACGGCACGCTTGACCGACTGCTCCGCGAAGCCTGCGCCGCCCAGGCCGTCGCCGCCGCCACGGCGATCGAACTCGGGGAGCTGACCGAAGCCGCCGACGGCACGCTGGAAGGAGGATTGACACTGCGGCCGCTGAACGGGGCCGCTGTGGGCGCGACCGAAGTCCGAGGGAGCGTCCTCTTCACGGTCGAGTCCGCGCCGCTCGCCGACGCCCCGCTCCAGGGCGCCCCGGGCGAGACCGTCACGGTCCCGCTCGTCTTCGACGCCTTCCGCTGCGAAGGCCACGCCGTGGGCGACGCCAAGCAGCCCTTCGGCTTCACCGTCTGGATCCTCCTCGGCGGTGCTTCCGGGGCCGCCGACCCGATCGCCACGCCGATCACCGTCCCCGACGCCCAGCGCGAGGACCTCTGGGCGATGCTCGACGACCGCTGCGGTCGCACCGAGTAACCCGCCGCGCCCCGCGGTCGGGCGTGTCCGAATTCGACCGCCCCCGGCTTCAACGGTGCCCGGCCGGTACGACAGTGCGACAGCGAGCGTCGGGCCTTCGGCCACCCGGGGTCGGGTGTGTCGGATCGCAGTCGCCCCCGGCTTCAACGGTGCCAGCGGGGTGCGACAGTCGGCGCCGGCCCAGGCCGGGCCGGGCGGGCGAGGTCGGGGCGATGAGGAGACGGGCTCCAGGGTGGCGGGGGTCCCGGGGGCGGATGTGGGGGAGGCGGACGTGGCACATCGGACGTACGCTTGCGTCGTGGGTGATCACACCGATACCTCCGGTAACGAAGCGCATAAGCTCCGAACCCGCCTCGTCGGCGGCCTGCGGACCAGTGGAGTGCTCCGGAGCGAGTCGGTGGAGACCGCCATGCTCGCCGTGCCGCGCCACCGCTTCATCCCCGAAGCGCCCCTGCGCGCGGCCTACGCCGACGACGTCTACGTGACCAAGCGCAACAGCGACGGCGAAGCCGTCAGCTCCGCCTCCCAGCCCGCCATCGTCGCCGAGATGCTCGAACAGCTCGACGTGCGCCCCGGCCACCGCGTCCTCGAAATCGGCGCCGGCACCGGCTACAACGCCGCGCTCCTCGACGCGCTCGTCGGCCCCGAAGGCGCCGTCACCACCGTCGACATCGACGCCGACGCCGTCGACCGCGCCCGCCGGGCCCTCGACGACGTCGGATGCGAACGGGTGCAAGCCGTCCGAGGGGACGGCGAACTCGGCTGGCCCGAAGGCGCCCCCTACGACCGCGTCATCGCCACCGTCGGCACCTGGGACCTCCCCCCTGCCTGGTGGGACCAGCTCGCCGACGGCGGCCGCCTCGTGGCCCCGCTCAGCATCCGCGGCTGCGAGCACTCCGTGGCCTTCGACTACCGCGGCGGCGTCATGCGCAGCCGCTCCATCGTCTCCTGCGGCTTCATGCCCATGCGCGGCCTCGGCAGCCACGAAGGGCACACCGTCGAACTCTCCTCCGGCCGCATCCTCACCTTCCACGTCGACGAGGAGGTCGAGGCCGCCGGAGCCGAAGGCGCCCTCGACGGCCGCGGCTCCACCGTCTGGACCTCCGTGCGGCTCAAAGTGAACGAGGACGCCACCCAGCTGTCGCTGTGGCTCGCCTGCGCGTTCCCCGGCTACGGCCGCATGAGCGCGCCCTTCGGCGACCACGGCCTCCAGCGGCTCCTCATGCGCTGGGCCAACCCCGCGGTCGTCGAGGGCGGCGACTTCGCGTACGTCGTGTGCCGGAAAGTGCCCGGCGGCAACGAGATCGGCGTCCGCGGCCACGGCCCGAACGGCGCGGCGCTGGCCGCCCGGGTCGCCGACCAGGCGAACCTGTGGGACCGCGAGTGCCGCGACGGCGTGAGCCTCCAGATCACCGCCTACCGCGAGGGCGAGGCGCCCGCCGACGCCGCGGGGGCGCGGTTCACCGTGCCGAAGCGCCACACGCGCTTGGCGATCCGCGTCGCGCCCGTGGCCGACGCCCTCGGATAGCGGCCCGCCCGAACCCCTTCCGACGCCCGTTCTAGGGTGGAGTGGTTCAGCACCCGACGGCCGCCGCACGCCCCCTCGCGGCCCCCGAAGGACTCGGGTGACCCCGAGTAGCGGATCCGCTTCGACCGGTCGCAGTGGACGCAATGCGCTATGAATGGTCGACGCCCCGAGGAACCCTCCCGGCCCCACTCGCCTCCGCCCCGAGTCGGTCGGACGACAACACGCGAAATGAGAAAGGACGCCCCCGATGTCCGATCCGACATTCAAGCAGCGGGCACGCTATTGGTTCGACAACACCATGTCGAAGGGTACGAAAGCGCTCATCGGATGGCTCACCGTCATCACTCTGGTGCTCACTGCGATCGGTGCGCTGTTCCTGGCGATCGTCGGCGGCGGCGACGGCTTCGCCGGTACATTGTGGACTTCGTTCACGCACATCCTCGACGCCGGGACCATTACCGGCGACTCCGAGGTCGGATATCCGTTCATGGTCGTCATGTTCGTCACGACCATCGGCGGACTGGTGATCCTCTCGTCGCTCGTCGGTGTCCTCACCACGGGTCTGGACGCGAAGCTCGAAGACCTCCGCAAAGGCCGCTCGTTCGTGGTCGAGAAGGACCACACCGTGATCCTCGGATGGTCCGACCAGGTCTTCATCATCATCTCGGAACTGGTGGAGGCCAACGAGAGCGAGAAGCGCGCCGTGATCGCTATCCTCGCCGACCGCGACAAGGTCGAGATGGAGGACGAGATCCGCTCCAAGATCGGCGACCTGAAGACCACGCACGTCGTGTGCCGCACCGGCGACCCCGCCGACCCCGACGACATCGGGATCGTCAACCCCGGTCAGGCCAAGAGCGTCATCCTCCTCACCTCCGGCGAGGACGACCCGGACGCGCAGCTCGTGCGCAGCCTCCTCGCCGTCACGCAAGGCGGCCAGGGCGCCCTGAAGTGCCAT
The DNA here is from genome assembly GCF_037034145.1 of Glycomyces sp. MUSA5-2. Classification (NCBI taxonomy): domain Bacteria; kingdom Bacillati; phylum Actinomycetota; class Actinomycetes; order Glycomycetales; family Glycomycetaceae; genus Glycomyces; species Glycomyces sp. MUSA5-2. The sequence goes on from NZ_JBAGKG010000013.1 coordinate 52,744, forward strand.
GTCGTGGGCGCGGTCTCGGAGAGCCGGAACCTCCCCGCGGCCCGCCTCGCGGGCGGGCGCGGCGCGCACGTGGTCGACGCGAACGACCTCATGGCCCGCCTCATGGTCCAGACCTGCCGCCAGTCCGGCCTCTCGGTCGTCTACACCGACCTCCTCGACTTCGGCGGCGACGAGATCTACATGGTCGAGGAGCCGAACCTGTTCGGGCGCCCCCTGAGCCAGGCACTGCACTCCTACCGCACGTCCTCGTTCATCGGCGTCCTCACCAAGGACGGCCGCTGCATCGTCAACCCGCCCTCGAACGCGCAGCTCCAGCCCGGCGACAAGCTCATCCTCATCGCCGCCGACGACTCCGCGGTCCGCCTCGACGGCTCCAGGCCCTTCATCGACGAGTCGGCGATCGTCGCCCGCGCCGAGGAGAAGCACCGGCCCGAGCGGACGCTCATCCTCGGCTGGAACGCCAAGACCCGCATGGTCCTCGAACAGCTCGACCAGTACGTCGCGCCCGGCTCGGTCACCGACGTGGTCACCGACCACCCCGACGCGGCCGAGGCGATCCGCAAGATCGGCCCGACGATGCGCGTGCAGGGCCTGAACTTCAAGCAGGACGACACCACCGACCGGGTGCTGCTCGAATCGCTCAACCCCGGCTCGTACGACCACATCATCGCGCTGTGCTCCGACGACGTCGCGCCGCAGCTCGCGGACTCCAAGACGCTCGTGACGCTGCTCCACCTGCGCGACATGTCGCAGCGCTCGAACACCCGCTTCAAGGTGGTCTCCGAGATGGCCGACGACCGCAACCGCACACTCGCGCAGGTCACGCAGGCCGACGACTTCATCGTCAGCGACAAGCTCATCAGCCTCCTGCTGACGCAGACCGCCGAGAACCCGCACCTGTCGCACGTGTTCGGGAACCTGTTCAGCCCCGAGGGCTCGGAGATCTACCTCAAGCCCGCCGACCACTACGTGCGCCCGGGGGTGCCGGTCAACTTCTACACGGTCGCCGAGTCGGCGCGGCGCCGTGGCGAGACCGCGATCGGGTACCGGGTCGTCGCCGAGGCGCAGCAGGCCCCCAGCTACGGCGTGCACCTCAACCCGGACAAGTCGCTCCAGTTCATGGTCCAGCCCAGCGACAAGATCATCGTCCTCGCCGAGGACTGAGGTCTTACGACTTCCGGCGGAGCCGGAAGTACTCCGGTGAGCGGAGGCCGGTGTCGGTCGGCCCGGGTAGCTTCGATGGGGTCCCGCAGCACCCGGCGGGAGCAGCGACGATGCTGCCTTGACCGAAGGAACCAGGATGACCGACACCACCCCGGCCACCGAAGCCGCGCCCGAGGCCCCCGCCAGGGCCCCGATCACCCGATTGTGGGCGTACGCGCGCCAGCACCTGCGCCTGCTGATCATCGGCGGCGCGCTCTCGTTCGCGGGCGGGATCGTCGGCCTCGTCCAGCCGCTCATCGCGATGGACGTGATCGACACCCTCTCCAACAGCGAGTCCCTCACCCGGCCGCTCCTCTACCTCGGGGCGGTCGTGATCGTCGGCGGTGCCTTGAGCGCCCTCGGTCCCTACCTCATGCAGATCGCCGGGCAGGACGTGGTCCTGACGGTACGCAAGCAGCTCATCGGGCGGCTCGTGCGCCTCCAGGTCGCCGAGGTCGACCGGCTCAAGCCCGGCGACCTCGTCTCCCGGCTCTCCTCCGACACGAACCTCCTGCGCACGGTCGCGAGCACCACCGTCATCGGCGGCGTCACCGACGCGTTCATGATCCTCGGCGGCATCGCCCTCATGGCCTGGCTCGACCTGGTCCTGTTCGGCACCACCATGGCCATGGTGGTGTTCGTCACCGTGATGATGGTGTTCATCCTGCCGCGCATCCAGCGCGCCACCGGCGACTCGCAGAAGGCCCTGGGCGACATGGGGTCCCTGCTGGAGCGCGTCTTCAGCGCGTTCCGCACCGTCAAGGCCTCCGGCGCCGAAGACTACGAGATCGGCCGCCTCGAAGCGGCCGCCACGACCGCCCGCGACAAGGGCGTCAAGGCCTCGCTGTGGGAGGCGCTCGCGGGCGTCGCTGCGTTCTTGCCGGTGAACATCGCGTTCCTGATGGTCCTCGGCGTCGGCGGCGCGCGCGTCGCCTCCGGGGCCATGGAGGTCGGCACGCTCATCGGCTTCCTCCTGCTGCTGTTCTACCTGATGGGGCCGATCAACGGCCTGGTCGCGTCGCTCTCGCAGCTCCAGACCGGCCTTGCGGCGATCCACCGCGTGGAGGAGGTCGCGAACCTCGACTCCGAAGCGGCACAAGGCGAGCCGCGCGTGGCGGCCTCGGAGGGCCCGGCGCAGGTCGCGTTCGAGGACGTGACGTTCCGGTACGCCGAGGACCTGCCGTTCGTGCACCACGGCGTGACGTTCGCGTCCAGCGGGCGCGGCCTGACGGCGCTCGTGGGGCCCTCGGGCGCGGGCAAGACCACGGTGTTCTCGCTCATCGAGCGGTTCTACCCGGCGACGACCGGGCGGGTCACCGTCGACGGCGTCGACGTGCGCGACTGGCCGCTGGAGGACCTGCGGGGACTCATCGGCTACGTCGAGCAGGACGCGCCGGTCCTCGACGGGTCGCTGCGCGAGAACCTCGTGATGGCCGCGCAGGACGCGACGGAGGCCGAGATCGAGGACGTCGTGAAGACCGCGCGCCTCACCGAGCTGGTCGAGAAGCTCCCCGAGGGCCTCGACTCGCGGATCGGCTACCGCGGCACCACGCTCTCGGGCGGCGAGCGGCAGCGCGTCGCCATCGCGCGGGCGCTGCTGCGCAAGCCGCGGCTGCTGCTCCTCGACGAGGCGACCTCGCAGCTCGACGCCGCGAACGAGGCGTCGCTCAAGCAGGTCATGCTCGACGCGGCCGAGCGCACCAACGTGATCGTCGTGGCCCACCGGCTCTCGACGGTGACGAGCGCCGACCAGATCGTCGTGTTCGACGCGGGCCTCGTGCGAGCGGTCGGCACGCACGCCGAGCTGGTGGCGAAGGACGACCTCTACCGCGACCTGGCGGCCTCGCAGTTGCTCACGGCCGCTTAGCGAACAGGGACGAGAGGGCCGGGCCGCGCAGCGGTCCGGCCCCGGCCGGTTCCGGGCGGGGGTTCGGGAGCGTCCCGGAGGGTCTGCGCAAATCGGGCGCCGCGAGGTCCCCCCGGTTCGATAGTGCCTGCGGGGTCCGACATTCCGGTGCCGGGCGGGTGGCGAATCCCATATTGGCGGGCTTCGATGCTTGACGTTCGGGCGCGGGTGTATCAAGATGTTGTAGAAAGCGATTTCTATCGCTTTGGCAGGCTGAACAGAGCGGTCCATGCTGTTATCGAATGCTGATCGGCGCTCGATTGCAGAAACCGGTTCCCGGATCACCGGAGCGGTGGACCGCGGTGTTCGGCCCGGGGCCCGCCGCTCCGGTGACCGGACCGATGGTCGAGGTGGCGTATGCCGGGGTGGCCGCCACCGCCGGAGCGGCGGCCCTGCATCGGGTGCACCCGTCCGCGGCGGCGCCAGGGCGCCGCCCCCGCGGCGCGATGCGCCGAAATGGACGGTCCCGCGGGCTAGGGTGAATCGCCCGATTTCAACCAGGATTCAGGCCGTGTTCAACTACGGTCCCGCGCGAATACGGCCGCGCGCGGTTGGCTGAGGGTGACCCAGACCCCCCGACGGGCGCACCGCCCGTCAGAGAAAGGCGGATCCACATGTCCCGCAAGGGCGCCCTCCTGCGCGGAGCGGCGGCGCTCGCCGCCGCGGCCGCGCTGATCGGCATCGCCGCCGCGCCGGCCGCCGCGAAGCCGCACCGTCCCCAGCACGACCCGGGCCCGGTCGTCATCGCCCACCGCGGCGCGAGCGGCTACCTGCCCGAGCACACGCTGGAGGCCTACCAGCTCGCCGTCGAGCTCGGCGCCGACGTGGTCGAGCCGGACCTGGTGCTCACCAAGGACGGCGAGCTGATCGCGCGCCACGAGCCGGTGCTGGACGAGACCACCGACGTCGAGGACCACCCCGAGTTCGCGGACCGCAAGACCACCAAGAACATCGACGGCAAGCCGGTGACCGGCTTCTTCGCCGACGACTTCACCCTCGCGGAGATCAAGACCCTCCGGGCCGAGGAGCGCATCCCCGACATCCGGCCGCAGAGCGCCGCGCACGACGGCGAGTTCCAGCTCGTCACGTACGACGAGATCCTCGACTGGGTCGCCACCCTCGACGAGCCCGTCATCACCTACCCGGAGATGAAGCACCCGTCCTACTACGAGGACAAGGGGATGAGCATCGAGGAGTCGCTCGCCGACCTGCTCGACGAGCGCGGGCTCGACAAGCGGCGCTCGCCGGTGTGGATCCAGTCGTTCGAGTACGAGAGCCTGCTCACCATCGACGAGCTGGTGGACAACCGGATCGGGCTGAACATCGACGGGCAGGGCGAGATCCCGAACGCGACGCTCAACGAGTACGCGAGGACCCTCGACACCATCAGCCTCAACAAGAACCGCATCTTCCCGCGCGACGCCGACGGCTACCTCCAGGAGCCGACCGACATCGTGGAGCGGGCGCACCGGCGCGGGCTCGACGTGCACGTGTGGACGTTCCGCGCCGAGAACACGTTCCTGCCCGCGGACTTCCGCTCCAGCAGCGACCCGGCCGCGCGCGGCGACTACCTCGCCGAGTTCGAGCTGTTCTACGACCTCGGCGTGGACGCCGTGTTCTCCGACTACCCGGACCTCGCCGTCGAGGCGCGCGAGGAGTGCCGGGCCTAAGACCCAGGAATCGCAACACCGAGAAAAGAGGGGCCGCCCTGCCGCCGGGGCGGCCCCTCCTCGCGTCCGCGGTCTTGACCGGGGGAGGGCGATCTACTAGTTTCGATATATGAACGAGTATTCGCATGGCGAACACTCGGTGCCGTCATCTCACTCCTCCCGGGAGGCACCCTCATGAGACGCCAGCTTGCCCATGCCTCCATGTCCGCCTTGGCGATCGCGATGGTCGCGGCCACCGCCGCCTGCGGCGGCGGCGAAGAAGATGACGGCGGGGTCGACACCGTGTCGGTGGGCGTGATCCCGATCGTCGACGTCGCGCCCATCTACCTCGGGATCGAGCAGGGGTTCTTCGAGGCCCGCGACATCGAGGTGGAGCTGACCGAGGCGCAGGGCGGGGCCGCGATCGTGCCCGGCGTGGCCGCGCAGGAGTTCGACTTCGGGTTCTCGAACATCACCTCGCTGCTGCTCGCCCAGTCCTCGGGCCTGCCCGTGGAGATCGTCGCGAACGGCGTGGCCTCCACCGGTGTCGAAGGGGAGGACTTCGGGGCCGTCATGGTGCCCGCCGACAGCCCCATCCAGACCGCCGCCGACCTCGCCACGGCCACCGTCGCCGTCAACACGCTCAACAACATCGGCGACACGACCATCCGCGAGTCAGTGCGCCTCGACGGCGGCGACCCCTCGGACATCGGGTTCACCGAGGTCGCGTTCCCCGACATGCCCGCGCAGCTCAGCGCCGGGAACGTCGACGCCGCGTGGGCCGTCGAGCCGTTCAAGTCCATGATCGAGGCCGAGGGCGGGCGGCCCGTCGCGTGGAACTACGTCGACGCCGCACCCGACCTCACCGTCGCCGCGTACTTCACCACCAGCCAACTGTCCCAAGAGGATCCGGACCTCGTGGAGCGGTTCTCCGAGGCCATCGCCGAATCGTTGCAGTACGCGACCGACAACCCCGACGCCGTGCGCGATATCCTGGGCACTTACACCGACATCAGTCCCGACATCCGCGCAGCCCTGACCCTGCCGGCGTTCCCCGCAGAGGTCAACCGGGACTCCGTGGAGCGCCTCGCCGAACTCGGCGAGGCGGACGGCATCTTCGAGAATCCCCCGGACGTGGACGCGCTCCTGCCATGAGCCACAAGCGTTCAGACCGCCTCGACGCCATGAGCGGCAAGCGAACCCACTCCCACCAGCCACGCTCGAACAGACCCCGGCCGCGTCCAGTCCCACCGCTGCTCCTCGGTGCGGCCGGGGTCGCCGCGGCGCTGTTCGCAGGGCAGGTGCTCCCGCTGACGCCGCTGGTGAACCCCAGGTACTTCCCGACCACGGGCGCGGTGCTCGCCGCGCTCGCCGGCGACCTCGCGCGCGCCGAGTTCTGGCGGGCCCTCGCCGACACCCTGACCGCCTGGGCCGCAGGGCTTTCCATCGCCGTCGCGGCCGGCGCCGCGCTCGGCATCCTCATCGGGTCGCTCCCGCCGGTGCGGGCCGCGACCGCCTCCACCATCGAGTTCCTGCGCCCGATCCCCTCGGTCGCCCTGGTGCCCTTGGCGGTCCTGCTGTTCGGGACCCGCCTGCCCTCGACGCTGCTGCTCGTCGTCTACGCCGCGTTCTGGCAGGTCCTCGTCCAAGTGCTCGCGGGCGTGCGGGACGTCGACCCCGTCGCCGCCGACACCGCGAAGAGCCTGCGGCTCACCAGGTGGCAGCGCCTCGCGCACCTCGCCTGGCCGACCGCCCTGCCGTACCTCATGACCGGGGTGCGCCTCGCCGCCACGGTCGCGCTCGTCCTCGCCGTCACCGCCGAGCTCGTCATCGGCTCGCCCGGCCTCGGCCACGAGATCGCCGTCGCCCAGACCTCCGGCGCCGCCGAGCGCATGTACGCGCTCATCCTCGTCGCCGGGGCCCTCGGCGTCGCCGTCAACCTCGGCGTCCGCGCCCTCGAACGCGAGGTGCTCGCCTGGCATCCGGCCGTGCGGGGTGAGGCCCGGTGATCCTGCTCGTTCGCAAGGCGCTCTTGATCCTCGGCCTGCCCGCGGTGCTGTTCGGGGTGTGGTGGCTCGCTTCTGCGGGGTCGACGAGCTTCTACTTTCCCCCGCTCAGCGAGATCGTCGCCGAGTTCAGCGAGACGTGGACCGCCGAGCGCTGGCGCGAGGACGTGATGCCCAGCGTCGCCCGCCTCGGCGCCGGGTACGCCGCGTCCTGCGCCGCCGGGGTCGCGCTCGGGCTGCTCATCGGGCGCGTCAGGTGGCTGTTCCATGCGACCGAACCGGTCCTGGAGTTCGCGCGGGCCGTGCCGCCGCCGGTGCTCGTGCCCGTCATCATGCTGTTCGCGGGCATCGGCGACGGCATGAAAGTAGCCGTGATCGTCTCCGGGTGCCTGTGGCCGATCCTGCTCAACACGGTCGCCGGGGTCCGCTCGGTCGATCCGGTGCAGCTCGACACGGCCGCCGCATACCGCCTGGGGCGCTTCAGGACCCTCACCGAGATCGTCCTGCCCGGGGCGAGCCCGCGGATCGTCACGGGGATGCGGCAGGCGCTCGCGATCGGCGTGATCCTCATGGTCATCTCCGAGATGTTCGCCGCCCAGTCGGGGCTCGGGTTCGCGATCGTCCAGTTCCAGCGCAGCTACGCGATCCCCGCGATGTGGAGCGGCATCCTGCTCCTCGGCTGCCTCGGCGCGGCCCTCGCCGCCGTCTTCGCATGTGTCGACCGCGCGGTCCTGCACTGGTACCACCGCCAACGCACCGAGGAGGCCTGAGTGCTCGAAGTCGCCGGGATCGGCAGGGACTACCGCGTCGACGGCAAGGTCCACACCGCCATCGACGCCCTCACCTTCCAAGTGGCCGAAGGGGAGCTGGTCTGCGTTGTCGGGCCCTCCGGCTGCGGCAAGACCACGCTGCTGCGCATGTGCGCCGGGCTCCTCGCCCCCACCCGCGGCACCGCCCTCGTGGACGGCCGCGAAGTCGACGGCCCGCCCGAGGACACCGCGGTCGTGTTCCAGGAGTACGGCCGCAGCCTCTTCCCGTGGATGCGCGTGGGCGCCAACGTGGAGCTGCCGCTCAAGCGCCTCGGCCTCACCCGCGCGCAGCGGCGCGAACGCGTCGCCGAAGCGCTGCGCCTCGTCGACCTCGAAGGGAAGGAACGGGTCTGGCCCTGGCAGCTGTCGGGCGGCATGCAGCAGCGCGTCGCCATCGCCCGCGCCATCGCGTTCCGGCCCCGCCTCCTGCTCATGGACGAGCCGTTCGCCGCCGTCGACGCCCAGACCCGCGCCGACCTCGAAGACCTCATCCGCGACCTGTGGTCCCGGCTCGGCATCACCGTCGTGTTCATCACCCACGACATCGACGAATCGGTGTACCTCGGCCAGCGCGTGCTCGTCCTCTCCTCGCCGCCGACGACCCTGCGCGCCGAGGTCCACATCGGCCTCGGCCCCGAGCGGGACCAGCTGGAGACCCGGTCGAGCCCGGCGTTCGCGAAGCTCCGCGGGCAGGTGTGGGGCGAGATCCAGGCGGCGAAGCGGGGCGAGACGTGAAGCTGCGCCCTTCGAAGACCAGTGTCGGGATCATCGGGGCCGGGCCCGCCGGGCTGCTCCTCGCGCACCTCTTGTCCGCCAAGGGGATCGACGTGGTGGTGCTGGAGCGGCGGTCCCGCGCGCACTGCGAGTCGAGGGTGCGCGCGGGCGTGCTCGAACAGGGGACGGCCGACACGCTCGCCGAAGCGGGTGTGGGGGAGCGGATGCGTGCCGAGGGGCAGGTGCACCACGGGATCGAGCTGCGGTTCGGCGGCGAGGGCCACCGGATCGCGTTCGAGGAGCTCGTGCCCGGCCGTGCGATCACCGTGTACGGGCAGCAGGAGGTCGTGAAGGACCTCATCGCGGCGAACCTCGCGAACGGCGTGGACCTCCGGTTCGAGGTGGAGGACGTCGCGATCGGGAGCCTCGCCGACCCGTACCTGACGTTCGGAGGCGAGCGCCTGGACTGCGACTTCATCGCCGGGTGCGACGGGTTCCACGGCGTCTCAAGGGAATCCGTGCCCGCCGCGGACCTCGCGGTGTACGAGAAGACGTACCCGTTCGCGTGGCTGGGCATCCTCGCCGACGTCGCGCCGTCCGCGCCGGAGCTGGTCTACTCGGCGTCGGAGCGAGGGTTCTCCCTGCACTCCATGCGGTCCGACTCGGTGAGCCGCTTCTACCTCCAGGTGCCGCCCGACACCCGCCCCGACGACTGGACCCACGAGGCGATCTGGGCCGAGCTGAAGGCCCGCCACGAGACCGTCCCGGGCTTCACGCTCGCGACCGGGCCGATCACGCAGGTCGACGTGGCCGCGATGCGGTCGTTCGTGGCCGAGCCGATGCGGTTCGGGCGGCTGTTCCTCGCCGGGGACGCCGCGCACATCGTGCCGCCCACGGGCGCAAAGGGACTCAACCTCGCCGTCGCGGACGTGCGAGTGCTCGCCCGAGCGCTGGGGGAGTACTACCGGACCGGGAGCGAGGCGCTGCTCGACGCGTACTCGGCGGCCTGCCTCGACCGGGTCTGGCGCGCGCAGCACTTCTCGTGGTGGATGACGACCCTGCTGCACCGCTTCGAGGGCGACCCGTACGACCGGCGGCTCCAGCAATCGCACCTGGCGTACGTGGCGCGCTCGCGGGCGCAGGCGACGGCGCTGGCGGAGAACTACACGGGGCTGCCGTACGCGGACTAGCGGGGGATGCGGAGCCGGAAGTGCACGGTCTCGAAGGGCTCGTCAGTGTGGCGGTGCTCGTTGACGGCGATCCGCTCGTCGAAGAGGACGTCGCCGCGCCCCGACCAGAACTCGACGGCGCCGGGCGTGCGCGCGTCGGTGTGCAGGTACACGCCCGTGTACCGGTCGCGGGAGGCGATGAAGCCGAGGCACGCGTCGACGAGTGCGCCCGCGAGGCCCCTCCTGCGGTGCTCGGGCCGCACGTACACGCGGTAGAGGCTCGCGGTGCGGCCCTCCTCGAAGGCCGCGGCGACCAGCGCCGGATGCGGCGGCGAGACCGGAGTCTGCCCGCGCACGCCCGCGGTGGCGACGACGGCGCCGTCGCGTTCGGCGACGAACAGGGTGTTGTCCTCGGGCGCCAGGTAGAACGAGTCGAGGTCGATGATGTCGGAGTGCCAGCGCGGCAGGTAGCCGTGCCCGAAGTCCCGGTAGACCGTGTCGAGCATCACGGAGCGGGCACCTGCGATGTCGCCCGGTTCTGCTTGGCGCACAACGTATCCCGATAGTCCCCTGAGCTGGTCTGCGGTGGCGGTACTCGACATGTGTGCCATTATTGCACCCGATTTGCAATAAGAAGAAGTTCGCGAGAAGAGACGAGGCCCACTCGATGCCCAGGACCGCCCTCTCCCGGCGCACCCTCCTCGCCGCCTCCGCGCCCCTGGCGCTCGCGGCCGCCGGATGCTTCGCCGCCGACGACGAGGGGAGCGCGCGGCTCGTCCTCGCCAACGCCCTCACCCCCGCCGCCGGGCTCTCCCCGCACTCCGAGGACGCGTTCCTCCTCGCCCGCTGGGCCGTCGCCGAGACGCTCCTGGCCCTCGACGACGACGGCCTGCCCGTGGCGCTCCTCGCCACCGAATGGACCCGGAACCCCGACGGTTCATGGGACCTCGTGCTCCGCGGCGGCGTGCGTTTCCACGACGGCACCGCCCTCGACGCCGCCGCGGCCGCCGCCGCGCTGAACGCCGCCGCCACCGCCGCGGCCCCGCCCCGCGTGGTCGACGGCCTCGGCCTCGCCGCCGAAGCCACCGGCGACCTCACCTTGCGCCTCACCACGACCGATCCCGATCCGGTGCTCCCGCAGCGGCTTTCGAGCCCCCAGCTCGCGATCCTCGCCCCCGGCGCCTACTCCGGCGACACCGTCGACCCCGTCGGCTTCGCGACCGGCCCCTACGCCATCGCCGAATCCACGACCACCGGCGTCGAACTGAAGCGCCACGACGACTACTGGGGTGAACCCGCCGCCATGGACGGCTACCGCGCCGACTACGTGCCCGACGCCGCCACCCGCGTCGCCGCGCTCCGCTCCGGCGAAGCGCACGTCATCGAAGCGGTCCCCTACGCGCAGATCGCGACCCTCGATGAGGCGAACCTCCAGGACGCCCCCACCGGCCGCACCGTCAGCCTCTACCTGAACACCGGCACCGGCCCGCTCGCCGACCCGGCCCTGCGCGCCGCCGTCGCCGCGGCCGTCGACCCGGGCCCGGTCGTGGACGACATCTACGAAGGCCGCGCCGACGCCCCCGAGGGCCTCTTCGGCCCCGCCCTCGCCTGGGCCGCCGACCACCGCCCCTACACCCTTCCCGAGGCCGCCGCCCCGGACGGCGCGACCCTCGCGCTCGCCACCTACTCCAACCGCGCCGAGCTCCCCGAGGCCCTCACCGTCATCGCCGCCCAGCTGGAGGCCGCCGGATTCGCCGTCACCACCGAGGTCCGCGAGTACAACGACATCGAGCCCGACATGCTCGCCGGGGCATTCGACGCGTTCCTCATGTCCCGCTCCGTCGTCCAGGACTCCGGCGACGCCTACACCTACCTCGACTCCGACTTCACCAGCGCCGGCGGCTTCAACACCTCCCAGCTCGCCGACCCCGGCGTGGACGCCGCCGTCGCCGCCATCGCGACCGCCGCCGACGGGACCGACGATCCCGCCGAGGCCGCCGCGCTGCGCCAGGCCGCCGTCCTCGACGCCGAAGCCGTCGTCCTCGCGACCGCGGCCGTCGTCCCCGTCGCCCACGAACGGCTCGTCACCGGTGTCGCCCAAGGCGTCACCGACGTCGCCGCCGACCCGCGCGAGCGCCGCATCATCACCGCGGCCACCGCGATCGGCTGACCGTGGCGCTCCTGCGCGGCCTGCTCACCAGGCTCGCGGTCCTCGCGGCCGTCCTCGCCGCCGTCGGCCTCCTGCCGTGGCTCGCCGCCCGCGACCCCGCCCTCACCGTCCTGCGCGCCCGCTACCCCGGACGCGAAGCGACCGCGACCGCGCTCGCGTCCGTGCGCGCCGACCTCGGCCTCGACGCCGGGCCGCTCGCGATCCTCGGCGGCCGCTTCGGCGGCCTCGCCCGCGGCGACCTCGGCACCTCCTGGGTCTCGGGCGAACCCGTGGCGGCCTCGGTGCTCCCCGCCCTCGGCACCTCCCTCACCGTCATGGCCGCCGCGTTCGCCGTCGTCCTCGCCATCGCTTGCGCCGCAACGCTTCCCGCCCTCGCCCGCGCCGCCGAGGGTCGCCCGGTCCGCGGCGGCGGCATCGCCGTCGCCGGGCTCGCCGCCCTCCCCGAATTCCTCGTCGCCGCCCTCGGCGTCGCCGTCTTCGCCGCCTGGCTCGGCCTCCTCCCCGCGTACGGCTTCACCGGACCCGAGCACCTCGTGCTCCCCGCGCTCGCCATGGGCCTGTCCGGCGGCGGCGTCCTCGCCCGACTGAGCCGCGACGCCGTCGGCGCCGTGGCCGCCGAGGACTGGGTCCGCCAGTGGCGCGCCGCCGGGTACGCCCGCGCCCGCATCGTCCGCGGGCTCGTGCGCCGCGCCCTCCCGCCGCTGCTCCCGCAGCTCGCGATCATCGCCGTCTCCATCACCGGCGCGGCCGTCGCCGTCGAGACCGTCTTCGCCGTCCCCGGCCTCGGCCGCACCGCCCTCGCCGCCGCCGACGCCCAGGACCTCCCCGTCCTCCAAGCCTGCCTGCTCCTCCTCGTGGGCCTCGGCTTCACCGCCGGGCTCCTCGCGCGCCTCGCCGCGAACCGCCTCGCCGGACCCGACGGCACCACCGCCCCCGCGGCCCCGCCCGCCACCGGCCCGCGCCGCACCGCCCTCGCCTGGATCGCCTGCACCGCAATCCCCTTGCTGGCGGCCGTCGCCTACGGGCTCGCGCGCACCGGGGACATCGGCACCGACGGGCGCCTGGCCGCGCCGTCGGCCGCGCACTGGCTCGGCACCGACGAACTCGGCCGCGACGTCCTCGCCCGCCTCGGCCAAGGAGCACTGTGGACCGTGGGTGCGGCAGTCGCCGCATGCGTGCTCTCCTACGGGATCGCGCTGGCCCTCGGCTTCGCGCCGCGCCTGGCGCACCCGCTCGCCGAAGCCTGCAACTCGTTCCCCGTCGCCATCGCCGGGATCATCGTCGTCGTCATCCTCGGCCGCGGCCAGACCGGCGCGGTCCTCGCGGTCGTCGCCGTCTCCTGGCCCCCGCTCGCCGCCCACGCCGCCTCCCTCACCGCGCAGGCCCGCGCCGCCGGGCACCGCGAAGCCCGCCTCGCCCTCGGCGCCGGACCCGGGTGGATGCTGCGCCGCCACACCCTCCCGCTCGTCGCCGGGCCCCTCGCCTCCCACGCCGGACTCCGCCTGCCCGGCATGGCACTCGGCATCGCCTCGCTCGGCTTCCTCGGCCTCGGCGCGGGCCCCGACTCGCCCGAATGGGGCGCCAGCCTCGCCCGCTCCCTGCCCTACCTCGAACGCGCGCCCCTCGCCGCCCTCGCCCCCGCAGCGGCCATGATCGCGATGACCCTCGCCGTCACGGCCGCCCTCGCCCTCCCGCGCCGCCAGCGCCGCGGCTGAACGCGACACGCCAACGGATTCACGCGGATCGTCGCAGGTTGCTCCGTCGTCGTAGCGGCGCCTCTGCGCGACCGGGACGGCCCGCCGCGGGTCAGACGCCGGCGAGGTCCCCGCTGGCGCCAAGCGCGATGAGCTGTACTGCGGTCGCCGCGCCCGCGCCGACCGCCCACCACCAGCCCGAATCCGTCAGGACCGACCACGCCACGACCGCCAGCGACGCCGCGAACACCGCGGCCAGCCACGCCGTCCCGGCCCCGCCGAGCCGCGCGGCGATCCGCCGCGCGCGCCGGATCAGCCACACCCACAGGACGACCGAGCCGACCGCGATCAGTCCGATCCCGGCCAGGTCCAGGGGCCCGGGTCCGTGCATGTCGCTGATCCGCACCACCGGTCCATCCGAATCGGGCAGCGCAACCAGCATCGTGCCGACCGCTACGGCGGCGAACCAGACGGCGAAGATCTTCCAAGGGGTCATTCGCCGAACCTAACCCGCCGCCGCCAGGGCGGATCCGCCTACACCCAGGCGCGCGGGGAATGGACGCCCACGACCGTGCCGCTCGGCGTCGCGATGCCCGCGACGCGCAGGCCCGGGACGTCCATCGGCTCGGCCGCGACCGAGCCGCCGAGTTCGACAGCCTTGGCGCACAAGGCGTCCGCGTCCTCGACCGCGACCATGACGCTCCACTGCGGCGGCATCGACTTCTCGAACCCGTCGGCCGCGTGGCAGCCCCCGAACTCCTTCGAGTCCCCGCGCGCGGACAGCGCCGTGTACGGCGTCGGGTTCGCCGGGTCCTCCCACGGCGGGGTCACCGCGTCCCAGGCCAGCAGGTCCACGTAGAACCGCATCGCGTCGGCGGGCGCCCCGTCGTAGTGGTACTCGGCCCACGCGATCGAGTTCACCTCGCCCCACACGCCGAACCCGGTGGTCGGGTCCAGGGCCTCCACGACCCCGAACGACGCGTCGTTCGGGTCCCGCAGCATCGCGAAGCGCAGCATCGAGCCGACGCTCTCGGGCCCGGCGTCGACCGCCGCGCCCAGGCTCCGCGCCTTGTCGACCGCCTCGTCGCAGTCGGCGACCCGGAACTGGAGGTTCCAGGTGCGGGACGGCGACATGCCGGGAGGGCACGGCATGATCCCCATGACCGGGCGCGGCTCGGCACCCGGCAGGGAGAAGGTGGTGTAGTCGCCGTACTCCGGGCCCGAGTTCTCCGACGACCACCCGAACAGGCCCTCGTAGAACGCGGTGTCGCCCGCCAGGTCGGCGGTCAGGGAGTCCGACCAGATCGGGGCTCCGAGCGGGATCGATGGCATCGTGCGCTGCTCCTTCGCAGAGACGTCGTGACCGTCCCACCGTCGCACGGAGGACCGACACGCGAGCGCGATTCGGCTACTCCCGCGGCGACATCACGGTGAAGTACGCCCCCGTGGGCGACGCCAGCACCGCCATCCGCCCGCCCGGGTCGTCCACCGGCGCCACCGCGACCGCCCCGCCCAGGTCCACGGCCTTCGCCGCCGTCAGGTCCACCGACGCCGTCCCGAAGCACACCGTCCAGTGCGGCGTCATGTCCAGCTCCGGGCCCAGCGCCATCCGGGCCCCGCCGAACTCCTCGGACCGTGTCAGCGCGTGCCCCTCGCGGGTCCGCAGGCCCACGTACGGCGCGTCGTGCCCCGGCTCCGACCCGTCCGGCGCGTGCAGCGACCAGTTCAGCAGCTCCGCGTAGAACTGCATGGCCTCCACGGGCGCGCCGTCGTACACGTACTCGAACCACACGATCGCGCCCGGCTCGTTCCGGGCCGTGAACCCGACCTTCTCGCTCAACGGCTCGAACAGCCCGAACGCGCCCCCGTCAGGGTCCTTCAGCGCCGCGTACACCAGGTCGTCGCCCACCCGGATCGGGTTGCTCGTGATCTGCGCGCCCAGCTTCTCGGCCTCCGCCGCCGTCCGCACGCAGTCCCCGGCGTGGAACGCCACGCCCCACGCCGAGCCCTTCGCGCCCGACGCGGCCTCGGCGATCCCGCCCACGGCCCGCGCCTCCGAGACTGTCGTCCCCAGGCACAGCTCCGTGTAGTGCCCGAACTGCTCGCCCGAGTCGAACGCGGCCCAGTTGAACAGCCGCATGTAGAAGTCCACGTCCCCCGCCAGGTCCGGGGTCACGGCGTCGGCCCAGATCGGGGCGCCCAGTGGAATCGAGGTCGGCATCGCGTGCCCTCCCGTCGCGGTCGGTGGGGTCCAGCGTCCCAGGCCGGTGCGGCACTGGCAAGGGGCGGCGCCACCGGGGGTTGCCCGGCGCCGCCGCCCCTGAAACGGGCGGGACGGACGCTCAGCGCTGGCGCTGCTCGGCCAGCAGGTCGCGGATCTCCTGGAGCAGCACGACCTCGGCGGCCTCCAGCTCCTCGGACAGCTCGTTCTTGGGTCCGAAGCGCTCCATGAGCTTGTTCATCGGGTACACGACCACGAAGTACACGGCCACCGCGGTCAGGAAGAACACGAGGATGCCGTTGAGGAACACCCCGTACGGGAACTCGACGCCGTTGACGGTGAAGCTGCCGCCGACCTCGCCGCCGCCGGTGACGAGCTTGATGAGCGGGTTGAGGAACGCCTCGCCGAACGAGCCGACGAGCGCCGTCATCGCCGCGCCCATGACCACCGCGACGGCCAGTTCGATCACATTGCCGCGCATCAGGAACTCTTTGAAACCTTTGATCATGCCCCGATCCTCGCATCCGTCCCGGCCCCGGCCGCGACCGTGGCCCGCGGTGTCGCTGTGACCGATGCGATATCACCCGTGCGGGAACACGCGGGCGCCCGCGGCGGTTGGACCCGGCATGCGACCGTGCCGCGGCGCAGCAGGCCCGCGGCGCACTGAGAGAGGCAGAACAGCCATGGGCGACATCACCATCGGCGGCGACCTGACCGTGGACCGGCTCGGCTACGGCGCGATGCGCCTGTCCGGCGACCCGGGGATCTTCACCCCGCCGAAGGACCGCAAGTCCGCGAAGGCCGTGCTGCGCCGCGCCGTCGAGCTCGGCGTCGACTTCATCGACACCGCCGACTCCTACGCCCTCGGCGACAACGAGTCGCTCATCGCCGAGGCCCTCCACCCGTACGCCGACGGCCTCGTCATCGCCACCAAGGGCGGCAACACGCGCCCCACGGCCGCCGAGTGGGTCCCCTTCGGCCAGCCCGCCTACATCCGCCAGCAGGCCGAACTGTCCTTGCGGCGCTTGAACACCGAGACGATCGACCTGTACCAGATCCACCGCCTCGACCCGGCCCTGCCGGTCGCCGACCAGATCGCCACGGTCGCCGACCTCCAGCGCGAGGGCAAGATCCGGCACATCGGCCTCTCCGAGGTCACCGTCGAGCAGCTGAAGGAGGCGCAGGCGGTCGCCCCGATCGCGAGCGTCCAGAACCTGTACAACCTCATCAACCGCCAGAGCGAGGCCGTCCTCGACTACACCGCCGAGCAGGGCATCGCGTTCATCCCGTGGTTCCCGATCGCCGCAGGTGAGCACGCGGGCCCCGAGGGGCCCGTCGGGAAGATCGCCGCCGAGGTCGGCGCGACCCCCGCCCAGACCGCGCTCGCGTGGCTCCTGCGCCGCTCGGACAACATCGTGCCGATCCCCGGCACCAGCTCGATCGCGCACCTGGAGGAGAACGTCGCCGCCCGCGAGGTCGTCCTCACCGACGCCCAGTTCGCGGCGCTCGACGGCCTCGCCTCCGCGTAGCACTGCGAGTCCCCGCACGGGTCCGCGCCGTCCGGCGCGGGCCCGTCGGCGTCTCAGGGGTTCAGCGGCGCGATGCGGAAGCGCTCGAACTCGGCGGTCGGGCCGTGCTCGTTGCCGAACGCGATCGTGTTGCGCCCCTCTGCGAGGTCGACGATCACCGGGTACGTCCAGAAGTCGTTCCACGTCCACGTGCCGCGCATCGGGTACCGCCCCGCGGGCTTGCCGTTGACGACGAGGTCGCAGTGGCGCGTCACGATGTCGGCCCCGGACGGGCGGCCCTCGGCGCGCTCGCCGTTCGCGTACGACACGAGCAGCGCGTGCGGCCCGGCGGCGGCCTCGAACGCGATCGCCGCGCCCGCGCCGCGCCCGTTCCAGCCGATCACGTGCCCGCGGTGCGCGAAGTCGTTGACGATCAGGCACGACCCGCCCGAGCGGACCGCGTCGGCCGCGTCCACGTCGATCGGCGCCGGCCCCTCCGCGGGCTCGACGTCGAGGCGCGCGGCCGCGGCCCGGAGCCGGTTGATCCCCGCATGCAGGAACACCGGCCGCGTCAGATCCACTGGCACGCACTGGTTCTGCGGCCCCAGGAGCACGCCGCGCGCGGCCCCCGCGAACCGGTGGTACCGGTCCTCGGCGGCGTACACGTCGAACACCGGCTCGTCGCTCCCCGCCTCGTACCGCGCGAACGCCCCGTCGTAGGAGCAGCGCGCCGGGAGCCGCTCCGTCAGGTCGATCTTGTCGAGCGCGACCTCGCCGCGGGCCGTGCCGATCGCCCCCGACTTCGACAGCTCGATCGTGTTCTCGCCCGCGTGCAGCGCCACCGGCACGTGCACGACCGACCGGTGCTGCCAGTTCATCGTCGAGGGGTACTCCACGAACCGCTCCGCGCCGTTGACGGCCAGGACCTGCTGCGCGGGCTGCGGCTCGGTCGCCTCGGCGCCGCGCCCGTACATGTGGGAGTAGAACACCGCGAGGTCGTACTCGCCCTCCGCGGGGACCTCGACCGAGAACGTCACGGCCGAGTCGTTCATGTTCAGGCCGCTCACGTCGTACTCGCCCGACGCGGCGAACCCGTCGCCCTCCCCGGGATGCCCCTGCCGCGCCACCTCGCCGGAGGTGATCCGCGCCTGCTCGGCCTCCCACGTGCCGCGCCACGGCGCTCGCGGCACCGGCCCGGCCTCCCCCGGCGCCAGCGTGATCCAGTACGCGGCCATCCGGTCCGCCTGCGGCACATCGATATCGAAGCCGCCCGGCGGTCCGGTGACCCGGCTCAGCGCCACCGGCGGGGCCGCCGCGCCCTCGTACCCGGTCCAGTCGATCCGGTGCACCGTCGCCGTCACCACCGGCCCCCACGCCTCCGCGTCCAGGCCCCGCACCGCGACGGTGAAGTCCCCGGCGCACCCGCCCGCGAGGACCTGCGCCGTGCACCGCTCCGCGTCCAGGCTCGCGATGCCCTGCAACGTGTCCGGCGTGTCCGGCCGCGGCGGCGTCACGCGCACCGTGGTGCCGGTCATCCCCGAGTACACCTTGAGCAGCCACCACGCGCCGCTCGGCACGTTCGTCTGCGGCGCCGCACCCGAGTAGCCGCCCGCGGCGGTCCAGAACGCCATGTCCGCGTGGGCCTTCGCGTCCTCGAACAGCGCCGCCCACTGCACCAGCTGTCCCGGCACCGACAGGTCCCGGTTGTTCGCGTACTCGTCGATGTTCACCGGCCGCGGGTCGATCCCGAGCTCGCGCTCCAGGTCCCGGTACTCGGCGTGATGGCTCCTGAAGTCCGCCAGGGACTTCGGCGACAGCTCGTGCCAGGCCGTCCACTCCGGGAGCGTCCCGGTGTCGCGGGCGCGGCGCAGGAAGTGCCGCAGGAACTCCCGGTGGAAGTAGCCCTCGTTCGGGCCCGCGAGCGGCACGCCCGGCGCCACGCGCCGCAGCAGCCGCACCGTCGTGGTCCAGTCGGCCATGAACCGGTCGAACCGGGCCGGGTCGTTCTCCTTGAGCGCGTACCAGATCCAGTCCGGCTCGTTGAACGGCACGAGCACCAGCCGCCCCGCGTTCGCCTCTGTGAGCATCGGCGGCACGACCGCGCACAGCCGCTCGTGGTACACGTCGATCCCGACGTCCTCGTAGGGCCAGGACGCGAACAGGTCCTGGAGGTACACGAACGCGACCCCCGCCTTCCCCCGCGGCCTCCCGTTGCGCCGCAGCACCGCCACCGCGCCCGACGCGTCCCCGCCCGGGTGCCGCGCGCCCCCGTCGGGCCCCGCCGCGAGCGTCGTCAGGTCCAGCGCGTCCAGCAGCTCGTCGCCGGGCACGCCGTCCTCGGCCACGCCGTACAGGGACCCGGTGGCGCCGTGCAGGACCGGGCCGGTGGGGGAGGCGAAGTCCGCGGCGAGCACGGCCGCCGGCGCCACAGGGCCGGGCGGCCCCGCCGGCGGATCGGAGGGGACGGGGTTCATCAGCTGGGCCTTTCGGGGGTCTGCGGGTCGCGCCTCCACGAGGTCAGGAGGAGGGCGGCCCCGAGGTCTCGCGGACGATCAGCTCGGGCTCGGGCCAGCCCGGCACGGGCCGCGGGATCGAGCCGTCCACGCGGTGGCGCAGCAGCTCGAACGCGCCGCGGCCGACGCTCTCGAAGTCCTGGTTGACGGTGGTCAGCGCGGGGGTCGTGTACGCCGAGAACGGGGTGTTGTCGAAGCCCACCACCGACAGGTCCCCGGGGACCGAGCGGCCCGCCAGGTGCGCGGCGCGCATCGTCGCCAGCGCCAGGTGGTCGTTGCCGCACAGGATCGCGGTGACCGACGGGTCGGCCACGAGCGGCTGCACCGCCTTGAACGCCTCGGCGATCGTCCACCCCGACGGCACCGGCTCGGGCACCTCCCGCCCGGCCTCGCGCAGGACCCGCGCCCAGCCCTCGGCCCGGTGCGCCTTCCCGCCGCCGAACGTCGCGGTCGAGGTGGGGATCGCCAGGTGGTGGACGGTGGCGTGCCCCAGGTCCAGGAGGTACCTGGTCGCCTCGGCGGCGGCCTTCCCGTCGTCCATGCCGACCAGCCACGGCGAGGCCGCGAGCTCCTCGGCGGTGTACGGTCCGATCGCGACCATCGCGTGCGGCTGCTGGTCGAGCAGGACCTGCTTGGCGCGCATGCCGGGTTCGTCGTGCGCCATGATGATCGTGGGCTCGCCCGCGCGCGGCAGGCGCGCGATGATGTCCGCGTCCGAGTGCGTGTCCGCGGGGTCGAGGACCGAGATCTGCACGCTCCAGTCGAGGGCCCGCGCGGCCTTCTCGATCCCGCGCAGCGCCGCCTCGGGCCCGTAGAGGGAGGTGTCGGCGGTGAGGACGGTGACCGACTCGGCCGCCCCGCCCGCGAGGCTCCGCGCCAGCCGGTTGGGCCGGTAGCCCAGCTCCGCGATGGCCTCCAGGACCTTGTCGCGGGTCGCGGCCGCGACCCTGGGGGAGCCGTTGACGACCCGGGAGACGGTCTGGTGCGAGACGCCGGCCAGCCGCGCCACGTCCCAGATACTGGCTGCCTTCTTCGGTTGCGCCATCGCTGCCGTCGCTTTCCATGTTTCGTTCGCGCGCACGCCTTCCGGGGCGCCCGCGGCACCCCGGTCCCCTACGACGATACGCCGCCCGCTGTGAACGTTCACCTATCTGTCGATCCACAGCCATTAGAGCACAGTTCCGTAACGGAGCGGTCATGCCGAAGTCACGGTTCATTCGGGCCCGTCAATGCGTTCAAATGCCGCATCGACCCCACCCGCGACGCTGGCCACGCCGAAACGGCCCCCTGTGAGGGTGAGTTCACACACTCGAAATCTTTGGCGACAGCTTCTTAACACGCAGGCCCGGGTCGCGTAACACGTCGCAGTGAAGCTGGCTTCACTCCGGTAGGTAGGAGCGTCACGCGCCGGTCGCAAGGCCGGCGCGTGACAACAGCTCCTGAGCACCGTCGCTCCCCTCGACGCCGGACGACTCTAAAGCCCTTTGCAAGCAGTTACTACCTATCTTCGGAGAGAGGAGGCGGCACGCCCATGGAGGGTCTCGACACCGGCAACACAGCCTGGATTCTTACCTCAGCCGCCCTTGTCCTGCTCATGACTCCGGCGCTCGCCCTGTTCTACGGCGGCCTCACCCGCGCCAAGAGCGTCATCAACATGATGATGAAGTGCCTCGTGGCCATCGGCCTCGTCAGCGTCGTCTGGGTCCTCGTCGGCGAGTCGCTCGCCATCGGGGACGGCTCCGGCGACAACCCCCTCATCGGCGACTTCACCTCGCTGTTCGGCTCCCGCCACGCGATCGAGGTCCTCGGCGAGGCCGGTCTGAGCGGCGTCCCGAACGCCGTGTGGACCGCCTTCGGCATGATGTTCGCGATCATCACCGTCGCCCTCATCGCGGGCGCCGTCGCCGACCGCATGAAGTTCTCCGCGTGGGTCGTCTTCGCCACCGTCTGGGTCATCGTCGTCTACTGCCCGGTCGCGTACTGGGTCTGGGGCGGCGGCTGGATCGAGGACTGGGGCGTGCTCGACTTCGCCGGCGGGACCGCGGTCCACGTCAACGCCGGCGCCGCCGCGCTCGGCCTGGCGATCGTGGTCGGCCGCCGCATCGGCTGGAAGGACGGCAACTTCGCGCCGCACAACCTGCCGCTCGTCCTCCTCGGCGCGGGCCTGCTGTGGTTCGGCTGGTTCGGCTTCAACGCGGGCTCGGCCTTCGCCGCCGACGGCTTCGCGGGCCTCGCCTTCCTGAACACCCAGGTCGCCACCGCCGCCGCGGTCCTCGCCTGGCTCCTGATCGACCGCCTCCGCGGCATCAAGCCCTCGATCATCGGCGGCTGCTCCGGCGTCGTCGCAGGGCTCGTCGCCATCACCCCGGCCGCGGGCTACGTGACCCCGCTCGGCGCGATCGCCATCGGCGCCGTGGCCGGGATCATCTGCCCCTTCGCCATCGGCCTGAAGCACAAGTTCGGCTTCGACGACGCGCTCGACGTGGTCGGCCTGCACATGGTCGCCGGCTTCTGGGGCTCGGTCTCCCTCGGCCTGTTCACCTTCGCCGAGTCCAACGCCCTCGGCGTCGACGGCCTCTTCTACGGCGGCGGCTTCGAACTGCTCGGCAAGCAGGCCGCGGCCACCGGCGTGGTCCTGGTCTACTCGGCCGTGGTCGCCTTCCTCATCGGCCTGATCCTGAAGTTCACCATGGGCATCCGGATCTCCGAGGAGGAGGAGCTCGCGGGCATCGACGCCGCGCAGCACGGCGAGGCGGGCTACGACCTGCCCGTCAACGGCAACACCAGCGTCGACGCGCCCGTCGCCGCGGGCGAGCCCGAGAAGGTCAACGCCTAGCAAGGCTTCTTCACACCGCTGAGGACGGCCGCCCCCGCCACGGGGCGGCCGTCCTGTTTTCGCGTCCCGCCGCGCGCCCCGTTAAGCTCGTAGCAGTCCAATCAACCCACCGAGAGGTCAGCCCGTGTTCGACGCATTGTCAGATCGACTGTCGGGAATCTTCGAGTCGATCCGCGGCAAGGGCCGCCTGACCGATGCCGACATCGCCTCCACGGCCCGCGAGATCCGCCGCGCGCTCCTTGAAGCCGACGTCGCGCTCCCGGTGGTCAGGACCTTCATCTCCCGCATCGAGGAGCGCTGCAAGGGCGCCGAGGTCTCCAAGGCCCTCAACCCCGCCCAGCAGATCGTCAAGATCGTCAACGAGGAGCTCATCAGCATCCTCGGCGGCGAGACCCGGCGCCTCAACTACGCGAAGCAGCCGCCCACGGTCATCATGCTCGCGGGCCTCCAGGGCGCGGGCAAGACCACCCTCGCCGGGAAGCTCGCCAAGTGGCTCAAGGGCGACGGGCACTCCCCGCTCCTGGTCGCCGCCGACCTCCAGCGCCCCAACGCCGTGAACCAGCTCCAGGTCCTCGCCGAGCGCGCCGGGGTCGCCGCCTACGCGCCCGAGCCCGGCTCCGGCGTCGGCGACCCCGTCAAGGTCGCCACCGACTCCATCGCCGAAGCGAAGCAGCGCGGCCACGACATCGTCATCGTCGACACGGCCGGCCGCCTCGGCATCGACGAGGAGATGATGCAGCAGGCCCGCGACATCCGCGACGCCGTGAACCCCGACGAGGTCCTCTTCGTCATCGACGCCATGGTCGGCCAGGACGCCGTCAACACCGCCGAGGCCTTCCGCGACGGCGTCGGCGTCACCGGCGTCGTCCTCTCCAAGCTCGACGGCGACGCCCGCGGCGGCGCGGCCCTGTCGGTCCGCCACGTCACCGGCCGCCCCATCCTCTTCGCGTCCACCGGCGAGAAGCTGGAGGACTTCGACGTCTTCCACCCCGACCGGATGTCCTCGCGCATCCTCGGCATGGGCGACATGCTCACCCTCATCGAGCAGGCCGAGGCCGTCTTCGAGGAGAAGCAGAAGGAGGAGTACACCGAGAAGCTCCTCAAGGGCGAGGACTTCACGCTGGAGGACTTCCTCGACCAGATGCAGGCCATCCGCAAGATGGGCCCCATCGGCAACCTGCTCAAGATGATGCCCGGCATGGGCCAGATGAAGCAGCAGATCGACTCCATCGACGACAAGCAGATCGACCGCACCACGGCGATCATCCGCTCGATGACCCCCGCCGAGCGCCGCGACTCGTCGCTCATCAACGGCTCCCGCCGCCTGCGCATCGCCAACGGCTCCGGCGTCACCGTCTCCGAGGTGAACCAGCTCCTCGCCCGGTTCAAGGAGGCGCAGAAGATGATGCGCCAGATGGGCGGCGCCATGGGCATCCCCACCGGCAAGGCCACGAAGTCGCCGTACACCAAGCGCAAGGGCAAGAAGGGCGCCAAGAAGAAGACCGTGCGCCGCGGCGGCCCCGCCTCGCAGCAGCAGCGCGCCCCGCAGGGCCTCGGCGGCCAGATGCCGGACCTCTCCGGCTTCAACCCGGCCGACCTGCCCGACATCGACCTGGAACAGTTTTTGAAGCAGCAGGGTTTCAAGGACCAGGGCAAGGACAAGTAGCGCCCCCGCGCCGGGCCCGACACGGGGCCCGGCGCTGGACATCGCGACCCGTCCGGGTGATACTGCGAGGCGATGACTGCACTCGAACCGCTCGCGCCGCTCCACCTCCGCGTCGTCTGGCTCCCGTACGACACGGTCTGCGACCTCTACGTCGACGGCGACCGCATCACGTTCGACCCCGTCCCCGGCGCGCGCACCGTCGCCACCTCCGGGTACGCCCTGCCCGGCCTCGTGGACGCCCACTGCCACATCGGCATCCGCCGCGGCGCGGCCCCCATCGAGAGCCTCGACGAGGCCCGCGCGCTCGCCCGCACCGACCGCGACGCCGGCGTCCTCGCCATCCGCGACGCCGGATCGCCCTACCCGTACCCCGAGCTCGTCGGCGAGGACGGCCTCCCGCGGCTCATCCGCGCCGGGCACCACATCGCCGCCTCCAAGCGCTACCTGCGCGGCATCGGCCTCGAATGCGAGCCGCACGAGGCCGCCGCCGCGCTCGCCCGGCAGGCGAAGCTCGGCGACGGCTGGGTGAAGCTCGTGGGGGACTGGATCGACCGCGGCCGCGGCGACCTCGCCCCGTCCTTCGAGCCCGAGGTCCTCACCGCCGCGATCCACGCGGCGCAGGCCGAGGGCGCCCGCGTCGCCGTCCACACGTTCTCCGAAGAGGCCGTCGAGTGCGTCGTCGCCGCCGGGGCCGACTCCGTCGAGCACGGCACGGGCCTGTCCGCGGACCTCCTCGACACCATGGCCGCCAAGGGGATCTCCCTGGTGCCCACCATGATCAACATCGAGACGTTCGACGACATCGCGGCCGGGGCCGACGTCAAGTTCCCCCGCTACGCCGACCACATGCGCCGCCTCAAACGCGGCTTCCCGGAAGTCGTGCGCGCCGCCTGGGAGGCGGGCGTCCAGGTCCGGCTCGGCACGGACGCGGGCGGCGGCATCGACCACGGCCTCGCCGCCGAGGAGATGCGCCTGCTCCACGAGTCCGCGGGCATCCCCCTCGCCGAGGTCGTCGCCGCGGCCTCCTGGAAGGCCCGCGAATGGCTCGGCCTCGCCCCCGACCTCGGCGACGTCGTCGTCTACGACCGCGACCCGCGCACCGACCTGACCGCGGCCCGCGAGCCGTCATTGATCATCCTCCGCGGCCGGATCGTCGAGCACTGAACTTGTTGGGAAATACGCCCATTCGCGCCCTGACCCGCCGTCCCACCACTCGTTCGCGAAGCGGCCTCGTCACCACGCTGTGGCGCGAATCGGCTATCGTGAACGTCCCCGCGCCGTTTCCGCCCGAGCAGAGAGTGCAGCGATGACCTATCCTCCGACTCCGGACCAGTCCGGTCAGGGCGGCTTCCAGTACGACCCGTACGGCAGCCAGCCCGGTTCCCAGCCCCAGCAGCCCGGCTACAGCCCGCAGCCGCAGCAGCCGGGCTACAGCCAGCCCCAGCAGCCCGGTTACGGTGCCGCCCCGCAGCTCCCGCCCGCCGCCCCCGGCTACCCGCCGCAGTACGGCGCGCCCGGGTACGGCCCGCAGCTCCCCAAGGGCCAGGCCGTGGCCTCGATGGTGCTCGGCATCGTCGCCGTCGCGCTCTTCTGCGTGCCCTTCGTGAACCTCATCTGCGGCATCATCGCCGTCGCGATGGGCGCCGTGGCGCTCAAGAAGATCAAGCTCGGCCAGGCCGGCGGCAAGGGCATGGCGATGACCGGCCTGATCCTCGGCATCATCGAGTGCGCGTGGGCCGCGATCGCCATCATCATGTACATCAGCGGCGTCGCCTCCCTCGGGATGGTCGGCACCACCGTCTGACGCATCGACGACGCGGAACGGCCCGGGCGACGCCCGGGCCGTTCCGCGCGTTCGCACGTCGATCCTCCCGATCACATGGTGACCAGGCAGAACGGGTGCCCGACCGGGTCGGCGAAGACCCGGTAGGTCTCCCCGCCGCCGTCGAGGCGGCTCGCCCCGAGCTCCAGCGCCGCCGCCTCGCCCGCGTCGAGGTCGGGCACGCGCACGTCGAAGTGCATCTGCTGCGGGTGCGCGCCGCCCGGCCAAGTGGGCGTGGTGAAGTCGGGGATCTGCTGGAAGGCCACGCCGGGCCGGTCGGGCGCGTCGCCGATGACGACCCAGTCGCCGTCGTCCTGGACCCGGACCATGCCGAGCAGCTCCTGGTAGAAGGACGCGAGCGCATCCGGGTCGGGGCAGTCGATGATGAGGCCGTGCCAAGTTCCGATCATCCGGCCAGTGTTCCAGCCGGGTACGACGGGCAAACCCCGATCAGGTGACGTCGTCGAAACTGGCCGAGCGCCCGCGGGTCCGCTCGGCGGCCGACGCGTCGTCGGCACCGGTCGCGGCGCCGTTGGCCGAGCCGTTCGCGGACCCGTTCGTGCCGCGCGTGATCGCGCCGCGGTTGACGTTGCGGCGGGTCGTCTCGATGTCGCGGGTCGCGTCCGTGAGGCCCTCCTGGAGCGGCTTCGTGCCGTCCTGGAGGTCGCGCATCGTGGACTTGAGGGGGTTCGTGAGCATCTCCTGGTCCTCTTCGGTCAGGATGTGCTTGCGCACGAACGTCTTGGGGTTGAGGTCCTCGGGCTTGATGTCGGTGCCGATCTCGCGGCTGAGGTCGGCCGCGGCGTTCGACGCCATGTTCCGGGCCTTCGAGATGAACCGGCGGAGGTTCGCGAGCGCCTTGGGCAGCTTGTCGGGGCCCCACAGGAAGATCGCGATGAGGATGATGACGAGGAACTCGGTTCCGCCCAAGCCTCCGAACACGCTGACCCTCCGATGACCGACTGTGACTGCTGGTACCTGAAAAACCTCCGCCTAGCGTACCCCCACGTCAGTCCGCGGCCGCTTCTAGAGTGACCTGGGCGCTGTGCTCCTCGCCATCGCGCTCGTACACCACCGTGACCACGGTCCCGGGCGCGAGCTTGCGGATGAGGGCGATCAGCTGGGTGTTCTCCGTGACCCTCGTACCGTCGAAGCTGGTCAGGAGGTCGCCGTCCTCCAGGCCCGCGTCGTCGGCGGGGGAGCCGTCGACGATCGTCGCGAGGGTCACGCCGACGCCCAATTCGGATTCTCCGAGCTCCGCGCCGAGGACGGTGTGGGCGGCGCTCCCGGTCGCGATGATCTCGTCGGCGATGCGCTTGGCCTGGTTGATCGGGATCGCGAAGCCGATGCCGATGTTCCCGGCCTCGCCCTCGGCCGCGGTGGACGCGATGGCGGTGTTGATGCCGATGACCTGCCCGGCGATGTCGGTGAGCGGCCCGCCGGAGTTGCCGGGGTTGATCGCCGCGTCGGTCTGGATCGCGGCCATCACCGACTCGACCTCGCCGTTGTTGTTCTCGGTGAGCACGGGCCGGTCGATCGCGGACACGATGCCCTCGGTGACCGTCGACGACAGCCCGAGCGGCGCGCCGACGGCGAGCACCGGGTCGCCGACGGCGACCTTGTCGGAGTCGGCGAGGACCATCGCCGGGTGGTCGCCGCCCTCGATCTGGAGGACCGCGACGTCGGAGTCGGGGTCGGAGCCGATGACGTTCGCGGTGGTCACGGACCCGTCGCTGAACAGGACCTGGAGCTGCTCGGCGGGCTCGGTGCCGCCGCCGACGACCACGTGGTGGTTGGTGAGCAGGTACCCGTCGTCGGAGACGATGAAGCCCGAGCCGTTGCCGCCGTCCGCGGTGAGGACCGTGACGACCGACGGCATGATCTGCTCGACGACGCCCGCCACCGAGGTGAGGTCGCGCTGCGTCTCGGGGTCGGCGCCGGTGATCGTGCCGCCGATGTCGCCGCGGGTGGCCCAGATGCCGATGGCCGCGCCGAGGACCCCGGCGATGAGCGCGGTGACCGCCGAGACGGCGACGACGAGCCCGAGCCCGGCCCGCGCGGTCCGGCGGGGCCGCTCGGGAAGCGGTTCGAGCGGGGTCGCAGCCGGCGCCGGGCGGGTCTCGATCACGGCCCGGCTCCCCGGGTCCCGCCACGGGTCGCTCGCCGCCGCGGGATGCCACCACGCGGCCTGGCCGGCGGGCGGCTGCTGCGCGGCGGCCTGCGGCTGCGGCGCGGCCATCGCGACGTCGTGGCGCCCGTCCGCGGCGGGTCCGGCGGGGTGCGCCGGAGACGCGGGTTCCTGCGGGGCCGGCTGCGCCGCCGTCTGCGGGGCCTGCTGCTCTGGAGCCGACTGCTGCCAGGGCCGCTGGGGTCGCCACTGGTCGCCCGGATCTGCCTGGGGCGGCTGGGTGCCGGAAGTCATGGGTAGAGTCTATGCCGCATTTGCCGCCCCTTCACCCGCGCTGCGATTCCGGCCCGCCCCGTGACGGTGCGTCCGGATTCCGCTGCGTCCACCCGGCACGCCGCGCGCGTCCACCCCGCTCGGCGCCCGCGCGCTGCCGGTCCGAGGGCGCGAAGAAGGACCCGCTTCACGGAACCGTGCAGCGGGTCCTCAGTCCGGACCGGCGGCGGGGTGACCGCCGAGTGGGGTGGCTTCGGGCCGTTATTCGAGGGCGCCCTGGAGCTCCTTGTTCAAGGTCTCGGCCTCTTCCGGCGTCATCTCGACCACAAGACGACCGCCGCCTTCCAGCGGCACCCGCATGATGATGCCGCGGCCCTCCTGGGTAACCTCCAACGGACCATCGCCGGTCCGCGGCTTCATGGCCGCCATATTCGTCTCCCCTCGATCCAAGGCCGCAGGTTGCGACTCGACGTTGCTAGATCAAGTTTCCCCGATCCGCAGGCCGAGAGCCAACTCGCCCCTCCGAGTATGTGACAAAGTTGCGGAGAAAGTGCCTAAAACCGTTTAAATCGGACACCCGATTTGCGGTTTTCCGTTTCCCGTGCGCAGAGCCCTGAAACAATGCCGGATCGTGACGGTCCGTCCGGGTACCGGACTACTCCTCCGGGTCCTGCTCGTGCTCGGCGCCCAGGAGGAACGCGGTCCCCTCGATCTCGCGCCCGTACGGCGACACGAACGTCGGCAGCTCCTTGGGCCCCAGCGACCGGATGTACGACCAGAACAGCCGCACCGCCTCGGCCTTGTCGACCGCCTCGATCGGCATCGACAGCGTCACGAGCCAGTCGCTGCGCCGCTCCGGCGTCGGCAGGCTGCGGACCAGGTCCTCCCACGCGTCCGGCATGAGCTGCGTCCAGCCCGCCTCGACACCGGCGCTCTCGTCGGTCTTCTCCGGCTCCTCCAGGCGGCGCCGGTACACGACCGCGGGCCCGACCAGCTCGCCCAGCGCGAAGACGCCCTCCGGGCCGGCCAGGGCCACCTCGTCGCCGTCCGCGGCGCCCTCGGGACGGGCCCCCTCCGGCTCGACCGACTCGACCTCGTACGCCTGTTGCTCCGCGTACTCGTCCTCGTGCAACACCAGCAGCCAATAACGCATGGGCTTATCCCATCACGACCCGCCGCGCGGCGGCGCCTCCCCTTCATCCTCGCGCCCTGCCTCACGTCCGGTCCCCTCACCGTCCGCGCCGGACTCCTTCGCGAGCCGGAACGTGTCCTCTTCGAGGGGCTCGTCGAACGGCTCGGCGTCGAACGCCTCCGCCTGCGTCTCCGGCTCGACCGGGTCGTCGCCGTACTCCGCGTCGGCCGCCTCCTCGCGATCCGATTCGGCCGCAACGGCTTCCCCGCCGTCCAGTTCGGCCCGCAGCGCCGCCAGCTGCTCGTCGCGGCGGCCGATCTCCCACGCCAGGCGGTTCAGCGCCGCGTCGACCTGGTCGGTCCGGTAGCCGCGCGCCCCGGTGTCGAACCGCAGCGCCCCCACGGACGCCTCGCTCACCGGCTCCTCGTCCCCGAGCCCGGGCGGCGCGCCCGCGGGCGCGAGGTCCAGCAGCGTGTCGCGGCCGGTGGCCCACACGACGATCGAGAACGCGATCCACACGCCGACGACGGCGACGATGACCGGGAGCACGAGACCCACGGGACCCTCCAAGCAGTTCTAAGCGAAGAACGCGAAATAGGCGAACAGCGCCATTGTGCAGACCGCGAGGGTCACTCCCAGACGCGGGTTGTGGGGGACGACCGCCTTCACCGGCCGCCCGTCGCGGTCCGTGCGCGGCAGCCGGGGCCGGTTCGCGGCCCCCACCAGCAGATACCCCACCAGCGCGGCCATGACGGGCGGCAGGAACATGACCCACCACGCGGCCTCGCCGCCCCCGCCGCTCGCCGCCAGATAGACCAGCTGCCCGATCAGGCACGCGATCATGCACGCGCCGTAGACGAGGAGCTCGCGCACCACGTGGTGCACGTCCGGCAGGAGCGTCGGCCGCTGGGCCGCGCGCACCGTCGCCCGCAGCGACAGCTCCGCCTCCCGCAGCGCGGTCTCGGCCTGCGCGAGCGCCGCGTCCGGGTCGTCCACCGCCGTCTCGGCCGCCTGGAGTTCGTTCGAAGGCATCAGGTCCGGCGTGGACTGGCGCAGCCGCACGCTCAGGTCCACCACCTCCGCGGTCCGCGCGTCCAGCTCGGTCCGCACGCCCGCGAGCGCCAGCCTGCGCCGCTCCAGCCGCCGCGTCGCCTGCGCGCTGCTCGCCGCCGAGTCGGCGTCGAGCCGCGCCAGCTCGTGGACCAGGTCTTCGTACGCGCTCAAGCTCATCGGGTCTCCACCACTTCGTCCAGGCGGCCGGGCCGCACGTACGGCACCGCCAGCACCGCGGTCCCCGCGTGCCGGTCGATCACCAGGCACCGGTTCGCGCGCGCCTCCCAGGCCCGCTCGTACCCGCCGGTGATCGCCGCCAGGTCGTTCGCGGCGATGTTCAGCGCCACCACCCCGGCCACGTGCTCGCGCCCGGCCGTGCCTCCGATGTCGTCGAGGAACCGCCGCGCGCCCCGCCACCAGCCGATGACGTGCGCGCCCGTCGCCGGGCCGTGCAGCAGCAGGTCCCGCAGCGTCCCCGGCTTCCCGTCCGCGCCGTCGGCCCCGAACCACACCAGGTACACCGGCTTCCCGCGCGGCGCCGTCAGGATCGACCCCGGCTCCAGCTCCCGGCACTCGTGCCCGGCGCCCTTCAACTCCTCCACCAGGTCCCGCGCGAGGTCCTCCGCGCCCGCGGCCGTCGCCGCGACCTGGAACTCCACGCTCCCCGGCTCGTGCTGCCGCGCCACCGACAGCGCCGCCGACGTCAGCACGTCGGCCGCCACGAT
The DNA here is from genome assembly GCF_037034145.1 of Glycomyces sp. MUSA5-2. Taxonomy (NCBI): domain Bacteria; kingdom Bacillati; phylum Actinomycetota; class Actinomycetes; order Glycomycetales; family Glycomycetaceae; genus Glycomyces; species Glycomyces sp. MUSA5-2. The sequence goes on from NZ_JBAGKG010000013.1 coordinate 83,941, forward strand.
CGACGTCCCGAGCACCGCCAGGTGCCGCCCCGGGCTCCGGTCGAACTGGTAGCCCACCGTCGACATGTGCACGTCCACCGCCCGGCCCACCAGCGCCCGCGGCGCGTGCGTCGGCACGAGCGACGCGAACCCCGGATCGGCCGCGAGATGCTGCTCGTCGAACCCGCGGAACACCACCGGCTCCGCATCCGAGTCCCGCCGCTCCCACAGCTCCCGCCGCAGCCGCGCCAGCAGGTCGTCCGCGCTCGACGCGTCCGGGAACCGGCAGGTCCGGTTGCGGCCCTTCAGACCTCCGGCGTCGTTGAGGATCGCCTGCCCCACCGACTCGACCGCCGCGTCGTTCCCCTCGTCGAGCAGGTGCCGCGCCCCCGGCAGCGCCACCCGCAGCGGGAACTGCCCGAAGATCGAGTCCTTCTTGGAGTACAGCGCCTCGATCCCCGAGATCGTCTGCGACGCGAGCACCAGGTGCACCCCGTACGAGCGGCCCTTGCGCGCCAGCTCCTCCAGGTGCGCCACCGCCTCGCCCGCGAGCCGGTCGTTCCCCGCGAACAGCACGTGGAACTCGTCCACCACGGCCACGATCCGCGGCAGCCGCAGCTCCGGCCGCAGCTCCCGCAGCCGCGCCAGCCGCGTCGCCCCCGCCCGCTTCATCAGCCCGGCCCGCCGCGTCAGCTCCGCGCGCAGCGCCGCCAGGACCGCCACCCCGTACTCGCGGTCGGACTCGACGCCGACGGCCTTCACGTGCGGGATCCACGACGGGTCCAGCGGCGAGGGCGTGAACTCCGTGAACGACACGCCCTCCTTGAAGTCCAGAAGGTACAGCTCCAGCTCCTCGGGGGAGTACCGGGTCGCGAGCCCGTACAGCACGTCGAGGAGGAACACGGTCTTGCCGCCGCCGGTGCGCCCGCCGATGAGCCAGTGCGGCGTGGCGTCGTCGAACGACACCTCCACGTCGCCCCCGGCCATGCTCCCGGCCTGGTCGCGCCCGATCACCGTCGTCAGCCCGCTCCGGCTCGACTCGGTCCACAGGTGCTCGGGCACCAGGTCGGCCACCGACAGCTCGCCCGCCTCGCGGCGCTGGCGCGCCCGCGAGCCGAACACGGTGCGCGCCAGGCGGGGCGGCGGCGCGGCGTCGAGGACCACGGGCAGCGGGAGGCTCCCGAGCCGGACCTCGTCGCCGCATTCGAGGTAGGTCGCGTGCTCGACAGCGGGGAGCGGTTCGCGGTGCGGGTGGTTCCTCCAGCCGCACAGCACGAGGTGGCAGCGGGCGGCGGGCCCGGCGTGGGCGAGGGCCGCGAGGCGCTCGCGCATGGTCTTGCCGACCTCCGGCGGGAGCCCGGCGATGACGATGAGGTGGTAGGGCCGGTCGGCGATCGACTGGCCGCGGGCGGCGATGTCGCGCAGCTCGGTGAGCCGCTTCTCGGCGGAGGTGAGGGCCCGTCCGAGCGCGAGGTGGTCGGTGGCGACGGGGGCGGCGATCCCGGCGTCGACGAGCGCGGTCGCGGGCGCGAACACCTGCCCGAGCGTGACGCCGTCCACGAGGGACAGTTCGAGGTCGGGGTGCGCGGCGGTGACCCGCACGAGCAGCGACTGGAGCATCCCGGCCACGCGCGGGTCGGCGGCGTCGCCGTCGCACACGAGGTGGCCCTTGCCGAGCAGGCCCGTCAGTGCGGGGAACGCGGGCTCGTCGTCCAAGAGGGCCGTCCCGATCCGCACCGCCTCGACCCCCCGTGGGTCGGTCCACAGGGGCGTGTCGGGGTCGGTCTTCGCGAGGTCGTCGCCGAGCCATCCGGTGGCGGCGCCGGCCGCTGCCGCGCTGAGCCTTTGGGCCAGTTCACTTCTGCGGCGCTCGGTGTCGTCGGCGGCGAGCTGCGTGGCGGCCTCGATGAGGAGCCGCTCGGCCCGGTCGGCGGCCCCGGCGGCTTCGCGCAGCCGCGCCGCGGCCCGCTCCAGTTCGGTCCGCCAAGTCAATGCCGCCTCCAAGGGGGTGCCGTGAACGACACCACCTTACCGGTGCAGCGCAGGGCGTGAGGACTCCGGAGCGGGGAGTCGCCTAGTGCTCGAAGAGCCCCAGTGCGAGATCGGCGAGCCGGGCAGGGTCGTCGGCGCCGCACAGCTCGCGCGCCGAGTGCATCGACAGGATCGGCAGGCCCACGTCCACAGTGAGGATGCCGAGCTGGGTACCGGAGATCGGGCCGATGGTGGTCCCGCCGGGGATCGAGTTGCGGTTGACGTAGTACTGCCACGGGATGCCGGCGCGCTCGGCGGCGCGGCGGAACAGCGCCTCCTCTTCGGCGCCGCTCGCGTACCGCTGGTTGGCGCTGACCTTGATCATCGGGCCGCCGCCCGCGACGGGCCGGTGGCCGGGCTCGTGCTTCTCGGGGTAGTTCGGGTGGATCGAGTTGCCGGTGTCGGAGGACATCATCGCGGAGGACGCGATCGCCTGCGCGTACCGCTCGTAGTCCCCGGCGAGGACGCGCCGGAGCACCGACTCCAGGAACGGGCTCTGCGCGCCGGAGTAGGTCATCGACCCGATCTCCTCGTAGTTGAACGCGGCGAGCACCGGCAGGTGCGACCCGGTGTCCTCGGCGGCGATGAGCGCGGCGACCCCGGCGTGGACGCTGGTGAGGTTGTCGAGCCGCCAGGCCGCGAACAGCTCCCGGTCCTTGCCCAGGTAGCCGGGCGCGTCGAGGGCGACGGTGAACAGGTCGTGGCCGATCACGTCGTCGGGGTCCACCCCGGCCTCGCCCGCGATGAACTCCAGGAACTCGCCTTCGCGCGGCTGCCCGAGGCCCCAGATCGGGGTGAGCTGGCCCTGCGGGTCGAGGGCGCGGCCCTCGTTGACGCCGCGGTCGAGGTGGATCGCCAGGCGCGGGATGCGCAGCAGCGCCCGGTCGACGTCCACGAGCACCTCGCTGCCATCGCGCAGGACCAGGCGGCCCGCGACGCCCAGGTCCCGGTCGAGCCACGTCTGGTGCGGCACGCCGCCGTAGACCTCCACGGCGACCTGCTTCCAGCCCGCCGCGCCCGTGTCGGGCTTCGGCTTGACCTTGAACGCGGGGGTGTCGGTGTGGGCGCCGAAGATGCGGAACCCGTCGAAGTCGGCTCCTGTGACGCGCCACGCGATGATCGAGCCGTCGCGCACGGTGTAGTACCCGCCGGGCTCCTCCAGCGGCCACTCCCCGGTCTCGGCGAGCCGCCGGAACCCGGCCGCCTCCAGCCGCCGGCCCGCCTCGGCGCACGCGTGGTACGGCGTGGGGCTCGCCTTGATGAACGCGGCGAGGTCGTCGGTGTGCGACCGGTCGAAGCGGGCCATGGTGCTCCTCCTGGGCTCATTCGCGCCGCCGCGGGGGCCGATGCGGTGGCGGGTGGCTGGTGCGGCTGTCAGCATAGAGCCATGCGTGCTCTGAGACTTGGCAGACGGGTGTTCGATGACGGCGATTACGCGGTGATGGCGATCGTCAACCGCACTCCCGACTCGTTCTACGACGCCGGGCGGACCTTCGCGTTCGACGCGGCCGTCGCGGCCGTCGACAACGCGGTCGCGAACGGCGCCGACATCGTCGACATCGGCGGCGTCAAGGCCGGGGACATCGGGCCGGAGGTCACGCCCGCCGAGGAGATCGAGCGGGTCGTGCCGCTCATCGCGGCCGTCCACGACCGCCACCCCGAGCTGGTCATCTCGGTCGACACCTGGCGCGGCGAGGTCGCCCGCGAGGCGGTCGCCGCGGGGGCCGAGCTCATCAACGACACGTGGGCGGGCTGGGACCCGACGGTGATCGAGGCCGCCTCGGACACCGGCGCGGGGCTCGTCGTCTCCCACACCGGCGGGCTCGCGCCGCGCACGATCGCCGAGAAGGCCGTCTACGGCGACGTCGTCAAGGAGGTCCGCGGCGAGCTCGTGGAGCGCGCGGAGGCCGCCGTCGCCGCGGGCGTGCGCGCCGACGGCATCCTCATCGACCCGACCCACGACTTCGGCAAGACCACGTACCACTCGCTCGACCTGACCCGCCGCCTCGACGAGCTGGCCGAAACCGGCTGGCCGGTGCTGGTCGCCCTGTCCCGCAAGGACTTCGTGGGGGAAACCCTCGACCTGCCGGTGGACCGGCGCCTGAACGGCACGCTCGCGGCGACCGCGATCTCCGCGTGGAACGGGGCGCGGGTCTTCCGCGCGCACGACGTGGCCGCGACCCGCGAGGTCCTCGACATGGTCGCCTCCATCAAGGGCGACCGGCCGCCGAAGGCCCCGCTGCGGAGCCTCTGATCGTCGCGCGTCGCCGCCCGCTCGGCTACGGGCGCGCCTGAGCCGAGCGGGACTGCTGCATGTGCGCCACGGCCTCGTCGAGGTCGTCGGTGACCAGCAGCAGGTCCAGGTCCTTCGGGCTGATCTTGCCGTCGCCGAGCATCGAGGCGCGCAGCCACTCGACGAGCCCGCCCCAGTAGTCGGTGCCGATCAGGGCGATCGGGAACTTGCCGACCTTGCCCGTCTGCTCCAGGGTGAGCGCCTCGAACAGCTCGTCCATGGTCCCGAAGCCGCCCGGGAGGGCGCAGAACCCGCACGAGTACTTCAGGAACATGACCTTGCGGACGAAGAAGTACTTGAAGTCCAGCTCGATGTCCACGAACTCGTTGATGCCCTGCTCGAACGGCAGCTCGATGCCCAGGCCCACGGACTTGACGCCCGCGTCGTAGGCGCCGCGGTTCGCGGCCTCCATCGCGCCGGGGCCGCCGCCGGTGATGACCGAGAACCCGGCCTCGCCGAGCTTGCGGCCCAGGTCCACGCCGAGCTTGTACTCCTCGGAGTCGACCACGGTGCGCGCGGAGCCGTAGACGCAGACGGCGTCGCCGAGGTCGGCGGCTTCGAGCACGTCGAAGCCCTCCACGAACTCGGCCTGGAACTTCATGACCCGCCAGGCGGCGCGCTGCTTCCACTCCTCGCTGTGTTCGAGGTCCAGCAGCCGCTGGTCGTCGGTGATTCGCCTGTCCGAAGTCATGGTGCCTCCACATACGCCCGCAGCGCGTCCGCGCAGGCGCGGATGCGGGGGATCTCGACGCGTTCGTCCTGCTTGTGGGCGAGGTTCGGGTCGCCCGGCCCGAAGTTCACCGCGGGGACGCCGAGGGTCGCGAACCGCGCCACGTCGGTCCAGCCGAGCTTGGCGCGGAACTCCCCGCCCGCCGCGGCCACGAACTCGGCGGCCTCGGGCCGGTCCAGGCCCGGGCGGCACGACGGTGCCGAGTCCACGAGCTCGACCTCCAGCCCCGCGAACACTTCGCGCACATGCGCTTCGGCGGCGGCCTCGTCGCGGTCGGGTGCGAAGCGGTAGTTGACCTCCACCCAGCCCTCGTCGGGGATGACGTTCCCGGCGACGCCGCCGCCGATGAACACCGCGTTCAGTCCCTCGCGGTACGTGCAGCCGTCCACGTCGACCTCGCGCGCCTCGTAGGCGCTCAGCCGCTCCAGGACCGGCGCGAGCCGGTGGATCGCGTTCTCGCCCTTCCAGGACCGCGCCGAGTGGGCCCGCTTCCCGCGGGTCTTCACGCGCGCCCGCATGGTCCCCTGGCACCCGGCCTCGACCAGGCCGTACGTGGGCTCCAGGAGGATCGCGAAGTCCGCGGCCAGCAGCTCCGGCCGCGACTTCGACAGCTTGTTGAGGCCGTTGTGCACCGCCTCGATCTCCTCGCAGTCGTAGAACGCGAAGCTCAGGTCGAACTTCGGCTCCGCCACCGTCGCCGCGATCCACAGCGCGAGCGCGGTGCCCGACTTCATGTCCGAGGTGCCGAGCCCCCACATCACGTCCCCTTCGGTGCGCGTGGGGAAGTTGTCGTTGACCGGGACGGTGTCGAGGTGCCCGGCGAGCATGACCCTGCGGTCCCGACCCAGCTCGGTGCGGGCCACGAGGGTGTTCCCGACCCGCTCCACCGTCAAGTGGCCCAACCGCTTGAGGGCCGCCTCCACCGCGTCGCAGATCGCGGCCTCGTCGCGCGAGACGGACGGGATGTCGCACAGGGCCCGCGTCAGCGCGACCGGGTCGGCGAGGACTGCCTCACTCAAAACTGTCATGGCGCCTCGTAGGGATCGATCGAGAGACTCATTTCACTCTTTTCCAAGGACTGATGATGGCATCGGCGGATCGAGGGTGTCACACCCCGCGTTCATCCTTGTACTCGTGGGCACGTTTCTGCGATACACCTTCCGCGTCTACCCGACGGTGCCGCAGCGCCGCAGTGCGGCTCGAACGTTCGGGTGTGTCCGAGTCGTGTTCAACGACGTGATCGCAGCCCGTGAGCGCGCTCGCGCCGAAGGACTACCCTACCCGCGAAGTGCGCAGTTGCAGCGGCAGCTCATCACCGAGGCGAAGCGCACCCGGGAACGCGCGTGGCTCGCCGAAGTCTCCGTCGTCGCGCTCCAGCAGTCCGTCCGGGACGCCGACACGGCCTACAAAAACTTCTTCGAATCCCGGAGCGGCAAGCGGCCGGGACGACCGGTGGGGCCGCCCAGGTCGAAGCGGCGGTCGCACCGGCAGACCGCGCGATTCACCCGGCGCGGGTTCACCTTGAAGCAGAACGGCAAGGTGCACCTCGCCGGAATCGGGGAGGTCAAGGTCGCCTGGTCCCGTCGGCTTCCCGCCCTTCCTTCGAGCGCCACGCTGATCAAAGAGGCGTCAGGCAAGTACTTCGTCTCCTTCGTGGTCTCCGTGGAAGAGGACCAGACCCTGCCGCCCGTGCACGACGAGACCGGAATCGACATGGGTCTGAAGTCGTTCGCCGTGCTGCGCGGTGGCAACGTGATCGACAATCCAAGGTTCTTCAAGCGAATGGAGCGCAAGCTGGCGAAGGCGCAGCGCGCTCTCGCACGAAAGGATCAGGGGTCCAAGAACCGAGCCAAGGCCCGGCTCCGGGTCGCGCAGATCCACGAGTCAATCGCGAATCGGCGCCGTGACTTCCTGGAACAGGCCGCCCGACGGATCATCGCTGAGAACCAAAGCGTGTTCGTCGAGTCGTTGTCCGTCGCCGGATTGTCGCGAAGCTCCGCTGCGAAGGGGATTCACGATGTCGCATGGGGGAAGTTCCTGCGGTCGCTGGAGGCGAAGTGCGCCAGGTACGGACGAGATTTCGTCGCAATCGACCGCTGGTTCCCTTCCACCCGTCTGTGTTCGGCTTGCGGGTCGCTTGCCGGTCCTCATGGGCGGCAAGGTCTCCAGGTCCGCAAGTGGGTCTGCGCCTGCGGCGCCGCGCACGACCGGGATGCGAACGCCGAGATCAATATCCGCCGGGAGGGCCGTCGCCTCCTGGAGGAGCGCAAGCAGCTCGCCGAGGGGCGAAGTAGTTCCGAGTCCGGAGCGAAATCGGAGAGCCGAAACGACTGTGGAGGGTACGAGGACCCGTATCTGAGCGGCGACGCTCAGTCGGGGAGACCCGGCATCTGTTCAGGTGCCGGGCGCGGCCCGAGAAACCCGCTGAAAGGCGGACAGGAAGCAGTAACCACCACTCCCGCGAGGAAAGTGGGCCTCCGCAAGGAGGGAAACCGTGTCAGGGATGACAGGGTGGACGCCAAATCCGCAGACGATACCCGGCGCGTGGATAGGCTCTGAGGATGAGTGAATTCCTGACTGACGCAGCCTGGGGAGTCGGCGTGGCCACGGTCGCCCCCGACGGCACGGTCCTCGACGTGTGGTTCACCCGCCTCGGGCTCGGCGAGGCCCCGACCGGCGTGGCCGCCCCCGAGATCGACCGGGAGAACCCGACCGGGACCCGCTCGAAGGGCGTGTCGGTGCTCGTCAAGTCCCTCGCCGAGGAGCCGGTGGACACCGCCGACGTGTACCTGCGCCTCCACCTCCTCTCGCACCGCTTCGTCACCCCGCACACCATCGACCTCTCGGGCATCTTCGGGCTCCTCCCGAACAACGCCTGGACGAACCACGGCCCCGTCCCCGCCGACGCGGTGAACGCCGCGCGCCTGAAGCTGCGCGGCGAGGGGCAGACCCTCGAAGTGAAGTCCCTCGACAAGTTCCCGCCGATGGCCGACTACGTGACCCCGGTCGGCGTGCGCATCGCCGACGCCTCCCGGGTGCGCCTGGGCGCGCACCTCGCCGAGGGCACCACGGTCATGCACGAGGGCTTCGTGAACTTCAACGCCGGGACGCTCGGCAACTCGATGGTCGAGGGCCGCATCTCCGCGGGCGTCGTGGTCGGCGACGGCTCCGACATCGGCGGCGGCTCCTCGATCATGGGGACGCTCTCGGGCGGCGGCAAGGAGGTCATCTCGATCGGCGAGCGCTGCCTCCTCGGTGCGAACGCCGGCATCGGGATCTCCTTGGGCGACAACTGCGTCGTGGCCGCGGGCTGCTACGTCACCGCCGGTTCCAAGGTCACGCTGCCGGACGGGACCGTGGTCAAGGCCGCGACCCTCTCCGGCAAGGACAACCTCCAGTTCTGGACGAACACCCAGACCGGCGTCCTCGAAGTGCGCCCGCGCACGGGCACGTGGGGCGAGCTGAACGCCGCCCTGCACAGCGCGCAGTAGGCCCGGGTGCGCCGCACGTAGTACCTGGGTACCGCCCCTCATGCCTGAGCATGAGGGGCTTTTTCGTTCTTCGGACCGACGCGCGGGCCTGCGGATTCGCATAGCGTTGCCCGCATGGACTATGTCGGAGAATTCGGCGGCGCGAATCCCACCGCCTCAGGCTTCGTCGTCACGACGACGGAGAACGTCCCGGGCTACGAGGTCCTGGAGGCCCACGGCGAGGTCTTCGGGCTCACGGTGCGCTCGCGGAACATGTTCTCCGACATCGGCTCGGGCTTCAAGTCGATCCTCGGCGGCGAGCTGAAGGGCCTCTCGAAGGCCCTCGCCGCCTCGCGCGAGGAGGCCCTCACCCGCATGGTCGACCAGGCGAAGTCCTTGGGCGCCAACGGTGTCGTCATGATGCGCTTCGACGTCTCGGACGCTCGCGACATGGGCACCGAGGTCTGCGCCTACGGCACGGCCGTCACGGTCCGCAAGCTTTCTTAAGGAAACCGGGAGATAGGAAGCGGCGGCGCCGATCCGCGAGGACCGGTGCCGCCGCCCCGTTCGTTCCGGGTCCTAGACCACGCTCAGCCCGAGGGGCTTGCCCGCCAAGGACACCTTGCGGACCGCGAGCTGGTCGGCGATGGCGCGGATCGCGCGGGACGCCTCGCAGTCGGGGTCGGAGAGCACGAGCGGAATGCCCGCGTCGCCGCCTTCGCGGAGCTTCGGGTCCAGCGGGATCTGGCCGAGCAGCGGCACGTCGGTGCCCACGTCGCGGGTGAGCGCCTCGGCGACGGTCTTGCCGCCGCCGGAGCCGAACGGCTCGATGTGGGAGCCGTCGGGCAGCTCCATCCACGACATGTTCTCGACGACGCCCGCGAGCTTCTGGTGGGTCTGCGTCACGATCGCGCCCGCGCGCTCGGCGACCTCCGCGGCGGCCTGCTGCGGGGTGGTCACGACCACGAGTTCGGCGGTCGGCAGGAGCTGCGCCACCGAGATGGCGATGTCGCCGGTCCCGGGCGGCAGGTCGAGCAGGAGCACGTCGAGGTCGCCCCAGTAGACGTCGGCGAGGAACTGCTGGAGCGCGCGGTGCAGCATCGGGCCGCGCCACACGACCGCGGTGTTCCCGGGCGTGAACATGCCGATCGAGATGACCTTCATGCCGTGCGCCTGCGGGGGCATGATCATGTCCTCGACCTGCGTCGGGGCACCCTCGACGCCGAGCATCCGCGGGATCGAGTGCCCGTAGATGTCCGCGTCGGCGACGCCCACCGACAGGCCCTTGGCCGCGAGCGCGGCGGCGAGGTTCACGGTCATCGACGACTTGCCGACGCCGCCCTTGCCGGAGGCGATCGCGAACACGCGGGTGCGGGACTCGGGCAGGTTGAACGGGATGACCGGCTCGGCGCCGGCCTTGCCGCGCAGCTTCACCTGGAGGTCGGCGCGCTGCTGCTCGCTCATGACGCCGAATTCGAGTTCGAGCTCGGTGACGCCGTCCACGCCGTCGACGGCGGCGGCGATGTCGCGCTGGAGCGTGTCGCGCATGGGGCAGCCCGCGACGGTGAGGAGGATGGTCAGCGACAGGCGCCCGCCTTCGACCGCGACGGTGTCGACCATCCCCAGCTCGGTGATCGGACGGCGGATCTCGGGGTCGTTGACGTGCGAGAGCGCTTCGTGTACGGCCTCGACGACGGCGGCGTTGTCAGACATGACCCAATCGTAACCACGTGCCCGCAGGCGCCAATGTGAGCGTAGCCTTACCGCCCGCTCGTCACCCGGTGCGAGCTATAAGTGCTTCATGCTTCCGTTCGCGATCTACGACGTCTTCTCCGACCGCCCGTACGCGGGCAACCAGCTCGCCGTCGTCTACGACGGCCAGGACCTCTCCACGAACCAGATGCAGGCCGTGGCCAAGGAATTCGGCTTCTCCGAGACCGTGTTCGTGCTCCCCGCAACCGATCCCGGCGCCGACTACCTCGCCCGCATCTTCACCCCTGCGGAGGAGCTGCCGTTCGCCGGGCACCCCACGATCGGCGCCGCGGTCGCCGTCACGGCGGCCGGGCGGGTCGCGCCGAAGGACGGCCGGGTCGTCCAGGAGTGCGGCGCGGGCCTCATGACCGTCGCCGTCGACGGGGACGCGGCGAAGCTCACGTCGACCGCGATCGCCGTGGGCCCCGAGATCGACCGCGACACCGCCGCGGCGGCGCTCGGCCTGCACCCCGACCGGATCGTCGGCACCCCGAAGAACGCCAGCGCCGGGCTCGACCACAACTTCGTGCGGGTCGCCGAGAGCGACGTGGCCGCGGCGGTCGACGTGCCGGGGCACCTCGACAAGGTGTACGTGTTCAGCTTCGACGCCGACCACGCCGCCGTCCACGCGCGGCTGTTCCACGTGGGCGTGGGGGAGGACCCGGCGACGGGTTCGGCCGCGGTGGCGCTGGGCGTGCACCTGGTGGACGTCGGCCTGATCGAGGGGGACGGCGTGCACGCGTACGAGATCGCGCAGGGCGCGGAGGTCGGGCGGCCGTCGTCGCTGTACGGCGAGGTGGTCGTGGAGGGCGGCGTCGCGGTGTCGGTCTCGGTGTCCGGTTCGGCGGTCAAGACCGCCGAGGGAAACCTGGTCGTGCTGCCGGAGTAGGCCGGTCGCGGCGCGGCTAGGGCGCGCTGACGTAGTCCGTGGTCCCGTACCGCTCGGCCGTCAGGCCCTTGGGCCAGGGGGCCGAGCGGAGGCCGCCGTCCCAGATGCGGCGCGGCCAGCCGCCTTTGCGCAGCAGCGCGGCGACGAAGCGCTCGGGGTCGGGCTGGTTCGCCCACACGGACGGCAGGAACGTGGCGCGGTGTCCGTCGAGGTCCTTGAGCACGAGGCCGTCGACGCCGGGGCGCAGGCCGTCGAGGAGCGTCGGGAAGTCCTGGGCCGCAAGCGGTTCGGACGGGGACAGGACGGAGACCTTGACGGTGAGCCCGGAGACCTCGTCGGCCGCGACGGCGGGCAGGCGCGGGTCCTTCGCGGCGAGGCGCGCGTTGCGGACCACGTCGAATCCCAAGGGCCGCACGGCGATAAGCGTGCCGATGCAGCCGCGGAGCACGCCGTCGCGATCCAAAGTGACGAACGTCGCGGCCCGCTCGCCGAGTGCGGTCGGTGCGTCGGCGAGCAGTTCGGCCGCGCCGGGCGGGCGCGGGCCGAAGGAGGTCGCGACCGCGCTGCGCGCCAGCGCCGTCAGGACCGGGCCAAGGTTCGGCTCCATGCCCCGATGGTCCCACGCCGCGGGAGGCGCCCGTGCCGACCCCGGTGGTACGCCCTGATGGTGGCGGTTTCGCGCTGTTCGGCCCGGCGGTGGTGCGTTTGGTCGGGGCCCCGTGAGACACTGCCCGCATGACTGAACCGCGACCGAGCCGCGACGCTTTCGAAGACGGCCTCGCCGAGGTGATCGACCTGCCTTCCGCGGGTCAGGGCCCGTTGACGGAGCTCGGGCGGCTCCAGCAGCTCGATTCGCTCGCAGGGAAGATCGCGCTGGTCACCGGTGCCGGTGCGCCCGACGGGATTGGGATGGCGATCGCGACGCGGCTGCGCCTGGCGGGCGCGACGGTCGCGATCGTGTCGACGACGAAGCGGATCCACGAGCGGGCGGGGGAGATCGACGCGGTCGGCTTCGTCGCGGACCTGACCGACGAGGCGGAGGTCGGGGGCCTGGCCGACGCCGTCGTGGACGCGGTCGGCGAGGTGGACATCGTGATCAACAACGCGGGGCTGACGTCGAAGTCGGACCCGGCGGTCGTGAAGCCCGTCGCCCAGCTGTCCTATGAGGACTGGCGCTCGGAGCTGTCGCGGAACCTCGACACGGCGTTCCTGGTATCGCGGGCGTTCGTGCAGCCCATGGCCGAGCGCGGCTGGGGCCGCATCGTGAACGTCGCCGCCACCGCGGGCGTCGTCAACGCCGTCCCCGCCGAGGCCGCCTACGCGGCCGCGAAGGCCGGGGTCACGGGCCTGACGAAGGCCCTCGCCACCGAGGTGGTCGCCGACGGCGTCACCGTCAACGCCATCGCGCCGGGCCTGGTCCGCACCGGCTCGTCCACCGTGCCCGAGCTCCAGCAGGGCCTCGACGGCCCGATGGGCCGTCCGGGAACCCCCGAGGAGGTCGCTGCCGCGGCCGTGTTCTTCTGCGCGCCTTCGGCCTCGTACGTCACCGGGCAGACGCTCGTGGTCGACGGGGGCCGGTCCCTGCGGGTCTGACGCAGGCCGCCTGCCGTTTCGACGCCGGAGCGCCCCGCCCGGTTCCACATCGTCCGGATCGCCACATTCGGCGCTTTGCGCGCAACTCCGGTCGCGCCGCGCTCGTTACCCTTGCGTGATCACATCGACGGCAACCACGACAGACACCCAGGGGGCGCTCATGGACGAGGCGTTCGGCGAGACCGGAAGAGAGGCCCGCGGGCGCACGGTCACCGGGCTCGTCCTGCTCGTCGGCGGGCTCGTCGGCCTCGCGGCCGCGTTCGACCTCACCTATGAGCGGATCGCCTCGCTCATCGACCCGAACCACCAGATCTCGTGCAACTTCAACCCGGTGCTGTCGTGCGGCACCGTCATGAACACGTGGCAGGCGTCGGTGTTCGGGTTCCCGAACCCGCTCATCGGGCTCGCGGCGTTCCCGCTCGTGGTCTTCATGGGGGTCCTGTGGCTCTCCAAGACCGAGCTGCCGCGGTGGATCGCGCTGTCGTTCAACCTCGGCACGCTCGCCGGGATCGGCTTCGTGTCCTGGCTGATCTTCCAGTCGGTGTACCAGATCGGGGTCCTGTGCCCGTGGTGCATGGCCGTGTGGGCGGTGGTCCTGCCGATCTTCTGGTTCACCACGGTCCGCAACCTCCGCACCGGCGCGATCCCGGTGTCCGCGGACTGGCGCGACGCCGTCGACGACGTCCTGCGCTTCCACTGGATCGGCCTGGCCCTGCTGTACGTCGCCGTCATCGGCATCGTCGGCACCGGCTTCTGGGACTACTGGTCCACCCTGCTGTAGACGAGGCGGCAGACGAGCGGAAAGGCCCGGGCTCCCACCCGGGCCCTTCCCATGTCCCCTAAGCGATCCGCAGCCCGATCGGCTCCAGCCAGCCGCCCTCGGACAGGTACTCCAGGACCTGCTCCACGCCCTCGCCGACGGTGATCTCGCTCGTGTCGATCTCCAGCTCCGCGTGCGGCGGCGGCTCGTACGGGTCCGACACGCCCGTGAACTCCGGGATCTGGCCCGCGCGCGCCTTCGCGTACAGGCCCTTGCGGTCCCGCGCCTCGCACACCTCGATCGGCGTCGAGACGTGCACGAGCACGAAGTCCGCGCCCGCCGCCTCGGCCATGCGCCGGGCCTCGGCCCGGTCCGCCTCATAGGGCGCGATCGGCGCGGCCATGCCGATGCCGCCGTGCCGCGCCACCTCGGCCGCGACGAACCCGATGCGGCGCACGTTCACCGACCGGTCCGCGCGCGTGAACCCGAGCCCCGACGACAGGAGCCGGCGCACCACGTCGCCGTCGAACAGCGACACCGTGCGCGTCCCGTCCTCCAGCAGCGCCTCGTGGACGCCCCGCGAGATCGTCGACTTCCCTGAGCCCGACAGGCCCGTGAAGAACAGCACCAGGCCGCGCTGGCGCCGCGGCGGGCGGGCCTTGCGCAGCTCCGCGGCCACGCTCGGCGGCGTGTGCCACTCCGGGAGCCCGAAGCCCCGGTCGAGCATGTCCGCGATCTCGGCCTCGCTCAGCGCGGTGCGCCGGAACGGCGGCTCGATGTCCTCGATCGGCCGCCACTGGCCGTCCCGCGTGTCGTACGCCAGCTCGCGCGGCACCATCGACCGGACGCCGTCGCCCCCGCCGAGCCCGTCGGGCCCGGTCATCAGGTGCGTCGCCCCGTACGCGGCCGCCACCTTCGCCGTCAGCAGGCCGTCGCGGAGCCGGTCGCCGCGCTTCGACAGCGGCACCGTCAGCACCGTCGCCGTCGGCAGCCGGTCCTTCGCGGCGAGCACCGACCGCACCAGCGCCGCCGTCGGCAGCCGCAGTTCCCGGCCGCCGTTCGTCTCGTCGCCGGTCGGGATCATCACCAGCACGTGCGCCGCGAGGTTGTGGGCCGCGCGCGCCAGCTGCGCGAGCTGCGGCCGGTGCAGCGGCCGGTCCGCCACCAGCGCCAGCACCCGCGGCTTCGTGTACGTCGTGCGCGCCTGCTCGGGCGTCGCCCGCAGGCCCGTGAACACCCCGTGCGCCGCGTCCGCGATCCGCCGCACCGGGCCGCCGACCCGCACCATGTCCGGCCCGAGCGCGTCCAGGCTGTGGCACTCGACCGCGGCGACCGGCGCCCCCTCCGGGTCGGTGATGCGAAGCACACGCCGCTTCGGGTCCGGGTTGTCGAGCAGCCGCGCGATGGCGACCGGCACGTCCAGGGTCACCGGCACCGGCCACGCCGTCCCGTCGGGAAGCATCCCCGTCGTGGTCACCGACCGCGCCTCGGCCTCGCCCATGAACCCGCGCAGCGGCGCGTACGCGCCGTACAGCAGCAGCTCCAGGTCGGCCAGCTCGTGCGGGAGCGGGGTGTGGCTCGGCGCCTCGGCGAGGATCTCGTCGGGCAGTACCCAGTCAGACATCGGCGGTCGGGGTCCCTTCGCAGCGGAACGATCGGGGCGGCTTCGGTATCGGTCGAACCAGGGTATGCCACGGGTCCGTCACCCGCCTCACCCGCTGCGGCCGGGAACGCACCGGATCGTCCCGCATGGCGGACTGAGAAAGTGGCGCGGCCATTACCGGTAAGTTACGCTGACATCGCTCTCAGAGCACAGCAGTTCACCGCGGACAAGGACGTCGGCGCGAGCGGCCCCTCTTGGGTTTGCCCAGACCAGCAGTGGAGACCTCCCATGGACTACTACGACTCCTCCAGCGGCACCGACGACAAGCAGCTGCGCCGCGACATCCGGCGCCTCGGCAACCTCCTCGGCCAGGCGCTCGTCCGCCAGGAGGGCCCCCAGCTGCTCGAACTCGTCGAGGAGGTGCGCGGCCTCGTCCGCCACCAGCCCGAGAACGTGGCCTCCCGCCTCGCCAAGCTCGACGTCACCGAGGAGGTCGACCTCGCCCGCGCGTTCGCCACCTACTTCCACCTCGCGAACATCACCGAGCAGGTCCACCGCGCCCGCGACATGCGCCGCTCCCGCGCCGAGAACGGCGGCTGGCTCTCCCAGGCCCGCGCCGAGATCACCCTCGAAGACGTCCCCGCCGACCAGATCGCGGCCGCCGCCGAGCGCCTCGAAGTGCGCCCCGTCTTCACCGCCCACCCCACCGAGGCCGCCCGCCGCTCCATCCTCATCAAGCTGCGGAACATCGCCGACCTCCTCGACGCCGAGGCCGCCGAGCGCGCCGTGCTCGGCTCCGCCGACGTCGACGCCGTCAACTCCCGCCTCGCCGAGATCATCGACCTCCTCTGGCAGACCGACGAACTGCGCGTCGAGAAGCCCGAGCCCACCGACGAGGCCCGCAACGCGATCTACTACCTCACCGACCTCTACCGCGACGCCGCCGCCCGCGTCCTCACCGACCTCAACGCCACCCTCACCGACCTCGGCGGCTCCCCCCGCCCCGGCACCGCGCCCCTGCGCTTCGGCACCTGGATCGGCGGCGACCGCGACGGCAACCCCTTCGTCACCCCCGAGGTCACCAAGCAGGTCCTGCTCATGCAGCACGAGCACGGCATCGCCGCCGCCGAAGGCGCCGTCGCCGGGCTCATCAACGAACTCTCGGTATCCCAAGCGGTCCGGCCCGCCTCGCAGGAGCTCCTCGACTCCGTCAACGCCGACCTCGACCGGCTCGGCACCGCGATCCCCGGCCGCTACAAGCGCATCCACGCCGAAGAGCCCTACCGGCTCAAAGCCCGCGCCATCGAGGCGAAGCTCGCCAACACCCGCACCCGCCACGCCGAGGGCCTGCCCCACCGCCCCGGCTTCGACTACGCCGACGGCCGCGAACTCCTCGCCGACCTCCAGGTCATGCGCGACTCCCTCGCCCGCCAGCGCGGCCAGCTCCCCGCCAAGGGCGTCCTCGACCGCGTCATCCGCACCGTCGCCGCGTTCGGCCTCCAGCTCGCCACCATGGACGTGCGCGAGCACTCCGAGGCCCACCACGCCGTCCTCGCCGAGCTCTACGACGCCACCGGCGAACTCGACAAGCCCTACGCCGACCTCACGCCCGAGGAGCGCAGCGACCTCCTCGCCCGCGAACTCTCCGGCCAGCGGCCCCTCGCGCCCGCGAACGTCGAGCTCACCGACGCCAACCGCAAGACCTTCGACGTCTTCCACGCCGTGCGCGACGCCCAGGAGCAGTTCGGCAAGGCCATCGTCGAGTCCTACATCATCTCGATGACCCACGACGCCGGCGACGTCCTCGCCCCCGCGATCCTCGCCCGCGACGCCGGGCTCATCGACGTCGCCCGCGGCCGCGCCGACGTCGGCTTCGTGCCCCTCCTCGAAGAGGTCGAGGAGCTCGCGGGCGCCGACGTCCTCCTCGACCGGCTCCTCAGCCTGCCCGCCTACCGCGCGATCGTCGCCGCCCGCGGCAACGTCCAGGAGGTCATGCTCGGCTACTCCGACTCCAACAAGGACGCCGGGATCACCGCCTCCCAGTGGAACATCCAGGCCGCCCAGCGCCAGCTGCGCGACGTCGCCCACAAGCACGGCGTGCGCCTGCGCCTGTTCCACGGCCGCGGCGGCACCATCGGCCGCGGCGGCGGCCCCACCCACGAGGCGATCCTCGCCCAGCCCTCGGGCACCCTCGACGGCGCCATCAAGATCACCGAGCAGGGCGAGGTCCTCTCCGACAAGTACACGCTCCCGGCGCTGGCCCGCGAGAACCTCGAACTGACCGTGGCCGCGTCGCTGAAGGCGACGCTGCTGCACACCGAGCCGCGCCACCAGCCCGAGGTGCTGGCCCGCTGGTTCGACGTCATGGACCAGACCTCCGAGGCGTCCAAGGCCGCCTACCGGGGCCTGACGGGCCGCGACGGCCTCGCCGAGTACTTCTGGGCCGTGAGCCCCACGGAGCTGCTGGGCGCGCTGAACATCGGCTCGCGCCCGTCGAAGCGCCCGAACACCGACGCGGGGCTCTCGGGCCTGCGCGCGATCCCGTGGGTGTTCGGCTGGACGCAGTCGCGGCAGATCGTCCCCGGCTGGTACGGCGTCGGCTCCGGCCTCGCCGCGGCCCGGGAGGCGGGCCTCGGCGGCGACATCGCCGAGATGTACGAGAAGTGGCACTTCTTCCGCAACTTCGTGTCGAACGTGGAGATGACGCTCGCGAAGACCGACCTGTCGATCGCGGGCCAGTACGTCTCGACGCTCGTGCCCGAGCGGCTGCGCCCGATCTTCGACGCCATCAAGGACGAGCACGCCGCCACGGTGCGCGAGGTCCTCGCGCTCACCGGCGGGGAGCGCCTCCTCGCCTCCAGCCCGCAGCTCGCCCGCACCCTGGAGGTCCGCGACCGCTACCTGGCGCCGCTGCACCACCTCCAGGTGTCGCTGCTCAAGCGCTACCGCTCCGAGGGCGGCGCCGACGGCGACGTGGACCCGCAGCTCAAGCGCGCGCTCCTCATCACCGTCAACGGCATCGCGGCGGGCCTGCGCAACACGGGCTGATCGCCTCCAGCGTCGCAAATCGACCATGGGACCGGGGCCGAGCCCCGGTCCCGTGCTAGTTTCGCGCTTCCACCCGATTCGAAGCGCGGAGACCATGGCGAGAAGCTTGCGAGTGAGCGTCCGGAACGCGAAGTTCCAGCAGTGGGAGACCCTGCTGCGCAACCGGACCAAGCGGCACCGGGCCGGGTCGTTCCTGGTCCAGGGGGTCCGGCCGATCACGCTGGCCGTCGAGCACGGCTGGACCGTGCAGGAGCTGCTGTACGACGCCGACCGGCCGCGCCTCTCGGCGTGGGCCGAAGGGCTCCTCGACGCCCCGCACACCGAGCGCGCCGCCGTCGCCGCCGACCTCATGGCCGAGCTGGGGGACAAGGACGGCGAGGCGCCCGAACTCCTCGCGCAGGTCGCGATCCCCAAGCGCCGCCTCTCGCAGCTCGCGGTGCGCCCCGGCTGGCTCGGGCTCGTCATCGACCGGCCCGCCGGGCCCGGGAACGTCGGCTCGCTCATCCGCTCCGCCGACGCGTTCGGCGCCGACGCGGTCATCGTGACCGGCCGCAACGCCGCCGACCCCTACGACCCCAAGGCCGTGCGCGCCTCCACCGGGTCCCTGTTCGCCGTCCCCGTCGTCAACGCCGCCTCCGCGCACGAGGTCGTCGAATGGGCCGCCAAGCAGGAGCACAAGCCCGCGGTCGTCGGCACCGACGAGCACGGCGAGAAGGCCCTCTCGGAGCACGACCTCACCGGCGCGGTGCTCCTGGTCGTCGGCAACGAGACCGAGGGCATGTCGAAGGCCTGGCACGACCTCGCCGACGCCGTCGCGCGCATCCCCATGTCCCCCAAGGCCGCGTCGTCGCTGAACGCCGCCAACGCGGGCACGGTCGCGCTCTACGAGACCGCCAGGCAGCGCGCCGAGGCCGAGGCGCGCTAGACCGCGCCTTCGAGCGCCTCGGCCTTCGCGTCCTCCGCGAGCTTCTCCTCGTGCTGGGCCGCGGCCTTCGCCCACAGCGCCGCGACCTCGTCGTCGGCGAGCGTCAGGTTGAACCGTCCTCTGAGGAGCGTCGCGAACGCGTCGGCGTCCTCCACGACACGGACGGTCTTGAAGTCGGGCTGGCGCGGGTCGTACACGGTGAGGGTGCGGGCCCGCAGCACCCACATGTCGTCCTCGCGCGGGTTCTGCACCGTCAGGGTCTTCACGAACGGCGACTCCGGCGAGGTCGACAGCTCCCGGCACCGGTCCGCGAACTCCTCGGGACGCCGTGCGGGGAGCCGGAAGTCGAACGTCAGGTTCGAGACGCGCGGGTCGATCGAGCAGCGCCACGTGTCGCCGCCGAGGCTCCACATGCCGAAGTTGAACGCCCCGACCCGGTAGCTGCCGTTGCGGATCGGCAGCGGGTCGCGGAAGCCCGTCCCGATCCCCGCGTCCGCCAGGTACTCCGTGCCGCCGTGCTTCCCCTCGAAGCGCACCACCAGCGGCATGTGGTTCCACCAGTTCTTGTCGCCCTCGGTCTCGCGGGCGACCCCGCCGAGGACCCGGCGCACGTCGAAGCCCATGGCCTCCAAGGCCAGCGCCAGGACCCCGTTGTGCTCGTAGCAGTAGCCCCCGCGCCCGCGCTCCACGAACTTGCGGAACAGCGCGCCGGGGTCGAGGCTGATCGGGCGGCCCAGCTGGATGTCCAGGTTCTCGTACGGCATCGCGGCGACGTGGGCGCGGTGGACCCGCCTGAGCGCGTGCAGGGTCGGGCGACGCGGGGCCGTGACGCCCACGCGTTCGAGGTACGCGGCCAGCATCGCTGAGTCGAACACTCCTCGACCATAGCGCGAACGGCCCCCGGTCGGGCCGATCGTGATAGGACCGGTATGCGAATCCTGTTGCGGCGTCCGGATACTCCTGGGACACCGGGATTGGTGCCGGTGTGGGATAGTGTCGCCAGCTTCTCGACTGCTCACCGCCGCCCTGAGAACACCGCCCTGCACAGCAATGCATTGCCCTGAAGGAGTCCCCCTATGGTCATGGGTCCGACCCACGCCATGTCCGGCGCCGCCTTGTGGCTCGCGGGATCGGCCGTCGCCGACATCGCGTTCGGCATCGACCAGTCCTCCGCGGAACTGGTCGTCGGCACGATCGTCGCCGCCGGCGCCGCGCTCTACCCCGACATCGACTGCGCCGGCAAGGTCACCGAGAACAAAGGCGGGTCCACTGTAGCCCGCTCGTTCGGCGTCGCCTCCCTGATGGTCGCCGAGGTCGTCGAACGGCTCTGCTACTGGTTCTACCTGCTCACCAAATCCAAGAAGGACAAGCCCCGCAAGAACGGCCACCGCACGTTCACGCACACGTTCGTCCACGCCGCCCTCGTCGGCACCGGCACCGGCTACCTCGCGTACTGGTTCGGCAAGCCCGCGGTGGTCGCGATCCTGTTCGTCCTCACCGGTCTCGCCGTGCGCGGCCTGCTCGCCGAGACCGTCGAGAAGAAGGGGTGGATCGTCGTCACCGGCGTCTCCCTCGTCGCCGCCTACGGCATGTTCCGGCTCCTCCCCGAAGGCCGCGACTACTGGATCCTCGGCCTCGCCATGGGGATCGGCTGCTTCATCCACATCCTCGGCGACATGATCACCAAGATGGGCTCGCCCCTGTTCTTCCCCATCCCCATCCAGGGGCGCCGCTGGAAGGACGTCGGCCTGCCCAAGGCCATCGCGCTGCGCGCGGGCGGCAAGGAGGAGAACCGCATCCTCCTGCCGATCCTCACCGTCCTCGTCGTCATCGGCATGCTCTACAACCTGCCGGAGATCCAGGCCCTCATCTTCGACCAGGGCGGCCGCGGCGCCGCGAACTAGCGCTCGAATAATCACCGGCGCCCTTCGGGACGCCGCGAGGTAGACTCGACCGGTCGCCGGAACAGCCCCCCGTCAGGGCTGTCTCCGGCCATCCGTCGTGCCCGCGATCCGCCGGGCGGCACTCTTCTCGCACAGGGAGCCCGCGAATGTCCGAAGGCCAGCCGAAGCTCGCGAGCCTGCTCGACGCGGCCGCGCACGCCCCGAAGCTCGCGCGCCTCGCCGAACTGGCGTCCGGGTCCGACCGCCCGGTCGACGTCGTCGCCGTCCCCGGCGCCCGGCCCCTGGCCCTCGCCCAGGCCGCGCGGCACGCCGCCGGGCCGGTGCTCGCGATCACCGCGACCTCTCGCGAGGCCGAGGAGCTGGCCGAGTCCCTCGCGTCGTACCTCGCCGAGGCCGACATCGCCTACTACCCGGCCTGGGAGACCCTCCCGCACGAGCGGCTCTCCCCGCGCTCCGATACCGTCGGCGCCCGCCTCGACCTGCTGCACCGCATCCACGCCGGGGACGTCCCGCGCGTCATCGTCACGCCCGTCCGCGGCGCCCTCCAGCCCCAGCTCAAGGGCCTCGGCTCGCGCGAGCCCGTGCACCTGCGCCGCGGCGACGAGACCGACCTCACCGACCTCGCCGCGCACCTGATCGACCTCGCGTACGAGCGCGTCGACCTCGTTGAGAAGCGCGGCGAGTTCGCCGTCCGCGGCGGCATCCTCGACGTGTTCCCGCCGACCGCCCAGCACCCGCTGCGCCTGGAGTTCTTCGGCGACGAGGTCGACACCATCCGCGAGTTCTCCGTCGCCGACCAGCGCTCCCTCGACGCCGCCGCCGGGGACGAGCCCGCCGAGCTGCGCGCCGTCGCCTGCCGCGAACTGCTCCTCACCGACGAGGTCCGCGAGAAGGCCGCCGCGCTCGGCGAGACCTACCCCGGGCTCGCCGAGATGTGCGCGAAGCTCGCCCAGGGCATCCCCGTCGAAGGCATGGAGTCGCTCCTGCCCGCGCTCGCCGGGACCGGGAACCTGGAGTTGTTCCAGGAGGTCCTGCCGCGGGACGCGCTCGTCGTCGCCATCGAGCCCGAGCGCATCCGCACGCGCGCGCTCGACCTCGTCGCCACCTCGAACGAGTTCCTCGAAGCGTCCTGGGCCGCCGCCGCGGCCGGAGCCGAAGCGCCCGTGGACCTCGGCGCGGGCACGTTCCACGACCTCGCCGAGGCCCGCACTACCGCGCTCGCGAAGGGCCAGCGCTGGTGGACGATTTCGCCGTTCGCCGTCGCCCCCGAGGACGCGATCGACGACGCCTCGGCCGCGGAGCTCGCCGCGATCACCGGCGAGCCGCTCTCCTACGGCACCGGCGTCGAGGACGACGGCGTCACCGTCGACCTCGGCTTCGCCGAATCCCCGCGCTACCACGGGAACACAGCCCAGCTCGTGGAGGACCTGCGCGCCTGGACCCGCGAGGGCCGCGCCGTCGCGGTCGTCTACCCGGCCCTCGGCGGCGCCGAGCGCGCCGCCGAGCAGCTGCGCGGCGAGGGCATCGGCGCGCACCTGGAGTCCTCGCCCGCTGAGTTCGCGCGCGGCGAGGTCGTCGCGTGCGTCGGCACGCTCGCGCTCGGTTTCATCAGCGACCGGCTCGTGGCCGTCACGGCCGCGGACATCGCGGGCGGCAAGGCCCTCGCGGCGCAGCGGCCCCGAAAAGGCAAGGCCGCCAAGCGCAGGGGCGCGGTCAACCCGCTCGAACTCTCGCCCGGCGACTTCGTCGTCCATGACGCGCACGGCGTCGGCAAGTACGTGGAGATGGTGCGCCGCGCGATCGGCGGCGCCGAGCGCGAGTACCTCGTCATCGAGTACGCCGCGTCCAAGCGCGGCCAGCCCGGCGACCGCCTGTTCGTGCCGACCGACTCGCTCGACCAGCTCACCAGGTACGTCGGTGGCGAGCAGCCCACCGTCCACAAGCTCGGCGGCGCCGACTGGCAGAAGACGAAGCGCCGCGCCCGCAAGGCCGTGCGCGAGATCGCGGCCGAGCTGATCCAGCTCTACGCGGCCCGCCAGGCGGCCGAAGGGCACGCGTTCAGCCCGGACACGCCGTGGCAGCGCGAGCTCGAAGACGCGTTCCCGTACATCGAGACCCCCGATCAGCTCTCGGCGATCATCGACACCAAGGCCGACATGGAGGCCCGCGTCCCCATGGACCGGCTCGTCATGGGCGACGTCGGCTACGGCAAGACCGAGGTCGCCGTGCGCGCGGCGTTCAAGGCCGTGCAGGACGGCAAGCAGGTCGCGGTCCTCGTCCCGACCACGCTCCTCGCCTCGCAGCACTACGGCACGTTCGTGGAGCGCATGGGCCAGTTCCCGGTGAAGATCAAGCAGCTCTCGCGCTTCCAGTCCGCGCGCGAGGCCGCCGAGATCCAGCGGGGCATCGCCGCGGGGGAGATCGACATCCTCGTGGGCACGCACCGGCTCCTCCAGGCCGAGACCCGCTTCAAGGACCTCGGGCTCATCATCGTCGACGAGGAGCAGCGGTTCGGCGTGGAGCACAAGGAGAAGCTCAAGGCCCTGCGCACCGCCGTCGACGTGCTCACCATGTCGGCGACGCCGATCCCGCGGACCCTGGAGATGGCCGTCACCGGCATCCGCGAGATGTCGCAGATCTCCACGCCCCCGGAGGAGCGCCACCCGGTGCTCACCTACGTGGGCGCGTGGGAGGGCCGGCAGGTCGCCGCGGCGATCCGCCGCGAGCTGCTGCGCGACGGGCAGGCGTTCTACCTGCACAACCGGGTCGAGTCGATCGACCGGGCCGCGACGAGGCTGCGCGAGCTCATCCCCGAGGCCCGCATCGCGGTCGCCCACGGGAAGATGAGCGAGACGCAGCTGGAGCAGATCATGCAGGGCTTCTGGGAGGGCGAGTACGACGTGCTCGTCTCGACCACGATCATCGAGTCGGGCATCGACATCCCGAACGCGAACACCCTCATCGTCGAGCGCGCCGACCTCCTCGGCCTCTCGCAGCTGCACCAGATCCGCGGCCGCGTCGGACGCAGTCGCGAACGCGCGTACGCGTACTTCCTGTACCCGCCGGAGCAGCCGCTGTCGGAGACCGCGCACGAGCGGCTCGCCACGATCGCGCAGCACTCCGAGCTCGGCGCGGGCATGTACGTCGCCATGAAGGACCTGGAGATCCGCGGCGCCGGGAACCTCCTGGGCGCCGAGCAGTCCGGGCACATCGCCGACGTCGGCTTCGACCTGTACCTGCGGATGGTCGGCGAGGCGGTGACCTCCTTCAAGGGCGGCACCGAGGAGCCCCCGCCGCCGGTGAAGGTGGAGCTGCCGCTGGACGCGAACATCCCGTTCGACTACATCGAAGTGGAGCGGCTGCGCCTGGAGATGTACCGCAAGGTCTCCGAGGTCCGCGACGAGGCCGAGCTCGACGAGGTGCGCGAGGAGATGGAGGACCGGTACGGGCCCTCCCCCGAGCAGGTGCTCACCCTGTTCCACCTGGCGCGCTTCCGGCTCCTCGCCCGCCGCCACGGGCTCACCGACATCGCCTTGCAGGGCAAGAACCTCCGGTTCTCCACAGTGGATCTCCCGGACTCGAAGCAGCTGCGCCTGGGCCGCCACTACCCGGACGCGCACTACAAGGCCCCCGCGGGCCTCATCAGCGTCCCGCGGCCCACGACCTCCCGCGTCGGCGGCAAGCCCCTGGAGGGTCTCGCGCTCCTCCAGTGGTGCGCCGACCTCATCACCGACATCGTCCCGGAGGACGCGCCCGTCCCGGCCTGATCCGCTGCGGGCTAGGCCTGCTCGAAGTAGAAGCTCTTGATGAAGCAGTCGCGGGGCTGCCCGATCGCGAACCGGACGCAGTCCACGAGCGACCGGGCGCCCAGCGCGTCGCCCGTGCCGCGCTCCTCGTCCCACGCCGGGCCGAGCGGGTCGGCGTCGTCGAAGTCCGGCGGGTACAGCGAGATCACGCGGACCCCGCTGGGCCGCAGCCGCTTCGACAGCACCTCCGTGAACCCGGCCTGCGCGGCCTTCGCTGCGTAGAACGCCTCGTGCGCGGCCGACCGGTGGTTCCCGTACTCGCCGCACCCCGACACCATCGTCACGATGTCGGGCCGCGGACTGCGCAGCAGCAGCGGCAGCACCGCCTTCGTCACCAGCACCGTCCCGGCCGCCCCCGCGGCGATCACCTCCGCGACCTGCTCGTCCGTCGCCTCGGTGAACCCGCCCGCGTCCAGGTACGGCGCACCGTTGTTGACGAGCACGTCCACCGCGTCGCTCGTCTCTGCAAGCGCTTCGGCGAACTCCCGCACCGACACCGGGTCGGCGAGGTCGCACTCGAACGCATGCGCCCGCCCGCCGACGTGCCGCACCTGCTGCGCCGTCTCCTCCGCGGCCTCGAACCGCCGCGCCGACACGAACACCTCCGCGCCCTCGCGCCCCAGCGACACCGCCAGCGCCCGCCCGAACCCGCGCCCGCCGCCGGTGACGACCACCCGCAGCCCTGAGAACCCCATCGCGACCTCCGCATCCGTCTCCATCTCAGTGTCCTCACCCCCGCGGACGCGTCAAGTCCTCGGACCCGGTCCCGGGACCCCTGTACGCGCCCGCGCCCCGTGCCGCACAATGAGCCCATGGGCGCGGACTCCACGAGCACGCCGGCCGCGAGGCCGCTCACGGTGCGGCTGCTCATGGGCCTGCTCGTGCTCGGCTGGATCGACTTCATGGCCGTGCTCGTCCCCGAGTACTTCGCGTGCGGCCCGCACGACGCGCAGTGCGGGCGCATGGGGTACACGAGCCCGGCGTTCCTCACCGCGGCCGTCGTCGCCGCTTCCGGACTCCTGGTGTACGCCTTCGGGATCTGGCACCGCCGCGCCTGGGCCTGGTTCCTCGCGGTCGTCACCACCGGGGTGCCCGCGATGGTCCTCCTCGCCGACCCCGACTCGTGGCTCGCGGCCCCGCCGCTCGAAAAGCTCGCGGGCGTCCTCGACCTCGCCTGCCTCGGTGCGCTCGTCTCGCCCCCCGTGTGGCGCTGGGCCGGGCCGCGGGCCCGCGGCGACTGAAAACCGGTTCCCCACCAGCGGCTCCGCGGACGTACCCTGGAGTCAGCCCAGTGTTTGGAGCTCCCGTGAACAGCCCCGTCGCTTCCGGCCCCGCACCGCTGTACGACAAGCCGCATTCGGTCGACCTCGCCCAGGTCATGATGGTGTTCCAGTACTTCATGCTGGTCAGCGTCAGCCTCGGGCTCGGGCCGCGCCTGCTGCGCTGGGTCGAGTCCCGCACCGCCGACGTCCCCGGCGTCTCCGAACTCGAACGGGCCCTGCCCGTCGGCACGTCCTTCCCCATCGCGATCGTCCTGCCGCTCATCGCGCTCCTGACGATCCCGTACGCGGCCATCGTGTTCCAGCTCGGCCGCGGCCGCCGCTGGGCCCGCACGTTCGCGCTCGTCTTCGCGGTCGCGAACACCGCGATCGGCATCATCGGGGTCTCGCGGACCTACGGCGACATCACCGCGCTCGTCATCGCCCCGATCTGGATCGCCATGGGGCTGAGCGTCCTCGGCGGCCTCGCCTCCCGCACCGGCCGCCAGTGGTTCCGCCAGGACGGCTGGGCGCCCTGGTACGCCCGGTACGAGATGGACCAGCTGGAGCACCGCCGCTCGGGGCGCCGCAGCGTGCCCGCGGGCGACGAGGACAGCGCCGACTGAGACGCACCGCACAACTACTTCCTGTCATGGATTCCGGCGCCGCCCCGTTCAGAGTCCGAGCCAGCCAGACAGGAGTGAGACCATGAACCCGAAGCACCGCATCACCGTCCTCGGCGCCGGATACGCCGGAGCGTGGACCGCGGGCAACCTCGCCCGCCGCCTGCACCAGGACGACGTCGAGATCACCGTCGTCAACGCCGCGCCCCTCTTCGTCGAGCGCCTGCGCCTCCACGAACTCGCCGCCGGGCACCCGATGCCCGAGCACGAACTCGCCGAGGTCTTCGCGGGCACCGGCATCCGGCTGCGGATCGCCCGCGTCACCGCGGTCGACGCCGATGCCCGGACCGTCACCCTCGAAGACGAGCGCGGCACCGAGCGGCTCGAATACGACACGCTCGTCTACGCCCTCGGCAGCACCGCCGCCGTCGACGGCACGCCCGGCGCCGAAGAGCACGGCCACCACGTCGCCTCCCGGCCCGCCGCGCTGAAACTCAGGGCCCGCCTCGACGAACTCGACGGCGAGGGCCGCGTCCTCGTCGTCGGCGGCAACCTCACCGCGATCGAGGCCGCCACCGAGATCGCCGAGGCCCGGCCCGGCCTCCGCGTCGCCGTGGCGACCAGGGGCGAACTCGGCGGCTGGCTCGGCCCCAAGGCCCGCCGCCACCTGCTGAAGGCCTTCGACCGCTTCGGCATCGAGATCCACGAGCACACCCGCATCGCCGAGGTCACCGCCGCAGGCGCCCTCACCGGCCACGGCCGCCTCCTCGCCGCCGACGCCACCGTCTGGGCCGCCGGGTTCGCGGTCCACCCCATCGCCGCCGCCAGCGGCCTGGCGGTGCGCCCGGACGGCCGGATCACCGTGGACCGCCAGATGCGCTCGGTCTCCCACCCCGACGTCTACGCCGTCGGCGACGCCGTCTTCACCATCGGCGACAACGGCCTCCCGCTCCAGATGTCCTGCGCCTCCGCCGGATTCACCGGAAGGCAGGCCCTCCAGGCGATCATCGGCGACCTCACCGGCGCCGAGATCAGCCAGACCTCGCTCGCCTACTACGGCAACCACATCAGCCTTGGCCGCAACGACGCGATCCTCCAGATCGTCAACGGCGCCCGCACCACCTGGGCGCTGACCCGCGGCCCCGCGAACGCGTACAAGAAATTCGTCGTCAAAGGCAGTATGTGGGGAACCCTGCACCCGACCTTCACCCTGCCGGTCCGCAGGCACCGGACCGCCGCCGCGGCCGCGCGGACCGCCCCGTCGGTCCCCGCATAGGGTCGTCCGATGGACTCCGCCGCCACGGCGCGCTTCGAGGCCCTCCGCTCCAGGATGGCCTCGCTGGCGTACCGCCTGCTCGGCTCGGCGGCCGACGCCGAGGACGTCGTCCAGGACGCGTTCCTGCGCTGGCAGGCCGCCGACCGCGACTACGTCGAGGTCCCGGAGGCGTGGCTGACCAAGGTCGTCGCCAACCTCGCGCTCGACCGGCTCCGCTCCGCCTACGCTCGCCGCGAACGCACCGTCGGCTCCTGGCTTCCGGAGCCCCTCCTGGAAGGCGACCCGATGCTAGGCCCACTGGACACAGTGGAACAACGAGAATCAGTGACCATCGCGGTCCTCCTCCTGCTGGAGAGGGTCCCGCCGGTCGAACGGGCCGTCTACGTCCTGCGAGAAGCCTTCTCCCACTCCCACAAGGAGATAGCGCAGATCCTCGACATCACCGAGTCCGCGAGCCAGCAGCACGCCCTGCGCGCCCGCCGCCGCGTCCGCACCGCACCCCGCGCCGAAGTCGACCGCGCCGCCGCCCGCGAGATCGTCGAGGCCTTCGTCTCCGCCGCGGCCTCCGGCCGCACCGACCGCCTCGTCGCCCTCCTCACCGCCGATGCCACCGGCCTCTCCGACGGTGCCGGCCTCTCCGCGACTCTCATGTCCCTCACCGGCGCCGAGAACCTCGCCCGCGTCATCCGCGGCGGCTTCAAACCCACCCCCGCCAAACGCCGCCTCGCCGGAGGCGCCCCCGCCTTCCGCGCCGCCATCGTCAACACCGCCCCCGCCGTCATCGCCACCGTCGACGACCGCGTCATCGGCGCCGTCATCCTCACCACCACCCACGGCCTCATCACCACAGCCACCTCAATAGCCGCCCCCACCCGCCTCCACCGCCTCACCAAAACCTGGCAGACCACCCCGCAAGAAGCACCCCCGCTCATCGCGAAGTGGTGACTCAGGGCTCGAACGACCTGGGGTGGGCGGATTGTGGAGCGTTTGCTTGTGAGGTTAAGGTCACAGGGGCTGTCGATCGGGCGGCCTTGGCGATGAAGGGGAGTGCTGTGCGCACACTGAGACTGGCGGGTGTCGCCGCGGTCGGGCTGCTCGTGCTGGGGGCCTGCGGGAGTCAGCAGGGGGCGGCGCTGTTCGTCGGGGACGAGCGGGTGCCCGAGTCCACGATCGACGGTTACGTAACGACGATCGCGGACTTCCGCGAGGAGCAGGGCGAGGACCTGAGCGTCTTCGACTACTCGGGCGACCGGGAGCAGGTCGTCGTGTACGTGCTGTACTCCGAACTGGGCCACGCCATCGGGCTCGACCCGGTGGACGGCGCGGGCGCCGACGAGCTGGAGACCATCGCGCTCGAAGCGGAGCAGTACTTCCAGGCGCTCGTGGCCGAGTCCGAGCCGCGGCCGCTCACCGAAGACGAGGTCGCGCGCATCGCCGAGGCCGCGCAGACCGACGCGAACGTCGCCGGGTACAGTCAGGAGGACCTGGAGCTCCTCGCCGGGTTCACCGACGACCTCGCCGCGTACGTCGAGGAGTACGACATCTCCGTGAACCCCCGCTACGGCGACTTCGACCTCAGCCCGCTCCCCTCGGTGTTCCCCGTCGAGGTCCCGCAGCGTTGAGCACCGTCACCTGGCTCCTGACCTCCCCTCGCATCCCCGCCGGACTCCTCACCGTCGAGGCGTGGGACGCCCTGCAAGAGGCCGAGGCGGTGGCCGCGTTCGACGAGACGCCCGCCGTGGCGGCGATCCGCGACGCCGGGATCGACGTCGACATCGTCGAGGACGCCGCCGAGTTCCTTGAGGAGGGCGGCGTCTGGATCGTCGGCGAGGACGGCGACGAGGAGCTGCGCGAAGCGCTCGCGGAGTACGTCGCGGGCGGCGAGGTCGAGCTCGAAGTCGTCTACGGCTCTTGGGATCCGCCCGGCGCGCGCCTGCTCGACCTCGTCGAGGCCGTCGCGCGCCTCCACGCCGAGGACGGCTGCCCGTGGCACCGGGCCCAGACCCACCGGAGCCTGGGCCCGTACCTGCTGGAGGAGTCCTACGAGGTCCTCGACGCGATCGCCGGGGGCGACCCCGACGAGCTGCGCGAGGAGCTCGGCGACCTGCTGTTCCAGCCGCTCCTGCACGCCTCGCTCGCCGAGGGCTTCGACATCGACGACGTCGCGGGGGACCTGGTCGAGAAGATCATCCGCCGCCACCCGCACGTGTGGGGCGACGCCGACCCCGACGACCTGTACGAGCACTGGAACGAGGCCAAGGCCGCCGAGAAGCCGCACCGGGACCACCCGGCCGACGGCGTCTCCCGCCAGCTGCCGTCGCTCGCCTTGGCCGCCAAGGTCATCGAGCGCTTCAGCGACCAGGGCGAGCCGCTGGAGCTGCCGGAGCTGCCCGAGGGGATGAAGCTCGCGCCGGAGGACGTCGGGGACTTCCTGCTCGCCGCCGTCAGTGCCGCACGCCAGGCCGGGGTCGACCCCGAACTCGCGCTGCGCCATGCGATCACCGAGCGCGCCGGGCTCGAACGCCTTGACCCGCAAGGGCACGGCGCCGAGGACGGCGCCGACGACGAGGCCGAGACCTCCGAAGGCGGGCGCGGAGTATAGACGCAACCGCGATTCTGTGCGGAAAACTTCACAATATCGTTCTGTTGGGCTTAACAATCAGTCTGATCTTTGTTACGGTCGTCCCCATGCCATCCGGTGACGCAAGTGTTCCGAGCCCGGCAGGGGCCGACACCCAGGTCAAAGAACCGGGCGGCCCCGCGGGGCCGCCCGATCCGGGCTCCCCGACCCGTTTTCACCTGGGCTCGCCGAGCCCGGCGGACGGGGGCCCGATGGAACGGCTCGCCCGTGAATCGGGGGGCCTCGACGTGAACAGCAGGTACGCCTACCTGCTGTGGTGCCGCGACTTCGCGGACACCAGCGTCGTCGCTCGCGCGGGAGACCGCCTGGCGGGCTTCATCACCGGATACCGGCGCCCGGCCGCGCCCGACACGCTCTTCGTGTGGCAGGTGGCCGTGGGCCCGGACTTCCGCAGGCGCGGACTGGCATCGCGCATGCTCGGCCACCTGGCCGAGACCGTGCGCGCCGACATCGGGGTCCGCTTCGTCGAAGCGACCGTGACCCCCGACAACAAAGCGTCGATGCACTTGTTCGAGTCGTTCGCGCAGGCGAACGACGCGGACTTGACGCGCGACGTGCTGTTCTCCGAGCACGAGCTCGGCTCCGGACACGAACCCGAAGTGCTGCACCGCATCGGGCCGCTTGCGCGCCCGATCGGAGTGATCGGTGGGCCGCTGCGCCCGGACCGAGCGCTCGGTGGGCCGCTGACGCCCCCGCGCGGCACGACGGGCCGCGCCCGGGACTGAGTTCGCCCGCCCTACCCGGGCACCGACAAGAGCCGGCCCGGGTAAGCGCCCGTCCGCACCTGCGGACGGGGAGCGGAGGACCGCTGAACAGGCCGACCCAGAGAGACTCATGCAGGTTTTCGAACAGGTCGAATCAGAAGTCCGCTCCTACTGCCGCAACTGGCCCACGGTGTTCTCCACCGCGAGGGGCAGCCGCATCACCGACGAGCAGGGAAGATCCTATGTGGACTTCTTCGCCGGTGCGGGCACCCTCAACTACGGCCACAACCACCCGGCGCTCAAGGAGGCGCTCCTCGCCTACCTGACCGAGGACAACGTCGTGCACACGCTCGACACGTACTCGACCGCCAAGCGCCGGTTCCTCGAATCGTTCCGCGACCTCGTGCTCGCGCCGCGGAACCTCGACTACAAGGTCCAGTTCCCCGGCCCCGCGGGCAACAACGCCGTCGAGGCCGCGCTCAAGCTGGCCCGCAAGTACACCGGCCGCGAGACCGTCGTGTCCTTCACGAACGGCTTCCACGGGATGACCCTCGGGGCCCTCGCGGTCACCGGGAACTCCATGAAGCGCGGCGGCGCCGGCGTGCCGCTCAACAACGCCGCGACCATGCCGTACGACAACTACATGGACGGCCGCACGCCCGACTTCCTCTGGCTGCGAAGCCTCCTGGAGGACCCGGGCTCGGGGCTCGACCGGCCCGCCGCGGTCATCGTGGAGACCGTCCAGGGCGAAGGCGGCATCAACGTCGCCTCCGACGCGTGGCTGCGCGGCCTCGAAGCGGTGTGCCGCGAGCACGAGCTGCTGTTCATCGTCGACGACATCCAGATGGGCTGCGGGCGCACCGGGCCGTTCTTCTCCTTCGAGCGCGCCGGGATCAGGCCCGACATCGTCACGCTCTCGAAGTCCTTGTCCGGCATGGGACTGCCGTTCGCGCTCACGCTCATGAAGCCGCACCTGGACGTGTGGGAGCCCGGCGAGCACAACGGCACGTTCCGCGGGTTCGCGCCCGCGTTCGTCACGGCCCAGGCCGCGCTGGAGACGTTCTGGCGCGACGACGACCTCACCGCCGCGGTCGACGACCGCGCCGCGTGGCTCGACGGCGAGCTGAACGGCATCGCCGAGTCCCATCCCGAGCTCGGCATCACCACGCGCGGCCGTGGCCTCGCCCGCGGCCTGGTCTTCACCGAGCCCGCGCACGCCGGGCAGGTCTGCCAGGAGGCGTTCGCGAACGGCCTGCTCATGGAGACCTCCGGCGCCGAGGACGAGGTCGTCAAGCTCCTCCCGCCGCTCACGACCACCAGGGACGACTTCGAGGAGGGCATCGGCATCGCCCGCGAAGCCGTCGCGACCGTTGCGAAGGAACACGAAGCGAGGAGCGCCGCATGATCGTCAGAAGGCTCCAGGACCTCATCGGCACCGAAGCCGACGTCGAAGGCGGCGACCGCGACCGGGCCGCCGGGACGTGGCGCTCGCGCCGCCTGCTGCTCGCCGGGGACGGGACCGGGTTCTCCCTGCACGACACCGTCCTCTACGCGGGGACCTCCACGACCATGCACTACGCCAACCACGTCGAGGCCGTCTACGTCATCGAAGGGTCCGCGAAGCTCCGCGACCTGGAGAGCGGCGAGGTCCACGCGCTCGCGCCGGGGACGATGTACGTCCTCAACGGACACGAGCGGCACACCCTCGACGTCGAAGAGGACCTGCGCTGCGTGTGCGTGTTCAACCCGCCGGTCACCGGCCGGGAGGTCCACGACGCCGACGGCGTGTACCCCCTCATTACCGAAGAACCCTGACGGAACGCGCCGCATCCGCTGCGGCGCAGAGAGGAACGAACGACCATGTCGCCCACCGACCTCTATCCGACGCGCCGGTTCGACGAACCGCGCCTGATCTACCGCACCGAGGACCCCGCCGTCTGGGGCGGGGCCGCCGACGGGCCGCTCACGCAGCGGCACCTCGACGGGCACACGCAGCACGGCTTCACCCCCGTGGAGCAGCTGCTCACCGCGTCCGAGCTCGCCGCGGCGCAGAACGAGATCGAGCAGCTCCTCCACGACCCGTCCCTGGCCGGGGACGAGCGGGTCGTGCGGGAGCGGACCACCGACGAGGTGCGCTCGGTCTTCGACGTCCACAAGATCTCGCCGTTCTTCGCCGCGCTCATCCGCGACGAGCGGATCGCCGGGGTCGCGCGCCAGATCCTCGGCTCCGACGTGTACGTCCACCAGAGCCGGATCAACTACAAGCCCGGTTTCGGCGGCGCGCCCTTCGAGTGGCACTCGGACTTCGAGACCTGGCACGCCGAGGACGGCATGCCGCGCATGCGCGCGGTGAGCCTGTCGCTCGCGATGACCGAGAACTACCACTTCAACGGCTCGCTGATGATCATGCCGGGCTCGCACCAGACGTTCGTGTCGTGCATCGGCGAGACGCCCGCCGACAACCACAAGGCCTCGCTGGTCAAGCAGGAGATCGGCACGCCCGACCAGGCGTCGCTGCGGCTCCTCGCCGACAAGTACGGCATCCACCAGTTCACCGGCCCCGCCGGGTCGGCGGTCTGGTTCGACTCGAACTGCATGCACGGCTCGAACGGGAACATCACGCCGTTCCCGCGCTCGAACCTGTTCATCGTGTTCAACGCCGTCGACAACTCGCTGGTCGAGCCGTTCGCGGCCGACCGGCCGCGCCCCGAGTACCTCGGCTCGCGCGACTGGCAGGTCCTCAACTAGCCGTCCCCTGGACGCCTCGGTGAGGACCGGGGGACCCCGCGTCCCCTGGCAGGGCGTGGCGCGGCCTCGGCTCCGGTGGAGCCGGGGCCGCATCGCGTCCGCGACGGCCGCCCCGCTCGCTGAGGTGCGGCCCCACGCCCGCGCTCGGCGCCTCACTCCGCGAGGACCGGCTCCGCGTCCGCGTCGTACACCGGCGCCGGGAGCGCCGCGACGATCGCCGTCAGCTCCTCCGCGGTGAGCCCGAAGTCCGGGTCCTGGAACGAGATCCGCATCATGACCGCCCAGCCGTCCGGGTCGACCACCGTGATCTCGTACTCGCCCTCGAACCACGGCTCGTCGATCCCCATCTCGGGATTCGCGTCGTGCTCGACGCGCGTCTCAGCGACGTACGCGGTGCCGCCGCCCCCGACCTCGGTCTCGGTGCAGTCGCCCCGGCGGCAGTCGGAGAGGTACGGCCCGTCGGCGTCGGCGTCGCCGAATCCGGGCACCCAGCCGCCGGGCAGCGTGTACACCAGTTCGAACGGCACGGGCGAGGACTCGCCCTCGACCGGCATCTCGCCGTTCATCACGTACTGGCGCAGCGCCACCTCGCCGTCGCGCACGGGATCGGCCGGGTCGAGCTCGGGCATCACCCACGGCTCGAACACCACCGCCCCCGGCACGCGGTCGGCGAGCACCGTCCCGGCGTCCACTGCCGTCGCCAGCGCGCCGTCCTCGGCCCACGGCCGCCACGAGTCGTCCGACGCGAGCCATCCCGGAGGCACGTCCACGACCTCCCCGACGCCGTGCAGGTCCGCCGTGTCGAAGTCCGTCTCCGGCATGGCGAGGACCGCGTCGGCGAACCGGCCTGCATCGACGGCGACCTCGCCGTCGCCGTCGACGTCGCAGCCGTCCCAGGAGGCCCGGAGCCCGGATCCGTTGGGGTAGACCACGGCCGCGTGCAGCTCGCAGCCGTCGGCGGCGGTGTAGAGGACCCGGCCGTCGTCGAGTCCGGTCCGCTCGAACTCGTCCGCGTCGTCGTCGATGAGGTGCTGCGGGAAGTACTGCTCGCCCGTGGGCCCCGGCTCGTCGGTCCAGCCGCCCGGCAGCAGCGCCTCCACGTCGAGCAGGACCCGGCCGCCGGCGCCCTCCTCGTCCAGGCCGATCCGGACCGATGCGAGGTAGCTGTAGAGCTGCACCTGGCCGTAGTTCCCCGGGCTGGTGTGCCCGCTGAACGCGAGCTCGCCCCTGTCGGCCACGTACTGGAGGTCCTGCGCGGCCTCCTCGGGGCTCACGCCGTGCTCCTCGGCGTACTCCTGGATCTCCTGCGCCGTGGGTTCGTACATGACCGTCGTGAAATCGGACTCCTGGAACAGGCCGGTCTCCAGGAGCAGCGGCGCGAACGCGTCCCGCGCGGCGTCGGTGAGCGCCTGCGCCGTCTCCTCGTCGCTGAAGCCCTCCTCCCCGGGCATCGGGTAGCCCGACAGGGCCGGGTCCGGGTCCTCCCCGGCCGCGGGCGGGTCGTCGACCAGCACTCCCGGCAGGCCCGCGATCGACAGGGCCAGCACCCCCGCGATGGCGGCGACGCCGGTCGCGGCCGCGCTCGCGAGGACCGCGCGGTGGCGGCGGCGCGCCTTGTAGCCGTCGCTGACGATGCGGTCGAGGTCGAACGAGCCGGACGGCGGCTGCTCGGGCATGAGCTCCCGGAGCACCGCGCCGGGGTCGTCTTGCAGATTCATGGTGGTTCGCTTCCTTCCGCTACGCCCGGGCAGGCACGGCGGCGTCGGTGAGGAGCTCGCGCATCTTCGCGATTCCCTTGGCGCACTGGCTTTTCACGGTTCCCGCGGAGCAGCCCATGGCCGCCGCGGTCTCGTCGACCGACAACTGCTCCCAGTACCGCAGGACCAGCGTCGCCCGCTGCCGCGGCGGCAGCCGGTCCAGCGCCGCGGCGAGTTCGAGCCGCACGTCGACCTCCTCCTGGGGGCGGTCGAGGCGCCGCACCGGCAGCTCGTCGCTGGCGCGCTCGCGGCGCACCCACGACAGGCGGCGGTGCGAGAAGTACACGTTCGTGACGATGCGCCGCACGTACGCGGGCGCTCCGCCGGGCTCGACGCGCCTCCACGCGGCGAACATCTTCGTCAGGGCCTTCTGCACGATGTCGTCGGCCTCGAACCAGTCCCCGCACAGCAGGTAGGCGTACCGCCGCAGACTGTCGCGCTGGGCGATCGCGAAGGAACGGAACTCGGCCTCTTGCTGCTCCTCGGTCTCCACTGGGCCTCTTTCACATGACGGGTAGGGGCCCGGCCCCGCGCACGGTGGTGGATGGCGACGCGGCCCGGCACGCTGAATACGCGGCCGGGCCGGACGCGGTTGCCCGGTGTGGGAGGTTTTCTCCGTCTCGCGGCCGGGCCCGCTGCGCCGCTAGGAGATCGCTGCGCGGGCCGTCCGCAGCGCGCGTACCGACGCGGTGCACACGAGGATCGACCCCGCCGCCGACGCCGCGGTCAGGGCCGCCCACGCCCCAGTCGGCCCCTGCCCGTCCGCGACCACCGCGATGAGGGCCGAGCACCCGAGCGCGGTGGCGATCTGGACCAGGCCGAGGAGGCCGCAGAGGCGGGCGGCCCGGCGTTCGAGGTGGCCGGTGAGCACGAGCGCGGCCGCGCCGAACGCGACGGCCGTCGCGGCGTCGACCACGCGCGCCAGGAGGGTCGCGGCCAGCCCGGGGTCGCCGTCGCCGCCGAACACGTCCCACATGATCGTCATGGCGGGCAACGCGATCAGGAGCGTCCACGCGGTCTGGCGGGCCTGCGCGGCCTCCAGCTCCCGCTGGACCTCGGCGGCGACGATCCGCGGCTCGCCGAACTCCGACGCGGCCCCGTCGACGGCCTCGCCGCGGCTCAGCCCGGCCGCGACGCGCTCGGCGACGGCCTCCTCGAAGCCGTCCTCGATCTCGGCCAGCATGTCCCGGCGGACCCGCCTGGGACCCCGCAGCGGCGCGGCCACCGCGGCGATGTACTCGTTCATGCGCCGAGGACCGCCGACATGACCTCGCGCAGCGACTTCCAGTCCCGCACGCCCTTGTCGAGGGCCTTCAGGCCGTCCTCGGTGAGCGCGTAGACGCGCCGCCGCCGGCCCGCGTCCTGCGACCAGGTGCCGCGGATGCTCCCGGCGCGCTCCAGCCGCCGCAGCGCCGGGTAGACCGTGCCGCTGGGGAGGTCGAGCCGCTCGCCGCTGTGCTCGCGCAGGGCCGAGATGATCGCGTAGCCGTGGGCCTCACCGCGTTTGAGGGTGGCGAGGATGAGGGTGTCGAGCTGTCCGTGAATGCCGTCCGCGTCCATGGGTCCAGGCTACGCCCCGATAGGTAGACGGTCTTGTTATGTAGAGCTTCTACATGTAGTCTCTCTACATGAACAGACACCTCGCCACCGCCTCGCTCCTCCTCGGCCCCCTGCTCGGCGCGACCGCCACGTTCCTGTGGGAGAGCGACCGCTACGGCGTCACCGCCTCGACCGTCCTCATGTGCTCCACCGTCGCCTGGATCTACGGCCTCCTCGCCGTCTGGACCCGCATCGGCGAGCGTCGGCCCTGGCTCGGCGCCCTCGGGTCCCTGCTCGCCCTCGCCGGCTTCGCCGGCGGCATGGCCTTCAGCCTCCAGGGCTTCTTCGAAGGGATCTTCGGCGTCTCCGGCCCCGACTCCCTCGCCGCGGCCGCCGAGCACCCGGTCGCCTCCGCCGTCGTCCTCTGGATCCCCGGCCCCGCCTTTCCCCTCGCCCTCTGCGCCCTCGGCGCGGCCCTCCTCTGGACCCGCCTCGCCCCCCTCTGGCTCGGCCTCCTCCTCATCGCCTCCGGCGCCCTCTTCCCCCTCAGCCGCATCTCCCGCACCGAGTCCCTCGCCCACGCCGCCGACCTCCTCATCCTCGCCGCCTTCATCGCCCTCACCCTCACCTACCTGCGCCTCGACCGCCCCACCCCCGTGCCGACCTCCTCCTGACCACGACGGGCCCGCGCCCTTTCAGCCGAGTCGTCCCCATCACAGGAACCCGTTTGAAGGGGCGCGAGCCCGTCCGGTACAGTTACATCCCGTCAGCGCAACGAGCTTCGAGGCGCTACGACACCATTGGGGTATGGTGTAATTGGCAACACAGCTGATTCTGGTTCAGCCGTTCTTGGTTCGAGTCCAGGTACCCCAGCCAATTTGGTTTCATCCAAACAAACAGGCCCGCCCAGCGGGCCTTTTTGTTTGCCCGTGGTCGTTCCCTGCGCCGCGGATACCAGCGGTTCGAGCAGCTCCGCGACTTGGTTACCGACCACCTTCGGCTCGCGTTCCCCGTCCTCGACCGTGACGTAGAGCCGTCCGAAGAACCCGAGATGAACGGCCCGGTGCTGGGCTTCAGGCAGGGCCTCAAGAAACCGAACCGGATCATCGAGCAGCTCAAGCAGCAGGTTGACCGCCCGTCCCGCGGCCTCCAACCCGGCGCTGCCGACCCTCTCCAAGCGCTCGGTTACTCGCGAGAGCTGATCCCGCAGCTCCCGAACCTTCTCGTTGAGCCGTGCCTGCGGCCAGTCCGGA
This sequence comes from Glycomyces sp. MUSA5-2, assembly GCF_037034145.1. NCBI lineage: Bacteria > Bacillati > Actinomycetota > Actinomycetes > Glycomycetales > Glycomycetaceae > Glycomyces > Glycomyces sp. MUSA5-2. Next base: position 122,524 of record NZ_JBAGKG010000013.1, read on the forward strand.
TCACCGACCAGCTCCAAGAGTTGATCCTGCTGCCGTTCAAGCCGCGCTCGCTCCGAACTCAGTTGCTCTCGAACTTCGACATCGAGCCGCTGGCGCTCCCGGAACGCCGCTTCAAGTTGCGACTGAAGCTCGCTCGCAACGCTCGAAGGAATCCGAAGGCGCGCATAATGAGCCCGCACCTCGGCCTCCATGATGGCGACGGGAACCCGCTCGCTCCGGCATGTCTTGTTCGCCCGGCCGCTGCAAACGAAGTAGGCGTACTTCACGCCCCGTCCATTGGTCACGATGTCGAGGTAGAACCTGGTCCTGCAACGCCCGCACCACAACACCCCCTTCAGCGGGTGGTCGTACACCCGCTTCCGGATGCCGCCGTTGTTCTGCCGCATCACGTCCTGAACTCGGTCGAACAGCTCCTGGCTCACCAGCGGCTCATGCCGTCCCTGGTACTCGACGCCCTTGAACGTGACCCGCCCCAGGTAGTACCGGTTCCGCAGGATCGACCCGACGGTGTACATCGGCACCTCCCGCCCGGCCGGGCACCGCTTGCTCGGCCGAGTCCGAAGCCCTGCTTCGGTGACCACCCGCTGCGCCTCCCGGAACGAGTACGTCCCGCTCGCGTACAGCTCGAACATCATCCGAATGAGCGGAGCCCGTTCCTCGTCCAGGACGACAGTCCGGACCTCGCGGCCATCGACCATCACTCCGGTGTTGAGGTACCCGATCGGCGCCTGATGAGCGGTGCCGCCATTGGCTGCCTTGGCGCTCATCTTGTAGGCCACGTCCGCACCCGACGCCCGCGACTGATACTCGTTGACCCCGTCCAGGATCGCGGCCACCAAGTCACCGACGTAACTGTCCTCGGTGTAGTCCATGATCGAGACGAGCTGCACCCCGAGCTTCTTCAGCTCCCGCCGCGTGATCGCCGCATCCGCCGTATCCCGGTGCATCCGCGACCTCGCGTACACGATGATCGCCCCGACGTCCTTCTCGTTCCTGATGCGCGCCATCATCTCCAGGAACTTCGGCCGCCCGTCGACCGTCATCCCCGACTTCCCCGGCTCGACGTACTCGTCCACGACCTCCATCCCCAGCTCCTCGGCCCGCCGCTGGCACGCCTTCCGCTGCGCTGGAATCGAGTTCCCTTCCGGGTCGTAGTCCGTCTCCACCTGCCCCCGCGAGGACACCCGCAGATAGAGCACGGCACGCTTCGCCCTGACGTCCTGACTCATGATCGATCGGCCTTCCGACTTGAAGATTCGGTCCGACCCGCATCCGCGCCCCTGGGCTCTCCCCCGGCACTCCGCTCCGACTCCATCACGGCATCGATCACGCTCTCCACGATCAACCGCACATCAACGTCATCCCGAAGCGCCCCGGTTACCCTTACACGCACCTCTCTGCCACCCACGAGGCTCACCGCCCCGCTACGGCAAAACAGCAGGTCAACGCCACCGTAGACCCGCTTCGCCGCACCGTCGAGCGACCCGAATTATCCGACTCCGAAGCACCCCGAACCGCCCCGCGCACGGGGAATCCTTCGGGAACACCACAAGAACGCGCGCTGGCTACACGCACAAAGAAAACGACCAATGGCGATGTCTCGCCGCGATCGAACGGCCTGGACCCTTGGATTCTACCATTCTCCAAGCCCGAGAACTAGATCCAAATACGGGACTACCAGCCAAAACAAGGTCGACATACGACAGCGACGAAAGATACGCTCAGACCGTCGGATCAAGCAGAAGGCGGGATGCCATTATCGAAGGCGGCGATTGTCACAGCTCTTGAGCTATGCGAGATGAGCGAATTCGTCTTCGCCTGGTTGCCACAACTCCCAAGCACGGTCACTGAATCCTGAAAGCATGGCGATTTCGGGGCCGATGAGCTGTGCCGAAGTCGGATTTACGATAATCGCGCTGGTTCGCAGCTCAAGAGTCAGGCCAGTGCCTGCCGCTGCCGAGACTGCTCGCACTTCCTCACCGATCAAGGCCCTGAGAGCGTCAGCGTATCCCGGAGAGCGCTCCAAGATCTCCTGTGTGTGCACGCCATGCAAACTCCGGATCTCCGGCATGACAAAGCAACTGAGGTAGGGCGCTTCTCCCGGGCTTTCAAAGTGCAGTTGCACGTAGTCGCGAACGAACTGCACCGAGTACAGCTCGGCTCCAACGAGTCGAGTCAGTAGATCGTCGTCTTGCTCCTCGCCCACCGCTCTTGATCCTCCCGTTGTCGGCGGTCTTCCCTCCGCTCAGGTTAGAGGCAGCGTCAATCTACCTGTGAGACCGCGGCAACGAGCCAGCGGGAAACCGGAGCCGGTTCCAGTTGCCGAACATCTCCGATCCATCGGAATTCGGCCAGTTCCGGGGAAAGCGACACTTCCGCACTCGGCGCGACCGCCCGCAAGATCGTCAAGGTGTCCCGCTTTCCTTCCAACGTCGTCACGAGGGTGTCCAGGACGATGAACGCCTCAGTAGGGACCGCCAGCGCAAGCTCCTCGCCAACTTCCCGCGCGATGGCCTGCGCTGGTTTCTCCGTGGTCGGCTTGTAGCCGCCGCCGGGCAGACCCCAGCGGCTCGGATCGCTGTAGGAATGACGGACGACAAGGAACCGCCCCGATCCATCGGGATGAAACAGCAGTGCCTTCACCCCGAACGTCTCTGGCTTGCGTAGCCGCCACCACAACCGCATGCCCGGCGCGATCATTCGGAGGATCGGCGCGGGCAGGCGGATGTGTCTCATCGGGCGATTATGACGGTCTTGAAGTTCGGGTCGTCGTATCGGTAGCGAACCATCCGGCGCGTGCCGGTGAACGGCTCGCGCGAGTGGATCATGGCCCGGTTATCGACGATGAGCAGATCACCGGGCCGCCAGCGATGCACCACGGCGACCGCTTCCGAGAGCGCCGCCTCGACCTCGGCATAGAGGCCCGCCTCCGAGACCGAGGAAGGCAACGGCTCCTGAACTGCGTTGGTCTCCAGCGCAGACCGGAATCGCAAGACTGCCCCGTGTTGCGGATCGTGGACGACCAAAGGATGCGTGGCGGCCGTCGGCCGCCATTCTGTCCTGTAGGTGATGCGAACCTGCGCCAGCTCGGGCAGAGACTTCAGCAGCGCACGGGCAGCGATACGACCGTCGAAGAGGCAGGTCGCACCACCACTGTTCGCCGTCTCCAAGCACCCAAGCGCGAAGTAGCGCAGCGATTCAGGATCGTCCAACTGCTCTGTGTGGCGAGGCAGCCAATCAACCGAGCCGGAGGATTCCAACAGCCGGACTCCCATCCAGCCGGCGCCCACATGCGCTCCGAACCGAGCGGCGGCCGTGGTCATCGCTTCCTGGTCGGGCTCGGCGCGGATGAGGCCATACCCGCGAACGTCCAGGTCCATAAGCAGTTCGTCGAGATCGATTGCAGCAGGCAGCACAACAGGCTCCAAGATCATGAAGAGAAGAGGGTGCGGAGCCACCGCCCACCCGGTGGCTCCGCGGGGGAGAAGGGTCAGAGCGCGCCGCGTTCGACGGCGCGAAGAAGGATGGATTCGACCTCGGCCCGCCAGCGCCGCCGCCGAGCTTCAGGAGCGGCCTTCCAGCCAGGGCGGGTGACCATTCCGCAGACCCGGCCGCCCTCGTGGAGGAGATCGGCGATGGGGGTCAGCTCGTTCATCGCGCTGACGAGGCAGAGCACCACGTGCTCGGCGGCCGTGACAGGCTCAACGGCGAACCGGAACCCATCAACCTCGAACGTCCCGACCACACTCGCAGGAAGCGGCTCAGGCTCCTGCGGCTCCGGACGCTCGGCGTGCCAGGCCGCAACCAGTGCCGCGATCTGGCTCCGCTGCTGCGATTTCCACGCATCGGTCTGCTCCCGCCACGGTTCCTCCCACCGCACCTCGCGAACAACGCCGCCCGCGTGGACCGCGTATCCGATCTTCACGGGCGTCCCCTGGTAGTCCAGCCACACGGATGCGTAGCCCGTGCCCCGCCGCGCCATGACCGTCAGCTTGTTGCCTCTACCTGTCAGCCACGATCCGAGGATCTCGGGGGCCGACCGGTTGCCCTTCTCGTCTTTGACTCGTAGTCTCTGAGCCGTCACCATTTCTCCCTTTGGTGGATCTGGTGAGGCGGCCCGCCTGAAGTGTGGAAGCCGAAGGCGGGCCGCTCAACACTGGCTTGCGCACCGCCTGAGCAGCCAGGGCCCATGTGTAAGCGGTGGATGACTCTCGGGAGCCATGCTTGTAGCATCGTCTACAGCGAAGCCGACAGGAAGACTCAAACCGTCTACAAGGTGTCTACAGATGACCCCAGGCCAGCAACTCAGAGCGGCACGAACCGCCGTCGACCTCAGCCTCGGCGACATGGCCCGCCGCTTGCCTTGGAGCAAAGCGGCCCTAGGCTTTTACGAGACCGACCAGCGCACTGTCCCGAGCGAAGTGATAGTCGCGTATACCGAAGTCGTCAACCAGGAACGCCGACGACTCGCCGAGGAGGACGACATGCGGCGAAGGGCATTGCTCTCACTCGGAGCAGCGGCAGTGCCGGGTCTGATCGCCGGAGCGCCGATCCTCCCGGACAACGGCCTCAAGAACCTCGGCGAGACAGAACTCGATCAACTCGAAGCGCTGGCAACCCACTACCGCGACTGGAACGAGCGCACCGGCGGCGGCCTCCAACTCCGCGCCGTCCTCGTTCAGATCGATCAACTCGCTGAACTCGCCGCGGCCGACCGCAACCGCGTCCGCCGCATCCGAACCTTCAAAGTGATGGCTCGCTTCTCCCAGACGGCCGCCACGATGTTCTGGGACACGGGCAACGACGGCAAGGCCCGCCGCTGCTATGAACTCGCACTGCACGCCTCGGTCGAGGCCCACGACCGCTCCGGCGAAGTCAAAGCCCTGGTCGGCATGGGCCGCCAACAACTCATCCTGGGCAACCCCGGCGAAGCCCAGGAGTTCACCAGGCGCGCTCTCGAACGCGCCGCTGACCGAGTCCCAGCAGCGCTGTTGGCAAAGGTCTACACCCGCCATGCCTGGTCTAAGTCCAGTCTGCGAGACATCAACGACTTCCGCAGAAGCACCGGCCTGGCAGCCGAAACCCTCGCCGACGCGAACGACGACGGAGGTAGCTCCTTCGACCTGGCCGAGTTCGCCGGCACCACCGGTGCCCGACTCCTCGAAATGGCCCACGAAGACCGAAGCCTCGCCGCCGAAGCCGCCACTTCCATCGAAACCGCCATCGCCTTGCGAGACCCGAGGAAGCTCCGCTCCCTCGCCCTCGACCAGCTCGGACTGGCACAGGCCCGGATGCTCCAAGGCGAACTCGAAGAATCCTGCAAGCAAGGAAACCGGGCAGTGGAAACCGCAACGAAGACAGGTTCCTCCCACGTCCGAACCAAGCTCCAGAATCTGCTGGACCTCTCCGCGACCCACAACCAGGAATCCTGCGTTGCCGAACTCCGAGACCACATCAGCACGGTTCTGGCAGCCTGAACCACATCCACAAGGAGCACCAATTGCGGATCGGCATCACCGGGCACATGAACCTGACCCCGGAAACCATTGATCTTGTTCAAGCCGCGATCAGCGAAGCCCTGCAAGCCCACCAAAGCGACGACCTGGTCGGTTTGAGCTGTCTAGCAGTAGGAGCAGACTCGATCTTCGCCCAAGCTATCCTCGACGCTGGTGCCAAGCTGACCGTGGTCGTCTCCTCCGCGGACTACCGTGACAAGAAGGTCAACCCCGAAGACCAACCCGCCTACGACTTCCTGCTCTCACAAGCCGCCGAGGTCAACGCCATGCCCTTCGATACCGGCGGCCGAGAAGCCTACGCCGCAGCCAACGAACACATCCTCACCTCGATCGACCACCTCTTCGCCGTCTGGGACGGCCAACTATCAGCAGCCAAAGGCGGCACCGCCGACGCTGTAGCTCAAGCTCAGGCCCGAGGAATTCCCGTAACGATAATCTGGCCGACCGGCGCGGAACGGGTTGCGTGATATCTCGAAACCCCGCTGTCTTGCTATATCTTGCACTCTGTTTTACGTTGGACAGTACTTGGAAAGGGTGAGTTGGGCATCCGAGCGATCCTTGGGTTGCCAGCGATCCCAGCCTGAGTATTTGCCACAAATCTTCCAATCCTAAGTTAACACGGTATAAACTGGTCATATGAATGCAAGCGAGGATGCTGTGACATCATTTGAAAGAGGAAGAGAGTCCCTTATTCAGCTGATTGCTCGCGCTCATGGCGGGGTTTTCAATGAGGCAACGACGCGTCGAACACTAATCGATGTAATCCTAAAAGACGTGCTTGGTTGGCCGGATGATCAGGTTTCGTGTGAGGAGCACATCGAAGGCGACTATTTGGACTATATTCTTGGCTCGCCTCAGATGCTTGCGGTTCTTGAAGCTAAGAGAACTAGTATCACATTCGAGGTACCCGCGGGAGTGGCTACTGGTTTTGTTGATGTGGAGACAGTGCGAAACTATTCAACGCAGAACAAAGCGGCTTTTGATCAAGTTCTAAGATACTGCCAGAAATCGGGAATTGGCGTCGCTATCCTATCGAATGGGTTTCAACTTCTGGCTTTCCTGGGAAGTCGATCAGATGGCAAGAGGCCGGTAGAAGGTCGAGCCGTTTTTTATTCATGCCTAGAAGACATGCTTTCGGAGTTTAATGAAGCTTGGGATTACCTCTCATTTGATGGTTTGTCTCGAGCTGATTTGACCAGAGTTCTTTCTAGTACGAGAAAAGTGGTACCGCCGCCACTCCCGCTTTCCAAGAGGATTCACGGCTACCCTGGGTTCCGCATCGGCTCTGAGATGGAAACGGACCTAAGGATTCTAGGAGACCTCTTCATTCAAGATGTTGTCAAAGAGGAAAGTATTACCGACGATTTTCTTCAAGAATGCTATTGCTCCAGTGGGGCGCTGTCGCAGTACGCGGTAGTGAGTAGGGAAATTCTTCGGACTCGATATCATATTCTCGGTCAGCAGGTGAACATTGAGACTGCAAGAGATAAGAAGGGTACGAGCTCGAATCTTCGAGATGATGTAATCGCAGGTGCAATTACAAAGCGTCCAATCATTCTGTTGGGGGATGTTGGTGTCGGGAAGAGTATTTTTCTGAAGCATCTCTTTAGAATTGAAGCCAAAGAGCTCCTGAATAGAACAGTTGTTTTTTATGTTGACTTCTTGAAGCACTCCGGAATCATTGAGGATGTGCCTAATCATATATACCAGGTAGTCGCCTCGACCCTCAGTGATTCTTGGCAGATTAATGTAAAAGAAGCGAAGTTTGCGCGCGCAGTATATAAGAAGGAGATTGACGAGTTCGCTAACGGGATATATGGGGACATGAAAGACGATGATCCGGTCGAATACAAACGCAATGAAATCGCAATGCTTGCTACTTATCTTGCAAATGAGTTTGAGCATGCGAGACGGGTTCTTTCGTTTCTGCAAGCTTCTAGGGGTTTCAGTTTCGTGATCGTGCTTGACAATGTTGATCAGCATAGCTCGTCCTTCCAAGAGCAGATCTTCATTGCCGGGCAATCGCTCGCGGAAACCTGGCCGACGGCAGTGTTTATGTCATTGAGGCCCGATACATTTCATGAGTCTCGACGTACCGGAGCATTGGCGGCGTACCAGCCCAGGGTGTTTACCGTTTCACCGCCTAGGTCTGATCAGGTTGTGGTTAAGCGTCTCGAATTTGCAAAGAAGGAGCTTATAGAGTTTGGGAGATTGCCTGGGTTTCCCACCGGGCTGACGCTAGATTCGGAAAGCTTGCTTATCTACATAGATGTCCTGATCGAGGCTTTTTCTGAGAATGAGAATTTGATTGAGCTAGTGGATAATCTAAGTTCGGGAAATACAAGGCGGGCTCTGGATTTCATTTCGACCTTTGTTGGAAGCGGATACGTACAAACAAAGAGGGTGCTTGAGGCCCACGATTCCGGTCGTTCATATGTGATCCCGCTGCATGAGTTCGAGAGGGCGATTATCTACGGAGATCACAAATACTATGACTCTGCTACCTCGCCGGTGCCTAATCTCTTTGCCATAGGTTCGAGCGACAGCAAGGAACATTTTCTTCTGCCCTTGTTGCTTGCTTGTGTACAACTTCTGGGCGAGGGCGAGTCAGGGGGATTCGCGGATCAAGGTGCTGTTTTGCGGCATCTTCAGTCGATTGGATATACGCCCGAGCAGATCGATTGGCATTTCACGCGCGCCGAAAAAGGTGGCCTAGTGGACGCTGCGGCCCAAGGAGACTCCAGCCGCCTGGTTCGTATTACGGCATCTGGAGGGTATCTGTACAAGAAGCTGGTTAGCAGTTTTGCATATATCGACGCGGTTGTCGTAGATACACCGATCCTCGATCCTACTGTACGAACTATTATCAGAGATGTCACTCCGATTGAAGAACGAATTGAAAGAGCGAAAATGTTTCTCCGATACTTGGACGCATGTTGGCCCTCCGGACAGGAGACCCTGCCATTCTCCTGGCCCTCGACCCGTGAGGAACTCAATGCAACTCTTGAGAGAGTCGAAAGAGGGGCAGTTCGTGCTGCTGAGCGTCGCGGGAGGCGCTTAGGTGCCAGTGTCGGCTCACGAGCGGTGAACGAGCGGGTGGATGTCCGTGCAGCCGAAATATTCGCCTCTCGCTGGGACTATGTATTCGGGGTTCTTGGGTGTGGTTGGTTATCGGGGTTGAGCTGCGCGAACGTGGGTTTTGGTCGTGTGGGTCATTGGTGGGGGTCGTGCGAGGGGTTGGGCGGGGGCCGACCTTGTGGGGGCGACCCCCGTGGGTCAGATTTAGATTCTTTGGTTTCGGAGCGCCTTGGCTATTGCTGGGAGTTCGGCGAGGCTGTGGGTGGTTGTTCGGCCGAGGATGTGCCAGTGGGGGTTGGTGATGGCGTCTCGGAAGGTTTCTGGGTTGGTGCAGGTGCGTTCGTTGGCGCTGGAGGCACACACTGCGACGGTAAGTCTTGGGCTCCTCCAGGCGATGGATTCGGCCTTCCAGACTTTGGAGGCGATGGGCAGGAAGTTTCGGAGGCGGCGCTCGCTCGGGAGCTCTATCAGGAGGACCGAGGCTTTTTCAGCTGGTCTGCGGCTGTCCCGCTCCCTGTAGCCGTTGATCTTGCGGGCGAGGTAGGCGAGGGTTTCGGTCCCGCGGTCGTGTTCGAGCCAGAAGCGGAGGGTGGTTCCGTCGGCCCAGGTGATGTCACCTTGGGCGTCGGGGACGATTCCGGTGATCCAGAGTTCTTCGTTGAGCCTGCGGACGCGGACGTCGGTGTGGTTGCGGGCGGAGAGATGCAGGCGGCTGAAGAAGGCGTTGATGCCTTCTGTGTGCGGGCGGTTGCGGGAGAGGAACTGGTGTTGGGCGGCGTGCGTGCCCGCTAGTTTCGTCGGCGGTTTGTCGCCGCGGATCAGGGCGAGGATGCATTGGCCTCTCCATGCGAGGACGTAGCGGTACGCCTTGCTTTCGGGGCTTCGCCAGCGCTCCAGGAGCCCGAGTTCGTGGAGGGTGAGGAGTCGGGCTCCTGCTTGGTGGCGGGAGGGGAAGAACTGGGCTTCGATCATGCCGGCGGTCATGATCTTGTACTTCTCCAGGGTTTCGAGGATGTCGAAGTCTCGGCTGGTCAGGCGGTTGGTTATCTCGTTGAAGTCGCCTGTGTTCGTGCCTGGGATTCGCTTCGCGCACATTTGGAGCTACCGCCTCTCGTTACGGGTGGCGAGCTCGGTGAGGCGTTTATGCAGGGCCTGTACCTGGGGTAGGGCGTGCCTGTAGGTTTCCAACAGGCCAGCCATCATGAAGGCCCGCTTTTCGGCGGGCCTTTTTGTTTGTTCTTGTTTTGGCTTTTTGTGGCGGTCTGTCTGCGGGTTCGTGGGGCGTGTACTGCTCGTGTACGGGGCGTGTACTCCCGGTTTTCTAGGCTCGTGGGGGCCGGTCAGATGCGTTGGGCGGCCGGAAGGGGAGTCGCCTGATGACGAATGGTTCCGCGAGGCGGATGAGCGTGAAGGCCGTGTGCATGACCGTGGCGGTGTTCACGGCGGTGGCGGTGACGGCGGGGGCCGCGTGGGCGGCGTTCACCGACAACATGTATCCGACGCCGTACGCGAACCTGGCGTGCGTGGACGAGGGGAGTACGCCGAACGGGTACCTCTCGTGCCAGACGGACAACGCCACGCTGACGTACTACATGGACAGCGGCGGGTCGAACATGCTGGAGACGGTGGACCGCAACCGCGTCAACTACGTGATGGAGCACGTGTTCGAGCCGACTGACCTGTCAGTGAGTCTGGACAGCACGCCGTCGTTCTCCGGGAGCGCCGAGACCGACATCGTGTACGAGGAGAGCGGCATCGGCGTCCCGTCGGGCGCCAGCGGTGTCACCTTCTGCAACGACGCGGCCGATCATCTGCGCTGCGACCAGCAGTACATCCGGATCCTCGGCGGCGGCCACTACGCGAACGGGCTCATCTGCCACGAGACCGGGCACGCCGTGGGGCTGCTGCACGGGGACCAGGCGTCGCCGGTGACGAGTCGGCGCGATGAGCGGCTCGGGTGCATGGAGGACCCGGTCAGTGACGGGGAGGTCCTCCAGGACAACAACATCGACAACATCAACGGCACCTACTGAGGAGGTCCCGTGCGTATTCGTACTCGAATTGCGGCGGCTGTCGGCGTTGTCGCCGCCGCGGCCTTGACCGGCGTCGCCGTCACGGCCCTCGCCGCTCCCGCTCCTGAAGCCCAATCCGTGCCCGAGTCCTCGGTGCTCATGGGGCATGGGGCCGACTACCTGCCGAGCATCACCGCGGACGACTGGGTCACCTACGCCGACCACGTGATCGTCGTCGAGGCCGTGTCGGAGGAGGCGATCGCGCCCGGCGCGGAGGAGCTGGAACGCGGGGAGGGGATCATCGGCCGGACCGTCTCGCTCGACGTCGAGGGCGTGCTCTGGTCGCGGGAGGGAGCCCCTGTCGCGGCGCCCGCGACCTGGAGCTACAACGCCCTCGGGTGGCACTTCACCGGCGGCGATACCGAAGGGGCCGTGGAGATGGCGCTGTACGGCTTCCCGCGGGTGGAGGTCGGGCACCAGTACGTGATGGCGATCCGGTGGGAGGCGGCCGTCTGCGACGAGGACGGCGAGTACACGCCGGCGCAGTGGCACGGTCTCGGCGAGGGGTCGGAGATCCCCTTCGACGGCGGGGTCCTCGGCAACGGCGAGTCCGAAGGCGCCGTGGAGGACGCGGCGGCGTTCGCCGCTGCGGCGGAGGACCTGCCGGATCAGGGCGTGGAGGAACTCCTCGCCGGCGAGGGCGCCGACGCGATCGTCGCCGCTCTGGAGAGCGCCGTTCCGGATGCCGCGGCGCAGGCCGAGGCGTCCGAGTTCTCGCTCATGCACTCCTGCGTGTAACCACCCGAAAGGACACCTCTCATGATGAATTCATCGAACCGGTTGCGGCGCAAGCTGAACCGCACCGCTCTTCACCTCACCGCGCTCCTCGCGGCCGTGCTCGCCTCGGTCTTCGCCGTGCCGTCGGCGGCCATGGCCGAGGCGAACTACTTCCAGGACTGCGAACTCGAACGCGTCGCATGCGTCTACGGCACGAAGGTCGCGGGCCCGATCGGCGAATGCATGACCGCGAACGCCGCCCACGGCAGCACCCAGGTCTGCATCCAGTACGACGGCGACTACGTCTACGTGCGCGACGGCGACAAGGACGGCTACGGCGCGACCGCCCTCGTCTACACCGAGTTCGGCTCCATCAACCACCGCTGGTGCGCCAACGCCGAAGGCTACGGCACCTGGGTCAGGTGCAACTTCGACTGGCGCGAGGACGGCGACCACGCCGTCGCCGGCGGCTATCTCATCCAGTACTACGAAGAAGTGATGATGCAGCTCTGGTGGTGGTCGGGCAAGTGACCGACCGCGGGGCCCGGGCCGCACCGGCCCGGGCCCCGCTTCGCTTGGCGCGCAGGGCCTCAGACCTTGTGTCCGATCAGTTCTTCGCTCAGCTCCCACAGGCGCCGGGCCGAGACCGGGTCGAGGGCGTAGGGGACCACGTCGGACTTGACGTCGGAGTCGGTGCCGAACTCCACGTCGTGCGGGTCCTCGTCGAGCGGGGAGAGGTCGTTGTCCTTGAGGTAGACGCCGCCGATGCCGTCGAGGAGCGGGCTGGCGGCGGCGAAGACGCTGGTGCTGGCGCCCTGCTGCGGAGTCTTCAGCTCGCGGTCGGGGTCGAGGATGAGCTCGCCGCGCTCGTCGGCCAGGCCCATGGCCCGCATCTGGTCGTCGCTGAGCCAGGGCTCGCGCTCCTCGCCTTCGGGGATCCAGGGGCCGAGCCGGGTGGTCATGACGATGCCGGGGTGGACGGCGAAGCCGCGGATGCGGTCCGCGGACCAGCGGCGGTCCAGTTCGACGGCGAACAGGACGTTCGCGGTCTTCGACTGGCCGTAGCCGAGCATGCCCATCTCGTCGTAGCCGTCCTTGAAATGCGGGTCGTCCCAGCGGATGTCGGAGATCCGGTGGCCCCCGGAGGTCAGGTTGACGACGCGCGCGCCGCGCGCGGACCGCAGCGCGGGCAGCAGGCCGAGCGTGAGCTGGAAGTGGCCGAGGTGGTTGACCGCGAACTGGGACTCGTAGCCGCGGGCGTCGCGCACGAGCGGGCCGGCCATGATGCCGGCATTGTTGACGAGGGCGTGCAGGGGCCGCCCGGTCGCGAGGTAGCGGGCGGCGAACGCGTCGATCGAGACGGGGTCGAGCAGGTCGAGCTGCGAGGTCTCGACGCGGTCGATCCCGGCGAGGGACGCGGCCGCGCGCTCGGGGTTGCGGGCGGCGACGGTGACCGCGGCGCCGGCCCTGCTCAGGGCGCGGACGGTCTCCAGTCCGATGCCGTTGTGGCCGCCGGTCACGACGATGTTCCTGCCGGAGAGGTCGATGCCGGCGAGGACCTCGTCGGCGGTGGTCGCTGCGGTGAAGCCGGTGCCGATCGGGTGCTGTTTCGTGTGGTGTTCCATGGTTCGAGTCTGTCCCCGAACGTCCGGACTCTGAATAATTGCCAGTCCGTATTTCTTGCTTTAGAGTTCGGATCATGGAAAGCGATCACCTGTCGGAGGTCTTCGACCTCGTCGAGGTGCGCGGCGTCGTCTCGGGCGGGTTCGCGGTCCGGGGCCCGTGGTTCACCGAGGCGGACGTCAGCGAGGCGATGAAGTTCACCGCGATGGTGGCGGGCCGCGCCCGGCTGTGGGCCGACGGCGTGGACGGGCCGATCGAGCTCGAAGCCGGCGACGTGGCGATCATGAACGCCCGCTCGTGGCTGCGCGCCGAAGGCGGCGGCGACGGGCCGCGCAGGCGCGTCGATCCGGACCCGCGCTTCGCCGACGCCGGGCCCGTCGACCGGAGCGTCGACGACGTGATCATCGGCGGGCGCATCGAACTGAACGCCGCCGGGCTCGCGCTGCTCGCGCACGCGCTGCCGCCGGTGGCCCACGTGCGGGCCTCGGCCGCTACGGCCGGGACCGTCCAGGGCCTGCTCGACCGGATGTTCGACGAAGGCGCGGGCGGGCGGGCCGGGTCGGCGTTCGCGCTGCGCCAGTACGGCCAGCTCCTGCTCCTCGAAGCAGTTCGATCCTATGTGGACCAAGCCGAGCTGCCGCCCGGGTGGCTCCGGGTCCTCACTGACGAGCGGCTCGGTCCGGCGCTCTCCCTCATGCACGCCGATCCCGGCGGGCCGTGGGGTCTCGACGCCCTCGCGAAAGCGGCGGCGATGTCGCGGACCTCGTTCGCCGAGCGGTTCCGGGCCGTCGCGGGCGTCCCGCCGCTGACCTACCTGCACCGCTGGCGGATGCTGCTGGCGCAGAAGGAGCTCCGCGACGGCGACGCCCGCGTCGGCGCGCTCGCGTCGCGTCTCGGCTACGGTTCCGAAAGCGCGTTCAGCACCGCCTTCAAACGCGAAGTGGGCGAATCCCCGCTGCGCTACAGGCTCCGCCACCGGGCGGCGGTCTAGGCCTCGTCGCCTACGGTGATGAGCTGGGCCTCGGTCTCGGCGTCCTGGTGCGGGCGGGTGAGGTGGGCGAGGGTGCCGCGGCCGAGGGCGAGCACGGTGATGGCGATGATGAGCGAGGCCACGGCGAACCAGTACGGGGCGCCGTCGCCCCAGGTCTCGGCGATGCCGCCGGTGACGGCCGGGGCGATGGCCCCGCCGAGGAACCGCACGCCTGAGTAGGTGGAGGACGCGACGCCTCTCGGCAGTGTCGTGGCCTCCATGACGGTCTCCGTCAGCGCGGTGTTGAGGACTCCCAGGAAGAGGCCCGCCAGGATCACCACCGTGATGAGGAGCGGGGCGGAGTCGACGCCGACGCCCATGACCGCCAAGGCGACGCCGAGGAGCGCGAACATCGAGTAGAGCACCGGAAGCAGGCCGAAGCGGCGGGTCAGGAGCGGCGCCGCGAAGACCGACGTGACCGCGACGGCCGCGCCCCAGCCGAAGAACACCAGTCCCAGTTCGTGCGCGCCGAAGTCGAGGCCGGTCTGCGCGGCGGCCGCCTCGATCGGGTAGGGGGAGTAGGCGAGCAGGGTGAAGAACGCGTAGTTGTAGAACAGTGCGGTGACCGCGAGGGTGCGCAGCGCCGGGTCGCGGAGGGCCGTGAAGCCCGCGGTCAGCGGGACCGGGGCCGGCGTAGCCGCGGGTCCCTTCAGCAGCACGACGATCGCGACCAGGGCGATCGCCATGAGGACCGCGGTCCCGAAGAACGGCCCGCGCCAAGACATCTCGCCGAGTGCGCCACCCAGAAGCGGGCCCACCGCTAGGCCGATGCCGAGCGCCGCTTCGTAGAGGATCACGGCCTGGCGGCTGCCGCCGGAGGCCGCGCCGACGATCGAGGCGAGCGCCGTCGAGATGAAGAGGGCGTTGCCGAGGCCCCATCCGGCGCGGAAGCCGATGATCTGCCCGACCGTGTCCGAGGCGCCCGCGAGTCCGGCGAAGACCACGATGAGCGCGAGCCCGGCGATGAGCGTTCGCTTGACGCCGACGCGGCTGGAGATGAAGCCGCTGAAGAACATCGCGACCGCGGTGATCATGAGGTAGCTCGTGAACAGCAGCATCGTCTGGGACGGCGAGGCGCGGAGGCCCTCGCTGATCGCGGGCAGGATCGGGTCCACGAGGCCGATCCCCATGAACGACACCGCGCACGCGAACGCGATGGCCCACACCGCCGTCGGCTGGCGCAGGATCGACGCCTTCTCGGGCTGTTCCATTCGGGCACTTCCTCCTATGCACGGGGCCGCGGGCCCCGGGGTTCATTCCTTGTTGAGCCGGTCCGAGAGCGCTTCGAGCAGGTCGACGGCGCGGGCCAGCACGGCCAGGTCGTCGTCGCCGAGCGCTTCGAGCGCGGGCCGCACCTTCGCGGCGGCGCGCATCCGGAACTCGTGGAGCTCGTCGGCCCCGGCCTCGGTGAGGCTCACGACGGCGGCCCGCGCGTCGGCCGGATCGGCGCGGCGCACCACGAGGCCGTCGGCTTCGAGGCGGTTCACGGCCGCGGTCATCGCGGGCTGCGTGATCGCCTCGCGCAGAGCGAGTTCGCCCACGCGCAGGTCGCCGTCCTGCTGGAGGTTGGCGAGCGCGCGCAGGGAGATGAGGGACCGGCGGGTCCCGGCCTTGCGAGAGGCGGTCCGCGCGAAGCGGCTCGCCTGGGAGGTGAGCCGCGCGGAGAACTGGTCGAGGTCGTCGGGGTCCCGTGAAACCATAGAGCAATTATATACACTGCTTATGTAAATCGGCGAACGAGCGCCCGGAGGCGGCGCGGCCGGGGGTGCGCTGGCACAATGGCCCGGTGTCCATCACCATCGCCCACCTGCGCGAACACTTGACGGCCTATCTCCACCGCTGGCCCGAGTCCGAGTGCGAGGTCCGGCCGCTGCTCGACCTCGATTCCCCTTCCGGCTTCGACCGCTCGACGGTCCCCGGGCACGTGACGGCCTCCGCGATCGTCCTCAACGCCGCGGGCGAGGTCCTGCTCGTCCACCACCGCGCGCTCGACCGCTGGTTCCAGCCCGGCGGGCACCA
>NZ_JBAGKG010000014.1:0-114411 GCF_037034145.1 Glycomyces sp. MUSA5-2
GCTAGGGATGGCGATACGGCCTTCAGCCCTTCATGCGCGCCGGAGCACATGCGGCGGCAGATCGGCGACTCCGGCGCGGGCCGCAAGCCGCGCAGCGGAAGCGGGTTGCGGCAAACGCTTTCTTTGGCTATGTTTCAAGCAGTCAGCCAGGTCCGGCCGAGCGGCCGCCGATTCTCCCGGAGGAACCATGACGACCGGTCCTGCCTCGAACCCCGACGACCTGCGCGCCCCCGCGCCGCTGTTCACCGACCCGGTCTTCGACGGGCCCACCGACCCCACCGTCGTCCACGACCCCGCGACCGGCCTGTGGCACCTGTTCTACACCCAGCGCCGCGCCAACCAGCCCGATGCGGGCGTGGCCTGGGTCCACGGCACCGACATCGGCCACGCCACGAGCCCCGACGGTCGCGAATGGACCTACGCGGGCACCGCCGCCGGACCCGGCTGCGACAACCGCGACACCTGGTGGGCCCCGGAGATCCTGCGCCACGAGGGCCGCTGGCACATGTACGTCACCTACCTCGAAGGGGTGCGCGAGGACTGGACCGGCCCCGCCGAGATCCGCCACTACACCTCCGAGGACCTGGACACCTGGAAGTACGAGTCCACGCTCGACCTCGACTCCGAGCGCGTCATCGACGCGACGGTCCACCGGCTCCCCGACGGCCGGTGGCGCATGTGGTTCAAGGACGAGCGGCGCGGGAGCCACGTCTACGCCGCCGACTCCGACGACCTCTTCACCTGGGCCCCAGCGGGTCCCGCCGTCACCGGCCAGGCCCAGGAGGGCCCCACGGTGTTCGCGCTCGGCGGCGTCTACTGGATGGTCACCGACGGCTGGTCCGGCCTCCTCGTCCACCGCTCCACCGACCTGGAGCACTGGCACCGCCAGCCCGTGCCGCTCCTGGCCGGGCCCGGCCGCCGCGCGTTCGACGAGGCGCTCGGCCACCACGCGATGGCCCTGACGCAGGGCCCCGACGAGGCGTTCCTCTACTACTTCACGCACCCTGGCGGCGGGCGCCGCTCCACCGTCCAGGTGGCCCGGCTGCACGTGCGCGAGGGCTGGCTGCGCTGCGACCGCGACGAGCACTTCGACTACCTCCCCGACCCCGCGAAGACCGCTGCGCTGCGCGGCGGCACGTCCTGAAAGGGGCATGCGGGACGCCCGAAACCGTCCTAACAGGGGCGAAGCGAACTCCTGACACACGGTAAACAAGCTTGTCGAATCCCCTGGTAGGGCGGCACTTTCCGGGGACCCGTTTGTGGCGCGCCCGGTCTATGCTGAAGGCCACACCGAGTCCACTGAGACCCCCGGAGGCGGCATGTTCGGTGAGGACGCGATCGCCCAGCAGCTGGCGGAAGCCCGCTCGGCGCTCGACGAAGTCAGACAGCAGCAGGGCCAGCCGGTCCAGCCCGTCACCGCCGAGGCGGCTGCCGGGCGCATCCAAGTGACCCTCGGCGCGAACGGCCGCGTCGAGAAGTTCCGCTTCCTGGAAGAGCGGGTCCTCAAGGAGGGCACCGAGTTCCTCGAAGTCGAGATCGCCAAGGTCGTCAACGCCGCACTCGACGCCCGCGCGGAGGCCCTGACGGCCGACGTCCCGCCCCCGGACCTGGAGGCGATCGGCGACGCCGTCGCCCAGATCCAGGAGCAGGGCGTGCGCCAGATGCGGGAGATGACCGCGCAGATCAGCGCGGTCATGCAGAAGCTCCAGGGAGGGGCCTGACATGGCCGTCAAGCTCAACCTCGACTCGATCCGCGAAGGCGCGCAGCAGCTCGACTCCGCGACCGAGGCCGTGCAGGGCCTGTTCGACCAGTTCAAATCCTCTGTGGACGGACTGGCGGACTCGTTCGGCGGCGACATGATCGGCAGCCTGCTCGACCTGGCGCACCAGGCCGTCATGGAGGCCATCACCGAGTGCATCACGACGAACATCGAGGACCTCGGCGACTACGCCGAGAACCTGCGGCAGATCGCCGACACCCACGAGGAGAACGACTCGGAGATCGAGCGCCTGTTCAGGGCGATCCTCGCCGAGCTCGGCCGGGGCTGACCCGCCGGGCCGCGTCCCGACCCGCTCCCGCTTTCCCCCCTGACCCTTTCACTCTCTCTTCCCTTCTCTCCCAACGGCCGCCGCACCGGCCCGCATCAACTCCTTCATAACGCTCCGTACCTCGGGCACTGCGCAGTGTCCCCTCCCTTCGAAGGAGCCCTCAGTGGGTTTGCAACTGCCCTCCGAGCTGAGAAGCCTCCTCAGCATGCTCGGCTACGACTGGCCCGAGCCAGACGAGGAGAAGCTCTTCAACCTCGGCAACACCTGGACCGACCTCGCCGACCAGATCGGCGGCGCGATCGACAAGCTCGAAGCCGCCGCGAAGACCGTCATCGACAACAACGTCAGCGACGACATCGCCGCGTTCAAGTCCGAATGGGAGGACGGCGAGTCCGCGGTCCGCAACATCGCGGACATCGGCGAGCCGTCCAACATCATCAGCATCGGCATCATGATCGCCGCGGGCGTCGTGCTCGCCCTCAAGATGCAGATGATCGTCCAGCTCGTGACGCTCGCGATCCAGATCGCGCAGGCCATCGCCACCGCCGTGGCGACGTTCGGGGCGTCCCTGCTGGAGATCCCCATCTTCAAGATGATCACCTCCAAGCTCATCGACATGCTCATCGACATGGCCATCGAGTCGGTGCTCAATGGTTAGGATGCGCACCCGCGCCGCGCGGAAGACCACCGCCAAAGGCGCCAAGATCATCTCCGGACTCATCAGCAACACGCATTTCTTCCGCACGGGGAAAGGCGGCGGCAGCTGGGTCAAGAAGACCGTCTCCAGCGCCGCGAAGAAGACGACCCGGTCGCGGTGGCGCGCGAAAGTCGGAAACGCGCTCAACAACGACTACAAGGGCACGTTCTTCAAGCAGCACCCCAAACTCAAAGGCAAAGTGGTCGTCCACCACGCCATCGAGCAGCAGGTCCTGCGCCGCTACCCCGGACGGTTCAGCGCCGCGGAGATGCACTCGCTCCAGAACCTGCGCGGCATTCCCAAGGGGCAGGTGAACAGCCGAGTCCACCTGAGCCAGATCCGCAAGGAATGGAACCAGTTCTACAAGGACTACCCGAACGCCACCCGCCAGCAGATCCTCGACCATGCGACGAAGGTCGACCTCAAGCTCGGCACGAACTTCAATCCGCCAGTTCCCTAAGTTAGGATGCGCCAATGAGCTACTACCTTCTGGAGCCCGAGGTCGCCGGAGAACTCGGCGAGGGCACGGTCATGGACCTCGACGCGCAGCCGCCCGTCGTGACCAGGCTCCAGTACGTGATCCAGGACTGGCTCGGCGACGAGATCCTGGAGTCGACCCCCTGCTTCGTCGTCACCGAGCACCTGGCCGGCCTCATCGGCGCGGCGGGCCTGTCCGGGTACCGCCTCGCCGACGCCGAAGTGGTCCTCAGCGAGGACGCCGAGGAGCTCGCAGGCGGCCCCGTCGACCTGCCCAAGTGGCAGTGGCTCCAGCTCACCGGCACCGCCGGGGCCGACGACTTCGGGGCGTCCTCGAACGGCAGCCTCGTGGTCTCCCAGCGGGCCCTCGACGTCCTGCGCCAGGGCGCCCTGAACAACTGCGACGTCGAACCGCTGTAGCGGACCGGATCGCGAAGGGGCGGAGGGACCGCGGTTCCTCCGCCCCTGCTGCGTCCCCGGCTCGGAGCGGCCGGCGCCTATGATGACCTGGTAACGACTGAAACGCGGCGTATGCGCAGTACGCATGCGCCGCAACGCGGAAGGACCGCACCCCTTGCACTACTACCTCAACGCGTTCAAGCAGTACGCCGTGTTCACCGGGCGGGCCCGGCGCCAGGAGTACTGGATGTTCGCGCTCTTCCACTTCATCGCCTTCCTGGTGCTGTACGGGCTGGGGCTGTTCTCCGGCTTCGTCCTCGACGGGAGGGTCCCCGACCCGGTGGCCGTGGCGCTCATCATCCCGTTCTTCCTCTACGTCCTCGCCTCGTTCGTGCCCGCGCTCGCGCTGACCATCCGGCGCCTCCACGACACCGGCCGCGAAGGCGCCTGGTTCTTCATGGCGTTCATCCCCTTCGGGGTCGGCGCGGTCTTCATGATGATCTACATGTGCTCCGACGGGAACCCGTTCCAGAACCGCTTCGGCCCCGATCCCAAAGGCCGCCAGGAGATGCCGCCGCCCCAGCCCGGCTACGCGTACGGCTACCAGCCGTACGGGCAGCCCGGATACCCGCAGCAGCCCGCCCCGGCCCAGCCGGGGTACCCGCAGCAGGGCTACCCGCAGCAGGGGTTCCAGCAGCCGGGCCACCCGCCCGCGCCGCACCCGCCCCAGCCCGGCGCCTACCCGCCCCCGCAGCAGCCGCCCGGACCCCGCGTCTAGACGACGCAGGGGCGGCCGGTCGCACCGGCCGCCCCTTTCGCTTGCGCGCCTTGCATTTCCGAGGCGGGCGCGCCTCCCTCAGTGCTCCGTGTCGGTCCACTGCTGCCAGCGGACGTTCGCGGGCAGGGCGCCGTCGAGCTCCCACAGGGCCGCCAGCGCCGCCTTGACCAGGTCCGCGCCGATCTCCGCGTCCGGGGGGAAGAACCGGGCGTTCCCGAAGTCCGAGTAGAAGACCTCGCGGCCGGACGGCTGCTCGCCGCGGGTGTAGAACTCGCCCGCGTCCCCCTGGTAGAGGATCGCGCCGAGGCGCTTGCGCGCGAACACGCCCAGGCCGAGGAGGATGCCGTCGCCGCGGGAGGTCGTGAAGTAGACGGTGGCGTAGCTGTGGTCGAAATCGTCGTCGGCGACCATCGAGTCGACGACCGCGGCGAACTCGGCCGCGGTGCGGGGCCTGAGCGGCTCGCGGACGTGGTCGGGCCGGAACATTACCTTCACGTGCGGGTTCGGGTCTGGCATGTGCTGCTCCTCGGCTCCGGGCTACCAGTCGATGCCCGTGAACGGCGTGCTCTGCGCGACGCCGTTCTGGTCGGTCCAGTGGACGGTCATGGTCTGATCCGGTCTCAGAACATACGGGAGCGTGTCCCGGCACATGGGGCAGGGACCGTCCGGGTTGTTGATGACCAGGTCGAGGTTCTCGCCGCCCTCGCCTTCGGTGCGCGCCAGGTACGCGGCCTTCATCTCGACGTCGGCGCGGTTCCCGAGCTGCGAGTACCCGCGCGGGTGCTCGGACGGGGAGTCCCTGACCGTCTCCTGCACCTCTGGTGCGGGCGGTTGGCGCTGGCCGCGGCTGTCGAACCGGTCGCCGCCGTCGGCGTCGTACGGGTTCTGGACCCGGTTGTCCCCGTTGAGGAGGTACCCGGAGGTGGGGGACTGGAGGGTGGGGTTCCCGTCGGCGTCGGTTCCCGTCCTGGTGAACGTCGGGAGGTCGTTGAACGCCTGGTCGATCGCGGCCTGGTTGGGGCGGCCCGGGGGTGCCGCGCCGGGGTCGGCGGGCGGCGGGGTGCCGGTCGTGGACGGACGGGTGCCGCCGACGCGGGCCGCGTCGATGCGCGACTTGGTCTCGGCGCTGTCGGAGGCGTGCCCGCGTCCGGGGAGGGGGCTGCGGCGGCCGCCGGGGGTGCCGGGCGTATCGGCATCGGAGGAGTGGTGGCGGGTGTGCAGGCCCGCGAGCGCGAACAGTAAGGGGATGAATGACAGCTGGCGGAGCAGTCGCCGCATCGGGTCGCCTCTCGTCCGGTGGACGGGTCATTCCGGACTATAGAGCGATTCCGGACGCGGCGGGGTACGGCGCGGTGACCGATGCGCCTCATTGGGGCGCAAGGGGACCAGCGGGGCCGGATGGCTCCGGGCCCGCGGGGGAGGCGGGGGTCAGAACATGCCGGAGAAGGCCGCCACGACGAAGAGGACGAGGACGACCAGGACGCCGATCGCGATGTAGAGGAACAGCTCCGGGGAGATGATGAAGATCACGAGGCAGGCCGCGGCGGCGATGGCGATGGCGACGCCCGCGATCTTCCACTTGCTGGAGCGCTCGTCGGCGCCGTCGCGGAGCTGCTGGTTGGCCTTCGAGAGGGACTCGGGGCGCATCACGCGGGTCGGCTCCATCGACGCCTCCTCGAACCCGGGGGGCGGGAGCTGGCGGAGGTCGGAGATGAGGACGTCGAGCTCGGAGTAGACGCGGGCGCGCATCGCGGCGTCGACGCGGTCCTGGTACTCCGGTACGTCCAGGCGGCCCTCCTCCACCGCCTGACGCAGGCGCTCCATGACGACCTGCCGGTCGCTCTCCGAGGCGCGCATCTGATCGCGGTCCATTCGGCCACACCTCCAATGTCGGATGCTCCGTCTAGGATGCCAGGGCCCGGCAACACGCCGCCACGCCGAGTGGCGGCGCCCTGCCAACCTATGGCATCGCGGCCGCGTCGCGGCTCCTCTTCCCGAACCGGGAGGAAACTGCGACGATGAGGGGGTGAGCGAACAGCTGATCGTCGGCGTCGGTGCCGCCACCGAAACGGCCGACATGGTGCTCAACATCGGCCCGCAGCACCCCTCCACGCACGGGGTGCTCCGGCTCAAGCTGCGGGTGGACGGCGAACGCGTCACCGAATGCGAGCCGATCGTCGGCTACATGCACCGCGGCGCCGAGAAGCTCTACGAGGTACGCGACTTCCGGCAGATCATGCTGCTCGCCAACCGGCACGACTGGCTGTCCGCGTTCTCCTCCGAACTCGGGGTCGCCCTCGCCGCCGAGCGACTCGCCGGGATCGAGGTCCCCGAGCGCGCCGTGTGGCTGCGCATGGCGCTCGCCGAGATGAACCGGATCCTCAACCACCTCATGTTCCTCGGGTCCTACCCCCTGGAGATCGGCGCGATCACCCCGATGTTCTATGCGTTCACCGAACGCGAGCGCATCCAGGCGGTCATGGAGGAGGCCAGCGGCGGCCGCGTCCACTACATGTACAACTGCGTCGGCGGCCTCAAGCAGGACGTGCCCGACGGCTGGGAGGACCGCGCCCGCCGCGCCGTCGACGACGTCGAGACCGGCATGGCCCGCCTCGACAAGCTCCTGCGGCACAACGAGATCTTTGCCGCCCGGACCAAGGGCGTCGGCGTCCTCGACGCCGCCGCCGCTGCCGCGTTCGGCGTCACCGGGCCCGTCGCCCGCGCCTCCGGCCTCGACTTCGACCTGCGCCGCGACGAGCCCTACCTCGCGTACGGCGACCTCGACGTGCCCGTCGTGACCCGCACCGAAGGCGACTGCCACGCGCGCTTCCTCTGCCTCATGGACCAGGTGTACGCCTCGATCGAACTCGCCCGGACCTGCCTCGACCGCGCCGCCGCCGTCCCCGGGCCCGTCAACACGAAGCTCCCGAAGATCTTCAAGCCCCCGGCCGGCGAGACCTACGTGTGGACCGAGAACCCGCTGGGCGCCAACGGCTACTACCTCGTCAGCCGCGGCGAGAAGACCCCCTACCGGCTCAAGCTCCGCACCGCGTCCTACGCGAACGTGCAGGCCCTCGCCACCCTCATGACCGGCTGCCTCATCCCCGACATGATCGCCATCCTCGGCTCCATGTTCTTCGTCGTCGGCGACATCGACAAATAGCCGCCTACGCGCAGCCGCCCGTCGTCTCGTGGACGCGGAGCGGCTCGGCCTCGACCGCCTCCGTCCAGCTGGCGAGCTCCCCGCCGCCCGGGCAGGGGACCGCGCCGTACTCCCATTCGGGGGTCGCGCCCGCGGGCGGGTCCGGGGCGTAGGCGGCGACGCCGCCGTCGAGGGGGCGGCAGCCCGTGGTCGCCTGCACGGTGACCGGCTCGGACCAGCGGCCGCCCGGAGGGTCGGGGACCTCCGCGGTCACGCGGAGGCTGATGTAGCCGTCGGCGTCGCCGAACCACACGGCCGCATCCGAATCCGAGGACGGTTCGAGGCCGAACCGGTCGGCGAGCGCCTCGACCTGGTCGACCGTCGCCCCCGAGATCTGGAGCGTCCGCGACAGCGACGCCCCCGGGCGCACCGGCGTCACCTCGCAGTCCTCCACGCCCAGCGGCCCCGCCGCGAGGACCGCCGCGCCCGTCACCGAAGCGGCCGCCTCGCCCAGGGCCGCGTCCATGACCGCGCGGGCCTGCGCGGCGTCCACCTGCTCGCGGACCGTCGCCCGCGTCCCCGCGAACGCGGCCGCGAACAGCAGCAGCGCCCACACCACGACCGCGACGCGCAGGCGGCGGCGCCAGCGCGCCGAGACGTTCGAGAACACGGGACACAGTCTGCCCTACCCGATCCGCGAGACAACCGTCACAATCAGCGATCCGGTGTCACACTCTTGAACCATGCCCCGTCCTCCCGACATGAACCGACCGGAATCCGCCGCAGCACTCTTCGAAGAACTGCGACCGCGCCTCGTCGGCGTCGCGTACGGACTCCTCGGCTCCGTCAGCGAAGCCGAGGACGTCGTCCAGGACGCCTGGATGCGATTGCAGCGCACCGACGCCGACGCCATCGACGACCTCACCGGCTGGCTCGTCACCACCACGTCCCGCCTCGCCCTCGACGTCCTGCGCTCCGCACGCGTCCGCCGCGAGGCCTACGTGGGCCCGTGGCTGCCCGAACCCGTCGAGACCGCCCCCGACCCCGCCGACAGCGTCAGCCTCGCCGACTCCCTGTCCTGGGCGATGCTCGTCGTCCTCGAAACGCTCAGCCCCGCCGAACGCGCCGCATTCGTCCTCCACGACGTCTTCGGCCTCACCTTCGACGAGGTCGCCGAGACCCTCGGCCGCACCCCCGCCGGCTGCCGCAAACTCGCCAGCCGCGCCCGCGAGCACGTCGAGCGCCGCCAGCCCCGCTTCGACGTCGACCCCGACGAGCACCGCCACGTCGTCGAGGCGTTCTCCCGCGCCGTCACCTCCGGCGACATCGAGGGCCTCACCGCCCTCCTCGACCCCGACGCGGTCCTCACCTCCGACGGCGGCGGCGTCGTCCGCGCCGCCCGCAACCCCGTCCGCGGCGCCGACAAGATCGCCCGCTTCCTCACCGGCGTCACCCTGCGCTACGACGACTTCCACCACCGCGTCACCACCGTCAACGGCGGCCCCGCCCTCCTCACCGTCGTCGGCGGCGAAGTCGGCGGCATCACCCTCCTCGGCATCGCCGACGGCCGCATCGTCGCCGTCGACATGGTCCGCAACCCCGACAAGCTCACCGGAATCCACGAAGTCCACCGGCCCCGCTAGGCCCCGCAGGAAGGAACACCATGGAAGCCCGACTCGCCTTCACCGACACCGAGTTCGCCAAGGCCTACTACAAGAACATGCTCGCCAACGAGAAGCTGTTCCACACCGCCTCCACCGTCCCGCACCGCACCATGGAGCTCGTGAAGCTGCGCGCCAGCCAGATCAACGGCTGCGGCTTCTGCACCGACATGCACTTCAAGGACGCCGTGCACGCCGGAGACGACCCCGAGCGCCTCAACCTCGTCCCCGTCTGGCGCGAAGCGCCCGCCTTCGACGACGCCGAACGGGCCGCGCTGGCCCTCGCGGAGGAGTCGGCGCGCCTCGCCGACAACCCGCACGGCGTCAGCGACGAGACCTGGGCGGCGGTGCGCAAGCACTACGACGACGAGCAGATCGCGGCCCTCGTCGCGATGTGCGCGCAGATCAACGCCTGGAACCGCGTCAACGTCATCCTCCGCACCCCCGCCGGGTTCTACGACCCGGCGACGAAGACGGCCCGCTACAAGGAACTCCAGAAGTAACGCCCCGCCGGGACGTGAAAAGGGCCCGGACACGAACGTGTCCGGGCCCTTCCTGACTGGGATACGAGCTGAATCGCCCCGGTCGGTACTAGCGGCTGACGGCGAGCTTCGTCTCGTTGACGCCGCGGGCGGCCTCGATCTCGCCGGTGGCGTCGCCGTAGCGCGAGAGCGCGCGGAGCGTCCACTTGCCGGGGGCGGCGAAGAAGCGGAACTGGCCGCCCTCGCCGGTGACGACCTCGGCGGTGAACTCGCCGGTGCCGTCGAGGAGGCGCACGTACGCGCCCTGGACCAGTTCGCCCTCGTCGTTCACGACCGTGCCGCTGAGCACGGTCTCCTTTTCGAGGTCCACGGACGCCGGCAGGGCCAGGTCCTGGTCGGGTGCAGCGCAGCTGTCAGACATGGATCTTCCTTTCCGTACCGTCGCCGGTGCTACTTGGTGCCGGGCTCGTCGCCCAGCGCGATCGGGACGCCCACGAGGGAGCCGTACTCGGTCCAGGAGCCGTCGTAGTTCTTGACGTCGGTGTAGCCGAGGAGCTCGCGGAGCGCGAACCAGGTGTGGCTGGAGCGCTCGCCGATGCGGCAGTAGGCGATCGTCGACTTGGACTCGTCGAGGCCGGCCTCGCCGACGTAGAGCTCGCGGAGCTCGTCCTCGGACTTGAAGGTGCCGTCCTCGTTCGCGGCCTTGGACCACGGGACGCTCAGCGCGGTCGGGATGTGGCCGGCGCGCTGGGACTGCTCCTGCGGGAGGTGGGCCGGGGCCAGGAGGCGGCCGGCGTACTCGTCGGGGGAGCGGACGTCGATGAGGTTCTTGACGCCGATGGCGGCCTCGACCTCGTCGCGCTTGGCGCGCAGGCCCCAGTCGAGCGGCTTGGCGACGTACTCGGTGGCTTCGCGCTTGGGCACCTCGGTGACGACGTCGCGGGCGTCGAGCTCCCACTTCTTGCGGCCGCCGTCGAGGAGCTTCACGGACTCGTGGCCGTAGAGCTTGAAGTACCAGTACGCGTAGGCCGCGAACCAGTTGTTGTTGCCGCCGTAGAGGACGACGGTGTCGTCGTTGGCGATGCCGCGCTCCGAGAGGAGCTGCGAGAACTGCTCCTGGTTGACGAAGTCGCGGCGGACCGGGTCCTGGAGGTCGTCCTTCCAGTCGATCTTGACGGCGCCCTTGATGTGGCCGCTGTCGTAGGCGGAGGTGTCCTCGTCGACTTCGACGAACACCACTCCGGGGGTGTCGAGGTTCGCTTCCGCCCAATCGGCGGTCACCAGCACGTCTTCACGGGCCATGGCTGTTCTCTCCTGAACGTAGAAAGGAATGGTTTCGGTATCCGACTGTTTCCGAGTTCGAGAGGGCCCGGCGGGCGGTGCTGAGAAGCCGTTCGCGACGGCGAGCAGGGTGATCCAGGGGATCGTCAGTCCTGGGATCGAGACCGGTTCCGGCCGCGCCGGAAGGCGCGGGTCATGGAACCTTGGGATGCAAGCCTTGCTCTTGGATGTCACGCACGCTGGGCCGCAATGCGGCGACTGCCGTCGGCCTCCGGGGCCGGGCGAGTCGCCTAAGGCATTCGACAGAGCGTGGCCGCGATCATGCAGTAGTCGATCGCGCGCCGCTTCGTGAGCATCGGCTTGCGCATGGGCAGAACGCTAGCAGACTTGCCGGGCCGAATCCACCGCCGTTCTCGCGATGCGGACCGCGGACGGCACGAAAAGCGAGCGGGCGGTCACCGGTCAGGTGAGGACGACGTCCTCGGCGGACGCAGAGACGGCGACGGCGTCGCCCTCGAACGCGATCTCCGCGAGCGTGATCCCGTACGGCAGCTCGGGGAGCTCGACGGTGGAGGTGAGCTGGGACGCGAACTGGTCGACGAGCGGCTGCACGGACTGCGGGAGGCCCTGCGTGAGCGACTCCACGGCGTCGGGCGTGAAGGAGATGGCGTCGTCGCTCACTTCGACGGTGCCGGTCGCCTGGAGGTCGACGCTCATGCCGCCGAGCTCCTCGGTCGCGGTGAGGGTGGCGTTGCCGTCGCGGTCGATCTCCAGGTCCCAGCCGGTCTGCTCGGCCAGGAGCGCCTCGATCGAGTCGATGGAGATGGTGCCGTCGACGTCGAGGGTCCCGGCGACCGCGTCGCCGCCGTCGGCGAGCTCGCGCCAGTCCGCCTCGACGTCGCGGGCGGTCATCGCCAGTTCGGGGAAGACGAGCCCGTTCGCGCCGACGTCCTTGAGGGTGATGTCGATCTGCTCGAAGTCGCCGGTCCACGCCTGGGTGGCGAAGGGCCAGCCGTGGATCGTCACGTCGGGGCGCTGCTCGGAGTAGGCGCCGTGGTCGGCGGCGGTGGCCGCGACCTCGGTGGCGATGCGGCGCTCGGCGACGGCGTTCGCGACCCGGTCGCCGAGGGCGACGAGCGCGGCGGCGATGACGAGGGTGATCAGGAGGCGGCGGAGGATCTTCACCAGGGGGCTCCAGGGAGTCTCGGGGTGCGTGCGGCGCGAGGGGTGTGCGTCAGTCGATCATGTAGTAGGCGCTGAGGAGGTACACCACGGGGCCCGTGACGGCGAACGCCAGGAGCGGGCCCGCGGCGCTGACCACCGGGTTCGGGGCGGTCCCGGCGCCGTCGATGCGCCGCGACGCCGACAGGTACCCGCACGCGAGGTCCGACAGGACCGCGATGAGCGCGACGAGGAGCCCGCCGATCGCGGCGTGCTTCGGGTCGGGGCCCTCGATGACGAGCCCGGCGTACGCGGCCGAGGCGGTGCCGCACATGGTGCCGATGACGATCCCGAACGCGCCGCGGGTGACCTGGCGGTTGATGCGCGGGTCGGGCATGACGAGGTCGACGGCGCGGGCGGCGAGGACCGCGGTCCCGGCGGCGACGACCGCGGAGTACATGGCGGGCGGCGCGGAGCCCAGGCGGGACAGGGCGATGTAGCAGGCGTACCCGCAGACGGCGACGCACAGGACCATCGTGAAGCCGAGGCTCTCGGTGACCCCTTCGTGGGTGCGGCGCACGAGCTGCCCGGCGACGGCCGCGCCGAACGCGAGCGCGAGGAGCACGGTGACCGGCAGGAGCGACACGGGCGTCCAGGTGACGGCGACCCAGTCGGCGGCCACGGCGAGGAGCGACGCGACGGCGATCGTCACCCACGCGCCGTCGATCTTGCGGACCCACGTGACGAGGACGACGGTGGCGATCTGGAGGACCGCGATCCCGGCGGCGTAGACGGGGCGCTCCATCTGCGCGCCGAGGACGAGCCCGGCCGCGACGACGACGACCACGGCGACCGCGGGGAGGCGGTGCAGCAGCGGCGGGGTGGGCGGCGGGAGCGTGTGGTCCTCGCGGCCGTCGGCCCCGGCGGCCCGGTAGGCGCCGGTGTCCGCGGAGGGGCGGCGGGGCGCGGGGCGGCGGGAGGCCGCCTTGCGGGACGCGGCGGGGCCCGAGCCCGTCCCGCGGGGGGCCCGCGGCTCCTCGGGGTACGTCTCGCCCCAGGCGGGGCCCTCGGCGGGCCGGGCCGCCTCGGGGGGTTCGTGGCCCCAGGTCTCGTCGGGTCGGCTGTACGACACGGACACAGCCTACGGCAAGGCCCTTGTGCACCGTTCACCTTCGATGGGCGGTCCGTCCGGTGTCCCGCGCGCCACCCGCGCGGGTGACGGGTACGGGGCGGGGCGTGAGCGGCGCGTGTCGGCGCGGTGAACGGCGGTTTGCCGGCTCCTCGCCGCAATGCGTCCCGAATAGTGAAGTCACACAGTCGTGACGCTGGTCATTCGGCCGGTGACCGTTTACACTCGGACAGGACTCCACCTACCGCATGTAAGCCCACCCGTCGCCGAAGCCGGGAAGTGCGATATTCGCGTGTGCTCACCTACCAGCGGAGGACTGCCTTGGAAATCCTGATCCTCACTTCCAACCCCGTGCCGGAGTCCCCAGAGTCCATCCTGCCGTCCCTGGAGCTGCTGCCGCACCGCGCGCGGTACGCGGGCCGGGACGTGCGGGCGCTGCTGAGCGGGCCGAGCCCCGACGCGGTCATGGTCGACGCCCGGTCCGAC
The DNA here is from genome assembly GCF_037034145.1 of Glycomyces sp. MUSA5-2. Classification (NCBI taxonomy): domain Bacteria; kingdom Bacillati; phylum Actinomycetota; class Actinomycetes; order Glycomycetales; family Glycomycetaceae; genus Glycomyces; species Glycomyces sp. MUSA5-2. Next base: position 13,743 of record NZ_JBAGKG010000014.1, read on the forward strand.
CTCGCCGACGCCCGCGCCACCTGCCGCGTCCTCCAGGCCACCGGCCTCACCGTGCCGCTCCTCGCGATCGTCACCGAGGCGGGCCTGGCCGCGCTCCAGGCCGACTGGGGCGTCGACGACTTCCTGCTCGCCTCGGCCGGCCCGGCGGAGGTCGAGGCGCGCCTGCGGCTGACCACCGGGAAGCCCAACGCGGCCACGGCCGCCGGGCCCGCGGTGATCCGCGCCGGGGACCTCACGGTCGACCCGGACACGTACGCCGCGAAGCTCAAGGGCGCCCCGCTCGACCTGACGTACAAGGAGTTCGAGCTGCTGCGGTTCCTCGCCCAGCATCCCGGGCGCGTGTTCACCCGCGAGCAGCTGCTGCGGGAGGTGTGGGGCTACGACTACTTCGGCGGCACCCGCACCGTCGACGTCCACGTGCGGCGCCTGCGCGCGAAGCTCGGCTCGGAGTACGAGTCGATGATCGGCACGGTGCGGCAGGTCGGCTACAAGTTCGTGGCGCCGCCGCCGGAGAACCTCCGCGAGTCCGAGCCGCTCCCCGAGCGGGTCGACGCCTAAGGGCCGCTTGGCATTCGTTCCCCGTTCACTCAGGTGGCGGGAGGGGCGGCCCCGCAGTGCGGGGCCGCCTTTTGCTTTAGTTTCCACAGTTGACAGTGGGGCTGGAGTTCCCACCGGTCCAGGAGTTGCTTCCGGAATCCCGTGCGGCCGTGCGCATTCGCCCCTTCCGGGTGAACACTCTCCCGGAGTCGTGCCAAACAGGAATATTAACTGAAGAAAAGTCCGGCAGAGATCCGTCCTTAACGGACAATTCCGGCAACAGAGCGTACCCGTGGCGTGGCACTCGGTGGATAGAATTGAGTTCGCTTTGGACTCAAACCCTCGTCCCCCTTGGAGTGTGACCCCGTGTCCGATCGCTCCGTCGACCCCGACGCCCTCGCCGAGTTCCGCGAGGCCGCGCAGGGCCGCTTGGATTTCCTCGAAACACTGATCGAACGGCTGCGGCACGGCAACGAACTCGGCGTGGAACCCGGCTTCGGGCTCCTCGACTCCGGCCAGACCGCCCGCGAGATGTACCGCGACTTCCACCGACAGACCTGGTCCAACCTGCAGGACCTCCGATCCGACCTGGCCGGCATCATCGCCACCGTCGACGGCGTCGCCGAGCGCGCCGCCGACACCGACGCGAACTCGGCCGCCGACCTGTCGCGAAGCGAGGACTGACCGCCATGCCAGACACCCAGACCAGCGGCGACACCGGCCGCGACGACGACCGCACCGACGAAGAGTTCGACGAGCGCGACGACGACCAGGACGACCGCGACGACGACCGCGAAGACGACGACCGCGACGACGATGACGACGGCGACCACGCCAGCCGGGACCGCGACGAGCACCCGCGCGGACCCCGCGAGGAGTACGAGAACAACGCGCCCGACGACTCCACCGTCGTCGAATACCAGCGGCGCGACGCCGACGCGCTGTTCCTCTCCGGCGAGCCGTGCGGCTACGCCAACTGCCAGAACCTCTACAACGAGGCCGAGGCCGCCTGGATCAAGCTCGTCTCCGCCATCCCCATCGCCGGGCAGGTCCAGATGCTGACCGTCGAGACCAAGGGCACGCCCGCGCCGAGCCAGCAGTCCATCCGCAACCTGGTCGCCGAGGTCCGCCCCGACGACCCCGACAAGTACGCGCTCCGCTCCGTCAGCGAGCACTGGCAGCAGTTCAAGACCGACTTCGACACCGACCCGGCCACCGGGATCGGCCCGACCCTGAAGTCCGCGCTGCGCACGCTCTCGGAGACCTGGAAGGGCACCGACTTCGACGCGTTCGCCGAGCAGGTCGAGATCGTGCTCGCCAACTGCGCCTCGGTGTGCGACGACATCGGCGACGCCACCACCGGCGCCGTCGGTCTCCTGGAGCAGAAGGCCGACGAGTTCTTCGGCCTCCAGGGCGGCGACTCCGGAGAGCTGCCGTACCCGGCGCCGCTCTACTGGATCTCCGACATGGAGTCGATGTTCACCGACCCGCTCGTCCACGTGCGCCCGCCGTTCCGCTCCGGATGGTGCGACGTCACCGCCGGATGCGACAACGACGGCGGCCTCATCGGCGCGCTCCTGGAACTCGGCGGATTCGAGAAGGACTACGTCTCCGAAGTCCAGGACTACGTCGAGAACCAGACCGACTACTACATGCGCAAGCACAAGAACGACGAGCCGCCGATCACCGAGGAGCAGGCGCGCTCCTGGGCGCAGGCCGACGCGAACAGCAACATCACCGCCGACGTCAACGCCGGGATCGACGACTACAACTCGCGCTCGCAGATCGCCAACGAGGACGTCGTGAACCGCTGGGAGAACGCCGAGGAATCGGCGTCGACCTTCCAGCCCGAGGCGTACCCGTCGAGCCCGTCGACGTTCCGCGACTCCTCCGACATGCTCGCCGACTCCTACGGGGGCCTCGACGCCGGCAGCGGCGGCCTCGAAGCGGGCGGCGCCATGTCCGACGGCGGCGGCCTCGAACCGCCCGGCGGCGGAGGCGGCGGCGTCTCGGGCGGTCTCGCCTCCGGCGGGGGCGGCCTCGGCGGCTCCACGCTCGGCAGCGGCGGGTCCTTCCCCGTCGGCGCGGCCTCCGCGACCGGCGCGGGCGCCGTCGGCAACACCGCCGCGGGCCTCGGCGGCACCGGCGGCGGCATGGGCGGCATGATGGGCGCCGGCGGCGGCATGGGAGGCCGCGGCATGGGCGGCGACCAGGAAGCCGAAGGCGAGCACAAGGACTGGCTCGAAGAGGACGAGGAGATCTGGGGCATCATCCGCGATGCCGAAGAGGACCCCTACGCCTAGCCGGTCGCGAACACGACGAGGCGCCCCGGAGCGGAAGCTCCGGGGCGCCTTTCGACTCCCGGCCCCCGGACACCGAACAGGGCGCCCGCCGCGGTCGCGGCGGGCGCCCTGAACCCTTCAGATACTCAGGCGCTCAGGCGCACTCAGGTCGTGATCCCCACGACCGTCGAGTCGATCGCCTCGCCGTCCGCCGCATAATTCAGCGTCCCGAGGAACCGCGAGTCCGCGGCCAGACCCGACCACGACAGCGACACCGAGAACTCGCCCGCGAGCGACACGTCCTGCTCGGCCGGGGACACCGCGAGGTTCCCCTCGTCCGAACCCGGCACGACCCACGTGTGCAGGCGCGCGTCCAGCGGCGACGGGCCCGCCCACTCGTCGACGAACGCCACGAACGTGTAGCCGCCCGGCAGCGTCACCGACTCGTTCGAGCCGCCCGACGCCGAATAGCCGACCAGCGTCAGCTCGTCGCCCTCCTTCAAGTACACGAACAGGTCCAGGTCGGTCCCGGTCGGGTGCTCGTCCTCGAACGTCGAGAACCGCACCAGCGCCGCATCGGCCGGCGTCGTGAACTCGAACGACGCCGTGTGCGAGCTCTCCACCGGCGCGTCCGACGGGAACGACGACGAGTCCGGGTCGGTCAGCGACGCCGTCGAGACCTCCGAGGGCACCAGGCCCGACACCGACGCGCCCAGCGACCCGTCGAAGCCCGACACGCCCGAGATCTCGGCCGAACCCGAAGCGCCCGAATAGGTCACCTCGTCAGCGGCCGCCAGCTGCGACGGCTTCACCACGATCGGCGAACGCACCTCGTGGACCGTGCGGTGGCCCCGCTTCTCCACCCAGGTGATGTCGCCGAACGCCCATTCGCCGAACGCCGCATCCGTGCGCGTGATCGTCAGCGTGTACGACGCCGACTCGCCCGCGTCCAGCGTCAGCCGCGAGTGGTCGACCTCGACCTCGAAGCCCGCAGGAGCCGTGATGTCCGCGTTGTACGTCGACTTGCGGTCCGACACGTTCGTGACCGTGCGGGTCACCTCGTAGACGCCGGTCAGCTCCGCCACCGTCACCGACGGGTAGTTCAGCTGCGACGGGTCCATCGAACCGTACGTGTCGCACAGCGACTGGATCTTGAACGCCTCCGGAGTGCCGCACACGTACTGCACCCACTCGACGACGCCCGAGTCGTAGACCAGGCCCGGGTCGAACATCTCCGCGCCGTCCACGTGGCCGGCGCCGAAGTCGAACGGCGTCGCGTCCTCGGTGCCGCGCTGGATCGGGTTCCCGTCCTGGTCGGTCTGGTACGAGGTCGTCATCATCGCCGACTTGATCGCCATCGGCGACCAGTCCGGGTGCGCCGACGCGATCAGCGCCGCCAGGCCCGCGATGTGCGGGCTCGCCATCGACGTGCCCTGCGCGGTCGCGAAGTCGTTGCCCGCGTGGTTGTCCGGCGTGATCCCCGCCAGCACCTCAAGGCCCGGGGCGGTGATGTCCGGCTTCAGCAGGTTCTGGCCCGCCGACAGCGCCGGGCCGTTCGACGAGAACGCCGCCATCGACGGCGCGTTCTGGTCCTCCAGCTCCGACGTCTCGACCTCCACCTTCGGGCGGCTCTTCGACGCGATCCACTCGGTCAGCTCCTGGCCGTCCGAGTACGACACGTGGATCACCGGCACCGACTGCGAGGTCACGACGTTCGCCGGGCCCCGCTCGGACTGGTCCACCACGATCAGGGCGACCCCGCCCGCACCGTGCACCTCGTCCGCGTTCGCCGTGAACGTGTTGCCGCGCACGCACACGATCGCGTAGCCCTCGGCCTTCTCGGGGTCCAGCGTGCCCGTGTTGCAGGTCGCCGCCGCGGCCGGGTCGGCGTCGTCGAACGCCGCGTCCGTCGCCAGCTTCACCGGCCACTCGGCCTCGCCGACCAGCCCCGCGACCTCGATCTCCTCGCGGCCGAACTCCATCTCGGTGCGGAAGGTCTGGTCGTGCGAGGACGCCGCGACCGTGGTCACCCACGGCTCCTGGTGGTCCACAGTGGAAGTAGGACCGTCGTTGCCGGCGCTGGCGGCGACGAAGACGCCCGCCTGGGCGGCGGCGCGGAACGCCCACGAGGTCGAGTCGAGGAACTCGGGGGTGCCGGTCGAGCCGATCGAGAAGTTGATGACGTCGACGCCGTCCTGGACCGCGGCCTCGATGGCGGCGTTGATGTCCAGGCTGGAGCAGCCGCCCCAGCAGACCTTGTAGGCGGCGACCCGGGCGGCCGGCGCCATGCCGGTGAACGTCCCGATCCGCTCGCCGTCGACCTCGACCTTGGTCTTGTAGTTGCCGGTGGCCGTGGTCGCGGTGTGGGTGCCGTGGCCGTCGGAGTCGCGCGGGGAGGCGTAGCCGTCCGCGGACCGGCCGGCGGCGTCGAACCAGCGGGCGCCGATGAGCTTGTTGTTGCACTCGATGTTCCCGGCGGGGTCCTCGTCCTCGCCCGTGACGCACTCGCCGTTCCACTTGGCGTCGATGACGTCCTGGTCGGGGCGGGGCTCCGAGAGCGGGGCGAGGGCCGGGTTCTCCGGCCAGATGCCGGTGTCGAGGACGCCGACGATCACGCCTTCGCCGGCGTGCTTGGCGGAGCCGAACTCCTCGTTCCAGGCGCCGTCGCCGCCCGAGAGGTCCAGGAAGCCGGTGGTGTCGACCGCGGAGTTGCTGCCGGTCGGCTGGTAGATGACCTCGGGGGTCACGGCGAGCACGTCGTCGCTGGCGGCGAGCGCCTCGGCCTCGGCGGCGGTGAGGTGCGCGCCGAAGCCGTTGAGGACGGTGTCGTACTCGGCGAGGGCGTCCACGTCGAACTCGGCGATGACGTCAGCGCGCTCCTCGGCGAGGTAGTCGCCGTACTCCTGGACCGCGTCGGCGGCGAAGTCGATCGTGTCGCCGCTGTCGGGGGTGGTCGCGTCGAGGCCGGAGATGCCGCCGTCATAGGTGGCGATGGGGTCGTCGGCGAGCTGGACGACGTAGAAGCCGTCCTCGTAGTCGACGGGGGCCGCGGCCTCCTTGAAGTACTGGGGGACGACCTCGGGGAGCGCGGGCTCGGCGGCGGCCGGGGCCGCCGCGGCGGTGAGGCCGACGAGCACCAGCGGGACGGCCGCGGCGCCTGCCGCGGCTCTGGTTCCGGCTCGGGTGCGCCCTCGGGCGCGCCGGGATGTGGATGGGTACGGGGTCCCCATGCGATGAGCTCCTCTCAAGGGGGGCGCGCACCGCGGAGGGTGACTGTCCTCCACTGCAAGGTCACTTGCCGTGGCCGCGGCGCACGGAAACGAGCCTATTGCGAGGAAGGTTCGGTGTAAACCCTCGTATGAGGGGATTGCCGGGATCAGGCATGACTGTTATGGGGCCGTTACATTGGACGATGCGGCGCCCTTGCATTCACTGAATTCCATTCCTCCTCGGGAGCGGTCTACCAACGCCACCAGAGGAATCGGCGCTCGTGGCGGAACGTCACGGAACTGGCCTTGGCCTTCCCTGAGAACGTGAAGCGAATGCCCGAACCTCCCTTGTAGGGGGCGTGATTGCTCACCGAGCTCGCCACGACGTCCGTATTGTCGTCCGCGGCGTAGGCGCCGCGGGGGAGGACCACTTCGAGCGAGGACGCGATCAGGTTGACGTCGATGTCGACCGCGCCGGAGCGGATCACGGCGTGGCGGCAGTCGAGCTTCACGGAGGAGGCCTTCGCGTCGACGACGAGGCGCGCGGGGACGACCCAGTCGCCCTTGCGCTCCACGGACGACGCCTTCGGGGCGATGCGCATCTCGGCGGGCGCGCTCGGGGCGAGGGGCGACGGGGTGGGGACGGCGAGGGCGCCGGCGGCCTCGGGGAGGTCGGCGAGGAGGTGCTCGACCTCGGCGAAGGTGCGGGCCTCGTAGGCCTTCCCGGAGCGCTCGGCGAACTCGTGGAGGTCGAGGCGGCCTTCTTCGGTGGCGGCGTGGAGGCGGGCGATGATCGCCTCGCGGTCGGCGTTCGACATGCGCAGGTTGGGGTCGGGCCGGTTCATCGGACGGCGCTCTCTTCAAGCGGTGCCATGGCTTCTCATCTTCTCTTCGGGCCGGGGTCGAGCCGCCGCGGCCGTCGCACCAGCCCGCCGTTGCACCATTCGTGGTAGTCGAACAGGTCCGGTTGGCGGATCAGCGCTCGGGTGTTGGCTGCCCACAGTCCAACATACTGGTCCCGGGACTCCGACGCCTTCTCCAGGAGCCGATCGACGCGCTTGCGCGCGTGGACGCGGAACTTGGTGCGCACGGCGTCGCCCGCGTAGATGTAGAGCACGTGCAGCGCGAACGACCGCTTCGGGCAGGTCGGGTCGCCCGCGAGCTCCAGCCAGGTGTCGGCGAGCTCGTCGGTGGCGAGGGTGAGGTCCCACTGCCGCCCTTCGGGGGCGGTCGAGTACGGGTCGAGCGCCCACTCGGTGATCTCCTGCGGCGTCGGCTCCGCCGGGCGCGCGAACCCGCCGAAGGTCCCGTCGGCCACGTGCGCTCCCCGCCTTATTCGAACAATGCTCGCAACGATCCTAGCCCGCCCGCGCCCGCGGCCCCGCCCCCGTTTTCACCTCCTGGGCCCCCGGGGGGCTCCCCCTCGCCCCCCCGCCCCCACCCCACCCCGATTCCCGCCCACCTCCGCGCCCGCGCCCGCCCAATCCCGCCCACCCTGCGGCGCGGCGCCCGGTCATCGTGCCGTCCTCTGCTCGGCGTGCGGCGGGGCGATCGCTTCGAGCCGCCGTGCCGATGCCCCCCGGTCGTGTCGTCCTCTTCGGTACTACCTCAGGGCCAGGGCGATCTCCTCGATTCGTGCGTTGATGTCGTGGAGGTCGTCGGCGCTGGGGTCCCAGCCCTTGCGCAGCAGGCGATCCCGGAGCCGGATGAGCCATGGGCGGGGGTGCTCCATGACCTCCGAGGCGGTGAGGACCTCGACCTCCCAGCCGAGGGTCTGGAGGAGGTGGTGGCGGCGCCGGTCGCCGGTTTCGGCGGCGAGTCCGAAGCGAGTGGCCATGCCGTCGTACTCGACGCCGATGCGCCACCGGTCCCAGCCGAGGTCGAGGAAGCGGGAGCGGCCGTTCGGGCCGCGGACCCGCAGTTGCGGGACCGGGGCGGGGAGGCCCGCGTCGGCGATGAGGCAGCGGGTCCAGGACTCCATGGGCGACTCGGCGCGCGGGTCGGCGGCGAGGAGTGTCGCGTTCGCGCGGCGCAGGCGCTCGCCGTGCAGCGGTTCGAGGGCGTCCGCGAGGCGGTGCACCTCGATGCCCGCCCGCAGGAACTGGTCGGCCGCCGCGACCGCTTCGAGGCGCGGCAGGTCGGCCGCGCAGTCCACCAGGGTCCGCGCGAGCGTGGTCACCGGGAGGCCGTCGACCACCGCGACGTCCGCGAGCACCGGATCGGAGGAGGACTCGACCGGCCACTCGCGCTGGTCGGCGCCAGGCGGGAGCACGTCGAAGCCGTGAATCCAGGCCGCGGTGCGGCCCGTCGCCACTTGGGAGAAGTCGGATTCGAAGACGGTCTCGAACCGCAGGAGGAGGTCCTCCCCGGCGGTGAGCAGGTCGTCTTCGAACGGCGAATCGGTCATCACGGGAGCTGCGGTGCGGTACATCGGTTGCTGCGTCATGTACCAACCGTCGCCGACCCGTCGCCGAGCGTCCACATTTTTGTTTCCGGCCTGTGGATAACTCGCGGGTGGTGTTGCGGCGCAGGTCATCGCCTGTGGATAACCCGTCCTGGCGGCGATCCCTCGGATGCCGAAACGGCGGTGCCGGAGCCCTTCAGGGCTCCGGCACCGCCGTCGAGTCCGGTCGGGCCTAGTTCAGGAGGCCGTACTCAAGGTCGTACAGCTTCCACGCGCCGTCTTCCTCGACCAGCGTGTAGGTGTAGCCGCCGATCGTGTCGTCGGCGGACTGCGGGGCGGTGTCGTCCCAGGTGTAGCCCGCCCACGCCTGCACGACGCCGTCGACCTCGCGCGACATCGCCCAGTACGGGTACGAAGCGGGAGCGGCCGTGTCGTTGATCTCGTAGTCGAGGTCCCAGGCCATGTCGTCGGTCATGTCCGCCGCGCACAGCGACTGGAGCGTCTCGTCGTCGCCGTTGTTCTGCGCGACCTGGTACGCCAGCGCCACGCCCTCGGGTGTCGAGACGTCGTAGGAGTAGTCGCCCGCGGAGCCGACCGGCGTGCCCCACGAGTCGAACCCGCCGCCGCCGGAGTCGCCGCCGTCGGTGGGCTCCTCCGCCGGTTCCTCAGACGCCTCGTCGGAGGGCTCGGGCTCCTCCTCGGACTCGCTGGTCGCCGGGTCGTCGCCGCCCGCCTGCGGGTCGTCGTCCTCGCCGGTGAGCTTCGGGATCAGCAGGACCGCGGCCACGCCGAGCACGATGACCAGGCCGACGACGACCGCGAGGATCACGCCGAGGCTGCCGCCCTGCTTGGCGGGCGGGATCGGCGGCGGCAGGACCGAGCCGGGGGCCGACGGGTACGGGCCCGGCTGGACGCCCATCTGCGGCTGGGTGTACTGCGGTTGCTGCGGCGGGGGCTGCATCTGCGGCTGCGAGTAGCCCGGCTGCTGCTGCTGCTGGTAGTAGTTCGTGGGGGGCGGAGGCGTGTTGTACCCCTGCGAGTAAGGGTCGCTGGGCTGCTGCGGCTCGGGTTGCAGCTGGTACTGCGGGTTCTCGCCGCCGGGGGGCGGATACGTCATAGCTCTAACACGCCTCGTCTGCTCAGGGGCTTGGGCCGGGCGGAGGGATGGGTTCTCCCCGCGCTTCCGATCGTACAGGCCCGGCGCGAGAATGTGGCACCCGCGAAAGTGCAGGTCCGGGCCGCAATACGGCAACAGCGCCGCAAACGGGGCGAGTGGATCGGGCCCTGCTGGGGCGTTTCGGCCGTCGCACACCCTGTGCGACCGCCGGGGCCCCGCGAGGACTACGCTTTATGCCCCGGCCCACTGCGGAACGGACCCCCGCCGGGGCTCCGCACGGCGCCGTACCGAGAAGTTCAGGCAGCACCGAACACCGCTTCTACCCGAGGTTCAACGTATGGCGAACGCAGCAATGGGGCTCTGGACGCTCAGGTTCTCCTCCGTCCTCGCCCCCGTCCCGGTGGTCGAGCTCCTGGAGATCAACCGGTTCTGGGGCTACGGCCTCCTCTGCCCGGCCATCGCCGCCACATGGGCGACCGGGCTGTGGCAGCGCCGCCGCCAGCTCGCCCGCACCGCCGTCGCCGCGGCCGCCGAAGCGCCTCCGCGCCAGGGGTTCTGGGATCCCGACCGGCCCGGCGCGCCCGCGCCCGGCGGGCACGACGAGCGCCGCGACCGGGCCATGACGAACCTCGTGGCCTCCATCAAGGACGAGTCGGTGGACGCGGACCTGCGCATCCAGCTCATCCAGGACCTCGTGGACCTCGGGGGCGAGGCGATGGCCCTGCGCCTCTCGCCCGTCGCCGTCGCCTCTGAAGTGGACGTGGAGGTGCGGCTGGAGGCCGCGGAGCACATGGGCCGCTTCAACCTCGACGACGCCGTGAACGCGCTCGAAGCGATCGCCACCGACCCCGCCGTCGACGACAAGTACCGCCTCGACGCCGCCAGCGCCCTCGCCGACAGCGCCGCGAGCCCCGCGGCGATCGCGCTCATGCAGCTGGTGACCGACGACGGCGTCAGCGAGTACGTGCGGCATTCGGCGGCGCACGCGCTGCGGCGCGTCAACCGGGATGCGGCGGCGATGGCGCTGCGGCACTTGGCGAACGCGCCGCTGGTGACGTCGCGGCTGCGGATCATCTGCGCCGAGCAGCTCGCCGACGACAGCCGCGAGGACGCCCGGGAGGCGCTGTGGCGGATCGTGAAGGGCGTGGAGTCGCTGATGGACCACCATCTGGGGATCGATGCGGCGGAGGCGATGTACGGCGTCGACCCGGACGCGGGCGTGGAGGCGTACTCGGTGCTCGCGGTCGACGCGTGCTTCCACTGGGCGGGGCGGATCGAGGCCGCGTACCGGCTGGGGCGGCTCGGGGTGGGGGACGGGTTCGACCTGCTGAGCGACTTCGCGTGCGCGGAGGGCGTGGACGACGTGTACGGGCTGGCGGCCCTGGATCGGTTGTTCCAGTTGGAGATCGAGTCGGGGACCCTCGACTCCGAGGAGTGAACCGGGCCTGTTACCACCGGTCCTAGGCGGGTCGTACCGCGGTGTAGACGGTGTCGATGGCGAGGTGGTGGAGGTCGCGGCGGCGGCCGAGCCAGTCGGGGCCGTCGGGGTCGAGCAGGCGCGTCCACGTGTCGCGGTCGTCGTCGTCGTCGAGGTAGTGCTCGAACCAGTCGACGCGGGTGGCGAGGGCGTCGAGCGCGTGGTCGAGGTCGGCGCCGGTGAGCGGGGCGGGCTTCGCGACGAGTTCGTTGACGGTCCGGACCTCGGTGAGCCCGGCGTGTTCGAGGGCGAGGTTCCAGCCGTAGGGGAGCGGTGTGCCGCCGTGGGCGGCGAGTTCGTCGGCGAGGCGGCGGGCGCCCGCCTCGATGAGGCGCAGTTCCAGGCCGGGGCGGCCGGTGCCGAGGTTCGCGGGCAGGAACTGGGGTGCGGTGCCGCCTTCGCCGATGGCGAGGCGCCCGCCCGGGTTGAGGAGCGCGGCCAGGTTCTCCAGGGCCGCTTGGGGGTCGGCGGCGTGGTGGACGACGTGGCCGGCCCACGCGAAGTCGACGGGCGCGAGGGCGGCGAGCGCTTCGGCGTCGTCGACGGAGGCGAGCGTGGTCGGCATGGGGGTGCCGCGTTCGGCGGCGCGTCCGCGGACGAGTTCGAGCATCGCCGGTTCGGCGTCGACCGCGGTGACCTCGATGCCGGGGATCGTCTCGGCGAGGGCGAACGCCATGCTCGCGGCGCCGCAGCCGATGTCGGCGGCCGTGCGGGTGCCGGGGTCCGGGAGGGACGCGGCGAGGCGCCGGTACCTGGGGGTCTCGGCGTCGGCGCGCGCCCGGAACCGGGGCGCGGCCTCCGCGAAGTCGAACACCGCGTCGTCGCGTCCGTGGTGGTGCCCGTGGGGTGCCATGCGGCCCAACCTAGCACTGGACGCGCGGCAGGGGCGGCCGCTCAGCGTGCGGCCGCCCCTGGTGTGCTCGTCTAGGCGGCGGAGAGGCGCTCCTGGACGCGGGTGACCTCGGCGTCGGCGAGCGCGGAGCGGACGGGCCCGTTCGGGGCGTCGGCGTCGGTCAGCGACGCGAGCAGCCCGCGGGACAGGTTCGCCTGGGTGAGCGCGAAACCGCGCAGGACCAGCGGCAGGAGCAGGGCCATGACCAGGCCGCCCGCGAACGCGAGCGCGGAGACGGCGAGGTAGGAGTCGCCCCAGCCGAGCCAGCGGGTCGCGTACTCCAGGCCGTCGCCGTCCCCGGCGGCGCGGCGGATCACCCAGCCGTACAGCGGGTACGCGAGGGACGCGACCGTGGCCGCCCACCACGACAGGGCCACCGCGAACCCGGCGACTGCGAGCGGGAAGTTCACCAGGCCCCACAGGAGGTTCAGCCACGACTGGCCGTCCGCGAGGGGCGTCAGGAACCGGCGCAGCGGCGACGCGTCCTCGGCGGCCCGGCGGTAGTGCGGCCGCTCGACCGGGGTGCCGAGGACCCCTGCGAGCTGGACGCGGCCCGCGGCGGCGAGGCCGCGCATCGCGAGCAGGGTCGCGGCCAGGATCGGGACCCCCATCCAGACGACGACGGTGCCGATGCCGACGGCGAAGCCGGTCACGGTGATGACGAACGCGGGCAGTGCGATCGGGAAGCCGGAGAGCAGGTACGCGGAGTCGGCGCCGAGCTGCTTGAAGGTCTTGTTCATGCCTTCAATCCTCGTCCGCAGGAGGCGCTGCTTCGAGCCTGCGAGCAGGTATTTCGCGGGTAGGGACAGCCCTACCGGGCCGGTCGGGGCGGCCGGTTCCAGGAGCGCAGTCTGATCCGGTTGTGAGCCGCCCCTGAGGTTCGGCCGCGAGGATCGCCTCCCATGAGAACGATGCTTTCCCGCACGTTGCGGATCGGCTGCGCCGCGGGCCTCGCCGCGTTCGCGCTGGCCGCCTGCGGCGACGACGACGCGGACGCCACCGACGAGGCGACGACCGCGGACGGGCAGTTCGCGGCGTACACGGCGTGCCTCGAAGAGCAGGGCATCGACCTCCCCGACGACTGGAGCCCCTTCGGCGAGGGCGGTATGCCCGGCGGCGGCAGCGGCGGTGAGATGCCGGGCGGGGCGCCCACCGACATGCCGACGGACATGCCCACTGGCGAGATGCCGACCGGCGACATGCCCACAGACATGCCCACCGACATGCCTTCCGGCGGATTCGGCGGCGGTGGCGGGTTCGGGGGCTTCGAGGCGCCCGAGGGTGTCGACGAGGACGACTGGACGGCCGCCACGGAGGCGTGCGCGGACGAGCTCCCGCAGGGCGGCGGTATGCCCGGCGGCCAGGCCCCCGGCCAGGAGAGCGCCGCCGACGAGACCACCGAAGGCTGAGACTTTCCCCCGCTCTCCCCAGAGCAGGAGCGGCGCCGGACGCGCCATCGAACCGGCGCCGCTCCCGGGGAGCGTCCGGTGTGGACGAGAGAGATGGTGCGGCCCGGGTCGTTGACCTCGACACCGGGCCGCCATGTGCCACATAGTGGCCGTCACGCTCCTGCGGCAGCCGTTGAGTCTGCTGCTAGCACAGTGCTCTGCCATTGAGCTACCGCCGCATGTGGTGCGGCGGGAAGGATTCGAACCTTCAACTCCTGTGTCCCAGGGGACTGCTCGCGGATGCGGTCGGCGTGGCGAATGCTGACACTGGAGCGAGAATCTGAATCTTCGCGGATTGCCTCTGCCAGTTGGGCCACCCCGGCACGAGTGCCGGGGGAGGGACTCGAACCCCCACCTCTACCGCGCTGTATTCCGACTGAACCTCAGTTTCAGCGTGGTTCGGCGCTTGCGCGCCACCCCTGCCGCTCAAAGCAGGGGAGTCTGCGTCCTACTCGCCGAGCAGGTACCCGAAGACCTTCGCGCCGACCTGCTCGTCGACGACCTCGGTCCCGTTGGCCTCCTCGCGCGCGAACTTGACGGCGACCTGGAGCTTCTCCAGACGCTCGGTCAGCTGCGCGACGCGCTTCGCGGGGGCCGAGCCGGAGAACTTCACCGTCGTCCAGTAGCCGACCGGGATGTCCTCGTAGTACACCTCGACCTGCGCCGGGTGCTCCTCGGTCGCCTCGGCCTTCACGTGGTTGCGCGGCACCTTCTTCGTGCGCACCGTCTTCACCGGGTCGGTCGCGAAGCAGTCCGCGGCCTCGTTGAACGACCACGACTCGGCCGCGTCCAGCACCGGCAGGGCCTTCACGAACGACTGGAGCTCCGCGAGCTGCTTCTCCAGGAACAGCAGGTACGTGACCGGGACGTCCGCGAGGAGGACCTCGCCGTCCACCGAGACGTCCGCCGTCGCGAGCGCGTTCGTGCGGTCCTTCGTCGCCGTCACGTCGAACAGGCGCGTCATCGCCGCGGACACCTCGCGCAGCTGCTCCTCCACGCGGCGCTGCACCTTCGTCGACTCGGGCGGCAGCTGCTCGCCCTCCTCGTCCTTCGGCTGGTACGTCCGGGAGATGCCCGACAGCAGCGGCGCCTTCGCGAGCTCGCGCCCGGCGTCGCCGAGGGAGCGGGCGGCCTTCGCCTTGACGCTCTTCTCGATCGCGATGATCTGGTTCAACTTGGTCACGGAGCAACCCTCACTTTCGGGCCCCACCTTAAGACGCCCCCGCCACCGGGGGCAACGCGGTTTCACCGCCCCCGCTCCGCCCCGCCGGCCACCGCCCGTCCCGAGAAACCGCGCATGAGGGCCGCCGATCGGTTTTCGGCGGAGCGGTTTCGGGGTACTAGGGTGGGCGCGGACCGGACGGCAGGGGCGCCGCCCGGACCCGCGGCAGGACGGAGACGCGACATGATCATGCGACTGGCCCAGTCGCTCGGATACGAGGTCGTCGAAGTCGACGACGGCGACGGGACCCTCGCCGTCGGCGGGCACGACGGCGCCAGCGCCCTCAAGGTCGGCTGGCGGCCCCTCATCGTCGAGGGCTACACCGGGTCCGGGTCCATCGACCGGTTCGCGATCCGCACCCGCGACGACCGGCACCGCCAGAGCCTGCGCGACATGCGCGAACGCCTCCGCTTCCCCGACCGCGACGCCGACCCCGTCGACCTCGCCGCCCCGATCCTCAAGCTCCTCGCGCCCGGCGCGTACGGGGTGCGGCGCTGGCCGGACGCGAACGTGCACATCGAGCCGTTCGGGGAGAACCGGTCCGCGTGGTGGTACCCGTACGAGCCGATCGGCACCGAGGGCACCGCGGTCATCCCGACCGACGCGTGGCCGCCTCCCGGCGAGGACACCGTCGCGGTGTACGCCGCGGCCATCGAGCGCGGCGAGCGGCCCCTGGCGGTGCTGCTGCGGTCCGAGCCGCCCGGCGACGAGCAGGACTGCGCGGCGTTCCTCATCGACGGTCACCACAAGCTCGCCGCGTACCGGCGCACCGGGACCGCCCCGCACTTCCTGGACATCGCGCACCTCGCCGACCGGCGCCCGTGCGAGCCCGAGGACCTGCGGACCGTCATCGGCGGCGACGGGAGCCTGGAGCAGACCGCGTCGA
This sequence comes from Glycomyces sp. MUSA5-2, assembly GCF_037034145.1. Lineage (NCBI taxonomy): Bacteria > Bacillati > Actinomycetota > Actinomycetes > Glycomycetales > Glycomycetaceae > Glycomyces > Glycomyces sp. MUSA5-2. The sequence goes on from NZ_JBAGKG010000014.1 coordinate 29,217, forward strand.
ACCTCATGCGGTACCTGGAGCACGCCAGGCAGTGAACGGCGCGTTCACTACTGAGCGGTGAACGCACCGATCACTGCGCTGCGCGCCACCGGCCCGCGGGCACGCCCCCGGGGCGGTCGAACGCCGCGAGCAGCGCCCGCGCCTCATCGTCGTCGCCGACGGCGCCTTCGGCCCCGGCGAGGTACTCCTCCATGAACGCCCGCAGCGGCGCCCCGTCGACCCCGTCGCCGCTGATGAACACGGGCGCGGCGTGCAGGACCAGCAGGAGCATGCCGCGGACGCGGCCGCCGGGACCGCCGATACCCGGCTGGAAATAGGGGACGTCGAGGACCCGCGCGCCCGCGGCCTCGTAGAACGCCAGGCGCCGCCGCGGGTCCCCGTGCGCGTCGTGCGCGGGCGCGCCCGGGTCCTCGATCTCGGCGACCACGATGCACGGGTCGCGGCGCACGCTCCACACGTTCACCGCGTCCCGCAGCAGCCGCCCGCCGATCCCGCCGCCCCGCGCCGCCGGACCCACCGCCAGGTACGTGAGCAGCTGGACGCGCGAGGCCTCCGACCACTCCCCGAACGCGGCCGCGACCGGCGTCCCCGCGTCGTCGACCACCGCGAACAGGTTCGCGGCACCGCCTTCGAGCGCCGCGGCGAGGACGTCCTCCCCGTCGAGCTCCTCCGGCGGGAACGCCTGCGCGAACAGGCCCCGGTAGACGGCGGTGAACAGCGCGTCCGGGACGGTCCGCTCCACGGTCGAGAACCCCATGCCCCGGAGTCTCCCACCGCCGGGGCCTACGGGCGGGCGATGCGGCGCATCCGCGCCCGCGCCAGGCCCGTGCGCGCCCGCGACAGCGCCCGCACCGGGAACCCCGCCAGGAACCGCGCCGTCGACCACGGGCCGCCCTGATACGACACCCACCGCGCCGACACGTACACGGCCGCCCAACCGGCCACGACCACCGTCGCCGCGCCCCACCCGAACGGCGTCCAGAACCCCGCCGCCTGCCAGATGCTGATCGCCGCGCACACCGACAGCGCCGACACCGCCGCCGTCAGCGAATCGCGCACCCGCTGCTGCCGGTCCACCTCCCAGCGCTGGAGCGTCGCCTCCGACTGGTCCGCCATCACCTCGTTCAGGCGCTCGCTGAAACTCGCCAGCTGCTCGTCGATCCCCTTCACCGCCAGCAGCCGACGCAGCTCCGCCGCGTTCGACGGCGACCGCAGCAGCCCCGGCGAATGCAGCAGCGCGATCACCTGCCGCGTCTCGCTCTCGAACTCCAGCATCTGCATCCGCTTCGCCTTCATCGCCTCCACCTGCGCGGCCCGGTCCGCGCCCGGCAGGCTGTACCCGGCGATGATCTCCGAGACGCCCGCCCGGTACGCGTCCAGCTGGTGGTTCCAGGCCGCCATCATCCCGCCCAGGCACGCCGTGAACTCCGCGAGCGCCTCCAAGTCCCCCGAGATGAAGTTCGGGGCGTCCAGCGCCGCGATCACCGTCGTGTTCTCCGTGGAGATCAGCAGGTCGCCCTCGTTGCGCTGGTTCCAGATCTTGCGGGAGTGGTCGTCCGCCAAGCGGATCCAGTCCCACAGCGACTCCTTCGCGTCCGGCGCCGAATGCAGCAGCACCGATGAGCCCACCAGCTCCAGCAGCCGGTTCCCGTCCTGCACCAGCGGCCGGTCCTCGTCCCCGCTCGGCGGCTCGAACTCCCGGCTCCGCTCGCTCGCCCGCAGCACTCGGATCAGCACGTGCGAGCGGCCCCGGTGGATCCCGACCGGCGCGTTCGGCTCCCCGCCGCGCGGCGCGAGCGCCTCCGGGAGCTGCCGCAGGATCAGGTCCCTCGCGAAGCGCGCCAACCGGTCCCACGTCCGGTCCGTGCCTTCGCACGACACCTCGACCGTGCCGTGCTCTCGGGCCGCCCGGAACATCGCCGCGTGCAGTCCGCTCGGGTACAGGTCCTCCACCGTCCGCTCCAGGCGCAGGCAGTGGACGCCCATGGGGGAGAACCGCAGCGCCGCGTTCAGCTCCTCGACCGTGTCGCCGTCGATCGTGAGGCGCACCTTCGGGAGGATCAGCTCCAGGCCGTCGAACCGCTTGGACGGTTCGAGGCGCGGCTCCCAGATGTCCGCGTGGTACGTGAAATGGTCGATCGCCGCCGACGGCCGCACCGGCCCCGCGCCCTCCGCGAACGCCCGCTTCAGGCGAGTCCGGACCGTCTCGTAGTCGATCCCGTTCACCCCGAACGGGAACAGGTACACGATCCGGCCCTCGTCGATGCGCATCCACTGCTTCCTCCGGTCCGCGTGTGCCTCCCGCAGCCGCTCCAGGGCCTGCCGGTGCGCGTTCATCTTCGACAGCTCCACGGACGAGAACGGCCACGTGTTCACCAGGGTCCGCAGCTCCTTGCGGACCTCGAACCGCTCCCGCTCCTTCCCCGCGGACTGCGCGACCAGCGCACGGTGCAGCCGCCGCAGCATCACGTGGTACTCGCGGCGCACCGCGACCTCCCCGCGCACGTACACGCCGACCGGGCCCGCGTCGTCCTCGGCGTCGTGCAGCAGGCCCCTGCACGACCCGATCACCATGTCCAGGGCCTCCGAGTAGCGCAGCTGCGACCCGGTCTTCAGGCAGTCTTCGAGTTCGATCTCCAGGCGCACGAGTTCGCACAGGCGCAGCGCCAGCTCCACTTCGGGCACCGGCCGGGCCTTGAGCGCCCAGTCGCGGCGGACGATGTCGCGGAACCGCAGCATGCACTTCATCAGCAGGTCCACGCGGTACGTGTGGTTCCACGCGCGCACCGAACTGTGGTGCACCCACAGGCACAGCAGCGCCCGGTCCACCGAATCGGGCGTGAGAGCGGCCTGCTCCTCGAACACCTCCCCGGCCCGGCGCAGGAACACGTCCTCCACGTCCAGCTCCCCGCCCGGGTCAACCTCCGACTGGAGGCCGTTCCAGATGAAGCAGTCCCGCACCGCCTGCGTGTCCACCCCGCACTGCTGATGGAGGTGCGCCTCGATCCGGCCTTGCACCTCGGGCGCCCTCGCCACCAGGTCGAACCGGAGCCCGGCGGCGTCCGGTGCGGTGCCGTCCCGCTGCCCCGGAACGACCGCTGTCTCCTGCTCGCCGCGCTGCATCGGGGGGTGGCTCATGCCACAAGTCTAAGGCGGACATGCACGTCACCGGGTCCCTCGCCCACGGCCCCAACCTGAAGCGGGCCCGGAACCGGCGGCCGCTTCCGGTTGAGCCGGGTGGGCCCCGTCCCATAGGGTGTTCACATGCGAAAGGGTCTGATCCGCCGCACCATCCGGCGCGCCCGCCCGTCCCGGCCCGCCACGGTCGCCGACACGAGCGGCAAGCGCTACCGCGTGGTCCCCGCCGACGACCCCGAAGCCGCGGCCTACGCAGACCCGCCCCGCAAATGGCCCCGCGTCGCCACAATGGCCGGCGCCTGGGCGCTCGTGCTCGCGCTCGGCTCGTGGATCGCCCCCGCGTTCGCCGCGAGCGGAAGCGAGGAGAACCAGGACCCGAGGGATCAGGCCGCCACGGATGCGGAGGGGGCCGCATGGAGTTACCTCCGCTACGGCTCCAACCAGGACCTCGACCGGGCCGAAGCGGCACTCTGCGACGGCGCATCGCCTGAGATCTCCCCGAGCGACCTTGACGGAATCCGCCAGTCGTACGCCGACGAGCTCGGCGGCATCACCCGCGTCGACGTCGAGCTCGGTGATCCGGTCTCCAGTTCCGACGGGATCGCCATCACTGGAACCGTCTCGTACGTCTCCGAAGGAACTCAGCGCCATGAGGAATACCTGGTGACCGTCCAGGAGCACGACGGCACCTACTGCGTGTCCGACGCGGACCGGCCGGCGGCCGAGATTCCAACCGCGACCCCTGACGAAGGGGCGACTCAGGAGATCGACCCCCAGGAGGTCGCCACCGACTTCCTCCGCACCGTAGTGGCCGACCGGGACCCGGCGACCGCCGAAGCCATGCAGTGCAGTGCGTTCACCGGCATCACCGCACAGGACCTCGACGACGCCATCACCGAATGGGTCGCCGTCAACGGCGCCACGACCGGGTACCTCAACGGCATCTCGCCCGCCGAAGCGGACGGCGCCTTCGAGACCGAGATCGTCCTCCAAGGCGAACTGAACCAGGAGAGCTTCACGTTCCAGATCGCCGTCGAAGGCGACTGCGTCGCCTCGCTCGGAGGCGGCGACGCCCTCATGAACGCCGCCGACTGACCTCACTTCAGCGGCGCGCCCATCTGGTTCATGAACGCGATCGGGTCCACCGCGCCCGCCGCGCTGCGGTCCGCGTTCAAGTGCGTCTCGAAGTGCAGGTGCGGACCGCTGGAGCGGCCCGACGAGCCGACGTAGCCGAGGATCTGGCCCGCCTGGACCACGTCGCCCTCCTTCACCAGCGGTGCGGAACCCATGTGGCAGTAGCGGGTCAGGTAGTCGCCCGCGTGGAGGATGTTGACGTACCAGCCGCACCCGGCGACCTCCGGCGAGCCGTCGACATCGCACGAGTACGGCTCGCCGTACAGGCTCGCGTTGCACTCCGAGGTGATGACAGTCCCGCTCGACGCCGCCACGATCGTCGCGCCGCGCGGCGCGCCGATGTCGACGCCGTTGTGGGTCGGGCGCTCCGGAGTCTGGAATCCCGAGTTGATCGGGCCCTCGACCGGCGCCATCCAGCCCGCCGCGGACAGCTCGCCCGGCTGCGCGCACGTGCCGAGCTGCGTGCTCACCGCGGAGACGGACGCGCCGCCGCCGGTCAGCGTGTTGACGATCTCCGTCGCGATCGGCTCGTGCTTCGCATACGCGTTCGGGAAGGCCGAGATCTGCACGCGCTGGGCCGCGACCGTGAGCGGCAGCGACTCCCAGCCGTCGATCTTCACGAGCTTCTCGTAGAACTTCGTCGAGGCGTACACGGGGTCGGTGACCTGGTCCGGCGTCCCCCAGCCGGAGGACGGGCGCTGCTGGAACAGGCCCAGCGAATCATGGTCGTTCTGGTCGCCCAAATGCCCCAGGTTCGTCAGCCGCGACTCCTGCATCGCGGTCGCGACCGCGATGACCCAGCCGCGCACCGGCACTTCAAGGTCCTGTCCGACGGCGATAATGATCGCGGCGTTCCCGACCTGCTCCGAACTGTACGGCCCGATCTCCGGGAACTCGCCGTTCACATCGACCGACGTCGTCCCGCACCCGGCGGCGATCGCGTTGCCGTCCTCGTCGTTCGACTGGTCCGACAGGAGCTGCACGATCGACACGACCGCGCCCAGACAGCACACCGACAGAATCGTGAGCGTCCACATGAGCGGCCGCAGCCGCTTCGGGACCCTCGGCGCCAGCGGGTCCTCGGACCGGTCCTTCGCCGTCGTCTCCTCGCTCGCGATGCTCATGACTGCTCCCAGTCGATCGCCGACACCAGCCAGTCGCCGCCCGAGACCTCGACCATCGTCAGCGTCAACGTCCCGGTGTCGAGCGGGACGGCGACCTTCGGGCCGTCAGGAGCCGGTTCCCCGGCGACCTCCGTCGCCGGGACCGCCTCGGGATCGACGCCCTCCATCAGCGCGGCGGTGTCCTCGGTCAGGAACGGCCGGATCGAATCCAGCCAGCCCTGCGCCCCGTACCCGTTCGGGTTCAGCCACGCCTCGGCGAACGCGACGGCCTGGTCGACCGCCTCCTGCGGCAGCTCCTCGTCGGTGAAGCAGCCGTCGTCCTCGCAGTCGTCGGTCGCGAAGCCGTCGTCAGCGGTCACCGCCTCCGACGTGGCATCGGAGCCGTCAGCACCGTTGGTGCCGTCCAGCGGGGTCTCCTGGCGGCGGTTCGCCAGCGCGATCACGCCCAGCACCAGAACGAGGATGATGACGACGATCCCATAGCGGGAGAAGATGATCCGGAGGGCGCGGTTCATCCGTCATTCCCTTCTCGCAGGCCGGTAGACCTCTCCACCACCGGAGGATCCGCCTCCGGTGGACGTGCTCGATCCGGCTCCGCTCGTGGAACTCGCGGACTTGTCCGGGGTGGTCTGCTGCTCGGGCAGCGTGTCGCTCCCCTTGCTGCGCGGGGTGCGCACGGTATCCGAGGTCTCCTCGGGCCGGGCGTCGTCGCGGCGCTGCCGCGCTCGCTCCAGCTCCCGTTCGCGCTCGGCGCTCCTGTCGGAGTCGACGCGGCGGCCGAGGAACGCGTCCGCCGGGCCGCTGCCTCCCACCAGGCCCGCGATGCGTCTGCCCGGTCTGAGGAGCAGCCAGGCTGCGACGCCGAGGAGCCCGATCATGACCACCTGCAGCCACACTGGCATGGCGGTCTGGAGGATGCGGCTCGACGCCCATATGTAGATGACCGCCGCGAGGGAGAAGATCGCGACGTTGATGATCGCGCCCAGAACCGTGTTCACCAGACGCTTGAACGGGCCGCCCGCGGGCCGGAGCAGCGCGATGGTGCCGATGATCGGCAGGGCCACGATCGCGAACCGCACGATCATGAAGCCGAGGATGATGAGGATCGACGCGGTGAGGTCGAACAGCGAGAAGAAGATCGCCGTCAGCAGTGCGAGCAGCCCGGTACCGGTCCGCTCCCAGGCGCGCTGGCCGCTGATGTTCGCGTACGCCTCGGGGTCCTCGGTCTGGATCTGTGCGACCAGGCCCTGCCAGAGTTCCTGTTTTTCCTCGATCAACCGGTTGCGGACCGTCGAGGAGTCCTGGGCTTCGCCGTCCTCCTGCCAGGACAACGCCTGCGCCGCGAACAGCGCCGGACCGTACTTGTAGGCCGTGTTCGATTCGGTGACGACGGGATTGCCCTCGTCGTCCTCGACGACCTCGCCGTTGCGCTCGCGGAAGGTGACCTCTTCGCTCTGGCCGAGCATCGTCCGCAGCCAGTTCTGGTAGAGCACCTGGCCGGAAACGGTGTCGGATGCGGTGACGGCGGCAGAACGTGTGTCGATGCAGAAGTCGTCGCCGTTGAGCTCCTTGAGCTCGTCGTAGCGGTCCTGGTCGACGCCAGGGATGCGGGCGCAGCCGTCCGCAGTGTCATCGGCGATGAGGACCGTACTGAGGTCCATGCCGATGGTCAACGCCTTGTCGGTGTACTCGGCGGCCTTCACCGGCCAGCGCACGACTGCGGTCACCAGCACGAGGATCAGCACCGCCCAGGCCACAGTGGTGACCGCGTTGTTCATGTCCGCCTGACGAGAGCGCCACAGCAGGTACAGGCCGATCAAGCCGACCGTGACGGCGCCGAAGACGGTGAAGATCTGGCGGTAGAGCACCTCGGTGCCCTGCTCCATGAAGCGGTTCGACCAGCCCCACATGGTGTCCGGCTCCCAAGCGGCCTGGCGCATCGAGTTCGCGGCGCCGACGGTGGCGACCGACAGGTTGAACTCCATGTTGGCGAGGGCGTTCGCGGTGTCGGCGCCGTTGGGGATCGAGACCGAGTCCACGCACTGGCCGCCGACGCTCATCTGCTGGGAGCCGTACATCGGCAGCTGGTACCCGGCGTAGCCGTAGGCGCTGTACGTGCCGATGCCCTCGCTCTTGTCGAGGTTGGACGGTTCGGCGAACCAGCCGGCCATGCCGGAATCGGGCGAGGCGGGTTGGGGTGCCGCCTCGCACGGGAGCTCCTGGGCCTCAGGCAATTCCTCGATGCACTGGGACCAGTAGGTGTGCCACTCGTAGTCCGAGCACCCCTCGTCCCCCTGCGCCCCGGCCGATCCCGGCGTCAGGACGAGCGCTCCGAGCATGGCGGCCAAGGCCACCAGGATCCGGGCGGCGCGCCCTCCGGCACGCCGCCAGGACCGGGCGGGAGGAGGGGCGAGGTCGTGGGCGGAGGGGTCGGTCACTGGTCCTCCCCGGGGGTGGTGTTCAGGTAGTCGAGGAGGCCGCGGACCCAGCCGAAGTCGGCGCGGATGCGCTGGACGCGGCCGTCGACATCGCGCATGACGAACTCGCGGTAGGGGAGCTTGCGGGTCTCGGAAGCGTCCACTTCGGACAGGGACGCGAGCACCGACTCGTACCCGACCCCCGTGGGCACGCGCAGCAGCTTGAGCGCCTCCTCCGCGATGGTCGCGTCCTCGGCGATGCGGCCGACGAACACGGTCGAGACGAGGTTCTGCACGTCGAGCCCGAGGATGTCCTTCGGGTTCTGCGAGGCGACGAGCGCGGCGAGGTTCCACTTCCGGGAGTCGCGGGCGAGGCGCACCAGGAATGAGCGGCCGGACTTCCAGCCCTCCATGAAGTGCGCTTCGTCGAGGCCGACGAGCTTGCGGCGGTGCATGTCGCCGCCGTAGGCACGGCGGACGGCGAGGCGGTGCGCGGTGTGGAGCATCGGCAGTGCGAGGGCTTCCTCCGCGGACCAGTACTCGCGCTCGATCCCCAGGTCGGGCAGGCGCAGTCCCGACATGGTGATGACGGTGAGCGCCGTGTCGTCCTCCAGGACGCCCTTGTCGGGGGTGCCGAAGAACAGCTTCGCGAGCGGCATCTCGGCGGTGTCGAGCAGGAGCGCGGCGAGCTCGGCGCCGTCGCCGGTGACGTGGTCCTCGGCGTCCTGGAGGGACTCGACGAGGTCTTCGAGCGCGGAGTCCTCCTCGGCGGGGACGTGGCGGGCGGCGTGGCGCAGGAGGCGGGCGGTGCTCGCCTCGCGCTGGACCTGCGGCGGCAGGAGCATCGAGCAGATGTCCTGGACGAGCATGCGCCGCTCGGACCGGGCGTTGGAGACGGCGATGTCGTACTCGCGCTGCCCGTCGGGCGAGTCGGCGTAGTGCTCGCGGCGCGGGGACGGGATGAGCGCGTAGGGCGCGAGCGTGCCGTACTCGGAGCCGGTCAGGTTGAGCACGCGCGAGAACGGCTTGAGCTCGGGCATCTCGCAGAGCTTCGCGAGCGGCCCCGACGGGTCGAGGAGCGTGACCTGGACGCCGCGGCGGGCCGCGAGGTAGCCGATGGCGCCCATGAGCGTGGACTTGCCGCCGCCGGGCTCGGCGACGAACACCGAGAGGCCGGACTTCTCGCGGACCTCGGTGGCGAAGTGCAGGTCGAGGAAGACGGGGCTGCGGGAGGTGCCCGCAGTCCGCCCGATGAGGTCGCCGCGGCGGTCGCCGACGACGGACGCGGCCTGCGGCATCGCCGCGGACATGAGCTTGACGGGCATGCGGCGCACGTACCCGGTCTGGGCGACCGGCTCGCCGGGGATGAACTCGCGGGCGAGCCAGTCCTGGTTCTTCGGGTGCTGGAGGCTGATGCGCATGTCCCGCTGGTACATCTGCATGAGCGTGCGGGCGCGCTCCAGGCATTCCTCCTTCGTCTCCGCGGTGACGGCGAGGCGGTGCCAGCCGTGGGCGCGCGCGGCGTCGATCGGCAGGCCGGTGGTCATCTCGTCGCCCACGCCCAAGGCGCGCTCGGCGAGGCGCTGGAGCTCCGGCGGCGCGTCCATGGCGTGCTCGTCGTAGTCGCGCTGCTGGGAGCGGATGAGGCGGAGCCGGTGGTCGAGGTCGCGGAACGCCTCGCCCGCGCCGAGGATGTCGATGCGGCTCGACAGCTCGACGGGCCACGGGCACCGCTCGTGGAAGTGGAGCCACGGCTCGTGGCGCTGGGGGATCTCCAGCTCCTCCATGCGGCCGACGGTGAGGACCGCGGTGTGCTTCTCCTCGCCGGTGAGCCGGTTGACGAGCTTCACCGTGGACCCGTACGGGCTGCGGTAGCGCTCGATCGACTCGGTGAGCGCGAGGACGTCGCCGGGCTCCCAGTCGCCGTCCGAGCCCGAGAGCAGGCGCGGCGGCTCCATGCCGAGGGCGACGGACCGGTAGACGAGCCATTCGAGCTCGGCGGTGGTGGCGCGGCGGGCGCGCACACCGAACGAGCCGAGGACCTCGTCGAACTGGAGGCTGCGCTTCTCGATCTTCTCGCGCTCGGAGAGCTTCGTGCCGCGCCCGAACATGCGGCCGACCTTCTCGCCGAGCTGGTCGAAGGCGCCGCGCCGCGAGAACGTGATGCCGAGGAACGTCTCGCCCTCGGCGTGGGAGAGCTGCTGGAGGTGACGCTGGGCGGCCACGAGGTGGTCGGCCCAGCTGGTGCCGCCGGGGACGGTGCGCAGCGGCCGCGCCGTGTGCTTGTCGACGGTGCGGGCCCACTGGTCGGCCGGGAACGGCCGGGTGGTGCGGCGCAGGTGGACGCGCATGCCCGCGAGGCCCGCGTACTGCTCGGCGATCGCGACGATGAGCGCCTCGCGCTCCAGGTCGGGCCGGAACGACCAGCGCACGCCCGGCAGCTTGTACCAGGCGGTGACCGACGCGGGCGTGAACGTGGCGTGCCCGGCGATCTCGGTGAGGCTCAGCTCCCGGAGCGGCTGGCGCTCCTTCTGCGCGCCGATCGGCTTGACGCGCGTCGGCTTCGCGTCCCCGGACGGGACCGCGACCGCTTCCTTCCGGGACTGCCGGACCGGGACGAGGTCCTGTCCGGGCACCCGTTGTGTACTGGTTTGCGCGGACTGGCGGCGACCTGCGGCGGAGGCTTGGCGACCCTGGTCAGTGCCTTGTGGATAACTCGGGCCCTGCTGTGGATAACTTCCGTTGCGCTGTGGATAACCCTGTGGATTCCCGCTGGTCGGAGCCTGTGCGTAACGCTGTGGATACCCCTGTGGATAACTTCCCTGATTCTGTGGATAACCCTGTGTACGACCCTGTGGACGAGCGGTCGAAGGAGGCGTCGTCGGCGCAGGTGGCGACGCGTGTCGCAGCGACTCCACTGGGGACTGCTGGCGGGGCTCCTGTGTCGCGGGGGGCCGCTGCGGCTCGGATTGGGGACGGGCCTTCGCCGGTTCGCCTCTGCTGTGTCCTCTTGCGGGCTCTGCCCGGAATACCGCATCGGCCAGAGCGGTCGCGTCGTCGCCGAGGTCGCCGGAAGGCCGCTCCCGGTCCCGCACCGGCGCGGGCGGCCGGGGGGCGGAGAACTTGGCGACGGGCTGACGGCGGTCCTCGCCGCTCATAGGCGCTCCTCAGTTCGGACGGGCTCCACGAGCGTGGGCCGCAGGCGGATCGAACGGGTCGTGAACGCCGGGATGCGGACCTCGTGGCCGGAGTCGCGCGTGTGCTTCCAGTCGGTGAGCAGGGTGCGCAGGACCGTGGTCGCGGGCCGGTCGGCGTCGACGTAGCGGAAGATCAGCGAGGTCGTCACGAGGGCGAGGGAGATCTCGATGGCGGGGAACAGGTCGACGTCGCCGGTGAAGGCCCAGCGGACGAACATGAACAGCGCCAGCAGCGCGGCGAACGCGCCGTACTGCCCGTACGGGAGGTGGACGGGGAGCGTGTACCCGGGAGGGCCGAGGTACAGCAGGCGGGCACGGTAGATGTCGTCGTCGGTGCGCAAGCGCATGGGCGTCCTCCGTCCGGCCTTCCTCTAAGGGGCGATGCGGGATGCTAGTCCTCTTGGCTGAACAGCACGTCGACCAGGCCGCCGCCGACGGCGACCAGGACCACCGCGCCCGCGATGAACGCGATGCCGATGATCGCGATCGTCGACGAGGTGAGGACGCGGCTGACCTCGCCCTTGTTCGCCCGGGCGATGAAGATGAGGCCGAGGATGGCCAGGAGGATCGGGGCGATCTTGGACAGGAAGAACCCGATGATCCCCTGCGTGTTGATCTCGGCGCCGGCCTGGGCGTGCGCGGCCACCGTCCAGAGTGTCTCTCTTACAGTCATCAGTCCCATCCTTCCGTCACACGAGCCACTAGAACCTCACGTAACGCAATTTTCACTCATGTTTCTTGTCTCCCAACCCATTGCGGGGTCTGCCCTCATCATATGCCGGACCCCTGACGGAACGCACCTTCGTCGGCTCGAAGAGCGACCGTGAGACCGGACAACCGCAACTGAAACAGATAAGCCGGGAAGTATCAATCCGATGGCCGCGATCACTCCGTGTCGGCAATCCGACACTAAACTGGGAGAGCCGGGTGCCCTACGCTCAAGCGGCACCGCACAATAGAGCCCGACAGCCCTCACGGGCCAGCCCGATCCGCCGGCCCACCGGCCGAGCACCGACCTCGCGGAGACCACCATGGACTACATCGACGACATCGCCGGCCGGCTCACCGCCGCGGCCGTCGCCTTCGCCGTCGCCGGTCTCGCGGTGGCCGCGCTCGCCGCCGCCGCCCTCGGCGGCGTCCGCGCCTCCGAGAAGTGGCCCTCCGCCCCCGCCCCCCGCCTCGGCCGCCCCGCCGTCATGACCGGCGCCCTCGCCGGACTCGTCGTCTTCGCCCTCGCCGCCGGGCTGTTCTCCCTCGCCCAGTTCGGCACCGGTTTGAACGCCAACCTGCGGGTACTCCTCGCCGTGGGCGTGGACCTCCTCGCCCTCGCCGCCGGGCTGTGGCTCGTCAGCGTCGTCGCTGGCAAGATCGAGATGCGGACCCTGATCGCCGTCCCCGACCACCACGCGGCCCCGCCGCCGATCCCGGTCTCCGGCGACCCGACCCGCTACCAGATCCCCGACTACACGGAGACGCCCGTGGAACCCGACCCGCAGGACCAGCCGCACCAGTACGCGCCCGAGCCGCGCCAGGCCCCCCAGTCGCCGTACGCCCCCGACCTCACCTCCACCGGGAGCCTCCCCGCGGCCCGCCCCGGCGTCCCCACCATCCCCACCGACACCCGCCCCGGCTGGGTCTTCCAGGACAAGGGCACCGGCGCGTTCTACGCCGCCGTCGCCCAGAGCCGCGGCGGCATCAGCCTCCTCGCGCTCGACGACTTCACCGTCGCCCGCACCGCCTCCCTCGTCGGCCCCCTCGAACTCGTCGGCTCCGTCGAGGCCACCGTCTGGCCTCTAGAGAACGGCGACAACGGGCGCACCGAAGCCGGAGCCGACCGCACCGCCTGAGCACCGGCGGCTTCGAAACGCGGTCGGTCACTGTGAGCGCGGTTCGCTATCCTCGGAGTGACCTCCAGCGAAGCGAGCCGCGACTGTGAACGACGCCGACCGGGTCCTCACCGACCTCGACGAGCACGTGACGCTCCGCGTGCTCGACGGCCGCATCACCGTCGAGATCACCACCACCGGCTTCGGCCAGCCGCCCGCCTCGATCGCCAAACTCATCGTCGAACTCGCCGGGACCCTCCCGCGGCCCGGCGCCGAGTCCGACGCGAACCTCGCGTCAGGCATCGACGCCGTCGCCGGACTCCAGCAGGCCGCCGCCACCGGCGGCTACGAGGACTTCGCCGCCGCCGTCCGCGGCCGCCTCGGCATCGAGGCCCCCGCGAACACCCTCAGCCGCGACCCCGAGTTCGACCGCGCCATCGCCAACCGCCTCGACGGCGTCCTCAACGCCATGCGCGCCGCCCAGACCGCCCGCGCCGAACCCGCCCGCGAGGTCCTCACCGCCGAAGTCTTCACCGACGAAGGCGACTGCTCCGTCACCTCCAGCTCCGAACGCGCCGTCGCCGGAGTGTGGATCGGACCCGACGCCCGCAGCCGCGGCATCGACGGCCTCGGCGAGGCCCTCACCGGACTCATCGCCCGCGCCCGCGACGAGGTCCGCCGCCTCGCCGAAGACCGCGCGCACGCCGGCCTCCCCGGGGAAGTGGCGGAGACGATCGACAATGCCCCCGAGGACGCCGCGCGCGCGGGCGAGGCCACCGGCCGCATCCTCGACGGGATCGCCAAGGCCAACGAGACCCTCCAGAGGAAGGCAGGACGCACATGACCCGGATCTTCGACCCCGAGTTCGTCCGCGGCCTCGGCGCGGGCATCGACGCCAACGTGGTCCCCGTCCTCGAATCCACCAACGAGGACCTCCCCGAGCTCAGCGCCATCGACCGCAGCCTCTACACCACCGTCACCCTCCCCATGGCCGCCGCGTACTCCCTCGCGACCGCCACCGTCACCGAGTCCATGGCCGGCGCCGCCGAGGGCTTCCGCCAGATGCGCGACGCCCTCGACGCCTGCGCCCAGGACATGACCGACACCGACGACGCCTGCGCCCGGGCGTTCGGCGGCAACTGAGGGGGCCGCCGCATGTCAACCGGGCAGAGCCTCTACGACGCAGGCGAGGAGATGTCGCCGTACTACAACGGCGTCATCAAATCCTGCGCCGTCGCCATCGCGCCGCCCGCGATCGTCTTCGGCCTCGCCGTCCAGTCCATGGCCACCAGCATCTACCTCAACCAGTGCAACCCCGGCGACATCCTCAAAGCCGCCGGAGCCTGGGTCTCCCTGGCCGAGAAGAACACCGCCGCCGCCGAGGCCCTCCAGGCCGAGGTCGACACCGTCAACGACGGCAACTGGTCCGGCGACGACGCCGACGCGTTCCGCGCCTCCGCCGCGAACGTCAAGGCCCAGCTCCAGGAGCTCGCCGTCACCGCGTTCCTCATCGGCGCCCAGCTCCTCGCGTTCGCCGCCATGCTCACCGTCTACTGGCTGTTCCTCACCGCCTGCACCGTCGTCATGGACGCCTTCCTCGCCGCCTACCTCGCCGCGCTCGCCGGAGTCCTCACCGCCCCCGGCGCCCCCGCCATCATGGCCAGCGCCCAGACCGTCGCCACCAGCCTCGTCGCCTCCATGAAGAGCTTCGAGGCGTACCTCATCGCCGTGTCGACCGGCTGCGCCGCCCTCACCGGGGGCCTCACCGCCGTCACCTTCGGGTACCAGAAGATCAAGGGCAACCCCGTCGACCCGCTCGACATCGCCGGGGCCGGGCTCGCCAACATGCTCGAAGGGCTCCTCGTCTACGGCATCAACGTCGCCACCATGACCCCCGGCGGCCGCCACGCCTCCGTCACCAACGCCATGCACGTCTTCCAAGGCGTCTCCTCGATCTTCCCGATGTACAAGGGCGACGGCGAGACCGGCGCGCTCTTCGACGGCGGTGGCCCCGCCCTCGGCATCCCCGACTCGCTGCTGAACCTGTGGGAGGACCACGCGCCCGACCGGTTCACCAACCCCGAGTCGGTCGAATGGCGCTGAGGGCCCGTATCGTGCTGGCGCTGGCCGTGGCCGTGCCGCTGCTCGCGCTCGCCGCGACCCTGGTGCGCTACTTCGAGTTCCGGGCCGCTGCGGACGGGGCCGGGACGCACGGCACGGTCGTGGTCGAGCAGGGCTTCACCGCCGGCAGCGGCGACGAGGTGTGCACCGGGACCTTCACCCCGGACGGCGGCGGGCCCGCAGTGGAGGTCGACGTCGAGGTCGACGGCCGCTGTAAAGAAGGTGCGGTGCTCGACGCGTTCCTGGTCGAGCCCGCGCCGCTGCACCCGGACTGGTGGGGCCGTCCCACGGCGTGGACGGCCGGGACCGGCACCGCCGCGCACCTCGCCCCCGTCGTCGTCGTGATCGTCTTCCTGGTGGTGCCTGTCGCGCTCGCCGCGTTGCTCCTGCGGCCGCGGCCGTGAGTGCTGTCGCGGGGCGCCTCCAGTTGGTACCGTGTGGGGGACCGGCCACCCGTCCCCTCGCGAGGTGAGTATCGATGAGCGACAACGACTCGTACCAGGGCCTCGACCCTGCCGCCCCGGCCGCCAGCGCGCCCGCGTTCGGGTCCGTCGCGCCCGCCCCCGACATCGAGACCCAGCCCGACGAGGCCATCGTCGCGGTGCGGCCCGGCTGCTCGAACGCCGCGTGCGGCAACGCGACCGCGCACCCCTCCGAGCAGGCCTGGCAGCAGTTGGTGTCGGCCGTGCCGGTCGAGCGGCAGCTGTTCCGGCTGCGGCCCAAGGAGTCCGGGATGGCGTACCCGACGGAGGCCGACTTCCGCGACGCCGTCGCCGCGGTCCGCCCCGCGGAGGCCGACGCGCACTCCCTCGCGCGCCTGCGCGCCGCCTGGACCGATGACGTCTCCGGCCGCCTCGCCGACTGGTCCGAGCGGATCCGCTCCAACCTCGCCGACCTCGCCGAAGGCTGGTCCGGCACCGACTTCGACGTGTTCGAGGCCGCCTGCGGGCAGACCCGCGAGCTCGTCGAGGACCTCATCGACGACGTCGACGCCACCGTCGCGAGCCTCCAGGCGACCGAGGACGCCCTGTACGCGATCCAGGGCGGCGACTCCGGCGAGATCCCCTATCCCGCACCGCAGTTCTGGATCGACGGCGAATGGCACAGCTGGGTGTCCGTGCACGTGCGGCCCGCCTGGTGGCACGGCGACTGCCTCCAGTACACCTGCCAGGACGCCGAGCACGTGCTCGCCCTCGGCGGCGCCGAACCCGACCTCGCCACCGAGGTCATCGACTACATCGACGAGCGGATCGTCCACTACATCGACTACTACTCCAGCCCCGTCACCATCGAGCGCGAAGGCCTCGACCCGACGAAGGGCCTCACCGTCGAAGAGGCGAAGGAGCTCGCCGTCGCCGACGCCGTCGAGCACTACGGGACCCTCGTCGACCAGAGCTGGGGCGCTTACGACGCCCGCCAGGCCGAGGTCGACGACGACGTGAGCCAGCGCAGCGCCGACACCGACGGCGAGGAGCGGTCGGTGCGCACCGTCCGCAGCGACAAGCCGTACCCGGCCGCCGCCGACCCCGCCTACATGGACCTCGAACCCCCGCCGATGGACCAGCCCGCCGGGGCCTCCTCCCCGCGCGCCACCGAGGACCCGTCCCTGGAACCGCCTGCGGGCGACCCGCCCGCCGGGGACGCCGAGGAGCCCGCCGAGGACGACGGCGCCTCGGGCGGCCTCGCCAGCGGCGGCACCGCTCCCGGCGCGGCCCCGTTCGGCGGCGGCGTTTTCGCCTCTCCTGCGGCCGCGTCCCCGGTCTCGAACGGCGGCGCGGGCCCCACCTCGTTCGCCGCCCCTGCCGCGGCGACGGTCGCGGGTGCCTCGGCCGCTGCCGCCGCCCCCCGCGGCGGCGGCGCCCCGATGATGGGCGCCCCCGGCGCGGCCGGGCGCGGCGCGCCCGCCGACGACAAGGACCGCGAACCCGACGTCGACCTGGTCGAAGACGCGAACATGTGGGGCTTCGTCAACGAGGACGACGACCCCTACGCCTAGACAAGGAGCCCCCGCATGGCCAACCGCGCCTTCGACCCCGCCGCGCTCGAACGCTACCGGCAGTTCCTCGGCGACCTCATCGACGAGCTGGAGAACGACATCGTCCCGTCCCTGCGCGACGGCGCCCTGAAGAAAGCGCCCGCCTTCGGCTCCTCTCCCGGCGCCACCGAGCACGCCGCCGCCGAATACGCCGACTTCCACGCCACCACCTGGCGCAACCTCCAGTACCTCCGCGGCACCCTCCACGGCCTCCGCGCCGGCCTCCAGTCCGCCATCGACAACGGCGGCACCGTCGACCACCAGACCGCCACCGACCTCCGCAACCTCGCCGACGGCGACGACCTCTACGCCTGAACCGGCCCCTTTCCGCATGTCGCAGCCGGTGGTCACCATGCGTGACGACCCGGTTGTCTACAGGCGCACGGTTTGCACACCCCTGCTAACCTGAACCGTGAACTTACCGCCGAGACCCGCGTAATCCCCCCGAAGGACGTCAGGCAGCGCCCCGATTCCGCAGTTGCCCACCGCGTCCTGGCGCGATGGAGTCCGACCGCACGTCGGGGGACCGTACCGCAGGTACTGAACTCACAGACAGGAAATGCGATGCCGAAGGTCGATCCAGAAGCGCTGCGCGCCTACCAGCGCACTGTCCAAGCGCAGCTCGACAAGCTTGAGGACGAGATCATCTCCCAGATGAGGAACGGGCAGCCCCTCGGCAAGCTGCCCGCGTTCGGGGTGCTGGACGGGTCTGAGCAGGCACGTACGACGTACACGACGTTCCACGAGACCACCTGGAACAACCTCCAGGCGCTGCGGGAAGCCCTCGACGGCATCGTCAACTCCCTCGAAGACACTGCCAAGCAGCACGAGGACTCCGACGACGCCAGCGGCCAGGACTTCGACAACCAGCTGTGAGAGTGGTCAGCCGGCAACCGGGCGACCGAGAGAGAGGATCCACCAACGTGACCCGAAACCTGACCTTCATCCGGGGCCTCGCCGTCGCGGGCGCCGCCGGCCTCCTGCTGACCGGCTGCGGCGGCAACGAACCCCCGGTGCCCGGTGAGAACGGCACGAACAACCCCGACGGCGGCGGCGACAGCTCCGGTTCCAGCTCGTACGGCGTGATGGCCGAGTGGGACGGCTGCGAGGCGCTCGACGACGTCCAGGCGGTACAAGACTTCATGGGTGTCACTGACTGGGGCACCAACGGGATCATGTCCAGCGACATCCCCGGCGGCCTTGACGGGGAGGCGTTCAACTGCGGCGGGGCGGCGAACCTGGCTGTCTACCTCATGGAGAACGAGGTCACCGGTGACAAGGAGATTCCCGGTACCGCGAACATCGATGTCGGCGTGGCTCCGTGGGAATCCGACTCGGAGGCGGCCGAGAACTTCCAGGAGCGTGTCGACCAGCTGAAAGAGGCCATCGAGACCGGTGGAACCGAGTACTCGAACGTGCAGGAAGGCGAAATCGAGGGCGACTGGGACGGCTCCTATTACTATGCGGGGGCGTCGAACACCGGGTTTAACGCTGATGCGATCGCCTACAAGGGCGATCTCGTCCTCTACGTTTTCATCGATTACACGACCGACCCCGCCGTCCAGGATGGCGCGGACCCGGTCTACCCCTTCACCGATGAGTCGATCGTCGACTGGATGCTGAACGACTATATGCCGACGACCTACTCGGACCTCCTCGCCAAGAAAGAGAGCGGGCTCTAGACATGGCCGAAGAATTCGAGACCGAAGAGTACGGCGACGCCCAGGAGGGGATCGCGAACTCCGCGATCCAGGCTCGGATCAACGAGCTGATGAAGACCCCCACCTGCGGGCTCAGCGAGTGCACTGCAAAGACGGTCGACCCGGCGGAGGAAGCCTGGCTCAAGCTCATGTCGGCGGTGCCCAATGGCGATGGAGCGACCGCGAACATCCGGCCGTCGCGCGAGATCCAGTCCTACGCGCTCCCGAACGGCGAGTCGATCGCTTCGCTCGTGGCTTCGCTGCGGCCGGCGGATCCGGACAACTACGCGATCACCAAGATCAGCAGTTTGTGGGTGACGCTGTGCGGCAGCCTCAGCGACATTCCGGTGGAACTCAAGAACGGTTTGACCACACTCGCGGAGGAATGGCAGGGCGACGACTACGACGCCTTCGAGGAGCAGGTCGAGAAGGTCATCAAGAACTGCCAGAAGGTGCTCGGCGACATCTGGGGCGAGGACACGAGCCTCGGCGGGGCCGTCAAGAACCTCAATGACAAGGCGTCGGAAATCCTGGCTCAGCAGGGCGGGGACGAGTGCCCCTACCCCTCGCCGAAGTTCCACCTCGAAGACGCCGCGGCCTGCTCGCACAAGATCCACATCCGGCCGCCGTACTTCCCCGAGTGCGAGGTGTTCCCGGACGACGAGACCAAGGTCGCCATGGAGTGGGCCGGGTTCGACAGCACCATCGTCGACGAGGTCCAGGAAGAGCGCGAGCGGACGTACAACGCGTACATCGAGTACACGAACCAGTACCCGGACTACGAAGAGGACGGGATGCGCGGCGAGGAGCTCGCCCGCACCCGCGCCGACGAGTACGCCAAGGACGCGACCGACAGCCTCGGCACCGACGGCCAGGAGGAGCTGCAAGCGCAGGCCACCCAGGTCAACGAGGACATCACGGACCGCACCAGCAACACCAACATGGCGGTCACCGAGATCAAGCCCGAAGCGGGGCAGTCGGAGCCGACGACCTTCAACGACGGCAACACCGAGCCCCCCGGCGGCCTCGACGGCGGTTCGCCCCCCGGCGGCGGGACGCCCCCCGGGCTCGGCGACATGAAGCCCCCGGGCGGCATGAAGCCGGTGTCGCCGTCGACTCCGGACATGCCCGGCAACCCGGACAACCCGAGCCTCCCCGGCAGCCCTGACCTCCCGGGCGGCAACGACCCGGGCGGGCTCGACGACAACCCGTGGGAGCCGTCCACGCCCGACCCCGACGACCTGCCTTCGGGTGGTCTGGCCGGTGGCGGCGGTGGCGGTCTCGGCGGCGGCGGTCTTCCCGGCGGCGGCGCCGGCGGTGGCCTGCCCGGAGGCGGTGCCGGCGGTGGCCTCGGCGGTGGCGTCGGCGGCGGTATCGGCGCCGGTGGCATGGGCGGCATGATGGGCGCCGGCGGTGCCGGTCGCGGCGCTGGCGGCGCAGGTGCCGGGGGCCGCAGGCCCGGTGGCATGGGCGGCAAGATGGGCGCCGGTGCCGGCGGCCGCGGCATGGCCGGCGGCATGATGGGCGCCGGCGGCGGGCGCGGCGGCGTGGGCGGGCCCGGTGATGAGAACGGCGAGAACGGCACCTGGCTCACCGAGGACGACGACGTGTGGGGGATCGGGAATGAGAAGGACGACCCCTACGCGTAGCGAGACAAGGTAAGACGATCGGGCCGGTGGCGATTCGCCACCGGCCCGATCATTTGTTGCGTCCCTTGGTCAGCCGGTGGCCTGCTCGACCATGCCGGCGCCTGTGACGATCGCGTTCTTGTGGTCCTTGAGGAATTCGAGGACCGGTTTGATCTTCTCCAGAACCGCCCAGATCTTCGCGAGGACCTGTGCGGCCCGCGCGAAGATGCTCGTGGCCTGGCGGATGCGGTTGAAGGCCTTGAGGAGCATCGAGGCGACCTTGTAGACGGCGTCGACGATCGCGGTGGCGACGGTCGCGCCGAAGGTCGCGATGCCCGCGGCGACCTGGGGGAGGAGCCGGGTCAGGGCCCAGGAGACGCCTTTGGCGAGGAGGTCGACGATGTCCTGGCGGAGGGCTTTGGCGAGGTCGGCCATGCACGTCAGGAGGCCTTCCATGCCGACGGCGAGGTACCCGAGCCCGTTGATGACCTCGGCGGCTTCGGAGACGCGCATGCGGGCCGCGTCGCCGTCCTCGCCCTGCCAGTCGGCGAGGATGTCGCCGCCCGCCGCGGCGATGTACTCGCCGACCTGCGGCGCGCCCTGGGAGACCGAGTTCCACATCGACGCGGAAGTCTTCATGCGGGTCTCGTTGCCGGAGACGATGCCGACGAGGTCCTCCAGCGGCTGGAAGATCTGGATGAGGAAGTCGATGAGCGTGCCCGCGAGCCACTGCACCGGGTCAAACTTCGGGTCGGTGACGCCCTCGACGAAGTTCCAGAACTCCTCCGAAGCGCCCTGCACGGCCGTGATGTCCCCGGCCAGGCCGGTCACCAGGTTCGCGTAGCCGTCCCAGTCGGTCAGGCCCTCGATCTTCCCGGCGTTGATGATCGTGTTCTGCACGGCGACAACGGGAGAGGCGACGCTCTTGAAGACGTTCAGTCCCGTCGAGGTCGCCTTCGTCGTGGTGCCGTCGGGGTTGCGGTAGCCGTCGACGGCCTGGTGGATCAGTCCGCCGTCGCTGCTCGCGTCCGGGGAGCCCTGGCCGGTCACGGCCTTCCAGGCGTCGCCGCCGCTGACCGCGGGCGTGTCGGACTGGTGGGGCGCCTGCTCGTCCCAGGTCGGCTCCTTGACGTCGTCGGACATCACTTGCCTCCCCTGAGATCGCCGCCGATGCGCTCCAGTTCGGCCGCGATGGCCGCGTCGTTGCCGGCGTGCTCGTCGGCGCACGCCTGGATGCGGTCGGCCAGGCCGGACACGGCCTCGACCGAATCCGTTACAGCGGAATGGAAGTAATCGGCGAGTGCGAAATACGCCGGAGCCATCACCAGACCGGCCACACCCCACATCCACCATTCGGGGTCGGCCTCTTTCGCATTATCGGCGAGGGTCTGGATCTCGCCTTCCGACTCGTGCAGGGCGGCGGCCGCTTGGCGCAGCGTTTCGGCATCGACATTGATCCATGTCATCGGTTCACTCCGAGGGGCGGGAGATGCGGGCGTCACCAAGTGTAGTCAACCAGTGCAAGCCGGTCGGAACGACTGTCGTAGCCTGAATCCGCCCCAGGAATCGCAATGGAGAACGGCACGGAATGGCACGCGGCAACAGACTCCTCAGGCGCCTTCTCAAGCATCGGGAGACGCGATCCCCGCACTTCGCCCCGATCAGCGCGGAGCAGGTCTTGAACCGCGCCGCGGCATTGCTGGCCGCCACCCTCATATCGGGCGCCGTCGCCTGGACCGCCATGTCCGCGTGGGCGGCCGAGCCGAGCGAGTGGCCGCCCGGCGGCGAGTGGCCGGGACTGACCGCGAACCTCATCGGCGCCGCTGGATTCGCGATCGTCGCCGCGGTGCTCGTCTACGGCACGTTCCGGCCCGTCACGAGCGCAGCGGTGGCCGCGCTCTACGCGGTCGCGCAGGGCTGCCTCCTCGCCTGGCTCGGCACCGCCTTCGACCTCGGCTCGGGCGGGCTCCTCGCCAACGCCCTGCTCGGGACCGTGCTCACCGGCCTCGCCGCCCTCGCGATCCGGCGCGCGCCCTGGGGGACCAGGGCGTCCCTCGTCGTCGTGCCCGCCACCGCCGCAACAGGACTCGCGGCCCTCGCCCTCGTCAACGCGGCCCTCGCCGCGACCGGGCGCGGGCTGTTCGCGACCGCCGTCCCCTGGTGGGGCTGGTGCCTGGTGCTCGTCCTCGCCGTCTGGTCGGCGTATTCCTACCGAGTCGACCTCGACCTCCTCGACGAGCATCTCGCCACCGGAGCCGAGGACGCCTGGCCCGCCGCCCTCGCCGTCGCGACCGGGCCCGTCGGCGTCTACGTCTGGCGCCTCTCCGACTTCCGCTCCAGGTCCATCGAGACCTCCTACTAGAGGTGCGGCCCGCCCGCGGCGGTAGCCTCGTCGGATGACAGGAACGCGCTCGCCGAAGCTCGACCTCAAGCGCGACGCGCAGCGGGTGCTCCCGGAGAACTGGCTGCGCCCCGGCGAGCGCCTGCTCGAAGCGGTGCCGGTGTGGAAGCTGCCTGCGCTGGACGGGATCCCGGACCCGGGCTGGACCGCGGGCCAGCTCGCGAAGCAGGTCGCCAAGGTCGTCGGGCTGGCACTGCTGTGGATCGTGTTCTCGGTGCTGATCGCGATCGTGTTCGTGGCTCTGGCTGACGGCATCACCGGCAGCGGCGGCGACAGCGGGAAGCCCAAGCGCATCAAGGGACCCGGGGTGGTCCTGCGCGGCGAGGGCGAGGGCTCGATGATGGGGCGGCTCGTGACGCCCGCGCTGCGGCGGCGCGGCTGGTGGGTGCTCACCGACCGGCGGGTGGCGTTCGTTGCCGTGCAGCGGAGCTACGGGAAGTTCTGGAGCGGCTCAGGTCCCGAGACGAAGATCGACGGGCCGGTTCCACTTGAGACGGTCCTGGAGATCCCGCGGGAGCAGTACGCGTACGACGAGGACCACCGCTTCCGCAAGACCCGGATGCTGCGGCGCACCAAGCCCGCCGGGCTCTACCGGCGCATCACGCTCGCCGACGGGTCCGGCGTGGACCTGCGGCGGCGGCATCAGTAGCTAAGCGGGAGGCCAGATCCGGGGCGGCACCCAGTCGTCGGGGTTGGCGTTGTTCTGGTACGCGCGGCCCACGGCGGTCTTGGCGCGCTTGGTGATCCGGTGCGCGATCTGCGGCGCCAGCGGCTCGAAGCCGGTGCCGTCCCAGACGCGGAAGACGCGGACCGGGACGTGGAGCACGGCCGCGTCGCCGTGCACGGGAACGTCCACAGTGAACTCGGTTGCGGCCTCGCCGTCGTAGTCGACGCGGAACCGGTGCGGCCCAGGCGCAAGCGAGTAGTGCCAGGCGGCCCAGTCGCACGGCACCTCGGCGTCGTCGATCCAGGTGCGCAGGCGCCCGGCGTGCGCGAGGGCGAGCGCCTCGCCGGTGCCCTCGTACGCCAGGGTCCCGTCGTCGGCCCGCGAAAGGCGGTACAGGAACAGGTCGTACACGACCAGCAGCCCCTGGGCCTTCCCGCGGGCGTCCTCTGCGGACGGATACGCGGTCGCGCCGCCGTCGGTGCGCGCGGATTCGAGGCGGTTCGCCTTGGCGCGCTTGTGGAGCGAGCGGGTCGCGGTGATGCCCATGGCCGCGCCGCCGATGAGCACGAGCCCGCCGACGCCGCCGATAGCGCCCGCGACGGCGCCGAACGTCCCGCCGTCCGACAGCGGGACGGCGACCATCGCGAATGCCAGGGCGATCGCGCCGACCACGGCGATGAGGCACCCGGCGCCGGAGACGTTCGCGGCCCGGCCGCCGAGGACCGGCAGCAGGTCGGAGGCGTCGCGCACCCGGTACAGCTGGGTCCGGTAGTCGACCTGGTGGCGCACGGCCACGCCCTGCCCGGTCGTGAAGTGGACGCGCTCGCCCGCGGCGACGGTGAACAGGGCGCTGGCGGCGTCGGCGCCCTGGACGTCGAGCCGGTGCGTCCCCGGGGCGACTTCGACCTGGTAGCGGCCGTCCCCGGCGGCGACGGGGGCGCCGTCGAGGAGGAGCACGCCGGTCCGGTCGGCGGTGGCCGCGGTGCACACGAGGACGTCGAGCAGGCCCGAGCCGGGCCCGGGGTCGGCGGCGGCCGAGCGGCCCGCGCGGTAGTCCTCGACGGAGTCGAAGCGCAGCGTCGGGGCGCCGGGCGCTTCGTGGCGGCGCCCGTCCCGGTCGCGGTAGGCCGCCCGCGGGGCGTCGTCGACGTCCTGCGGGTCCCGGAACGCGCGCCCGGCGGCCTCCACTAGCCGTTGAGCCCGTCGACGATCGAGGAGTCGGAGGGCGCGCCCGAGCCGGCCAGGTTGCCGACCATGCCGACGGACTTGATCCCGGCCTCGGCGAGCGGCGACGCGGCCTTGCCGAGGGTCGCCACGACGCGGCCGAGGATGGTGTTGGCCTGGAGGAACGCGTCGACGGCGGTCTTGTAGCGGCGGATGGCGAGGACGATCGACTGGATCGCGGAGCGGATCGAGTTGATCATCGCGGCGACGGCGGCGCCGCCGAAGGTCACGGCCGAGAGCGGCCCGGCCGCGGCCCACGTGATGATCTGCTGGCTCGCCCACTTCCCGGCGATGTCGAGGAGGGTCTTGCGGATGAGGGTCGCGATGAGCTCGGTGAGCTGCAGGAGCCCCTGCATGACCTGGATCTTGTCGCCGACGTCGACGACGGCCTCGGCGAACTCGGCGATCTTCTCGCGGGCGGCGTCGCCGTCCTTGCCCGACCAGGCGGTGAGCATCTCCTCGGGGACCTTCGCGACGGCCTCGCCGATCGGCGGCAGCGCGTCCTTGATCGGGTCCCAGCGCTGGATCTCCTGGTTCATGCGCTCGCCGTTGCCGGTGACCATGCCGACGAGGTCGTCGATGGGCTGGATGAGCGAGATGAGGAAGTCCAGACCCGCGGAGATGAGGAACATGAGCGGGTCGGTGATCGCCTGCGCGACGTCGTTGAGGGTGCCGAGCAGCGAGTTCGAGACGTCGGCGACGGCGCCGATGAGCTCCCCGGCGTTCTCGGCGCGGCCGACCTTCTGGATCTTCTCGACGGTGTCCATCGCGCCGAAGATCGGCTTCGCGTAGGACTGCTTCTTCGACTCGCCGATCTCGAACATCTGGAAGTTGCCGTCGCCGTCGGTGAACGTCGAGCCGCCCCACTGGATGGAGCCGCCGATGCCCTCGGGCGAGAACTGGCTGAACTCCTTCGCGGTGTCCATGTCCGCGGTCTCCCACGACTCGCGGCAGTCCTTGAGGCGCCCGGCGTGGCCTTCGAGGCCCGCGGTGAGCATCTCGAACATCTCGCGCAGCTCGCCCAGCATCTGGTAGTAGCCCGGGGAGAAGAACAGGCCGGGCACGCCCCACGCCATCATGTCGAGGCCGTCGTCGTCGGCCTTGCCCTGGAGCTGCTGCGCGGCCGGGACCTGCCCGCGGAGCTGCTGCTCGGCGGATTCGAGCTGGGCGGGCGTGACGCCAACCGGTTCACCCATGGGACACCTCTGATCGACGGGGGCGGAGCGGACTGACGTCAATATAGCGAAGCCCCCCAAACCGGCGCCAGTGACGAACCTGTTCACACCCGTGACCGGTGCTAGCAGGGTGCCGTTAGCATCGTGTGATCGCGGCCGACCCATCCGGCCGCGCCTGCCCCGGGAGGTGAGCGGTATGCCGGAGGATCCGGCCGAGGACATGCGGCGTAAGGCCCGCGAGATCGAGCGCATCGCGGTCGAGCTCGAAGGCGAGGCCGTCAGCGAGGACGGCTCGGTCCGCGTGGTGACCGGCGCCGCCGGCAACATCAAGGTGCTCGACCTGCGCATGAGCGCGTTCCAGCTGTCCGGCGTCGAGCTCGGCGAGTTGATCGTCGAGACGATCCGGGACGCCGACCGGCGCACGCAGGCCGACCTCGCGCAGCGCGTCGGCGCCGTCATGGGCACGGCCCTGGCGCCCGAGGACCTCGGCGGCAGCGGCCTCGCCCCCATCGACCCCGAGGAGCCCCGATGAGCGATCAGCGCCCGACCGACCCCGAGGCGATGATGCGCCGCCTGGAGCAGATGCAGGCGGAGGCCGAGTCGATGCTCGCGAAGTTCAACGAGCTCAGCGAGCGGCTCGGCGCCGACGCCGTGGAGGTCTTCTCCGAGGACGGCCGCATCCGCGTCAAGCTCGACGCCGAGGGCAAGGTCGCCGAGATCGGCATCGACGAGTCCTCGATGCGCCAGCACCAGTCGCTGTCCCCGACGATCATGGCGCTCATCCAGGAGGCCACCGCCACGCACGCGGTGAAGATGGCGCAGATGGCGCAGTCCCTCGTCGGCGACAAGATCGACGTCATGGGCATCGTCAACCGCGACATGCCCGAGCACCTGCGCGACCGCGCCCGCGACAACCTCGAACGCTAGGGGTCCTGCGGCCCGGCCCCCGTCCGGCGCCGCAGGGTCACCGCCCGGTTGCCCGAAACCGGTATGTTGCTCGCATGGGAATGAAGGACCGCCTGGAGCAGATGAAGCAGCGCGCCCAGGACGCAGGGAAGATGGTCGTCGACGTCGGCGTGGAGAGCGCCCGCGAGAAGCGCGACGCCGCAACGGGATTCGCCAAGGGCAAAGTGGACGACGTGACGGGCTTCGCGGTGCAGAAGCGCGACGCGGCCGTGGACTTCGCGGCGAACACCAAGTCCGCGTTCAAGGAGGGCGACTTCGAGGAGCTGCTCGCCCGGCTTCCCCTTCCGGCGCAGCCGGTCCAGGAGGACTGGCAGTGGAGCCTCGCGAAGCTCATCACCGCGGGGAGCAAGCCGCCCACCGGGACCGGGCTGCTGCTGGGCCTGCTCGACAACTTCGGGACGATCGACATCGGCCCGAAGGAGGTCGGCTTCGACGGCGGGACCGCCAAGTGGCACAAGGTGAAGGCGATCCGGACCCGCTCGCTCGACGGGATCCTCCAGAAGCTCTCGACCGACACGTTCACCGAGTCGATCGAGGCGCTCCTGCCGCCGGTCCCGGGCCGCGGCTGGGTCTCCGAGAAGGCCACCTCCGCGATCTTCACCCTGTGGGCCATGGTCGCCGACCTCGCGATCCGCGACCCCGAGGCGGGCCGCCGCCAGGTCGTGTGCGAGATCGAGTACAAGGGCTGGATCTTCACGAAGGAGGCCGCGACCGGGTACTTCACCGGCCCCGTCATGGCGCTCCTGCCGAACCTGGACCGGATCTTCCGCGACGAGGCCGCGAGCCGCGGCATCCTCGTCGAGCAGGCCGAGGACACCGCGATCGAGAACGCGGAGGCGCGCGTCGCGTGGCTGCGCGAGAAGCACGCGGGGATCGTCGCCAAGCGCGAGGCCGCGCAGAAGGCGATCGAGTACTAAGCGCCCCTTGGGTCTACGACTGCTTGGGGTGCGTCTCGCCGGGGTAGCGGAGCCCGATCCGGGCCCGCACCTCGTCGAGGATCTCCATGACCTCAAGGGTCGACTGCGGCGGCACCAGCGTCGACTCCAGGCGGCCCTGCCGCAGCGCGCGGTGCACTTCGAGGGCCTCGTGGACGTAGCCGTGGCCGACGTACGGCGCCTCGAACTCGCGCGGCGGCTCGTTGTACCGCACCAGCGTGTACCCGCTGGGCCGGTACGCGTAGTCGCGCAGCTCGATCCGGCCCTCGGTGCCCGCGATCGTGACCTCGTTCGCGGCGCCGCCGCGGTAGGAGCACGACAGCTGCGCGACGGCCTTCGGGTACTGGAGCGTGATCGCGGTCTGCGCGTCGACGCCGGTCACCTCGTCCATGACGGCCACGGCCGACACCGACTCGGGGACGCCGAGCGCCAAGTGCGCCAACGTCACCGGGTACACGCCGAGGTCGAGCAGGGCGCCGCCCGCGAGCTCGGGGTTGCGGAGCCGGTGCGAGGGCGGGATGTCCCCGGCGGTCGCGAAGTTCCCGTTGACGGACACGACCTCGCCGATCATGCCCTCCTTGATGGCCCGGCGCATCTCCCGGATCGCCGGGTTGCAGCGGGTCCACATGGCCTCCATGAGGAACCGCTGGTGCTCGCGGGCCACGTCGAACATGGTGCGGGCCTGCGCCGCGTTGTACGCGAACGCCTTCTCGCACAGGACGTGCTTGCCCGCCTCCAGAAGCCGGAGGGTCGGCAGGTAGTGGTGGGAGTGGGGGGTCGCGACGTACACGATGTCGACCTCGTCGTCGGCGGCGAGCGCCTGGACGGAGTCCCATGCGTGAGGGATGTCGTGCTTCTTGGCGAACGCGGCGGCGCGCTCCGCCGATCGAGAGGCCACAGCGGTGACGCGGCAATCGTCGAGGAGGGCAAGATCTTCCACAAAGGTCGATGCGATTCCGCCGGTCGCCAGGATTCCCCATCGGATCGGTTCAACCATGGACGTAAGCACACCACAACTTCCGGCGATCGTCAACACGAGGGTGAGCGGTACTATCTCCGCCAACCGGGCCATTTCACGGCAAGACGGTGACCGTGTGTAGCGCCCGCGACGTCACCGCGTGCGCGGTGTGACCAGCCCCCCACCGGCCGGCCGGTCGGCCCGGCGCTCCCGGGCCGCTCCCGTGGCATCATGGGCGCCATGCAGACGACTCGCGGCCTGGACGCCGCCGCCCTCGCGCTCGCCGCTTCGGCCGAAGGCGACTCGGAGGCGGGCGCGGCACTGGGCGCGATCCTGCTGGGCCTGCTCGTCATCGTCGTGCTCGGCGTCGTCCTCGTGAAGACCGTGGGCCGCAAGAAGGACGACCCGAAGGACTTAGGGGCAGTTGACCCACTCGTCGGTGCCGTCGGCGAAGTACTGGTGCTTCCAGATCGGCAGGCGGGCCTTCACCTCGTCGACGAGGTCGGCGCACGCCTCGAACGCCTCCTTGCGGTGCTCGGCGGCGACGGCCGCGACCAGCGCCGGGTCGCCGATGGCGAGGTCCCCTACCCGGTGCGAGACGACCACGCCGCGCACGCCGGGACGCGCGGCGATCTCCTCGGCGATGCGGCGCAGCTCCTCGCCCGCCGACGGATGCCCCTCGTAGGACAGCGACAGGACGCCGCGGCCGTGGTCGTGGTTGCGCACGACCCCCGCGAAGGAGACGACCGCACCGGCTTCGGCGGCCGAGACGGCCGCCTCGTGCTCGGACACGTCGAGCGGGGCGTCGAGGACTCTGGCGCGGATCATGACGACACTCCTGGGACGGTGGCGAGGTCGACGACGGTCCCGGCGGCGGCCGCGTCGTCAGGGGGGATGACCGCGAACCCGGCGGCGCCCGCGAGCCCGCGGAGCATCGCCGAACCGTGGTGGGCGAGCCGCCGCCCGGCCGGGTCGACCAGCGCGAGATGCGTGAACGAGCCGCGGCCCGGCACGTCCTCGGCGAGCTCGACGGTGCGCAGCGGCGGCAGCGGCAGGCCGCGCAGGCCCGCCAGGAGCGGCGCGACGACCGTGACGACCGCGATCACGGCCGACTGCGGGTTGCCGGGGAGCCCGGCGATGAACTTGCCGTCCGCGGTGCGCGCCAGCAGCATCGGGAACCCGGGGCGCACGGCGACGGTGTTGAGCACGTACTCGGCGCCGATCTCGGCGAGCGCGGCGTGCAGGTGGTCGACGGGCCCGACCATGGTCCCGCCGGTGGTGCAGACGACGTCGGCGTCGGCGAGGGCCTCGCGCAGGGCGGCGACGTGCGCTTCGAGGGTGTCCGCGACCGGGCCGATCGACGCCTGGACGTCGGCGCCGACGAGGAGGTGCGGGACCATCGGGCCGAGGGCGTCGCGGATGCGGCCCTTCCCGGAGACGCCGCTGGTCAGCAGCTCGTCGCCGAAGACGACGACGCGGGCGCGCGGGCGCCCGTGCGCGGGGAGCGTCAGGTGGCCTGCGGCGGCGGCGAGGCCGATCACGGGCGGCGTGACGGGCGTGCCCGCGGGCATGAGCTCCTCGCCGTGGCGGGCCTCTTCTCCGGCCTCACGCCATTCGCGGTCGGTCGGACCCGAGACGTAGCCGTCCTCCACGGTGCCGTGCTCCAAGCGGATGAGGCCGTCGGTGCCCTCGGGGACCTGCGCGCCGGTCGCGATCTTCACGGCCGCACCGGAAGCCAGGGGCTCGGGGACGTGCCCGGCGAGCACTTCGCCGCCGATGCGCCACGGCCCGGTGCCGGCGACGGCCCAGCCGTCGACCGCGGAGGTCGGGAACGCGGGCAGGTCGGACACGGCGGTCAGGGGCGCGGCGAGCGCGGACCCGGCGGCCTCGGCGAACGGCAGCTCGGCGGGCGCCGGTTTCGCGGCATAGCCTGCGGCCCAAGCGGTCTCGCGGGCGTCGGCCCAGGTGATGGGGTCGGTCATGCTGTCCTCTCATGGTCGCCGTCGTGCAGCTGGGCGACCGCGTGCTCGATGAGGGCCCCGGTGAGGACGGCCAGGCCGTCCTTCGCGGCGCCCCGCGATCCGGCCAGGTTGACGATGAGCGTGCGCCCGGCGACGCCCGCGATCCCGCGCGACAGCGCCGCGTGCGGGGTCTTCGCGAGCCCGGCCGCGCGGATCGCCTCGGCGATCCCGGGGACCTCGTAGTCGACGACCTCGCTGGTCTGGTCCGGCGTCAGGTCGAGGCTGGTCAGGCCGGTCCCGCCGGAGGTGACCACGAGGTCCGCGCCCGCGGCGACCGCCGCGCGCATGGCCGCGCCGACCTCGGCCCCGTCGTGCACGACGACCGGCCCGGTCACGGCGAATCCCTGCGCACGGAACCCATCGGCCAGGATCGGCCCCGACTCGTCCTCGTAAACCCCGTCGGCCGCCCGATTCGAAGCGACGATCACGGTCGCTTTCACCTGTGCCATTCGCCGGTCTTCCCTCCCAGCTTCTCTTCGACCTTGATGTCCGAGATGACGGCGGCCGGGTCCACGGCCTTCACCATGTCCACCAGCGTCAGCGCCGCCACCGACACGGCCGTGAGGGCCTCCATCTCGACCCCGGTCCGGTCGGCGGTCTTGACGCGGGCGGCGATGTCCACGCCTTCGTCGGTCACCGTCAGGTCGACCTTCACGCCGCTGATCGCGATCGGGTGGCACAGCGGCACCAGGTCAGGGGTGCGCTTGGCGGCCATGATCCCCGCGATGCGCGCGGTCGCGAGCGCGTCGCCCTTCGCGAGGGAGTTCTCCCGCAGGGCCGCCACGACCTCCGGCGTCGTGCGCAGCCGCCCGGTCGCCAGCGCCGAGCGCTGCGAGACGTCCTTGCCGGAGACGTCCACCATCCGGGCCGCACCGGTCGAGTCCACGTGGGTCAGGTCGGTCATGCTGCGAAGTCTAGCCGCGGAGGGGGACAAGACGCCGTTTCCGCGGCAGTGCGGGAGGTCAGTCGCGGTCGGTCCAGAACGCGAGGTTGGCGAAGATCGAGGTGACGAACGGCCCGAACACGAGGATCAGCGGGAGGATCGCCTCGAACCGCGAGAACAGGCCCAGGCCTGGGAGCGGGCCGATGAGCGTCGACGGCTCCATGCCCGGCTCGAAGTCGCCCAGGATCGTGATCTCCTCTGGGCCCGAAGGGGTCTCGCGCAGCGCGGGGGACCGCATCCAGGACCCGTCGGTGCACCAGGTGCCGACGCAGTTGGGGTCCTCGCCGTCGTCGAGGACGGTCACCGTCTCGTACTCGCCCCAGAACAGGTACGAGACGCACCAGACGATGACGGCGCCGGTCAGGGCGAACCAGAGGGCGAGCAGCAGGGCGGCGAGGGCGCGCTTGAGGGACACGTGGGCTCCAAGGGGTCGAGGGGACGCGAGGGGCGGGGCCGCTCCAGCGTACGCGGCCACTTCGCGGTGCGGCCTCGGATTCGGCGCCGCGGGCCTGTATTAGCGTCGGGTGCGTGATCGACTGGCTCTACCTCGCCGCCCAGGCCGCCGCGCTGGCGATGAGCGCCTGGTTCTTCGTGGACACGGCGCGCTCGCAGCGGGTGGGCCGCCGCCACTTCGTGGGCGTCGGCGTCCTCGAAGTCTTCGTGCTCGCGCAGCTGGTCGCGGGCATCGCGATCGTCCCCGGCGAGCCGGGCGGCGGCGCGGGGCTGTTCTTCTCGTACCTGGTCACGGCCCTGCTCGTGCCGGTCGCGGCGTGCTTCTGGGGGTCGATCGACCGCAGCCGCTGGGGGATCGGGACGGTGGCCGCGTCGGGGCTCATCGTCGCGGCGCTGCTGCTGCGCGTCCACCAGATCTGGGAGTTCCAGATCCATGTCGGCTGAACCGGAGGTGCGGCGCCGCCTCGCCGACGGCTTCGGCCGCTTGATCGTGCTCGTGTACATCGTGTTCGCGGTCTCCGCTGGCGCCCGCGCGGGCTACCAGGTCGCGACGAAGTTCTCGCACGCGCCGCTCAGCTTCACGCTCAGCGCCGTCGCCGCCGCGATCTACCTGGTCGCCGCGGTCGCGATCATCCGCGGCGCGGCCCGTACCGCCCTCGCGGCGGTCGGCGTGGAGCTCGTCGGCGTGGTCGCGGTGGGCGCGTTGAGCTTCGCGGACCCGGACTGGTTCCCCGAGCCGTCCGTGTGGTCCCACTTCGGGTCCGGGTACGGGTACGTGCCGCTGGTCCTGCCGGTCGCGGGCCTGCTCTACCTGCTCAAGCGCCGCAAGGAGCGTTAACGCTCGACGGCGTCGGCCGCGGCTGCGAGGAACGCGAGCAGCGCCGCGTCCTCCTCGGGCTTGACGTGCCCGCGGCGCCAGCCGGCGACCCAGGTCGACCGGACCATCCACGGCCGCCCGAGCGGATCGGGCAGTGAGGCGAGGACGGCGCTGGCGGCGGCCGGGTCGGAGGCGACGACGGTCCGCTTCGCCCCGGCCGGGACCGGGACGGCGAGGCAGCGCGCGTCGGGGTCGAACCACTGCTTGGTGAACCGCTCGGTCCCCGGGTCGGCGACCAGGAGGTCCGGGGCGGGGCGCCGCAGCGCCACCGCCGCGAATCGGTACGCCACGTGCTTCCTGCCGTCCCAGACCCCCGGGTTGGTGAACACCGCGACGCGCCGCCCGCTCCGGTCCCCGGCGGCGGTGTCGGCCGCGGGCCGGTTGAAGCGGACGCCGAGCGCGTCGAGCTCGTCGAGCCCCGCATCGTCCCCGGCCCGCAGGCCGTGCGCGGCGGCGAACCGGGCCGCGCGGCGGCGCCGGGCCGCACCCGTGGCCGCGCCGAACACGGTCTCCAGGAAGAACTGCGCGATCGCCTCCACGGCATCCGCCTCCGGTCACATCTGGTTGTAGAGCGTCTCGAACGAGGCCGCCGCCGTCTCGTCGGCGCTGCAAATCGAGTCGCCGCTCCCGGAGCGCCGGTCGAGCTCCGCGGTGAGCGCGTCGAGTTCGTCGAGCCGCACGGTGAGGCATTCGGGTCACTCGACTATAGGAAGCCCCTGCTCAGGAGAAGAACCCGAAGCACGCGACCAGCAGGGTCGAGCCGCACAGGACGAGCCCGAGGCGGAAGTTCCGCTCCAGCTTCGCCTCCTCGTCGCCGATGCGGGGCCGGGCGGCGACGCCGATCGTGAGCCAGCCCGCGCAGAACGCCGCGAGCGGCGCGGCGACGAGGATCGCGCCGAGGACGATCGCGCCGGTGAGGTCGTCGGCGCGAACCATGCGCAGGACGACGAGCTGCACGAGGACGCAGACGAGCGCGAACGCCCCGTAAATGAGGCCGTTGCGCTCGTCGGCCCGCCACCGGGGGAGCCAGGGCGGGCGGTGGGCGAGGAAGCGGGCCTCTTCGAGTTCCGTTGCGGCGGTGTGGAGGTCGGTCTCGGCCGCGGTGAGTTCGGCGTGCGGGTCGCCGAGCGGCGCGGGTGCGGCGGTGCGCTGCGGGGGCGCGGTTCGGGCGGTGCGTGCGAGCTCGTCGACGGAAGTGCGGGTCGCGGCCGCCTGCTCGGCGATCCGCTGCGTGCGCTGCCCGAGCGTCTCGGCCACGGTGGCCGTGGCGGCGGCGGCCTCGTCGGCGCTGCGCCGGGCCTCGTCGAGGCGCCGGACCTGGGCGAGGTAGTCGTCGAAGGCGCTCACTGGCGGGTCCTCTCGATCGCGGTGCCCTCGCCGCTGCGCTGCGGGCCGGGCGCGTGCCCTTCGGGGCGGGAGAACGGGACGACGAGGCGCCCGCCCGCGGTGTCGGCGTGCCGGTCGACCAGGAGCGCGCGGCCGGGCCGGGGGCTCCAGTGCTGGAACTGGGTGCCGAAGTGGCCCATGATCTCGCCGCCGGGGAGGTTGAGGACGAGCGCGCACGCGACGTCCTCGCGCCCGGCGGTCCCGCCGATGTCGTCGGTGAAGCGGCGGAAGTTCCGCCACCAGCCGAGGAGGTGGACGCCGCGGGCGGGCCCGGTCCGCAGCAGGTCGCGGAGTGCCTTCTGGCCCTTGGAGTCGAGGGCCGCGGCGTCGAGGCCCCACGCGGCGATGAGCGTGTCGTCGGGGACCTCGCCGAGCTTGGCCGCGAACTCCGAATCCGATATCCTATAGGATATAGGATGCATGATCGCGGTGCCGGTGAAGTCGACGCCCCACACGGTCGACCCTGACCCGGCGAGCGATTCGACCGCGGCCTCAAGGGCTTCGCCGCCGACCGGGTCGGAGCCGAGGACGGCGAGGTGGCGGCCGGGCCTGCGGTCGAGGTCCACTCCCGCGGCGGCGAGGTGCAGGGACACTTCGCGTCCGACGAGCGCGCGTCCCGGTTTCCGTTCCCCGGGAAGGGCGTCGGCGAGGTGGACGGGCCGGTAGCCGTAGAAGACGCGAGGCGCGCCGACCCCGGCGTGGGCGCGGCCGAGCTGCTCGCGCAGGCGGTGCATGGCCTCGGGGTCCGTGTCGGGGAAGCGCGCCACCCGGTCGGCTCCGGCGGTGCCGCCCTCCCGGTTGACGACGACCTGCCCGAGCGAGATCCGCGCGGCCGCATCGTTGCTCGGCTCCAGGACGGTGCGCGCGCCGGGCAGGGCGATGCGCATCGGGAACTGCCCGAAGATCGAGTCCTTCTTCGCCCACAAAGCCTCGATGCCGGAGATCGTCTGCGAGGCGAGCACCAGGTGGACGCCGTACGAGCGGCCCTTTCGGGCCAGGTTCTCCAGCAGCGCGACCGCTTCGGAGGCGACCCGGTCGTTCCCGGCGAGGAGCACCTGGAACTCGTCGGCGACGCACACGATCCGCGGGTACGC
This sequence comes from Glycomyces sp. MUSA5-2, assembly GCF_037034145.1. Taxonomy (NCBI): domain Bacteria; kingdom Bacillati; phylum Actinomycetota; class Actinomycetes; order Glycomycetales; family Glycomycetaceae; genus Glycomyces; species Glycomyces sp. MUSA5-2. The sequence continues at coordinate 64,637 of NZ_JBAGKG010000014.1, forward strand.
CTCGTGCTGCCGCAGGCCCGCGAACGACGCGACCCCGTAGCGCTTCATGACGTTCGAGCGGCGCGTCATCTCCTCGTTGAGCGTCTTGAGGACCGCGAGCCCGTACTCGCGGTCGGACTCGACGCCGACGGCGCGCGCGTGCGGGATGAAGGACGGGTCGCGTTCGGTGGGGATGAACTCCGTGAACGACACGCCCTCTTTGAAGTCGAGGAGGAACAGCGCCAGATCCGAAGGCGCGTACCGGGACGCGAGGCCGTAGAGGACGTCGAGGAGGAGCACGGTCTTGCCGCCGCCGGTGCGCCCGCCGACCAGCCAGTGCGGGGTCGCGTCGTCGAACCGCAGCCGCACTTCCCCGGCCGCGTCGCGTCCGATGAGGACTTCCAGGCCCTTCGCGGGGTCCCCGGTCTCGGGGGCCGCGGGCAGCAGGTCGGCGAACGTGAGCGTCGCGGCGGCCTTGTGCCGCTCCGCGAGCCGCGCCGCCTCACCGGCCACGAAGGACGGATCGGGGGCGTCGGGCCAGGTGACGGGCGCCGCGAGCCGCTCGCCGCGCCCGAACGGCGCCGCGGGCGGGTTCGTGACCTCCACATGATCGCCGACCGCGTGCATGACGGCGGCCTGCGGGAGGGACGGCAGGCCGCAGCCGAGGACGGTGACGCCGTGCGCGAGGCCGGAGCGCGCGAGCGCGTCGATCCGCTCCACGAGCGTCTTCGGCGCGTCCCCGAGCGAGGCCACGACCAGGAGCATCCGGTCGGCGCGGCGGCCCGCGATGTGCTCGGCCACTTGGGTTTCAGCGAGCGCCACCGCGTCGGCGGCGGCCCGCGAGTCGGTGGCGACGGCCTCGATGACTCCGGCGTCGGCGAGGGGCCGCAGGGGCGCGAAGGAGGCGCCGAGGGTCGCGGTGTCGATCCCGACGACGCGCAGCCCGCCCGCGTCGCGGGTCGCGACGGCGTGGAGGACCGCGGTGCGCACCAGGGCCGCGACGCCCTCAACCCGCGCGTCCACCGAGGTGGCGAGGTGCCCGCGGGACCCGAACGGCACCACCAGCGGCAGCGTGCGGCCCTCGTGGAGGACGATGCGGCCCGCGTGCAGCAGTTCGGGATCGGTGCGCAGCTGCTGCGCCGAGGCGGCGGCCGCGTCGGATATCTGACGTTCGGCGGCGAGGAGCGCCGGGTCCACAGGGGTCTGGAACGCGGCGTCGCCGAGGCGCTGCGCCGCGAGCGAGGCGCGGGCGGCCGCCGCGTCGCAGGCCGCCGCCGCGTTCACCAGCGCAGTCTGGAAACCGGGCACCTGGCCTCCCCTTCAAGCGGGTTCGGGGCCGCCCCGGGGCGCGCCCGGACGGCGACTGTACAACCGGTCACACCCTATCGCGGACCGGCCCGGCCCGGCCGCCCGCGCGGCGTCCCCGCCGGATTCGCGCCACCCCCTCTCCCCGGCTCTTCCGCTCCGGCGAGTGTGGCACCGGGGTCAGACATTCCCGGGCGGGAACGTCCGCTTTGCGCAACCTTCCCCCGAAGGGGCGCGTGCATTACCCTAGAAGCACAGCCCTAGAGCAAGCCCGAACTCGCTGACCCGAGTGCCCTGACCCGCCATACCGTGCGCACGGAACGCCCGCGTGCGCGGCCCGTAGAACCGAGGTGCGACCCGCGCGCCGCCGCGGCGGCGCCCAGCGCCGTCCCCCGGATTCGCCGAGAAGGACCCATGCCCCATGAGTGAGTTCCTGGATATCGCCCTATCCTTCCCTCCGGTCGTCTTCTCGTTCGGCCTCATCCTCGTGGTCCTGTACTGGCTGTCGGTCGTCATCGGCGCGCTCGACGTGGACGTCGTCGACGTCGGCGCCGACCCCGAGATCGAGGCCGGCGGCTTCTGGGGCGCGTTCGGCTTCGGCGCCGTCCCGTTCACCGTCGTGCTGTCCCTGTGGATCACGCTCGGGTGGATCGTCACCGTCCTCGGCACCACCTGGGTGCGCAGCGCCGACGTGTTCATCCCGCCCGCGGCCTCCGGGACCGCGGTGCTCGTCGCAGGGCTCGGCGTCGGCATGCTCGGCGCGAAGCTCCTGACGCGCCCGCTCGCGCGCCTGTTCGACGACGCGCCCGCCACGCACCACGCCGACCTGGTCGGGAAGGTGTGCGTCGTGCGCACCGGCACCGTCACGCTCGACTCGGGCCAGGCGGAGGTCATCGACGAGGAGGGTGCGGTGATCCTCATCAACGTGCGCCGCTCCCCGCACGAGCCCGAGGGCATCGACGACGGCCTGTTCGCCCGCCACTCGAAGGTCGTCGTCTTCGACTACGACGAGTCCGACCAGGTGTTCCTCGTCGTCCCGGTCGCGCTTCCTCCGGACATCGCCGTCATTGAGGCATAAGGGTACTCAGCCCGATTCGCCCCTCCCCGAATCGTGCCGCGGCGGCGTTCGCGGACCCCGCAAGGGGCGCGGCTCGGATATCTTACGGTCACGCCCGTAACTCACGACCCCCTCGAAGAGTCTCGTTAGGAACCACCGAATGGACGCCTCCAACTCGGCTACGCTCATCACGCTCGTGGTGGCCGCGCTCATCTTCCTCGGCCTGCTGCTCATGATCATCCGGCTCTACCGGAAGGTCGCCCCCGGCCAGGCGCTCGTCGTCACCAAGCTGCGCACCAGGAAGGTGTCGTTCACCTCCGCGCTGGTCCTGCCGATCATCCACCGCGCCGAGTACATGGACATCTCGGTCAAGACGATCGAGATCAACCGCGCCGGCAAGGACGGCCTGATCTGCCAGGACAACATCCGCGCCGACATCTCCATCACGTTCTTCGTGCGCGTCAACGCGACCGCCGAGGACGTCATCAACGTCGCGGGCGCCATCGGCACCAAGCGCGCCTCCGACCAGGAGACGCTCCAGGAGCTGTTCAACGCCAAGTTCGCCGAGGCCCTCAAGACCGTCGGCAAGCAGCTCGACTTCACCGACCTGTACACCAACCGCGACGAGTTCCGCGACCGCATCCTCAACGTCATCGGCACCGACCTCAACGGGTACTCCCTGGAGGACGCCGCGATCGACTACCTGGAGCAGACCCCGCTCGACCACCTCGACCCGCAGAACATCCTCGACGCCCAGGGCATCCGCAAGATCACCGAGCTGACCGCCCGCGAGTCGGTGACCACCAACGAGCACCGCCGCAACGAGGAGAAGGAGATCAAGCGGCAGGACGTCGAAGCCCGCGAAGCCGTCCTCGAACTCGAACGCCGCCAGACCGAGGCCGAGATCCGCCAGCAGCGCGAGATCGACACCCTCCGCGCCCGCGAGGCCGCCGAGGTCCAGAAGGTCCAGGCCGAGGAGCGCCTCAAGTCCGAGACCGCGCGCATCCGCACCGAGGAGGCCACGGGCGTCCAGCACGAGAACCGCCTCCGCGAGATCGCCGTCGCCGAGAAGAACCGCGAGCGCGTCCTCGCCGTCGAGACCGAGCGCATCGAGAAGGACCGCATCCTCGAAGTCGTCGCCCGCGAGCGCGAGGAGGAGCTCGCCCGGATCGCCGCGAACAAGGAGCTCGAAGCGCAGAAGCGCGAGATCGCCGACGTCATCCGCGAGCGCATCGCCGTCGAGAAGACCGTCGCCGAGCAGGAAGAGGGCATCAAGCGCCTGCGCGCCACCGAGGAAGCCGAGCGCGAGCGCCAGCGCGTCATCATCCTCGCCGAGGCCGAGGCGCAGGAGAACCTCGTCAAGGACATCAAGGCCGCGGAGGCCGCCGAGGTCGCGTCGAAGCACCTCGCCCGCCAGCGCCTCACCGAGGCCGAGGCCGCGCAGCAGGCCGCCGAGCTCGAAGCGCGTGCGAAGATCCGCCAGGCCGAAGGGGACCAGGCGCTCGCCGCCGCCCCGGGCCTCGCCGAGGTCCAGGTCCGCGAGGCCGAAGCGGACGCGATCGAGAAGGGCGGGCTCGCCGAGGCGAAGGCCGCCGAGGCGAAGGGCAAGGCCGAGGCCGAGGCCCAGGCCGCCATCGGCAAGGCCGAGGCGACCGCGACCGCCGCGAAGGGCACCGCCGAGGCGAACGCCCTGCGCGAGAAGCTCGTCGCCGAGTCCGCGGGCCTCACCGAGAAGGCCGCCGCGATGGACGCGCTGTCCACCGCGTCGCGCGAGCACGAGGAGTACCGCCTGCGCCTGGAGATGGAGAAGGAGCTGCGCGGCGCCGAGATCGAGGCCCGCCGGTCCATCGCCGAGCAGCAGGCGAACGTCATCGCCACGGGCCTGTCGAAGGCCGACATCTCCCTGGTCGGCGGCGACGCCCAGTTCTTCGACAAGGTCGTCGGCGCGATCGGCTACGGCAAGGCCGTCGACGGGTTCGTCGCCCACTCCGAGGTCGCCCAGACCGCGGTGGCGGCGTGGGGCAACGGCTCCACGTCGTTCGCCGAGGACCTCAAGGGCGTCCTGGCCGGGATCGGCACCGAGGACGTCAAGAACCTCACCGTCTCCGCCGCGCTCCTGAAGCTCATCAACGGCGGCGGCGACGAAGGCGCCCTGAGCGGGCTCCTGTCGAAGGCCCGGGAGCTCGGCGTCGCCGAGCGCCCGGCGCTGGAGATCGCCGCGAAGTAAGACCCCCGGACCGCGGGCCCGCAAGGGCCCGCGGTCCAACGCCGCCCACCTACGCTCCCAGGGGAACCCATGGCCGAAGAGAAGCCCGCAGCCGCGCCCGAGGAGGCCGCCGAGTCCTCGCTGGACGGCGGCACCTACGAGGTCCTCTCCACCCGCCTCGCCGGGTACGCCGCCGAGCTCGCCGACCGGGCCGAGGCCCTGAACGCCGCCCGCACGGGCGCGTTCGGGTCCACCGAGCTGACCCTCCTGGGCACCACCCGGATCCGCACCGCGAACAACTGCGTGCCCCGCGACATCGCCCGCGTCGGGGACCGCCTCCTCTTCGGCTACAACGTCCACATGGGACTCAAGTCGCAGACCGGCGTGGCCGACGTCTTCGCGCTCCACGACTTCGTGCGCGAGGACGGGAACTTCGCGTTCACCGACGTCGCCGAGCCCGGCCACCTCCTCGACGACCCGAAGTTCACCGCCGACTTCACCGAGATCTACCGCTACTACCGCTCGGCCGAGCTGCTCCAGGTCCGCGAGGTCGACACCCGCCTCCTCGCCGTCTTCAAGATCGGCGAGCAGCTCGCCGACCAGCGCGTCCTGCGCTGGCAGCTGCGGCCCGACGGCGGCGCCGACTACATCGACGCGCGCGGTGAGGCCGACGCGGTCTGGCCCGACCCGTACGACTTCGAGTGGACCGAGACCACCCGCGAGCACCACGTCGCGGGCCGCTTCCCGCACGTGTCCATCGAGGACGAGATCTTCGTGGAGTGCATCAACGGCGACCTCACCGTCAAGATCGAGGACAACACCGACTCCGGCGAGGGCGTCTACTCCGAGCCCGTCGCCGAGCCCCTCCAGTCCCTCGCCGACGCCGAGATCGCCTACGCGCGCATCGGACCCCTCATCCTGCTGCGGATCCTCCCGTACAAGGAGACCGCCGCGAGGCACCTGATCTACAACACCCGCACCGCCACGGTGGTGCGCGCCGACGCGATCGGCGCGGCGTGCCGCCGCCTGCCCGAGGACCACGGCCTGATCTTCCCCGGCGGCTACTACCTCAACGAGGGCCGCCTGAAGACCTTCGACCACGACGCGACCGGGCTGCGGTTCAAGAAGGTCATCCGCTCGCCCAACGGCGAGGACGTCCTCTACGTCTTTTACAGCCAGACCGAGGGCCGCTCGCTCCTGCTGCCGTACAACGTGATCCGCAAGGAGGTCGCGGCGCCGATGAGCGTCCACGGCTACGCGGTGTTCGACGACGGCACCCTGGTCGCGTTCCGCGCGGGCGGCGACGAGGCCACCCGCGTCCACCCGATGCAGGTGTGGGCCACCCCGTTCTGCTCCGAAGCCCATGCGGCCGAGACGGAGTCGGGCGACACCCCGATCCACCGGATCGGCAACGCCGAGGCCGTGCGCGCCGTCTCCGACGCGCTCTCGGTGGCGCGCATGGTCCGCGAGATGGAGCCCGCGCAGGCGGTGTTCGAGGCGCTCATCGCCGCGGCCGTGCGCTGCCTCGACGACTACCCTTGGCTCGGCGACGAGGGCCTCCACGGCCTCGACGAGACCCTCAAGCAGGTCAGGGACACCGCCGAATCGGTCCTCGACGAGTACGCCACGGTCGCCGAGCTGACCGCCGAAGCCGAGAAGGCGCTCGACGCCGCCCGCACCGACACCGTCAAGCTCCTGCGCCGCGCCCGCGGCGAGACCCCCAAGTCCGCGGAGGAATGGGTCGGGCTCCTCACCGAGCTGCGCGCCGCCTCCGGGCACCTCGTGACCCTCCGCGAGGTCCGCTACATCGACCTCGCCGGGATCGACGCGCTCAGCGCCGACACCGCCGAATCCCTCGCCGCCACCGGCCGCCGGGCCGTCGCGTTCCTCGAACGCGACGACGCGTTCACCGCCTACCACGAGCAGATCGCCGAACTGGAGCGCAAAGCCGAGGCCATCGAGACCGTGGCCGAGGCGAACCCGGTCCTCGACGACCTCGACGCCCGCCAGAAGGGCCTGGAGACCCTCACCGAGGTCGTCGCGAACCTCGACATCGGCGACGCCGTCGTGCGCACCGCGATCCTCGGGCGCGTCTCCGAAGTGCTCGCCGCCGTCAACCGCGCCCGCGCCGCGCTCGCCGCGCGCCGCCGCGAACTCGCCGTGGGCGAAGGGAAAGCGGAGTTCGCGGCCGAGTTCGCGCTCCTCGGGCAGTCCGTGACCGCCGCGATCAGCGCCGCCGACACGCCCGCCGCATGCGACGAGCAGCTCGGCCGCCTCCTGCTCACGATCGAGAACCTGGAGACGCGCTTCGCGGACTTCGACGAGTTCCTGACGCGCCTGGCGGACAAGCGGACCGACGTCTACGAGGCGTTCTCCTCCCGCAAGCAGCACCTCCTCGACGAGGCCGCCCGCCGCGCCGAGCAGCTCGCCGCCTCCGCCGACCGCATCCTCGAAGCCGTCGCCCGCCGCACCGTCGCACTGTCCTCACTGGACGAAGTGAACACGTACTTCGCGACCGACCCGATGGTCGAGCGCCTGCGCAAGGTCATCGCGGAGCTGCGCGGCCTCGACGACACCGTGCGCGCCGAGGAGATCGAGGGCCGCATCAGCGCCGCCCGCGCCGAGGCCGGGCGGGCCCTCACCGACCGGATCGACCTGTTCGACGGCGACGCCGTCAAGTTCGGCGAGCACCGCATCCCCGTCAACACCCAGCCCCTCGACCTCACCCTGGTGCCCCAGGGCGACGCGCTCGCGTTCTCCCTCACCGGCACCGACTACCGGCACGTCGTCGACGACCCCGGCTTCGCCGACACGAAGCCGTACTGGTCGCAGTTCCTGCCCTCCGAGAACGCCGACGTGTACCGCTCCGAGCACCTCGCCGCGGCGCTCCTCGCCGAGCACGGCGCCGCCGCGCTCCTGAACGAGCCCGACCTGCCGAAGTTCGTCGCCGCCGCCGCGGCCGAACGCTACGACGAGGGCTACGAGCGCGGCGTCCACGACGCCGACGCCGCCGCGATCCTCGCCGAAGTGCTCCGCCTCCACGGCGCCGCGGGACTCCTGCGCTACCCCGCCGCCGAACGCGCCCTCGCCCGCCTGTTCTGGGGCGAGTACGCCGCCGCGAACCCCGAGAAGACCGCGATCTGGACCGCCCAGGCCCGGTCGCTCGCGAAGGTCCGGGCGGCCTTCGGCCGCCCGGACGCCATGGCAGGCCTCGTCAAGGACATCGGCGCGAGCCTCACCCACTACAACGGCGGCACCCGCCTCCACAGCCACTGGCAGTACCCGCTCGCGGCGGACGAGCAGCTCGCCGCCGAGTACCTCGTGGAGGAGCTCGCGGCCGGCGGCGCGTTCGCCGCGAGCGGGCGCGCCCGCGCCCTCCTCGCCGCCTTCGCCAACCACATCGGACCGGCCGCCATGGCCGGGCTCGACGACGACCTCAAGGCCGTCGAGCGCGACACGCACACCGACCTGCCCCGCTCCGTGTTCCTCAAATGGGGCCTGGCCTGGAACTGGCTCGACGCCTTCCTCTCCAGGTCCGAGGCCGACAAGTTCGACCGCACCGACCTCCCCGAGGCCATCGCGATCCTCATCGGATCAGCCGACTCGTACGACGTCGACGCCGAGCTGACCTCGACGGTCGCCGGCCTCCTGGGCACCCACGCGCGCATCGAGAACCGCGTCCTGCCGATCCGCCTCGACGAGTTCCTCGCCCGCACCGGCCGCTTCCGCCGCACCGTCCTCCCCGGCTACCGCGCCTACCAGCGCCGCCGCGCCGACCTCATCGAGTCGCACCGCTCCGGCCTGCGCATCGAGGAGTTCAAGCCCAAGACGATGGCCGGGTTCGTGCGCAACCAGCTCATCGACGACGTGTACCTGCCGCTCATCGGCGCGAACCTCGCCAAGCAGATCGGCGCGGGCTCGGGCGAGGGCCGGCGCACCGATCAGTCGGGGATGCTCATGCTCATCTCCCCGCCCGGGTACGGCAAGACGACCCTCATGGAATATGTGGCCGACCGGCTCGGGATGCTCCTGGTCAAGGTGAACGGCCCCGCGCTCGGGCACGAGACGACCTCCGTCGACCCGGCCGACGCGCCGAACGCGACCGCCCGCGCCGAGGTCCAGAAGATCAACTTCGCGCTCGAATGCGGCTCGAACGTGCTGCTGTACCTCGACGACATCCAGCACACCAACCCCGAGCTGCTCCAGAAGTTCATCTCCCTGTGCGACGCGCAGCGGAAGATGGAGGGCGTCTGGAACGGCCGCACCCGCACGTACGACCTGCGCGGCAAGCGGTTCGCCGTGTGCATGGCGGGCAACCCGTACACCGAGGCCGGGCAGCGGTTCCGCATCCCCGACATGCTCGCCAACCGCGCCGACGTGTGGAACCTCGGCGACGTCCTCTCCGGACGCGACCAGGTCTTCGCCCAGTCGTACATCGAGAACGCGCTCACCTCCAACAAGGTCACCGCGCCGCTCGCCGGGCGCGGCCGCGCCGACGTGCAGGTCCTCATCCGCCTCGCCAAGGGCGACCCGACCGCCGCGCCCGACGCGCTCGCCCACCCGTACTCGGCGGGCGAGCTCGACCAGGTCCTGTCCGTGCTGCGCAAGCTCCTGCGCATCCAGGAGACCGTGCTGCGCAACAACCTCGCGTACATCGCCTCCGCTGCGACCGACAACGCGGCGCGCACCGAGCCGCCGTTCCTGCTCCAGGGCTCGTACCGGAACATGAACCGGCTCGCCGAGCGGGTCGTCCCGGTCATGAACGACGACGAGCTCGAAGCCGTCATCGACGACCACTACGCGGGCGAGGCGCAGACCCTCGCCTCCGGCGCGGAGGCGAATCTGCTCAAACTCGCGGAACTGCGGGGGCGCCTCGACCCCGACCGCGAGGCCCGCTGGGAGGCCGTCAAGGACGCGTTCCGCCGCGAGCAGACCCTCGGCGGCGCGAGCGACGATCCAATGTCGAGGGCCGTCGGCGCCATCACGCTGCTGTCGGACCGCGTCGCCGGAATCGAGAGCGCCCTCCAGCAAAGAAGCAGCGTCCGCGGGGAATAAAGGCTCGCCGCTGGGCCGCGCCGACCCGGACACCCGGTACGCTTTTCAACAAAAGCTTGGCGCGTAGCCCGCAGTGCCCCTGCAAGCCGCAGACGAACGAAATAAGGGAGGTCCCCGTGCCGACGAAGACGGGAGATAAGGTCCGGATCATCGTGCTGGGCACCGGCCCCGACGCCGACACCGCCCGTGCCATCGCCGAGTCCGACGCCGATGTCGCGCTCGCCAAACAGTTCACCAAGACCGTGACCCACCTGGTCGTCGACGACACCGTCAAGGCGACCGAAGCCCGTGTGAAGAAGGCCGAGGAGGCCGGCGTCCCGGTCCTCACCGTCGCCGAGTTCCGCGCGCTGCTCACCGCCGGCGCCGAGGACGAGACCGAAGCCGAGACCGAGGCCCCCGTCGCCGAGGTCGAGGAGACCGTCGAGGACGAGGCCCCGGACGCGGGCCCGGAGGTCGTCGACGAGCCCGAGGCCGAGACCGCCGCCGCGACCGCGGACGTCGAGCCCGAGCCCGTCGCCGCAGTCGAACCCGAGCCCGTGACCGCGCCCGCCGAAGAGCCGGTCGAGGAGCTGGAGCCGGTCGCCGAGTCCGAGAAGCCTTCGGAGGCGGCGCCGACCGACACCGTCGACACCGACGTCGAGGCCGAGACCAAGTCCGACGAGCCGGTCGCCGAGGCGATCGAGGAGCCGGAGGAGGCCGCGGCCGACCCCGAGAAGGCCGTCCCGTCCCAGGCCGAGGCGCCCGCCATCGAATCCGACGAGCCCGAGAAGGCCAAGCCCGGCCTGCTCGCCAAGATCAAGTCGATCTTCGGGCTCACCGGCGCCCGCAAGTAGCGCCCGCGACCCGAAAGCCCCGAGCCCGCCGGGCTCGGGGCTTTTCTGTGGTTCGCTAAGGGCGAACGCGTTGGATTCCGTCGCGAAAACTTGAGCCGGATAGACTCAACTCGGCACCCGACGAGAGGAAGGCATCCGCAGTGGACGTCAACCGCCTGACCACCAAGAGCCGCGAAGTCATCTCCCAGGCCGCGCGCACCGCCGCCGCCAACGGCAATCCCGCCGTCGAGCCCTGGCACGTGCTCGACGCGCTGCTCACCGTCGACGGATCCACCGCGCCCGGCCTCCTCCAGCTCGTCGGGGTCACCCCCGGCACCGTCTCGGCCGAGACCGAGCGCCGCATCGACGAGCTCCCGTCCGCCTCCGGGCCCTCGGTCTCCGAGCCGTCCATGGCCCGCGACGCCCTGCGCGCCATCAACGCCGCCGACAAGATCGCCACCGACTACGGCGACGAGTACGTCTCCACCGAGCACCTCCTCGCGGGGCTCGCCCAAGCGGGCGGCGACACCGGCCGCCACCTCACCGAGCTCGGCGCCACCGACAAGAAGCTCATCAGCGCGTTCCCCACGCTCCGCGGCGGCGACCGCAAGATCTCCTCCTCCGACCCCGAGCAGGGCTACAAGGCCCTGGAGAAGTACGGCGTCGACCTCACCGAGACTGCCCGCTCCGGCAAAGTGGACCCCGTCATCGGCCGCGACACCGAGATCCGCCGCGTCGTCCAGGTCCTGTCCCGCCGCACCAAGAACAACCCGGTCCTCATCGGCGAGCCCGGCGTCGGCAAGACCGCGATCGTCGAGGGCCTCGCCCAGCGCATCGTCGCCGGGGACGTCCCCGAGTCGCTGCGCGACCGCCGCGTCATCCTCCTCGACCTCGCCAGCATGATCGCCGGGGCCCAGTACCGCGGCCAGTTCGAGGAGCGGTTCAAGTCCGTCATGGAGGAGATCAAGTCCTCCGACGGCGAGATCATCCCGTTCATCGACGAGCTCCACACCATGGTCGGCGCCGGGAAGTCCGAGGGCTCCCTCGACGCCGGCAACATGCTCAAGCCCGCCCTCGCGCGCGGCGAGCTCCACATGATCGGCGCCACCACGCTCAACGAGTACCGCGAGCACATCGAGAAGGACGCCGCCCTGGAGCGCCGCTTCCAGCAGGTCTACGTCGGCGAGCCGTCCATCGAGGACACCGTCGCGATCCTCCGCGGCCTCAAGGAGCGCTACGAGGTCCACCACGGCGTGCGCATCACCGACTCCGCGCTGGTCGCCGCCGCGCAGCTCTCGGCCCGGTACATCCAGGACCGCCAGCTCCCCGACAAGGCCATCGACCTCGTCGACGAGGCCGCCTCCCGCCTGCGCATCGAGATCGACTCGCGCCCCGAGGAGATCGACCAGGTCGAGCGGGCCGTGCGCCGCCTGGAGATCGAGGAGACCGCCCTCCAGAACGAGACCGACGACCCGGCCTCGGCCGAGCGCCTCGCGTCCCTCCAGCGCGAACTCGCCGACGACCGCGAGAAGCTCGCCGCGCTCTCGCGGCAGTGGGAGTCCGAGAAGGGCCGCATCGGCAAGGTCTCCGAGCTGAAGGAGGAGCTCGACGACCTCAAGACCCAGGCCGAGCGCGCCGAGCGCGAGTACGACCTGGAGAAGGCCGCGCAGCTGCGCTACGGGCGCATCCCCGAACTGGAGCAGCAGCTCCAGGACGCCGAGTCCGAGCTCGCCACCGCCGACACCGACCCCGCCCACCAGCCGATGCTGAAAGAGGAGATCGACGCCGACGAGATCGCCGACGTCGTCTCGTCCTGGACCGGCATCCCCGCCGGGCGCCTCCAGGAGTCCGAGACCCACAAGCTCCTCCACGCCGAGGAGGTGCTCGGCGAGCGCGTCGTGGGCCAGCTCGAAGCGGTCACCGTCGTCGCCGACGCGCTCCGTCGCGCCCGCGCCGGCCTTTCGGACCCCAACCGGCCCACCGGGTCGTTCATCTTCGCGGGCCCCACGGGCGTCGGCAAGACCGAGCTCGCGAAGGCCCTGGCCGAGTTCATGTTCGACGACGACCGCGCCATGATCCGCATCGACATGGGCGAGTACACCGAGCAGCACTCCGTGGCCCGCCTCATCGGGGCCCCGCCCGGCTACGTCGGCTACGAGGAGGGCGGCCAGCTCACCGAGCCCGTCCGCCGCCGCCCGTACTCGGTCGTGCTCCTCGACGAGGTCGAGAAGGCCCACCCGCGCGTCTTCGACACGCTGCTGCAAGTGCTCGACGACGGCCGCCTCACCGACGGCCAGGGCCGCACCGTCGACTTCCGCAACGTCATCCTCATCATGACCTCCAACCTCGGCTCGTCGGCCCTGGTCGACCCGCTCCTGGAGGACACGGCCAAGCGCGACCAGGTCCTCGCGGCGATCCGCTCGCACTTCAAGCCCGAGTTCCTCAACCGCCTCGACGACATCGTCATCTTCCACGCGCTCGAACACGAGCACCTGAAGGCGATCGTCACGGTCCAGCTCGGCCACTTGGAGCGCCGCATGGAGGCCCGCCGCCTGCGCCTCGACGTCAACGACGCCGCCAAGTCCTGGCTCGCCGACCGCGGCTTCGACCCGGTCTACGGTGCCCGGCCCCTGCGCCGCCTCATCCAGACCTCCATCGGCGACCCCCTCTCCCGCGAGCTCCTCGAAGGCAAGATCACCGACGGCGACACCGTCAAGGTCGCCACCACCGACCTCGGCGACAAGCTCACGGTCACCAAGGGCTGAGGCTGCCCGGCCCGGCGGCGGTATCGTGGGCCGATGGCCGAGTTCCGTGCGGTGCAGGTGAACCTCTGGTGCGAGGACGTGGAGCGGTGCGCCGCGTTCTTCCGGGCGCTCGGCCTCCCCGAGCGCTTCCGGTTCCCCGCCGAGGGGAGCCCGCACCAGGTCGAGGTCGAGGCCGCCGGGGCCCGGATCGGCCTCAGCTCGGCCCGGGTCGGCGAGGAGCTGTTCGGCATCGCCACGATCCCGGGCGCCCAGTCCGAGGTCGTGCTCTGGTGCGACGACGTCGACGGCCTCCACAGCGATGCCGTCGCCGCGGGCGGCACCGCCCTGGTCGCCCCGGCCGACTCCCCGGACGGCCGCCTCCGCTTCGCGTGGGTGCTCGACCCGGAGGGCCACCGCGTCAAGTTCGTCGACGAACGCCCCTGACCCCCGGCTGCGCCGCCGCCCGGTCCGCTGTCACACCTCCGGGGCACCATCGAAGCCGGGGGCGGCTCGCGCCGCCCGATTCGTCCTGGGCGCGCCGCAACACTCCCGACTCCCCACCCGCGCGTGTTGCACCACGACCCGGTCACTGAACGTGGCCGCCCCGCCGAACGCTTCCTACCATTGGCTCGGTGACCGAAACCCCGACGCGCGTGCGGCGCGTCCGCCTCGACTGGCTCGACCTCGGCGTTCTCGGCGTGCTCGGCGTCGGGCTGGCGTGCTGGGCGAGCGGGGCGCTGCCGAACGGCGACGCGCTCGCGAGCCTCGCGCGCGTGGCGCCGCTCGTGCTGTTCCTCGGCACCGTCATGGTCATGGTCGCGATCGTGCAGGCCTCGCAGCTCTTCGACGCCGCCGCGCGCGGCCTCGCCCGCTTCGCGCGCGGCAGCCACGCCGCGCTGTTCGCCGCGTGCGTCCTCCTCGCCTCCGCGACCACGATCTTCCTCAACCTCGACACCACGATCGTCCTGCTCACCCCCGTCATGCTCGCGCTCGCCGCCGCCACCCGCGCCCCGGCGCTCGCGCTCGCCATGACCACCGTCTGGCTCGCGAACACCGCGAGCCTGCTCCTCCCTGTCTCGAACCTGACGAACCTCCTCGCGGCCGACCGCATCGGCCTCGACCCCCTCGCCTTCGCCGCCCGCATGTGGGCCCCGCAGCTCGCGGTCATCAGTGTCACGGCCCTGTGCCTCTGGCTCGGCTACTGGCGCCGCCGCCACCGCGAACTCGACCGCTACGTCATCCCCGCCGAGCCCCTCCCCATCGCCGACCGCCGCCTGTTCTGGACCGCCGCCGCGGTCTGCGCCGCGTTCGTCCTCGCCGTCGTCGCGGAGCTCCCGATCGCGCTCGCCTCCACCGCGGCCGCGGCCGTCCTCCTCGCCTACTGCCTGCGCCGCCGCCGCGACCTGCTCTCCTGGGAGCTCATCCCGTGGCGCCTCCTCGCCCTCACCGCCGGGCTGTTCCTCGTCGTCCCCACCCTCATGGCCCACGGCGGCGACGCCCTCGTCTCGGCCCTCGCGGGCACCGGCGACGGCGACGCGGGCGTCCTCCGCGCGGGCCTCGCCGCCGCGGCCCTGTCGAACCTCGCCAACAACCTGCCCGCCTACGCCGCCGTCGAATCGGTGATCCCGCACGGGAACCAGGACGCCCTGCTCGGGGTCCTCATCGGCACCAACACCGGCCCGCTGGTCCTCCCGTGGGCCTCCATGGCGACGCTCCTGTGGTTCGACCTCGTCACCGGCCGCCGCCCCGGCGTCCCCGAAGGCCAGCGGATCCGAGTCCCCCTCGCGCGGTTCGCGGCCACCGGCGCCGTCCTCGCCGTCACCGCCACCACCGCGGGACTCGCCGCGCTCATCTGGCTCTGAACCAGGTCGCGACCCCGAAAGCAATACCACTATGGAATGAAAGTTCGCGATTCCACCGAATACCGCAGCATCATTGGTCATAGTGCATCCATGGCATTCACCGGTCCCTCGGGCGCCACACCACGCCTGTCCCGCCGCGCCCTCCTCACCAGCGCCCTGCTCGCCGGGGCCGCGGGCCTCGCGCCCGCCCGGCCCGCCCGCGCCGCCGACGCGCCGCAGATCCGCGCCGCCGCCACCGGCTGGACCGGCCGCAACGGCGAACTGCTCGTCCTCACCGCCTCGGACGCCGAGTACGCGCTGCGCATCCTCGAACCCGGCGAGGCCGTCGAGCCCGGCGCCGACGTCACGGGCGTCCTCGGCCCGCCCCTCCCGCTTCCTCTGCCCGGCGACTTTACGCCCCACTCCATGGCCGCCACCGGCGCGGTCCTGTGGCTCACCGGCGCAAGGGAATCCGCGCCCGGCCGGGTCCGGCCCGCGCTCGTGCGCATCGAGGACGCCGACAGCGGCTACGCCGACCTGCCCGTGCCGAAGGACATCGGCGCCGGGCTCGCCACCGCCATCGCGCCCCTCGGCGCCGACGGCATCGCCGTCGCCATCGAAGGCGGCGCCGACGAGCACCTGACCGCGCTCTCCCGCAGCCGCCTCGCCGTCACCACCGACGGCGGGAGCACCTGGGCCGCAGGCGAACTCGCCGACGGCCTCGGCGAAGGCTACGGCACCGTCCTCGCCGAGACCGACCGCGGCGTCTTCGCCGCCGTCGCCGACGGCGCGGGCACCCAGACCGCCGTCAGCGCCCGCCTCGCCGAAGCGGGCACGCCGCAGCTCGTTCTCACCCCCGCGGGGACCTATCCGGGCGCGGGCCGCCCCATGGCCGCGGTTGCCGCCGACACGCACGTCAGCCTCTTCTCCGACCGGGACGGCGAGGTCACCGAGACGCGTTTCACCGATGACGGGCGCACCGAGGCCGCATACGGCGCCGCCGCCGACTGCGCCTGCCGCGGCGAGATCCTCGCCGTCCCCGGCCGCCGCGGCATGTGGCTGGAGACCGACGGCAGCACCATCCACATCAGAGGAATCAGGTAGCGATAAGGAGGACCGATGACCTTCCCCAGCAGCAGCAAGGCGTTCGCCCGCTCGACCTGCGAGCTCCCCGACATCACGCGCGACTGGCTCTACAGCACCGCCTGGAAGATGCGCTACCGGACCGCCTTCAGCGAGAGCGGATTCGGCGTCCACCCCAACGTCACCTCCTTCACGATGCACCAGGAGACCCACACGCAGGCCGGGAAGGTCATGCGCGACCTCAACGCCCTCGGCCAGACCTACGCCCGCAGCGAGGGCCCCTGGGACTACCAGTGGACCGGCGTCGCCGGGACGAAGGTCTGCAAACCCGGGTACCACCGCTACGGGGCCGCCATCGACTTCACCAGGTTCGACTGGGGCTCAGGCCATTACGTCGACACCGCCGTCCACGGCAAGGAGAAGCGCCGCTACCTGCGCCGCCGCTACCTCGCGGTGATCGCGGTCTGCCGCAAGCACTTCGGCACGGTCCTCCACTGCTACAACGACCCCGACGGCTCCCACTGGAACCACATCCACGCCGACCGCGGCCGCAAGGCCGTCGCCGCCGACTGGGACTACCAGACCGACACCACGATCATCCAATGGGCCGCAAGGGATCTCGCGGGCATCACCGACATGGCGATCGACGGCGACTTCGGCCCGCAGACCAGCCGGGGCCTGGCGACCCTCCGCAAGCGCTTCGGCGCCGAGAAGGTCGACCCGACCGCGTCCTCCGCGAACTTCCTCGCCTGGCTCGACCTCATCAGCCGACACGGCATGGCCGACAAGGACGCCGGGACGTACAAGTCCGGATGACGAAGGAGGACGACATGACCCGCCGCAGCAGGTTCCGCCGCACCGCGCCCCGACAGGCCACGCCCCGCCGCATGCTCCGCCACCGCACGGCCCCTCGCCGGGTCAGGGCCCTCGCGGCCGCCGCGAGCGCCCTCGGGGCCCTCGCCCTCCTGGCCCTCACCGCCTGCGACGCCGACTCGGTCACCGGCCGCGACGCCGCCGCCCACGACGGCGTCTTCTACGGCCTCGGCGACGACCACCGGCTCTACCGCTGGGACGCGAGCACCGACGAGGCCGAACCCGTCCTCGACCTCAGCGGCGTCTGGGACGGCGAAGGCGACGTCGGCACCGTCCTCCGCTCGTCCTTGAGCATCGACCCCCGCCAGCGCACCGCCGCCTGGATCGAGGGCGGCAGCCCCGACGCCGTGCTCAGGTTCGGCGACCTCGACTCCGGCGAGATCACCACGGCCGCAAGCTATCCGCTCGACCACGCCTGCATCGACCCGACCTGGCTCCCCGACGGCTCCGCGCTCCTCGCCCACCGCGCCGCCGTCTGGGGCGACGGGGCGGCCGCAGGCGACGCGACCCCGCTCCCGGTCGAATCCTGGGGCGACACCGAGTGGTACTCGCCCGACGCCGGCCAACTGTCGACCACAGTGGACCTCGCTCAGCAGGGCTGCCGCCTGCGCTGGTACACCGCCGAAGACGGCTCGGCGCAGGCGCTCTACCACGACCTCCAGGTCACCCAGTTCTACCGGATCGACACCGACGGCACGGTCCTCGACACCATCGAGATCCCGGAGCTCACCGGCACCGAGCCGCTCACGATCGGCTTCGTCGGCACCGACCCCTCGGGCCGGTACGCGTGCGTCGTCGACGGCTACGGCCCTTACGGGGCCTTCAAGGGCGGCTTCACGATCCGCGCCGAGTCGGGGACCCGCGTCATCGACCTCGACACGGGCGAGGCGGTCGGCGACGAGGACGCGTCGTCGTGCACCTCGCTCCACGACGACGGCTACGTCTCCCGCGACGGCGCGACCGCGGCGTTCATCGGCTACGACGGGACCGCGAAGTGGTCGGTGGACCTGCCCGAGGCGATCAAGGAGTCGCCGGTCCTGTTCTTCTACCCGAACGGCCAGGACTAGGACCGCATAGAATGCGACGGTGAACCGCGTCCTGGGCATCCGCCGCCACCCACTCAAATCCGCCGCCGCCGAGCACCTCGACCGCACCCGCGTCGGCAAGCACGGCCTCGACGGCGACCGCACCTGGGTCTGCGTCGACGCCGACGGCACCATCGGCAGCGCCAAGCAGCCGCGCCTGTGGGGCGCGCTCCTCGACGTCGACGCCGCCTACGACCCCGACCGCGACGACGTCCTCATCACGACCCCGAACGGCCTGAGCGGCACCGCCGGGACCCCCGAGGCCGACGCGGCGGTCTCCGAGTGGCTCGGCCGCCCCGTCCGGCTCACCCGCACCGCGCCCCAGCAGCTCAAACGCCACCACTGGTGGCCCGACGAGCCCGGCATGATCCCCGAGTGGGCCGCCGACGCCGAGCCCGGCGGCGACGCGATCGTCGACGTCCGCCACGACGCCTCCGACGGCCGCTTCTTCGACTTCGGCTCCCTCCACCTCGTCACTGCCGGCGCCCTCGACCGCCTCAGCGCCGAGCACGGCGCCGCCGTCGGCTCGGTCCGCTTCCGCCCCAACCTGGTCCTCGACCTTCCCGACGACCCTGAGCCCGGCACGCGCCTCACCATCGGCGAGGTCCCCGTCGAGGTCCTCGTCCCCACGCCCCGCTGCGTCATCCCCTCGATCGCCCACCGCGGCAACCCGAACGACCCGTCGCTCCTGAAGACCCTCGCCAAGCACCACCGCCGCGACGTCCCGAACTTCGGCCGCGCCACGTGCTTCGGCTTCTACGCGGAGATCCTCGCTGAAGGCGTGGTGCAGGTGGGCGACGAAGTCGTTCCGGGATAAGCGAAACGGCCGGGCGAGTGGAAGCCCGGCCGTTCGTCGTCGCCGCGGAGCCTACCGCTTCGGTGCGCGCCAGGCCGCCCAGCCGAGGACCGCGAACCAGCACCACACCTCGGTCAGCCACAGCCGCTGCGTGAGGCCCGCGACGCCCTCGCCGTCGGCGGTCGCGGCCTCGTCGAACGTCAGCTGGAACAGGACGACGCCGACGAGCGTCAGCGGCACCGCCACCGTCAGCAGGACCGTGCCCAGACGCCGGAACCCGTCGACTCCGCGCAGGTGCAGGCCCGTGGCGATGAACACCAGGAACGGCAGCTGGAACGCGAGGACGACCCCGAGGAAGTGCAGACCGGGGGACTCCAGGTCGAACAGGCCGATGAGGACGAGGCCGACCGGGGCGAGGCCGAGCCCGACCAGGGAGATCCTGCGCCACACGGCGCGGCCGCCCCGGACGATGCGGAAGAAGCCGACCAGGCCGGCCGCGAGCAGGACTCCGCTGAGGACGAACGCGGTGTTCATGTAGGGCGCGGTCGTTCCCAGCCCGAGGCCGCTGATCGGCTGCGTGAGGTTCGAGTACGGGGAGATGTGGTCGCCGCCGATCGTGTAGCCGTCGCTGACCAGGCTCAGGACGGCCCAGGCGAGGGTGAACAGGACGGGCGCGGCGACCGCGCCGAGCGCGAGCAGTCCGGTACGTGCGGTGCGGGCGGGCGATGCGGGGGTGGACATCGAGGCGTTCCTTTCGTTGCGGGAGGGGTGAACCGAAAGCGGATCCACGGAAACGAACGCTGTTCGTTTCATGAGTTCAGTTCTATCAACGAACACCGTTCGTGTCAAGTACACTGTTCCCATGGACGAGAGCACTCGGATGCCGAACCCTCCGTGGATCAAGAACGCGGGACGCGCCCCGCGCCGCCAGCTCAGCCTGGAGCTCATCCTCGAAGCCGCCGAACGGCTCAGCGAGCGCGAGGGCTGGGACTCGGTGACGATGCGGCGCATCGCCCAGGAGATCGGCACCGGCCCGGCCTCGCTCTACGCGCACGTCGACAGCAAGGCCGACCTCGACCAGCTGCTCTACGACCGGGCGCTCGAAGCGGTCCCGCTGCCCGAGCCGGACCCCCGGCGCTGGCGGCAGCAGCTGGTGGATCTGGGCGTCGACATGGCCAGGGCGATGGCGGCCCGTCCGGGGACCGCCCGCGTCGCCCTCGACACGCCGATCCCGGCCACCCCCCGCGCGCTCCAGATCATCGACCGGGTGTTCGCAGTGCTCGCCGCCGGCGAGGTGCCGCCCGGCCTCGCCGTGGCATGGGCCGACGTCTACGCCCTGCAAGTGACCGCGGCCGCCTACGAGCTGAGCCCGACCGGCCCGCCCGGGGCGGAGTCGGAGCGGCTCCGGGTGCAGTCCGCGCGGATCGGCGAGTACCTCGCGGTCCTTCCCGAGTCGGCCCTGCCGCACCTGCGGGCGGTCCTGCCCAGGTTCGGACCGGACGCCGATCCGTTCGCGCCCTTGCGGTCGGCCCTGGAGATGCTGGTCGCCGGCATGGCCGCCCGGATGGAGGCGCGGCCGGACCGCGAGCGGACCGGCCGCCGGGACCGCTAGTTGTAGGCGGTCGTGTAGTACCGGGCCTTGTAGAACTCGGCGCCGGAGCGCGTCCGGTCGGCGGACTGCGAGAACACGATGGTGGGGCTGCCCCAGGTGCGGGAGCCGGTGTTGTCGGCGCGCATGTAGAAGTACTCGCCGGTCTTCATCTTCACGTACGCCTTGATGCGCGTCGTGGTGTGCAGGGTGGTCTTGGCGAGGGTCGACTTGTTGATCGAGTAGACGCCGTACGAGTCCGAGACCTGAAGCAGGGACGAGTTGGAGAAGTCCGCCTGGAGGTCGTGCCCGAGCCCGGAGAGGGCGACCTTCTTGCTGGACTTGGCGAGCCGCACGTTCCGGTACGTCCCGGAGACGGTGTACGCCTGGACGATCTTGTCCCCGGCGGCCCAGAGGAGGCTGTTGTTGGGGTCCCAGATGACGCCGTGCGCGCCGGCGAGGGACACGGTCTGGACCTTGGCGAGCGTCGAGGGGTCCGAGATCTTGGTGGGCCCGTACACCGTGAGGAACCCGTCGGACGAGGCGGAGACGAACGCCCCGATGTTGGGAATCCGCTCCAGCGCATGGGGATTACCGCCCGGCGTGGCGCTCCAGAGGACGTCGTTCAGCTCCTGGTCCTTCTCGTCGGTGATGTTCCAGATCCCGACCTTGCCGCCCGAGGCGGCCGCGAGCCCGATGGCGCCGAACTGCGCCGTGTCGCGGATGCGGCAGTCGGAGAGGTTCGACCACCCGCCCGTGCCCGGGCTCCACGACTTGTACCGGTTGGCATCGCTGAACGCGGCGTTCTTGTCGAACACCATGACCTTGTTCTGGACCTGCTCGGTCACCATGATCTTGAAGTTGGCCGTGTCCGCCGCCGCGATCCCGGCGCCGACGGCCCCGGCCGTCGCCAGCGGCGCACCGATCGCGAGCGCCCGCAGCAAGTTGCGTCTCTTCACGAAGAACTCCTCTAGGGGGTAGGGAGAAGGCCCCGACCCGATCCGGGCCGCGAACCGCCCCCAGTGTGCCCCATGCCAACCAACCGCGAAAGCCCCCAAAGCCTCCCAACTCCCCGGCACGGATTCACTACACCTCGCCCATGAATCCCCTTCACCGCCTCCTCCTCGGCCCCAGACGACTATGAAGCGTGAGTGTAATGATCGGGCCAGTCGCCGATCCTTCGTCTGCCTGCATGAATCGCGCGGTACGCAAGGATCGCTGAACCCTGAACTTCGTCCTCGTTTTCAGGGCGACCTGTCGATTTCAGAAGAGTGAGATGCCCCTGAGGCTGGGCGGGATCCGGCCCGTATTCGTATGTGATGCGGTCACGGTCTTCAGATATCTTCTTCACATTGAGTAGTACGGCCATTTTCCCTCTTTAATCGAATACATCATATCGTTCGCGATTCTGTGGCACATTCCCGGCATCGAACTCGTTCTGCCAGTTGGCAATCGAGTTCGCATAGTTATGGGCCTCGGAATACGGTGCATCCGGGTTGTTCTGGAAATAGGTTCCTTCTGCCAGCTCGTGCTCAAGCAGAACTATATCGCTCTCGCTTGGATTCCCGTTGACCAGCCTGATCCAGGCGGAAGCCTGTTCTGGATCGGGATCGAACCGGCCGTATCGAGGGGGATCGCCCCAAGAGTTGTCGATGATATGGCTGTCGCTCATGAAGTTGTTCTTGGCGATCTCGATCTCTTCCGGAGTGAATCCTGTTTGACCATTCTGGCGTGGGAAGTCTGCAAGGTTTTCGGCGATGGCGTCGATATCACGGTTGTTCTGCGTGAAGTAGTCGTACGCCTCGCTGGCCCATTGTTCCTGCTGATCAGGGTCGAGCCTGTCCCTGGGACGTATTGCTCCGCCGGTGTATGCGAGATCTGTCTGGTCGGTGGTGGACGCCTGGCTGGTGGAGTCTGCTGCACGGCCGCTTTCGGCTTCGGTCTTGGCCGTGTCGTGGACTTCGGCCATTTCGGTGGAGGCGTTCTTGCCCTGGAAGTTGAGGCGCTCCTCGCGTTCGGCGGAGTCCTTCGGGCGGCCGGTGAGGGGGTCGATGTCGTTGCCGTCGGGGCCGTCCGGGCCGTCACCGCCGCCCTTGGGTTTGGCCATGAGGAGGCCGACGCCGAGGAGCAGGAGGAGCTTCAATGAGCGTCGCATGGCCTCACACCCCCAGGAGGGTCTTGAGGTTCATGAACGACTGCACCAGGGCCATGCCGTAACCCATGATGATGCCCGCCCACTTCACCACGGCCGCAACGATCTGCGCGGCGATGACCGGGATCGTCACGACGAAGATCGCCTCCACCGCCCACACGATCACGTGCGAGACGAGCTCGGCGATCAGGTCGCGCACCAGCTCGTGCGTGATCTGGACCAGGCTCCCGGCGCCCTCGGTCGCGGCGGCCATCGCCTCGGCGGTGGCCGCGAGGGCGGAAGCGGAGGTGACGTTGTGGGCCATGAGCGCCTTGTACGAGTCGGCCGCGTCGCCGGTCCAGGTCGGCATGTCGCCGTCCAGGTGCGCGGTCAGCTCTTCGACGATCGCGAGCAGCTCGCCCGACATGTTGCTCCACGTCTGCGCATGCGCCGCAACGACGTCGGCTTTCCCGGTGAGCTCTTGGAGCATCTCCCGCAGCGGCTCGAAGTACTCCATGGCCCAGCCCAGGCCCGCCGAGAGCAGCGCGCTGAACGGGTCGAGCGCCGACCCGACCACTTCGAGCGCGAACCCGCCACCGGCGAGCAGGTCGTCCACCCAGCCTTCGGATTTGAACGCGTCGATCATGCCGAAGTACGAGTCCAGCGGACCCGCCCCGGTGTACCACTTGTTCGTCGACTGCACGGGCGCGATGAGCGGATTGTCCGACATGCCTACGCCCCCATCCGGTCGCGCAGCTCAGCGAACGCCGTCTGCGAATCGGTGTCGCTGGCCTCGTACTCCTCTGCCGCGGCGCGCAGCGCGGCGGCGGCGATGGTGAAGTTCTCGCCGAGGTACGACGTGATCTCGTCCTGCCGCTGGTGCCGCTCCTCCAGGCACCCGGAGATCCAGCCGCACAGCAGCCCGTACGCCTCGTCGTCCTGCTCGATGTACGCGCTGGCGTCCATGATCGCGTCGAAGCGCTCCTTGAGCGAGTCGAGGAACCTCGCGTGCTCGCGCAGTTCCTCGGGCTCGACGGTGTACCCGTTCCCCATGGCGCTCAGTCCTCCTCGCCCGCGCGCGGCATGAGCTGCGAGCGCACCCGGTCGGCGATCGCCTGCCCCGCAGCCGAATCCGACCCGAGCGTCTCGGAGATGATCTCCGCGGACCGCTCGGCGATCTGCGCCTTCGCCGCCTGGACGGCCGCCAGGACCGCCTGCGCGGTGTCCTCGGTGCTGATCCGCCGCGTCCGCTCGCTCAGCACGAGGTCGACCAGGTTCCCGCTCGAATCGACCGTGACCTGCGCCAGGCCGTCAGGGTCGGCCGCGGTCACCTTCAAGCCCTCGAACTGGGCGCTCATCGCCTGCGTATCGGCCGCGAGCTGGTCGATCCGGCCCTTCCATGCTGCAAGATGCTGCCTCGACGCCTCCGGGTCGGGGATTCCCATGTGCGCTCCTGCTCTTCACTTAGGGTTGTGGCACAAGGGGTCATGCGCCGGTGACATTCAGAGAGACTATCCGATCGGCGCAAGAATCGCGGTCCGGTTGGGAGCGATTCCAGGTGCGGGCCATAGAATCGGCGGATGATCTCTTCGCAAACTTTCCTGAAACATTGCGCGGCAGCCGGTGTGGTGCTCGCGGCGCTGGCCGCGGCCGGTTGCGGCGGCGGAGAGGAGCCGGAGTCGGACGTCTCCGCGTCGGATGCCGCTGCCGCTCCGGCGACTTCAGGGGTCGCCGACCCCTCCGGGCGGCCGTCCCCGTCGCCGTCTGAGGCCGAATCCACCGAGCCCGCAACGGAAGAGGCGGCCGCGGACGACGCGGGCTACGAGGACTGCGGCGACGGCGCGTGCGAAGTGCCGTTCTCGGGCTCGGTCCAGTTCCCGCTCACCGGAGGCGACGGCCAGTGGACCGTGGACGCGGTCGTCGAGGACGGCGGCGTCCAAGTGAGCCTGACCAAGCCGAACGGCCTCGGCGGAGGCGGCGGCTTCCTCGACCATCCGTCGTGCGCCCTGACGTTCCGCGCCGACGGCAGCGGCGGCCTCGCCTGCGATGAGGAGCCCGCCGCGCCCGACTCCGGCGGCATCGTGCTGCAGCTGACGGCACTCGACGGCGACGACGCGACCGTGGCGGCGACCCTCGGCTGACGGCCGCCCAAGCCGTCCTACAGCCACCCCCAGCAGACCGTGAACGACAGCTCGGGGAAGTCCGGGACCTCCTCGTACGCCCAGCCCCAGCCGTTGCACCAGCTCTCGCCGTCGACGATCTCGTTGGTGCGACCCGTGACGTAGGCGTTGCCGTCGTCGCAATCGGACACGAACTCGGCGTACGTGTAGTCGGAGTTCATCGACAGGCAGTCGTCGACCTCGGCGTACCCGGTGTCCCCGCTGGCGTACAGCATCTGAAGGCACAGCGTGGTGTCCAGATAGGTCTCACCCGTCGAGTAGCCGACGCCGTAGATGTAGTACGTCGAGTCGGTGCACGAGCTCGTGCTCGACTCGCCGTCGATCCGCTCGATGACCTTGAACGCCCCGTCCTGGCAGTCGAGGACGTACCACGCGCTGCCCGCCGCGGAAGTGCCGTAGACGCACTCGCCGACCTGCGCATGGTAGGCGTCGTCGCCGTCGATCACGGTGTAGCTCAAGCACAGCACCCGGTCGGTCCCGGTGGAGGTGACCGAGAGGTTGACGACCGGATTGGAGTCGCAGGACGTCAGGTC
Organism: Glycomyces sp. MUSA5-2; assembly: GCF_037034145.1. Taxonomy (NCBI): domain Bacteria; kingdom Bacillati; phylum Actinomycetota; class Actinomycetes; order Glycomycetales; family Glycomycetaceae; genus Glycomyces; species Glycomyces sp. MUSA5-2. The sequence goes on from NZ_JBAGKG010000014.1 coordinate 89,905, forward strand.
GCTGGTGCCCTCGATGATGTCGACCGCCTCGAAGGCCCCGGCCCCGCACACGGCCGTCTCCAGCTCGGGGGTGGTCTCGTCGCCGTAGTTGTAGAAGCAGTCGCCGATCACCGCGTCCGCCACCGGATCCGCCACCACGTCCTCGGTCGGATCGGCGTTCGACGTGGCATCCGAGCCGCCACCTCCCCCATCCCCGCCCGGGTCCGCGGTCGTGGTCCCGGGGTCGTCCTCATCGTCAGAGGTGAGCACGATCCCGGTGATGCCCAAGCCGAGCAGCAGCACCACGCCGAGCGCGATGCCGATCCACCCCGCGACCGGCATCCCGGAACTCGGCGGCGGCACCGGCGCGTACTGCGGCGGCATCCCGGCATAGCCGCCCTGGTACGGATCACCGGCCGGGTACGGGCTCGGCCCGGGCGGATAGGCCCCCGGCCCGGGCGGGTAGGGACCTTGCACGGGCGGGACCTGGGCGCCCGGCGGCGGATACCCGATGTTGCGGCTCGTCTCCGGGCCCGGCATGTAGCCGGGACCGGGCGCGGAGCCGGGCGTGTACCCCGGGCCGGGATTCGAGGGCGAACCGTTCGGGCCGGGGTTCGCGGAGGGGTCGGGCACGGGGTCGAAGTGGTAGGGGTCCATGCGGCGATTCTGGCAGGTCGATGCAACCGCTCGGCAGTGCCGCGGCCCGCCCGGGCCCTTACAATTGACCCCCTCCCCACCCCAGGAGTCCCCATGGCCGACACCCCGCTCGACAAGCGGAAGCTCCGCGAGCACGCGCGCTCGCAGGTCTCGCGCGCCCGAGAGACGTCGCGGCAGTGGGAGGCCCTCGCCTCCGCGCCCGCGCAGCTGCGGAAGTCCGTGCGCGGCCATGTCGCGGCCATCGCGCACGAGGAGGTCGCCGGGCAGCTCGTGACGATGCGGATCACGGAGCTGAAGCAGGTCGCCAAGGGCCTGCGCCTGGCGAAGCTCGAAGCGGCGGGGATCACCACGGTCGCCGACGTCCTCGCGAACTCCCGCGAGCAGCTCCTCGCGATCCCGGGCGTCGGCGCGCAGACCGTCGACGAGGTCAAGGCCGCCGCCGAGCACTTCGCCGAGCGCTCCCGCGCCGACACCAGGCCCCGCTTCGACCCGCAGCGCCGCGATCCCCGCCACACGCGCATCCTCGCGCACCTGCGGGCCGAGCAGACTGCCTCCGCGGCCGTCGGCGACCTGCGCGAGACCGTCCACCGCTTCCGCGAGCGCGCCATGCCGTACTTCGCCGCGGCCGACCGCGCCGGCAGCAGGCTCGCGATGCTCTTCTCAAGTCGCAAGCGCAAGGCCGAGACGCTCGCCCGCCTCGAAGTCCTCGAAGCGGTCAACGCCGCCCCCGAAACCCTTGCACTGGAACGCGACCTCGCCGCCGCGCTCGACCGTGCCCGCCCCGAGCGCTGGACCTCCGACGAGCTGTGGCGCGACTACGAGCGCCGCGCCGCCAGCGTCAACACCCAGCTCGCCAAGCTCACCGGCAGCGACGTCGAGGACGCCGGGCGCGCCGAGGACTTCGTCGGCGCCGACCTGCGGCACGAGATCGAGACCCTCCCGTTCGACCGGTCGCTCCTGCGCACCGACCTCCGCTACTACCAGCTGTTCGGCGCGAAGTACGTGGCCCACCAGCGCAAGGCGATCATCGGCGACGAGATGGGCCTCGGCAAGACCATCCAGGCCCTCGCCGTCGCCGCGCACCTGGCCGCGAACGGCCAGCGACGCACCCTCGTCGTCTGCCCCGCCAGCGTCGTCCCCAACTGGCTCAACGAGATCCGCAAGCACACGCACCTCGACGCGTTCAGCCTCCACGGCCCCGACCGGGAGGACGAGGCCCGCAGGTGGCTGCGCCGCGGCGGCGTCGCCGTCACCACCTTCAACACGATCGACCGGCTGGACGCGCTCCCGCAGCGGTCGAGGTTCGCCCTCGTCATCGTCGACGAGGCCCACTACATCAAGAACCCGGACGCCAAGCGCAGCAAGGCCGTCGGCGACGTCATCAGGCGCTCGAAGCGGGCCGTGCTCCTGTCCGGCACGCCGATGGAGAACCGCGTCCAGGAGTTCAAGTCCCTCGTCGGGCACCTGCGGCCCGACATCGCCGACCGCGTCGGCGAGGGCGACGACGTGGTCGGCGCGACCGAGTTCCGGCAGGCCGTCGCCCCGGTCTACCTGCGGCGCAACCAGGAGGACGTGCTCACCGAGCTCCCCGAGAAGATCGAGGTCGAGGAGTGGGTCCGGTTCAACGCGCAGGACGAGGACGAGTACCGCGAGCAGGTGCGCCGCCGCAACCTTATGGGCATGCGCCGCGCCTCCTCCGCGATGCCGGGCTCCGCGAAGCTGGAGCGCCTCGCCGAACTCGTCGACGACGCCGGGGACGAGGGCCAGAAGGTCATCGTGTTCTCGTACTTCCTCGACGTGCTCAAGGCCGTGGGAGAGCGGTTGGGGGACCGCGCGATCGGGCCGATCACCGGGAAGGTCGCCGCCCCGAAGCGCCAGGCGATGGTCGACGCGTTCACGCGCCGCGAAGGCCCCGCGGTGATCCTCGCGCAGATCGAGGCGGGCGGCGTCGGCCTGAACATCCAGTCTGCGTCGGTGGTGGTCCTCGCTGAGCCGCAATGGAAGCCGAGCATCGAGCAGCAGGCCGTCGCGCGGGCGCACCGCATGGGCCAGACCCGCCGCGTCCAGGTCCACCGCCTGCTCGCCAAGGACGGCGTCGACGACCGCATCCGGGAGGTCCAGGAGCACAAGGAGCTCCTGTTCGAGCACTACGCCCGGCACAGCGACGCCAAGGGCACCGGCCCGATGGCGACCGCGACCGCCGTCGCCACGCTCGAAGACGACTCGATCCCGCTGGAGCAGCGCATCATCACTGCCGAGCGCGCCCGGGTCGGCCTCGGCTGACCCAGGCTATTGCAGTTGCGCCGCCGCCCCGCGGGCGGCGACCATGCAGCGTATGGAAACACCCCGAATCCCCGACCGCCAGATCCGCGCGGTCTACGACGCCGACACGATCACCGTCTACCAGGCGTACGACCCGCACATCGCCGAACCGGCGCTCGCCGCGCAGACGTTCGTCCCGCCGTTCAAGCGCGAGCGCATGACGTGGATCAAGCCCTCGTTCCTGTGGATGATGTACCGCTGCGGCTGGGCGACCAAGCCCGGCCAGGCCCGCGTCCTCGCCGTCTCGATCACCCGCGGCGGCTTCGCCTGGGCCCTGGCGAACTCGTGCGGCAGCACCCCTGCCCCCGACGAGACGCACGACGACTGGAAGCGCCGCCTGAAGGCCTCCCCGGTCCGCGTCCAGTGGGACCCCGAGCGGGACCTCCGCCTCAACCGCCTCGACCACCGCTCGATCCAGATCGGACTCGGCCCGGCGGCCGTCGACCGCTATGTGGGGGAGTGGATCACGGCGATTGAGGACGTCACGCCGCTGGCGCGGCGCATCGCCGCGCACCTCGACGCCGGGGAGCAGGACCGCGCCCGCGACCTGCTCCCGGCGGAGTGCCCTTACTCGTTCGAGGCCGTGTAGGCGACCTCCGTGTAGGCCGTGCTGCACTGGGGGTTGCAGGTCGAGGGCAGGGAGAACGCGTAGACCCGGCCGTCGTTGATGAGCTGGTCGTTCACGTCGGTGACGCGGATCTGGAAGTCCGTGCCGGCCTCGGCGGTCGGTTCGAGGATGTAGGACTGTCCCATGTCGCCGTTCATCTCGGCGTCATGCCATGCGCCGTCGGCGAAGTACTCCACGCCGTGGATGCCGTTCGCGAGCTGCGAGACCGCGATCGCGCCCCAGTACTTCTGGGCGCCTTGGAGGAAGCCGATCTTGATGTCGCCGCTGTAGTCCGGCGCGGGGATGAACGACCAGGACACCTGGCGGTTGTTCCAGTGGTCGAGGAGGTCGCCGACCGGTGCGCCGCCCTGCTCGAACCGGTTGATCGAGGACGTGACCAGGTCGAGGTGGAACGGGTCGTCGCGGCACCAGGCGTTCGCGTCGCCGCAGCTGTCGGCGACGATCATGTCGAGAGTGGCGCCGTTGTACTCGTCGGCGGTCCAGGAGCCGTTGCGGCAGAACGGCTGGCTCTGCGCGCCGTCGTTGACGCCGGTGCAGTAGTCGCCGATGTCGACGCGCACCCACCGGCCGCAGTTGGCGCCGTTGTCCCACAGCCCGATCTTGTCGGCCATGTCGGGCGGGATCGGCCGCGGGTAGAACGCGTAGTCGCCCGGGGTGTCGTAGACGTTGAGCGCCACGAAGTCCTGCGTCTCCAGTTCGGGCTGCGGCAGTCCGCAACCGCCGTAGGGCGATCCGAGGCCGCTGAAGTGGGTCGCGTTGCCGGTGTCGCCTTCGCCGCCCGGCGGCGGCGTGGTCTCCTCGGGAGGCGTGGTCTCCTCCGGCGGCGTGGTCGAGCCGGTGGGGGAGTCGGTCTCCTGGACGCCGCCGCAGGCGACGCCGTTGACCGTGAACGAGGTCGGCACTGCGGCAGGCCCGCTGACGATGAGCCCGAACAGCTCCCGGGTCTGCCCGGCCGAGATGGTCGCGTTCCATCCGGCGTCCGAGCCGGTGAACCTCGCGCCGGACTGGGTCCAGTCGACGTTCCACGCGCTCTGGACCGTGCCGGACAGGTCGAACCCGATCGTCCAGCCGTCGACGCGCTCCGAGCCCGCGGTGAGCGAGACGTTCGCCTGGTGCCCGCCGCTCCAGCTGCTGACCACGTTGTACTGCACGGATTCGCACGCGGCGGCGTGTGCCGGGTTCGCCGCCACGATCGCCGCCGTCGCGGCGATCAGCGCTCCTGCCGCGACGGCGACGGCACTGAGCCGCCGCCTGCGCTGCCGCGCTCCTTGGACTTCCATGGCCCGTCCTCCTCCTTGACAGATGTATCCAGATACATCAATATGTAGGGACGATACCCTTGGGATCGCTCCCAGTCCAGTCTCACGTCAGGAGCCCCGGCATGGCACCCGTGCGAAGTATTCGCCAGTTCCACAGAGCCGCAACAGCAGCGGTGCTCAGCGCACTCGCCGTGTTCGTCGCGGCCGGCCTCTTCGTGCTGGGGCTCCCCTCCGCGCCCGCCAGCGCCCAGACGCAGGGCACCGGCACCGGCTTCCTCAGCACCGACGGCAGCCGCATCGTCGACGAGACCGGCGCCGAGGTGCGCCTCACCGGGATCAACTGGTTCGGCATGGAGACCGACAACCACACGTTCCACGGCCTGTGGGCCAACGCCCCCGCGACCTGGAGCGGCCAGCTCGACCGCATGGCCGAGCTCGGCTTCAACACCCTGCGCATCCCTTACACCGGCGACTCGCTGCGCCCCGACGCCGAGGCCACGAGCGTCAACGACTACACCAATCCGGACCTGGTCGGCCTGCACCCCTTGGAGATCCTCGACAAGGTCATCGACCACGCCGGCGACCTCGGCATGCGCGTCATCCTCGACCGCCACCGCCCCAGCGCCGCCGGGCAGACCGCCCTCTGGTACACCCCGCAGGTCTCCGAGCAGAGCATCATCGACGACTGGACGATGCTCGCCGAGCGCTACGCGGGCAACCCCACGGTCATCGGCGCGGACCTGTTCAACGAGCCGCACGCCGAAGGGACCCTTCCCAACGCGACCGGCTCCTGCTGGGGCTGCGGTGTCCAGTCGCGCGACTGGCGCCTGGCGGCCGAGCGCATCGGCAACGCCATCCTCGACGTCAACTCCGACTGGCTGATCCTCGTCGAGGGCGTCAGCACGGTCTCCGGCGGCCTCACGAACCAGTGGGACAACGACCCCGCCACCGACGACGAGAGCACTTGGTGGGGCGGCAATCTCAGCGCCGCCTTCGCGAAGCCGGTCCGCCTCGACGTCCCCCACAAGCTCGTCTACTCCGCCCACGACTACGCGATCTCGGTCTACGACCGCCAGCCCTGGTTCGAGGACCCCGACTTCCCGAACAACCTTCCCGAGGTCTGGGACCACTTCTGGGGCGACCTCCACAAGCAGGACGTGGCGCCGGTCCTGGTGGGCGAGTTCGGCAGCACCCTCGCGAACCCGCTCGACACGCAGTGGCTCAACGCGCTCATGGACTACATGACAGACAACGGCATGTCCTTCACCTTCTGGGCCTGGAACCCCAACTCCGGCGACACCGGCGGCCTCGTCGACAACGACTGGTGGACCGTCAACCAGACCAAGTACAACATCCTCGAACCCCACCTCAACCCGCCCGTCCCCGACGGCAACGGCTCCGGCGAAACCACCTCCCCGCCGCCCCAGCCCACCGGCGCCTGCACCGCCACCTACGCCATCACCGGCGGCTGGCCCGGAAACTTCCAAGCGAACGTCACCGTCAAGAACACCGGCTCCACGTCCCTGAACGGCTGGACCGTCAAGTGGACCTACGCAGGCGACGAGACGATCTACAACTCCTGGAGCACCCAACTCACCCAATCCGGCAAGACCGTCACCGCCAAGGCCCCTACCTCAAACGCCACCCTCGCGGCAGGCCAACAGACAACCTTCGGCCTCCAAGGCACCTACACAGGAACGGCCGGAACTCCGCAGCTCACCTGCACGTCCTGAGGACAACCGGCCGCGGGCACCGGGCCCGCGGCCGGCCTTGCCGCCGCCCGCCTGCAGCCGCCCCCAGTACGTCGAGGCGCGGGTCGGTATCGTGCTGGTGCGGCCCGATCGGGTCGGTGCGGTCTGGGAGAGGGGACGGTTCATGGAGTACACGCGTGTGGGAGGGTCAGGCCTCAAGGTCAGCCGGATCGCGCTGGGGTGCATGAGCTTCGGCCAGATGCCCGGGGACTCGGACGCATGGGCGCTCGGCCCCGAGGAGTCGGCGCCGCTGTTCCGCCAGGCGGTCGAATTGGGGATCACCTTCTGGGACACCGCGAACATGTACTGGGCCGGCAGCTCGGAGGAGCTGGTCGGCAAGGCGATCAAGGAGTACACCCGCCGCGAGGACGTGGTCCTCGCCACGAAGGTGTTCTTCAAGATGCACGACGGTCCAGGCGGCTCGGGGCTGTCGCGCAGGGCGATCCTCGAACAGATCGACGCCTCCTTGAGGCGGTTGGGAACCGACTACGTCGACCTGTACCAGATCCACCGCTTCGACCCCGAGACGCCGGTCGAAGAGACCATGGAGGCACTGCACGACGTGGTGCGAGCGGGGAAGGTCCGCTACATCGGCGCGTCCTCGATGTGGGCCTGGCAGTTCGCCAAGATGCAGCACGTGGCCGAGGTGAACGGCTGGACCCGGTTCATCTCCATGCAGGACCAGTACAACCTGATGCAGCGCGAGGAGGAGCGCGAGATGTTCGGCCTACTCGCCGATCAGGGGGTCGGCAGCCTCCCGTGGAGCCCGCTCGCCAAGGGCCGCTTGGCCCGTCCTTGGGGCGAGCGAACGGCCCGGTCCGAGCGCGACCCGATGGCCGCCCGCTATGACGGCGAGCGCGACCGTCCGATCGTCGAGGCCGTGGCCCGGATCGCGGCAGAGCGCGGCGTGCCCATGGCGCAGATCGCCCTCTCCTGGGTGCTCGGGAAGTCCGCGGTGACCGCTCCGATCGTGGGCCCCACGAAGCTCCACCACCTCGCCGACGCAGCGGCGGCCGTCGACCTCGAACTCACCGACGACGAGGTCGCGGCCCTGGAGGAGCCGTACACGCCGCGCCTGCCCACCGCCTTCAGCTAGTCGCGTGGGGTCGGCTCTTGCCCGACCCCGGACAGCAGGAAAGCCGGGTCGATGACCCGGCTTTCTTGTGTGGTGCGCCGCGAGGGATTCGAACCCCCAACCTTCTGATCCGTAGTCAGATGCTCTATCCGTTGAGCTAGCGGCGCTCTTGGCCCGGTTGAGCAGGCCGGGCATAACCTTACCTGGCTCGGGATCGCGCCTGCAACCGGGTTCGGTGGTGTGCTGTGGGTCATCATGGGCGGATTGGTCCCCGCCTGGATTCGAACCCCCAACCTTCTGATCTGTAGTCAGATGATCGGTCAGCAGTTGTCCAGGACCGTCTTTGCGAAGGTGCGCCAAGCCTCGGGGAGGGTGTCGGTGCCTACGGCTGCCCAGACTGCGGTTTCGGCTTCGGGGACCTCGTCGCCGAGGAGGTAGCGGGCCACGAAATCGGCGCGGTTGGGGTGGCCGGGGAAGAAGTAGCCGGCTGCGGCGAAGAGGGCGACATAGGCGCGGTGGAGGCCGGAGGTGAGGGTCTCGGCGGTGTCCCAGGGGTCGGTGGATTCGGCGAGGCGGGTGGCGAGGGTCTCGGCCTCGGCGGCGACGGTCTCGCGGGACGCGTCGGCGAGGGACTGCGGGAACTCGGTCACCTCGGCGCGGGCCTTGGAGCCGAGTTCGGAGTCGTCGGCGAGGAGCGTGCCCTCCGCGAACGCGCCGATGACCTTGAGGGCTTCGGAGGAGGGGTGCTCCCAGCCCTCGCCGCGGCCGAGCGCGTCGAGGAGCTCCTGGAAGCGGGCGACCGTGAGGTGCACCGCCTCGCCGGTCGCGTCCTCCGGGACCTCGGCGGTCTCCCACACGCACACGAGCTCGGCGTCTTCACCGAAGCCGGACAGGGCCGGGCCGTGCGCGTACGCGAAGGCGAGGCGTTCGTCGTCGTTGAGGTCGGCGAGGACGTCGGTGGAGAGCCTGAGGACCGCGTTCGGAAGGGACATGCCGCAATTGTGCTTGCTCCTCGCAACCGCGTCCACCCGTCTGAGCAGAGGAACCACCCGTGATTCCGGCCATCGGAGCCCCTGGGGCGGGTGGTTCGGCGGAGGGCTCATGTCGCCTTCTCCCGCTAGCATGAGCGAATGCCGACACCCACCCGAGACCTCACCCCGGCGGCCGTCGCCGCTTGGCGCGCCCGTTCGCAGCGGCTGTGGGGCGAGCGCCTCGCGACGCCGTGGGACGCGTTCGAGCACCTCGCCGCCGTCCAGTCGCAGGAGTACCAGCCCTCGAAGCTCACGCCCGCGATGCGCGCGAAACCGGACGGGGACGGCCTCGCGTACGCGGGCGCCGGCGGCGTCGACTCGCTCATCGAGCAGGGCCGCGTCCTGCGCACGCACGTCCTGCGGACCACCTGGCACACCGTCCCCGCGGCGGACCTGCGGATGCTCATCGCCGCCAGCGGCGACCGGGTCATGCAGGTCATCGTGAACGGCAGCCGCGGGATCGGCATCGACCTGCGCACGCACGAGCGCGCCACCGAGGCGCTCGCGGCCGCGACCGCGGGCGGGAGGCACCTGACGCGGGAGGAGGCCGGGGAGGCCCTCGAAGCGGCCGGGATCGCCGGAGCGTCCGGGCAGCGGCTGGGGCACCTGCTCATGCACGCCGAGGTGTCGGCGGTGATCTGCTCGGGGGACCCGAAGGACGGCAAGCAGACCTATGCGAGCTTCGACGAGCGCGTCCCCGCCGGCGCGATCGGCAAGGACGAGGCGATCCGGGAGCTCGCGCGCCGGTTCTTCGCCTCCCGGGGCCCCGCCACCGTGAAGGACTTCACCCGCTGGGCGACCCTGAAGGTGGCCGACGCGAAAGCCGCCGTAGACGAGCTGTTGCTCGGCGGGTCGGGCCTGCGCGAGCTGCGCTACGACGACCGCGTCTTCTACTACGAGGGCGAGCGGCCCGAGCCGGAGGACGGCGGGCCCGTCGTGGACTTCGTGCAGGGCTACGACGAGATGCTGTGCTCCTACACCGACTCCAAGGACCTGGTCCTGCACCACTCGGTGTCGCGCGCGCTGTTCCCCGACCGGCCGCGGTTCACCTCCGCGATCCTCCTGGACGGCCAGGTGGTCGGGAACTGGAAGGCCGCAGTGAAGAAGGACCGCGTGGTCATCGAGACGTGGCGGGTGCGCGGCTTCACCGCCGCCGAGATCGCCGCGATGCGCCGCGGCGCCGACCGGCTCCGCGCCTGGTTCGGCAGCCCGGAGATGGAACTCGGCCTCGACCACGCGTGAGCAGCGGTCGAGGCCGAGAACGGGTGCCTAGAGGCGCGCCAGGGACTCGCGGAACGGGTCGAGGCCCATCGAGCCGAGGTTGAGGGCGTCGGTGTGGAACTGCTTGAGCGAGAAGTCGGCGCCCTTGCGGGCCTTGTAGTCCTCGCGGGCCTGCATCCAGAGGCGCTCGCCGACCTTGTAGGACGGGGCCTGGCCGGCCCAGCCGAGGTAGCGGTTGCGCTCGAAGGACAGCATGTCGTCCTCGATGGTGCGGGTGTGCGCCTTCATGAACTCGAACATCTTCTCGCCGTCCCACTCCTCGCCCGGACGCCAGCCGAACGGGTTGTCCTCGGGGATGGTGAACTCGCAGTGGAGGCCGATGTCGACGATGACGCGGGCGGCGCGGAACGACTGCGCGTCGAGCATGCCCAGGCGCCCGGCCGGGTCGTCGTCGTAGTACCCGAGCTCGTCCATGAGCCGCTCGGAGTACAGGGCCCAGCCCTCGCCGTGGCCCGAGCACCACATCATCTGGCGCTGGAACCGGTTGAGCAGCTCCGTGCGGGCCATCGTCTGCCCCACCTGGAGGTGGTGGCCGGGCACGCCCTCGTGGTACACCGTGGACTTCTCGCGCCACTTGCCGAACAGCTTCTGGCCCTCCGGCACCGACCACCACATCGCGCCCGGACGCGTGAAGTCCTCGCTCGGGCCGGTGTAGTAGATCGCCCCGTCCTCGGTCGGCGCGATCTTGCAGTCGATCGTGCGGATCTGCTCGGGGATGTCGAAGTGCTTGTCGGCGAGGTCGGCGATCGTGGAGTCGGCGAGTTCCTGCATCCAGTCGCGGAACAGGTTCTTGTCGGTGAAGTTCTCGTCGGCGTCCTGGTCGAGGAACGCCACGACCTCCTCGATCGACGCGCCCGGCTTGATCCGCTCGCACGTGGCGCGCATGTCCGCCTCGATGCGGGCCAGCTCCTGCCAGCCCCACGCGTACGTCTCCTCCAGGTCGATCGCCGCGCCGATGAAGTAGCGCGACGCCCGCGAGTAGCGGTCGCGCCCGACCGCGTCCTTCTCCGGCGCCTGCGGGGCCAGCTCCTCGCGCAGGAAGCGCGCGAAGTTGTGGGTCGCCGCGCGGGCCCAGGCCGCGCTGTTGCCCAGGGCGATCTTCAGCGGCCCGGAGGTGATCGGCTCGCCGTCGATCGTCACCGAGCTGATCAGGTTCGCCCAGAAGTCGGTGCCGGGCCCCTTGGAGCCGTTCCAGTTGTCGCAGTGGGTGGCGACCTCCAGGACCTGCCGCTTGGCCGCGACCCGGCCCGCGGCGGCCTCGGCGCGCAGCGTCTCGGTGTACTGCTTGAACGCCTCGGTGACGGCGGCCAGGCGGGCCGCGATGTTCTCGGCCGCGACCTTCCCGTCCTTCGGCATCAGGTCGAAGATCTGGCGCACGTTGTGGACGCTCGACGACAGGACGTTCAGCTCCAGGTAGGCGTCCCCGGCCTCGTACCGCTCCAGGCTCAGCCGCAGCCGCTCCAGGATGGCCTCCTTGGCGACGCGCTCGCGCTCGTCGACCGGCTCCGCGGCCTCCAGCGCCGCGATCGTGCGCCGCTCCAGGTCGGCGAAGGCGGCGAACCCGGCGGGTGAGAGGTCATCGAGCTCGTGATCGTGGCCCGGGACGCCCATCGCGGTGGCGTTCATCGGGCTGAGGGCGATGGCGTCCTCGACGTACTGATCGGCAATCTGATCGATTTTTCTCATGAAGTGGACTGTACGCGAGGTCGCCGCCCGATCGCGACCTCACTTTCCACGGCCTCGACCCAGCCGCCCGCGGCCCCCAGCTCCAGCAGCGCCTCGCGCGTCAGGGGCACGCGCTCGGCCTCCCCGGGCTCGGGCGGCCACGCCGCGCGCTTCGCCCGCGCCCGGTCGAACCACGCGGCGATCCGCTCGGGGTCCTGTCGGTACTCGGCGAGGTGCTGGTGCGCGGTCCCGAGCTCCTCGCCGAGGTCGTCGAGCGCGAGCTCCAGCATCCCGCGGTTGCCCTCGACCATCCCTGCGAACAGCGCGGTCGGGCTGGCCGCGACGCGCGTCCCGTCGCGGAACGACCCGGCCGCGAGCGTGCGCGACAGCGGGTCGTCGGCGACGAGGACCAGCGCGGCCGCGACGAGGTGCTCCAGGTGCGAGATGCGGGCGGCCGCGGCGTCGTGGTCGTCGGCGCGGGCCGGGACGACGCGGGCGCCGATCGAGGTCCACAGGCGCGCGAGCAGCAGCCAGTCGTCCAGGTTCGTCTCGGCTTCGAGGCACAGGACCCACACGCGGCCGCGGAACAGGCCCGGCTCGGCGCTGGCGAAGCCCGCGGTCTCCTTGCCCGCCATGGGGTGTCCGCCGACGAAGCGCGGCTGGGCGGCGAAGGCGCGGGCGGCATCGGCCTTGACGGAGGCGGTGTCGGTGACGAGGCCGCGGAAGCCCGCGAGGGTCTCGGCGACGGCGGCGAGGTGCTTGACGGGGGCGGCGACGACCGCGACGTCGGCGTCGAGGAGGCCGGCCGGGTCGGCGGTGACGGGGAAGTGCGCGGCGGCGGCTTCGCGGACCGCGGGGTCGGGGTCGTGGCCGACGACGTCGTGCCCGGCGTCGGCGAGCGCGAGGGCGGCCGACCCGCCGATGAGGCCGAGGCCGGTGACCGCGACGCGCATCAGAGGTAGAGCCCGGTGCCGTCGTTGTCGACGCGTTTGGCGGCGACGGCGTGGATGTCGCGCTCGCGCAGGAGGATGTAGGTGCGGCCCTGGATCTCGACCTCGGCCTTGTCCTCGGGGTCGAACAGGACGCGGTCGCCGTTCTCGACGGAGCGCACGAGCGGCCCGACGCCGACGGCCGCGGCCCAGTGCAGGCGGCGGCCCATCTGGGCGGTCGCGGGGATGACGATCCCGGCGGCCGAGCGGCGCTCCGAATCGGCGTCCTCGCGCACGAGCAGGCGGTCGTGGAGGAGCCGCACGGGCAGGCCGGTCGTCGAGTCCAACGGTGTTTCGGTCACAGCGCCCGAGCCTACCGCGGGCCCCGGGTGGTGGCGCCTGCAAGACCGGTCTCGGTGGTGCTGGCTGGATGGGGATGGTCGCACCGAACCGGTACGGTACGTGGTGACGTTGCACCCGCCTCCTTTCGGAGGAACCGTCCTTGGAGACACCGTGAGCCGATTCCGCCGCACCACCGCCCGGGCCAGACAGCTGTGGATCGGCATGCGCCTCAACCCGGTCGCCGAGCGCGCCGTCGCAGGGCGCGCCGACGAGGAGCCGGACGTCGGCGGGGGCGGGGCGGACCTGCCGCCAGTGGAGCCCGCGGCCGCGGTCGGGGAGGACCCGGAGCGCCGGTACGTCCCCACGGGACTGGTCGTCGGCGCCGCGTGGTCGTGGCGGCTGCTCGTCATCGGGGCGCTGCTCGCCGTGGTCCTGTACCTGCTCAGCCAGGTCACCACGGTCGTCATCCCCGTCGTCATCTCGTTCCTGCTGGCCGCGATGCTCCAGCCGCCCGCGGCGTGGCTGATCCGCCACGGCTGGAACAAGTCCCTCGCCTCGATCCTCATGCTCGTCGCCGGGCTCGCGGTCGTCTCCTCGGTGATCGCGTTCGTGATCCAGCAGTTCATCGCGGGCGTGCCCGACTTCTACGACTCGATCGTCAAGGGCCTGCGCGACGCCCAGGCCTGGCTCGAATCCGGCCCGTGGGGCCTCGACGGCGCGCAAGTCGCCGAAGTCCTCGCCGACGTCCAGGACAACATCACCAACTGGTACAGCGAGAACCAGCAGACGATCGTCCAGACCGGACTCGACGTCGCGGGCTCGACGGCCTCGGGCCTCGGGAACTTCGTCACCGGCCTGTTCCTGGTCCTGTTCACCACCTACTTCTTCATCCGCGACGGCCGCCGCATCTGGACCTTCCTCACCGGCTGGCTCCCGCGCCCCGCCACCGAGTCGCTCCGCTACGCGGGCGGCGCGGGCTGGTCGACGCTCGTGCAGTACATGCGCACCGTCGTGGTCGTCGCCGCGGTCGACGCGATCTTCATCGGCCTGGGCCTGCGGCTCCTCGACATCCCGCTGTGGCTGCCGCTGACGACGCTCGTGTTCCTCGGCGCGTTCATCCCGATCATCGGCGCCACCGTCTCGGGCGCGGTCGCCGTCGTCGTCGCGCTCGTGGGCACCGAGAACGGACTCGTCAACGCGCTCATCGTCCTCGGTATCGTCCTGGCCGTGCAGCAGCTCGAATCGAACCTGCTCCAGCCGTTCCTGATGAGCCGCGCCGTGAAGCTCCACCCGCTCGCGATCGTCCTCGCGGTCACCGCGGGCGGCTTCGTGTGGGGCATCGTCGGCGCGCTCGTCGCCGTGCCGCTCCTCGCGATCGTCAACGGCACCGTCAGGGCGCTCAACCGCTTCCGCGACGCGCGCCGCGAAGCCCAGGCCCGCGGCCTGGACGAAGGCGAGGCGACCGTCGAGGCCGCCCACGCCGACGGCGACCCGATCGACGCCGGCGAGCGGGCGGCCCGGGAAGGATGAGCGCCGACGCCGAAGCCCTGAAGATCCTCGACGCCGCCGTCGCGGCCACCCCCGGCGGCGCGTCCCGCGACGGCCAGCGCGAGATGTGCGCGGCCGTCGCCACCGCGGTCGACTCCGGGAAGCACCTGCTCGTGCAGGCGGGCACCGGGACGGGGAAGTCCCTCGCGTACCTGTGCGCGGCGCTCGCCACGGGCAAGACCGTGGTCGTGTCGACCGCGACGCTCGCGCTCCAGCACCAGCTGGTGGCCGTGGACCTGCCGCGCCTGGTGGAGGCCGTGGCGCCGGTCCTGGGCCGCAAGCCCTCGTTCGCGCTCCTCAAGGGGCGCCACAACTACCTCTGCAAGCGCAAGATCGCGGGCGACGAGGAAGAGGACGAGGGGATGCTCGAAGGGACCGAGCAGCTCAAGTGGGCCGGGCAGCAGGCGTCGTTCGCGAAGCAGGTGCAGCGCCTGTACGACTGGGCGAACGACACCGACACCGGGGACCGCGACGACCTCGACCCGGGCGTGAGCGACCGGGCGTGGAAGCAGGGGTCGACCACGTCGAGCGAGTGCCCGGGCGCGAAGGACTGCGCGCAGGGCCCCGACTGCTTCGCGGAGCTCGCGCGGGCCCGCGCGCACGAGGCGGACATCGTCGTCACGAACCACGCGCTGCTGTCGATCGACATGATGAACGAGCGGTCGGTGCTGCCCGAGCACCAGGTGCTCATCGTCGACGAGGCGCACGAACTCGTCGACCGGGTCACGAACGCGGCGCGCGCGGAGCTGCATCCGGCGCGGCTGCGGTGGCTCGCGCAGCGGGGCCGGCGCCTCATCGACACCGATGTGGCCGACCAGATCCGGGAGGCCGCCGACTCGCTGGAGAACGCGCTGAACATGGCGGGGGAGCAGCGGTTCTCCGGGGAGCTGCCCGCGCCGCTCACGGAGGCGCTCAACCTCGTCAACGCCTCGTGCGTCAAGGCCACGACCCACCTGTCCGCGCTGGACGCGGAGACGAAGAAGCAGCTGAGCGCCCAGCAGCTCAAGGCCGGCCTGGTGGAGGCGGTGGAGACTGCGGGCCGGTGCATCGGCCCGGCCGGGGACGACGTGATCTGGGCGGAGCCGAACGGCCCCACGCTGGTCGCCGCGCCGCTGTCGGTCGGGGGCCTCTTGTCGGCGATGCTGTACGAGGACCGGACGGTGATCGCGGCGTCGGCGACGCTGACGCTCGGCGGGAAATTCGACACGGTCGCGCGGAACATCGGCCTGCCCGCGGACGGGCACGGCTGGACGTCGCTCGACGTCGGCTCGCCGTTCGACTACGCGAAGCAGGGCATCCTGTACGTGGCGGCGGCGCTGCCGCGCCCGACCGCGTCGGGCCTGTCGGACGACGCGGGCAAGGAGCTGCTGCGCCTGGTGGAGGCCAGCCGCGGCGCGACCCTGGGCCTGTTCTCGTCCAAGCGGGCCGCGGAGGCCGCGGCGGAGCTGCTGCGCGCCAAGACCGACTACTCGATCCTGCTCCAGGGGGAGGAGACCCTCGGGTCGCTCGTGAAGCGGTTCAAGGAGGAGGACTCGACGTGCCTGCTCGGGGTCATGTCGCTGTGGCAGGGCGTGGACGTGCCGGGCATGACGTGCCGCCTGGTCGTGGTGGACCGCATCCCGTTCCCGCGGCCGACGGAGCCGCTGACGGCGGCGAGGTCGGAGGCCGCGGACGCGGCGGGCCGCTCGGGCTTCGCGGAGGTGTCGGTGCCCGCGGCGGCGATCCGGCTCGCGCAGGGGGCCGGGCGGCTGATCCGGCGGACCACGGACCGCGGGGTGGTGGCGATCCTCGACTCGCGGCTCCAGACGAACCGCTCGTACGGGAAGTTCATGCGGGACTCGCTGCCGCCGTTCTGGTACACGACGAAGTCGGATTCGGTGGCGGGGGCGCTGAACCGCCTCGCGGACGCCGCCGCGACCGAAGGTTAACAATCCATGAACTTCACTCGAACATTTGCATAACCCCAGCTTAGAGCGGTTTCGTGGAGTCTCACACAGGGAACTTCGCAAGCTTGTGTCACGTTCACCTGGATGTTAACTTCGGCGTGACGATTTCCAGCCGTCCCCTTGCCTTCTCGGTACAGTGAGGACAGTCAAAGCGACCGAAAGCAGGGGTGCCCGGTGCGGTTCTCGCTGAAGCCTCAGGACGACGCGTTCTACGCCTTCTTCAACGACGCCGCGGACAACATCCGCCGCGGCGTGGGGATCCTTTCGGAGCTGGGCGACGACGCGCCCGACTTCCAGAAGATCTCCGAGCGCCTCGTCGACGTCGAGCACGACAACGACCAGCTGACGCACCGCCTGTTCAACAAGGTGAACTCCACGTTCGTCACCCCGATGGACCGCACCGACATGTACCACCTGGCCGGGAAGCTCGACGACATCCTCGACCACATCGAGGCCGCCGCGAACCTGGTCTACCTGTACGGCCTCTCCGACCTCCCGGCCCTGCCGCGCGAGATGATCGAGCAGATCACCGTCCTCGCCCAGCAGGCCGACCTGCTCGTGGAGTACATGCCGAAGCTCAAGGGCCTCAACTCCTCCATGCAGGACTTCTGGGTCGAGTGCAACCGCCTGGAGAACGACGGCGACCGCGCCTACCGGATGCTCCTGGTCCGCCTCTACTCCGGCGAGTACGAGGCCCTGACGGTCATGAAGCTCAAAGAGGTCGGCGACGAGCTCGAAGCCGCGTGCGACTCGTTCGAGTCGGTCTCCAACGTGGTCGAGTCCGTCTACGTCAAGGAATCCTGACCGTGGACACAGTGACCATCGCGGTATTCCTCTGCATCGCCGCGGCGCTCCTCTTCGGCTACACGAACGGCTTCCACGACTCGGCGAACGCCATCGCCACCTCGATCTCGACCCGGGCGCTGCGGCCCCGGGTCGCACTCGGCATGGCCGCGATCGGCAACTTCATCGGCGCGCACCTCGGCGCGAAGGTCGCCAAGACCGTCGCCGAGGGCCTCGTGGTCCTGCCCACCGGCATCGAAGGGCTCCTCATCGTGATGGCCGGCCTCCTCGGCGCCATCGCGTGGAACTTCACCACCTGGTACTTCGGGCTGCCGACGTCCTCGTCGCACTCGCTGTTCGGCGGCATCGTCGGCGCGACCATGGCCGGCGGCCTCATCATCACCGGCAACGCGAACGACTGGGTGCTGTGGCACGGCATCGTCGACAAGATCGTGCTGCCCACGATCATCTCGCCCGTCGTCGGCTTCGTCCTCGGCTTCCTGGTCATGATCGCCGTCTACTGGCTGTTCCGGCGCGGGCGCCCCGACAAGCTCAACCGCGGCTTCCGCCACGCGCAGACCGTCTCCGCGGCCGCGATGGCCCTCGGCCACGGCATGCAGGACGCCGCGAAGATCATCGGCGTCATCGTCCTCGCCCTCTACGTCGGCGGCATGCAGGACAACGCCGAGCACATCCCCCAGTGGGTCTACTGGGTCGCCGCCGCCGTCATGGCCGCGGGCACCTACGCGGGCGGCTGGCGGATCATCAAGACCCTCGGGCGCCGCATCATCGACCTCGGCCCGCCCCAGGGCTTCGCGGCCGAGACCGTGGCCTCCGCGGTCCTGTACGCGAACACGTGGCTGCTCGGCGCCCCGATCTCCACCACCCACACGATCACCTCCGCGATCATGGGCGTCGGCTCGACCGGCGGCAGGCGCGCGGTCCGGTGGGGCGTCGCCCGCTCCATCGTCATCGCCTGGATCATCACGTTCCCGATCGCCGCGCTGGTGGGCGCGCTCTTCTACCTGCCCATCCAGTTCCTCGGCTAGCGCTCGCGCGACGCGGCCCGGTCCCTCGGACCGGGCCGCGTCCGTTTCTCCCGTTGCGCACCGGCGCCGCCCGCGATTGCACTAGCGTGAAGTGCATGTCCGTACAGCGCTTCGGGAAGTGGGACTTCAGGGCGGTCGACTCCGCGTCGGCCGCCCGGGCGCTCGCCCGACTCAAGGAGCAGGGCGCCCCCGCCGAACCCGAGCGCGCCGCCGTCGTCGTCCTCCTGCGCGAGGCCCCGCTGCGCGTGTTCCTGCTGCGGCACGCCGCGAAGGAGCCGTTCGGGCTCCCCGCGATCGGCCGCGCCGACCTGCCCGGGGCCACCGCCCGCGAGCGCTGGGCGCACCTGGATGTGGACGCCTCCTTCGAGCGCTCCGGCACGGGCCCGCGCGGGTCCCTCTACGGGTTCCCCGGCGGGCGCCACAAGCCCGACGACCCCGACGTCGCCATGACCGGCGTGCGGGCCGTCGAGGAGGAGACCGGCGCGATGGTCGCCCTCCAGCGGGCCTGGGCCCGGTGGGTCACCCCCGAGTACGAGCCCGTCCGCTTCGACACGTGGATCTACGTCGCGACCCTCGCCGAGGGCTTCCAACCGCGCATCCGCGTGCGCGAACCCGAGTACGCCACCTGGATCGGCCCCGAGCAGGCCGTCTGCCAGTACGGCGGCCAGATGTCCATGCCCGAGGCCACGGTCCTCGCCGAGCTCTCCCGCTACTCCACCGTCGGCGAGGTCTTCGCCGCCGCCGAGCAGCGCGAGATGGCGCCGATCCTGCCGCGCGTCAGCCTCCGCGAGGGCGAGGCCCGCCTGGTCCTGCCCGGCGAAGAGGACTACCCCGCCGGGGCGCTCACCCGCGCGTTAACGCGTCAGCGGAGCGCCTTCGACCACTGCACGTCCGTGCGCACGACCTCGAAGCCCTGCTTGCGGTAGAGGCCCACGGCCCGCGTGTTCGACTCGTCCGCGTACAGGTCCACCTGCCGGATGCCGTGCGCCGCAAGGTGGGCGAGCCCCGCGAGCGTGAGCGTCCGGCCCAGGCCCGTCCCCTGCGCGCGCGGGTCGACGCCCAGCACGTACACCTCGCCGACGCCGCCCTCCACTTTGGTCCAGTGGAACCCGAGCATCCCCTCGTCGTCCTCGGCGACCAGCAGGCCGTCCGGGTCGAACCAGGACTCCTTCTCGCGCGCACGCAGATCCGCCGCAGTCCAGCGGCCCTGCTCGGGGTGGTCGGCGAACGCCGCCGCGTTCACCCGCAGCCACTCGGCCTCGTCCTGACCGGTCCTGAACGGCCGCAGGCGGACGCCGTCCGCGAGCGACGCCGCCGGGGCGTCGCCGACCGGCCAGTTCCTCCCCGCGCCCGCGGGCCAGCCTGCGGGCCACGGGAACCCTTCGAGGCTCCGCGAGAACTGGAACAGCACCCGCGAGCGATCGAAGCCCCGGGACGCCGCGAACCCCCGCGAGGACGCCAGGTCGCCGTGGCCCCAGATGCGGAGCTCGGTCGCGGACGGGCCGATCCAGTCCAGGACCGAGTCCAGCAGCCGGCCCCCGACGCCCTTGCGCCGATGGGCCGGATCGACCGCCAGCTCCGCTTCGGCGACGTCTCCGACGACCTGCGCGCCCGCGTACGCGACCACCGAATCATTCAGGGGCACAACGAAATGCCTGCGGTGCTTGTCGGGGTTCATCGACATGGCGAGGGTGGTCTGCTCGTTGAAGGGGGCGATGCCGTCGGCCTCCTCGCAGCGGCGCGCCATGGTAACGATTCTGTGAATATCCCGACCCGGAAGTGAAGCATGTTGCGCCATGGGGTTACTCTATTCCTGGACTCAGCACCGTGCCGGGGTGCTGAGTCCTTTTTCATGCCCTCGGCGCGGGGGCGGGGCGGTGTGGCGGAGAAGGTGGGATTCGAACCCACGGTGGGTTGTGACACCCACGGCGGTTTTCAAGACCGGTCAACGAACCACGGTTGACCTGGGGCGCAAGCATTTCCCAAGGTAAATTCTTACATCACTCTTACTTAGGAGTCGGGATCAGGGGGGCTTGGCGTGCAGAACGCCTCGGGTACCTTCGCGCAAGACTCCTATGGAGTCTCAGACATTGGCTCTAGGGTCCATGCGTGGATCGGCCATGGTGTGTCCGTCCACCAGAGTTTGGACTCGCCGCCGAGTGCGGCGAGGCACTCGCCGAGCGTGCCGAACCATAGATCCTCGAAGCGTGCTCCTGGGTCGGGGCGTCCCTGGCGGCCCCAGACTCGGACGAACACGCGGCCGTCCTCCCATGCCCACCCGAGCACGAGCCCATAAGCCAAAGGCTCCAGGGTGCCGCCCACGGCGGAGACGCGGAAGCGCCGCGAATGCGGTGGATATTCGATCATATGTTCCCCTGAGTTCGCCTCTGTATCAAGTCGCGGATCAGGGCTTTTGCGTGGTGGACGGTGTCCGTGTCGCAGAGATCCGTTCGCGCCGTCGCCCTCGCCGAGGAGGACCTGGAGGTCGCCTGCGGGGCGACGGCGTCGCACAGTCCGCGGGTCTCTAGTAGTCGTAGTCGCCGTCGTAGTCGTAATCGTCGCGATAGTCATCGCTGTAGTCGTCGTAGTCGTCGTAGTCGTCGTAAACGTCGGTGTAGTCGTCTGTGTAGTTGTTGTAGTCGTATTGGTCGTCCGTGTAGTCGTCGTCGCCGTTGCCGTAGTCGCCGTAGTCATCGCCGTAGTCGTAGTCGTAACCGCCGTCGCCGTCGCCGTCGCCGTCGTAGTCGCCGTCGTAGTCGACGTCCCAGTCGTCCCGGTTGTAGTTGTAGCCGTCGTCATCGTCGTCATCGGCGTTGGTGCCGCGGGACTTGGTCATTTCGAGTTTGAGGTCGAAGGAGCCGAGGCGGTCGCGGCGGGTGTCGACGTCGCCCGGGCGAATGTCGGTGTGGCCGTTGGCGAGTTGCTCGTCCCTGTCGAGCACGGTGGGGTCGTAGTCGTACAGGTGGGCACCGAAGCCCATCGCCTGACCTGACCCGAGCTCGACCGTGAACGACTCGTCGGGCACGAAGGTGGCGTAATCGGTGTTACCGGCGCATGCCTTGACGTAGTCGCTGTCGGAGGCTTCCCAGAAGGTGTGCCAGGTCCCCGAGGCGTCGCGGTAGGTCAGTTTTCCGTAGATCTCCAGGCAGCGGTCGCTATCGTCGCCGAAGTCGTCGATGTGCATCTCGATGCGGTGAACGAGGTACGACTGCGACGCCTCGGTCGACGGGGCGGCCTGGGCCGGCGCGGCGGCGAGTACTGCGGCCGCAGCGACTATTGAAGCGGACGCGAGAATTGATTTCATCATATTATGCTCCTATCGTGATGCTCGGTACCAAATGGTTCCATGCATCGGAGGAGCAACGGGGGACCGACACCAGATCCATACGAGACGCCCCAGGTCCGGGCGCGGACGCTCGGCTGCCCCACCCGCTACGTCGAGGACACCCCAAGAGAACAGATCAATACTTTCCAGCGGTCGGGCGCAGAAGTCTCGTCGACTACGTCGAGAACAGCAAGAAGTAAGCCCAGGGGAACACGTGTACGAGAATAGACCCGATCGGTTGGCCTGATGGACAGCTCGCCCCTCTGATAGCGAAAGTGCCCCTGACCTGCGGAAACGCAACCCGCTGAGAGCGATTCTGAGGGCCTTGCAGCGCGTGTCCCTACCTGGGATAGGGGCGGTTTCGCGACAGTGGCTCTCAGCGGGCCGGTTTTCGAGTGTTTGGGCTGGTCTAGCAGTAGGACGCGCCGATGTCGCATGCCTGCGGGGTGTAGACCGGTGCCCCGTCGTCGCCGGGGGCGGCAATGCCGTTGGCGTGGACGTCGGCGGTGATGGTTCGCGTCTCTCCGGCGGCCGTCTCGTACTCCGCGACCGCGGTGCCCGGCGTAACCGTGGTGACCTCTAGTCCCCCGGCGTAGTCGGGCGCGACCTCGACGGCGGGGTAGGTCTCGACGCTCCAGGGCGTGTCCGCGGGCATGATCGTCATCCAGCCCGTGTCCTCGCGCCACCCGCACGATGCGTCCGGGTACCCGCCCGCCGCGGCGCACGCATCGATATGCGCGACCACGGCCGCGGTGACGGCGTCCTCGGCGTCGGGGCGGATGTCGGCCGACAGGACCGCGGCAACATCCTCGCCGAGCGGCACCGCGACCGTGGTCTGCGCGTCGCTCCAGAGGCCGTCCCCGGCCGCGGTGGCGGTGTAGCCCCCCGGCAGCACCAGGAGGCCGGGAGCGTCGTCCTCGTCGTCCCACTGCGCGGCCTCGGCGGTCTGGTCGACGCTCGCGGCGGCGAGCTGCACGGCACCCTCGCGCGTCGCCGACGCTCGGACCGTCGTCTCCAGGGGTGCGGGGTTGAGGCTCCAGGGCCGCGCCCACCCGGTGCCCTCGCGCGTCGCGTCCAGGTCCACCGTGTACGCCTGCCCCCCAAGGGAGTACGCGAGTGTCACGGTGGCGTGGTCCATGTCCGGGCGGCGCGTGTAGTCCTCGACCCAGCGCACCGAGGTCCCGTCTCCGGTGCCCTCCCACTGCCCGGCGGTGTCGTACTCGACGCCGACGACCTCGACGCCGGTCGGGGCCTCGTAGCCGGTATCGAGGGCTCCGGCGGCGAGCATCGGGTGGTCTGCGGCCTCGACGCCGAGAATCGCCGCGACCGCGGGCCCGTCACCCGCCTCCAGGGCTTCGGCTAGCTCTCGGGCGGGTTGCTCGGGTGAGTACCGCTGTCCCTGCACGAGGTACAGGCCGCCGACCGCGGCGAGCACGAGCACCGCCCCGGCGGCGACGGGGACCACGACTCGACGCGGCAACCGCCGCCGCGCCCCTGGGGCTCGGTGCGGGATACCCGCCCGCGATGCGGGTTCCACGGGCGCAACGGGATCGGGCGCGGCGATGGCGGCACCGCAGGAGGCACAGAACCGCGCTCCGGCGCGCGCGCCGTCGTGACGGCACACCTCGGCGGCGTCCTCGGCGGTGTCGGTGTCGGGGGTGTGGTCAGTCGGCATCGGCGGGGGCCTCCTGGCGTCGGAGCTGGGGAAGGTCGGTCATCGGGAGTCGGGGCCGGCCCCTTCGTGGTCCGTCCTCGGCGAGGTCGTCGGCGAGGTCGCGTCGGGGGACTCCGGCACGCTCCAGGGCATCGATCCGGGCCTCAGCGGGCGGCGTGACATCGAACGCCCGCCGCCACGTCACCACACCCGGGGCCTCGGGTACAGGCCCGGCGGCGAGCACGTCGGCGAGCACACCGCCCCAGCCGCACGCCGCCGCGGTCGCGTCGGCCCGCATCGTGGCCCGCTTCCACCAACCGGCTTGGATCGAGACCATGACGTGCTGCACGGTGACGATGAACGGCCACAACAGCAAATACACGACCAGCGTCGCGGGCCGCGCCCTGGTGTTGGTCGACGGCGCGAGGAGCCTCGACGCGACCTCGTAGACCACGGTCAGCGGGAGCGCCACGCCCCGGACCCAGAGCTGTGTCACGGGGTGCCCGTCGCGCCAGTGGATCAGCTCCCGCCCCACGCGCGCAGTAAGCCGCGCAGTATCGCCGACGCACTCGGTGAGCAGGGCCCGGCTCACTACCAGGTGGCGTGTATGGGCGACGGCCTCGGCGGGCCCCTCGTCGGCGATGAGCAGGTGCGGCACCGACGCGACACCGAGCAGCCGGGCGGCCTCGGCGACAGCGGGGGCGAGCATGTCGGCCTCGCGCGCACTCGGGACCCGCGCCCCACCGAGCCGGGTCAGTCGCCACCGCTCCGCGGCGACCATGACCAGCGTGAACGCGACGCCGAGGGTGAGCGCCGCGGCGAGGTTCCCGAGCATCATGGACACCGGCCACGTCGGATCGGACTCATACAGCAGCTGGTACGGCCCCGACAGACCCAGCCACGCCAGCGTCAGTCCCCCGTAGGCCGCGCCGATGAGCATCCCCAGCATCATGCCCACCTGCCACGCGATATCCGGGATGAGCTGGTCGACGGGGACCGGGAGCGGGATCACCAGGTCAAACGCGAACCACACGCGGTCCTTCACGCCTTCGCCGAGCGGCGTCGCCGAGAACGCACCGAGAATCCCGCCCGTCACGGCACCGACCGCGCCGAGCAGCACCGCCATCGGCAGACCGCCCCACGCACACACGAGCGCCGCCACGATCCCGACCGGGTGCGCCGTGATCGCCGACCACACCCACCGCCCCACCGAGCCCACCGCCGGACGACCCGCCCACCGCGCGACCAGCCGCGGTACCACCTCGCCAGTGAGCGAGGCCCGA
>NZ_JBAGKG010000015.1:0-61045 GCF_037034145.1 Glycomyces sp. MUSA5-2
GTGGTGGTCGGGTCCTCGCTGGGGGTGGTGGTCGGGCCCTCGGTGGGTGTCGTCGAGCCGGTGCAGGGCGTGCCGTTGAGCGCGAAGGACGCCGGTACCGGGTTGGCGTCGCCCCATGCGCCGACGAATCCGATCGAGGTCGAGGCGTCGGTGGCCAGCGACCCGTTCCAGCCCATGCTGGCGGCGGAGACGCTGGCGCCGGATTGGGTCCAGACGGCGCTCCAGCCCTGGGTGACCCGCTGGCCGGCGTTCGGGAAGTCGAAGGTCAATGTCCAGTCGGACGTCGCCTCGCCGAGGTTGGTGACGTCCAGGTCGGCGCGGAACCCGCCCGGCCACTCGCTCTGCACGGTATAGGTGACCGCGCAGCCCGAGGCGGCCGCCGATGCGGGAAGGGTCGCCGTTGCCAGGCCGCCCAGGACGAGCGCGCCGACGGCGCCTGCGACCAGCAGTGTCTGACGATGTCGCATCTCAGCTCCTTTCGTGAGGGATGAATGGGAGCGCTTCCGTTCTCACCTTAGTTAGGCGCCCGAAGAAAGTCAAGAAGTGACATAGATCTATGCTTGGTGGGCATCGAGCAGCCCATCGGACGGAACGGGAAGCAGACGAGTAAGCAAGGCGCCCTAACGGGTACAGCGAAGGAGGCATACGTGGCGCTCGGCCCGACGTGGACGAACAGATCGAGGACCAGGGGCCTGATCCTGGACGCCATCCGCGCGGCCCGCACGGTCAGCCGGGTGGAGCTCGCGTCGGCGACGGGTCTCACCGGCGCCACGATCTCCGAGCTCGTGCGCGAGCTCATCGACGACGGACTGGTCGTCGAGGCCGGCCGAGGCGCGCCGACCGGCGGCAAGCCGCGCACGCTGGTGCGGCTCGACCCCCGGGCCCGCTACAGCGTCGGAATCCTGATGGAGCGCAACGCCTGCGTCATCGTCGTCGTCGACCTGGCCGGTCGCCCGGTGGCCCGAACCTCGTTCCACGGCGTGGCGTCGATGCCGCCGGACCGGGCGCTGCCGATGATCGCCTCGCATGTGGACGACCTGCTGGCCGCGGCCGCCGTCGACCGCGACCGGGTGCTGGGGGTCGGGCTGGTCAGCTACGGGCCGCAGGACCGCCGCGCGGGGGTGCTGCTGAGCCCGCAGCCTTCCGAGCCATGGCTCGAATACCCGGTCGCGGAGCGGCTCGCGCAGCGCCTCGGCCTGCCCGTGCTGCTCGACAACGACGCCGCGGCCGCCGCGATCGGCGAGTACTGGATGGGCGCGGTCGACCGGCGAAGCACCTACGGCTGCATCTACATGGCCAGCGGGATCGGCGGCGGGATCGTGGTCGCGGGCGAGGTGTACCGCGGCAGCTCCTCCAACAGCGTCGAACTCGGCCACATGTCGATCGATGTCGACGGCGACCAGTGCCCGTGCGGCAACGTCGGCTGCCTGGAGAACTACGCCGGCCCTTCGGCCCTGGTCCGGCAGGCCGCGGCCACGCCCGGGCTGGCCGAGCGTCTGACACCCGACCCCGACACCGCCGACTTCCTCACCGAGTTCGCGCGGATCGCGGCGGCGGCCGACGCCGGCGATCCGGACGCCCGCCGCCTCATCGAGCGGTCGGCCCGCTACCTCGGCGCCGCCGCCGTCACCATGACCATCCTGTTCGATGTGGACGCGATAGTCCTGGCCGGTCCGAGCTTCGCGGTGGCGGGCGCTGCGTACCAGACCGTGATCCAGGAGGAGGTGGACCGCCGCACCGCCCACTGGCGGACGCACCCGGTGCGGGTGATGCCGTCCGTCAACGGCCCCGACGCGGCGGCGATCGGCGCAGCGGCCCTCGTGCTGCAGAGCGAGCTGACCCATGGCCGCGCTCGACGCGACGGCTTAACGCCAGGTGCGCCAACAAACTTCGGTCGAGCCGTTGACTATACATCGAGACTTCTCTATAGTTCGAATCGCTGGAAAATCATCAGATGTTTCGGAGTCGAGTTGCGACATGTGAGCGATAACAAGCCACTTCACAACCGACG
The DNA here is from genome assembly GCF_037034145.1 of Glycomyces sp. MUSA5-2. Classification (NCBI taxonomy): domain Bacteria; kingdom Bacillati; phylum Actinomycetota; class Actinomycetes; order Glycomycetales; family Glycomycetaceae; genus Glycomyces; species Glycomyces sp. MUSA5-2. The sequence continues at coordinate 2,012 of NZ_JBAGKG010000015.1, forward strand.
AACCTCAACTAAGGAGGCCACTATGGCCTGGATGGAAACCCCCAAGAGCCGCAGGCGAATGCTCATCGGCGGAGCCGGCGTGCTCGCCGGGGCCGCCGCCGCGACCGTCCTCAATCCCTTCGGCGGCTCGGCTGCGGCCGCCACAGTCGACACCTCCGCCTGGTACGTGCTGGTGAACCGCGGCAGCGGCAAGGTCCTCGACGTCAGCGGTGCGTCCACCTCCGACGGGGCCCTGCTGCAACAGTGGACCCGCACGAGCTCCAACAACCAGCAGTTCCAGTTCGTGGACGCCGGCGGCGGCTACTACCGGATCAGGGCGCGGCACTCGGGCAAGGTGCTCGACGTCTCCGGCTGGTCGACCGCCGACGGCGCCGCCGTCCATCAGTGGACCGACCACGGCGGCGCCAACCAGCAGTTCCGCCTGGCCGACTCCGCCGGCGGCTACGTGCGCCTGATCAACCGCAACAGCAGCAAGGCGGTCGAGGTCCAGGGCGCGGCGACCAACGACGGCGCGGCCGTCGTGCAGTACACCGACTGGGGCGGCGCCAACCAGCAGTGGCAGCTCGCCCTCGTCGACGGCGGCAGCGGCGCCTGCGCCCTTCCGTCGACGTACCGCTGGACCTCGACGGGCCCGCTCGCGGAACCGAGGAACGGCTCGGTCTGCCTCAAGGACTTCTCAGCCGTCCGCCACAACGGCAAGTACCTCGTCTACGCGACGACGCACGACACGGGAACCAGCTGGGGCTCGATGGCCTTCACCCCCTTCACGAACTGGTCCGACATGGCCACGACCGGCCAGAACCAGATGCCGTTCGGCGCCGTCGCGCCGACGCTCTTCTTCCACGCCCCGAAGAACATCTGGGTGCTCGCGTACCAGTGGGGCTGGCCGTACACCTTCTCCTACCGCACGTCGAGCGACCCCGCCAACGTCAACGCCTGGGGCGCGCACCAGGAGCTCTTCACGGGAACCCTGCCCTCCGGGGCCCCCATCGACCAGACGATCATCGCCGACGACAGGAACATCTACCTGTTCTTCGCCGACGACGCCGGCAGCATCTACCGGGCCAGCATGCCGATCGGGAACTTCCCGGGCAGCTTCGGCTCGAACTACACGAAGATCATGAGCGACACGGCCAAGAACCTGTTCGAGGCGGTCGAGGTCTACAAGGTCCAGGGCCAGAACCAGTACCTCATGATCGTCGAGGCGAGGGGCGCCAACGAGCACCGCTTCTTCCGCTCGTTCACGGCCACCAGCCTGGACGGCACGTGGACCCCGCAGGCCGCCACCGAGAGCAACCCCTTCGCCGGCAAGGCCAACAGCGGCGCCACGTGGACCAACGACATCAGCCACGGCGACCTGGTGCGCACCAACCCCGACCAGACCAAGACCATCGACCCGTGCAACCTGCAATTCCTCTACCAGGGACGCGACCCGAGATCTGACGGCACCGACTACGGCCTCCTGCCGTACCGGCCGGGCGTGCTGACCTTGCAGCGCTAGCGGCGCGACAGTGCCATCGGCACGACGCAGGTCCGGCTCGGGTGCTCCCGAGACGGCGGGCGGGCTCGGTGCGAGACCGAGCCCGCCCGGTAACCGGATCCCGGAGGCGGCCTGAAGGACGCTCCTTGATTCCAATGGATTCCAATGCAAACTGGCCGGTAGCGGTCGCGGCTGGTTTGCTGAAGAGCGCCCCCACTTCCACTCTGGAGCGATCCACCATGGCCGATCCCCCGCAGTACCCCGTGTACTCCTACCCGCCCGATCCGTACACTCGGCCCTCGTTCCCCGGGCCGCCGCGCCGACCGGGCCTGACGACCGCGGCGGTGGTCCTCATGTGGATCCTGTTCGGACTCGGGCTTCTCGGTGGCATCGGCACAGCGGTGACGTTGACGGCGGCTCGGGACCTTTTCGAGACGACCTACCCGGCGTTCGCAGGATGGACGCCGCTGGTACTGCTGGTGTGGTCGGCGCAGGCACTCGCGTTCGCAGGGCTCCGTGGGCTGTTCGCGGTGCGGATCATGCGCCGGAGCGCATCGGCACGGCGCGGTGCGATGGCCGTGGAGGGCGTGAGCATCACGTTTCAGGTGGTGTCGCAGGCGGTCCTGTTCTCGGCGATGTTCCCGGTCCGGGAGGGCGCCGGGTTCGGCTTCCGCTTCGACTGCACTGGGGTTGTCCTGTCGATCCTGGTGCTGTGCTTCCTCGGCGGGGCGCGGTCGGCGCAGTGGTGCCTCGCTCGATGAGGTGGACGTCCAGCGCGGTCGCCTGGTCGGGGCGAGGGGCCCCGGCCAGCCGGTCGAGGAGGAGCCTGACGGCCAACGCGGACTTGGCGTGCAGGTCCTGGGCGACGGTGGTGAGCTTCGGGGTCACCAGGGAGGCGACGTCGGCGTCGTCGTAGCCGACGATCGAGACGTCGCCGGGGACCGTCTTCCCCTCGGCCGCAAGGCCCTCCATGACGCCGATGGCGAGCGTGTCGGCGGTGGCGACCACCGCCGTCACGTCCGGGGTCCCTGCGGCGATCCGGCGCCCGACCTCGCGGCCGGCGGCGAGACTGGTGTCCACAGTGAATCGAAGTGACTCCTCCCAAGTGAGGCCCGCGTCGGCGAACGCCTGCAGGAACCCTTCGAACCGCTCCCGTACGACGCCGGTGGCCGGGCATTCGGGTCCGGCGAAGGCGATGCGGCGGTGGCCGAGGTCGAGGAGGTGACGCGTGGCGAGGCGCGCGCCCGCGCGGTCGTCGGAGCGCACCCGGAGCGCCAGCGGGTTGTCGGCGTAGGAGTCCATGGCGACCAGGGCGACGTCGCCGACGGACCGTCGCCGCAGCCGGTTGATCTCGGCGTCGTGGAAGCCGAGCAGCACCGCCCCGTCGAGGTTCCAGGTCCGCAGCGCCTCCGCGACCTCGGACGGGCGGGCGATGCCGCGGATCATCAGGTGGTAGTCGTGCGCCCGCAGGGCGCGTTCGAGCGTGCCGATGACGCCGGCGGTGTGCGGGCTGAGGGTGAGGCTGTCCTTGTCGGCCGCTGGGATGAGCAGGCCGATGATCCGTGAGGACCTGGCGGCGAGGCTTCGCGCGGGGGCGCTCGGCACATAGCCGTGGCGCTCGACGATCCGCAGGATGCGGTCGCGGGTGCCGGGGGAGACGCGCGACCGGTTCCCGTTGATCACGTTGGAGACGGTGGCAGCGCTGACGCCCGCCTCCGCGGCGATGTCCTTCAACGTGGGCGGCAAGGCGTGCTCCCTTCGGGGCGGGTCGGTGCGGCGTCGGCCGGACTCGCCTGGAATCGCGACATTGACAAGTCTGACATCCGGAGCTACGCTCAGCAATCAGGTTTAGCGCTTAACCTGCCTTCATCTGCAATTTCACTATCGAAACACCTTCGAATACTTCGAGATCCGTCGATGGTTGACCCTCCTCGGCGCTCGCCTCCGAACCGAGCCGGTCGGCCGAGCGCCGCGGTCGCCAGAAAGGACGACACCGATGCCGCACCGCATCAGACACCTCCTCGCCGCACTCCTCGCCGTCCCCCTGCTGCTGGGCCCCGCCGGCACCCCCGCCCAGGCCGCGCAGACCGTCATCGAAGCCGAGAGCGCCGCCCTGACCGGAGGGGCGCGCACCGAGACCGAGCACGCCGGGTACTCCGGATCGGGCTACGTCGGCGGCTTCACCGACGCCAACAAGGGCGCCGCGGCAGTGGCCTTCACCGTCTCCGCCTCCCGAGCGGGCGGGCACGACGTCGCGCTGCGGTACGCCAACGGCACCGGCGCCGCCATGACCCTCTCCCTGTACGTGAACGGAACGAAGAGCCGCCAGGTGACGCTGTCCTCCCCGGGCGGCTGGAGCACCTGGGGCACGGTGACCGTCCCGGTCGACCTCGCCGCCGGCGACAACGCGCTGGCGTTCCGCTTCGACACGACCGACTCCGGCAACGTCAACCTCGACCGGATCACCGTGGACGAGCCCGCCGAAACCGGTGGGGCCGTGGCGGTGCCGGGCGCGGCCGAGGCCGAGACGGCCGTCCTCTCGGGCGGGGCGCGGCCCGAGTCCGAGCACGCGGGGTACTCGGGCTCCGGCTACGTCGGCGGCCTGACCGACGCCAACAAGGGCGCCGCGGCGGTCGCGTTCGCCTTCACCGCCGCCGCAGCCGGTCCCCATGACTTGGAGCTGCGGTACGCCAACGGCACCGGCGCCGCCATGACCCTCTCCCTGTACGTCAACGGCGCCAAGGCGAGCCGGCTCGTCCTCCCCGCCACCGGCGGATGGGCGTCATGGGGCGCCGTCGACGCCGCCGTGAGCCTTGCCGCGGGCGAGAACGACATCGTCATCCGCTTCGACGCCGACGACTCCGGGAACGTCAACCTCGACCGGCTCGCCGTCGCGGCCGCCGACGGCGGCTCCGGCGGAGCGAACGGCGGCGACGGCGCCGACCTGCCCTACACCGAGTACGAAGCCGAAGCGGCGGCCACGAACGGGTCGGTCCTCGGCCCCGACCGCACCTACCGCACCGTCCCCTCCGAGGCGTCCGGACGCCAGGCCGTGCGCCTCGACCGGGCCGGCGAGTACATCGAGTTCACCCTCGCCGAAGCCGCCGACGCCCTCGTCGTGCGCTACTCGATCCCCGACTCCGCCGACGGCACCGGCCTCACCGCGCCGCTCGCCGTGTACGCGAACGGGCAGAAGCGCACCGACATCGAACTGACCAGCGCGTACAGCTGGGTCTACGGCGCCTATCCGTTCTCGAACAACCCCGCCGACGGCCTCGCGCACCGGTTCTTCGACGAATCCCGCATCGAGCTCGGCGGCCTCCCCGCCGGGACCGTCCTGCGGCTCCAGAACGACGCCGCGGCGGTCGGCCACATCGACATCGACCTCGTCGACGCCGAACAGGTCCCCGACCCGGTCGCCGCCCCCGCCGGATACGTCGACATCACCGACCACGGCGCCGTGCCCGACGACGGCGCCGACGACACCGCCGCGCTGCGCGCGGCCATCGCCGCCGCAGGCGGCAGCGGCGGCGTGTGGATCCCCGAGGGCCGCTTCACCATCAGCGAACGCGTCCAGGTCAACGGCACCGACGTGCGCGGCGCCGGCCCCTGGTACTCGGTCCTGGAAGGCGTGAACGGCCGAGGCGGCATCGAGCCCACCGGCGGGCAGGTCGCGCTCGCCGACTTCATGTTCGACGGCGACGTGCGCTACCGCGACCCCGACGACCGCATCACCACCGACACCGCGATCGAAGGCGTCTTCGGACCCGGCTCCACGGTCTCGAACGTGTGGATCGAGCACGCCAAGGTCGGCTTGTGGATCCACAACGGCACCGACGGACTCACCGTCACCGGCGCCCGGGTCCGCAACACCTTCGCCGACGGCATCCACCTCAACGGCGGCACCCGGAACACCGTGGTCGAGCAGAGCCACATCCGCGGCACCGGCGACGACGCACTCGCCATGTGGTCCAACGGCACCGCCGTGACGAACTCGGCGTTCCGCGACAACACGGTGCAGACGCCGAACCTCGCCAACGGCATCGCCATCTACGGCGGCGACGGCAACAGCGCCACCGGCAACCGCATCGCCGACACGGTCACCGCCTCCGCGGGCATCACCGTGAGCACCCGGTTCAGCCCCGTCCCCTTCAGCGGCGAGACCCTCATCGAGGGGAACACGCTCGTGCGCACCGGCGGGCTCGAACCGAATTGGAACAGCCAGTTCGGCGCACTGTGGATCTACGCCGACACCGCCGACATCACCGCGCCGGTCACGGTGCGCGACATGGTCATCGAGGACAGCACCTACGCGGCCGTCCTGATGAGCTGGCAGCGCACGATCCAGAACGTCACGTTCGAGGACGTGGTGATCGACGGCGCTGGCACCTGGGGCATCGAGATCCAGGCGACCGGCTCGGCCTCGTTCACCGACACGACCGTCACCGGCGCCGCCTCCGGCGGCCTCACCGCCTCGGCCGGATTCACCGTCCTGCGAGGCACCGGCAACTCCGGGTTCTGACCACCGGGCCGGACGCGCACCCGCCGCGTCCGGCCCGCAAGTTCCACGACTTGAGCGGTGGCTCTCGGTGGTCCGGTCGCACGGAAGGGTGAATTCCGCGCATGCGAATCCGCAGGTCCGAAGCGTTGGAGAACGTCGAAATGCCTGAGGGGCAGCGAAATCGGGGCCGCCCGCACCCCCGTGTTGCGGCGCGGTGCGGCGGCGGTGGATCGGTACGCTCCGGATGCCGTTCATTACCCGCCGAAGGCCGCCAGTGCGCCGAGTTCGGCTATCAAGGAGCCATTGTGGATACCGGGTCGCTCGTCGCCGGGCGCTACCGCCTCGACCTCCCCATCGCAGCCGGAGGCATGGGGGAGGTGTGGCGAGGCTACGACCTCCTGCTCGAACGACCGGTGGCGGTCAAACTGCTCCACCGGGCCCACCGGCAGTCCCGCGAGGCGCGCGACCGGTTCGCCCGCGAAGCCAAGACGCTCGCCGGCCTCCGCGGTCCCGGCCTCGTCGAGGTGTACGACTACGGCGAGGACCCCTATCGCCGGACCGTGCGCTTCATCGTCATGGAACTCGTCGACGGCACCTCGCTGGCGACCCTCATCGAGGAGCGGGGGACGCTCACCGTCGAGGAGACCCTCCGGTTCGTCGGCGCGACCGCCGAGACGCTCGCGCTCGCGCACCGCAACGGCGTCGTGCACCGGGACATCAAGCCGGGCAACCTCCTCGTGGAGTCCGACGGGCGCCTGCGGGTCGTCGACTTCGGCATCTCGCAGGCCGAGGGCGACGACCGGCTCACGCTGGTCGGCGACATCATGGGCACCCCCTCCTACATCGCGCCCGAACAGCTCAGCGGCGGGCGCGTCAGCGGAGCCGCCGACATCTACTCCCTCGGCGTGGTCGCCTACGAATGCCTCAGCGGGCGGCGCCCTTTCATCGCCGCCGACCCGCGCGGCGTGGCCCACCAGCACCTGCACCGCCGACCGCCGCCGCTCCCGGAATCCCTGCCCCCCGCCGTGACCGCGCTCGTGATGCGCTGCCTGGAGAAGGAGCCCGACGCGCGCTGGCCCAGCGCGGAGGCGCTCGCGGCCGCGTGCCGCGTCGCCGCCGATGCGACCCCCGTCCCGGGCGGCACCGGGCCTTCCGGCGCGCCGACGGTGCGCCTGCGCCGACCGCTGCCGTGGCTCGCTGCCGTCGCGCTGACACCGGTCCTCGTGCTCGCCGCGGTCCTAGCCATGTGGCACCCGTGGACGCCGGTCCGGGCCGACACCGAGCTCGAAGCCGATGCCGTGACCGCGGAAAGCCCCTCGGCGCCGGTGACCGCAGGCGCCACCCTCGACGCGGTCTCCGGGGCGCCGTCCGCCGAATCCTCCGAATTCGCGGAAGCGACGACGGTGCCCGCAGCGGACGAAGGCCGACCGGACCCCGCCGACCCGGCCGGGACCACCGCGGCGCTCGCAGCGGCGCTGCCCGACGTCGTCGGGATGGACGCGACCGAAGCCCGGGCCCACCTCAGTTCGCTCGGCTGGACCGACGTCCGCATCGTCCCCACGCTCCTGTTCGACGGGCCCGCCCCTGAAGCCTGCGAGATCGTGTCGCAACAACCGAGACCGGACACGGCCGTCGGCTACGGCGACCCCGTGGAGATCGCCTACTGGGGACTGCACGACTGTCCCTGACGACGCAACGGAGGCCCTCGGCCGCCGGGCGGCCCGGCGACCCGCTTGAACGGGCGGTGAACCGCATGTTGCCGGACGGGGAAGGTACGGCCGGGGCTCCGACGGAATTCCGAGGCGCGCATGACGGGCCCGCGATCTGCCCGCCCTAACTTCTCCCGCATGCGAACGCAACACTCCAAGCGCCGCGCGAAGGCGATAGGCGCGGGCGCCGTCGCGGTGGCCGCCGCAGCGGGCGCGACGGCGTACGTCCTGATGGGCGGCGACGCTCCCGACCCCGCCGACGCGACGGCCGTCGAGCGCCCTGACGCGGTGGCCCTGGCCGCGCCCGGCACCGTCGCGCCCACACGGTCCTGGTCGCTGTCCTTCAGCGACGACGCCCGGATCACCGAAGTGAACGTGGCCGCAGGCGACGTCGTCAAGGAAGGCGACGTGCTCGCCGTCGCCGACGACGGCGACGCCGCCGAGGCCGTCGCCGAAGCCGAGGACGCCCTGGACGAGGCGCAAGAGTCCCTCGACGACGCCGAGGACCTCTCGGCGACCTGCGAGGACGAGGAGGACGCGGCCGAGTCCGCGGCCGCAGCCCCTTCCGGAGACCCCGCCGGGGTCCCCGCTCAGAGCGGGACCTCGACGGCCACGACCGCGTGCACCGGCTCCGATCCGATCCTCACCGCGCAGCAGTCGCTCAACGAGGCCGAGCAGCAGCTGGAGGAGGCCGAAGCCGTCCTCGCGGGCATGACCATCACCGCGCCCGCCGACGGCACCGTCCTCTCCATCGCCGCCAGCGACGGGACCGAGGTCGCGGCGGGCACGACCCTCATCGAGTTCGGCCAGCTCTCCACCATCGTGGTCGACACCGCGGTCTCCGAGGCCGACGCCACCGGGCTCACGGTCGGACAGGCCGTCACCGTCGAATTCGACGACACCGCCGCCGAAGCCGAGATCGCCACGATCGCGCTGACGCCGACCGCCGACGGCGACCTCGTCACCTACGCCGTCACCGTCACCGTCGCCGACCCGCCCGAGAACGTCCTCTCGGGATCCAGCGTGGTCGTCACCCTCGCCTGAACCGCGGGGCGCCGCCGCGCGCTCCAGCGCACCTCATCCCCGCGGACGTTCCGCACCGGGCATCATCGAAAGGATTCGCTCCCATGCGAACACCAGCACCTGTCGTCCTCGTCAACGGGGGCCTCGCGCTCGCCTTGGCCGTCGGCGGCGGGGCCACCTACCTCCTGTTGCGCGGCACCGACCTCGCGCTTCTTCCAGCGGCCGAAGCGGCGGAGGAAGACGTGGCCGCCTCGACGACCGCGACAGCGGAGGTCGGGTCGCTGACCCGAACGGTCGCCGCCGACGGCACGGTCACCGCCGCCTCGACGCTCACCGCCGAGTTCGCGAACTCGGGCACCGTCACCGACATAGCGGTGCAGGTCGGCGACGTGGTCGAAGCGGGCCAGCAGCTCGCCACCATCGACAGCGCCGACGCCGAGCGCGACCTCGAGACGGCCGAGGAGAACCTCGACGCCGCCGAGGACAGCCTCGACCGCGCCGAGAGCGACAGCGAGATCGAGCAGGCCGAGCAGGCCGTCGACGACGCGGAGGACGCGGTCGAGGAAGCCGAGCAGGCGGTCGACGACACCGTCCTGACCGCCCCGGGGGGCGGCACCGTGATCGCCGTCAACGGGACCGTCGGCGGATCGTCGGGAGCCGCCGCCGGCAGCGGATCCGACGGCACCGGCATGACCGGCGACGACTCGGGGTCGACGGCCTCGGAGGGCTTCATCGAGATCGCGGACCTGTCGGACCTGACGGTGACCGCGTCGGTCGCCGAGGGCGACGCCACCGACGTCGCCGTCGGCCAGGCCGTCCAGACCACATGGAACGCCCTCGACGCCTCGATCGGCGGCGAACTGCTCGCCGTCTCGCCGACCTCGACCGCGGACGGCTCGGTCGCCGCCTACGACGTGACGGTGAGCCTCGCCGAACTCCCCGAAGGCGTGCGCCTGGGGCAGACCGTGTCCGTCTCGATCACCGTCGAAGAGGCGCAGGACGTGCTGTACGTGCCGACCGCGGCCGTCGAAGGCGGCGGCGACGCCGCCACCGTCACGCTCATCGGCGACGACGGCACCCGCACCGAGACCTCCGTGGTCCTCGGCGTCGAAGGCGACAGCGGCGTCGAGATCGTCTCCGGCCTGGCCGAAGGCGACACGGTGGCGGTGACGGTCGACGAGAGCGACACCGGCACCGGCGAGTTCACCTTCCCCGGCGGGGGCGGCACGCCCGAGGGCGGCTTCCCCGCAGGCGGCAGCGGCGGTGGCGGCGGCTTCCCCGCCGGCGGCGGCCTCCCCGGAGGCAGCTGATGCCGCCCGCCACCAGACCCGTCATCGACATCCGCGCGCTCGTCAAGCGCTACGGCCACGGCGACACCGAGGTGCACGCCCTGCGCGGCGTCTCGCTCACCGTCGAACGCGGCGAATACGTCGCCGTCATGGGCGCGTCGGGATCCGGCAAGTCCACGCTCATGCACATCCTCGGGCTGCTCGACGCGCCCACGAGCGGGACCTACCGCCTCGACGGCACCGACGTGAACGGCCTCGACGAGGGCGCGCTCGGCCTGGTCCGCAACCGCCGCATCGGGTTCGTGTTCCAGTCGTTCAACCTCATCCCCCGCACCACCGCCTACGCGAACGTGGAGCTCCCGCTCACCTACGCCGGGGTCAAAGCGCCCGAGCGGCGCCGCCGCACCGCGGCGGCCCTCGCGCAGGTCGGCCTCTCCGACCGGGCCGACCACCTGCCGAACCAGCTCTCGGGCGGCCAGCAGCAGCGCGTCGCCGTGGCCCGCGCCCTGGTCACCTCGCCCGCGCTCCTGCTCGCCGACGAGCCGACCGGGAACCTCGACAGCCGCTCCACCTCCGACGTCCTCGACCTGTTCGACCGCCTGAGCGACCTCGGCCGCACCATCGTGCTCATCACCCACGAGGACGACGTCGCGGCCAGGGCGAGCCGCGTCATCCGACTGCGGGACGGCGAGATCCTCTCCGACACCAAGACCGGCCTGGAGGTGACCCATGGGGCTGCGTGAACTGCTGCGGTTCGCCGCCGCCGGCGTGATCGCGAACAAGCTGCGCTCCTCGCTGACGGTCCTCGGCGTCCTCATCGGCGTCGCCTCGGTGATCCTCCTCGTCGGCGTCGGAACCGCGTCCCAGCAGAGCGTCCAGGAGTCGATCGAGTCGCTCGGCTCCGGGACGCTCACCGTCTCCGCCTCCGGCGGCAGCGGCACCCAGACCGAGATCGCCGAACTCGACCTCGGAGCGGTCGAGGCGATCGACCGGTCGGAGCTCACCCCCGACGTCGCGGGCGTCTCCCCGGTCGTCAACGGCACGGCCACGGCCGTCTGGCAGGGCGCGGAGTACGAGATCGCCTCCGTCGTCGGCTCCGACGAGGACTACCTGGACGCCTCGAACTACGAGGTCAGCGAAGGCACCGGCATCCTCGCCGAGGACGTGGCCGAGGACCGGCGCGTCCTGGTCATCGGCTCGACCGTCGCCGACGAGCTCTTCGGCGGCGACGACGCCCTCGGCCAGCAGGTCAACCTCGGCGCGGCCGTCTACACCGTCGTCGGCGTCCTCGCCGAGTCGGACTCCGGCACCGGGTTCAGCGACGCCAACGACATCGCGGTCGCCCCCGTCGGCGCCGTCCGCGACACCCTCACCGGCTACGGCGCGCTCTCCCAGATCCTCGTCCAGGCCGCCGACTCCGACGCCGTCGACGCCGCCTCCGCCGAGGTGAGCGCGGTCCTCGACGACTACTACGCCGTGGCGGACGGCGACACCGCGCCCTACCAGGTGCAGAACGCCTCGGACCTGCTGGAGACCCAGGAGGACACCGCCGAGACGTTCACGCTGCTGCTCGGCGCGGTGGCCGCGATCAGCCTCCTGGTGGGAGGCATCGGCATCACCAACATCATGCTCGTCTCGGTCACCGAGCGGACCCGCGAGATCGGCATCCGCAAGGCCCTCGGCGCGCCGCGGCGCGTGATCCTCACCCAGTTCCTCGCCGAGGCCACCGCGCTGAGCCTCACCGGCGGCGGGCTCGGAGTCGCGCTGGCCTACCTGCTGTCGAACTTCAGCTTCGCCGGCTACGAGACGGTCATCGTCCCCTCTTCGGTCGGGCTGGCACTCGGCGTCTCCGTCGCCATCGGCCTGTTCTTCGGGGGCTACCCGGCCTCGCGCGCCGCCAAGCTCCGGCCCATCGACGCACTCCGCTACGAATGACCCCACCGACCAAGGAGAACGGCATGAATCCCGCCGAGCAATCACCGACAGCGACCATCGAGGACATCCCGCCGATGGCGGACGACCTGGACGAAGCCCTTGCCGCGCGGCGCAAGCGGCCGCGCACCAACAGGGCCACCAAGTGGCTGGCCGCAGGCGTGCTGGTCGTCGCGGGCCTCGCCGGCGGCATCGTGCTCCAGCAGCAGTTCGGCATCGTCGACGGCGGCGCCGAGACCGCGTCCGACACAGGGGGCATGCCCGACTTCGGCGCCATGGGCGGCGAGTTCCCCGGGGGCATGGGCGGATTCGGCGGCCAGGCCACCACCGGGACGGTCGTCGAAGTCGGCGACGGCACCGTCACCATCGAGACCGAGGACGGCACGACGTACACCGTCGTCGTCGAAGAAGGCACCGTCCTCACCGCCGAGACCGCGGCGTCGCTTGCGGACTTGGCCGCCGGGGACACGGTCGAGGTCACCGGCGCCACTGAGGACGGCACCATCACCGCGGACTCGGTCACCGAGCAGACCGCGGAGTAGCCGCCGGACACCGCGTCGGGCCGCCGTCCACCGGACGGCGGCCCGACGCGGGCCCGGGCTAGCGGGCCCGGTCGTAGATCAGGGCCATCTCGCCGAGCTTGCCGGTGTGCTGCTCGGTGAGGGCCCAGGTCGTGGCGGGCAGGCCGTCCTCGAAGAGGCGCTCGCCGCCGCCGACGATCTCGGGGATCACCACCAGGTAGAGCCGGTCGACCAGGTCGGCTTCGAGGAGCGCCTTGATGACCGTGGGGCTGGTGTTGGCGAGGATGTCGCCGCTGCCGGTCGCCTTCAGGCCGGCGACGACCTCCGCGGTGGGCGCGTTCGCGATCGTGGTCCGCTCCCACGGCGCCTCGGTGAGCGTGGTCGACAGGACGACCTTGTCGACGTTCACGAGCCACTCGGCGTAGGCGCGGTCGCGCGGGTCGGCCTCCTCGCTCCCGGCGACCGAGGGCCAGAAGCCCAGGAAGCCTTCGGCGTTGACGCGGCCGAGGACCGCGGTCGTGGCGTGCTCGATCATGCGGGCCATGTGGTCGCGGGCCGTGTCGGAGGTCGCGTAGGGAATGAAGGTGCCGAAGTCGGCGGGTCCGCCGGGGCCGTGGTAGCGGCCGTCGAGGGAGATGCAGAGATTGGCGATGACCTTGCGGCCGTTGGTGTCAGACATTGTCTTGAGTGCTCCGGTTCTCATCGGTGTAGTCGCGGTTCGGGATCGGACCGGGTCAGACCCGGTGCCCGCTCACGTCGTACGGGAAGTTGACGTCCTCGTCGGCGCCGGGATTGGGACGCCAGCCGCCGGCGAAGGTGTCGCCGCCGCCGCTGAAGCGGCCGCGGAAGGTCGCGTCGAGCGGGCCGTGCGCGACGGTGATCGTCACGTCGTCCCCCTCGATCGACCAGGTGTAGGGCAGGTCCTGCGGGGACATGTTCGAGTAGACCCGCGACGGGAAGGTCTTCGACCGCGGGTCGTAGCCGACCAGTTCGAGGCTGTCGACCCGCACCATTCCGTCGAAGTCCAGCTCCACGTGCTGCTCCAGGAAGAAGCCGCCGGGCAGCCACCGGTAGGAGGCGCGGCCTCTGATGGCCGTCCCTTCGGAGCCGAGCGTGCGCCCCTCCATGGCCCACTCGCCCACGAACCGGTCCAGGACCGCCAGCGCGGGGTCGGGGCCGAGCGGCATCGGCCGGTGCTCGTCGCTCATGTCCACTCCTCGGTCTCGGTGTTCTCGCTGTTGAAGACCATGTTCGTCGGTTCGGCGGCCCGGAAAATCGGCCAGGTGGCCGATATCGGCGACCGGCCGGGAGGGGTGGCAGACTCATCCCATGGACGATGGCCTGATCCCGCTCGAACTCACCGGTTTCATCGGGCGCGAGGACGAGCTCCGCGCGGTCGGCGCCGCAGTGGCGTCGTCGCGCCTGGTCAGCCTGGTCGGTCCGGGCGGGAGCGGGAAGACGCGGCTGGCGGTCCGCGCGGCCCGGGACGCGGCCTTCGAGCACCGCCACTGGGTCGACCTGGCCGCGACCGCCGACCCGCTCGTCGTCCCCGAACTCGTGGCGGCCGCGCTCGGGGTGCTGCGAACGGCCGACCGGGACGGCATCGGCGTGCTCGCGGGACGGCTCGCGGACCGGCGCACGCTGCTGTGCCTGGACAACTGCGAGCACGTGCGCGAGGCCGCCGCCGACGTCGTGGGGGAGCTGCTGCGGCGGTGCCCGCTGCTGACGGTCCTGTGCACCAGTCGCGAGCCGCTGCGGCTGCCGGGCGAGACGGTGTGGCGGGTGCCGCCGATGAGCAGGGAGGACTCGGTGCGGCTGTTCGCCGAGCGGGCCCGGGACCTCGGCGCCGCGCAGGACCCGGCGGTGGTCGCCGCCTGCGCGCGCATGGAGGGGATGCCGCTGGCGGTCGAGCTGGCGGCGGCCTGGTCGGGGATCTTGTCGCCGCGGGAGATCCTGGACGGCCTCGACGACCGGTTCCGGCTCCTGGTGCGCGGCCCGCACGGCGTGGCGGCCCGCCACCAGACGCTCGCGGCGTCGATGGCATGGAGCTACGACCTGCTCCAGGAGGCCGACCGCGCACTGTTCGAGCGGCTCGCGGTCTTCCGCGGCGGGTTCTCCGCGGCCTCCGCCCAGTCGCTGTGCGGGGAGCGCGCCCCCGTGCTGGAGGGGCTGCGGAGCCTGGTCGAGAAGTCGCTGCTCGTCGCGGACACCGGCGGCGCGGCGACCCGGTTCAGGATGCTGGAGACGGTCCGCGAATTCGCCGAGCAGCGGCTTGAGGAAGCCGGTGCGGCCGACGCGGCCCGCGACCGCCACCTGGAGGCATGCCTGGAGCTGGTGCGGTCGTGGCGGGACCTGATCGACGCCGACAAGGACGCGTGGCGGGCCGCGGTCGCGGCCGAGTACGAGAACTTCCATGCCGCCCTCGGCTGGGGCCTGTCGCGACCGGACCCCTCCCTCGGACGCGAGCTGGCGGCCGAGCTGCCGTGGTTCTGGCATTCGAGCCGCCGCGGCCGCGAGGGGCTGGCGCTCCTGCGCCGGGCCGCGCGCCTCGGCGAAGGCGACCGGACCGCGCTCCAGGCGCGGCTGCTGACCGGGACGGCCCTGGTCGCCGACACGAACGAGCGGCGCGAGGGCAGCGAGCTCGCCGCCCGGGCGTTCGCACTCGCTGAAGCGGCGGGGGAGGAGCGCTCGGCCTGCCTCGCGCTGCTGCTGACGGCGATCGACCGGCTCTACGACGATCTCGAAGCGGCCCAGCGGATGGCGGCCGAGGCCCGGGAGCGCGCCGCCGGTCTCGGCGACGGCTTCGTCCACGACGCGGCGAACGTCCTCCTCGGCATGGTCCATCACCGCCGCGACGACCACGCGCGGGCCGCGGCGCTCCTGGAGGAGGGCATGCGCGGCCTTGCCGCGCGCGGCGACCGGGAAGTCGCCTCCACCGCATGCGGGATCCTCGCGGTGAGCGCGGCGCTCGGCGGCGACCTGCGCCGGGCCGACGAGCGGGCCCGCGAGTCCCTGGCGCTCGCCGAACCGCTGGGCGACTTCCACCGGATCGGCATGGCGCGCATCGCGATCGCGCGGATCGCACGGTGGGCGGGACGCCCCGAGGACGCGTGGGACGCACTGGAGCTGCTGCTCCAGACCGACGCGAACGTCGAACCGCCGCCGTTCGTGCCCTGGTTCTTCACGTGCGTCGGCGACCTCCACCTCGACGCGGGCGACCGAGAGCGGGCCCGGCACTGGTACGAGCGGGACCTCGCGAACCCGGGCGGGATCCCCGAGCACCTCCTTGCCCCGGACGCCCGGCTCGGGCTGGCCCGCGCGCTCGGGCCCGGCGAGGCCGCGAACGCCCACGTGGACATGGCGATGCGCGCCGGCCGCGACCTCGACATGCCCGGCCTCCTCGCCGACGCGTTCGAGGCCGCGGGCGAGCTCGCGCCCGATCCGAAGCGGGCCGAGGAGGCCCATCACGAAGCGCTCGCGATCCGCGCCGAGCACGGCCTGCGCCTCGGCTGCGTGCGCAGTCTCGAACACCTTGCGGCACTGGCAGACGCGTCGGGCTCCGGCCTGGAGGCCGCGCGCCTCCTCGGCGCCTGCGACAGGGCGCGCGAGGAGATCGGGCTCGCCGCATCCGGACTCGACGTCCCCGGTGAGGCGGAGGCCCGCCGGGAGGGGCGGTCGATGGCGCTTGAGGAGGCCGTCGCGTACGCGAGGCGGGCGCGCGGGCGCCGCTCCCGGCCCGCGAGCGGCTGGGCGAGCCTGACGCCGACCGAGGTGAGCGTGGTCGAACTCGCGATCACCGGGATGACCAATCCCGAGATCGCCGGGAAGCTGTTCATGAGCCGCGCGACCGTCAAGACCCACCTGTCGCACGCGTACGCGAAGCTCGGCATCGCCAACCGGACCCAGCTCGCCACCGTCGAGCGGCCCTAGCGGAGCCCCGCCGAATCGACATCCCCCGCCCTGGCCGGGCGCCGGTACCATCGCGCCATGACCGCACCCAGGTTCCGCCCCGGCGGGGCGACGCCGTTCACCCGGCTCGCGGCCTACGGCCGCACACCGGTGGTCGCAGTCGGCGTCGTCTGCGCGCTGGCGAGCGGATACGGGCTGGCCGCCGCGTTCGGCGACCTGTACGGCGAGAACCCCGCGAGCTGGCTGATGGTGCTCGCCCCCATCGTGGTGAGCCTCTTTCCGACGGTCGAGCTCACCTGGCGCCGGAACCGCGACCTGTCGATGGCGTCGATGAAGCGGCGATGGCTCGTCCTCCCGTTCCTCGGTGCGCTCGGCGCCGTCGTCGCCATGGGTCTCGCCGAGCTCGCGATGTACGCGGTCGACGCGCAGGCCGCCGCGCTGGCCGCGGACGTATGGCTCGACGGCTTCTCCGCGGACGGCCCGAGACTGGTGTCGGTGTCGTACGGGCTGCTCGGCTACCTCATCGGACTGCTGCTCGCCGTGGCCTTCTACACCGTGGTCCTGCTGCCCCTCCAGCTGATCCGCCGCACCGGGCGAACGGACACGGCGCACTCGGCCGACACCGCGGACCCGGACACGACCATCGACTGAGGACGACCCGGCCGCGGCCGACCCGGGGGGGCGAGCCGAGTTGGCTCAATTGAGCTGATAGCAGCTCATCCGAGCCACCCGCCAAATGCCATGGTGGCGCGGTGTAGCCTCCGAACGTGGACGAGTCTTACGTCGAACGGGCCCCCGTCGCCGCGCTGGCGGCGGTGGTGCGGACCGTCTGGATCCAGCGGACCGGTGCCGCGGCCTACGCGCAGCGGCACCTGCCGACCGGGGGAGTGGAGCTCCACTTCCCGCTCGGCGGACGCCCGCGCCTCCTCGGGCCGCTCACCGGCCCCAGCCTCGAAGTCCTTCCCCCGCATACCGTCCTCGTCGGCGTGCGCTTCCACCCCGGCACCGCCCCGCCCCTCCCCGAGGTCCTCGACGACCTCGTCGACCAGCGCATCGACCTCGAATCCCTATGGGGCGCCACCGCCGAGCGCCTGGCCGAGGAGACCACCGGCGCCCCGACCGCAGAAGCCGCGCTCGCCAACGTGCAATCCCATCTGCTGCAAGTCTTCCGGGCGTCGCCGGCACTCGACCCGCTCATGCGCGAGGCCGTGCGGCGGCTCATGCCCTGGCACCCCGTTCCGATAGCGACGCTCGCCGACCGCCTCGCGATCTCCCCCAGCCAGCTGCGGCGCCGCTGCCTCGGCGCGATCGGCATGGGCCCCAAGACACTCCAGCGGACGCTCCGGTTCCAGGGATTCCTCGCCCTCGCCCAGGCCGGGGCCGCGCCGAGCGGCCGCCGCGACGCCGACGGCATCGCCGGGCTCGCCGCCGACACCGGCTACGCGGACCACGCCCACCTCACACGCGAATGCGTGCGACTCACCGGCGTCAGCCCCAGATCGCTCCTCCACGGCAGCATCGACAAGTGCGGCTGCGGCCACGACCACGCCGCCTCCTTCCGGCCCTTCCTCGCCACCCGCGCCCTCCCGCCCCTGCGGTGGTGAGGACGCCCGAATCGTTCAAGCCCCGGGCGTGACGCGCCGATAGTGTCAGTGCCGTGAACGACCTCGCGCACCTCCGGCGCTCGCTCGACGGCGACCTCGTCGCCCCCGGCCACCCCGACTACGACACCGCCCGACGCCCGGTCGACCCCGCCCACCAGGACACCCGGCCCCGCTTCGTGATCCGCTGCGCCTCCGCCGCCGACGTCGCCCGCGGCCTCGCGTACGCCCGCGACACCGGCACCCCGGTCGTCCCGCGCGGCGGCGGCCACTGCTTCTCCGGCCGCTCCTCCACCACCGGGATCGTCCTCGACCTCCAACGCCTCCGGGACATCGCCTTCGACGGCGACCGCGCCGAGGTCGGCGCCGGAGCCCGCCTCGCCCAGGTCTACACCGCGCTCCACGCCCGCGGCCGCACGATCCCGGCCGGCTGCGGTGCGACCGTGGGCATCGCGGGCCTCGCGCTCGGCGGCGGCATCGGCCTCCTCGGGCGCGTCCACGGCCTCACCAGCGACCGCCTCGTCGCCGCCCGCGTGGTCCTCGCCGACGGCCGCACCGTCGACTGCGACGCCGAGCGCGAACCCGACCTGTTCTGGGCCCTGCGCGGCGCGGGCGGCGGCCAGTTCGGCGTCGTCGTCTCACTCGCCTTCGACACCGTGCCCGAACCGGTCGCGACCCGGTTCGCCCTGCGCTGGCGGCGGCCGCCGCACGCGGACCTCATCGCCGCCTGGCAGGAGTGGGCCCCGGACGCCCCCGACGCGGTCACCGCCGACCTCGCGCTCGGCGAGGAGGCCGTCCTGTTCGGCGCCTCGCTCCTGGACGAAGCCACCACTCGCGAGCTGCTGCAAGGGTTCTGCGATGCGGTCGGGGCAGCACCGGAGGCCGACGTGCAGGGCGGCATGCCGTTCCACCGCCTGAAACGCTCCTTCGAGGACCTCGACGCCCCGAGCGGCGCGATCCCGCGCTCGCGGTCGGCGTTCTTCTCGCGTCCGCTGCGGCCCGCCACGATCGAGGCGCTCACCGCCGCGCTGAGCGGCGGGCGGCGGCTCAACTTCACGGCCATGGGCGGCGCGTACGGCCGCGTGCCCGCCGACGCCACCGCGTTCGCCCACCGCGGCGAGCGGTTCATGCTGCAACTGGTCGCCCCGACCGCCGACCCGTGGCTCGACGCGTCCTGGGCGACCGCCTATGCGGAGAGCTCGAAGCGCGTCTACCCGAACTTCCCCGACCTGCGTCTGGAGGACTGGCCGACGGCGTACCACGGCGCCAACCTGGACCGGCTCCGCGCGGTCAAGCGCCGCTACGACCCCGACCGGTGCTTCGCGTTCCCGCAGTCGCTGTGACGGCCGCTCCGGCGGGGGAGCGGCCGTCGGCGTGCCGGGCCTCGCCGGCCGGAGTCGGCGCGGTCAGGCCCTGGGCGGCTCGTCGCGGTACGCCTCGGCGACGGCGAGCGTGTCCTCATAGAGGCAGTACCGCGTGATGAGTCCTTCATGGACGGTCAGGTGCAAGGCGAAGGCGGTATCGATGTCACGGCCGGTCGCCTTGACCTCGGAGACCATGCGCCCCAGGACCACCACGTCCTCGCCGTCCGCGACGATCCGCCGCGCGTCCATCTGCTTGGGCCGCACATGCTCGCCCAGCAGCTCGAAGAAGGCCCGCATCCCCTCCGCGGAGTCCACTTCGGGCACCCAAGGGACGTCCGGCGGGTGGGGGATCGAGAACGAGACCGCGTCGGCGAACAGGGCCGCCGCCTCGGCGGTCCTTCCTTCCGCGAGGAGCGGGAACAGGCGTTCCACGGTCTGCACGGGGGTCGAGGTGCTCATCGGATCGGTTCCTCTCGAAAGTGGTTGCGGCGGTGCGGGACCGCCTCGGTGTCCGGTCGGCCGAACCAGCGCGCCAGCGCCGCGTCGAGCCCGGCGTCGTCGTGCGGTCCGGCGGCGGCCCAGCAGATGTAGCCGTCGGGGCGGGCCAGCAGCCCGGCCGTCGCGGCGGACGGGACGTGCTCGACGCGGCCGCGCCACGGCGCGGCGGCATCGCCGAGCGGTTCCGGGCCGAACAGCACCGCCCGGCCCGAGCGCAGCGGCCCGGCCGCCTCGGCGGCGAGCGCGCCCGGAAGGCGCGCGCCCAGCAGCGGATGCGGCGCGGCCCCGGGCACGGGGTAGCGAATGCCGAGGCCCGAGACCTCCATGGCGATGCGCCGGTTGGCGTCCGGTTCGGTGAGCAGGTCGCCCACGACCTCCCGCAGCGCGAGCAGGTCGGTGTCGGAAATGGTGAGGACGCCCTGCGCCCGGGTGTTGACGAGCACCCGGGCCGCGACCGGGTGCCGCTCGTCGTGGTAGGTGTCGAGCAGTTGCGGCGCAACGTGTCCGCGGACCGCGGCGGCGAGTTTCCAGCCGAGGTTGAACGCGTCCTGGAGGCCGAGGTTGAGCCCCTGGCCGCCTGCGGGGAGGTGAACGTGCGCGGCGTCCCCGGCGAGGAGCATGCGCCCGTGCCGGTAGCGCTCGACCTGGCGCGAGGCGTCGCTGAACCGCGAACCCCATCGCACGGCCGCGACCGCGACGTCGTCGCCGTGCACCGCTTCGAGGGCGCGCTGCACTTCCGCGGCGGTGACCGGCACGGTCCGGTCCAGCGCCTGCTGCTCCTCGCCGCCGAACAGCACGCGGTAGACGCCGTCGCCGAGGGGCAGGAGGTATCCGAACCCGCCGCCGCCGAACTCGGGCGGCGCCCACTCGTCGGCCAGCCCGGAGGGCTTGCGCGCCAAGGTGATGTCGGCGACGGCCAGGCGCATCCGCGCGGCCCTTCCCGGGAACGGGACGCCGAGGGCGCGGCGGACGGCGCTGTGCGCGCCGTCGGCCGCCACGAGGTAGTCGGCGGTGATCTCCGTTGGGCCCGTGGGCGTCTCGACCATGGCCGCGACGCCGTCGGCGTCCTGGCGCACCGCGGTGCAGGCGTGCGCCCACCGGACCGGCGAACCGGCTTCCGCGATCCGCTGCTCCAGCACCTCCTCGATGCGGGCCTGCTCGACGCCGATCTGGTGCGGGAACGGGGTCTCCAGGACCGAGTAGTCGAGCGGCAGGCCCGCGAAGTGGCCGCGGGGGAGCAGCGCGTGCACGTGCGGGCGCAGCGGGTCCAGCCAGCCGCGCGCGTCGAGCAGCTCGGCCGAGCGCGGTTGCAGCGCAAGCGCTTTCGACTGCCCCGAGCGCTCCGGGAGCGCGTCGAGGACGACGGCCCCGACCCCGGCGAGCGCGAGTTCGGCGGCGACCGCCAGGCCCGTCGGGCCCGCCCCGACGACCAGGACCTCCGCACGCTCAGGCACGGAGATCGACCTTCTTCGTGTAGTACAGGTGGAACGCCAGCGCCGCGGCGAGGATCGCCCAGTACGTCCCGTTCGAGACCGCGGCGATGAGGTCGACCGGCAGCGTGTAGACGAGGACGAGACTCGCGACGGCGGCGGCCAGCAGCAGGGTCCCCCACACGGCGGTGAGGACGCGGATGCCGTGGCGGAAGCGCCGGTCGTGGTCCCAGCGCGCCGCCCACTTGGCGGCCCCGGCCGCGCCGGTCTTGGTCTCGGCGATGCCGCGGCCCAGGACCATGAG
This sequence comes from Glycomyces sp. MUSA5-2, assembly GCF_037034145.1. Lineage (NCBI taxonomy): Bacteria > Bacillati > Actinomycetota > Actinomycetes > Glycomycetales > Glycomycetaceae > Glycomyces > Glycomyces sp. MUSA5-2. Next base: position 23,573 of record NZ_JBAGKG010000015.1, read on the forward strand.
CGCGGGGCGTCCGATCCCGACGCTCACGATCATCCAGGCGCCGAACAGGCCCAGCAGCGAGCCGACCCAGCCTTCGCGGACCGCGAGGGCGCGGGGGTCGTCGGTGAGCAGGCCGATCACGAGGCTGAAGACGATGACGCTGAGCGTGAACGCCGCCATCACGTCGAAGCGGCGGCGCGTGAGGAGCTGGTGGGCCACGCGCGGCAGGACCACGAGGATCCCGGCCATCATCGCCCACCACTGGCCGACCCCGGCGGCGCGGAGGCCGTAGTAGGCGGCCATCGGCAGCAGCAGGTCGAACACGACGGTGGCGGCGTTGCGGCGCAGGAGCGCGCGCATGCCCTCCTTCACGCCCGGCTCGTTCCTGACCTCGCTCATCGCCGCGCTCCGTTCGCCAGGACGGCCCGCTCGAACGCGTCGGCCAGCTCGGTCCCGGCGCGGCGCAGGTCGATGCCGCCGTTCGCGTCGTCTGGTGCGGTGCCGTCGTGCGAGGCACTGTCATGCGAAGCGCCGACGAACGCGTCGATGGCGCCGGTGATCGCCAGCGCGAGCACCTCGGGGTTGAACGGCCCGAACTCCCCGGCCTCCTGTCCCGCGCGCAGGTGCTCGGCGAACCGGCGCGTGCGGGAGGCGAGGGCCGCCTCGCCCAGGCCGTCCTCGGCGTCGCGCACGTTCCGGAGGATCTCCACCAGCGCCCGCAGGTGCGCGGGCCGCTCCACCAGCAGGTCGAGGTTCGATTCGATGTAGGCGCGGAGTTTCGCGGCGTATCCGGCGGCCGCGTCGATGCGCGGCCGCATGAACTCGGTCGCCACGCCGGTGATCTCCTCGACGCAGGCGCGCAGGAGATCGTCCTTGCCGGCGAAGTGGTAGGAGATGCGGCTGGTGCTGCTCAGGCCCGCCCGGTCGGCGATCTTCGCGAACGACGCCCGCGCGTACCCCAGCTCGGCGACGGTCTCGATGGCCGCGGCCACGATCTGCGTGCGGCGGGCCGCCTCCGTCACGGTCAGCTCAGTTGAGCTCTTATCAGCTTGCATGAGCTGACAGTAGCTCAACTGAGCTACCCCTGTCAACCGCCGCTGGGGGCGTACCGGATGCGGACCTTCGCTTCGAAGATCTGATTGCGGCGCAGCTCGATGGGCTGCGTTCGCCCCGCCTCGTCGGTGGCGCGGGAGAGGATGCGGTATTCGCCCTGACCGGGAGGCGTCCACTGGAGCGAGAACCGCTGCCACGCGAAGTCCTGTCCGGGCGCCAGTTCCGCCGCCGTCCAGGTGCCGCCTCCGTCGGTGCTGACATCGAGCCGGGCGACCGCTTGCTCGGCCCAGCACCACCCCCAGATCTCCACCGGAGCCGCGCCCTCGCCCGCGGTCTGGTCGCTGACCGGGGCGACGATGATCGAGTTCGGTTCCATCGCCCACACCGGCGTCTCCCGGATCGTGTTCCCGACCGTTTCGCGATCGACGTAGTACTTCCGGGCGAATGCGCTTTCCGATCGCCTGGCCGACAGGCGCAGCGAACGCAGCCATTTCGTCGAGTTGGTGCCGTACCAGCCCGGCACGACGAGCCGGACGGGACCGCCGTGCCCGACCGGGAGGGGCTTGTCGTTCATCGCGGTGGCGAGCAGCGTCGCAGGGTGGAGCGCCTTCGCGAGCGGCAGGTCCTTCTCGTAGGCCGGATGGTGCGCGTGCTGCCAGGTGCCGCCGTCGGCGCCGCTGGAGAGCAGGTATCGGGCGTCCTCGTGCACCCCGGCCGCTTCGAGCACGGCGCGGAGCGGTACCCCGCGCCATTTGACGTTGGCCGCCTTGCGTTGCGGGAGGTGCGGGCGGAGCGGGCTGCCCGCGCACTCATGGCAGGCGATCACCTCGACGTGCGGCAGCTGCTCCAGATCGGACAATCCCAGCGCGAGGCGCTTCCGGACGAGCCCCTCGACGGCGAGCGTCCAGGTCTCGGTGTCCATGGCGGGGACGCCGAAGTGGCGTTCCTTGAAGACCATCGGCGTGGGCGTGATGAAGTCGGCTGCGACTCGGTTCACTTCGTCGTCCCGCTCGGGGCTTCGACGTAGATCCAGGCGGCGCTGCCGGAGGCGAGGGTGGTCCGGACGCGGATGTAGTCGTCGACCTCGTAGTCGTCGGCGGCTTTGAGGTCGGTGTCGGTGAGGGCGAGGGCGGTGCCGTCGACCCGGTCTGCGGGGTCGCCGGTGCGGACGGCGATCGGATGCCGGGCCGAGCCGGATTCGGCGATGACGGAGGGGTCGGTGATCTCGACGGTTTCGAGCCGGTAGCCGGGCAGCGCGTCGGGGACGCCGACGAGTTCGCGCCCGAAGCGGGCGCGCTGGACGGCGGGCAGTTGCAGGGTGCCGTAGGAGAACACCAGGTGGTCGGTCATTGCGGCTCCTCGATCATGCGGGTGCGGTCGGCTCTGATTCTCGCTGCGGGCGCCGCGGCGAAGGGCTCGGGCTGGCCGAGCGCCTCGCTGAGCAGGGACTGGTCGATCGCCGCCGCCGCGATCGTGCCGCTCGCCGCGGCGGCCGTCACGGCCGCGAACGGCACGGGGACGCTGGCGCGACGGGCCATGTCGCCGGCGGCGCTGACCCCAGGCACGGTGGTGCGGCCGAACTCGTCGACCTCGACGCACCCGTCCTCGAACCGCTTGCAGCCCAGCAGATCAGGCAGTTCGGATCGCTGGACTGCGGTGTTCTCCACGAACACCGCGCTCGCCTCCAGGGCCGAGCCGTCGGCGAAGGCGACCGCCTCCAGCCGCCCCCCGCGGCCGTCCATCCGGGCGATGGCGCCGCATTCGACCGCGACTTCATTGGCGGCCAGGAGTTCGCGCTGCGCCGGGTCGAGGGAGGCGCCGTCGGTGCACAAGGTCACGCGCTTGCCGAAGCGGCGCAGCTGGACCGCCAGGCGCAGACGCGGCATGGTCGAGCCGACCACCGCGATCGAGGCGCCGACCGTCTCGTACCCGTGGCAGTAGGGGCAGTGGAACGCCGAGCGTCCCCACAGCGCGGCCAGGCCCGGTGTCGGCGGCAGGACGTCGCGCAGCCCGGTCGCGAGCAGCAGCCGCCGGGCGCGCGCCCCGCCGCCGTCCCAGGCGAGTGCGAACCCGCCCGATTCGGCGTCCGCGAACGCGATCTCGACCCCCTCGCGGATCTCGACGGCGGGGTAGCGCGCGAGTTCGGCGCGGCCGATCGCGCGCAGCTCGGCCGGGGGAGTGCCGTCGCGGGTGAAGAGGTTGTGCACCGCCGCGGCGGGGGCGTTGCGCCCTTGGCCGCCGTCGACGAGCAGGACGCGCCGCCGGACGCGCCCCAAGGTCAGTGCGGCGGCCATCCCGGCCGGGCCGCCGCCTGCGATCACCGCATCGAACATGGTCCTGCTCCTGTCTCACGGGCGGATCTCCGATGCAGTCGAGTCTTCATGTTAAGGTCAACCTGAAGTCAATTCCGGAAAGGCGTGATCGTGCTCATAGGCGAACTGGCGGGCCGGTTCGGACTCGCCGCCCATGTGCTGCGCCACTGGGAGGACGAGGGCCTGCTCGCGCCCGAGCGCGTCAACGGGCGCCGGACCTACGGCGACCACCACGCCGTGCGCGTCGCGATGATCCTGCGCGGCAAGGCGGCCGGTTTGCGCCTCGACCAGCTCCGGGCGGTCCTCGACGCCCCCGGCGGCGCCTCCCGCCGCGAACTGCTCCGAGAGCACCGGGACGCCCTGGACGAGCACATCCGCGAACTCGCCGCCTCGCGCGAGCTGATCGACCACGTCCTGCACTGCGAGGCAGAGGACTTCACCCGGTGCCCGGCGTTCATCCGCCTGGTCGCCTCCCTCGAAGACGGCGCGGCCCCGCACTACTGCTGAGAGGACTCGACCGCCCCGGACCCGGCCCCGGGATCGGCGCCGATCCGGGTCCGAGCGAGGCGGTTCAGAGGTCGCCGCCGGGCAGCAGCTCCTTGATCAGGGCTTCGACGCGCGCCTTGATCTCGTCGCGGATGGGGCGGACGGCGTCCAGGCCTCGGCCTGCGGGGTCGTCGAGTTTCCAGTCCAGGTACCGCTTCCCGGGGAAGACGGGGCAGGCGTCGCCGCAGCCCATGGTGATGCACACGTCGGAGGCTTCGACGGCGTCGACGGTGAGGATCTTCGGCGACTCGGCCGAGATGTCGATCCCGACCTCGTTCATCGCCGCGACGGCGGCCGGGTTGACCTGGTCGGCGGGCGCCGACCCGGCGGAGCGGACCTCGATCCGGCCGCCCGCGAGATGGGCGAGCCACCCGGCGGCCATCTGGGAGCGGCCGGCGTTGTGGACGCAGACGAAGAGCACCGAGGGCTTCTCGGTCATGTCATCCTCCAAGGTCGTGGCGGCGTGCGCGGGGCACACCGAGCGTAGACGGACGAGCGGGCCGGAGACCACGTCGTCTCCGGCCCCTGAAGAGGTCAGCCGCAGCACCCGCCGCCGCTCGCCTTGAGCTGGGGGAGTTCGCGGCGCTCGCCGGAGCGCCCGTGCAGGACGCCGGTGGCGAGGCCGCGGGAGCCGATCGCGACCGGTTCGGGCGCTGCCGTCCCGCATCCTCCGGTCGCGGCGGTCTCGCCCGTCCCGCAGCCCGACCCGGTGTCGGCGCCGGTGCCGCAGCAGCCGCCGGCCTCTCCCGCTTCGGCGATCGAGGTGGCGTCGAGGGACCGGCTGGAGGAGCAGACGCCGGTCTCGGGCAGGTCGAGTTCGACCGCGTCGGCGGCTTCGCGGTCCCCCGCGAGGGCGGCGGCGATGGAGCGGACCTGCTCGTAGCCGGTGGCGAGCAGGAAGGTCGGCGCGCGACCGTAGCTCTTCATGCCCGCGAGGTAGAAGCCCTCGTCGGGCTGGGCGAGGTCGGCTTCGCCGTGCGGGGGCACGGTACCGCAGGAGTGGAAGTTCGGGTCGATCAGCGGCGCGAGCTTCGAGGGCGCTTCGACGGTCGAGTCGAGGTCGAGCCGGATCTCGCGCAGCATCTCCAGGTCGGGACGGAACCCCGTCGCGGCGGCGACCTGGTCGGCATCGATGACGTGCTCGACGCCGCCGACCTCGCCCACGACAGACACCGAGCCGCCGGGTCCCGGCTCGAAGTGGTCGATCGTGAAGCCGGTGACCAGTTCGATCGCACCGGATTCGACGAGTCCGCGCAGGCGGGTGCCGATGGTGCCGCGGGCGGGGAGCGCGTCGGCCGACCCGCCGCCGTACAGCCGCGCCGGGGAGTCGCCGCGGATGGCCCAGGCGACCGCGGTCTCCGGCTCCTGCTCGGCGAGCTGCGCGAGGTTGAGCAGGGTGTTCGCGGCGGAGTGGCCCATGCCGACCACCAGGGTCCGCTTGCCGGCGAACCGGTCCCGCTCGGTTCCGAGCACATCCGGCAGCGGCCCGGCGGACCACGCCGCCCCGTGGTCCTCACCTGGCGCGGCGAGGCCGTGCGCGCCGAGCGGGTTGCGCCGGCCCCAGGTGCCGGAGGCGTCGATGACCGCGTCGACGACCAGGTCCGACCACGCGCCCGCAGTGGTGCGGAGGCGAACGAGGTAGGGGCGGCCGTCGCGGCCGATGGTGCGGGTCTTGTCGACGCCGAGGCGCGACACCGCCACCGCCTTCGTGCCGTAGCGGATATGGGTCGACAGCTCCGGGGTCCGGGCGAGCGGGGCGAGGTAGGCGTCGATGAGCTCGGCGCCGGTGGGCAGGCCGTCGGGGTCGGGCGCGGTCCAGCCGTGCGCTTCGAGCAGCCTGCGGGCGGCCGAGTCGATGTCGAAGCGCCACGGGGAGAACAGTCGCACGTGCCCCCACTGGCGGATCGCATCGGCGGGGCCGTCCCCGGCTTCGAGGACGATCGGGGTCAGCCCGCGCTCAAGCAGATGGGCGGCCGCGGCCAGACCCACCGGGCCCGCGCCGATCACGGCGACGGTGGAGACGGGGTGCGCTTCGAAGTGGGACATGGTGATCCTTCGTTGGTCAGCGGGTCGCGTCGGTCGCGATCACATCAACATGTCTAACTAATATCAGTGATTGCTGTTGATAGCAAGTTCTGTGGTTTACTTGACGGCATGAGCCGCACGATCGAACTCACCCTGACCGACGTGACCGCCGCGGACCGCTCGGACGAGGCCGTGATCGCGCACGCCAAAGACCTCGCCCCCCAGTTCAAAGCCCTGTCGGACGAGAACCGCCTCGCCATCGTCCTCCTGCTCTCGGAGCGCCCGCGGACCGTCCGCGAGCTGACCGACGCCACCGGCCTCGCCCAGACCCTCGTCTCCCACCACCTCGCACCCCTGCGCGACCTCGGCCTGGTCACCGTGACCCCCAAGGGCCGCAGCAACATCTACGCCCTGTGCTGCGACGCCTTCGCCGCGCCCCTGCGCGCCCTCGCGGGACTCTCCAACCCCGCCGAGCACAACGGCTGCTGCTGACGCGCCGTCGGCCCGGATCCGTCCATGTCATGCCGGTGCCTCCCTGCCGCGTGCCTGCGGTCGTACGGTGGGGTCATGGACAAGAGCGAGGTGCGACCATGGCGATAGCCGACCACGACGAGTACATCGCCGCGGCACCCGAGCCGTTCCGGCCGACGCTGGAGCGCCTGCGCGCGCTCCTGTCGGCGACGCTGCCGGAGGCGGAGGAGATCGTGGCCTACGACATGCCGGGGTTCCGTATCGGCGGCACCGTCGTCGCGAGCTACGCGGCGTTCAGCAGGCAGTGCGGGCTGTACCTCCAAGCGAGCGCCATCTCCGAACATGCCGAGGCGATCGCGGCCGGGGGCTTCAAGGCGACCAAGACCGGCATCACCTTCTCGCCGCGGAAACCGATCCCCGACGACCTCGTCGTACGGCTGGTGCGAGCGTCGCGCGAGGCCGCCGGGGCCTGATCGGCCCCGCCGACGGCATGCGACCGGGTGCGGCTATGCGGCCGCGGCCGCGGGCCGGGTGCGGTCTTCGGTTCTGGCGAGGACCTCGATCACGGTGACGGCCACTGCGAGCGCGAGGGTGATCCACAGTGCTCCCGAGGCGCCGCGGTGGGGCCACAGGATCAGCCAGACCAGGGAGAGGACGACGGCGACCCACTCCAGCGCCCGGCGGTTGCGCGACAGGAACGCGGGCACCGGGCCGAGCGGGAGCCCGGTGCGCGCCAGGCCCTCGGCGGTCAGGTCGAGCGCCTTGGACGCGGCCCGCCGGATCGCGGTCGCCGCGGCGCCGGGGCCGGCGAGCCAGGCGAGGACGGCGACGATGAGCGCCACGACGATCGCGGTCTGCGCCCCGGCGGTGAGGAAGCGGACCACGATGTCGTACACCGAGGCGACGGCTTGGGGCGAGCGGACCTCGTCGGGAAGGTTCGCCAAAGTGATGGTGCGCGCGAGGGCCACCACGATGAGCAGCACGGCCATCGCTCCGGCCAGGAGCAGCGCTCCGATGAGGAGCGCGCGGCGCCGGTTCGGGGCGATCCAGACTCCGGCGAGCAGCAGCGCGATCGCGGTCAGCGGCAGCGCCCACGCGAGCACGTCGAGCAGCTGCGCGGCGCCCTGGGCGTTCGCGAGGCCCCGGACCTCGATGAGCGGGAACTGGACCGACACGGCGGGGATCCGCTCGGCGATCGTCAGGCCCCGGTCCACCAGCGCGTTCTTGACCTGCTCGACGAGCGGGCCGAGGTCGATGTAGAGCATGTCGCCCTGCACGTCGAGGGTCTCGGAGGCCTCGCCGCGCAGGATCGCGGCGACCGCCTCGTGCGCGGTGGCGTTGGCGCCTGTCCACAGCTGCGCGAACCGGTCCGAGTAGACGACCGCGCGGACCTGGTCGTCCACGAATCCGTCGACGGCCGAGGCGATCGGCGCGGCGAGCGCATCGAGCGCGTCGGGGGCGCCGCGCGTCTGGATCGCGTCCACGGCCTGGTCGATATAGGTCTCGATGTCGAGATGCTCGTTGACCGCCTCGGCGACCCGGTCCGACACCGCGGCCCGAACGTCGTCGTCCTGCGCCAGCGGGGCCACGGTCGCCACGTACCGGTCCGTGTCGAGCAGCTGGTCGCGGCCGTACAGCACCACGACCGACAGCATCCCGATCAACGCCGCCAGCACCAGCACGACCGAGGCGCCGACCCATCGCGCGCCGCGCCGCCCGGACCGGGTCCCGGCCCTCCGCGCCGCGGCCTCGGCGCGCAGCCGCTCCAGCTCGGCGCGCTCGCTCCGCGACAACGGCACCTCGTCCACCGGTCCCCCCACCCGCTCGATCCCCGGAGCCAACGTATCGAACCCGAGGCCTCGTCGCGGCCGACAAGGCGAAACTGTTTGACGGGCTTCCTACGCCGATTTGACGGTCTGCATGCGGCGGAACGGCTTCAGCCGGGCCTACGGTGGACCCGCTTCCCGGCTCGCAACGGCTGCACTGACGAAGGAGTCCCCTCATGGACGACGGCATCGAACCCGAACATAGGCGCGCCCTCGGCGGACTCGCCGCCATCGCGGCGGTATGCCTGCTGGTGACCGCCGTGTTCGCCGTCGCGTTCGCCGCGAACTCGCGGGCGCTGGTCGACGGGTACCGGGCCTCGGCCGGCAGCGCCGGGATGCCGGGGGAGGCCGTGGTCACCGCCATCGAGGACCGGCGCGACGGCCAGGTCTGCCTCGGCCTGTTCACCCCCGAGAACGGCGGCGCCGCCGTCGAGGCGCGCATCGAGGTCCGAGGGGAGTGCGAGGCCGATCAGCGGATCGACGCCAGGCTGGCCTCGGCCCACACCTCGCCGTTCATCGGCGACGAGCACCCGCGCGCCTGGGAGCCGGGCGCCGGCGACTGGGGCATGTTCGTGCCGTTCACCGTCCTGTTCGCGCTCGCGTGCGCCGTACCCGGACTCATCGCGGCGGCGGCCCTGTCGAGGTGCGCCGTGCTCGCCTTCGGCCGCCCGCGCCCGCGGACCTGAGCCCGACGCGCGGTGGACCGCCGCGCCCGCGCCGGCCTCCGACTGCTACCCGGCCGAACGCGGAGCCGCCGTCAAGACCTCATCAAGGTTCGCTCCCGGCCCGTATCGATGACGTCAAGCACTCTGGGCAACCGGCTCGAACCGGCGTTCACTCGGTCTAGCCGACCCGCCCCAAGTCGTCGGCGCGGCGTCGCCTGCGCCTACCCCGACCATCAGGAGGGTTCCGGCCGCCCTGAGCGGAGAGGAGGAACCGATGACGCGCGGACAGTTCCGCATCTACCTGGGCGCGGCCCCCGGCGTCGGCAAGACCTACGCCGCACTGGAGGAGGCCCACCGCCGGGCGGCACGCGGGACCGACGTCGTGATCGGCTTCGTGGAGACGCACGGCCGACCGGCCACGAGCGACCTCATCGGGGACCTCGAAGTCGTCCCCCGCCGCGCCGTCGAGTACCGGGGATCCTCTTTCGAGGAGTTCGATGTGGACGCCGTCATCACGCGGGCGCCCGCCGTGGCGCTCGTGGACGAGCTCGCGCACACGAACGTGCCGGGCTCGCGGAACCAGAAGCGCTGGCAGGACATCGACGAGCTGCTGGACGCCGGGATCGACGTCATCTCGACGGTGAACGTGCAGCACCTCGAATCGCTCAACGACGTGGTCGCCGAAATCACCGGGGTGCCGCAGCGCGAGACGGTCCCCGACGAGGTGGTGCGCCGCGCCGATCAGGTGGAGCTGGCCGACATCACGCCGGAGGCGCTGCGGCGGCGCATGGTCCACGGCAACGTGTACCCGCCGGAGAAAGTCGATGCGGCGTTGTCGAACTACTTCCGGGTCGGGAACCTGACGGCGCTCCGGGAGATCGCACTGCTCTGGCTGGCCGACAAGGTCGAGGACCAGCTGGAGCAGTACCGCGACGCGCAGCAGATCACCGCGGTGTGGGAGTCCAAAGAGCGCGTGGTGATCGCTCTGTCCGGCGGCGACGAGGGCGACACGCTCATCCGCCGGGCCGCCCGGATCGCCGCGCGCTCGGGCGGCGCGGACCTCAAGGCCGTGTACGTCGCGTCGGGCGACGGGCTCACCAGCGCCGGCGCCGCAAGGAACCTGGCCCGGCAGCGGACCCTCATCGAGGACTTGGGCGGAACCTTCCACCAGGTCGTGGGGGACTCGATCCCCGACGCGCTCTTGGAGTTCGCGCGCGACGCGAACGCGACGCAGCTGGTCCTGGGGGCCTCGCGCCGCGGCCGGTTCGCCCAGGCGATCTCGCGCGGCGTCGGCGTCACCACGACAGCCCGGTCGGGGAAGATCGACGTGCACCTGGTCAGCCACGAACGCGTCGCCAAGGCGAGCCGGGGCCGACCGACCAACGGCGCCCTCGGCTCGGGCCGAAGGCTGCTCGGCGTCACGCTCGCGCTGGTCGGCATTCCCCTCCTGGTGATAGCCCTCAACCCCCTGCACGACGAGCTGTCGCTGACCACGATCATCCTCATCGTCCTCACCGCCGTCATGGGGCTCACGCTCACCGGAGGCATGTGGCCCGCGCTCCTGGCCGCGCTCCTCGGGTTCTTCCTCTTGAACTTCTTCTTCACCGAGCCGTACTACTCGTTCAAGGTCGACGACCAGGAGCAGCTGATCGCCCTCGGCATCTTCGTGGCCCTCGCCCTCGGCGGCGCCGCGGTGGTGAACCTGTCGGCCGCCCGCGCCCGCCTCGCCGCGCGGGCCAGCGCCGAAGCCCAGATGCTCGCTGCGCTCGCGGGGAACGTGCTGCGCGGCGGCGACCGCCTCGACGACCTCCTGGAGCAGCTGCGCGAGACGTTCGGCCTCGAATCGGTGACCCTCCTGGAACGGACCCAGCCCGGGGCGGGGCCGGACGAGCGCTCCGTCGCCAGGTACTGGCACCCGGTCGGCGGCGTCGGCCCCGTCTGCGACAGCCCCGGCGCCGCCGACAACGACCTCCCCGTCACCGACGAGCTCGCCCTCGCCCTGCGCGGGCACACCCTCGACACCTCGGAGCGGCGGATCGCGCAGGCGTTCGCGATGCACGCCGCCGCTGCGCTGGAGCGCGAACGCCTTGAGCGCCAAGCCGAAGCGGTCGAGCGGCTCACCGATGCGGACAAACTGCGGACCGCGCTGCTGGCCGCGGTCTCGCACGACCTGCGCACACCGCTGGCCTCCGCCCGGGTCGCCGTGTCGAGCCTGAAATCCACCGGAGAGCTGTTCACCCCTGGAGAACGCATGGAGCTGCTCGACTCGGCCGAGCAGTCGCTGGCGCGCTTGACGGGCCTGGTCGACAACCTGCTCGACATGAGCCGCCTCCAAGCAGGCGTGCTCGGCGCCGACCCCGTACCGATCGCCCTCGACGAAGCCGTCCCGTGGGCGCTCGACGAGATCGGCGAGACCGCCGCCGACATCGCCTTGGACGTGCCTGCCGACCTCGCCGAGGTCGTCGCCGATCCCGGTCTGCTCCAGCGGATCCTGGTGAACGTCATCGCCAACTCGCTGCGCTACAGCCCCGACGGGGTACCGCCCCGGGTGACCGCCGGCGTGCAGGGCCGGACCGTCGAACTCCGCGTGGTCGACCGCGGCCCCGGCGTCCCTGACGCGGACCGCGAGACGATGTTCCGGCCGTTCCAGCGGCTCGGCGACCGCGACAACACGACCGGCGTCGGCCTCGGGCTCGCGCTCTCGCGCGGCCTGGCCGAAGCGATGGGCGGCACGCTCACCGCCGAGGCCACCCCCGGTGGCGGCCTCACGATGGTGCTGGCACTGCCGCAGGTCGAACCGGCCGACGGTCTGCGCTCAATCACCGACTGATCGACACCCGTGCGGTGCCGTGTCCAGTCTCGGTGAGGACGGCGCCATGGGGGCGTCGGCGCTGCTACGGTCGAGGTGGGGAGACCCGCCCGGGCGCGATCTGAGGGGAGCCGGCCGTGGAGGACGAGCGGAAACCGGTCGAGTTGGAGCCGAAGGTCGCGCTGGGGCTGCTCACGCGCGCCGAGTTCGGGCGGGTCGCGTTCGTCGCGGACGGACTGCCGGTCATCAGGCCCCTGAACCACGTCGTGTTCGAGGGGCGCGTCATCGTATGCACGCAGAGTTCGTCGGTCTTCGCCGCGGCGGTGCGGGCGCAGCCGCATCTGGCGGTCGCCTATCAGGCCGACGAGATCGAGTCGCACGGCCGGATCGGCTGGAGCGTCCTGGTCGACGGCACCGCCGCCGACATCACCGGCGAGCCCGGCGCCGAGCGCCTGGGCATGCGGGTCCAGTCGTGGATCGATCGGCCCCTGGACACGGTCATCGCCATCTCGCCCGAGCACGTGAGCGGACTGCGCCTGACCATCGGCCACTGAACCGCCGGTGACCACCGGCCCGCCGCGCGGGGACCTTCGGCTCTGACCGGGGTCCGGGCGGGCGGCGAGACTGGAGCCTGAGAGGAAGGAGCGGGCCATGTCGAACCGCAAGCAGGAGCACGGGGTCGTCGTCGGCGTCGACGGGTCGGCGTCGTCGCGCAAGGCCCTGGAATGGGCCCTGGAGTACGCCGCCGCGCTGGACTTGACGGTGACGGCCGTGCAGGCGTGGCAGATCCCCTTGGCCTACGGCACCGGCGCGATGGTCCTGCCCGGTCAGGAGCTCGCCGAGGCGGCCCGCAGCGTCCTGGACAAGACCGTCGACGAGGTCGCCGCCGCGTGGCCGCAGGTCCACGTCGAGCGCCGAATCGAGGAGGGCCACCCGGCGAAGGTGCTGCTGAAGGCCGCCGAAGAGGCGAAGATGCTCGTCGTCGGCTCCCGCGGCCACGGCGGTTTCGTCGGCGCCCTCATCGGCTCGGTCAGCCAGCACTGCGTCACCCACGCCCACTGCCCGGTCCTGGTCGTCCGCACCAGGTGAGGGTTGTTCCACGACGGGGCGGCCGGTGCCGCCCCGTTTCCGTATCGTCGGAAGAGGAGGTGCATCATGCGGGTTGCCGTGTTCTCCACGAAGCCGTACGACGAGGCGTTCCTGCGGAAGGCGAACGGCGACGGCGACCATGAACTGCTGTTCCTGGAGCCGCGCCTGAACGCGGGGACCGCGCCGCTGGCCGAGAGCTGCGAAGCGGTGTGCGCGTTCGTCAACGACGACCTCGGCGCCGAGACGCTCCAGGCGCTGGCCGCGCACGGGGTCAGCTTCGCCGCACTCAGGTCGGCCGGGTTCAACCACGTGGACCTGCGCGCGGCGGCGGCGCTGGGGATCGCGGTGGCGCGGGTCCCGGACTACTCGCCGCACGCGGTCGCCGAGCACTGCGCGGCCCTGGTGCTCGCGCTCAACCGCAAGACCCACCGCGCCTACAACCGGGTGCGCGAGCACAACTTCGCGCTCACCGGCCTGCTCGGATTCGACCTGCACGGGCGCACCGTCGGCGTGGTCGGGACCGGGAAGATCGGGGCGTGCTTCGCGAGGATCATGGCCGGGTTCGGCTGCCGCGTCCTCGCCAGCGACCCCTTCCCGAGCGAGGCGGCGCTGGCCGCCGGCGTCGAGTACACCGACCTGGAGGACCTGCTGCCGGCGTCGGACATCGTCTCGCTCCACTGCCCGCTCACGCCGGAGACTCACCACCTGATCGACGCCGAGCGGATCGCACTCATGCGCCCCGGCGTGATGCTGGTGAACACCAGCCGCGGGGCCCTGGTGGACACCGCGGCGGTGATCGACGGGCTCAAGTCGGGCCGGATCGGGCACCTCGGCCTGGACGTGTACGAGGAGGAGGACGAGCTGTTCTTCGAGGACCTCTCCGACCAGGTCATCGGCGACGACGTCTTCGACCGGCTCAACGCGTTCCCGAACGTGCTCATCACCGGTCACCAGGCGTTCTTCACCGTCGAGGCCATCGAGGCGATCGCGGCCACCACGATCGCGAACCTGACGGCCTTCGCCTGGACCGGCGCGGGCGTGTACCCCGTGGCGCTCGACTGAGCGGACGCGAAGCGGGGCGGGACCGGCCGGTCCCGCCCCGCTGCTGTTGCGGCGCTACAGGTTCAGCGGCCTGCCGGGGCGCCAGTCGGCGACGGCGGGGTGGTCGGTGCCGTGGGCGCGGGTGTACTCGCGGCACACCTGGCGGGCGTCCCACATCTCCTGGCGCAGCCCCGCGGCGTTCTGCCCGAGCCCTGGGACGCGGTCGATCACGTCGATGACGAGGGTGAACCGGTCGAGGTCATTGAGCATGACCATGTCGAACGGCGTGGTCGTGGTGCCCTCCTCCTTGTAGCCGCGCACGTGGAGGTGCTCGTGCCCGGCGCGTCGGTAGGTCAGCCGGTGGATGAGCGTCGGGTAGCCGTGGAACGCGAAGATCACCGGCTTGTCGGTGGTGAACAGCGCGTCGTACTCCCGGTCGGGCAGGCCGTGCGGGTGCTCGGTGCTCGGCTGGAGCCGCATGAGGTCCACGACGTTCACGACCCGCACCTTCAGGTGGGGGAGGTGGCGGCGCAGGAGGTCGGCGGCGGCGACGGTCTCCAGGGTCGGGACGTCCCCGGCGCAGGCGAGGACCACGTCGGGCTCGGTGCCGCCGTTGCTGGAAGCCCACTCCCAGATGCCGAGGCCCCGTTCGCAGTGGCGCACGGCCTCGTCCATCGTCAGCCACGCCGGCGCGGGCTGCTTCCCGGCGACCACGACGTTCACGTACTGGCGCGAGCGCAGGCAGTGGTCCATCGTGGACAGCAGCGTGTTCGCGTCCGGCGGCAGGTAGACGCGGACGACCTCGGCCTTCTTGTTGACGACGTGGTCGATGAACCCCGGGTCCTGGTGCGAGAACCCGTTGTGGTCCTGGCGCCACACGTGGCTCGACAGCAGGTAGTTGAGCGAGGCGATGGGCCGCCGCCACGGGATGGCGTTCGTGGTCTTGAGCCACTTGGCGTGCTGGTTGAACATGGAGTCGACCAGGTGGATGAACGCCTCGTAGCTGGTGAACAGGCCGTGCCTGCCGGTGAGCAGGTACCCCTCCAGCCAGCCCTGGCACAGGTGCTCGGAGAGGACCTCCATGACGCGGCCGTCCGGTGCGAGGTGGTCGTCGCCGGGCTCGATCCGCGCGTTCCAGGCCCGGTCGGTGACCTCGAACGCGGCGCCGAGCCGGTTGGAGGCGACCTCGTCGGGGCCGAAGAGGCGGAACCGGTCGGGGTTGGCGGTGATGACGTCGCGGACCCAGGCGCCCAGGACCCGCGTGGCCTCGGCGTCGACGGCGCCCGGCCTCGGGACGTCCACGGCGTAGTCGCGGAAGTCGGGGAGCACGAGGTCGCGCAGGAGGATGCCGCCGTTGGCGTGCGGGTTGGCGCTCATGCGCCGGTCGCCGCGCGGCGCGGCCGCGCGCAGTTCGGCCGCCGGGGCGCCGGTCGCGTCGAACAGCTCCTCGGGCCGGTACGACCGCAGCCAGGCTTCCAGCATCGCCAGCTGGGCCGGGTCCTCGCGCACGGCGCCGAGCGGCACCTGGTGCGAGCGCCAGGTGCCCTCGACCGGGTGCCCGTCGAGTTCGCGCGGGCCGGTCCAGCCCTTGGGTGTGCGCAGGATGATCATCGGCCAGCGCGGCCGTCCCGCGGCAGCGCCCGAGCGGGCCTGGTCCTGGATCGCCCGGATGCGGTCGAGCGAGGCGTCGAGTGCGGCGGCGAGCGCCTGGTGGACGGTGTCGGGATCGTCCCCCTCGACCAGGTGCGGCTCGTATCCGAAGCCGCGCATCATCGCGAGGAGGTCCTCGCGGGGGATGCGGTCGAGGACCGTCGGGTTGGCGATCTTGTACCCGTTGAGGTTGAGGATCGGCAAGACCGCGCCGTCGCGGGCGGGGTTGAGGAACACGTTCGACAGCCAGGAGGCGGCCAGGGGCCCGGTCTCGGCCTCGCCGTCGCCGATGACGCAGGCGACGAGGAGGCCGGGGTTATCGAACGCGGCGCCGTAGGCGTGCATGAGCGCGTAGCCGAGCTCGCCGCCTTCGTGGATGGAGCCGGGGACCTCGGGGGCGGCGTGCGAGGGGACGCCGCCGGGGAAGGAGAACTGGCGGAACAGCCGCGCCATCCCGGCCTCGTCGCGCCCGATGGAGGGGTGGTGCTCGGTGTAGGTGCCCTCCAGCCAGGTGTTCGCGAGCATCGCGGGGCCGCCGTGGCCGGGTCCGGCAATGTAGATCGCGTCGAGGGCCCGCTCGGTGATGACCCGGTTCAGGTGGGCGTAGACGAGGTTGAGGGCCGGGCTGGTGCCCCAGTGGCCCAGCAGCCGCGGCTTGACGTGCTCAGAGCGCAGCGGCTCGCGCAGGAGCGGGTTGCCGAGCAGGTAGATCTGCCCGGCGGTGAGGTAGTTCGCGGCGCGCCAGCAGGCGTCGATCTGGCGCAGGCGCGCCTCGGTCAGCGGCGCGGGGAGCGTCTTGTCCATCGGAGGTCCTCTGCTCGTGGTCGGTGGGACTGCCTTCAGCCTCACGCGAACCGGCCCGTCCGCAGCAGGGACCGAAGTCCCGTTCCGCCGGGGCCAAGGCGAGTCACGCCCCCGCGCTCACTTGAACAGGCGGACGGCGAGGACGGCGGCCTGCGTGCGCCGTTCCAGGCCGAGCTTGCCGAGCACGCGGGTGACGTAGTTCTTGACGGTCTTCTCCGCCAGGTGCATGCGCTCGGCGATCTGGCGGTTCGTCAGGCCCTCGCCGATGAGCGCGAGGATGCGCTGCTCCTGCTCCGAGAGCGCTTCGAGCTCAGGGGCTTTGGCCGGGCCCGTGCGCAGCCGCTCCAGGACCGCGCCGGTCACGCGGGCGTCGAGGAGCGAGCCGCCCGCGGCGAGCTTGCGCACGCCGTCGACGAGGTCGTTGCCGCGTACCTGCTTGAGCAGGAACCCCGCCGCGCCGGCCTCGATCGCCGCGAACAGCGTCTCGTCGTCCTCATAGGAGGTGAGGATGACGACCGCGACATCGGGGTGGGTCTCCTTGATCCGGCGGCACACCTCGACCCCGGAGCCGTCGGGCAGCTGCGCGTCGAGGACCGCGACGTGGGGACGTGCGGCGGGATACCGCCGCAGGGCCTCGCCGACGCCCGCGGCCTCGCCGACCACCTCGATGTCGCCGTCGCGCTCCAGCAGCTCGCACAGTCCCCGCCGGACGACCTCGTGGTCGTCGAGCAGGAACACCCTGATGGTGTCCGTGTCCATCCTCCGAGTATGGCCCTCCGTGGCACCGGCCACACCTCGCCGAAGTCCGCACTGCAAGGGACCTTCGGCCCGTGCGATCCCGGGCTCAAGGGCGTTCGCCTCCCCGCGGCGGGCGGGACCGGCGGCCCCTGCGGAGGGGACCTTCGGCCCTGAACCGGGTCGGCGGCGGCGGCGAGACTGGACGCGGAACGAAGGAGGAGCGGTCATGACCGAGCACGAGAACGGCGCCGTCGTCGTCGGCGTCGACGGATCGGAGCCCGCCCGCAGGGCCCTGGAATGGGCGGTGGAGTACGCCGAACTGAAGGGCGCCGACGTCAAGGCCGTCCACGTCTGGCAGATCCCCTTCTCCGCCGGGGCCGACGGCATGGTCATGTCCGCCGCCGAGTACGCCGCCGACGCGCGGCGCGTCCTCGAAAAGGCCGTGGACGAGGTCGCGTCGGCGCGGCCCGGGGTGCCCGTCGCGATGCTCGCGGTGGAAGGGAACCCCGGGAGGACTCTGGTCGAGCTGTCCGAGCAAGCGGACCTGCTGGTCGTCGGCAGTCGCGGCCGCAGCGCCTTCGTGAGCGCGGTCCTCGGCTCGGTGGGCAAGTACTGCGTGATGCACGCGCACTGCCCGGTCCTGGTCGACCGCGGTCCCGAATGAGCCGGACAGGCCCGACCCGCCCTTCCCGTCCCGGAAGGGCGGTTCCGGCCCGCTTCGGCTCCGCTCAAAACTTGCGCTCCTGAAGGGACTCGCTACGATCAATGCATGGCTGAGACGACGCCGCACCGCCAGTTCCACTCCGGCCAGCCCTGGCGTCGAACCCCGATCGACGAGCTGCTGGTCGAGGTCGCCTCGCGGGTCGACGAGATCGTAGTGGACCGCGAGCGGCTGCGTGCGCTGCTGGACGCCGTGATCTCGATCGGCTCCGACCTCGAACTGTCGGCGATCCTCGACCGGATCGTCGTCGGCGCGATGACACTCGTGGACGCGAAGTACGGGGCCATGGGCGTCCTCGACGGCGCCGGCGGCCTCGCGGAGTTCCGCACCCAGGGGCTGTCGCGCGAGGAGATCGAGGCCCTCGGCGACCCGCCGACCGGTCGGGGCATCCTCGGCCACATCATCGACCACAACGAGCCCCTGCGCCTGGCCGACCTGTCCGCGCACCCCGCCTCGATCGGGTTCCCGCCCGGGCATCCGCCCATGCGGACCTTCCTCGGCGTCCCGGTCACCGTGGGCGAGAAGGCATGGGGGAACCTCTACCTCACCGACAAGGGCGGCGGGGAGCTGTTCACCGAGGACGACGAAGCGATCATCCAGGCCCTCGCCGCGGCCGCGGGCGTCGCGATCGACAACGCCCGCCTCTACACCGAGCTCGCCGCCTCCCAGGCCGACCGTGAGCGCCTGGTGGTCTTCCGCGACCGCGACCGCATCGGCCGGGACCTCCACGACCTGGTCATCCAGCGGCTCTTCGCGACCGGCCTGCAACTCCAGTCGATCGTCCACCTCGTCGACGCCCCCGAAGCGGCGGCGCGGATCAATTCGGCCGTGGACGAGATCGACGGGGCGATCAGCGACCTGCGGGCGGCGATCTTCAGCCTCCACACCGATGCGGACCAGGTGTTCTCGGCGACCGTACGGGGCCTGTGCGGCGTGGTGCGCCACCATCTCGGCTTCCCCCCGGACCTGACGTTCACCGGGCCCGTAGACGAAGCGGTGCCGGAGGCAGTGCGCATCGAGGTCCTCGCGATGCTCCGCGAAGCCCTCTCCAACGCCGCTCGCCACGCCAAGGCCTCCCGCGTCGCCGTCGTCACGGCCGTCCACGGATCGTCCCTGGTGATGACCGTGACCGACAACGGATGCGGCATCCCGCCGCAGGCGCCGCGGCGCGGACTCGCGAACCTCGCCTCCCGCGCCGCCGCGCTCGGCGGCGACTTCGCGATCGACGCGGTCGAACCGACCGGCACCGAGGTGCGCTGGACCATCCCCCTCGGCGACGCCCCCGCGAACGCGCGCTAGGAACCGCGCTTCGGGTCTCGGCTCAGGGCGTTCGCCCCGCCCGGATCCCTCCGGGACCAATGTCCCGAAAGGACCCGGGCCTTGGGCTCTGGCCGCGGCGGCTCCGCGATCGGAGGATCGGCTCTGGGCGGGTCGGACCGCCCCGAACCGCAAGGAGTCGACATGACACTTCGCACGCCCCCGGCCGTCGACGCGCTGGACGCCGACGGCCGCATCGTCCGCGTCCGCCCCGTCGCCACCGGCGACCTCACCGCGCTCATCGCCATGCACGAGCGGTGCACCACCGCCGACCTCCGGTACCGGTTCTTCGGTTCCGGACGCGGCGTCCTCGGCATCGAGGCGCGCCGGCTCGCGGGACTCAACGACACCGGCCGCGGCGTCGCGCTGGTCGTCGAGGACGACGGCGAGCTGATCGCCGCGGCCTCCTTCGAGTGCTTCCTCGAAGAGCCCGACCGGGCCGAGTTCGGCGTCCTCGTCACCGAGGCCCACCAGCACCGCGGCCTGGGGACGCTCCTGCTCGAACACCTCGCCCTCGCCGCCGGGTCCGGCGGGATCAAGGAGCTGTCCGGGCAGATCCTCGGCGGCAACCACAAGATGCTGCGCCTGGCGCGGCGCCTCGTCCCCGGTGCGCCGATGCCCTATGCCGACGGCGTCGTCGACGTCGTCCTCACCGCCGACCTCGACGGGGCCTTCGCCGACGAGGTCGCCGCGCGCGAGCGGGCCGCCGAGCGGCTCTCGCTGCGGTTCCTGCTCGACCCCGTTTCGGTCGCGGTCGTCGGGGCGAGCCGGACCGGCCGCGGCGTCGGCGCCCGCATCCTCCGCTCCATCGTCGAAGGCGGGTTCACCGGACCCGTCGCCGCCGTCCACCCCGAGGCCGAAGAGCTCGAAGGCGTCCCGACCGCCGCCTCCTTCGCCGAGCTGCCGCACCCCGTGGACCTGGCGATCGTCGCCGTCCCCGCGCCGCAGGTCGCGGGCGTGCTGCGCGACGCGGGCGAGGCCGGCGTCCGCGCGGCGGTCGTCGTCACCGCCGGGTTCGCCGAGACCGGCGACGTCGCGGCACAGGAGGAGCTGGTGCGCATCGCCCGCTCCCACGACATGCGCCTGGTCGGGCCCAACTGCCTCGGCATCGTCAATACCGACGGCGCGATCCGGCTCCAGGCGAGCTTCGCCCCCGAGCCGCCCGAGCCCGGCGGCCTGGCCCTGGCCTCTCAGTCCGGCGCGGTCGGCATCGCGGCGCTCGCCCACGCCACCCGCACCGGGCTCGGCGTCCACTCGTTCGTGTCCCTCGGCAACAAGGCCGACGTCTCCGGCAACGACCTGCTCGCCTACTGGTACGACGACCCCGGCGCCGAAGCCGTCGCCCTCTACCTGGAGTCCTTCGGGAATCCGCGCAAGTTCGCGCGCATCGCGCGCGCCGTGGCCCGCCGCAAGCCGGTCCTGGCCGTCAAGGGCGGCCGCTCCGAACCCGGACGCCGCGCCGGGCTCTCGCACACCGCGGCCGCCGCCAATCCCGAGGTCGCCGTCGACTCGCTGTTCGCGCAGGCCGGGGTCATCCGCTGCGACACCCTCGAACAGCTCCTCGACACCGCCCGCGTCCTCGTCGGGCAGCCGCTGCCCCGGGGACGGCGCATCGGTGTGGTCGGCAACGCCGGGGGCGTCGGCGTCCTCGCGGCCGACGCGGCCGCCGCCGCCGGGCTCTACCTGCCGGACCCGGGAGCCGCCGCCCGCGAGCGCCTGGCCCGCGCCGCCGCCGCCGGCAACCCCGTCGACCTGGGCGCCGCCGCCGACCCCGGCGCGTTCGCCGACGCGCTCGACGCGGTGGGCGCCTCCGGCGAGGTCGACGCGGTCGTCGCGGTATTCGCCGCCACGGGCACCGGCGACGTCGAAGGGAGCCTCGCCGCGATCGGCGACGCGCTCGACGCCCTGCCCGACCTCCCCGCCGCGGCCGTCGTCATGGGCCTGCCGGAAGCCCCGACCGCCCTGGGCGCCAGGCGCGTCCCCGTGTTCGCCTTCCCCGAGCCCGCCGTCGCCGCCCTGGGCCGCGCCGCCGACTACGCCGCCTGGCGGGCCCGCCCGCTCGGCACCCGCCCCGACCTGCCCGGCATCGACCGGACCCGTGCGCGCGGCCTCGTCGACCGGCTCCTGGAGCACGGCGACGGCTGGCAGACGGCCGCGGACGCCGCCGCGATCCTCGCCTGCTACGACATCCGGCTCGCTCCGGCCGTCCGGGTCGCCTCGAAGGGCGAGGCGGTCGCCGCCGCCCGCACCCTCGGCTACCCCGTGGCGGTCAAAGCCGACGACCCCCGGCTGGTCCACAAGACCGGCACCGGCACGATCCACCTCGGCCTCGACGACGCGCACGCGGTGCGGACGGCCTTCGCCGACGTCGCCACCCGCATCGAGGGCGGACCCGACGCCTCGGTGACGGTGCAGCCGATGCTCGACGCCGACATCGAGATGACCGCGGGGATCGTCCACGACCCCCGGTTCGGGTCCCTCGTCATGTTCGGCCTCGGCGGCACCGCCACCGACGTGCTGGCCGACAAGCAGTTCCGGCTGCTGCCGCTCACCGACGCCGACGCCGAGTCCATGTGGGGGTCGATCCGGTCCGAGCCGCTCCTGCACGGGTACCGGGGCTCGCGGCCGGTGGATCTGCGCGCGCTCACCGATCTCCTGGTCAGGCTCGGCCGCCTCGCCGAAGACCTGCCCGAGATCGCCGAGCTCGACCTCAACCCGGTCATGCCGGTCCGCTACGGCGTCCAGGCCGTCGACGTCAAGCTGCGGCTCGCGCGCATCGGCGACGAACCCGACCCGGTCGCCCGCCGCCTCCGCTGACGGGCCGGCCCGCGCGGCCGGGGGCCGCCCCGCCCCGGCCGCGCGGGCCCTAGGTCCCGCCGGGTCCGGCGCTTGGTCACTGCCCCGGCGGCCCCCGCCGCGCTGGGATGGAGGTACACAGCTGCAACCTCGGGAGGGGCCATGCACACCAGACCTCGGGTCGTCATCGTCGGCGGCGGCTTCGCCGGCCTCGAAACGGCCTTCACACTCCGCTCGCATCTGGGAAAGCGGGTCGATCTGCTGCTCATCGCCGACCAGCACGACTTCGTCTTCAAGCCGAACTCGATCTACCTGCCCTTCGGGGGCGACGAGGAGAAGATCCACGTCCCGCTCACCGAAGCGGCGACGCGCCGCGACATCGACCTGATCCGCGGCTCGCTCGCCCGGGTCGACACCGGCGGCCACCGCATCGAACTCGACGACGGCACCCTGGAGCACTACGACTTCCTGGTGCTCGCGACCGGCGCCGCCATGCGCCCCGAGGAGATCCCCGGGCTCGCCGCGCACGCCCGGACGATCTGGAACCCCGGGCAGATGCACGAACTCGGGGCCGACCTGGAGCGCCTGCGCGCCGACACGGCCGACGGCAAGGTCAAGCACGTGCTGTTCCTCGTGCCGCCCGGCAACAAGTGCGCCGGGCCGCTCTACGAGATCGTGTTCATGCTCGACACCTGGCTGCGCCGCCACCACCTGCGCGACCTCGTCTGCCTGACGTTCACCACCTTCGAATCGAACTTCATCCAGGCGTTCGGGCCCGGCGTCCACAAGGTCGTGACCGAGGAGTTCGCCGACCGGGGGATCAACGGCTACACCCACCACGCGGTCACCCGCGTCGAAGGCGGCAGGGGTGAGGGCGGCAGGGGTGAAGGCGGCAGGGGTGAAGGCGGCAGAGTCGAGTACGCCAACGGGACCTGCCACACGTTCGACCTGCTCGTCGCATTCCCGCCGTATGTCGCCGCCGTGGACTACCCGGGCCTGCCCACCGACGACCGCGGATTCCTGCTCACCGAGCCCGAGACCCGCCGCGTCAAGGGCACCGACAACGTCTACGCGCCCGGCGACGCCGGGGACTTCCCTGTCAAGCAGGCGTTCCTGGCGTTCCTCCAGGCCGACGCCGTCGCCGACGACATCGCCGCCCGCATCGACCCCGACGCCGTCCCACACCCGCGCCGGTTCGCGCCGATGAGCATGTGCGTCATGGAGATGCTCGACAAGGCCACGTTCGCGCAAGTGCCTCTCCAGACCACCGGCGACCCGGCCGCGCCGGTCCGCGTCGACCCCGACGCCGGGGACGACTACCTCGTCGGCGTCTCGCCGCTGTGGCGCCTGGGCAAGAAGGCCCTCGGCTACTACCTGCCGCACCAGTTCGGCGCGGGCAGGCCCTTCCACGGCGGTCTGCCTTGGCACACCATGGAACTGGGCCTCAAGGGCATGGCCAAGACCCTGGCCGCGCCGGTCCGGGACTGAGGAGCGCGGGGCCGGCCCCGGCCGGCCCCGCGCCGCCGCATCACACGGAGGTCCGCGCGGACACGGCGAACTCGGCCAGGTCCGCGCCGACGTGCTCGGCCACGTGCCCCGCCGCGCGCCGGACCGCCGCCGACATGCGCGTCCCGAACCCGTACTCGCCGATCTCGATCGCGTAGACCACGAGGCGCTCCGGCATCCGGTCGAGCTCGCGCGCGAGGCGGACCGCCGTCCCCATCCCCAATCCGTGCGAAGTGGACGAGGATTCGCCCGCGGCCGCGACGTCCTCGACTTCGAGCCGGTGGATCCGCCCCGGCACCGGCGAGCGGACCGCGAGCGCGTCCACCACGATCGCGAGCTCCGTGAACGACCACAGCTCGATCAGCCGGGACGGCTCGCCGTCGCAGACCGCGAGCCGCGCCCACCGCGGCGCCGCTTCCTCGCGGAGCCGGTCCACTACGGCCAATCCGACCCCGTCGTCCTGGCGGTACCTGTTGCCGATCCCGATGACCACTGCTGAAAGCGACATGCCGGCCTCCTTTCGACGCTTCCAGGGCAAACGTAGAACTCCAGCGTCCGAAGCGGACCGGACCGAAGGTCCCGTCGGGAAGGGAGCGAAGGCCCATGCGCGGCGCGGGCACGGGCGCGATGCTCGAAGTGACGGCGAAAGGAGCACCATGCGAACCCCCGGCCTCACCGCCCCGCTGACCGGCCGCCCGCGGCCGGGCTTCACGATCACGCCCAGCACCGCGGCCGAGTCCCTCGCCGCCGGCATCCCGCCCGACCTCGCCACCTGCGACGACTGCCTGCTGGAGCTGTTCGACCCCGCCGACCGCCGCTACCGGTACCCGTTCCTCAACTGCGCCTCGTGCGGCCCGCGCGCCTCCGTGATCGAGGGGCTCCCGTACGACCGCGAGCGGACCGCCATGCGGCGCTTCATCATGTGCGACGAATGCCGCGCCGAGTACGAGGACCCGGGCGACCGACGGTTCCACGCCGAGCCGATCGCCTGCCCGCGCTGCGGCCCCCGCCTGGACTGGAACGGCGGCGCCTCGTACGGCGACAGCGCGCTCGCCGACGCGGTCCGGACCGTCGCGAACGGCGGCCTCATCGCCCTCAAAGGCATCGGGGGCTACCAGCTCGTGTGCGACGCCGCCGACGAGGCCGCGATCGCCCGCATCAGGCTCCTCAAGGGACGCCCTGCCAAGGCCCTCGCCGTCATGGTCCCCGACCTCGGCGACGCGCTCGCCGCGGCCGTCCTCGACGACGCCGAGCAGCGGCTCCTGCTCGAAGCGGGCCGCCCGATCGTCCTGGCCGCATCGCGCCGGACCCTCCCGGACGCCCTCGCCCCCGGCTCGGACCGCATCGGCCTCCTCCTGCCCAACAGCCCACTGCACCACCTGCTGCTCGGCGCCCTCGACCGGCCCCTGGTCGCCACCAGCGCGAACCTGCCCGGGGAGCCCACGATCACCGCCGACGCGGAGGCCGCCGCCGTGTTCGGCCGCCGCGCCGACGGCGTCCTCGCCCACGACCGCCCCATCACCGCCCGCTACGACGACTCGGTGGCGCAGGTCGTCGACGGGCGGCCCCGACTGCTGCGCCGCGCCCGCGGCTACGCCCCGGCTCCGCTCGCGCTCCCGGAGCCGGCGGCGGTACCACTGCTCGCGGGCGGGGCGCAGCGCAAGCACACCTGCGCCGTCGCGGTCGGACACCAGGCGGTCCTCGGCCCGCACACGGGGGACCTGGAGAGCGCAGCGGCGTTCGAGGCGTTCACCCGCATGACCGCCGACCTGGGCCGCCTCTACGGCGTCGAGCCCGCCGCTGCCGCGCACGACCTCCACCCCGACTACGCCTCGACCCGCCACCTCGTCTCGCTCGAAGGCGTCGGCCACATCGGCGTGCAGCACCACCACGCGCACGTGGTCGCCTGCGCGGCCGAGCACGGCGTGCCCGCCCCGTTCATCGGCGTCGCCTACGACGGCCTCGGGTACGGCGCCGACGGCGGCCTGTGGGGCGGGGAGGTCATGGTCGCCGACTACGCCGGGTTCGAGCGCACCGCCCGCATCGCCCTCGCGCCCATGCCGGGCGGCGAGCGCGCGGTGCTGCGCCCGGCCCGCATGGCGATGGGCTACCTCCTCGGGTCCGAGCCCGGCCTCGACGCGGTCGACCCGGGCATCGCCCGGGCGTTCCTGCGCCGCTTCGACCCCTGGGAGGTCGCCGTCGTGCGCCGCATGATCGAGCACGACCTGAACTCGCCGCGGATCTCCAGCGCCGGACGGCTCTTCGACGCCGCGGCGAGCCTGCTCGGCCTGTGCGACGACATCACCTTCGAAGGCGAGGCCGCGATGCGCCTCGAAGCGGCCGCCGCCGACCGCTGGGGCCGCCCCCTGCCCTGGCGCATCACCGGCAAGGACGGGCTGCTCGTCCTCGATCCCGCGGTGACCCTCCAGGCGCTGCTCGCCGCGGCGCGCACCGAGCCGATCGGCACCGTCGCCGCCCGCTTCCACGCCACCATGGTCGAGGCCACCGCGGAACTGGTGCGCAGCGCCGCCGCCCGCGCCGGCACCCGGCGGGTGTGCCTCGGCGGCGGCGTGTTCGCCAACCGGCGGCTCTCCCAGGACCTGCTCGCCGTCCTGCGCGACGACGGGTGCGAACCCTATCTGGGCGAGCGCGTGCCGCCCGGCGACGGCGGCATCGCCTACGGGCAGGCCGCGGTCGCCGCCGCACGCCTCGCCCGGAAAGGAGGGGCGTGATGTGCCTGGGCGTGCCCGGGAAGATCCTCTCGGCCGGCGGCGGATTCCCTCCGATGGGGACCGTCGACTTCGGCGGGGTGCGGCGCGAGGTCTGCCTCGCCTACACGCCCGAAGCCGAGGCCGGGGACTTCGTCATCGTCCACGTGGGCTTCGCCATCGCCCGCATCTGGCCCGACGAGGCCGCGCGGTCCCTCGCCGCCCTCCGGGCCCTCCCGGGAGTCCTGGAGGCCGAACTCGGGGAGGCGCCGTGAAGTACCCTCCTCAGGTGCACATTGGTGCCGCGGCGGTCCCGGTCAGTCCGTGCCGGTGCGGGCGACGAAGCCGCCGAGCCAGGAGTGGGGCCAGACCTCGCCGGTACCGTCGCGGACCGAGATCAGCCGGGTCGGCGTGCCGGTCCCGTCCTCGGCGATCACGGTGCAGTAGCCGGGGAACGCCGTGACCTCGGCGGCCCGCTCGCCCGGCCGCTCGGCGGCGAGCCACTGGTCGGCGAGGGCCGCCGCACCGTCCGGATCGGACGCGGCCGGATCGGCCCACGCGGCCATGTGCGAGCCGTACTCGGTGTTCCACCGCATTGCCGGGCCCCGCTCGATCCACGCAGAGCCGCGAGCGGGGTCGACGAGGACCTCCGTCGCGGGGGTCCCCGACGGCTCGGTCAGCACCGCGTAGAAGCCGTTCTCGAACTCCATGACCTCGCCGACGACCAGCCCGAGGTCCGCGGCGAACGCGGCGGCGGCCCGCTCGGCGCCGTCCAGGTCCGCGACCGCGGAGCCGGAGTCCGAGCGCCAGTGCCCCCAAGGGCCGCTCCAGTCCCGGTCGGGGCCCGCGGCGATGAGGACGAACGAGGCGACCAGCAGCACCCCGGCGGTGACCAGCGCCGTCAAGGGCGCCAGCCTCCCGCGGGTCACGGCCGCTCACCGCCGTCCAGCTGCTCGCGGACCCTCAAGTAGTCGGCCTCGTCGATCTCGCCGGCCGCGTACCTGCGGTCGAGCACCTCCCGCGCAGTCTCCCGCGGTCGCGCCTCGGGATGCGGGCGACGGCCGTCCCCGTGCTGCGCCAAGCGCACCGCCGCCCAGACGATCACGCCTGCCAGCGCGATCCACAGCAGCGGCATCAGCATCATCCAGCCCCATCCGGGGTCGTACCCGTACATCATGGCGGCCACCTTCTTCCCGTGCTCCTGCCTTCAATCTCGCCCCGCCCTCCCCGCCGTGCCAGGGACCAACGCCCCCGGCCGCGCGGACGTGGGTCCCTCCCGGGAGCGGCCGGACGGGACCTAGGTCGGCGGCGCCGGTGCCCTCGGGCCCTCGCCGCGCACGCCCGTGCGGACTGCAATGAGGGGAGAGGCATCCGAGACGAGGAGGGTCAGTGCGATGACCGCGAAGAGGTACGTGTTCGCGTTCGCCGAAGGCGACAAGGACCACAAGGACCTGCTGGGAGGCAAGGGCGCCGGCCTCGCCGAGATGACGAACCTCGGCCTGCCCGTCCCGCCCGGCTTCACCGTCACCACCGAGGCGTGCCGCCGCTACCTCGCCACCGGCGACCAGCCGCCCGGCCTCGACGACGAGATCGACGCGCACCTGGCGCGCCTGGAGGCCGAGCGCGGCAAGCGGCTCGGGGACCCCGCCGACCCGCTGCTGGTGTCGGTGCGCTCGGGAGCGAAGTTCTCCATGCCCGGCATGATGGACACCGTCCTGGACGTCGGCCTCAACGACGACTCTGTGCACGGCCTCGCCGCCGCCGGAGGCGAGCGCTTCGCGTGGGACTCCTACCGGCGGCTCATCCAGATGTTCGGCACCACCGTCCTCGGCATCGAAGGCGACCGGTTCGAGGACGCGCTCGCCGAGGCCAAGCGGTTCAACGGCGCCGAACGCGACGTCGACCTCGACCCCGCGGCCCTGCGCGACCTCGTCGCCGCCTATCAGCGGATCGTCCGGGCCGCCACCGGCATCGACTTCCCCCAGGACCCCCGCGAGCAGCTCGACATGGCCGTGCGCGCCGTCTTCGACTCCTGGGACTCCGACCGCGCCCGCGTCTACCGGCGCCAGGAGCGCATTCCCGAGCACCTGGGCACTGCCGTCAATGTGATGGCCATGGTCTACGGCAACCTCGGACCCGACTCGGGCACGGGCGTCGCCTTCACCCGCGACCCCGCCACCGGCGCCCCGGGCGTCTACGGCGACTACCTGACCGACGCCCAGGGCGAGGACGTCGTCGCCGGGGTGCGCACCCCGGCGCCGCTCGCCGAGCTCGAACGCCTCGACCCCGCCTCCTACCGGGAGCTGCGGCGCATCATGGCGCTCCTGGAGGAGCACTACCGCGACCTGTGCGACATCGAGTTCACCATCGAGCACGGCCGCCTGTGGATGCTCCAGACCCGCATCGGCAAGCGCACCCCCGCGGCCGCCTTCCGCATCGCCCTCCAACTTGTGGACGAGGGCCGCATCAGCGTCGAGGAGGCGCTCGGCCGCGTCTCCGGCGAGCAGCTCGCGCAGCTCATGTTCCCCCAGTTCGACCCCGAGGCCAAACCCGAGCCGGTCGCCGTCGGCGTGCCCGCCTCGCCCGGCGCCGCGGTCGGCGCCGCCGTCTTCGACTCCGACGGCGCCTGGCGCCCGGGGCCGGTCATCCTGGTGCGCCGCGAGACCAGCCCGGACGACCTGCCCGGCATCATCGCCGCCGCCGGCGTCCTCACCAGCCGCGGCGGCAAGACCTCCCATGCGGCGGTCGTCGCCCGCGGCATGGGCAAGACCTGCGTCGTCGGTGCCGAGGACCTCCAGATCGACTACGCCCGCAAGCAGTTCACCGCCCCCGGCGGCATGGTCGTCCGCGAAGGCGACACCCTCTCCATCGACGGCGCCACCGGCGCGGTCTACCTCGGCGCCGTCCCGGTCGCCTCGCCCCCGGTCGTGGAGTACTTCGAGGGGCACCTCACGCGCGAGCAGCGCCGCTCCGACCCCGTCGTCCAGGCGGTCGCCCGCATGATGGTCTACGCCGACGAGCGGCGCCGCCTCGGCGTCCACGCGAACGCCGACACCCCCGAGGACGCCGCCCGGGCCCGCCGCTTCGGCGCCGACGGCATCGGCCTGTGCCGCACCGAGCACCTGTTCCTCGGCGAGCGCCGCCGCCTCATCGAACGGCTCGTCACCGCCGCCGACGACGACGAGCGCGACGCCGTGCTCGCCGAGCTCCTCCCGATCCAACTGGGGGACTTCACCGGCATCCTCGCCGCCATGGACGGCCTGCCGGTCACCATCCGCCTGCTCGACCCGCCGCTCCACGAGTTCCTGCCCGACCTCACCGACCTGTCGGTGAAGGTCGCGCTCGCCGAGGAGCGAGGCGAGGCCGATGCGGACGACGTGCGCCTCCTCGCCGCGGTGCGCCGCCTGCACGAGCAGAACCCGATGCTCGGCCTGCGGGGCGTCCGCCTCGCCCTGGCCGTGCCCGGACTCGCCGCCATGCAGGTGCGCGCCGTCGCCCTCGCCGCCGCGGCCCGGATCAGGGCCGGGGCCGACCCGCGCCCGGAGATCATGGTCCCGCTCATCGGCGGCACCGCCGAGTTCGAGCTCGTGCGCGAGGAGATCCGGCGGGTGCTCGACGAGGTCGCCGCGGAGACCGGCATCGCCCTCGACGTGCGCATCGGCACCATGATCGAGCTGCCGCGCGCGGCCCTCACCGCCGGGCGCATCGCCGCGCACGCCGAGTTCTTCTCGTTCGGCACCAACGACCTGACGCAGACGACCTGGGGCTTCTCCCGCGACGACGTCGAAGGCTCGTTCTTCCCCGTCTACCTCGCCAAGGGCGTCTTCGCCGACTCCCCGTTCGAGGTGCTCGACGAGGAGGGCGTGGGCCGCCTCGTCTCGATCGCGGTCGAGGAGGGGCGCGCGGTGCGCCCGGACCTGCCGGTCGGCGTCTGCGGCGAGCACGGCGGCGACCCGGCCTCGGTGCGGTTCTTCGACCGGACCGGCCTGGACTACGTCTCGTGCTCCCCGTTCCGTGTCCCCGTCGCCCGCCTGGAAGCGGGGCGGGCGGCCGCGGCCGCGAAGACCGGCGAGGCCGACACCAGGTGAGCCGCGGCGTGTTCCACGCTCCGGGCCCCGCGAGGGGTCCGGGCGGGGCCCGGCCCGGGCACCGGGGCCGGGCCCCGCGACCGTTCCAGACCCGGAAGAGAGAAGGAAGGCGGACGAGATGCGAGCCGCAGTGATCTACGAATCGATGTTCGGCAGCACCCGGCAGGTGGCCCAGGCGGTCGCCGCGGAGCTGGCCGAGCGCATGGAAGTCGACGTGTACGAAGTCGGCGAGGCCCCGCTGGTCCTCGACGAGGGCATCGGGCTCGTGGTCGTCGGCGGGCCCACCCACGCGTTCTCGCTGAGCCGCCCCTCGACCCGCGCCGAGGCGGCGCTCAAGGCGCCCGACGGACTGGTCTCGACGCAGATCGGTCTGCGCGAGTGGCTCGAAGCGGTCGAGGCGCCCGCGGGCGTCCAGTCGATCGCCTTCGACACCCGGGTGGACCGGCACTTCACCGGGTCCGCGGCCCGCTCCGCGACCCGGCGGCTGCGCCGGGCCGGGTTCCGGGTCCTGGGCGAGCCGGTGAGCTTCTTCGTCGACGGGATCCTCGGCCCGGTGGCCGCGGGCGAGTTCGGGCGGGCCCGCCTATGGGCGGCCGAGGTCGGCGCCGCCGCCTTCGCGATGGCGAGGTGAACGGCGCACAGAACGGGCCGCGACCTCAGGTC
Source organism: Glycomyces sp. MUSA5-2 (assembly GCF_037034145.1). Taxonomy (NCBI): domain Bacteria; kingdom Bacillati; phylum Actinomycetota; class Actinomycetes; order Glycomycetales; family Glycomycetaceae; genus Glycomyces; species Glycomyces sp. MUSA5-2. The sequence goes on from NZ_JBAGKG010000015.1 coordinate 54,380, forward strand.
GCGGCCCGTTCCGTGCGGCGTGCTACTTGAGCCAGGGGTTCCTGGCGACGATTCCGGTTGCGGCCCAGGCCTTGCCGAGGCCGAGCGTGTCGCCTGCACGGGTCATGGCGAGGCCGATGAGGAGCCCGGCGTAGACGAGGTGGTCGTCCATGAACGGGTTGTTCTCCGGCCACAGCGCGGCCGACCACATGAGGACCAGCAGCAGCGCGCCTGCGGCGGCGGCGATGCGCATCCCGATGCCCAGGACCAGCGCGAGGCCGATGCCGAGCAGGCCCGCCATGAACAGCCAGTCGGCGAACGCCGATCCGGCCATGCCCTGGTAGAAGTCCGCGAGCGGGCCCTTGGTGCCGAAGGACAGGAAGCCCTCTGTGGGGCTGCCGCCGTTCAGCCAGGAGGCGTCCCGCTCGGTGGCGAAACCGAGGCCGAACGTCTTGTCCAGGAAGGCCCACAGGAAGACCCAGCCGAGCGCGATGCGCAGAACGGCCCACACGTAGTCGACGCCGCGGTGGGCGGCGGCCGCCGGAGTGATCGTGGATTCGGTTGCGGGAGAGGTGGTCATGACGGCTCCAATCGCGGTTCGCACCGGAAGTTCCATCCGGTGACACCTCAATGGAATCGCAGATCAGAGCCGTCTTCGAGGGGCCGCAGGGCGGAACCCGGGGGGACCAAGGTCCCCTCGCGCGGTCGGAGGCTCAGTCGGGTGATCGCACCACGACCACCGGGCAGGCGGCGTGGGAGACGCAGCGCAGGCTCACCGATCCGAGCAGCACGCCCTTGAAACCGCCCAGGCCGCGGTTGCCGACGACGAGCAGGTCCGCCGCGGCCGACCGCTCCACCAGGGCCTGCGACGGATAGCCGCCCTGCGGGATGCACCGGACCTTCGGCGACGTCCGGCCGCCGAGCTCCCGGTCGACGGTCGCTCTGAGCGCCTCCTGAGCGGCCTCGGCGATGCGGTCGCCGGGAAGGACGCGCACCGGGTCTCCGTACAGCGCCGGCACCTGCCACACGTAGACCACGTCCACGGTCGCGCCGGTCCGCTCCGCGTACCGGATCGCCCACCGCAGCGCCCCCACCGAAGCCTCCGAGCCGTCGACGCCGACGATGACCCTCTCCTGTGCCGCTTCCACAACCTGAGCGTAGCCCCGAGCCCGGCCGGTCGGGGTCGCAAAGCCGGAGCAGCCGCCGGACCGTCAGGGGCTGTCGATGCCGAGGGCGATGCCGGAGCCGTCGGCGAATTCGAGCAGGTGGAAGACGCCCTCCTTGGACCCCTTGGGTTTCCGCCGGTCTCGACCGCGGTCGTGGTACTGGTCGGAGGTCAGCTCGAAGACCGGTGCGGCGTCCACGGGGCCGAGCTGCCGGTCCTGCTGGAAGTCGGTCCACTCGCCGGGGAGGCGGCCGATGTGCCGCTTCAGGTCGTCCAGGTCCTCCTTGGTCGATGCCGAAGCAGCGGCTCGCTCGTCGCGGTCCCGGACTTCGACGAACGCGAAGCGCCGGTCGGTGAGGATCCAGACGCCGGTCCTGCCGCGCGCGGCGTCCGCCAGTGTCGCGGCCCGGCAGTCGGATTGCATGCCCGAGACCGTCACCGGCTCGACGCCTTTGACCTCCCCTGAGGAGTAGTAGGGGTGCATGGCGAATCTGACCAGCTTGACGAACAGCCGGACCAAGGCGAGCAGCGTCCATTTCAGCGCGGCCAGGGCGGCGGATCGCTTCGGGCTCCCGTTCCGCTGCCGGTCCCGCACGTCGTAGGCCGCGTTCGCGGGCGACGCGCCGTACACGAACAGGACCTCTTCTTCAGGGCGCAGGTACTGCGAGTGCATCACGGGCCGCGTGTCGAGTTCCGGATCGAAACCCCGGTGGTACGCCGTCACGCGCACGCTCCGATCGCGGACCGCTTCGGGGATCGGGCGGCTGAAGGCGGCTGGTGGAGAGGGATGGTCAAGTGCTTGCTCCGGGGGGATCGGACCTGATGCGCGGGACCGCCGCGGCGGATGAGACGGGATCGACGTTAGCGGGCGAGCGCCTTGTGCGGGGGCCCGCTTCGAGCGCCTGCCGGTGTCTTGCCGGTGTTCCGCCGCCCGGGAGTCCGCCGCGGCAGCCCTGCTGGAGGCTGCGACCGCGGTCACAGGGAGTGCTCCGGGGGTGCGGGACCAAATCCGGTCCCGGGAGTGTTGTGCCCAGTGACGCCCGTCCGCGACCACGAGCATGAAGGAGCATCCGCCATGACCAGCGGTATCACCGACACCGGAGCGATCACCCAGAACCCGGGCACCGAGACGGCCGTGCTGGCCGGCGGCTGCTTCTGGGGCATGGAGGACCTCATCCGCCGCCAGCCGGGCGTGCTCGCGACCCGCGTCGGCTACACCGGCGGCACGAACGACCACGCGACCTACCGAAACCACCCCGGCCACGCCGAGGCGGTCGAGATCGTCTTCGACCCGGCGCAGACCACGTACCGGGACGTGCTGGCGTTCTTCTTCCAGATCCACGACCCCACCACGCTCAACCGCCAGGGCAACGACCTGGGCACCAGCTACCGGTCGGCGATCTTCCCGCTCAGCCCCGAGCAGGAGCGGACCGCGCGCGACACGATCGCCGACGTCGACGCCTCGGGCCTGTGGCCGGGCAAGGCCGTCACCACGATCGAGCCGGCCGGCCCGTTCTGGGAGGCCGAACCCGAGCACCAGGACTACCTGCTCAACTACCCGAACGGCTACACCTGCCACTTCCCGCGCCCGGGCTGGGTCCTCCCCGCCCGCACCGCGACCACCGACTGACAGGCCGCGGCGATGCAGCGGGGCCGCGATGCGGTCGCCGCTGCACTATCCGATGCTGCACTATAGTATTTTCTATGCCGACTCTCCGGTTCGACGCCAACCTCAAATGGCTGTTCACCGAGCACGAATTCGAAGCGCGCTTCGAGGCCGCCGCGAGCGCCGGGTTCACCGCGGTCGAATACCCCTCCCCGTACGAGTACGAGGCGGCGCACCTCGCGCGGCTCCTCGCCGACAACGGCCTGGAGCAGGTCCTCGTCAACACCCCGATGGGACCGCCCGGGTCGCCCACCCGCCAGGGCCTCGCGTGCCTGCCGGACCACGTGGGGGAGTACCGCGACGGCGTGCTGCGCGGCCTCGAATACGCGACCGCGCTCGGCGCGCCCTTCCTGCACGTCGTCGGCGGTCTCATCCCCGAAGGGGTCTCGCGGGACCGCGCGTTCGCCCAGTACGTCGCCAACATCGCTTGGGCCGCAGCGCAGGCCGTCGGGACCGGTGTGCGGCTCCTGCTCGAAGCGCAGAACAAGCGCGACGCACCCGGGTTCATCCTCGACACCCAGGAGCAGGCCGCCGACGTCGCCGAGGCCGTCGGAACCGAGCATGTCGGCCTGCTGCTGGACTTCTACCACCTGCAGATCGACGAAGGCGACCTCATCGCCACGTTCCGGCGCTTCCAGGACCGGATCCTCCACCTCCAGATCGCCGACCCGCCTTCGCGGCACGAGCCCGGCACCGGCGAGATCGGCTGGCCCGCGCTCTTCGCGGCCGTCGCCGAATCCGGCTACGCCGGCTGGATCGGCTGCGAGTACCAGCCGCGCACGACCACGCTCGCCGGGCTCGACTGGATGCGGGAGTACACGGCATGAGCGCCCCGAAGATCGCGCTGATCAGCGCCGTCACCGCCGCCATCGCCCCGGCCCGCGACGCGCTCGCCGCGGACTTCCCCGGCGCGCAGGTCTGGAACCTGCTCGACGACCGCCTCCTGCCGGACGCCGACGCCCGCGGCGGCCTCGACGCGGAGCTGCGCTCGCGCATGGAGCGCCTCATCGCGTACGCCCTGGACGGCGGCGCCGACGGCGTCCTCCTCACCTGCTCCCTGTACGGCCCTGTGGCCCAAGGACTCTCCTCGCAGAAGCCGGTGCTCGCCCCCGACGAGGCCGCGTTCGCCGACATCGCGGACGCGGGCTTCCGGCGCGTCCTCGTCGTCGCCTCCTTCGCGAACGGCCGCGACGACTCGGTCGCCCGCATCGGCGCCGCCCTCGGCCCGGACGGCCCCGCGCTCACCGGCCTCGCCGTTCCGGAAGCCATGGCCGCCACCAGGAACGAGGACCACGAAGGACTCGTCGCCGCCCTGGTCGAAGCCTGTCGCCCGCACGCCGCGGCGCACGACGCGGTCTTCCTGGCCCAGTACTCGCTGGCGCCGGCCGCCGCTCCGCTCGCCGAAGCCCTCGGCCTCTCGGTCGTCTCCGGGCCCGCCAGCGCCGCGAAGGCTCTGCGGGCGCTCACGGCGGACTGACCCGTCCGCGCTCGGGGATGCGCGCTTCCGGTATCGGATCGGGGCCGATCGTGTAAGGCATAATCGAAGCTCCGGATGAGAAGGAGCGGTGGAGTGGCCACGAGCGGGCGTTCGACGCGGGAACCGGTGGCGGACCGGATGTACGGCGTCCTCCTCCGGCAGCTCCTCGACGGCCGCCGCGCCGCGGGCGAGCCGCTCAACATCGGCGCCCTCGGCCGCGACCTCGACGTGAGCCAGACGCCGCTGCGCGAGGCGCTCGCGCGGCTGGAGCACACCGGCCTCGTCAGGCGCGAGGCCCTCAAGGGCTACCGGGTCGCCGACGCCCTGACCGACCGCGAGGTCGCCAAGCTCATGGAGGCGCGCCTGGTGATCGAGCCGGAGCTGACGCTCCAGGCCGGACTGCGCACCACCCCTGAGTTCCTCGCCGAGCTGCGCGCCGCCGTCGACGACCTGGACGCCACCGCCCCGCACGCCGACGATGACCCCGAGGGCTTCCGGCGCTACTGGACCTCCGACGACGCCTTCCACCAGCTCATCGCCGCCCAGAGCGACAACCCGTTCCTCGAACAGGCACTGCGCTCCCTCGACGGCCACATGCAGCGCTTCCGCCTGTTCACCAAGCGCGGGCGCACCGGGGCCGGGAACGCCGCCCGCGACCACCGCCTCGTCCTCGACGCCCTCGAAGCGCGCGACGCCGAGCGCGCCGCCGCCCTCATGCGCGAGCACCTCGAAGGCGCGAAGGCCCGCGCCCTCGCCTGACGCCCACCGGGCGACCGCCCCGGCAGTTCCGCCGAGACGGCCGCCGCCACGATCTTCGAGAGGGAACCGATGAGCACCGATCACGAACCGCCGCTTGACGAACGAGAGCGCCTCGACCTCTGCGACCTGCTGGACGAGCTCGGCCCCGACGCGCCGACGCTCTGCGAAGGCTGGACCACGCTCGACCTCGCCGCGCACCTCGTCCTGCGCGAGCACTTCTCGAAGTGGACGGACGAGAAGCGGGCGGTCGAGAAGGCGAAAGGCCTCCCGGCCCTGACCGCCCGCCTCCGCGCCGGAGCCCCGGCCCTGCCGTGGCGCATCCCCGGCGTCCGCAACCTCCTCAACGGCACCGAGTACCTGATCCACCACGAGGACGTGCGCCGCGCCAACGGCCTCGCCCCCCGCACCGGCCGTCCCGACCTCGACAAGATCGCCTGGGCCACGGTCCGCCTCACCGCCCGCGGCACGGCCCGCAAGATCCGCCCCCACGGCCTCGAAATCAGCACTCGCGCAGGCGAATCCCGCCACTACGGCCCGCCCGGCGGCGCCGTCCTCACCGGCCACCCGGTCGAACTCCTGCTCTACCTCAGCGGCCGCCGCGACGCCTCCGAAACCGATCTCACCGGCGACCCCGAAGCGGTGGCCGCCTTGCGGCGGTAGGCGCCCGCGGCGGGCGCCGCCCCGTTGACAGGATATCGATGAATCTCTATAGTTCGTCTCATCTAAGTTTCGGAACCCGTATCGAACCTTTCGGAGTCCGCTTAGATCTGTGATCGGTAACCACCGGCACGGTCACCGCTCAGGGAACGGCGTTTCCCCCGCTCCGCCGAGGAGTCCCCGATGGACCCCACCGCACCCGACCTCTCGATCCTGACCCGCTGGGCCCGCGGCATCGCCGCACTCGCGGCGGCCGTCGTGCTCGCCACCGCCGGTCTCGTGGCCTTCGCCGCGGACCGCGCCGAAGCGCAGCCGCCGAACACCAGCGACTGGTACACGATCGTCTCCCGCCACTCGGGGCTCGCCATGGACATCCAGGGCGCCTCCACCGCGACGGGCGCGATCCTCACCCAGTACACGAACTACGAAGGCACCAACCAGCAGTTCCGCTTCATCGACTCGGGCGGCGGCTACTACCGCATCCAGGTCCGCCACTCCGGCCAGGTGCTCGACGTCTGGAACCTCAGCACCGCCGACGGCGCCACGATCGCCCAGTACACCAACCTCAACGGCACGAACCAGCAGTGGCAGGTGAACCGGAACTCGGCCGGCTACTACTCCTTCATCAACCGCAACTCGGGCAAGGCCATCGACGTCTACGACTGGTCCACCTCCGTCGGCGCCCCGCTGCGCCAGTGGACCCCGACCGGCGCCAACAACCAGCAGTTCTCGCTGGTCCCCGTCGAGACAACTTGCGGCGCAGACGAAGTCCTCGCCGACATCGCCGACGCCTGACCGACCCGGGACCGGACCCGGGGCGGCGCACCCGCCGGTCCGCGCCGCCCCGTCCGGTCCCGCCTTCCGAAAGGACCCGCCATGCCGATGAACCGGCGCCACATCCTCAGCCTCGCCGGCGCCTCCGCCGCCGCTGCCGCGCTCAACCCCTTCGGCGTCGCCGAAGCC
>NZ_JBAGKG010000016.1:0-48134 GCF_037034145.1 Glycomyces sp. MUSA5-2
CACATGCAGACCCTGGTGGACTGGGCCGACGCGAACGGCATGGGCTACCTGGCGTGGACCTGGAACCCGTGGGGCTGCACCAGCGGCGCGGTCCTCATCAAGGACTGGTCCGGCACTCCCGAGCCCGGCGTCGGCGAAGGCTACCGGAGCCACCTGCTCACCCAGAGCCCCTACCTGTGACCCGACGAAGTGCCGACGTTCTTCGGCGAGTCCGGCGACAGCGGCTGCGGCCACAATAGGGGCGACCCGCCCTGAACGCGGGCGGCCGGTCAGCGCTTCGGTGCTGGCCGGTCGCCGAGGCCCGGCTCCTCGAGCAGGTTGCGCAGGACCACCATCGCGGCTCCGACGGCCGCGGCGTGCGCGAGGTCGCCCGCGAGTTCGACGTTCACGCTGTGCACGTGGCGCATGAACACCGACCGGTCGAGCGCGTCCTGGACGGCGTCCCGGTAGCGGTCGCCGAACTCGGTGAATGCGCTCCCCGCGAGCACGACGCTGCCGACGTCCAGGAGGTTCACCAGTGTCACCGCGGCGGCCGTGAGGTTCAGGACCGACGCGTCTATCAGCTCGGCGGCTTCGGCATCGCCGTCGGCGGCGGCGCGGCCGACCAGGCCGAACGCCTCCAGCGGGTCCGTGCCGAGGCCGAGCCGCGCGGCCAGCGGGGTGCGGCTCGCCAAGTGGGCGACCGCCACGGGACTCGCCACATTGTCCAGGCAGCCGCGGTTGCCGCAGCCGCAGGCCGCGCCTGCCGGATCGACGGAGATGTGGCCGAGTTCCAGCCCGTTGGAGGTCGCGCCGCGGTACGGGTGGCCGTCGATGATCAGGCCGCCCCCGATGCCCCCGGACATGTAGACGACGGCAAAGTTCGACGGCGCGGCCCCAAGGTGCTGCGCGCCGATGCCGGCGGCGGTGGCGTCGTTCTCGATCGCCACCGGCAGACCGGTCGCCTCCGCCACCGCCGACGCGAGCGGGTACCCCTGCCATTCGGGCGTGGGCTGCGGTGTCAGCAGGACGCCCGCGTCCCGGTCCTGCGGACCGTACGTCGCGATCCCGATGCCCCGGATGGCCTCTCGCGCGAGCGCGGAAGCGCCGATCATCTCACACACGGCCGCGGCCAGCTCGGGGACGACCTCGTCCGGGCCGCGCTCGCCGAGCACCGGCAGCTCGCGCCGCGCGACGATGCCGCCCGCGAGGTCGACGATGACTGCGACACCGCGGAACCGGTCGAACTGGAGCCCGACCATGTGGCAGGCGTCGGGCTGGAGTTCGAGGAGACGGCGGGGCGTGCCGCGCTGGGACCGCGCGGTGCCCACTTCGTGCACGAATCCGAGGTCGATGAGTTTCCGCACGGCGTTGGTCATGGTGGCCCGGGTGAGGCCGGTGGCCTGGGCCAACTCGATCCGGCTGACCTGCGTGCGCTCCCTCAGGAGGTCGAGGACCATCGCGACCGTCGGCAGGCGGGTGTCCGAGCCGAATGCGCGCACCGCGACCTCCTGACGTGATGTCCTCTGAGCGGCAACCCTACTGGAGCCTGCGAGGGCTCAGCGCAGGTCCGCTGCGTCGAGCAGTGCGGCGACGGTGGGGGCGAGTAGGCCGTCGAGGTGTTCGGCACCGATCCCGGCGCGGGCGCTGGCGCCGTCGAAGACCAGCGTGAGCTGCCGGGCGAGGAGGTCCGGGTCGCTTGCCCCGCCCTGTTCGGCTGCGGCGCGGAAGTAGGCGGTCAGGTTCCCTTTGACCTCTCGCGCCACGCGGCTCGCGGGGTGGTCGGGGTTCTTGAGTTCGATCTCGGCGGAGAGGTAGGGGCAGCCGCGGAACTCGGGTGCGGTCGACTGGGACGCGACCTGGTCGAAGACGTGCGTGATCTGCTCGCGGGGGCCGATGTCGGCGTCCGCAGTGGGCAGGAGCCCGGCAACGTAGGAGGAGGAGCGCCGCTCGAGGCTCGCGGCCAAAAGCTCGTCCTTGCTCGAGAACAGCTGGTACATGGAGCGCTTCGACACACCCGCGGCCTTGCACAGCGCGTCGATGCCGATATTGACGCCTTCGCGATAGGTGAGCGCGGCCGCGGCGTCGAGGAGGCGCTCGCGGGGGCTGGGCTTGAGGTCCGTGGTCATCGTGCCAGGTTAGCGCGATTTCGAGAAATCGTAAACCGATCGGTTTCAAATCCTTGCACTTGGAAACAGATCGGTTTACGATGGATGGAAACCGGTCGGTTTTCTCGCTTTCGAAACCAGCTAGGAGCAGCCCGATGTCCATCGAAGCACCCGCGATCCAGATTCCGGGAACCACCAGTCACACCATCCCGGCCAGGGGAGGCCGCACCCGCGAGGGAACGCTGCGCTATCTCAAGGCCGGGCGCGGCGCGCCCTTGGTCCTGCTGCACACGGTGCGCACGCAGGCCGAGCACTTCCGCCACCTCATCCCGCTGGTCGCGGACCGGTACACCGTGTACGCGCTCGACCTGCCGGGCATGGGCTACTCCGAGATCGTCCCGGACGCCTCGTACGAGGAACCCGCGATGCGGGCCGGTGTTGAACGGCTCCTCACTGAACTCGACCTCAAGGACGTCACGCTGGTCGGCGAGTCGATGGGCGCCACACTCGCCCTGACCGCCGCCGCCGATCTGCCCGAGCGCGTCAGGCGGGTCGTGGCGGTGAACGCCTACGATTTCCGCGGCGGCATCGCCCGGTCCAGCCTCCTCGCGCGCGCCGTGGTCGGCGGCGTCCTTGCGCCCGGGATCGGCCCGGTGATCGCCGGAGTCGAGCCCAAACCGGCCCTGCGAGCCATCCTGCGCGGCGGGCTCGGCGACAAGGCCGCGCTGCGCGAGGACTATGTGGACGAGCTGCTGCACGTCGGCGCCCGACCGGGCTACCCGGTCGTCGCCCGGGGCGTGTACCGGAACCTGCCGAGTCTCATCGCCGCCCGGTCCCGCTATACCGAGGTCAAAGCCCCGATCCACCTCGTCTACGGCGAGCATGACTGGTCCCGGCCCTCGGACCGCGAGGCGAACCGGGCGCTGCTGCCCGACGCCGAGTTCACGCAGGTCGCCGGGGCCGGCCACTTCATCGCCCTCGAGCGGCCCGACGTACTTGCCCGCGTCCTGGGCGCCAGCAGCGGAGCTGCGCCTACGAGCTGAGCGCGAGAGTTGCGTGCGACACAAACACTTTGAAGACAAAACCGATCGGTTTACCTTTGATGAAACCGATCGGTTTCCTTCTGTGGGAGCCACGAAAAAGGAGGCAGTCATGACCGCAATCAAGGGCGCCAACGTCCTCGTCACCGGCGGCAGCCGGGGTATCGGCAAGGCACTGGTGGAGGAACTCGTCGCCCGCGGCGCCGCCAAGGTCTACGCCACGGCCCGCGACCCGCGCACGATCACGCACCCGGGCGCGGTCGCGCTGGCCCTCGAAGTCACCGACCCGGCGTCCGTCGCGACCGCCGCCGCACATGCGCAGGACGTCACCATCGTCATCAACAACGCGGGCGCCATGAGCGGCGCCTCGTACCTCGACGCCTCAATCGACGACATCCGCCGGGACCTGGAGATCAACTTCTTCGGGCCGCTCCTGGTCACCCGCGCCTTCGCCCCGATCATCGAGCGCAACAGCGGCGGCCGCATCCTCAACGTCCACTCAGCACTGTCCTGGCTCGCCGACGGCACCTCCTACAGCGCCTCCAAGTCCGCCCTGTGGTCCCAGTCAAACTCACTGCGCCTGGCCCTCGCGCCGCGCGGCATCGGCGTGACCGGGCTCCACGTCGGCTACGTGGACACCGACATGACCGCAGGCGTCGAAGCGGCCAAGGCCGACCCCCGCGACGTCGCCGCGGCCGCGCTCGACGGCATCGAGGCCGACGCGAGCGAGGTGCTCGCCGACGACCTCACCCGCTGGGTCAAGTCCCAGATCTCCGGCGACCTGGACGCCCTCTACGCCCAGCTGCAGCAGTAGCGCCCGGCACCCGAACCAGGGAGATCCCCCTTTCCGGACGGCGTCGAGTCCTGACGCCGCGATATCGACCGACCTGCACCGAACCGCAACTCGAACAGATAGAGGTACACGTCAATGACGGACAGCAACCCCATCCTCATCACCGGTGCCGCCGGCGCGATCGGCGGCGTGAGCCGGACGATGGTCGACATGCTGCTCGCCGAAGGCCGCACCGTGCGGGCCTTCGTGCGCAGTGACGACGAACGCGCGCAGTCGCTCCGCGACGCCGGAGCCGAAGTCGTCATCGGCGACCTGCTCAACATCGCCGACGTGACGAACGCGCTCCAAGGCGTCCGCCGCCTCTACTTCTCCATGAGCCTCTCGCCGTACTACACCGACGCTGTCGGCCTCATGGCCGCGGCCGCGCGCGCTCAAGGGGACATCGAGGCGTTCGTCAACATCTCCGAGTACGAGCAGTCGTTCATGACCTTCGCGAACATGACCGCACCGGTCGAACAGCGGCGGGCACGCTTGGGCGGGGCCGTCGCGGACTGGTCGCCGCAGCAGCGGGCCCACTGGGTGGCCGAGCAGGTGCTGGAGTGGTCCGGCCTCCCGGTGGTCAACATCCGCGCGGCCTTCTTCGTCGAGAACCCGATCCTCACCTGGGTGGCTATGGGATCGCTCGCCGACGGTGAGCTCCGCCTGCCCTTCGGGGACCACAAGCTCGCCCCCGTCGCCGGATACGACGTGGCCGAGCTGTGCGCGAAGATCCTCGCCGACCCGGCGCCCCACATCGGAAAGTCCTACGCGCTCACCGGACCCGAGTACAAGGACATGCACGCGATCGCCCAGGACTTCAGCGCCGTGCTCGGACGCCCGATCACCTACGTTCCGGTCGAGATCGAGACCTGGAATGAGCGCTACATCGACCCCGCCCTTGGCGCATACCCGCATACCGCCGAGCACCTGAAGACCCTGACCCGGATCATCGGCAACGGCGGCTACGGCAGCATCACCGACGAACTCGCCACCCTGCTCGGACGCGAACCGAAGACCGTCCAGTGGGCGCTTGAGCACCATCCGCGCGTCCAGGGGTTGCAGCGCGCCTGACCCGTGCATGCAGTCCACCAGCGGCTACGGCGCCGCGCCCGGGGACTGGCGTCAGCCCGATGTTCTTCGCGGACATCTCGGTCCTCGATGTCGACCTCGCAACCCAGGCCCCACATTCCCGATCGACCCGCCGCTCATCCTGACGTGCACTTCGCGCGAGAGCCGCGGACGGGTGGGAATAGGGTCACGGAAGGCGCGGACGGGTTCGGTCCAGAAGGACGACCTCACGGCGCTCGACCGGCAACCATAGGAACGAGCAACGCAGAAGCGGCCATCGATTCGATGGCCGCGTCCGAACGTAATGTCGGGTATTGCCTGATCTTCCCAGGAATCCGAACTTGTTTCACCTGGTCAGAGGTGGTGTGGCTTAGAATGGTGGAAGTAGAGGGATTCGAACTCGTGGCTGTTGAGGGCGAGGCGATCTCGGACTTCGAGTGAATTCGCAGGTCGGCGAGTTTCTGGGCGATGAGAGTGGGCGTCCGTCCGAGAAGCGGAAGGTCGCCGGTTCGACCCCGGCCCTGGCCACACTTGTTTCCAGGTGTTTCTCCCCGTCTACCAGCGTCAATGCTGAGAGGCGGGGTTTCTTCTCATCGCTATCGGGCGCCGGTCAGGGCGTTCAGAGTTGCGGTGACGTGGTCGGCGTGCTCAGGGGAGTGCATTCGCAGTTCTCGGAACTCGCGTTCCGGATCGCCGTCTTGCAGTTGGGAGAGCCATTCGATCAGGGTCGCGGTGCCCGCGGGGGTCGCGACGAAGGTCGTTCCGGCGAAGTCGGGGTCTGCGAGGTGCGCGGTGTCGCCGGTGAGGATTTCGGCGAGCGCCAGGGCGGTCATGTCGTAGAGGTACTCGTCGACGGCGGGATCGTCGCCGAGGAGGCCTGACTCTTGGGCGGCGGCCACCAGATCGTCGGCCGTGACCTGCTCGCGGTCGCGGGTGAGCCCTTCGACCAAGTCGAGGACCTCCAGGCCCTCGTCGCTCTCAAGCGCCTTCACTCCCCATGAACCCATGGCGTCCAATCTATTCCGCGTTCTCGATCCGGCCTCGACTGGACCATCGTGCGCTTCACCGCCCCGGCCCCGGCGGGTCGGAATCGTTTGGCGGGAACCTAGAAAAAACCGGGGCATTCGGGGGCGGCGGGGGCGGGATTGTTGTGGGGAGCCTCCAATTCGTGTCCGATTTCAGTGATGGAGCGATTGCGCAAGGTTGCGAGACTGGCTGCATGACCACTACTTCGAACACTGTCGACCGGTCCGGGACGGCGAAGTCCGTTGCGGGCTGGGTTGCGGCCCCGGTCGCCTGGTTGCTGGCGCTGGTCGGCTGGCTTTTTCTGAGCGGGGAGATGATTGCGGTGCTCATCGTGCTGCTGGCGATCCCGGCGCCATGGCTGCTGTGGACCGCGTGGCGGATGCCGCGGCCGCGGGCGGGGACGTACGTCGCCGAAGCCGGGGCGCTGCTGACCGGGGCCGTGGCGCTGTACCTCACGGTGCTGGCGTTCATGATCGCCAGGGAGGGGCCGGCGCCGCTCGCGTTCATGTTCATCGACTTCGGTGCGGCGGCGGTGTTCGTCGCCGCCGCGGTGCCGCTGCCGGGCCGGAGGATCGCCTACGGGGCGGCCGCGCTGGCGTGCGTCGTCATCGGGGTCGGGCTGCGGGTGCTGTCGTCGGACACGTCGTACTACCCGGGGATCGACTGGGTGACGAAGGACGAGCTGTTCGCGTGGGCGTTCCTGGGGCTGCCCGCGCTCGGGGCGGCACTCCAGGTGCTGTGGTGGCTGCGGCGCAGGAACCGCGCCTGATTCAGTCGATCGCGTCGGGGCCCGCGTCGCCGCCGTACGTGGCGATCTTGAACTCGGTGGCGGCGAGGGAGAGCGTGAGCTCCCGGATGCGGCGGCGGATCGTGTCGCGGTGCTCGACGAGCATGTCGAGGCGCTCCGGGACGGTGCCCGCGCCTTCGTCGACGAGCGCGATGTAGTGCTGGAGGTCGCGCATCGGCATGCCCGACAGGCGCATGCGGGTGAGGAACACGAGGCGGCGGACGGCCGCGGCGTCGTAGACGCGGTGGCCGAGGCTGTCGCGGGAGACCTCGACGAGGCCCGCGCGCTCGTAGTAGCGGAGCGTGTGGGCCGAGACGTCGAGGAGGTCGGCGGCCTCGGCGATCGTCATCGACTCGGGGACGGCGGCCGGGTCGGCGAGGCTGCGGATCGCCTCGACCGAGACCGGGCCGTCGTCGCCGAGGGATTCGAGCGCCCTCGTCAGCAGTTCGTCGGTGGCCATGGGCCAAACCTAGACCGGCCGGACCGAAGGCGCCACGCCCTCGAAGTCGGCCGAGCGGGCGAGGTCGGCGAGGCGCTCGATCGAGTCGAGGTCGCGCTGGCAGGCCGCGTAGAGGCGGGTGACGGCCTCGGCGCCGAGCGGGAGGCGCAGGGGGACGTCGTCGCCGGTCGCGAGGTCGACGATGATGCGGGCGGCCCGGTCGGGGTCGCCTTCCTGGCGGCCGTCGACGCCCGCCATGTCGGCGCGGACGGCGGCGAGCGCGTCGCCGTAGGCGTCGGCGGCGTCGGTGAATTCGAGGGAGCCGTGGAAGCCGGTGCGGAAGCGGCTGGGCTCGACGATCATGACGCGGACGCCGAACGGGGCGACCTCCCCGGCGAGGGATTCGGACCAGCCTTCGAGGGCGAACTTGGACGCGGAGTAGGCCGCGACGCCGGGGAAGGAGATGCGCCCGCCCTGGCTGCTCATCTGCACGATCGTGCCCGACCGCTGCGCGCGCATGGCCGGGAGCGCGGCACGCACGAGCGCGGCGGGGCCGAAGAGGTGGAGGTCCATGAGGTCGCGCAGCTGCGCGTCGTCGACCTCCTCGACGGCGCCGACGACGGCGCGGCCCGCGTTGTTGACGAGGACGTCGACGCGGCCGAACCGGTCGAGGGCGGCCTGGACGAGGCCGGGCGCGGCGGCGGTGTCGGTGACGTCGTAGGGGACGGCGAGGAGGCGGTCGGCGTAGGCCTCGGCGAGATCGGCGAGCGCTTTGGGGCGGCGCACGGCGGCGACGACGTTCGCGCCCGCGTCGAGTGCGGCGGCGGTGATGGAGCGGCCGAGCCCGCGGGCGGCGCCGGTGATGATCCAGGTCTGCTGTGTCATGCCCGGAACGCTATGGCTTCGAGCGCGCTCGAACGCAAACCGCTGTGGGGCGAGTCACGGCCCGGCGGTGGGGTGCCGCCTACCCGCGCAGCGCCGCGACCTGCTCCCGGTAGTCGCCGAAGGCCGCTTCGACGTCGGGTTTGGCGAAGCCGTAGCGGTCCATCGCGTACTCGTGGCCGGGGCGGTGCTCGTCGAGGATCGCGTTGAGGCCGTTGCGGTCCGAGACGGTCCACGGGGCGCCGATGCGTTCGAACAGGCGCGGTGCGAACTCGTGGGGGTAGCCGGTGAAGCGGTGGTAGTTCACGTCGGCGACCGCGTCGTCGGGGAGTGAGCGCCGGAGTTTGCGTCCGCGTTCGATCGACTCGGCGAGGACCGGCAGCCAGGTCCGGCCGATCGCCAAGGGGTCGAACTCCTTGCAGTGCAGAGCGGTGAGCCGTTCGACGGCGGAGCAGAACGACGGCACGGCCGCCACCGGGTCGCGGTGCATCCAGACGAACACCGCGTCGGGGAACACGTGCCGGATGACGTCGAGGTGGGCGACGTCGCCGGGGAACCGCAGGATCCAGCGCCGCGGCGGCGCGCCGTACTGGAGGACCTGGAGGACCTGTTTGAGGTACTCGTAGTTGCCGGTGGCGTCCTGCTGGTCGAGCCAGGTCCGGTACTCGGGAAGGGGCGCGGCGGCGAGGGGCGCGTAGGTGCGCCACAGGACGGCGGTGTGCTCCTCGGGCCGGTCGGCCCGCAGGGGGCGGACGGCGTCGTAGTCGGGGGCGAGGCGGCGCAGGGCCGCGACCTGGCGTTCGGTGGCGGTGCGGCCGCGGGCGGCGTCGTCGCGGGGGAGGCCGGTGCGCTGCATCTCCCACAGGTGCGGGGCGCGGTGGCCGGGGGCGGCGGCGAGGACGCGGTGGGCGAGGCCGGTGGCGGCGCGGGGCAGGCCCACGATGAAGATCGGCCGCTCGACCGGCGCGGCCCCGACCAGGGGGTTCTGGGCGTGGATCCACTTGACGCGCAGGCGGTTCTCCAGCCGGTGGACGGCGCCGCGGAGCTGGAGGGTCCAGCCCAGGGGGGTGAGTTCCGGTACGGCGGCGAAGCATTGGAGGAGGAAGCCGAGGTCCTCGATGAACTCCCAGTCGCGCAGGTCGGGTTCGGTGTCCGCGGAGGCGACGGTCTCGCGGATGCACTTGCGCCACAGCGCGAGCGTCTCGGCGGGGTCGCGGCGGACCCGGGCGGACCGGCCGAGAGCGGCGTTCAGCACCATTCGTCGCATGGGGCGTCCTTGCGTCTTAAAAGGAATGGATTGTCACTCCCAATCGGTGCAATATTACCGATGCGCCCCTGTCGTGTACATACCCGGGCGCCGCAACCGAAACACCCCCGTCGGACTGGAAGTCCCCATTAGACTCACGGTGTTCCGCTGTGGAGCCGTTTCCCTTGGGGGCGTAGGACATCGAACACGTCTCCCCAACGATAGCGCGCGCAAGGCGGGTGATAGCCTGAGCGCAGACTTGTCTTCGAGGGGTATGGGCCCTGACCGGCGTCCGCGCCGGTCAGGGCCTGTTTTACTGCCCGGGCCCCCGGCGGGCGGGCGCGGCGTCACGCCGCGGGGGCCGCGGCCCCGTCGCGGGTCCGTTCGGCGACCCGGTCGAGCAGGTCCCCCACCGCGTCGGCGATCGCCTCCGGGGCGTCCTCCGGCGCGTGGTGCCCGACCGTCTCGCCGATGCTCCGGATCTCCAGGGCCGCAGCGTGTTCCCGCGCCCACTCGATCATCGCGGGCGAGCCGAGCCCGTAAGGGCTCGCCGTCAGCAGCTGCTTCGGGACCTCCGGGGAGGACGCGAGCCACGCCCCGTACGCGTCGAAGCGCGCGGCCACCGCCGCGGGTGCGAACGGCTCCCCCTCGGCCTCGGCGAGCGGGATCTGCCTGGGCCAGGCCAGGAGCGGGCGGCGCGAGTCCGGGTCGGGGTACGGCTCGCGGTAGACCGCGAGGTCCGCGTCCGAGATGCCGCCGTTGGTGGCGCGCAGCGCGGTCTCGATGAACCAGTTCTCCTCCAGGGCCATTCGCTCGCCCGCGCCGGGCGTCCGCAGCGTGCGGAAGAACTCCACGGCCCCGGCCGGGTACTCGGCCCAGGTCATCGGCCGCAGGAACGTCTCCATCACCGAGACGCCGCGCACCCGGTCGGGATGCCTTGCGGCCCAGTCGAGGGCGAGCGAGCCGCCCCAGTCGTAGCCGACGAGCACCGGCCGGTCCGCGCCGACGGCGTCGAGGAACGCCTCCAGGTACGCGGCGTGGTCGGCGTAGTCGTAGGCGATCGCGGGCTTCCCCGAGGCGCCCATGCCGATGAGGTCCGGCGCGATGACGCGGGCGCGGTCGGCCAGGCGCGGCACGACGTGCCGCCAGATGTGCGAGGAGGTCGGGTTGCCGTGCAGGAGGACGACGGTCGTGTCGCCTTCGCCCGCTTCGGTGTAGGCGATGCGGGAGTCGAGGAGGTCGATGGTCTTCATGGTGTCGGCCTTTCAGAGTGCTCGGTCGATGGCGGCGGTCAGGGCGACCGCTTCGAGTGCGAGGCCGGCGAACCGCCAGCCCGCGGGGGTGCGCACGGCGCGGTAGCGGGCGATCCCGGCCGCGACCTGCGCGGTCGTGTCGTCGATGGCGAAGACCCCGATGTCGTGGGCGCGCACGTCGGCGGTGTCGCCGTCGAGGTCGATGACGAGGTTCGCCTTGTTGTGGAGGGTGCGGGCGAAGGTGCCCTGGCTGCGGCGCACGTGCTCGACGACCGCGTCGATGCCGCGCAGTTCGCCGCCGCGCGGGGAGGTGATGACGACGTCGCCGGTGAAGATCCGGTCGGTCTCGTCCCAGCGGCCCTCGTCGACCCACACGCTGTGGCGGGCGACGAGGTCTTCGAGCTCGGCCCGGTCGGCGAGGCGGCGGAGGGTGGCTTCGGTGGACATGGGGTCTCCTGATTCGTTAGTACGACTAATGGTGTTGGTGAAAAAGCAAGGGCCTCAGAGGGTCCGGGCGATGTCGGCGGTGCGCGTCAGGGGCGTGACGGCGATGCTCGCGAGGCGCCAGCCCGCGGGGGTGCGGCGGGCGTCGAAGCGGTAGCGCGCGTCAATGAACTGGACGGCCTCCCCGGTGGCGAACACGGCCTTGACGCCGCAGTCGACGACCGCTTCGTCCCCGGCGAGGTCGATCACGATGCCGTGCATGGCGTGCACGGTCCGCTCGTACCCGGCGTGCCGGGCGAAGGCGTGCTCGGCGACGGCCGCGGCGCCGCGGACCTCGCCGCCCGGGGTGCGGGCGACCGCGTCGTCGGTGAAGACCGCGGCGGTGGCGGCGGCGTCGCGCTCGTCGAGCCAGCGGCTCTGGCGGGCGAGGAGCTCGGTGATCGCGGCGCGGTCGGCGAGGTCGCGGACGAGGGTGTCGGTGTCGCTCATGAGCGGCCCCCTGATTCGTTAGTGAAGCAAACGTTTATGTCGCTAACGAATCTACATCGTTAGTGGGACTAACGCAAGCGGGGTAGGCTCTTCCCATGGACACCAGCGATGATCTGCGGTTCGACCGCGGCGACGGCACTCCGGGACGGCTGCGGCGCCAGCTCTCGCGCCTCCTGGGCATGACGAGCGCGCAGGCGAGCCGCGTCGCCTCGGAGGCGCTCGCACCGCTCGGCGCGCACAAGGCCCACTTCGTGGTCCTCGCCGTCCTCGCCGAGAGCGGGCCCGCCAGCCAGTCGGAGATCGCCGACCGCGCCCGGATCTACCGCTCCGACCTGGTGGCCGTCCTCAACGAGCTCGCCGAGGGCGGCTGGATCGTCCGCGCCCCCGACCCGGCCGACAAGCGCCGCAACACGATCACCATCACCGACCGGGGCCGCGCGCGGCTCGCCGAGATCGAGGCGGTCCTCGACGACGTCAACGACCGCGTCATGGCCCCGCTCAGCGAAGCCGAACGCGCGCAGCTGTTCTCGCTCCTCGGGCGCGTCAACGCCCACCTCGCTAGCGGAGGCGGCGCATCACCTGCTCCTTGAGGGCCGTGAACGGCGGGTACACGACCCGCATCGTGTCGGGCGCGAGCGGCTTGTCCAGCACCGACTTCGCGTGGGAGAACACCTCGATCGAGTGCCGCCCGTGGTAGGCGCCGAGCCCGGAGTTCCCGACGCCGCCGAACGGCAGGCCCGGGACGTCGATGTGCGCCATGGGGATGTTGAACCCGACCGCGCCCGACGACGTGCGCGTCAGGAGCTTGCGGCGGGTCGCGTCGGAGGCGGTGAACGCGTACAGCGCCAGGGGCTTCTCCCCGGCGTTGACGTACGCGATGGCATCGTCCAGGGTCTCGACGGCGAGCACCGGCAGGACCGGCCCGAACACCTCCTCGCCCATGACGGCGTCCTCGGGGGAGACGTCGGCGAGGACCGTGGGCGCGATGTACCGGTCGGCGCGGTTGCGCCCGCCGCCGACGACCAGGCGGCCCTCGCCGAGGAACCGCTCCAGGCGGTCGAACGCGCGCTCGTCGATGATCCGCCCGTAGTCGGGGCTGTCGGCGGGCGCGTGCCCGTACATCTCCCGCACCGCCTCGGCGAGGTGCTTCTCCAGCTCGGGGCCGGTGCCGCCGACGGCGAGCACGTAGTCGGGGGCGATGCACGTCTGCCCGGCGTTCATGAACTTGCCCCAGGCGATGCGCCGCGCCGCGGTCGCCAGGTCCGCGCCCGGCTCCACGATCGCGGGGGACTTCCCGCCGAGTTCGAGCGTCACCGGCGTCAGGTGCTCGGCCGCGGCCTTCGCGACGATCCGGCCCACGCGCGGCGACCCGGTGAAGAAGATGTGGTCGACCCGCTCCGCGAGCAGCGCCGCGGTCTCGGCGGCCCCGCCCTGCACGACCGCGACGGCCTCGGGGTCCAGGTACTCGCCGATGAGCCGCCCCAGGACCGACGCCGTCGCCGCCGCCGACTCGGAGGGCTTCACGACCACGGCGTTCCCGCAGGCCAGCGCCCCCGCGAGGGGCGCGAGGAGGAGCTGCACGGGGTAGTTGAACGGCCCGATGACGGTGACCACGCCGAGCGGCTCGCGCAGCACGTACGCCTTCGCGGGCTGGAGGTGCGGCGGCGTGTAGACCCGCTTGGGCCGCAGCCAGGACCGCAGGTGCTTGCGCAGGGCCCGCACCTCGGCGGACACGAAGTCGATCTCGGCGAGGAACGACTCGGGGGCGGCCTTCCCCAGGTCGGCGCGGAGCGCGTCGGCGAGCTCCTCCCCGGCCTC
This sequence comes from Glycomyces sp. MUSA5-2, assembly GCF_037034145.1. Taxonomy (NCBI): domain Bacteria; kingdom Bacillati; phylum Actinomycetota; class Actinomycetes; order Glycomycetales; family Glycomycetaceae; genus Glycomyces; species Glycomyces sp. MUSA5-2. The sequence continues at coordinate 13,412 of NZ_JBAGKG010000016.1, forward strand.
GCGGAGCATCCGGTCGAGGCCCTTGAGCTGCTCAAGGCGCCACGGGACGGGTTTGGTGCGGCCGGTGTCGAAGTGCGCCCGCAGGCGCGAGACGGTGTCCGAGGGGGACTCAGGTGTGAACTCGCTCGCCATGGGACGACTCTAGCGACTCCGGCCCTCCCGCGGCGCCGTGCGCCCGCGCCGCCTCGCACGGGCCACAAGGGACAGTACAGGTGTGTCATGGCGCATGGCCGCGCCGCGGTACCGGGAACATTGCGACGGTCCCATGACAGGATGTCGCGTATGAGCGCCGCGAAACGATCCCCGCTGCTGTCCTGGACCGTCATCGCGCCGATTGTCGGCATCGTCGTCCTGGCCTTCACCTGGGGCCGCGAGTCCGAGACCGCCCTCGTCGCGGTCGCCGCCGCCGCCCTCATGGCGACGGTCCTGGCCGCCGTCCACCACGCCGAGGTGGTCGCGCACCGGGTCGGCGAGCCTTACGGCTCGCTCGTGCTCGCCGTGGCCGTCACGGTCATCGAGGTCGCCCTCATCGTCACCGTCATGGCCTCCGGCGGGCACGACGCCGAGACGCTGGCCCGCGACACCGTGTTCGCCGCGGTCATGATCACCACCAACGGCATCGTCGGCATCTCGCTGCTCCTCGGCGCCCTCAAGTACGGGACGACCCTGTTCAATCCGGAGGGCTCGGGCGCGGCCCTCGCCACCGTCGCGACCCTCGCCGTCCTCGGCCTGGTGCTGCCGACGTTCACCACGAGCGCGCCCGGCCCCGAGTACACGGCCTCGCAGCTGGTGTTCGCCGCGGTCGTCTCGATCGTCCTGTACGGCCTGTTCGTGTTCACCCAGACCGTGCGCCACCGCGACTTCTTCCTCCCGATCACCGAGGCGGGCCCGGTCACCGAGGAGACCCACGCGGACCCGCCGTCGGGGAAGACGGCGCTGCTCAGCCTGGGGATGCTCATGGTCGCGCTGGTCGGCGTGGTCGGCCTCGCGAAGGTCGAGTCCCCGGCGATCAAGGCCGGCGTCGACGCCGCGGGCTTCCCCGCGTCGTCCGTGGGCGTCGCGATCGCCCTGCTCGTGCTGCTTCCGGAGTCGATCGCGGCGATCCGCGCGGCCCGCCGCGAGCGCATCCAGACCTCGATCAACCTCGGGTACGGGTCGGCGATGGCCTCGATCGGCCTGACGATCCCGGCGATCGCGGTCGCCTCGTTCTTCATGGACGGGCCGCTGCTGCTCGGGCTCGGCCCGACGCAGATCGTGCTGCTGGGCCTGACGCTCGTGGTCTCGGTCCTCACCGTGGTCCCCGGCCGCGCGACCCGCCTCCAGGGCGGCGTGCACCTGGCGCTGCTCGCGGCCTACCTGTTCCTGGCGATCAACCCTTAGCGGGTGGCGGCCCACACGTCCCAGCCGAGCCGGGCCAGGAGCGCGAGCACCACGACGACGAGGACGATCCGCACGAACCGGGAGCCCTTCGCCATCGCCGTGCGGGCCCCGAACCACGCGCCCGCCATGCAGCCCAGGCCCATGACCAGGCCGAGGATCCACCACACGTTCCCTTGGAGGGCGAACACGGTGACGCCGCCGATGTTGGTGGCGGCGTTGACGACCTTGGTGTGCGCGGCGGCCGTGACGTAGTCGAAGCCGATGATCGCGGTGAACGCCACGGACAGGAAGATCCCGGTGCCGGGCCCGATGACGCCGTCGTAGAACGCGACCGCGACGCCGGCGGTGAGCATGAGTGCGGCGGCGCGCAGCGGGGTCCGCAGCCGCGGCTGCGGTTCGAGGCCCAGCTGGGGCCGGGCGATGACCAGGACGAGGACGGCCAGGAGCACCCCGATGATGATGGGCTTCAACGCGCTCGCGGAGACCGCGAGGGCCGCGACGGCCCCGGCGCCGGAGCCGAGGAGCGCGAGGCCGACGGTGGGCCACAGCAGCCGGTGCTCCAGTTTGATCTTGCGGGAGTAGGTGATCGCGGAGATCGTGGTGCCGCACACCGACGCCATCTTGTTGGTGCCCAGCATGAGCTGCACCGGCGCTGTGGGGAACGCCACCAGGAGCGAGGGGAGCTGGATGAGGCCGCCGCCCCCGACGACCGCGTCGACCCACCCGGCGAAGACGGCCGCGACGATGAGCAGCGCGAAGAGACCGGGGTCGATGTCGAAGGGCACCAGGCCAAGTTACTTGCCGCACGGCCAGTCGACACGCCGATGAGGTGAGGAACACGTGGCGGTGCGTAATCGTCTGATATCAACAGGTCATGGACATGACGAAGCCTATGACCCACTTGGTGAAACGCGGGTACGAGTATACGTTCGACCCCGACGAGCAGCAGCTGCGGAACCTTGAGGAGACCCTCGAAGCGGTTCGCGCCGTGTACAACTGGTCCCTGTCGGTGTTCCAGCGCGAGTGGCGCGCGAAGGGGGAGAAGATCTCCTACGCCGAGATCTCCGCGCGGCTGACCAAGTGGAAGAACCAGCCCGCGAACCGGTGGGTCAAGGCCTATTCGTCGGTGCCGCTCCAGCAGATCGCGCGCCAGCTGCACACCGAGTACCACGCGTTCCTCAACGGCCGCAGCCGCGAACCCGCGCCGAAGGAGCACGGCGAGCAGGTGCAGCTGGTGTACTCGCGGGCCGGGTACTACCTGAAGGGCCGCGAGGTGAAGCTCGCGAAGCACAAGGAGCCCTTGGACATCATGTGGGGCCTGGAGCGGCCCGGCCGCGACGACATCACCTCGATCACGGTGATCCGCGAGCACGACCGGTGGAAGCTGTGGATCGTGGCCGAGGAGTTCGTGGAGGTTCCGCGGCAGAAGCCGCCGGAATGCGGCGAGTGCGGGCGCGTCCTGGAGGACTAGGCCCGGTGCACTGCGGCCCCCGCACGACCCGCGCGGGGGCCGCCGCGGTGTCCGCCCCGAGCGCCCGGCCGGGCGGCTTAGGCGAACCTTAGAAGCGGTCTAAAGTGAGAAGCCGTCCAGCATCAGTGGTGCGGGGCCCGTTTGTCCTGCTAGAGTGGGGTTCGACTTCCGGACCGTTGAGAGAACAGCATGAGCGACCTGGTAACCCGACTGCGGCGCCACAACTGGCGCATCACCCCTCAGCGACGTGTCATCGCCGAGACCCTCGAAGGTTCCCACGTGCACTACACGGCCGACGAGGTCCTCGAACGCGCCTGCGAGCGCATGCCCGAGATCTCCCGCGCCACGGTCTACAACACCCTGAACGAGATGGTCGCCCTCGGCGAGGTCATCGAGCTGTCCCTCCAGGGCCGGTCCAAGCGGTACGACCCGAACGCCGACCACGACCACCACCACCTCATCTGCGACGGCTGCGGCCTCATGAAGGACGTCCACGCCGTCGCCGACCCCATCGAGTGGCTCCCCGGCGACGAGCGCCACGGCTTCACCGTCACCAGCGCCGCCGTCACCTACCGGGGCCTGTGCCCCGACTGCCGCGCCGCCGCCTGACGGACCGGCCCGGCGCCGACGTCACTGTCCGGCATCATCCGGTGACCTCCCGGCCGCCCGGATAGGCTCTGGCGCATGACACTGCCCGAGGAGCCCTGGAAGTCCGACATCTGGAGGAACCGCCCCGCGTTCCTCTACTCGCGCCGCCCCATCGCCCGCTACGTCGGCCGCCCCGCCGCGGAGTTCCTCAAGATCGAGCCCGCCGCGGGCGTCGTCCTCGTCGTCTGCGCCGTGCTCGCCATGCTCTGGGCGAACTCGCCCTGGTCCGGGTCCTACGAGGCGGTGTGGGGCCTGGACATCACGTTCACGTTCGGGGACTTCAGCCTCCACCACACCCTCAAGGACTGGATCAACGACGGCCTCATGGCCGTGTTCTTCTTCGTCGTCGGCCTGGAGATCAAGCAGGAGATCGTCTCCGGGGAGCTCGCCAGCCCCCGCAACGCCGTGCCGCCGATCGCCGCGGCCGTCGGCGGCATGGCCGTCCCGGCGCTCATCTACGCGTCGCTGAACTCGGGCGGCGACGGCGCCCACGGCTGGGGCATCCCCATGGCCACCGACATCGCGTTCGCCGTCGGCGTCCTCGCGCTCTTCGGCTCCCGCATCCCCTCCGCGGCCCGGATCTTCCTGCTCACGCTCGCGATCGTCGACGACCTCGGCGCGATCGCCGTCATCGCCGTGTTCTACACCGACGACCTCGCCACCGAATGGCTCATCGCCGCCGCCGCCCTGGTCGCCCTCGCGGTCCTCATGCGCCTGCTCAACGTGTGGTCCCCGGCCGTGTACCTCGTCATCGGCGTCCTGCTGTGGGTCGCGATGCTCCAGTCCGGCGTCCACGCCACCATCGCCGGGGTCGTCATGGGCCTCATCATCGCCGCCCGGCCGCTCCTCGACCCGGCCGTCGCCCACGACGAGGCCCAGGAGCTCGCCAAGGACGGCCTCACCCTCGAAGAGACCGAGCGCCTCGTCAAGCTCACCCGGGACGCGCAGCCGCCCGCGGCCCGGCTCCAGCACCAGAACCACCGGTTCTCCTCCTTCGTGGTCCTGCCGCTGTTCGCGCTCGCCAACGCGGGCGTGCCGCTCTCCTCCGACCTCGTCGCCGCCGCGTTCGGGTCCACGGTGACGCTCGGGATCGTGCTCGGCCTCGTCCTCGGCAAGACCCTGGGCATCACGCTCGTGACGTGGCTGGTCGTGAAGCTCGGCCTGGGCCGGATGCCGCGGGGGACCTCCTGGCCGCTGCTCACCGCGATCGCCGCCGTCGCGGGCATCGGGTTCACCGTGGCCCTGTTCATCGCCGAACTGGCGTTCTACGGCGGCGACCCGGTCCTGGCGTACGAGGCGAAGATCGGCGTCCTCACCGCGTCGATCGCCGCGGCCCTGGTCGGGAGCATCGCCGTGCACTTCACCGCGCCCCGCACGGCGCAGGAGGACGACGCCGACCCGGAGCTGGAGGACGCCCGCGAGGCGGGGTTAGGCTTGGCCCACTGCTTTTCACGAGCGACTCGACCCTAGAGTGAGGACCCGAATTGGCTCCGCAGAATCTGATGTCACAGCCTCCGGCGACGCTGCTGCCCGAGGACACCGAGGCCCGGACGTACCTCGACGCGCACACGCCCGAGGACACCGTCCGCCAGTTCCCGTGGTTCTGCGCCGCGTGGGCGCGGCTGGCGAAGAACGCCCTGGAGTCGGGCGACGACGTCACCGCCTACGCCTTCGCGCGCACCGGGTACCACCGGGGGCTCGACCAGCTGCGCCGCAGCGGCTGGAAGGGGCACGGCCCGATCCCCTGGGAGCACAAGCCCAACCGCGGGTTCCTCAAGTCCCTGCACCAGCTGTCCCGCGCGGCCGCCGCGATCGGCGAGGCCGACGAGGCCGCCCGCTGCGCCCAGTTCCTGCGCGACTCCGACCCGGCCGCGGCCGACGCACTGACCTAGCAGCGGAGCGAGAAGCGGCCGGGAAGCGAGTGCTTCCCGGCCGCTTCGTCCCGCCCCTGCTAGGCGAGGAAGATCTGGCCGTCCTCGACGTTGATGTCCACCGGGGTCAGGCCGGTCTCGGCCGGGCCCTTCTCCAGCTCCCCTTCGAGGGAGAACGTCGAGCCGTGGTTGGGGCAGATAATGTCGCCGGCGGCGTCCGGCGGGTTCACGATCGTCCCCATGTGGGGGCACGCGGCCGAGAACGCGAGGAACTCGTCGGCCGTGGGCTGCACCAGCACGGTGTCCTGGACGACGATCCCGCCGCCCTCGGGGACGTCCGCGGTCGCCGCGAGCGCGTCGCCGCCCGCGCCGCTGGACGACCCGTCGCCGGAGCCGCCGGTCGTCGCGTCCGAACCGGACGTCGTCGAGTCGTCGGACGGCTCGGCGGTCCCGCACGCGGCCAGGGCCCCTGCGGCCCCGAGCCCGGCCAGGCCGCACATCAACCCGCGCCGCGAGGCGATGACCCGCCGCGCGAGGTCGCTACCGGTCTTGCTGTCGGTCATGTCTGAGCTCCTTGTCCATGCGGCCCGTCCCCCGCGGCAGCCTGCGAGCCTGGGGAGGTTTCGGGCCGCGGCGGCAACGCTACTGCCGAAGAGCCGAGCTTGTCATGATTCGGGGCGGAAACTCAAGACCTTTAGTTGAAGTTTTCAGTAAACTCTCAGGCGGCGGCCGGGGCCCCGGCCGCCGCCCCGAACCCCTACAGCCCCAGGGACCTCGCGATGAGCATCCGCTGGACCTCGTTGGTGCCCTCGCCGATCTCCAGGACCTTCGCGTCGCGCCAGGCCCGCGCCACCGGCGTCTCGTTCATGAACCCGTACCCGCCGAAGATCTGCGTCGCGTCCCGCGCGTTGTCCACCGCCGCGAGCGACGCGTGCAGCTTCGCGAGCGCCGCGTCCGTGCCGAACGGCTCCCCGGCCTCGGCCTTGAGCGCCGCGTCCTGCCACGCCAGGCGGGAGGTGTGCGCGCGGAGCCTCATGTCCGCGAGCATGAACGCGATCGCCTGGTTCTCGCCGATGGGCCGCCCGAACGCCTGCCGCTCCTTCGCGTGCGCGAGCGCCTCGTCGAGGCACCCCTGCGCGGACCCGGTGGCGAGCGCCGCGATGGCGACGCGCCCGGAGTCGAGCAGTTCGAGGAACTGCACGAACCCGCGGCCGCGCTGCCCGATGAGGTTCGCCTCGGGCACGCGGCAATTGTCGAAGTAGACGGGCCGCGTGTCGGAGGCCCGCCAGCCCACTTTGGAGTACTCGGGCCCGATCTCCAGGCCGGGCGTGCCCGGTTCGACGGCGATGCACGAGACCTCGCCGGGGCCGGTCTGCGCGGTGGCGATGACGAGGTCGGTCATCGCGGTGCCCGCGTTCGTGATGAAGCACTTCGCGCCGTCGATGACCCACTCGCCGTCCTCCAGGCGGGCCTTGGTGTCGGTGTGCCCGGCGTCGGTGCCGCCGCCCGGCTCGGTGAGCGCGAACGCGACGAGGCCCTGCCCGGCGGCGAGGCTCGGCAGCCACTTCGCCTGCTGCGCAGGGCTCCCGAACTTGGCGATGGCCTCGGCGCCGAGGGTCACCGACGCCTCGACGGTGACCGCGACGGACGCGTCGACGCGGGCGATCTCCTCCAGTGCGAGGCCGAGCATGAACAGGCCCATTCCGGCACCGCCGTGCTCCTCGGGGAGGGTCACCCCGAGGACGCCGAGCTTGCCGAGGCCCCGGACGAGTTCGATCGGGAACTCGCCGCGCTCGTAGAAGTCGCCGATGACGGGGCGGATCTGCTCCTGGGCGTAGGCGCGCACGGCGGCGGCGAATTCGGTCTGCTCGATGTCGAGTTTCATTGCTGGCTCCTGTTCACACCGGTGTGATCGGGTGTCGGCGGTCGGCGAACCGGCGGTCCTTGTGGGTCAGCCGGCGGTACCGCGCGATGAGGTCATCGCGCAGCTCCTCGGGGGCGAGGACGTCGTCGACGACGAGTTCTCCTGCGAGCCTTCGCAGGTCGACGTCGGCTTCGTATTCGGCGCGGCGGTCGGCGACGAACTGCTCCCGCTGCGCGGGGTCGTCGATCGCGGCGATCTTGTTGGCGTACACGGCGTTCACGGCGGCCTCGGCGCCCATGACGGCGATGCGCGCGGTCGGCAGCGCGAGCACGGCGTCGGACCCGAACGCGGGCCCGGCCATCGCGTACAGCCCCGCGCCGTAGGCCTTGCGGACCACGACGCAGATCTTGGGGACGGTGGCCTCGGCGACGGCGGCGATCATCTTGGCGCCGTGGCGGATGATCCCTGCGTGCTCGACGGCGGAGCCGACCATGAACCCGGGGACGTCGGCGAGGAACAGCAGCGGCACGTTGAACGCGTCGCAGGTGTTCACGAACCGGGCGGCCTTGTCCGCGGAGTCGGAGAACAGGACCCCGCCGCGCACCGCGGAGTTGTTGGCGACGACCCCGACGGGCCGCCCGTCGAGGCGCGCGAACGCGGTCATGAGCTCCCCGGCCCACCGAGCCTGCACTTCGAGCACGGACCCCTGGTCGACGAGCCCGTCGAGGAACGAGTGCATGTCGAACGGCGCGGACTCGCTCGGCGGCACGACCGCGGCGAGGTCCACCGGGAGCGGCGGGCGGGCCGCGCGCACGGGGGCGGGCTGCGTCCAGTTCGACGGCAGGTAGGACAGCCAGCGGCGCACGTCGGCGATGGCCTCGTCCTCGTTGCGGCACAAGAAATGTCCGACCCCCGAGAGCTCGGTGTGGACGCGCGCGCCGCCCATGTCCTCCAGGGTGGTCTTCTCGCCGGTGACCATCTCGACCATGCGGGGGCTGCCGAGGTACATCGACGCGTTGCCGTCGACCATGGCGACGATGTCGCAGAACGCGGGGATGTACGCGCCCCCGGCGGCGCTGGGCCCGAACAGGGCGCACGCCTGCGGGATCTTCCCGGAGGCGCGGACCTGCTCGTGGAAGATCCGCCCGGCGCCGCGGCGCCCGGGGAACAGCTGCACCTGGTCGGTGATGCGCGCGCCCGCGGAGTCCACGAGGTAGACGATCGGGTGCTGCTCCAGCTGGGCGGCCTCGATGGTGCGGATGATCTTCTCGACGGTGCGCGCGCCCCACGACCCGGCCTTGACGGTGGAGTCGTTCGCGACGATCCGCACCGGCCGGCCCTGCACCGTGGCGGACCCGACGACGACGCCGTCGGCGGGGAGGCTCGGGTCGGGGTTGGCCCAGAGGGCGTCCTCGCGGAACGAGTCGGGGTCGCACAGGCGGCGGATGCGCTCGCGGGCGTGGTACTTGCCCGCCGCGGCCGCCGCCTTGTGGTACTTCTCGGCCCCGCCGCGCTCGATGCGCGCCCGTTCGGCCGGGTAGTCCCCGCTGAAGTCCACGATGACGTCCTCCTTGACGATCCACCGACCTGAACGATCGTTAAGGTCATGGCTATTGTGTCCCGCCCGGAGCCCCGTGTCAACGCATCCGCGAACCGCCTTCTACGCTCGGTGGCGACACCCCGCAGCGACCGCCCCGCCACGCCCCGGAGACCCATGAGCGCCACCTCCACCGCCGACCCCGCGGCAGACGAACCGGCAGCGTCGGAACGCGCCGCCGCGCCCGCCCGGCCGCCGCGGCTGCGCGAGATCGACGGCCTCCGCGGCCTCGCCATCGCCGTCATCGCCGTCTACCACATCTGGTTCGACCGCGTCTCCGGTGGCGTCGACATCTTCCTGCTCATGTCCGGGTTCTTCATCACCGCCGGGTTCCTGCGCTCCGCCGACGCCGGGCGCGGCCTCGGGTACCTCCCGTACGCGGCCCGGATCGTGCGGCGCATCTTCCCGCCCGCGCTCGTCGTCGCCGCGGGCACCGTCCTCATGGTGCTGCTGTGGCTTCCCCGCGCCACCTGGGGCCAGCAGCTCGGCGACATCGCCGCCTCCGCGCTCTACTACGGGAACTGGAACCTCGCCGCGCACTCCGTGGACTACCTGTCCTCGAACAACGGCGCGAGCATCGTCCAGCACTACTGGTCCCTCGGCGTCCAGACCCAGTTCTACGTGCTGTGGCCGGTCCTGGTCGGCCTGGTCCTGTGGGCCGCCCGCCGCGCCGGGCTCCCGCCGATGCGCACCGTCGCCGCCGTCCTCGCCGCGGTGCTCGCCGCGTCGTTCGCGTTCGCGCTGTGGGAGACCGCCGAGAACCAGGCGTACGCGTACTTCGACACCCGCGCCCGCATCTGGCAGTTCGCCGCCGGGGGCCTGCTCGCGCTGGCGCTCCGGCCCTCGGTGCGCGGCTGGGCCGCGCGCCTCCCGCGACTCGCCGCGGCCGCCCTCGGCTGGGCGGGCGTCGCGGTCCTCGTGTTCGCGGGCGCGCTCCTCGAATCCACCCAGTTCCCCGGCTGGGCCGCGCTCGCGCCCGTCGCCGGGGCCTGCGCGGTCATCGTCGCCGCCACCGCCGCGCCCGGCAAGGGCGCCGGGCTGCTGCTGAACACGTGGCCGCTCCAGCGCCTCGGCACGCTCTCGTACACGCTGTACCTGTGGCACTGGCCGATCCTCGTCTGCTACCTGACGGCGACCGGCCGCGACACCGCCACGTTGACCGGCGGCCTGCTCATCCTCGCCGCGGCCACGGCGCTCGCCGCGCTCACGCACTGGGCCGTCGAGGTGCGCCTCCCCGCCTCGGGGCTCGGCCAGTCGACCGCGCGGGGCGCGTTCGCGCTCGGGGCCGCGTGCATCGCGCTCGTCCTCGCCGCGTGCGCGTCGATGAGCTGGTACATCGCCCACGAGCGGGCCCGCCTCGCCGAGGCCGCCGCCGACCCGGCCCTCTACCCCGGGGCCGCGGCCCTCGCCGAGGGCGCCGCGTTCCCCGAACTCGACTTCGCGCCCTCAACGCTCGACGCCGCCGAGGACTACGACCCGGCGCTCTCGGGGGACTGCAACCAGACGATGGAGGGCTACGAGCCGATCCGCTGCGACTTCGGCATTGCCGAAGCCGACGCGGCCGCGACCGTGGTCATGTACGGCGGCTCGAAGATCTGGCAGTGGCTGCCCGCGGTGCTCGCCGCGGCCGAGTCGCGGCACTGGCATGTCGTGGCGTACACGAAGAACGCGTGCATCATCGAGACCGGTCAGGAGGCCCTCGGCGAGGAGCGGTACCGGTCCTGCGCGGCCTGGAACGACGCCGTCGTCGCCGAGATCGGCGACCTCGCCCCCGACCTGGTGTTCACGTACGGCTCCCGCGTCGGGTACGAGGCGTACGAGACGTTCCCCGACTACACCGACCGGTACGAGCAGCTCCTCGCCACCGGCACGAGCGTCGCCGTCATCCGCGACACCCCGAGCCCCCGCTTCGACATCCCGCTGTGCGTGGACCTCCACGGGCCCGAGTCGCCCGAGTGCGCCGTCGACCGCGACGCCTACTACGACGAGGGCGCGTTCGCGGGGCTCGACGTCCCCGACGGCGTCCACAAGATCGACCTGACCGACGCGATCTGCGGCCCCGAGACCTGCGAGCCCGTCGTCGGCAACGTCCTCGTCTACCGCGACGACGCGCACATGACCAACACGTTCGCCGCGACCCTCGGCCCCTACCTGGAGGCCGAGCTCGCCGCGGCCCTCGGATAGCGCGAAGGCCCGGTCCGAGCGGACCGGGCCCTGCAGGACCTCGCTTACGCGGTGACGGCGTCGAGGGCGATCTCGACCATCTCCGAGAACGACTCCTGCCGGTCCGCCGCGGGCAGCTCCGTGCCCTTGAGGATGTGGTCGGAGATCGTGCACAGCGCCAGCGCCCGCGCCTTGAACTTCGCCGCGAGCGTGTAGATCGCCGCGGCCTCCATCTCGATCGCGAGGATGCCGTAGTCGGCGAGCTTCGCCTCCACGTCGGGCGCGTCCGTGTAGAACGTGTCGGAGGAGTACAGCTGGCCCACGTGCATGTTCACGCCCCGCGCGGCGGCCGCGTCCACGGCGCTGCGCAGCAGCCCGAAGTCGGCGACGGGCGCGTAGTCGACGACCCCGTTGAAGCGGATGCGGTTCATCGACGAGTTCGTTGACGCCCCGATCCCCGCGACAACGTCCCGCAGCTCGATGTCGTCATGGATGGCGCCCGCGGAGCCGACCCGGACGACGGTCTTGACGCCGTACACGTCGAGCAGCTCGTGCGTGTAGATCGACGCCGACGGCTGGCCCATCCCCGTGCCCTGGACCGAGACGCGCTTCCCCTTGTACGTGCCGGTGTACCCGAACATGTTCCGCACCTGCGTGTAGCGCTCGGCGTCGGTGAGGAAGGTCTCGGCGATCCACTTCGCGCGCAGCGGGTCCCCGGGCAGGAGGACGCTCTCGGCGATGTCGCCGGGCTCGGCGGAGATGTGTGCAGTCATGCCGCCCAGCCTCTCATAAACATCCCATGAATTCCCGGAGACCACCTGTGAGCTGAATCGCGCGATCCCGCCCGCCGGGCGGCCGTGCGCGTCCGGTAACCTTTTCGGCGGTAGCGTGTCCGAGCGGCCGAAGGAGCTCGCCTCGAAAGCGAGTGTCGGGTAACCCCTGACCGTGGGTTCAAATCCCACCGCTACCGCCAACGTCCGAACGCCGGGCCTCGCCGAGGCCCGGCGTTCGCCGTTCCTGGCGGCCTCCCGCTAGGCTGTCGAAACTCCACAGCGGCCGGTGCGGGCCGCCGACCGTGAAGGGCGGACCGGGATGGCCAAGACCGGGAAGATCTACAGCGGCATCGTCATCTTCTTGTCGCTGCTGCTGGCCGCGATCCTGCTGCTGCACCGCTTCATCCCGAACAACTGGTACAACCTCGGCAGCCTCATCGAGACGTTCCTGCCGTGGTTCGGCCTCGGCGTGCCGGTGCTCATCGTCCTCGCCGCGGTCCGCCGCAGGCCCCTCGCGATCGTCTGCGCGATCCTCCCGGCGCTCGTGTGGTTCCAGATGTACGCGGCGCTCATCCCCGACAAGCACGACGGCGACGGCGACTTCCGGGTCGTGGCCCACAACGTCAACGCCGAGAACACCGAGACCGAGGCGACCGCCGCGACGCTCCTCGCCGCCGACCCGGACGTGATCGTCCTCGTCGAGCTCACCGAGGACCAGCGGATGGCGTTCGGCGAGGTCCTGGAGGAGCGGTACCCGTACTCGGCGGCGTACGGGACGGTGGCCCTGTGGTCGGTGTACCCGGTGGCCGAGTCGAACGAGGTGGACCTCAACCTGGGCTGGGCGCGGGCGTTCCGCGCCGCGATCGACATCGACGGGGAGCCCGTCGCGTTCTACGTCGCGCACCTGTTGTCGGTGCGCGTCAACTCGGAGGGCTTCACGTCGGAGCAGCGCAACGAGACCGCCGAGCTCCTCGGGGAGGCCATCGCCGACGAGGAGCTCGACCGGGTCGTGCTCGCCGGGGACCTGAACGGCACGGTGCAGGACCGGTCGCTCGCCCCGATCACGTACCAGCTGGAGTCCGCGCAGGCCTCCGCCGGGAAGGGCTTCGGGTTCACCTGGCCCGCGGACACGCCGATGGCGCGGATCGACCAGGTCCTGTACCGGGGCCTGAACGCGACCGGCTCCGGGGTCCTCGACGCGACCGCCTCGGACCACCGGCCCGTCTCGGCCGATTTCGCGTTCTGAGCGGGCAACCCCGGACCGGGGCTCCGGCGTCTCACTGACGTGACCGAGAACGACGCCACGCTGATCCTGCCGACCGTGACCGCGGAGGGCGCCGCGGACGACACCGCCGTGTTCGCGCGCGTCGCCGAGTCGCCGGAGGCCGGGGCCGGCCCGCGGGCGCTCATCGAGCTCGACGGCGTCGGCATGACCTACCCGGGCCCGCCGCCCGTGGAGGCGCTGAAGCCGGTGCGGCTCACCGTCGCCGACGGCGAGTACGTCGCGATCGTCGGCCCCTCCGGCTCCGGCAAGTCGACGCTGCTGAACCTGCTGGGCCTGCTCGACGCGCCCACGTCGGGCACGTACTGGCTCGACGGGCACGACACGTCGGCGATGAAGGAGTCGATGCGCACGCGCCTGCGGGCCGACAAGATCGGGTTCATCTTCCAGTCGTTCCACCTCATGGCGCACCGCACCGCGACCGAGAACGTCGCGATGTCCCTGGTGTACCAGGGGATTCCGCGGCGGCGCCGCCGCCAGATCGCCCGCGAGAAGCTCGAACTGGTGAACCTCGGCCACCGCCTCGACGCGCTCCCCACCACCCTCTCGGGCGGCGAGCGCCAGCGCGTCGCCATCGCCCGCGCCCTTGCGGCCGAGCCGAGCCTGCTGCTGTGCGACGAGCCCACCGGCAACCTCGACTCGCATACGGCCGAAGCGGTCCTGGCGACCATCGACGAGCTGCACGCCGGGGGCCTGACGGTCCTCATGATCACCCACGACCACGACGTGGCCGAGCGCGCCCAGCGCGCCGTCACCATCCGCGACGGCGAACTCCGCGAAGGCAACCACGTCGCCGCCCCCGCCGAAGCCCCCTGAGCCTTACACCCTCCCAAGGAAAACGAGGGCCCGCGCCTCCAGGCGCGGGCCCTCTCCCATTGGTGTGCGGGCCTTTCAGAGCCGCGGGTCAGTCGTCTCCGCGACCGCCGCCCCCGGGGCCGCCGGTCGTCTCGTCACCGGTGGGCTCCTCCTCGTAGCCGGAGCCGTCGGAGATGAGGATGTACACGGGGGCGCCGCCCGGCGCGGACCCGGACGGGGAGGTCCCGAAGGCCTCGCCCTCCTTGCAGTCGGACGCGAACTGGCCGCCCGCGATCGAGGCGTCGAACCCGGCGCTCGCGACGCGGGAGCGGGCCTCGTCGGCGTCCATGCATCCGATGGACGGGATCGAGGTGAGGTTCTTGCCGTTGACCATGTCGCCGGTGGGTTTGGGCCAGCCCTCCTCTTCGAGGTCCTTGACGGCCTTCTTGAGGATCCACACGCCGACCTCCTTCACGGAGACCTTGAGGGACTCGCTGGCGACCTCGGATCGGAACGTCGCGTCGGTGTCGCCCACGAAGGTCGCGGTGGTGGCGTTCGGGGTCGAGCCGATGAACCAGTAGGAGCGGTCGGACTCGGCGGTACCGGTCTTGCCGAACAGCGGCCGGTCGAACCCGCCGGTGTAGGCGGCGGCGGTGCCGTTCCCGGAGCACTGGGTGCCCTCGGCGTTCTGGCCGACGACGCAGCGCCCGGCGCTGACGGCCGCGTACGCGACCTCCTCGGAGAACGCCTGGTCGCACTGCGGCGCTGAGGCTTCGGTCCACTCTTCACCGGTGGCGTCGATGACCTGTATGACCGGCAGCGGGTTGCAGTGGAGGCCGCCCGCGGCGACCGTGGCGTAGGCCTCGGCCATGTCCAGGGGGGTCGTCGGGTCCATGCCGAGGGTGAACGAGCCGTAGTCGTCGACGTTCCCGTTCTCCTCGGCGGCGACGACGCCGCCGGGGGAGTAGAAGGAGATGCCGGCGCGCTTCGCCGCGTCGTAGGCCTTGCTGGTGCCGACCATCTCCTGGAGCTGCACGAACCCGGTGTTCGAGGACCTGCCGAACAGGCTCCACAGGTTCAGCGGCGCCGAGGAGGAGATGGAGTTGTTGGGGCACCAGACGTTCCGGCCGCCCCGGGAGCAGGTGACGTCGGAGTCGGCGTCCTCGCCCGCGGGGTACTGGGAGACGTACTTGGACGGGTTGGGGATCGTGGTCTTCAGCGGCCAGCCCTCTTCGAGGGCGGCGAGCAGGGTGAACATCTTGAACGTCGAGCCCGCCGGGTAGCCGGAGACCTCGCTGTTCCCCGACAGCAACGGGATCGTGGTGTTCGGGTAGTTCGATGGTTTCGAGTCGTCGCCGTCGGTCCTCGGGCCGTTGTCGGTCTGGTCGAGGCTGTAGATGCGGTTGACGGCCATGGCCCTGATGTGGCCGGTGCCCGGGGTGATGGTCACCGATCCGAGCGCTTCGGGGCTGTCGACGTCGACTTCGTCGGAGAGGCGCTCGGTGGCCTGGTTCTGGAGGTCGGCGTCGAGGGAGGTGACGATCTTGAAGCCGCCGCGCTTGAGCAGGGAGATGCGGTCGCGCTCGGTCTCGCCGAACAGCTCCTGGTCGCCCCACCAGGCCTTGAAGTAGTCGCAGAAGAAGCCCCAGTTGGCGGTCGCGACGTCGACGCACTCGCTGCGGACGGGCCGCGGGTTGAGGCCGAGGGGCTGCTCCTTGGCGGTGTCGGCCTGGTCCTGGGTGATGTAGCCGAGGGAGGCCATGCGGTCGAGGATCCAGTTGCGGCGCTCCACGATCTGGGTGTCGTCGCCCTCGCCGTCGAGGAGGCCGTCGGCGTAGGAGGGGAACTTCGGGAGCGAGGCCAGGGTGGCGGCCTCCCACAGCTCCAGTTCGCTCGGCGGCTTGTTGAAGTAGGAGTAGGAGCCGGCGTGGACGCCGTACGCCTGGTTGCCGAGGTAGATGACGTTCAGGTACCCCTCAAGGATCTCCTCTTTGGACATCGAGTCCTCGATCGCCATGGCGTACCGGGCTTCGCGGAGCTTGCGCTCGTACGTGTCCTCGGACGCGGCGATGACCTCGTCGATGGTTGAGGCCGAGTAGATCAGGGTATTGCGCACGTATTGCATGGTCAGCGTCGACGCGCCCTGCGAGTCGCCGCCCTGGTTCGCGACTGCGGCGCGGATGATGCCGGCCCAGTCGACGCCGTTGTGCTCGTAGAACTTCGAGTCCTCGGCGGCCAGCAATGCGTCGATCATGAGCGGGGACACTTCGTCGAGGGTCACCTCGCGGCGGTTCTCCTCGTAGAAGGAGGTGATCAGGGTCTCGCCATCAGATGCGTACACATAGGACGTCTGCGGGAGCGTGGGCTTCGTGAGCTCCGTCGGCAGCGACTCGAACGACTGGATGCCGTTCTCGGCGGCCATGCCGAACAGCCCCGCCAGGGGGAAGGCGGCCGCGGCCGCGAGGATTCCGGCGAGGACACCGCACACGAGCAGGGCTACGGCATCCCCGAGGGGACTGCGGTCGCGTTTCAAGGTCTCCACCGCCTCAGATTAGAACGGACGTCGGGAAGGGCGGGGACTGCCGGGCACGTGTGCTGAGCACGGCCTCGGAACCCGTCGCAACGGCGCCCAGGAGTGGTACGCCGCGAACGCGGATCGAGGGTGCCCCCGTATTGGAATCGTTATTATCGCGAGTCGCATTCGCTTAGCGAACCGTAGGGGTGAAGCCGTCCCATGGAGTCCGATTTTCGTCTCGGAGAGTAGTCAAACACTTACAAGAGGTGTAGGGTCCGTTCTGACGGCGACGTTGTGTGATCGAGAGGTCACTCGACTGTAGTCGTCGGGGGGTATGAAGGGTAGATCTCACGGGGAGGTCATGCAGATGGGACTGCTGATCGACTGGACGACCAAGGCGCTATGTCAGGACGGCGATCCTGATGCCTTGTTCGTGCAAGGGGCGGAGCAGAACAATGCGAAGAAGGTATGCCGCGGCTGTCCGGTCCGGCTCGAATGCCTTGCCGACGCACTCGACAACCGCATCGAGTTCGGCGTGTGGGGCGGCATGACCGAAAGGGAACGGAGAGCACTGCTGCGCAAGCACTCGGACGTCCGCTCGTGGAGGGCGGTCTTCGAAGTCGCCCTCGATGAAGAGCAGCGCAGCGCCCGCAAGAGCAGCCGGCGCCGGATACCGGTGAACCTCAACTTCTGACCGGCAGGCCGCGCATCCGCGGCCCAGACATGCTTTCGCGCCCGGACGGCCAGCCGTCCGGGCGCGTTCATTTTTTCCACAGCCTGTGGATAACTCCGGGCGCACGCCCGCCGCGGCCGCCCCGAACGACCGCAGGTCCTCCAGGTCCACGACCTCCACCCCCAGCGACGGCAGCCACCGCTGCGGCACCTCCGGGCACGCCGCCGCGTACCGCGCCGCCACCCGCTCCTCCGCCGCCCGCCGCCTGGCCAGGTCCGCGTGCGTGCGCAGCACCGCCGCCACCGGGTCCTCCGGGTCGGCCTCCTCCAGCTGGGCCGCCGCCCCCAGCGCCCGCTCCGCCGACAGGTCCGCCGAGACCGGGGTCAGGCGGTTGAGGATCATCCCGTCGAGCGGCATCCGCTCCTCGGTGAGCCGCCGCGTGAAGTACACGGCCTCCCCGACCGCCGCGGGCTCGGGCGCCGCCACGACCAGGAACGACGTCTGGTCGTCCTGGAGCGCCCGGAACGTCGCCTCCGCCCGCTTGCGGAACCCGCCGAACGTGTCCTCCAGGCTCGCCGTGAACTCCGCGACATCGGTGAGCAGGTGCCCGCCGAGGACCTTGTTGAACACCCGCGTGAACACCGCGGCGCTGGCGCCCATGAGCGACAGCATCGAGCGGCGCGCGCCCGGCGTCGAGGCCGACAGCAGCCGGATGACCCGGCCGTCGAGGAGCCGGGCCAGGCGCGCGGGCGCGTCGAGGAAGTCGAGGGCCGAGCGCGAGGGCGGCGTGTCGAGGACGATGAGGTCCCACCGGCCCGTGGCGCGGAGCTGGCCGAGCTTCTCCATCGCCATGTACTCCTGCGTGCCCGAGAACGTCGAGGACACCGCCTGGTAAAACGGGTTCGCGAAGATCTCCGCGGCCCGGTCCGCCGAGGTGTGCGAGGCCACGACCTCGTCGAACGTGCGCTTCATGTCGAGCATCATCGCGTCCAGCGACCCGTCGCGCACGCCCGCGACCGGCCGGGGCGTGTTGTCGAGCGCCTCCATGCCGAGCGACTGGGCCAGGCGCTTCGCCGGGTCGATCGTGAGCACGACCGCGTGCCGCCCGTGGACTTCGGCGGCCCGCAGCGCCAGTGAAGCGGCCGTGGTGGTCTTGCCGACGCCGCCCGAGCCGCAGCAGGCGATGACGTGCTTGCCCGCGTCGCCCAGGAGGGCGTCGACGTCGAGATCGGTGCTCATGCCTCGCCTCCGAGTGCGCGCGCCAGCTGGTAGAGGCCCGACAGGTCCACGCCCTCGGGCAGGAGCGGCAGCTCCTCGACCGGCCGCCCGAGTTGTTCGAGCCGGTCGCGGTAGGCGTCGACGGCGCGCAGCTCCTCGCGCGCCGACCCGTACTCGGCCATGAGCCCGGCCAGGAGCGCGGGCTCGGGACTGATCCCGGCGCGGGCCAGGCCCGCTTCGAGCTCGTCTTCGGTGACCTCGCCGGACTTCGCGCCCGCGACCTTGTTCAGCACGATCCGGCCCACCGGCAGGTCCGCGGCCGCGAGCTCCTTGTACGCGTCGACGGTCTCCTGCACGGGCATCGCCGCGGGCGTCGTCACCAGGTGCACGTTCGTCAGCGACGAGTGCAGCATCCGCGCCACCGACCTGGAGTGCTTCCCGATCGGCCCGGTCTTCGCGAGCCGCCCCGACTCGACCGTGACGTTGAGGAACTTGACGATCCGGCCCGTCGGGGGCGCGTCGAGCACGACCGCGTCGTACGCCATCCGCCCCGACTCGGCCCGCGACACGGCCTCCTTGAGCTTCCCGGTGAGCAGGATGTCCCGCAGGCCCGGCGCGATGGTCGTCGCGAAGTCGATCGCCCCGAACTTCTGGAGCACCCGCCCGGCCGAGCCGAGCCGGTAGAACAGGGCGAGGTAGTCCAGGAGCGCCTCGTCGGCGTCCACGGACTGCCCGAAGACCTCACCGCCGCCCACGCCCGCCGCGAGGTGCCGCTCCTCGTACCCGAGGGACGCGACCCCGAACAGCGGCGCGATGCCCTGCCTGCCCTCGACCTCCACGAGCAGGACCCGCCTGCCGTGCCCGGCGAGGGAGAGCGCGAGCGCCGCTGCGACCGAGGTCTTCCCCGTGCCGCCCTTCCCGGTGACGATGTGCAGGCGCGGCACCGGGAGCGCAGAGGCAGTCATTCATCGGAGTCTAGTCATCCGGCGGCGATCCCGCAGATGAGCCATTGCGGGTCGCCTTCCTCGGCCACGAGCGTGAACGCCCAGGTCGCCGGGGACGCGCCGCCGTCGATGCCGATCTCGGCAGTGACCGTGGCAGCACCGACGGTGCGGCCGGTCTCATCGACCTCGCCCCATTCGAAGCCGCGGTCGGCGGCGTCGGCCATCGCGGCGACGGCCGAGCCCAGGTCGCGGTCGGCCTTGTCGGTGCACAGCCAGGCGGCCGCGGCCTCGGCGTCGCGGTCGTCCAGGAGCGCGCCGAGGAACGCCGAGACGGTGCGCTCGGGCGAGTCGGTGACGTCGCCGGACGCGTCGCCGATGAACAGGCGCGTGGCGCCGAAGACGAGCGCGGCGCAGAACAGGACGGCCGCCACGGCCGTCACCACGGTCCACAAGAGACCGGACTGCGGTTCGGGTGAAGGCGGCGGGCCGGTCGGCCTCGGCGGCGCGGGCTCCTGGCGCGGGACGCGGCCCGCGGACATCGCCTCTGGGGCGCCGGACTGCGCCTTCGACGACGGTGCTCCCGACGGATGCGCCGCAGTGTCTGACGACATGGGGACTCCCTGGTTCACTGGTGCGGCACGGGGCCGCGGGACTCTTCGGGGAGGCGACGCACTCTGAGCGTAGCGGTGCGCCGCGGGCGAATCAAGACGCCGTACTGTGGGCGGCATGGAGAAATGGGAGTACCTCACGGCGCCGCTGCTGATCCACAACACCAAGATGATCCTCGATACGTTCGGGGACGACGGCTGGGAACTGGTGACGGTCCTGCCGGGCCAGAACTCGGAGCAGCTGGTGGCGTACTTCAAGCGCAAGAAGGAGCAGTAGTGGCCGACGTGGAAGCGGCGCTCGCGCGCCTGGGCCTGGAGCTGCCCGCGGTCGTGCCGCCGGTCGCGGCCTACCAGCCCGCGGTCCGCTCGGGGGACTACGTGTACACCTCGGGCCAGCTGCCGATGGTCGACGGCGCGCTCGCCGCGACCGGGAAGGTCGGCGCGGAGGTCGACCCGGAGGCCGCGTACGGCCTGGCGCGGATCTGCGCCCTGAACGCGCTCGCCGCGGTCGCCTCCGTGGCGTCCCTGGACGAGGTCGTGCAGATCGTGAAGGTCGTGGGCTTCGTGGCGTCGGCGCCGGAGTTCACCGGCCAGCCGAAGGTCGTCAACGGGGCCTCGGAGCTCCTCGGCGACGTGTTCGGCGAGGCCGGGACGCACGCGCGAAGCGCCGTGGGCGTGGCCGTGCTGCCCTTGGACGCGCCGGTCGAGGTCGAGCTGGTGGCCCGGCTCGCCCCGAGCGCGAAGACGGTGCTGGTCTAGGAACATCGACTCGTACCGGTCGGTCCCGCGCAGGGACCGACCGGTTCTTCGTCCATCAGGTGATGGACGGGAGCACGCGGGTCTCGACCTCGCCGAGGGCGATCGTGGTGCCGCGCGGGCCGGGCGCGGAGGCGGTGACCTTGACGACGTCGCCGTTCTCCAGGCGCCACTGGCCGGTGACGGCCTCGCCGGAGCCGTACATGAGGCCCGGCCGCAGGACCGCGCCCCCGGCGGTGAGCTGCGCGAGCTGCTGCGCGGGCGTCCAGCAGGCCTCGGCGAAGTCCGCGCCCGCGACGGCCACGCCGTTGACGTGGATGTCGAGGTGCAGGTCGAAGCCGTACCGGTCGGACTCCTTCAGGTAGGAGGCCATGTCGGGCGCGGGCTGCGGCGCGGCGGTGCGCGCGGCGCTCAGCGCCTCGATGGGCGTGATCCAGGCGCTCATCGACGTCGCGAAGGACTTGGAGGCGACGGGGCCGAGGCCGTCGGTCTCCAGCTCCTGGAAGTCGCGGGCGGTCCAGTCGTTGAGCAGGACCGCGCCGAACACGTAGTCCTCGAACTCGTCGGGGGAGACCGGGCGGCCCAGCTCGGACTCGCCGCCGATGATGAACCCGACCTCGGCCTCGATGTCGAGCGCCCGGGTGGGGCCGAACACGGCCTGGCCGTCCTCGCCGAGGCGGTGCCCGGCGGGCCGCACGAGGTCCAGCCCGGAGGGGATGAGCGTCGAGGGCCGGCCGTTGGAGGCGCGCGGGTAGACCCGGTCGGAGTCCTTGGCGCGCATGGTGAAGTCGACGTAGTCGGTGACCAGGAGCGGGGCGTGCATGACCGCCTCGCCGATCGGGGTCAGCCAGTTGGAGGCCACGTCCTGGAGGCTCGGCTCGGTCAGGGCCTCCTGGACCTGGGCCCGGACCTGCTTCCAGGCGGCCTTCCCGAGCGACAGGAGCCGGTTCAGAGCCGGGTCGCGCAGGGCGGTGCAGGCCGCGCAGGTCTGGCAGTCGCCCGACAGGACCGCCTTGTGCATGTCGAGGATGTGGTCGCCGATGCGCACGCCGATGCGCGGCAGGGTCTCGTCGGCGGTCGAGAAGACCCCGAACGGCAGATTGTGGATGTTGTAGGGACTCTCGTCGGCCCCGGGAACCCAGCACGTCGTCACTTGCTCGTCCTCCATCGGATCGGTGGTGAAGGACTAACGAGCGCGGACGCCCCGAGGTCACTCGGGACGGCGGTGGCGGCGCAGAACTGTGAACCAGCCCACCCAGGCGGCGACGGCGACGGCCGCGAAGACCAGGCGCACCCCTGAGTCCATGTCGGAGCCGAGGAGCGCGGGGACGGCGAAGACCACGGCGATGCCGAGGAGCACGGAGCGGCCGAGGGCGCCGTGGAAGGGCGTCCGGCGGCGCCAGTACGGGACGTCGTCGCCCCCGCCGAGCAGCTTCTCGCGCCAGCGCGGGTCGTCCTTGTCGGCGTCGACCCAGCGGCGGCGCACGCGGCGGGCCTCGGGCGGCATGACGTGGACGTTGTCCTCGACGGCCAGGCCCGGGTCGAGTTCGGCGGCGGCGCGGCGGGAGCGCTTCGCGAGGTCGTCCATGCCGAGGTCCTCGGCGATGGCGGCGAGGACCCGGTGGGTGCGCGGCTGGTCCGGGGCGATGTTGACGGCGTTCCACGCGGCGTCGAGCGCGGGCTGGGCCGCGCCGGCACGGCGGGTGATGAGCGCGTAGTGGACGTGGTGGAGCCAGGAGGTGCGGTCCAGATCGAGGAGCGACGCGGCGGCCTGCATGGCCTCGTCCTTGCGGCCCGCGTCGGCGAGCGCGTACCCGCGGGTGATCATGGCGCGGCGGTGGCCCGGGATCTGGGCGAGCGCGGCCCCCGCGTAGACGAGCGCCTCGTCGGGGTCGTTGTCGGCGAGGGCGCACGCGGCGGCCATGGCGTTCGCGTCCGGGCTGAGGGGGTCGAGGCGCAGGGCCGCGTCCGCTTCGGCGCGCGCGTCGGGCACCTGGCCGAGCTCATAGAGCAGCTCGGCGCTCTGGAGGTGCTCGGCGACCGTGCGCTTGGGGTCTGCGTCCATGGGTCTACTCCCGGACAGGTCTCAGGGCTGGTACAGCAACGCTACCGCGGTCGCCGCGACGCCCTCGCCGCGTCCGGTGAAGCCCAGGCCGTCGGTGGTGGTCGCGGAGAGCCTGACGGGGGCGCCGACGGCGGCGGCCATGGCGGCCTCGGCCTCGGCGCGGCGGGACCCGATGCGGGGGCGGTTGCCCACGACCTGGACGGAGACGTTGCCGACGGCCCATCCGGCGTCGCGGACGCGGCGGGCGGTCTCGGCGAGGAGCGCGGCGCCCGAGGCGCCGGCCCATTCGGGGCGGTCGGTGCCGTAGTTGGACCCGAGGTCCCCGAGCCCGGCGGCGGAGAGCAGCGCGTCGCAGGCCGCGTGGGCGGCGGCGTCGCCGTCGGAATGCCCGGCCAGCCCGGCCTCGCCGGGCCATTCGAGGCAGGCGAGGCGGCAGGGCTGACCGCTGTCGAACCGGTGCACGTCGGTGCCGTGCCCGATGACGTAGGGCGTATTGGGACTGGTCACGGTGCGGTCTGCTGGCGGTGCCGGCCTACTTGACCGGGGCCTCCTGGAGCAGGACCTTGTCGAGGATGTTGTCGGCCTCGTCCTTGACGCAGTCCTCGGCGAGGGCGATCTCGCCGGTGAGGATCTCGCGCGCCTTGGAGAGCATCCGCTTCTCCCCGGCCGAGAGGCCGCGCTCGCGGTCGCGCCGCCACAGGTCGCGGACGACCTCGGCGATCTTCAGCGGTGAACCGGAGGCCAGCTTCTCGACGTTCGCCTTGTAGCGCCGCGACCAGTTGGTGGGTTCCTCGGTGTGGGGGGCGCGCAGCACTTCGAAGACCTCTTCGAGGCCTTCCGCGCCGACGACTTCCCGGACGCCGACGAGCTCGACGTTCTTGGCTGGAACCTTGACCGTGAGGTCACCCTGCTCGACGCGCAGCACGAGGTATTCCTGTTCGATACCGCCGATGGTGCGAGTCTCTACAGCTTCAACGAGTGCGGCCCCGTGGTGGGGGTAGACAACGGTCTCGCCGACACTAAAACCCATAGGATCGAAACCCCTTTCGCTGTGTCCAGCTTAACACGGCGGTCGGGGTTTTCCCGACATCGGATCGCCACGAATTCCCTGGTCAATTGGTATGTGACTGATTACTCTACGGCACCTTGGGCTTTCGCGCGGCCGACGGTTGGGGCGAATGAGGCCCAGGTCGCTCCGGCGTGCGCGGCGCCGCCCCGGGCGTGCGCGGTGCGGACCGGTGTTCGCAGGAGTGGACGAAGCGTAACCGTCCGGGACGGGCCGGGCGGGGCCGGGCGCTCACCGATGCCGCAGGGCCGCAACGGGACCGGACGGTGCGTGAGACGTGCGTTCCACCGCCGCACCGGCCCGGGCGAGAGGTGAGAGCGAGTCGTCTACGCTGTCGTCAGCATTCCTGTCGGAACTCGGAGAGGACCAGCAGTGGCCAAGGGGATCAGGACGGCGATCACGGCCCGCCGCGCGGCCGCCATCGCGATCGCGGGCGCCGCGGCCGCGGCGCTGTCGGCGTGCGGCGCGGGTCAGGAGACCCAGACCGACCTGAAGGTGAGCGCGATCGCCGGGGTGAACGTCGACGAGGGCGACCTCGCGCTGCGCGACCTCCAAGTCGAGTTCGACTCCGCCGAGGGCTACGCCGCGGGCGACACCGCCGCGCTGCGCGTGTGGATCGGCAACGAGGGCCAGGAGGAGGTCAGCCTCGTCGGCGTCGAGACCGAGGCCGGCACCGTCACCTTCGTGAGCCCGGCCGCGCAGGCCGCCGAGGAGGCCGAAGAGGCCGCCGCGTCCGACGAGCCGAGCAGCCCCGCCGAGGGCGAGTCGTCCCCCGAGGGCGCGGAGAGCTCCGCCCCCGCTGTTGAAGAGGACCCCTTCGAGGGCGAGACCACCTTCGACATCCCGATCGCCGTCGGCGACTACGAGCGCCTCGACGAGGGCGTCGAAGGCGGCGACTACCTCCTCATCGAGGACCTCGCCACCGAGCTGAAGTCCGGCGACACGATCGAGGTCGTGTTCCTGTTCTCCAACGGCCAGGAAGTGGCCGCGCAGCTCCCCGTCGGCCAGGCCCTCGAACCCGACGAGCGCGAGTACTACGAGCCCGCCGAGGAAGCCGAAGGCCACTAGGCCCCAGGCGCACAGCAGCTTCGTTTCCGGGGCCCGGTCCGCGAGGACCGGGCCCCGTTCGCGTCACCGCTGGAGCGGCCAGCGCCGGTCCACCGTCTCCTCCCGCCCCTTGCGCTTGAAGTACGCCTCCAGGCTCGCGGCGTCCTCGGCGTGCCAGCGGACCTGCGAGGCGTGGAGGTCCTGCGGGGTGAGGTCGCCGACCTCCGGGTAGAGCGCGCCGATCGCGCGGGCGAGCGCCACCGTCGCCTCCGCGTCCCCGGCCGCGGAGTGGGCGCCGTCGTGGACGACCCCGTACTGGAGGGCCGTCGCCCCAAGGGTGCGCTTGCCGCGCCGGTACTTGTCGACGCGCTTGTCGAGCACCGACGGGTCGATGACGGCGAGGCGCTCCCAGGCGGGCTGGTCGAGGCCGTGGCGCTCCAGCTCGTACGACAGGAGCGTGCAGTCGAAGCCGGCGCGGAACGCCACGACGGGCGTCCCGGTGTCGGCCGCGGCGCGCAGCGCGGCGGCGACTTCGGCGAGGGCCTCGGCCGGGGGCCGGCCCGCCGCGCGGACCTGCTCGTCGGTGATGCCGTGGACGCGGGTGGCGCCCGGGGGGATCGGGACGCCGGGGTCGATCAGCCACGTGGTGCTCCCGGTCCCGGTGACCAGGGCGGCCTGGACGATCCGGTCCTGCTCGACGCTGACCCCGGTCGTCTCGGTGTCGAACCCCAGCAGGGGCCCCTCAAACCATCGCTCGCTCATGCGAACACCGTAGCGGGCGGCACCGACAATCCCCTATATGCTCTCCGGGCGCGGTACAACCCCGGCGTATCGCACGTAACCCCCGTGAAAAGGAGCTATACGACTCAATGGACTTCCTCGATCCCGTGACGGACGCCGTCCAGACCTGGTCCGACGGACTCACCGCCCGCTACGGCGACGCGGTCGCCGACGTCGGCGCCGTGGTCTGGGGGCCCCTGCTGGTCTTCACGCTGTTCGGCGTCGGCCTGATCTTCACCATCCAGCTCAAGGGCGTCCAGTTCCGGCGCCTCGGCTACGCCCTGTGGCTCGCCCTGTTCAAGCGCAAGGAGAACGCCGGATCCGAAGGGGACCTGAGCCACTACCAGGCCCTGTCGGTGGCCCTCGCCGCCACGGTCGGCGTCGGGAACATCGGCGGCGTCGGCGCGGCCATCGCGATCGGCGGGCCCGGCGCCCTGTTCTGGATGTGGGTCACCGGGTTCCTGGGGATGGCCACGAAGTACTCCGAGGCGCTCCTGGGCGTCAAGTTCCGCACCGTCAACAAGCACGGCGAGCAGTCCGGCGGCCCACAGCGGTACCTCTCGGACGGCATCCCCGGGCCGATCGGGAAGGTCCTCGCGTTCCTGTTCGCGCTGTTCGGCGTCGTCGCGTCCTTCGGCATCGGCAACGCCGTGCAGTCGGGGAACGTCACCAGCGCCCTCGACGCGCAGCTGCCAGCCGACTCGTGGTGGACGCCGCAGCTGACGGGCCTGGTCATCTTCGTGCTCGTCGGCGTGACGATCCTCGGCGGCATCAAGTGGATCGGGCACGTCGCCGCGGCCCTGGTGCCGTTCATGATCGTGTTCTACGTGGCCGGGGCGCTCGCGGTGCTCGCGTTCAACTGGGACGCCCTCGGCACGGCCATCACCCAGATCTTCGAGCAGGCGTTCACCGGCGGCGCGGCCGTCGGCGGGTTCACCGGGTCGGCGATCATGCTGACCATCCAGATCGGGTTCGCGCGCGGCATCTTCTCGAACGAGTCGGGCCTGGGCACCGGCGGGTTCGCCGCGGCCGCCGCGAAGACCGACCAGCCCGTGCGCCAGGCGATGGTGTCGATGACGCAGACGTTCATCGACACGATCATCGTCGTCACCATGACCGGCCTGGTCATCGTCGTCACCGGCGTCCTAGGCACGGTCGACGCCGACGGGGAGCTGGTGACCTCCTCGGCGCTGACGCGCCTCGCGTTCGAGGAGGGCCTCGGCGGGCCCGGCACGACCGGCGGCGCGATCGGCGGGTTCATCGTCGCGGTCGGCCTGGCGACGTTCGCGTTCTCCACGATCATCGGCTGGTCCTACTACGGCGAGAAGTGCCTGGAGCGGTACACCGGCCGGGCGCTCATCCTGCCCTACCGGATCGTGTACGTCCTCGTGTCGTACCTCGGCGCGGTCACCAGCCTCGACCTGCTGTGGGGCCTGTCGGACATCGCGAACGGGCTCATGGCCCTGCCCAACCTCATCGGCCTGATGATGCTGACGCCGCTGGTGTACCGGGAGACCCGCGAGTTCTTCTCGCGCCCCGACTGGCGGATGCTGCCCTCCGACGCGGTCGCCGACGCCGCCGAGCCTTCGAACAGGACGGTCCCGGCGCCCGCACAGGACTGACGGACCCCGCCGCTACCGTTGCGGCATGGCGGAGGAGCAGCGGCGCCCCGGCGGCGCCCCTCGAAGCGACGGCGTGCCGGGCACGGTCCTTGAGGCCGTGCTCGAACGCGTCACGTACGCGAACGAGGAGACCGGCTACACGATCGCGCGCGCCAGCCCCGCCCGCGGCGGCCCCGACCTCGTCACGGTGGTGGGGCCGCTGCTGGGCGCGCAGGTCGGCGAGTCCCTGTCGCTGACCGGCCGCTGGTCCAGCCACCCCAAGTACGGCCGCCAGTTCGACGTCTGGTCCTACCGGACCGTGCTCCCGGCGACCGTCCAGGGCATCGAGCGGTACCTCGGGTCCGGGCTCGTCAAGGGCGTCGGCCCCAAGACCGCCGCGAAGATCGTCGCCCACTTCGGGACCGCGACCCTCGACGTCATCGACGCCGACCCCGGCCGCCTCATCGAGGTCCCGGGCCTGGGCCCCAAGCGCACCAAGGCGATCGGCGCGGCCTGGGAGGAGCAGCGGGCCATCAAGGAGGTCATGGTGTTCCTCCAGTCGGTCGACGTGTCCACCTCCCTCGCCGTGCGCGTCTACAAGCAGTACGGGGACGCGTCGATCGGCGTGGTCAAGAACGAGCCGTACCGGCTCGCGAACGAGGTGTGGGGCATCGGGTTCAAGACCGCCGACGCGATCGCCCGCGCCGTCGGCGTCCCCGAGGACTCCCCCGAGCGGATCAAAGCGGCCCTCCAGTACACGCTGTCGCAGGCCTCCGACGGCGGCCACTGCTTCCTGCCCGCCCCGAACCTCGTCGCCGACACCGTGGAGCTCCTCGCGCTCCCCGCGCGCCTCGTCGCCGCCGCACTCGCGGAGCTCGCGGAGGCGGGGGAGCGGGTGATCGCCGAGGACGTGCCCGTCGGCGACGCCACCGTGCCCGCCCGGTACCTCGCGCCGTTCTTCCACGCCGAGCGCGGCCTCGCCGCCGGGCTCCTCGCGCTCCTGCGCACCGGCGAGGACCGGCTCGGCGCCTTCGGCGGCGTCGACTGGGACAAGGCGTTCGCGTGGCTGCGGCGCCGCACCGACGCCGAACTCGCCCCCGAGCAGGCCGAGGCCGTGCGCCTCGCGCTCACCGAGCGGGTCGCGGTCCTCACCGGCGGGCCCGGCTGCGGGAAGTCGTTCACCGTCTCCTCGATCGTCGCCCTCGCCCGGGCCAAGGGCGCCAAGGTGATGCTCGCGGCCCCCACCGGCCGCGCCGCGAAGCGCCTCGCCGAGCTCACCGGGTTCGAGGCCCGCACCCTCCACCGGATGCTCGAACTGCGGCCCGGCGGCGACGCCGCCTACGACCGCGACAACCCCCTCGACGTCGACCTCCTCGTCGTCGACGAGTCCTCGATGCTCGACACGGTCCTCGCGAACAAGCTCGTCAAGGCCGTCCCGCCCGGCGCGCACCTGCTGCTCGTCGGCGACGTCGACCAGCTGCCGTCCGTCGGCGCCGGGGAGGTCCTGCGCGACCTCCTTGCCGCCGACACGATCCCCCGCGTGCGCCTCACGCAGATCTTCCGGCAGGCCGCCGAATCGGGCGTGGTCGCCAACGCCCACAAGGTCAACCGCGGCCAGTTCCCCGAACTCGACGGCTACCCCGACTTCTTCTGGTTCGCGTGCGACGACAACGACCTGGTCGCCGACCGCGTCGTCGAGATCGTCTCCCGCCGCATCCCCGCCCGCTTCGGACTCCACCCCGTGCGCGACGTCCAGGTCCTCACCCCCATGCACCGCGGCGGCCCCGGCGCCGGGAACCTCAACGCCCGCCTCCAGGAGGCGCTCACGCCCGCCCGCGACGGCCTGCCCGAACGCCGCCACGGCGGCCGCGTCTTCCGCACCGGCGACAAGGTCGTGCAGATCCGCAACGACTACCAGAAGGGGAAAGCGGGGGTGTTCAACGGCACCGTCGGCATCGTCCAGGGCATCGACACCGTCGCCCAGACCCTCACCGTGCGCACCGACGAGGACGAGGACGTCGACTACGAGTTCACCGAGCTCGACGAGCTCCAGCACGCGTACGCGCTCACCGTCCACCGCTCGCAGGGCTCGGAGTACCCCGCGGTCGTCGTGCCCGTCACCACCAGCGCCTGGACGATGCTCCAGCGCAACCTCGTGTACACGGCCATCACCCGCGCGAAGCGCCTCGTCGTCCTCGTCGGCTCGAAGCAGGCCCTCGCGGTCGCCGTGCGCACCGCCGGGACCGGGAAGCGCCACACCGGGCTCACGCACCGGCTCGCCGCCTAGTCCTCCTGCGGCGCTTCGATACGCGGTGCGGTCGGCGGCTCGATCTGCTCGACGGGCTTCTCGCCCTTCGCGGTCGGGTACACCACCCAGAACTCGGAGCGCTCGTCCTTCTTGTACGCGCGCTGCGTGATCACCACCATGAGCGCGACCAGGCCCCCGCCCACCACGAACAGGGCGAGGGCGACCAGGTCGGAGACGTCCATCGGATCAGCGGTAGTTCGTGAACTGGAGCGCCACGTCGAGGTCCTTGCCCTTCAGGAGCGCGATGACCTCCTGGAGGTCGTCCCGCTTCTTCCCGGTGACCCGCAGCTTGTCGCCCTGCACCTGCGGCTTCACGCCCTTCGGGCCCTCGTCGCGGATGATCTTCCCGATCTTCTTCGCGTCCTCGGTCGAGATGCCCTGCTTGAACGCGACGTCGATCTTCGTCTCCTTGCCCGACTGGCGCGGGTCCCCCGCGTCCAGGGCCTTCAAGGAGATGCCCCGCTTGATGAGCTTTTCCTTCAGCACGTCGAGGGCCGCCTTCGCGCGGTCCTCGGTCTCGGCGGAGATCACCGCCGCCTCCTCGCCGGAGCGCTCCACCGCCGCCCCGGTCCCGCGGAAGTCGAACCGGGTCCCCAGCTCCCGCTGGGTCTGGTTGATCGCGTTGTCGAGCTCCGCGAGATCGATCTCGGAGACGATGTCGAACGAGGCGTCGGCCATGGCGTCCGGTCCTTCCAGTGTCGTAGGCGGCTCAGCATCGGCGCTGCGGCGGCCGCGGGCGCGGCGGCGCGCGCCGCGCAAGGGGCGCGACCGCCAAGCTTAGTCCCGCACCGCCGCACAGGGCGACCGCGGCCGCGCCCGCCGCAGTGAACGCCGTCTCAACCGAGGAGAACCCGCTTGCGGACCCGCCGGGAGGGGACGCTATTCTTGCTCTCGCTACACGCCACGGCAGGTTACCCAAGTGGCCAAAGGGAGCTGACTGTAAATCAGCCGTCATCGACTTCGCAGGTTCGAATCCTGCACCTGCCACCGACAAGGCCCGCATCACTCGATGCGGGCCTTTCACGTTCCCGGCGAACAGAATCGTAGATCCTATAGGAAATAGGATCTACGATCCTGAGGCGTCGGCGCGGACCTCGGCCACCGCCCGCGGCAGCCACGCCGCCGTCTCCCAGCCGCCCTCCGGACGCACCTGCGCCCGCAACTGCCCGCCGACCGCCTCGACGCGCTCACGCAGCCCCACCAGGCCCAGGCCGCCGCCCGACTCCGCCAGAGGCTCGCGGCCGAGGCGGGACCGCGCCGCCCGGCCGTCGTCCCGCACCGACACCTCCACGCCCTGCCCGCCCGCCGCGGCCACGACGACCCGCACCCGCGTCGCCCCGCGCGCGTGCTTGCGCACGTTCGTCAGCGCCTCCCGCACCACCCGGTGCGCCGTCGCCGCGATCTCCGGCGCCACCGCGCCCGCCAGCTCCGGCGAGATGAAGCACGACGCATCCGTGCCCTCCCTCGTGAACCGGTCCACCAGATCCTCGATCTGCGACAGGTCCCCCAGCGGGTTCACGCCGCCCGCGGCGTCGTCGTCGCGCAGCATCCGCACCATCCGCCGCATCGACGCCAGCGCCGCCAGTCCCGCCTCCTCGATGTCCGCGAACGACTTCAGCGGATCGGTCGCCGCCACCTGCCCCGCCTGCGCGAGCACCACCATGCCCGTGACGTGGTGCGCCACGAAGTCGTGCATCTCCCGCGCCAGCTCCAGCCGCTCGGCCCGGCGCACCTCCTCCTGCGTCTCGCGCCGCAGCTTGTCCATCGACCGCAGGTACGCGCCGAAGCCGATGACACTGAGCATCGCCATGAGGACCAGCGCCGTCCCGCCGACCCCTGAACCCTCGACGATGAACAGGCGCGACCCGATCGTCATCACCGCGGCGCCCGTCGCGAACGCCACCCACCGCCCCGGCGCCGCGTCCCAGTGGCGCACCGCGAACAGCATCAGCAGACCCAGGGAGAGCAGCTCCGCGGTCCCCACGCCGCGCACCGCTCCCTGGTCGTACACCGCGTCGAGACCCGTCGCGGCCAGCGACGCGAGCGCCGCCGCCGCGATCCACCGCTTGCGGCCCGGCCGGTAGTACGTGTACACGCCGATCGCGAACAGCGCCGTCGCCATCTGCACCCACGACACCCACGACACGTACGGCGGCCGCTCATCCGGCAGGCTCGACATCGACTCCGCGAGGAGCACCAGCAGCAGGCCCGAGACGATGCCGATCTTCAGCAGCCGCATCACGAGCCGGTTGAAGCGGCCGCCCGCGGCCGCCCTGGGAGCGTTCATGGGCTCGAAGGTAACCCGGATACAGGCGTCCTCGGCCGAACGGCCGACCCGCGCCGCCCGAAACCCGTCGCCGAGCCGAAGCGGCGAGGGCCCGTCCGCGACGAGGCTTGCGTCATGAACGGAATCCTGGCAATCGGCACCGCCCTGGGCCTCGTGCTCACCGCGGTCTTCCTCATCGCGGGCACCGCCGCGCCCTTCCTGACCGAGCCCCGCAAGGCCCGCCGATGAGGCCCCCCATGCTCAGCGCCCGCGCCCTCGTCAAGCACTTCGGCACCGCCCCGGCCCTCGACGGCGTCGACTTCGCCGTCGCACCGGGCGAATCGGTCGCCGTCACCGGGCCCTCAGGGTCCGGGAAGTCCACGCTCCTGCACTGCCTCGCCGGGATCATGCGGCCCGACTCGGGGGAGGTGCGCCTGTTCGACGAGCGCATCGACACCCTCTCCGAGCGGTCCCGCAGCCACCTGCGGCGCACCAGGTTCGCGTTCCTGTTCCAGTTCGGGCAGCTCCTGCCGGAACTGCCCGCCGAGGAGAACGTCGCGTTGCCGCTCATGCTCGACGGCACGCCGCGCAAGGCCGCGCTCGGGCCCGCCCGCGAGCAGCTGCGGCGGCTCGGCCTCGAAGGCAAGGAGGGGCGCCGCCCCGGCGAGCTGTCCGGCGGCGAGGCCCAGCGGGTCGCGCTGGCGCGGGCGCTCGTGATCCGCCCGGCCGTCGTGTTCGCCGACGAGCCGACCGGCGCGCTCGACCGGACCACCGGCGACCAGGTGATGGGCGTGCTCCTCGACACGGTCAAGGACCTCGACGCGGCGCTGGTGGTCGTCACCCACGACCCGCGCATCGCCGCGCGG
Source organism: Glycomyces sp. MUSA5-2 (assembly GCF_037034145.1). NCBI lineage: Bacteria > Bacillati > Actinomycetota > Actinomycetes > Glycomycetales > Glycomycetaceae > Glycomyces > Glycomyces sp. MUSA5-2. The sequence goes on from NZ_JBAGKG010000016.1 coordinate 45,969, forward strand.
TGCACGCGCACGATCGAGATCCGGGACGGCCGCCTGGGCGGCGTGCCGCGGGCGGGCAAAGGCTTCGACGGCTTCGGAGGCGACGCCGCCGGGCAGCGCCCTGTGATCGCGGGCGACGGCCGCTTCGGCCCCGAGCCGGTCGCGGAGGTGTGGCGATGACGCCGCTGGCCTGGCGCCTGACCCGGCTGGGCGGGCGCAGCGCGCTGCTGAGCACGGGCCTGACGGCGCTCGCCGTCGCCGTGGCGACTCTGCTGCTCCAGTTCGCGGTGGCGGGGAACTTCGCGTTCGACGCCCGCGCGGACCGCACGTCGTGGCGCGCCGCGCCCGAGGCCGACGGCGGGGACGTGCTGCTCGCGACGGCCGCCGACCACTACGGCGGGGACTCGATCACGCGTGTGGACCTCGCCGCGCTCGACGGCGACGCGCCCGTGCCGCCCGGCATGGACGCGTTCCCGGCGGTCGGCGAGGTGTGGCTATCCCCGGCCGCGGCCGACCTCCTCGACGGCGTGCCGGACTCGGACTTCCTGGCGCGCTACGGCGACGTGGAGGTCGCGGGCGAGCTGGGGCCGGAGGCGCTCGCGCACCCGAACGAGCTGGTCGCGGTCGTGGGGCGCAGCGCCGACGACCCGGTGATGGCCGCGGAGCGGTTCAGCGCCGACGGGGTCTCGCCGCGCGCGGTCGACGGGTTCGGCGGCGGGCAGCCGGACTCGGTGTACGGGTTCTATCTGATCCTCATGGTGCTCGCGGCGATCCTCATGGCCGTCCCGGCGGCGGTGTTCGGCGCCGCGGCGGCCCGGCTGACGGTGTCGCGCCGCGACGAGCGGCTCGCGACGCTGCGGCTCATCGGCGCGACCCCGGGCCAGGTGATGCGGTTGACGCTCATCGAGACGGTGCTCGCGGCGGTCGCCGGATCGATCGCGGGCTCGATCCTGTGGATGCTCGTGACGCCGCTCGTCGCGCTCATCCCCATTGACGGCGGCCGCTGGTTCACCGCCGACCTGTGGGCCGACGCGCCGTGGATCGCGATCGTGGCCCTCGCGGTCCCGGTCCTCGTCGCCGCCTCGGCCCTCCTCGGCCTCCGCAGCGTCGTCATCAGCCCCCTGGGCGTGGCCCGCCGCGTCAAACCCAAGGGCCTCAAGGCGATCCGAGTCCTGATCTTCGCGGGCCTGGCAGCCATGTTCATGATCGCGACGCAACTGATCAGCGGCAGCATGATCGCAGTGGCGATCCTCATAGTCCTCTTCGCCGCGACCCTCGCCGCCGTGAACCTCATCGGCCCTTGGCTGGTCCAGCGCCTCGGCCGCCTCCTCGCCCGCACCGCCCGCGGCCCCGCCCGCCTCCTGGCGGCGCGCCGCCTAGCCGAGGACCCGAAGGCCGCTTGGCGCACCGTCTCGGGCGTCGCCATCGCGGGCTTCGTCGCCGGGTCGGTCGCCCTCTTCCCGATGCTCGTGACCGACACCGGTGCCCAGGCCACCGAGTCCATCGCCGCCCTGGTCCCCGCAGCCGACGCCGAAGCCCTCGCCGCGACCCTCGCGGCCGACCTCGGCGACCGGGCCGACGTCGCGGTCGCCGACAGCAGCGGCTACCTCACCGCCGGCCCCGGCTCGGCCGTCATCGAAGCGACCACCTCGGGCGCCGACCTCGAAGCGGTGCGCAGCACCATGACCGCGGTCCTCCCCGGCGACCCGCCCCAGCGGGAGATCGACTCCAGCATCATGTCGAACCGCCTGGTCAACTCGGTCCGCACCGGCGTGACCGTGGTCCTCGCGGTGGTCTTCCTGACCGCGGCCGTCTCGACCGCGATCAACGCCATCGGCTCGGTCCTCGACCGCCGCCGCACCTACCGCCTCCTCCACCTCGCCGGGACTCCCCAACAGGTCCTCGACCAGGCCCGCCGCCAGGAGACCCTGCTCCCGCTCGCCTTCCTCGGCGGCGCGTCGGTCCTCACCGGCATGCTCCTGACCGCCCCGGTCATCGGCGCCATGGGCTTCGACGCCAGCGGCGCCCTGATCCTCGGCGGCACCCTCGCTGCCGGGACCGCATCGGTGATCGCCGCCGGGGCCCTGGCCCGGCCGCTGCTGCGGTCGGTCATGCGGGATGTGAGTCCGCGGCCCGATTGACCGGGCCCGTGGCGGGTGCGAGGGCCGGCGGTCGGTTGCCGGTTGT
>NZ_JBAGKG010000017.1:0-40054 GCF_037034145.1 Glycomyces sp. MUSA5-2
CGCCTCGGCACCGGTGAACGGGACGAACGCGGTCGCGGCGGCGGCGCCAGCGAGCGCACTCGCCCCGCCGATGAGCAGCCGCCTGCGGCTGCCGGGGTGTTCGAGCCAGGAGGACATGGGGGTTCCCTTCGATTCGGTCATGAGAGGGCGGCTTCCCAGACGATGCCGCCGCCGGTGGCGTCGGAGGCGAGGCGGTCGCGGGCGGCGGTGTCGCCGTAGAGGGACCAGCGCATCCAGTCCAGGCTCGTGGCGACCGTCTGGTTGTAGGTGGGGCCGTTCCAGATGAACTCGTCGTGGCCCTGCCCGGTGTGGGTCATGAACGCCTTCGGCGTCGGAAGCTCGCTGTACGCCTGGCGGGCGAGCGAGTACTGGCAGATCGGGTCCTGGTCACCGTGCACGAACAGCACTTTCGCGTTGACCGCGCCGGTCGGGTTCCCCATGTCCACGCAGGCATAGGGGATCGCGGCGGTGATCCGGGAGTCGGGCCAGGCGGTGAGCAGACCGTGGGTCGTCATGCCGCCCAGGGAGTGCCCCGCGACGCCGACGCCGAGGGTCGTGTCCATGTGCCCTGCGAAGGCGTCGCAGGAACCCGCCGCGCCGAGGGCGAGGGCCTGGGTGAGGACTTCGGAGACGTCCTTGGACTGGTTGCCGTTGTAGACGTCGCCGATGTTCCCCTCCGAGCCGGTGGTCGTGGTGGGGAAGACCGGGGCGGGGACGATGAACCCGGCGGCCGCCAGGGGACGGATGTGGGTGCCGTAGGACTCGGGGTTGCCGCCGAGGCCGTGGCTCCATTCCACGACGGGGAACTGCCCGGATGCGATGGGCGCGTTGCTAACGGGATTGCCGCCGGGGGTGCCGGAGGCGGCCGGGTAGAAGATCCGGGTGACGAGGGTGCGTCCGGCGCGGCTCCAGGTGAACTGGCGGACGCCGAGCGGGAAGGTCTGGGTCGGTGCGGACCGCGCCAGCGCGGGGGCTGCAGGGCCGATCAGGGCCGCAACACCGACGGCGGCGCCGAGACCGATGAGGGCGCGTCGAGGCATGGACATTATCAAGTCCTTTCGCGAGGAGGGGACCGGACCGGGCTGGTGCGCGCCGAGTGCGCGGCGCATCGCCCGGTCCGGTGCCGGGCGTGTCAGTCGATGGAGGCGGCGCCGATGTCGGCGAGGACCGTGTCGGCGCCACAGGTCGCACCGACCGGGATCAGGGACCACTGCTGGTTGTTGGTGCCACCTGGAGTCCACTGGACGATCGCGGCGCCCGCGGAGGTCGAGTAGTTGTAGACGTCGAGCGCCTTGCCCGAGTTGCGGTTGACGAAGGTGTAGTAGCCGGCCGAGTTCTTCGTGACCGTCCACTGCTGGTTGGCGCCGTTGAGGTTGGTGTACTGGGCGACCGTCGCGCCGTTCGCGGTGCTCCAGTTCCAGACGTCGAGCACCTGGCCGGAGTGGCGGACCTGCATCCGGTAGTAGCCGCCGCCGGAGTCGATGAACCGGAACTGCTGGTTGTAGCCGTCGTGCTTGGTGTACTGGGTGAGGATCGCGCCGGTCGCCGTCGAGGCGCCCTGGATGTCGAGGGCGAGCCCGGAGTGGCGGGAGACGATCGTGTACCAGTCGCTGGTGTTCGGCGGCTGCGCGTCGGCGCGGTCCGCGGCGAAGCCGACGAGGCCCGCGGTCGCGAGGACGATCGCCGCCGCGAGCGCGGCGAAGCCGCGGGACCAGCGGGTCAGGAACGAGAAGTCGGGTGCGGCCGATGTCATCGGGAGCTCCTTGGCGTTGTCGGAGACGGGGAATGAGGGATTCGGAGGGGTCAGCACGTGGCGCCTCCGGCAAGGGTCGCCAGGCCGAGCCGGTACGGCAGCTGCGAGTAGTCGCCGCCGGAGTTCGGATCGCGGCCCTGGTAGAGCAGTTGGAGGTTGTCGGTGTCGATGGTCATGGTCTGGTCGTGGCCGGACCTGATGAGCTCGCCGTGGCTGATGTCGGTCGTCCACGCCCCGTTCGGGAACGAGACGTTCGCGGCGCCGGCGAACGGCGCGGACTGGCTGGTCGCCAGTGGCTGCCAGGTGCTCCTGAGGGTGTCGGCGGTGTAGGCGCGGTAGTAGCGGGCGCCGTTGGAGCCGATGGACTCCCACATGAGGAGGTAGTCGTCGGAGTCGTCGATGTTGTAGACCGCGCCGCCCTCGAACAGGTTGTTCTTGGTGTCCTGCAAGACGATCTGCGTGTTGGTGAACCCGTTGGGGAAGTTCCCCACCGTGGTCTCGGCGCGGTATACGTGGCCGTTGTCGTCGGCGGAGAACAGATAGCACATGGTGTCGTCGCAGATGACGTAGTAGTCGAGCCAGAAGCCGTTGCCGATGTTGTCCTCGACGATCTGCGGCATCTCGTTCTGGAAGTTGCGCGGCGCCGACCAGCTCATCGGGTCGTTGATGTTCGACGTGGTGGAGTAGGAGGGCAGGCCGGTCTGGTACACGAGGTACCAGAGGTTCTGCGGCGCGTAGTAGAACACGTTCGGTGCGGCGGCGTACCGGGAGCCGATGTTCGGGTTCGTGTCGAGGAACGTGTGCGGCGCCGAGGACGCCTGGGACCAGTCGGTGAAGCTCGTGTAGGCGAGGCTCCAGGCTCCGGCGGTGTTGGCGACGGTGAAGAAGACGTGCCACTTCCCCGTCGAGTCCTGCACCACCGTGGGGTCCTTGGCCGAGACGACGTTGTGGGTCGAGTTCGGCTTGGGGCCGATGAGGGCGCCGGTCGAGGTCCAGTTGAACGTCGTCGGCAGCGCCTGGGCCTCGACGGCGTCCGCCGAGGTCTGCGCGTTCGCAGTGAGGGCGCTCGCGGCCAGCGCCGCGGCCGCGGCAAGAGCTGCGAGCGCTCCCAGCAGCTTGCCGCGAAATATCCGGTGCATGAAGTTCCTTCCGGTCAGGGCCTGCCGCAAGCTGTTATCGCTCACAAGCCACTGGATCTCGAAACGATCGAACGAGATCACGAAAATAAGATGAATCGAACTATAGAGAGTTATCGATATCACGTCAACGCCTCAGGCGTAAATTGAAACGGATGTGGCGCGCGGCGCTAGACTGCCGCGATGAACCCCGACCCCGAACCGGAGCCCGTCCCCGACGGCCCCTTGACGATCCCGCAGCTCGCCGAACTGGCGGGCGTCTCCATTCCGACGGTTTCGAAAGTGGTCAACGGCCGTTCGGACGTGGCGGCAGCGACCCGCGAGCAGATCGAGGACCTGATCCGCCTCCACGGCTACCGCAGGCAGCGGCGCCCCTCGAAATCGGCCGCACTGATCGACGTGCTCTTCCACGAGCTGCGCGGAACTTACGCGATCGAGATCCTCAACGGCGTCGAGGAGGTCGCCCGCGAGCACCGCCTCGGTCTGGTCCTGTCCGAACTGGGCGGGCGCCACGTCCCGGGGAGGGACTGGGTCGAGGAGGTGATCGCACGGCGCCCGCACGGTGTCGTCTCGGTGTTCACCGGCCTGACCACCGAGCAGATCGACCGGCTCTACAGCCGCGACATCCCCATGGTGCTCCTCGACCCGGCCGGCGATCCCGACCACGACGGCCCCTCAGTGGGCGCCAGCAACTGGAACGGCGGCCTCACCGCCTCCCGCCACCTCGTCGGGCTCGGCCATCGCCGGATCGCCGTCATCACCGGCCCCGATCACATTGAGGCGAGCCGCGCCCGCCTCGACGGCTTCCGCGCCGGCCTTGACCTCGCAGGCGTGCCGCTCGACCCCGCGCTCGTCCGCATGGGAGGCTTCCAGATCGAGGGCGGACGGGACAGCGCGACGGAGCTGCTCGCACTCGACGCCCCGCCGACGGCGGTCTTCGCCTGCAACGACGGGATGGCGGTCGGGGTCTACCATGCCGCGGCCGCGCTCGGCGTCCGCATACCCGAGGACCTGAGCGTGGTCGGCTTCGACGACCTGCCGAAGGCGAAGTGGACCGTTCCCCCTTTGACTACGATCCGCCAGCCGCTCAAGGCCATGGGAGTCGCGGCCGCGCGCATGGTCGTGGCACTCGCCGCCGGTGAGACCCTTGAGCAGCAGCGCATCGAGCTCGCCACGGAACTGGTCATCCGCGAGAGCACCTCCGCACCGCGGTAAGCGGACCTTCGGAAGAGCACCGAGGCCCAGGCGGCCGCTCTCGTCGGACGACCACGCGCAGGGCTTGTATATTCATCGATTCTTCGATACCGTGAAGGTTCACGGAAGCGGCCCGCTGACCCCCGGCGCAGTCGGCCGCGTGGGGCAAAGGAGCACCATGCGAACCCGCAATCACACCACCGACTCCACAGGCGGGCGGCCGCTCGGACGGCGGCGCCTGCTCCAGGGCGCCCTCGCCGCAGGCGGTCTCGCCCTCGCCGGAGCCGGTGCGGCCCAAACGGTCCAGGCCCAGGAGGTCGGGGCACTCGCCGCCCACCCGGGGATGCTGCACACCCAGGCCGACCTCGACCGGATGGCCTCCCGGATCGCCGCCGGCGCACAGCCGTGGCTGAACGGCTGGAACAAGCTCATCGCCAACAGCCACGCCTCCTCCGGCTGGAACCCCAACCCGCAGGCGACGATCGTCCGCGGCGGCGGGGTCGGCGAGAACTACGGCATCCTCTACAACGACATCGCCGCCGCCTACCAGAACGCCCTGCGCTACCGGCTCAGCGGTTCGATCCCCCACCGAGACAAAGCCGTTCAGATCTGCAACGCCTGGTCCTCCACGTTGCAGGAGATCACCGGCAGCGCCGACCGGTGGCTGGCCGCCGGCATCTACGGCTACCAGTTCTGCAACGCCGCCGAGCTCCTGCGCGGCGTCAGCACCTTCGACATGGGCCGCTTCCAGAACATGATGCGGAACGTCTTCCTGCCCATGAACCGGCACTTCCTGGAAGTCCACAACGGCGCCTGCATCACCAACTACTGGTCCAACTGGGACCTGTGCACGATGGACAGCATGCTGTCCATCGGCGTCCTCTGCGACGACGGCGCGCTCGTCAACGAGGCGATCGACTACTTCTGGAACGGCGAGGGCAACGGCTCGATCGACAACGCCATCCCCTTCGTCTACGACCAGTACGCCCAGATGCAGGAGTTCGGCCGCGACCAGGGGCACTGCCTGCTCAGCATCGGCCTCATGTCGACGTTCATGGAGACGGCCTGGAACCAGGGCGTCGACCTGTACTCCGCCCGCGGCAACGCCTTCGCGAAGGCCTGCGAGGCCGTCGCCCGGTACAACCTCGGCTACGACGACGTTCCGTGGACGAACTACTCGTGGGGCTCGGGCGTCAACTGCGCCTACAACGAGCACACCTCGATCTCCTCGTCGAGCCGCGGCCAGGGACGCCCCATCTGGGAGCTGGTCTACAACCACTACGTCGTGCGCCAAGGCCTCCAGATGCCCAACACCGCCCGCATCGCGGCCGCGGTGCGGGTCGAAGGCGGCGGCGGTGACTACGGATCGACCTCAGGCGGCTACGACCACCTCGGATTCGGCACCCTCACGGCCATGCGGCAGACCGCCGCGGTCGTCTCCGGCGGCGTCTACACCTTCATGTGCGAGCGGTCGGGCAAGGCGCTCGACAACGGCAGCAGCACCGCCGAAGGCGCCCAGGCCATGCAGTGGACCTACAACGGCTCCGCCGCGCCGCAGCGCTGGCGCGTCACCGACGTCGGGGGCGGCTACCACAAGCTCGTGTCGCTGCACTCGGGCAAGGCGCTCGACAACGGCAGCACGACCGGCGACGGCGGCGTCCTCGTCCAGTGGACCGACACCGGCGCCGCCCAGCAGCGATGGCGTATCACCGACGTCGGAGGCGGCGCAGTGAAGCTCGTCTGCCAGCACTCGGGCAGGGCGATCGACAACGGCAACCGCGAAGCCAACGGCGACAGGGCCCTCCAGTGGACCGACACCGGCGGCGTCCCGCAGCGCTGGCAGCTGCGCCGCGTCGCCTGAACCACGACGAAGTACGGGCCCCGGTCGTCGACCGGGGCCCGTACTTCGTCGGCGGCGGCTGTCAGCAGCCGCTCACGAGCTCCCAAGGACCGTAAGGCGTCCCGGGCTCCTGGGTGCGGGTCCACCACTGAGCGCGCCACAGCGAGCCGCCGATGCTCGCTTCGTCGCCCTCCTCGTAGATCCCGGTGGGGGTCCAGGCGGCGGCCACGGTGTCGCCGCAGAGGGTGCGGGTGCCGACCTCGGACCAAGGGCCCCAAGCCGACTCGCCGGGCACCTGCCCGCTCGCATACCACTGCGCGGTGAAGACGCGGCCGTCGTAGAAGACCCGGTCACCCTCGCGGTAGGCGGTGTCCGCGTCCCAGTCGGGGACGTTCCACACCAGGCCCGCGAGCGCGGCCCGCAGTCCTTCGGCGGCGGCGTCCACAGTGCCCTGGTCGGCGTCGGCGGGGAGCGCGTTGGCATCGGCCGCGGCCGTCGCGAGCGCGGCCCAGGAGGCCGGGGTCCAGTCCGCCTCGTCGAGGAGGAGCGCGCGGCCGCGCAGGAGGTCGACCAGGGTCCGGTCGACGGCGCGTTCGACGAAGACGAGCTCGGCGATGTTGGCGAAGCCCGAAGGCGTGTAGTAGCGCAGGTAGCGGTACTCGGTGGTGCTGTCGATCGCGAGGCTGCCCCATTCGGCTCGGGTCACCCCGGAGATCGTCGCGAGGGTGTCCCAGGTCGAGCCGTCGTTGGAACCTTGGATCTGAGCCCCGTTGGCGCGCAGGTGGTTCCCGGTGCGCGGCAGGTAGTCCACTCCGGCGAGCGCGGTCTCGTTCCCTTCACCGAGGTCCACGCGGACCCAGCCGGAAGCGGTGGTGGTGTCGGGCGAGGTGGCCGCGTCGCCGTCGAAGGCGCGCCAGCCGTTGGCGGCCGCGTCGGCGTCCCCGGACCAGGAGACGCTGGAGGCCGTGACGCGGTCGGGGTCGGGTTCCACCTCGGGGAAGAGCGTGGTCTGCGGGACCAGCAGGTCGGCGGCTGCCAGCAGTTCGTTGAGAATGGCCGTGCGGTTTGCGCCTTCGTCGGCGAGCGCGGCGCGGAGCCGGTCGACCTCTTCGGTGTAGAGGAAGGCGCTGGCGCGCGTCGCGGTCGCGGTGTCGAGGACGCGGGACTCGAAGTAGGCGTCACCGTATTCGAGGTCGCCGTAGAACTCGACTTCGGCGAGGTTGCCGTTCCAGGTTCCGGCGTTGTAGATGCGGAAGTAGCGGTAGTGGTCGTCGCCTGCGGCGGTGCGGCGGAGCCAGGTGCCCTGGACCGCGCCGGTGAGGGCGTCGGTCAGGTCGGTCCAGGTCTCGCCGTCGTCGGAGCCCTGCACGACGGTGCCGTTGGCTCGGGCGGCGCAGCAGGCGCGTGGCAGGACGTAGGCTTCGTCGAGCCGCACGGCGGCGTCCTCGCCGAAGTCGATCGTGTAGTACGAGCCGGTTCCGGTGTTCAGGTCGCCTGCGGTGTCGGCGTCGCCGTCGAAGAGGAGGTAGCCGACCTCTTCGGCGCTGAGGCCGTTGCCGGGCCACTGCTTGTCGGAGGCGAGGACCGTGGCGAGGCCGGCGACGTCGATGCGGCTGTCGCGGTCGCCTCCGATGTAGAGGGACGTGCCGTCGGTGGTGCCGTAGAAGGTCGGTCCGGGTTCGCCGTCGGCGGTGTAGTCGACCGTGACAACCGCGTTGCCGGGGGCGACGCCGTCGAGGGCGACGGCGGCGGTCCAGGTGAGGCCGTCCGTGGAGGTCGCTTCGGCGGAGGCGCCGCTGACGTTCACGGTGAGGGCGTCGAGCGGTTCCTTGGCGGCGACGGTCACCTCGACGGTGTCGCCGACCGCGACTTTGCCCGCGATCGCCTGATCGGAGGCGATGGAGGCGGCGTCGATGAGGTTCCCGATCTCGCGGCGTTCGCCCCAGATGTGGAACTCGTTCATTTCGAACAAGTTCCGGACGATGCCGTAGAGGACGTCGGGCAGGGGTTCGATCATCTGGACTTTGAGGTAGCGGAACTCCTCGTCCTGGAGGTCGGGGTCGACGTCGAGGGTGTTGAAGTCCTGCGTGAACGCGGTGACCCCCGGGGTCAGCCGGGTCCACTCGGAGCCGTCGTTCGAGCCGTAGACCGCCGAGTTGGCGAGCCGGTCGGCGAAGATGTTGCTCTGGAAGCCGAACTTCGTCGCCGAGACCCGGAAGTCGGGTCCGAAGTCGATCGTGTGCGACAGGTTCTGGGCCTGCCCGTACCAGGTGCCGGTCTGGTTGTTGCCGTCGGTCCAGTTCCCGATGCTCGTGCCCGCGGTCGAGGAGGCCTCCAGCCCCGGGTAGGCGAGGCTGCCGTCCTCGATGGTCGGGGAGGTGAGCTGGAGGGCGTCGGCGGCGGTCATGAACGATGCCAGGGCGGCGGTGTACTCGCCGTCCGAGCCGGTCTCGCGGATGCTGTCGGCGGTCTCGTAGGCGAGGGTGTAGGCCGCTTCGGAGGCGGATTCGTAGACCGCGTCGGGGTCGTGCCCGGCGGCGATGAGGTCGAGCGCCTCGTCCCGGTCACCGCCCGCTTCGAGGGTAATGCGGCGGGAGGTCGAGGTCTCGCCGTCGAAGGCGGTCACGGTGACGGTCGCGGCTCCGGCCTGCGACGGCGTCCAGGTGAGGCCGCCGGTGTCGGGGTCGAGTGCGGCGCCGTCGGGGAGCCCGGCTGCGCTGTAGGCGATCGCTTCGGCGCCGGTGGCGGAGAGGTCGGCGGTGAGCTCGGCTCCGGCCCAGCCGACGACGCGGGCGGGCGTGTCGGCGAAGGCGGGCGGGGTGAGCTCGTTGGCGCCGTTGGTGTTGATGTGGTCGAGGTCGACCGCGGACCCGGCGGCCTCGATGAAGAGCATGTCGCCGAGGGCCTGGTTCAGGACGACGTACCTCCACTCGCCTCCGGTGTCGGGGACGATCACGGTGGTGTCGTTGCCGTAGCCGAATCGCAGTTCGGCCTCGCCGTCGGTGCGGACGCGGAACCCGTTGACGGTGCTGGAGGTCGAGCCGTTGAGGTAGGCGATCTTCGCGCCGGGTGCGAGGGTCAGGTGGCCGTCGGCCTCGGTGACGTCGCCGGCGAGGTGGGTGTAGCGGTCCTCGACTTCGAGGATCGTGCCGCTCGCGGGGAGTTCGGGCACGGGCTCGCCCGCGGCCGCGGCGGGCGCGAACAGCCACGAGTCGCCGCCGCCGTCGCCGACGTTCCAGGCGTGGTTGAGGTTGCCGCCGTAGTAGAACAGCGGGCCGGGGCGCTTGGCGTAGGCCTCGGCGAAGTACGGTGCGACCGAGGCGACGTCGACGCCCTTGGCGAACTGGTAGTAGTAGTACAGCTCCCAGAAGCTCGCGGTCACGTAGCGGCCGCGGTAGGAGTGGGAGATGTGGTTGTAGGTGTCGCGGATCGTGCCGTCAGGGGAGATCGCGTACGCCACGGGCGTCCACTCGGTGTCGTAGCCGAGCATGTACTGCCAGAAGTAGTCGGCGGCGTCGAGGATGCGGTCGTTCAGGAACTCGTAGGGCCCCACGGCGTCCGCGGCGGTCGAGACCGTGCCGTCCACTGGGTCCACTTTGGTGCCATGGGCGAGGAGCATGCGGGCGAGGATGAGCGCGTTGGTGATGTCGCCGCCGCCGTGGGCCTGGTCGCGGCCCATCTCGACGTGCTGCACGTGCGGGTCGTCGATGGGTTCGCCCGTGGCGTCGTTCGTGTCGACCCAGCGGAACAGGCGCGAGATCGAGCCGTTGAAGCCCTGGTCCTTCGCCGTCGCGTTGACGGTGTACCACTCGACCTTCTCGTCGTAGAGATCCTTGTCGTCCATGAAGATCGCCCCGGCCATGGAACCGAGCAGCGGGTAGTTGTGCTGGTTCATGAAGTGGTCCGGGGAGGACATGAACGTCGCGATCGTGGGCTCGATGAGGTTCGCGGTCAGCGACTGCGTGTCCGCGTCCATCCACACCGACGACTCGTCGGCGCAGGAGGTGTAGCGGAGGATCTCGGCGGCGGCGAGCATCCGGTGCAGCGGCATCCCGGTGTGGATGTGCGAGTCGGTGAAGTAGACGTACTTGTCGGGATCCATCTGCTCCCAGATACGGATGATCGCGAGGGCGTTGTCCCGGTACACCTCCTCGCCGGTGAGGGCCCACATGACGGCCTGGGTGTAGGACTTCAGGCCGTCGTCGACGAAGCGGGCGTTGAAGCCCTGGCTGTTGAACGCGTCGGAGGCGGGCTTGGTCGGGTCGGTGCCCGACCGGTTCGAGGAGGTGACCGTGTCGGCGGCGGCGTAGGACTGCTTCATCGCCTCGAAGGAGGAGGTCCACGGCTCGGCGCCCGCGGCTATCTGGTCGCGGACGTTCTGGAGGATCGGCTCGGTCAAGTCGATGCCGGGGTGGGTGAATCCGGCCTCGGAGACCGTCGAGTTGAACTGCACGTCGCAGGCTTCGCTCTCCTGGGCGGCGGCGGGCTCGGCGGCCCCGGGGGCGAAGGGCGCCAGGCCGATCGCGAGCGCGATGGCGATCGCAGGGGCGAACGCCTTGCGCAGCAGGCCGCGGTGCGTGCGGCCGGGGGACGGGCGGGGGTTCACGGTGGCTCCTTTGTCACGGGGAATGGGACGGGTCCGTCTGCTTCAGGGTCGGGCCGCGGCGCCCCGAGACGGACGGGCGCCGCGGCGGCTCATGGGGTCGCGGCGGCCCGCCGGGACCAGTCGCGGACCAGGCTCGCGAACATCTCGGGCCGCTGGACGGGGAAGTCGTGCGAGACGCCGGGCCACACGACGACTTCGGGGTGCACGGCGCACCCGCGGCTGAGTTCGAGTTCGACTGCTGCGGCGGTCTCGGTCGAGTACACCGTCAAGGACTGCCGGGTGCGGCGGCGCAGGAGCGCGGCCGTGTCCCGGCGGGCCCCGACCGAGTCGGGCCGCAGGTACTGGGAGTCGTACAGCTCGGCGAGCGCCGCGAAGTGCCGCTCCTCTTCGGCGCCGGGGTTAGCCGGGACGACGGCCCGCCGGGCCCGCGCGAGCGCGAGGTGCTGGGCGCGGCGCTGCGGCGCGGCGGCGATCTCCTCGTCGGAGGCGCCGTAGGAGGGGTCGGCGACGACGGTTCCGGCGACGCGGTCGGGCCGGCGGTCCGCGGCCACGGCGGCGACCTGGCCGCCCATGGAGTGGCCGACGAGCACGGCGCGGTCCTCGCCGAGCGCGTCGAGGACCGCGACCACGTCGTCGGCGAGCGCGCGGATCGACACGGGGACGTCGCGTCCGGCCGCGAGGGCGAGTGAGGCGCCGTGCATGCGCTGGTCGGGGACGATCACGCGGTGGCGGTCCCGGAGGAGCGCGGTGACCGGCGCCCACCATCGCGCGCTGTTGCCCCAGCCGTGCAGGAGCATGAGCGGGACGCCGGTCCGGGGGCCGTGCACGGCGACGTCGAGCATGACGCCGGGGGCGACCTCGACCGGTGTTCGCTCGTTCGCGCTGGGCTGCATGGGTGCTCCTCCTGCGTTCGCTCGCCTACGCCCGGCCGCCGCGGTCGACGGCGAGGGTCACGGCGGCGGTGCGGGTTCCGGCGGCGTTGGCGGCGGTGACGGTGACGGTGTAGTTCCCGGGAGTGCGCGGCGTCCCGGAGATCAGGCCGGTGTCGGGGTCGATCGCGAGTCCGCGGGGCAGGCCTTCGGCGGTGAAGGCCGCCGCGGTCGCCGTCGCGATGCGGTGCTCGAAGTACCGGCGTGCGGTGGCGGCGACCGTCTGCGCCGGGAACCAGGGGGTCACCGCGACCTGGTCGAAGACGGCGGTGCTCAGTTCGGTCGGATCGCCGGAGGTGACCGCGAGTCCGATGCGGTACGTCGCGTCGCCGAACGTGGGGATCGGGGAGGGCTCGCCGATCGGGGTCCAGTCCTGTCCGTCCGGTGAGGACGCGGCGGCGAAGGCGTCGCCCTCCCGGGTCAGGCGCAGCCAGATCGGTGCGGCGGCGACCGGTCCGTCGGTGACGGCGGGGGCGGCGGCGACGCGGGGGCGCCGGAAGAATCGTGCGGTGCCGTCGCCGCCGAGGACCGCGGCCGCGACCTGGTCGAACGGCGAGAGCGATTTGGCGATGACGAGCCCGGCCGCACCGCCGGAGGCGGCGCCGTCCCACTCGGCGAGGCGGGCGAGGACCGTGCCGTCCCCTTCGAGGGGGGCGAACGCATAGTGGACGGTCATGCCCTGGTTGATGAGGTTCAGGCCGCCGCCCGATCCGCGGACGGTGAAGGCTCCGGTGTCCTCTTCGTAAGCGGCGCCGCCGGGTTCGAGGATCGCGGCGACACCGCGCGTGCCGAGCGGCTGCTCGTCGGCGACGGGGTCGCCGATGTCGCGATGGCCCCACGGTGCCGGGGGCGGCGCGCCGACGGTGAGGGCGAGGGTCGCCTCGGCGGCGCCCGCGACGTTCGCGGCGGTGAGGCCGACGGCGAACTCGCCGGTCTCGGCGGGGACGCCGGTGACGAGGCCGGTGGCCGGATCGAGTGCGAGGCCCTCGGGGAGTCCGGTCGCGGTGTACGCGGTCGGGTGCGAGGAGGCGCGGATCGCGTACCGGAAGGCGGCGCCGGTGTCGGCGTACGCCTCGGTGCGGCCGGTGAACTCCGGGACAGGCGGGGACGGCATGACCGCGGCGGCCGGTGCCGAGGCCGGCCCGGTGCCGGAGGCGTTCAGTGCCCGGACCGTGTAGCGGTACTCGCTGCCGGGGGCGCCGGTCGCGTCGGCCCAGCGGGTCTCGACGCCGAATCCGACGGGGCCGACATCCTCGGCGACGGTGGCGGTCTCGCCGCCGGGTCCGCTGCGTTCGACCGTGTAGCGGGCCGAGGCGTCGGGGGAGGTCCAGGCGAGGTGGACGGCGCTCTCGCCGGTGCGTGCGCGCAGGCCGAGGGGTGGCGCGGCGGGGGCCGGTGCCGACCAGCCGGGGGCGGTGACGTTGTCGAAGGCCGCGGTGGTGGTCTCGGCCCAGTCCTCCTCGACGCCGAGGACCGAGCAGACGGCGAGCCCGATGAGCAGTTCCCGGTCGAGGTCGAGCTCTGTGGAGCCGACCTCGGTCCATTCGCGGCCGTCCGGGGAGATCGAACCGGTGAAGGTGCACCCGTTGCGCTCCAGGCGGACCCAGTGAGGACGGCGCCACCGGTAGCCGTCGCTCGCCGCCTCGATGCAGGGGAAGGGAAGCGGCGTGGCAGAGGAGGGGAGGGACCCGAGGTTCGAGATGGGGAAGCCTGCGTCCGTGGTGATCGCGGTCTGCTGGGAGGGCGGGACGGGTTCGGCGCCGGTCGCCTCGGTGCCGCGGCCGGTGCGGGCGCGGGTCGTCCACACGCCGCTCCAGGCGTGCAGCGGCAGTCCCTGGACGAGCATCGAGGCGTGCGCGGAGTCGTCCTCAAGGGATTCGCGCATGGTGACGCCG
Source organism: Glycomyces sp. MUSA5-2 (assembly GCF_037034145.1). Taxonomy (NCBI): domain Bacteria; kingdom Bacillati; phylum Actinomycetota; class Actinomycetes; order Glycomycetales; family Glycomycetaceae; genus Glycomyces; species Glycomyces sp. MUSA5-2. Next base: position 13,354 of record NZ_JBAGKG010000017.1, read on the forward strand.
AGCTTCGCGTACTGGGAGCTGACGGGGTGGACGATCCGGGCGGTGAGCGTGCCGTCTCCGGTCATCGGCAGGTAGGTCAGGCCGAACCGGTCCCGCGTCCCGGCGATGTCGCTGCCGCCCGCCTCGATGCGGAAGGCCTGCCCGTCGAAGGCGGCGGCCCCGGCCGGTCGGGCGCCGCCGACGTCGGCGTACGACCAGGGGCCGGGCAGGCCCGCCGCGACGGCGATGCCCAGCGAGTCGGGTCCGGTCCCTTCGCCGTTGGCGGCGGCGACGGCGTAGACGTAGGTGCGGCCCGGCTCGACGTCCGAGTCGGTGTAGGAGGTGGAGGTCAGGTCGGTGGCGATCACGGTGAGGTCGCTGTCGGAGGCGCCGCGCTTGACCGTGTAGCGCTCGGCGTACGCGAGCGCGTCGGGGTCTACTGCGGCGGCCCAGGAGACGGTGACCGCGCCGTCGGCGGCGGTCGCGGCGAGTCCCGCCGGGGCGGGGGGCGGTGAGGCCGGTGCGCCGGGGGCCGCGGCGGGCCGGGCGAAGGTGAGGGTGCCCCAGGACGGGTGGTCGTCGTTGACCCCCTCGACGTGCCGCGCGCCGTCGGCGCCGCGGAAGACGACCTGCTCGGTCCAGGGCATGTCCAGGCCCATGCGGCTCTTGTAGTGGCCGTATGCCATCTCGTGGATGGGCCGCCACTGGCCGCGGTTGCCGGCGGCGACGGCGGTCTTGAGGTACTTGCCGGTGCGGTCGAGGTCGGGGGTGAAGGGCACGTCCTCGCCGAGGTTGTACCTGGAGACATACTCGAATCCGGCGAGGATGCGGTTCCCGCTGTGGCCGTAGAGGTCCACGCCCTGGTTCCAGGCGACTTCGGCGACGTCGGACAGCAGGCCGAGGGCCAGCTGGGCGTACGCCTGGCTGCGACCGCTCTCCTGGCCCTGGCCGCCCTCGTCGACGACGATGCCGGTGATCGAGCCGTTGCCGGGTCCGGCGACGGCGCAGCGGACGGCGTCCTCGAACATGACGCGGTCGTCGCAGAACACGGCGACGGCGATGACGGTCTGGAGGGCGGCGACGTCCCAGTTGCCGTTGGCGAACAGCGCGTACCCGGAGACCGAGGGGTACCAGACCGCTTTGAAGGAGTCCTCGCACCGGGCGATGGCCGCTTCCGTCCAGCCGGTGTAGCCGGTGTGCCGCAGGATCTCCGCGGCGTTGACGAGCTTGAAGCCCTGGAGCCCGGCGCCGAGCTGGCCGTCCGCGCCGGTGATGGTCTGAAGACTCGCCGACCAGGCGTCGAGGATGTCGCGGGCCTTGTCGGCGTGCCTCGCGTCGCCGGTGGCGGCCCACATGAGCGCGTTCTGGTATGCGGCGTCGGCGTCGTCGGCGGCCTCGGCAGTGTGGTCGGTGGGGCCGCGGCCCCACGAGGTGACCTGCCCGGTGTTGCGCACGCGGTAGTCGGCGGAGGAGCGGGCGTGCGCGGCCATCGCCGCGAACCCGGAGGCCACGGGCTCCTCCCCTGCCGCGACGGCCTCCCGCATCCGGTCGAGGTCGGCCTGCCGGTGCAGCAGCCCGGGATGGGCGAACGCGAAGCCGGAGGCCTCGTCGGTCGTGGCGGCGGCCGCCGGGCCGGTCGGCAGGGCGAGCGCGATCACCGTCCCGGCGGCGCCGCGGAGGAGGACGCGGCGGGTCGGCTGGTACTGGTTCATCGTGTCCTCCAAGGGGTCGGGGGTGGTCTAGCGGACGGTCAGGGCCACGGTCCGCTGGCTGGTCCCGGCCGAGTTCGCCGCGCTCACGACCACGTCGTACGAGCCCGCGGCGACGGCGGCCCCGGAGACCACGCCGGTGGCCGCGTCGATCGCGAGCCCTTCGGGGAGGCCGTCGGCGGCGAAGGACTCGGGGTAGCCGAGGGCGCTGACGGTGAGGACCGTCGGCGCGCCCGCGATCGACTCGGCCGCTTCGGCGACGAGGAGCTCGGGGGCCTCGGCGGTCGGTGCGGTCGCGGCCTTGAGGAACCGCAGGTTCGTCACGTGCTCGTTGGCGTGCATGGGGATCATGTCGGTCGTCCGGTACCAGCCGGGCTTCTGCATGTCGTCGGCGATGACGGTGCCGTTGACGCTGAAGTTCTGGAAGGTCACGTCGTCGATGCCGTGCTCGGCGTCGTAGCCCAGCAGGAGGGCGGTCCCGGCGCGGGTGCCCGTGTAGCTGAGGTTCCTGACGAAGACCGATTCGATCCCGCGGCCGACCGAGGTGTTGTACTTGGGGTTGTAGGCCACGCGCATGTGGATGATCTGGCCCCACCGGAAGTCCTCGATGCGCACGTCCTGGACGCGGACGTTGCGCACCAGGTTGGAGTCCCCCGGGTTGAGGGCGATGCAACCCTGGTAGTCCATCTGCGGTTCGCGGTGGTCGAGGATGTCGACGTCGCTGACGACGATGTTCTCCAGGACCTCGGGGTCGTCGGTGTTGCCGTGGGTGCCGACGTTGATCGGGTGGGCCACGTCGGCCCACAGCGCGCAGCCGCGGATGGTGATGTTGCGGACGTCGCCGTAGTAGTTGCTGCGGTGGGTGTACAGGGCGATGCAGTCGTCGGAGCTGCGCATGAACGCGCCTTCGATGAGTACGTCGCTGCTGCAGAAGACGTCGATGCCGTCGCCCCACTTCCCGGAGCTGAAGTAGCTCAGGCCCCGGACCGTGACCTGCTCGGACTCGGCGATGTCCATGGCGTTGCCGGTGGGGTTGTTCATGATCGTGATGCCCTCGACGAGGATGTTCCGCGAGGACCGGATCGGGGACGCGCCCCACTCGACGCCGTAGATCATGCCGCGGCCGCGCAGGACCGCGTTCTCCACGTTGTCGAAGGACACGTTGCGCTTGACGACCGCGCCGCCGGCGATGTAGACGGTCTGGCCGCTCTCGACCGTCACGGCCTCACCGGTGTGGACACCGGGTCCGAAGTAGACGACGTCGGGGTCGTCGGGGTCGGGAGCATCCTCGTCGATCGGGTTGGCGAGCAGGTGCAGGCAGTCGAAGAGCTCGTCGTTGACCTCGACGACGACCTTGCGCGGCTCGGTGAGGGTGAAGCGGAGGCAGTCGCCGTCGAGGTCGGGTTCGATGCCGTAGGACAGCGGGCGGATGCGCGCCTTGTCGATCTCGCCCTTGGTGTAGGTGATCTTGACGTCGACCTCGCCGGAGAACTCGAAGCAGGCGACCGAGGACTGGTGGACCTGGTCGCCGCCGGTGGCGGCGTTGATGGTCTTGAGGGTCGTGTTGTAGACGCCGACGGTCTGCCACCGGCCGCGGCGCCCGGAGCGCACGCGGACTTCGAAGCTGTCGTTCTGCGGGATGCCGTCGGGTACGGGGTGGACCTCGACGCGGTCGGCGCCGGCCTCCTCGGCAGAGGCGGGTGAGCCGGTGGCGAGGTACCCGGCGACGGCGGTCGCGGTGCCCGCCTGGAGTACGGTGCGGCGGGAGATTCGTGAGCGGTCGGTGCGGTCGGACATGGTCGGTACGCCCCTTCAGATGGACGATCATGCTGAATATGTGCAATTTTCGATATTTGCGGCGGGAGTCGGCCGCTGCGGGCGCCCGACGTGTGCACGGGCGCCTGCGGCGGTTAGTAGACGCGGATCTCCTGCACGTCGAGCGGCGCCTCCGGGTACCGCAGTCGGACGGCGATCGCCTTCCTGGCAGGGAAGTTCAGCTCCACCAGCGGCGCGGTGCCCGCGCCGCCTTCGTGCAGCGGCTCGAACACTCGGCCGTCGGCACTGGACTCGATGAGCCACGGGCCGGTCGGCGCCTCCGCGAACACCACTTCGACCCGCTCGATGTCGTACGGGAATTCGAGGCTGGCGCGCAGCCATTGGCCCGGGCCGCGGTCGGCGGACCTCCAGGCGGTCTGCGGGTCCGGGTCGGTCGCATTCCCGCCTGGACAACCGGGGAGCGCGCTGCTCGCGGCGACCGGACGGTACGCCGCGAGCGACGCGTTGCCGCTGCCCTCCGGCGGCTCGGTCACGTACGGGGCCGCCGGGGCGAGCCGCGGCGTCCGCCGCGGCCGGTTGTCACCGGTCGCGGTGAGCATCAGCTCCACGGGTTCGAGGCCGACCGAGGTCGCGCGGATGTGCTGCGGCCCTGGGATGTAGGAGCGGAAGTCGACGGCCGCCGCGCCGTCGTTGACGCTGTCGGTCTCAGGGCCGAGCGTGATGCTGCGCCCCGAGGGGAACAGGCCGCCGCCCTCGACGACGGTGAGCGTCACCGACCGGTCCTCGGCGACGCGCTCGCCCGCGGCGTCGAAGAACTCGACCACCAGGTGCGCGTCCCCGGTCCCGTCGGTCGGGATCGTGTCGGTGTCGGCGCGCAGGCGAAGTTCGGCGGCGGCACCCGGCCGGGGGAACCGCGGCGGCGTGATGCCGAGGAGCTTCTCGCGGTACCAGTGGTAGGAGCGCCGCGGGATCCGGAAGTAGTCGACGAGGCCCTGGAGGCCCGCGCCGTCGGCGACCGACTTGTAGTGGAAGGCGCACCAGAAGAGCTTCCCTGAGCGCCACGGGTAGTCGACTTCGACGCCGTGCTCCCACTCCACTTCGTACTCCCCCGGGCCGCGGCCGCGGGAGCCGTGGTACTCGCTCACCAGGTTCGGGATGCCGGGGTCGTGGAAGAGTTCGGCGCCGTCGCCGTTGTACCCGGCGATGTCGCCGAGCACGTCGAAGCCCTTGCGCTGGGCGCCGCCGACCGCGGCGGGCCGGGTCGGGTCGAGCTTCTTCGCCAGCGCCACGAGTTCGACGGTGAGGGCCTTGGCCTTGTCGATGACGGCGTCGTCGCTGAAGAACGCCTCGTTGCCGATGCTCCAGACGACGATGCTCGGGTGGTTGCGGTGACTGCGGATCATCTCCCGCAGGGCGCGGCGCAGGCTCTCCTCGAACTCCGGCTCATCGGCCTCATCGACGGGGTAGGCGCTGGCGTACCAGTAGCCCTCGGTGTTCTCCCCGCCCATGCCCCAGAAGTGGAGTTCGGACCAGAACAGGACGCCCTGCCGGTCGCACTCCTCCGCGAAGTAGGGGTGGTGCGGGTAGTGGGAGCCGCGGATCATGTTCATGCCCATGGACTTCACCATCGCGATGTCGCGGCGGATGCCGGCCCGGGTCCCGGCGTCGCCCCAGCCGCCGCGGTTCTGGTGGACGTTGGCGCCGTGGAGGTCGAGGTGCTCGCCGTTGAGGAAGAAGCCCCGGTCGGCGGTGAACTCGAACCAGCGCACTCCGAACGCGGTGGACTGGATGTCGCGGACTTCGCCGCCGACGGCGACTGAGGCGGTGAGCCGGTACAGGTGCGGGTGGTCGGGGTGCCACAGCAGCGGGCGGTCGAGCGCACCGGCGAGTTCCACTGTGGTCCTCGATTGCGCCGGGACGGTGCGGCGCACCGGTGCGAGCGTGAGGACCGGGCGGCTCACGTCGGCGACGACGGCGGCGACTTCGACCTCGACGGGGTGCGGTTCGTCGTTGACGACCTCGATCTCGGCCGCCACGGTGGCGCGCTCGGCGCCGGCCTCGGGGGTGGTGACGCCGAGGCCGTGCCAGTCGATGCGGACCCGGTCGGCGACGACGACGCTGACGTCGCGGTAGATCCCGCCGTTGAAGCTGTAGTCGCCCGCGCGCGGGGCCAGGCGCGGGTTCCAGTGGTTGTCCACGCGGACGAGCACGTCGTTGCCGCCCTCGGCCACCAGATCGGAGACGTCCACGGTGAACGGCGTGTAGCCGCCTTCGTGGCGCCCGGCGAAGCGGCCGTTGACGAACACCTCGCAGACCTGGAAGACGCCGAGGAACTCCAGGGCGATCCACGAGCCGAGCCAGGCCGCGTCGACGTCGAGGACGCGGCGGTAGCAGCCGTACCCGACGTAGAAGCGCTGCTCGCGGAAGTCGGGCAGGTCGAAGGAGTGGGGCAGGCCGACGTCGTACCAGTCCGAGTCGGGTTCCTCGGTCTCGGCTCCGGGGTGCTCGCCGTAGGCGAACCGCCAGTCGTCGTTGATGAAGCGCTGTTCGCGGATCATGCGGTGGGCCTTCCAGAAGGGTCGGGTGCTGGGGCGGGCCGCCCGTTGAACGGCGGGCGGTCCGCGGGGAGGAGGCGGTTGCGGCTAGTGGTCCGTGTCGTCCCAGGCCGCTTGGTAGATCTCGACGTAGCGGTCGGCGCCGTAGGTGTCGAGCTCGGCCTGGAACGCGTCCCAGGCGGCGTCGTCGGAGATGTCACGGGCGCCGGAGACGAATTCGGCGCTCGCCTGCGCGACGGCGCTCTCCACATTGGTCTGAATGGTCGCGAGCTCGTCGGCGGCGTCGCCGGTCACCCACACGTTCCAGTACGGGAACGCCTCGGCGGGCTTGTTCGCCGCGTACAGCTCGGTGGCCTCGAACAGCCGCCGCTCGACGCCGTCGAGCGAGTAGATGTCGGTGCCGACGACCTGCCCGCCGCGGAACTCGGCGTCGCTGAAGTACTGCGTCATCGCGCCCCAGGAGGTGTTCTGGCCCTCCTCGTTGTCGGGGTCCCCGGGCAGGATCTTGAACAGGGGGTCGACGCTCTCGTCGAGGGGCACGTCGCCCTCTTCGGGTGCGGCCCAGTTGACGCCCTCGGTGCCGAACTCGCCCAGGAGGTGGCCCTCGTAGGTGTAGATGTAGTCGAGGATCTCGATGAGCTGGGTCTGCTTGGCCTCGCTGGCCTTGTTGGTGATGACGAAGGTCGCGCCGGGGATGCTGCCGCTGACCCAGGAGGCCGGCGAGCCGTTCGGGCCGGTCAGCGGGGCCACCGGGTCGTAGTCGGCGTTGCGCTCGTCCTCCAGGCCGATGCTGATGAAGTTGGCCGGGTTCTGGATCACCGAGGCCCCGATGATCGTCGCGTCGGGGTTCTCGCCCTTGGTGCGGAGCGCGTCGGGGTTCTGCGTGAACGAGGCGTCGTCGATCAGGCCCTCCTCCCACAGCGAGCGGACGTACGCCAGCCCCTCGCGCCAGCCGTCCTGGCGGGCCTGGAGGGTCACCTGGTCACCGTCGAGCGCCAGCGACGCGGGCTGCGCGCCGGTGGGGTCGGAGGTCGGCATGTAGATGAACGGGTCCATCAGGTACGGCAGGATCGAGTAGCCGGTGGAGCCGGACAGCGGGATTTCATCGGCCTCGCCGTTGCCGTTGGGGTCCTGGGTCTTGAACGCCCGCAGGACCTCGCGCAGCTCCTCGGGGGTGGTGGGCTGGTCCATCCCGACCGCGTCGAGCCAGGCGGTGTTGATCCACAGCTTGCTGGTGTAGGAGCAGTGGAAGCAGTCGTTCCACTGCGGCAGGCCCCAGATGGTGCCGTCGGATCCGGCGGCGAGCTGGGCGTACTCGGGTACCTTGTCGAAGGCCGCGGTGATGTTCGGGGCGTGCTCGGCGATGAGGTCGTCGAGCGGGACGATGACGCCCTGGTCCCCGAGCTTCAGCAGTTCTTCGCGGCTGAACTGGTCGTTCCACGGGACGAGCATGTAGGCGTCCGGGTAGTCGCCGCTGGCGAGGGAGATCTGGCGCTTCTCCGCCGCGGCGGCCGCGTCGTAGACGGTGGTCTCGAACTGGAGGTCCACGTCGAACTTGTCTTCGAGGATCTTCGTGAACGCGCTGTCGTTCAGGTCCTGCTCGGGCCATTGCGGCGCGAAGATCGTGATGACGCCTTCCGGCGACGTCTCGGGTTCGCTGGAGCAGGCGGCGAGGGCGCCGCCCGCCACCGCCAGTGCGGCCGCGGCCGCCGTGGTGCGAAGGACTATGCGTTGCATGGGACTTGCCTTTCTTGCGAGGGATTCGTTGCGAGTCGTCGGACGCCTCAGCCCTTCACGGCGCCGATCATGACGCCCTTGGTGAAGTGGCGGGCCACGAACGGGTACACGAGGAGCACCGGCACCGAGGAGACGACGATGAGGGAGTACTTCATGAGGTCGGCGAGCTGCTGGCGTTCGAGCTGCTCGGCGACCTCCATGCCGCCCGAGGAGGTGTTGAGGATGAGGATGTTCCGCAGCACCAGCTGGAGCGGGTAGAGGTCGTCGCTGCGCAGGTAGATGAGCGCGTCGAAGTAGGAGTTCCACTGCACGACCGCGTACATGAGCGCGACGACGGCGATCAGCGGCTTCGACAGCGGCAGGACGACCGACCAGAGGAACCGGAGGTCGCCCGAGCCGTCGAGCTGCGCGGCCTCGTAGAGCTCGTCGGGCACCTGGGAGCGGAAGAACGTCATGGCGATGAGGACCTGCCAGGCGCCGATCGCGCCGGGCACGATCATGGCCCAGGGCGTGTCGAGCATGTTCAGCGACTGGACGACCAGGTAGGTCGGGATCAGGCCGCCGGAGAACAGCATCGTGAACAGGACGCCGCCGATGAGGAGCTTGCGGCCGACGAAGTCCATTCGCGAGAGCGGGTAGGCGATCGCGACCGTGAGCGCGACGCTGAGCAGCGTGCCCGCGACGGTGTAGAACAGCGAGTTCGCGAAGCCGCGCAGGATCGCCGGGTCGCTCAGGACGGTCTGGTAGCCCAGGAGCGAGAAGTCGACCGGCCACAGGAGGACGCGTCCGGAGCTGACGGCGGCGGGACTGGAGAAGGAGCTGGCGACGATGTTCGCGAGCGGCACCAGGATCACGACGAGGAAGACCGCCAAGAGCAGGTAGACGGCCGCCATGAACACGCGGTCCACCAGCGTGTCGTGGACGCGGTTCGAGGATCGCCGCCGGGGGCGGCGTCCGGGCGCGGCGGTGTCGTCGTCCGTCCCGGGCGCAGGGATCGAGGTCAGGGTCATCGCTTTCTCCTTCACCACAGTCCGCTGCCGGTCACGCGCTTGGAGACGGTGTTGACTCCGAGCAGGAGCACGAGGTTGACCACGGAGTTGAACATGCCGATCGCGGTGGACATGCTGAAGTCGGCGTTGAGCAGGCCGATCTTGTACGTGTAGGTCGCGATGATCTCCGACTGCGAGAGGTTGAGCGGGTTCTGGAGCAGGAACGCCTTCTCGAAGCCGACGGCCATGATGGACCCGACGCTGAGGATGAGCACGACCACGATCGTCGGGGCGATCCCGGGCAGGTCGATGTGCCAGATCTTGCGGAGGCGGCTCGCGCCGTCCATGCGCGCGGCCTCATAGAGGCTGGGGTTGATGCCGGAGAGGGCGGCCATGTAGATGATGGCGGAGTACCCGGCGGTCTGCCAGACGTCGCTCCAGACGTAGATGTGGCGGAAGAACCCGGGGTCGCCGAGGTAGTTGGTCTCGGGGACGCCGAAGAACCCGGTGATGTCGCCGACCAGGCCGACCCGCGGCGAGAAGATGAGGATCGCCATCGACACCACGATGACCGTCGAGATGAAGTGCGGCGCGTAGGTGACCATCTGGACGGTCCGCTTGAACCAGCGCAGGCGGATCTCGTTGAGCGCCAGCGCAAGGAGGATCGGGATCGGGAACCCGGCGAGCAGCGCGTACAGGCTGAGCAGGAGCGTGTTGCGGATCAGGGTCCAGAACACCGGGTTGGCGAAGAACCGCTCGAAGTGCTCGAACCCGACCCAGGGGCTGCCCCAGATGCCCTGGACGACGTTGTAGTCCTTGAACGCGATGACGGCGTTCGCCATGGGCACGTACTTGAAGACAGCGAAGTAGAGGACCGGTGCCGCGATGAGCACGTAGAGCGTCCAGTGCCGACGGATGCGGTGGCGCAGGGACGCGCGCTTGGACGGCCGAGCCGACCCGGTCGTCGTCTTCGGGCGGTCGATCACCGCCGTCATGCCGGCGCCGCTTCGGCTCGGGGCGCGAACGGTGTCTGCTGTGGAATCACCGCAATCACTCCTTCGTGATCGGCACGGAAACGGCCCGTGAACCTTCACGGGAATTCCCGTGAAGGTTCACGTTATTGGTGTGACGTGTCCTTGTCAAGCTCCCGAAACAAAGTTTTCGAGCTTAGGCCGAGGCCCGCCACAACAGCTTCGACCGGACACTGCGACGGATCGGGTCGAGCCTCGCGAACTGGGCCTTCGCCAGGATCTCGACGATGTCCATGGTGTTCGACGCCAGGCCCTCGCGGTCGAGTGCGATCGTGGTGAGCTGCGGATCGACCGCTTCGCCGAGAGCGAGGCCGTCTATCCCGACCACCCTGACCCGGCCGGGGACGTCGATGCCGAAGGCGTGCGCGCTCTGCACCGCGCCGAGCGCCATGAGGTCGTTGAACATGAGCACGGTGTCGGTGTCGGGGTGCCGCTCCAGCAGCTCGGCGAACGCGCGGCCGCCGCCGGAGATGGTCTCCTCCCCCACGACGACCCCGGTGAGCCGGTCTCCGGCCTGCTCCTCGAACCACACTCGCCGCGGAGAGGGCTCGTAGGCCCCGAGCGACTTCTCGGTGTAGGCGGAGTCGACCATGCCGAAGCGCCGGGAGCCCCTGGCCGCCAGCGCACCGATCGCCTCCGCGAGGCCCGACTCCAGGTCGAGTTCGACCGAGTGCACTCCCGGTGTGCGGCTCGGCGCCTCCAGTCGGACCACCGGAATGCCGTGGCTCGCCTCGACGAGCGCGGCGTCCGTCCCCCCGAAGTGGCCCACCGCGACGTCGACCTGGCTCGACAGGAGTTCGAGCGTCTCGGGGGCGCCGTCCTCCGAGGCCGCGATGATGACCTGCCAGCCGCGATCGGCGGCGGCCGCGAGGAGGTCGGCCGCGATGTCCGTGTAGTACGGGTTCCGGAACGAGGCGACCACGAGCCCGAGCGCGTGGGTCTTCTCCCGCGTCACCAGGCTGCGCGCGAACCGGCTGGGGCGGTATCCGAGGCGTTCGGCCGCCGCGAGCACCTTCTCGCGCGTCGCGGTGCTGATGTCGCCCATGTCGTTCATCGCGCGGGTCACGGTCTGCCGCGACACGCCCGCCTCGGCCGCGACGTCAAGGATCGTCACCCGTTTGGCCACTGTTCCGCCCTTCTTCGACTGATGCGCCCATCGTATTGACGCCCGGCCGGATCGGACCGCCTCGGGTGCTGCGGATCCGAGGCGGTCCGATCACGTGGGATGGAAGCGGTCGCATCGTTCGTGAACCTTCACGGTACCGCTCATTTCCTCGCCCGGCAAGCATTGAGGACGTGGACGGCGCCCGCCTCGGTGCGCCAGCGCCAGCGGGCGCGGCCCTGCGGCGCGGCCTCCACTCGCTCCGCCGTCACCGGGAGGCCGCCGGTCTCGACGGTGAAGCGCAGGTCCGCGTCGACCTCGACCACGATGTCCTCGTCGGTCTCGGCATCGATGCGCGCACTGACGAGCGCGCCCTCGGTCCAAGCCAGGTCGACGGTCCGCGCGCCGCGCCCGCGCAGGCCCGAGACCGTGCCGGCGGGCCAGGACCTCGGGAGCGTCGGCAGCAGCGACAGGGCGCCGTCGTGGCTCTGGAGGAGCAGCTCGGCGAGTCCGGCGAGGCCGCCGAGGTTGCCGTCGATCTGGAACACCGATCCGCCGGGGTTGCGGTGGTCGGGGTAGAGGTTCATGAGCGAGGGCGAGGCGATCCGGCTGGCGAGGATGTCGATGAGGTGCTCGGCCAGTTCGGGTTCGCGCAGGCGCGCGGCCAGGCAGAGTGCCCATGCCTTGCTCCATCCCGGATGCTCCCCGGCCCCGTCCAGTCGCAGGCGGAGCGATTTGCGCACGGCCTCGAACTCCGCTGGAGCCCTGGTCTCGGTGATGCGGGCGCCCGGGTAGGCGCCGTACAGGTGGGAGAGGTGGCGGTGGTCGGTCTCGCTTGGCTGGAGGCCGCCGGGCCATTCGGCGAGCAGTCCGGCGGCGTCGAGGTCGGGCAGGCCGAGGCGGTCGCGGGAGGACCGGGCGCGCTCGGCGAGGTCGTCCTCGACGCCGAGTCGCTCTGCGAGCAAGGCGTACCGGTCGAGGATCTGCGCCGCGAGCTCCTGGTCGAGGGCGCAGCCGGCGGTCACGGCGGTCTCGCCGTGCGTCCCGGTGAAGTTGTGCTCGGGCGAGGTGGAGGGGCTGACGAGGAGGCGCCCGTCGTCGTCCTCCACGAGGAGGTCGAGCACGAGTTCGACGGCCGCGCGGGTGACCGGCAGCGCCGTGGCGCGCGCGAAGTCCTCGTCCCAGCGGTAGTCGAGGCGGTCGCCCAGGTGCGCGGCGATCCAGGTGAGCCCCGACTGCCAGTTGGACCAGCGCGGCTCGCCCTCGACCGGTGCGGTGAACCGCCAGATGTCGGTGTTGTGGTGGACCGCCGACCCCGAGGCGCGGTACAGGTTCGCGGCGGTCCCGCGTCCGGCGTCGGCCAGGTCGCGGGCGAGGTCGAAGAGCGGTTCGTGGACGTCGCCGAGGGCGGTGGCCTCGGCGCCCCAGTAGTTCATCTCCACGTTGATGTTCGTGGTGTAGTTGCAGCTCCAGGCCGGTCGCACGTCGGTGTTCCAGATGCCTTGGAGGTTGGCGGCCTGGGTCCCGGGGCGGCTGGAGGCGATGAGCAGGTAGCGGCCGAAGTCGAAGTACCGCTGCGCGGCCGCGGCCCGAGGGTCCGCAGAGGGGGACAGGTCCAGTTCGACGCGGTCGAACAGCGCGGCGTGGTCGGCGGTGTGGCGCTCGCGAAGGGCTGCGGCGTCGTGGGCGAGCGCGGCGCGGACGCGGTCGCGGGCCTCGGCGGCGAGCGCGGGCAGGTCGGCGCTGGGGCGGCGGTCGTGGCCGCGGAAGCCGCTGGCGGCCGCGGCGATGAGGCGGCCGTCGGCCACAGCGGCGACGAGCGCCCAACCCATGCCCGCCGGGGCGGTGCCGTCGTCGTCGGGAGGCGCGTCGTCGTACACGACCGCGTCGGCGGCGGCGACGTACTCGGGCAGGGCCCGACTGGGAGCGCGGCCGACCGCCACGAGCCAGGACGCGCCGTCGAGTTCGAACCGGGTGATGCGGGCGCCCTCGTGCGGGGTCGCGAAAGAGAGTTCGGCGCTGACGGTTCCGGGGCCGGCGGCCTCGGCGACGAGCACGCCGTCGGGGGCGCTCACGAACGCCGCCATGGCGTCGGGTCCGGACTCGATGGTCGCGATCGCAGAGGCGAGATCGAGTCGTCGCCGGTAGCCCGTCCCCGCGCCCGAGCCCCAGGTCCAGATCAGACGCCCGATCGGCTGGTAGGACTCGCTCCATCCGGAGTCCTGGAGCTCGCGGGCGAGCCGGTCGGCAGCCAGGTGGTCGCCCGCGGCGATCGCCTTTCGCAGCTCGGCGACGACCAGCCCCGGCGCGGGACCGTCATCGACGGCGGGGCGGGGCCCGCCGGACCAGAGGGTGTCGAGGTTGAGGTCGAACGCCTCGACGCCCGGCCGTCCGTGAACGGTCGCACCGAGCGTGCCGTTGCCGAGCAGGAACGCCTCGTGGAACGCCGCGGCGGGAGCTGGGGCTTCGATGCCGCGGAACACTCCGGGCCGGGATCGGGTCATGGCGGGACTCCTTCGTACACTGACGCCGTGAACCTTCACGGTAATGGGTGGAGCGACCCGCCGCAAGACGCCCGAAAATCTGGCACGTTCACTATGCGAACGATCGTCCGATAGATATTGATCTATCTCGATATGATGGATACGCTGGCCCAAGCCGCAGTTTTCGGTCCGGTTTTCGAAACTACGGCGACCCGTCGGTCGCGGCCCCGCACCGGCAGACCTGTACGAGCCTCCCACCGGATCGTGCCAGGCGAGCGTCGAGACCGTCAGCGACTGGGGCTCGGGCTGGCAGGGGCGCGTGACCGTCACCGCAGGAGACCAGCGCGTCGACGGCTGGACCCTCGACTGGACCTGGCCGGGAGCCCAGCAGGTCCAGAGCGCCTGGAACGCCCAATGGTCGCAGTCCGGCCGCACGGTGACCGCCTCCGACGTCGGCTGGAACGCCCGGATCGACGCCGGGGCCAGCCGCGAGGTCTTCGGCTTCGTCGCATCGGGACCCGCGGCCGAACTCGACATCGACTGCTGACCTCGCCGTGCGGGCCGCTTGCTCACGATCCCGTCGTCGCCTCCGGCGAACACGGTCGCGACGAGCGGCCCGCACACCGATTCAGGTGGTTCGCAGCCCCGCTCGGAATTCCCACGCGCCCAAGCGGTCTCGCGAGACGTCGCGTGCGGCGCTCAGTCCGCTGTTTCCACCTCGGGCACCGCATCGGCCTGCTGCCGGCCGTCCCCCCGCAGCCGCCGCAGCGACTCCTCGACGCCCAGCAGGTGGTTCGCCATGCGCACCCGCGCGGCCTCGGGATCGCGGTCCCGCAGGGCCCGCCAGATCGCCAAGTGCTCCTCATGCGTGCGACGGAGGACGCCTTCCACTTGGAGGCCGCGCCACAGACGCTCCCGGACGGTGCGGCTCGCGAGCGCCTCGATCATGCCGATGAGCACCGGGTCGCCGGTGTGCGCCGCGATGCCGCGGTGGAAGGCGATGTCGATCTCCATCAGCCGCTCGTGGTCCTGCGGCGCGCCGTCGAGGAACGGCTCGGCCCCGTCGAGAAGCGCACGCACATCGGCGAGCGCCCGATCCGTGATCCGCATCGCGGCGATCCGGGCGGCCTCTCCCTCCAGCAGGCGCCGGAACCCGTGGACGTAGCCGGCCTGCCCCTCCCCGTGCAGATCGACCATGAAACCCATGGGCGCCAGCAGTTGGGAGACGTCGAGGCTCGTGACGAAGCTGCCGTCGCCCTGCCGGATGTCGAGGACACCGAGCAGCGACAGCGCCCGGACCCCCTCGCGGAGGGAACCGCGTGACACACCGAGCGCCTCGGCGAGCTCCTTCTCGGCCGGGAGTCGCTCACCGGGACGGAGTTCGCCGTTGACGATCATGTGCTTGATGCCGTTGACGACATCGTCGGTGCGGGACATGCGGCAAGTATCGCCGACCGGCTTCCGGACACGCAAGAAACATCCGACCTCCGATGTCTGCGCCCAGGAGACTCGGCACCGACTGAAACCGACGGCGAACTCCAGCAACACCCACGTCATCTTGTGTCGACAGACCTCAATTACATCAATAGATGTCGATGGTTGACAGCAAGGTCGCCCCCTCATTACGATGCCAGACATCCGATGTCTGTCGTCCAGTCTTCGGCCGCCACACCCGCTTCGCCTCTCCCCCTGGAGGACCCGTGCACGACCCGCTGCTCAGCCTGGAGGGGATCTCCAAGGGCTTTCCGGGCGTCCGAGCACTGTCCGACGTCCACTTGGACCTGCGGGCCGGCGAGGTCCACGCGGTCGTCGGCGAGAACGGCGCCGGCAAGTCCACCCTGATGAAGCTCCTGGCGGGCATCCACCAGAAGGACACCGGCGTCATCCGCGTCGACGGACGCGAAGTCGACATCGACAGCCCCAAGGCCGCACAGGACCTGGGCATCAGCATCATCCACCAGGAGTTCTCGCTGATGCCCGACCTGACGATCGCCGAGAACATCTACATCGGACGGGAACCGCGCACCGGCCTCGGCCTGCTGGTCGACGACCGGCGCCTGAACCGGCAAACCGCCGAGCTGTTCATCCGACTCGGGATCGAGCTCGACCCGCGCACCAAGGTCGCCGACCTCCTCGTCGCCCAGCAGCAGGTCGTCGAGATCGCGAAGGCGCTGTCCTTCGACGCCAGGATCCTCATCATGGACGAGCCCACCGCCGCCCTCACCGAATCCGAGACCGCGAACCTGTTCCGGCTCATCCGCGGCATGCGCGACGAGGGCACCGGCGTCATCTACATCTCCCACCGCCTGAACGAGCTCAAGGAGATCTCCGACCGGATCACGGTCCTGCGCGACGGCGAATACGTCGACACGCTCCCGACCGCGGACGCCGACCTGCGCCACGTCATCGCGCTCATGGTGGGCCGCAACATCCCCGCCGACGCGGGGCCCGTGCGCCGCACCGCCGAGGAGCGGCCGGTGGTGCTGGAGGTGCGGGGTCTCGGCTCCAAAGGACTGCTCGACGATGTCGGCTTCGACCTCCGCGAAGGCGAGATCCTCGGGTTCGCCGGCCTCGTCGGCGCGGGCCGCACCGAAGTCGCCCGCATCCTCTGCGGCGCCGACCGCGCCGAGCGCGGCACCATCCTGGTGCGCGGCAGGCCCGTGAAGATCAGGACCCCGGCCGACGCCGCACGGCTGCGCATCGGGTACCTCTCGGAGGACCGCAAGCGGTTCGGCCTCATGCTCGACCAGGACGTCGGCTTCAACATCCTCGCCTCCTCGCTGTCCGAGCACGCGAACCCGCTGGGGCTCGTGCGCGACGCCGAGGCCCGGCGCACCGCCGAGCGGTACGTCGAGTCGCTGCGCATCCGCACGCCCTCGATCCGCACACCGGTGCGGTCGCTCTCGGGCGGGAACCAGCAGAAGGTCATCCTCGCCCGGTGGCTCGCGAAAGACTGCGACGTCCTGATCTTCGACGAGCCGACCCGCGGGATCGACGTCGGCGCGAAAGAGGAGATTTACGCGCTCCTCGACCAGCTCGCCGCCGAAGGGAAGTCGATCATCATGATCTCCTCCGAACTGCCCGAGGTCCTGCGCATGGCGCACCGGATCGCCGTCATGTGCGAAGGGCGGATCACCGGCGTGCTCGACGCCACCGAGGCCGATCAGAGGACGGTCATGGACTACGCCACCCGAGCCGGAGCACACGGAGGAATCGCGACATGAAGCAGGCCGACACCGCCCAGACGAACCCGGAGGGCGCGGTCCGCGCGGCGCCTCGCGGCGTCCTCGCGTCTCCCTGGGACCTCGTCCGCCGCCAGATCCAGCAGGTCCTGGCCTTCGCCAGCCTGATCGTCCTCATCGCCTTCTTCGCGATCGCGAATCCGAACTTCCTGACCTGGTCGAACCTGAGCGGCATCCTCCTGTCGACGGCCGTCATCGGCATCCTCGCGCTCGGCACGACGTTCGTCATCATCACCTCCGGGATCGAACTGTCCCTGGGCACCGGCATGACGCTCGCCGCGGTGATGACCGGCGTGCTGCTCGCCAACTGGGGCCTCCCGCTGGCAGTCGGCGTCATCGGCGGGATCCTCACCGGGGCGCTGATCGGCCTCCTGAACGGTCTGGGCATCGCGGTGCTCAAGATCCCGCCGTTCATCGCGACCCTCGCGATGATGCTCATCGCGCAGGGGCTCGCCCTCGTGATCTCGGGAACCGCGCCGATCTACTTCACCGACGTGCCCGGGTTCACCGACATCTCCCTGGCCTCGCTCGTACCGGGCGTGCGCCTGCCCAACGCCGTGCTCATCCTGTTCGCGCTCACCGCGATCGCCGCCCTCATCCTCGGGAAGACGCTCCTGGGCCGCTACTCCTTCGCCATCGGCAGCAACGAAGAGGCCGCGAGCCTGTCCGGGATCGCCGTGCGCAAGTGGAAGATCGCCGTCTACACGCTCTCGGGGTGCTTCATGGGCATCGCCGGCGTCGTGCTCGCGGCCCGGCTCAACTCCGCGCAGCCGGCGCTGGGCATCGGATACGAGCTCCAGGCGATCGCCGCCGTCGTCATCGGCGGCACCTCCCTGCAAGGCGGCAAGGGCAGCATCGTCGGCACGCTCATCGGCGCCCTCATCGTCGGCACCGTCACCAACGGCCTGCGGATCATGTCCATCCCGCAGGAGTGGCAGTCCGTCGTCATCGGCCTGGTCATCCTCGCCGCCGTCTACATCGACATCCTCCGCCGGGGCAGGTAGACCCCGCCGTCCCGCAACGACCTCCACACCCTCTCGATCGGAGAACCCCAATGATGAAACGCAGAGCCGTCCTCGCGACTGCGCCGGGAGCCGCGCTCCTGATCGCCGGCTGCGGCACCGACGACGCCACCGAGGGCCTCGACCCCGACAAGCCGTACATCGCGCTGGTGTCCAAGGGCTTCCAGCACCAGTTCTGGCAGGCCGTCCAGGACGGCGCCGAGCAGGCCGCCGAGGAGTTCGACGTCGAGATCACCTTCGAAGGCCCCGACTCCGAATCCGAAGTGGCACAGCAGATCGACATGCTCCAGACCGCCCTGGACCGCGACCCCGATGCGATCGGATTCGCCGCGCTCGACAGCCAGGCCTCGGTCCCGCTCATGACCGAGGCCCAGAGCCGAGGCATCCCCGTCATCGCCTTCGACTCCGGCGTCGACTCCGACGTCCCGGTCACCACCGCCTCCACCGACAACCTCGCCGCCGCGGCCCTCGCCGCCGAGCACATGGTCGAGCTCATCGGCGGCGCCGGGAAGATCGCCCTCGTCGTCCACGACCAGACCAGCGTCACCGGCGTCCAGCGCCGGGACGGCTTCGCGGAGTACATCGAGCAGAACGCCCCCGACGTCGAGATCGTCGACATCCAGTACGGCGCCGGCGACCAGCTCGAATCCACCAACATCGCCACGGCCATCATCGAGGGCAACCCCGACCTGGTCGGCATCTACGGCGCCAACGAGGGCTCCGCGATCGGCGTCATCAACGCCGTCCAGGAACTCGACCGCGTCGGCGAGATCCAGATCATCGGCTTCGACTCCGGCCAGGCCCAGATCGACGCGATCCGCAGCGGCGTCATGGCCGGGGCGATCACCCAGAACCCGGTCGGCATCGGCTACGAGACCGTCAAGGCCGCCGTCGCCGCCATTAACGGCGACGACCTCCCCGAGACCATCGACACCGGCTTCTACTGGTACGACGCCACCAACATCGACGACACCGAGATCCAAGCAGTCCTGTACGAGTAAACAGCTACATTCTAGTCAAAATCATCCAGATAAGACAGCGCCCAGGTCAGTCATATGTTGCTGACCTGGGAAATGTCAGACTTTTAGAAATTGAACTCGCGACCCATTAGAGCTTGTCTCAGTAGGTTTGCAGGACAGAGCTTGCAGCAGTCTGATTCGTTGCCGGGTGACGATATCCTTGGCCCGGATCGCATCGCTCCCCCTCCCCGAAAGCGCTGATCATGCAGCCCCGCTTCGTCTCCCCACGCTCTCGTCAACAGATGACGGCTGCCGTCGTCGGAGCGAACTTCTGCCTGATCGCGGTGGTCTCGATGCAGGTCGCCGGATACCTCTGGTGGCACAGCGAGTTCCCCGAACTCGCCGCGTGCGTGCTGCTCCTGGCAGCGGTGGCGCTGATGCTCGTGTGGCTGCGGCTCCAAGGGCGACTAGTACTCCAGTTGTAGATCTTGGTGTTCGCTCTATTGGTGTCCTGGGCTGGTGGTTGGCGTTGAGCGTGTCCATGCCAAGACTTGGTCCGCGATGGCCGGCGGTTCAAGGTCATCAGTCTTGAGAATGGTGTCGAAGAGGCCCCGGTAGTGTCGCGCGTCTTCCAAGGCCGCCTCGATCTGTCGGTCGCTGTCACCACGCGCTCGTAGGCGTTCGGCTCGGAGGTCGTCGGCGCAGTCCAGTAGCAGGCAGCCGGTAGCTCCGGGGATTGGGATCTCGTCGGGGGTGTTGGGACTCAGAAGCAGTACTGGATGTCCGGCCCGGCGGGTCATGTCGATGATCTGCTGCCACATGCGCCGGTAAGCAGGCCAGATCGGCGTTGCTTCAGGGACGGCGATGGGGATGCCGAGCAGCTGGCCGTCTTCGAGTAGCTCATCGATGTCCATCACCACGGTTCCCGCAGTGGTCTTGAGCAGGTGCGGGAGGATGGTGGACTTTCCGGAGCCGGGGGCGCCGGATACGGCGTACAGCGGGCCGAGTGTGGTGTTCATCCGCCCAGTCTGCTCATGGGTGGTTGGTGCCGCATCCGAATTTGTGGTCGCGGCTGCGAGGCTTCACTCCGATTGCCGGGAGAGCACTCACGCGGCGAGAGCGAGTTGCTGGGCGTAGTGCAGCCGTTTCGCAACGGCTTGGTGGCGACGGCGCAAGGCCGACCACCGTATCCGATGCGCCCAGGAGAGCCTGAGAGCGATCACGCAGACCAGCAGATGCCGGATCTCGTTGCAGGTCAGCGGAACTTGATCCGCGCTGCAGGGGTTCCAGAAGTCTCTGGGTGGGGCTTCAGCGGCGCGGGTCAGGGCAAGGAACGCGAAGGCGAGCGTGGCGAGGGTGATCCACCGGTGCCAGGAGGTCGAGGTCCGGACCTGGTGCTCAACGAGATCAGGTCGGTGACCGAGACCGGGTGCCCCGGTCCAGGCGAGGTAGTAGGCGATCTCACCAGTCGCGTTGTTGCGCCGGGCCAGCAGCGAGGCGTGTCTGCCGGCGTTCGGTGGTTGCAGGTAGATCCAGGCCCAGCGGAAGGAGCGGCGTCCCTTGGCGCCGTCTCCGGCTGAGCGTTGCTCCCAGTCCTGGGGCGCTATGAGGGCAGCGGCCGCTTCGGCGGTGAGTATCCACCGTGCCGATCGTCAACGGCTCGTTCAGTGCTGAGCTCCCGGCATACAGCATCAGGACGTTCGTCGTGAACTGACGAACTCGCGTCTCGACCTGCCCCGCCGCTCATCGCGGCGGGGTTTGTTCGCTCCGAGAGTTCGGCGCCCGTGCAGCGTCGCCGCAGATTGCCATCTCGTCGCCAAGGCATGGTCTGATCAGCCTCACCTTCACGTCGATACCGACGAAACTCGTACCGCTGCCCTCAGCGGTACCGACCCCCTCCCGGGGAGAGGCCGGTACCGCTGAGGCCGCTCGCCTACTTCCGCACCACGAAGGTCGTCACGCTCTCGGGCGGGAGCGGCACGGTGAAGCCGTTGCCCCGGCCGGGGACGGCGGGTTGCTCCTCGATGGAGCGCGTCGCGTCGGTGAGCCACCGCCGCGCGCTGCGGACCGCGCAGCCCTTCACCGCGAACGACTGGTCCGCCGCCGCGGTCGTGGTGTTCACGGCGATGATGACGAGGCCGCCGTCGTCGTCGGCGTACGCGGAGGTGAAGACGCCCGCCTGCGGCTCCTTCTGGGCCTCGACGCGGTGGTGGCCGGGTCGCACGAACTTCGAGAAGTGCGCGAGCATGCAGCCCCGCTTGCTGATCGTGCCGTCTTCGAGGAGCGGCCCGTAGAAGCGGCGGATGTACCACCAGACGTACGCCTGGAACTCGGCGTCGACCATCGCGTGGTGCACGTGCTCGGCGACCTTGAGGGCCTCGGGCCAGAGGTTCGCCGAGCTGGAGCTGTTGGGGTGGTAGACCTCGGTCATCCACAGTTCCTTGTCCGCGCCGTTGTCCTCGAAGAGCGGGTAGGGGAAGTCGGCGACGGCGGTGCCGTAGAGGTGGGCGCCGAGGATGTCGAGGTTCTCGAGGGCCTCGGGGTCTTCGAGGATCGGGTCCGAGACGCGCTTGACGTACTGGAAGGACTCTGGTGCGATGATGCGGCAGTCGATCCGCCCGGCGAACTCGCGGAGGAAGCGGTTCATCTCCTCGGTGGTCCACCAGGTCCACTCGTGCGCGTAGTCGGGCTCGTTCTGGACCGAGATGCCGTACAACTCGACGCCGTTGTCGCGCATGTGGTGCACGAAGGCGTTCAGGTGGTCGGCGTACGCGCCGTAGGCGTCGTGGCGCAGGCGGCGGGCCTCCCCGGGCGGGGTGTAGGCCGCGGCCATGAGGTAGTCGAGGTCCGGTCCCCCCTCGCCGGTCGTGACGACCTGCACCGGCCACTGGCCGGGCGTCATCTGGGCCTGGATCGACTTCCAGACCCAGGTGCCCGCATCGGTGCGGGGGAACAGCACTCCTTCGGCGACCAGGGCTCCTGCGACGTGGATGTCGACATGCACGTCTCCTGCGGGTGCCGAGTACCTGAACGCGAGGTTCTTGGTACCCGCCGATCCGATGACGACGTTCTCGAACTGGACGCTCGCGTCGGTGGCGCCGTCGAACCGCACATACCCTTCGCCTTGGTAGCCGGGGGTGTCGGTCGCCGTGTGCGCGTTGACGAGCGTGGCGTTCTCGGCCTCGTACTGGCTGCCGTGGGGAATCTCGTCGCGCACGAACGTCTCGGCGAGGTCGTCCGGCGGGTTCCACGGCGAGGCGAAGACGAGTGCCCCCTTGGCGGCGGCGGCCTGGGCGGTGGCGAGGTCGGCGGACCAGTCGGCGGTGTCCTCGGGCACGGGGATGCGCAGGACCGTGAAGCCGAGGTCGTCGGCGCCGTTGTCGAAGACGGTGTCGCATTGGGACGGCGTCAGTTCGCCGATCCAGCCCGCGTGCGTCATACCGCCGAACCCGCGGATGAGCTGGCGGTGGCGTTTGGGCTCGACGAGGACCGATCGCGGCTGGGAGGCCGGGCCCGCTTGGGCGGGTACTCCGGTCAGCCCGAGCGTCAGCGGCACAGCCGCGGCGCCGCTCGCCAAGAGGGCTCGCCGGTTGATGGGGGATTCGGATGGCGACTTTGCCATGGAATTCTCGCTTTCGGTAGGGGTCCCTGCGCGGAGGTCGCGGACAGGGTCAGTCGCGGAGGGTGAACCGGGCCCGGGCGTCGTCGAACACGGGGCGGGCCATGAGGGCGAACAGGCCGACGAAGGCCCATAGCAGGAGCAGGAGGAGGACCTCCGAAGCGGCCACGACGACGAAGGCCGCGACGACGGTCAGCGCGACCACCCCCAAGGTGAAGGACCACCGCGGGAGCAGCTCGGCGAGCGCGATGCGGGCGGCGTCGCGGGTGCGGAACCGGAATCCGGTCGTGAGGACGACCATGTGGCCGCTCCAGGCGACCAGGAGTCCGGCGAGCATCAGCGTGGCCGGTCGCATCGCCGCGCCGCCGTCGACCGCGTCGAGGTGGACGAGGTTGAAGGTGAGCAGCGCCAGGACGACGTGCGTCGGCGCGGCCCACCGCAGGGTCGCCCCGACATCGCGCCGGTAGGCGCGGAAGAAGTGCCGCCCCGGGCTGAGATCGTTGCTGCGGGCCGCGGCGCGGACCGCCGACACCCCGGCCACCAGAGCGGGGGCCAGCGGCAGCAGCGCCAGGACGAACAGCGGCAGATTCGAGGGGTCGCGGTCGAGCAGAAGGATCGCGACGACGGTGGGACTCGCCGCGAGCAAGAGTTGCGCCTCGAGCACGAGCATCCGGTAGGTGAGGGCGGCGCCGCGCGCGAGGGGGCCGCGGCCGATCTCGTCTGCGGAAACTGCGTGGTCCGGACCGTGGCGAACGCTCATGGTCATGCTCCTTCAGCTCGGTGACGGTGAGCCGGCAGCGCGAACGCGACCGGTCCACCGCGTCCGACTCACTCCGATTCGCTTCGCGCGCGTTCAAGCGCCGTGTTGATCGTCTCGAGCAGCTGGCTCGATCCGAGTCCTTCGACTTCGGTCACGTACGCGTCCCAGTCGTCCTCGATGGACCGCTGGCCCGTGATGAAGCCTGCGGTCGCGGCTTGGACGGCATCGGTGAGCTGGGTCTGGAGCAGCGAGGTCTGCTCGAGTTCGATCTCGTCCAGCAGGGGCGCGGGCGCGGTCGGGATCTGCTCCTTGCCGTCGAGCTGCCGCTGGGTCCAGTCGGCGATCTCGTCGGTCATCATCGAGAAGACCAGGTCCTTCGAGGAGCCGTTCGCGAGGCAGAAGACCCCGTTGCTGTAGCCGTAGTCGGCGTTCAGGAGCTTCGGTGCGCCCACGTTGATCGAGCTCCACGCGATGTCCTCGTCGAGCACCCGGGTGCCGTCGGCGTCGCGGGTGAAGGTCTCGCCTTCGACGCCCCACTGCGCGAACTCCATGCCCTCGTCGGAGTAGTAGAGCCAGTCGACGAACTGGAGGAGCGCCTTGAAGTAAGGCTGTTCGGCGGTCTTGCTGCTGATGAGCAGGCCGGAGGTGAAGCGTCCGCTCGGGAGTTTCGAACCGGCGGGTCCGCCGGGGATCGAGATCAGCCGGATGGGGACGTCGCCCGCGCCGGCGTCGGCGAACTTGGTCCGGTACTCCGCGAGCGCCTGGGTGTTCCCCGAGATCGTCGCCGAGCGGCCGGAGATGAACTTCTGGATGGCCTGGTCGTCGTTCTGCGTGACCTCGGGGTCGAGCAGGCCGGCGGCCACGAGCCCGGCGGCGTAGGTGACGACTTCCTTGTACTCCTCGGTGGCACCGGTGAACACGTACTCGCTGGCGTCCTCGTCGTAGAAGGTGTTGGCGTAGCCCCATCCGGCGATCGTGTCGTAGTTCGTGGCCATCACGCTCAGGAGCGAGCCGAGGGTGATCGAGTCGGTCCAGCGGTCGGACATCGCGTAGTCGATCTCGGGGTTCGCGTCCTTCACCTTCTGGAGCTGCTCCTGGAACTCCTCCCAGGTGGCGGGGTCTTCGGTGACGCCGGCCCGCTCCCAGAGGTCCTCGCGGATCACGACCGAGTACTGCACGTCGGGCGCTTCCCGGACGCCGGGGAGGTGGTAGATCCGGCCGTCGGCCTGGCGCTTGTTCTGGAGGTCGGCTTCGAGCCCCCAGTCGGCGATCTTCTGCTGGAAGTTCGGCATGTAGTGGAAGTAGTTCGAGACCGGCAGGATCGCTCCGCCGGAGATGAACTGCGTTTCGGTGCCTCCGTAAGTGACCGAGATGATGTCGGTCGCCTCGCCGCTGCCGATGAGGAGGGATTTCTTCTGGTCGAAGTCGGCCATCGGGATGTCGGTGCGCGAGAAGGTGACGTTGTGATCCTCGTCGAGCCGGTGGAACACCGACCAGTCGTCCTGGACGGGGTAGTTCGTGTGGTCGCGGTACATCAGCGAGAAGGTCACCGGCTCGGTCGCCTTGAAGGTGGTGCCGACGCCGAAGTCGTCCATGGCGCCGACGGAGTGGGCGTCGTCGATGGTGACGTCGCCGGCCGTGTCGTCGCTCGGGCCGTCGGAGCAGCCGGAGAGGGCGACATCGCACGCGGCGATGCCGGCGAGTGCGCCGAGGGCTCTGCGGGTGATGGGCATTGCTTGTCTCCTGTTCGGGAACGTCGTTGTTCGACGAGGATGGGAAATGAGAGGTGCGGGCGTTCAGCCCTTGACCGACCCGAGCATGACGCCCGAGACGAAGTAGCGCTGGATGAACGGGTAGAGGCAGATGATCGGCAGGACGGTGAGCAGCATCGTCACCGCCTGGATGTTGGAGGCGACCTGGGCGGCCTCGCCGCCGTCGGTGAGCTCGGGCGTCCCGGTCGCGGCGGCGATGAGGTTGCGCAGGTACACGGTCACCGGGAACATCGACTTGTCGTCCATGAACAGGAACGCGCTGAACCACGAGTTCCAGAGTCCGACCGCGTAGAACAGCGTCATGGTGGCGAGCACTGCTTTGGACAGCGGCAGGACGACGCGGAAGAAGACGCCGTAGGTCGAGAGCCCGTCGATGGCCGCCGCCTCTTCGAGCTCGGTCGGGAAGTTCTCGAAGAACGACTTCATCACGAGCAGGTTGAAGACGCTCAATGCGCCAGGCACGACGATCGCGAGGATGCTGTTGCGCCACCCGAGGTAGGAGGCGATGAGGATGTAGTTGGGGATGAGGCCGCCGCCGAAGAACATCGTGAACACGGCGATGCCGACGAAGAACGTGCGGCCCTTCAGGTGCGGTTTGCTCAGCGCGTAGGCGTAGGTCGTGGTCATCGCCATGGCGATGACGGTGCCGACTGCGGTGTACACGAACGTGTTCGCGTAGTTGGTCCAGAACATCTCATCGGCGAAGACGACCTGGAAGGTCTCGAAGTTGAACCCGCGCGGGATGAGGTTCACCTCGCCCGCTGCGATGTAGCCCTCCGAGGAGAACGCCTTCGCAATGAGGTTCACGAACGGGTACAGGGTCACGGCGCACACCAGCAGGAGCGCGATGACGTTGACGACCCGGAAGACGCGGTAGCCGAGCGACTCGCGGATGACGCCGGTCTCGCGGCGGACATGGGCGAGGTCTCGCTTCGGGGACAGATTGTCGGTCACCATAGCGAGGTTCCAACCATTCGACGGGAAAGGGCGTTCGCGGACAGTACGAGCACGAGGCCGATGACGGCCTCGAAGAGCCCGATCGCCGTGCCGTAGGAGAACTGGGCGGACTGGATGCCGACGCGGTAGAGGTACGTCGCGATGACGTCGCCCGTCGAGTAGATGAGCGGGTTCTGCAGCAGCAGCACCTTCTCGAAGCCCACGGCCATGAACGAGCCGATGTTCAGGATCAGGAGCACCATCATCATCGGGCGGATGCCGGGCAGCGTGATGTGCCAGGTCTGCTTCCAACGGCTGGCGCCGTCGACGCGCGCCGCCTCGTAGAGCTGGTCGTCGATCGTGGTGAGCGCGGCAAGGTAGAGGATGGTTCCCCACCCGACGGTCTGCCAGACCTCCGAGGACACGTAGATCGCGCGGAACCACTCGGGGCGCTGCATGAACGGCACCGGGTCGGCGCCGAACACCCCGGCGATCTGGTTGACCGTGCCGTTGAGCGCGGTCAGTTGCAGCACGAGACCGGCGACGATCACGATCGACATGAAGTGCGGCAGGTACGAGATCGTCTGCACGATCCGCTTGAAGCGGCGCGAGCGCAGCTCATTGAGCATGAGCGCCAAGATGATCGGGAGCGGGAAGGTGACCAGGAGCGTGAGGGCGCCGAGGATCACCGTGTTCCAGAAGACGTTCCAGAACTGCTGGTTCGTGATGAACGCTTCGAAGTAGTAGAAGCCCACCCATTCGTCGCCGAAGATCGACCCGCCGGGGCGGAACCGCCTGAACGCGATGATGTTCCCGAGCATCGGAATGTACTTGAACACCACGAGGAACACGAGCGGCACGATCAGGAACGTGTACAGCCGCCAGTCGCGGGCGATCGCACGGCGCCACGACAAGGTCGCGCGCGGCCGAGTGTCGTGTTCGGGGGTGAACTGTGTGTCGATTGGTTGCGTCATTGAGAACTCCACACCGTTGTGGTCTTTGCCCCCGCCCCGTTACGGGGCGAGGACGG
>NZ_JBAGKG010000018.1:0-36165 GCF_037034145.1 Glycomyces sp. MUSA5-2
AGAGGAGGCAGGTGGAGCTGGTTCCGGTAGGACTGGCGGTATTAGAGGGAGACCCCGGGGACCGCCCCCGAAGACCGCGAGCGGGTGCATCCGCTCGCGGCTCCTACCGGAACACCACCTCGCGAGGTACGAATCGCGGGCGCACCGGCACCCAGCCGATGCGCCCGCACCAACACTCAAATAATCCAGAAGCCAAGCGCCCTAAGAAAGCCGGAACAGGGCCGACCCGTGCGGCTGCAACTTCACCCGAAGCGCATCCCCGGGAACCAGGTCCGCCCGCCCCCAGCAATCCCGGATCCGCCTCGGCCGGGCCGTCCCCAGGACCGCCCACGGGACCTGGATCTCGGCGGGCTCGGGGCCGCGGTTGAACAGGGCCGCGAAGGCGCCGTCTTCGGAGGCCCAGGCGACGAGTTTGCCCTCGCGCCAGACCTCGCGGGACCCGGCGGGGTGGCGTTGGGCGGCGAGGACTTCGGGGTTGGTGAGGAGTTCGATCGTTTCAGCGCTGGAGTTGGGCAGGTCGGCGCCGACCATGAGCGGGGAGCGGGCGATGCACCAGAGGGTGAGCATCGTGCGCTGCTCGTCGGGGGTGAGGAGGCTCTCGCGGGGCTCGCCCACTTCGGCGCGGACGCCCATGCGGCCCAAGGGGAGCATGTCGGCGTCGGGCCAGTGGCCCGGGCCGGCGTGAGGGGCCCATTCGCGGAGGAGGTCGAACTGGGCGTTGATGTCGCGCCAGCGGTCCCACAGGTCGGCGGAGACGCGCCACAGGTGGGAGTGGGCCTTGAGGTGCTCGGCGTGGGCGGTGGAGAGGTTCATGCCCGGGGAGAGGCTGAGGAGGATGTCGCGGTCGGCGCGGTCGATCGCGTGCCAGAACGCCTCGACCTCGTCCTCCCAGTAGGGGGCGATCATGTCGTCGGCTTTCACGTAGTCGACGCCCCAGTCCGCGAACTGGCGGGCGAGGGAGTCGTAGTACGCCTGGCCGCCCGGGTGGGAGTGGTCGATGCCCCAGTTGTCGTCGACCCACGAGGAGAGCCGCTCCCGGTCGGGGATCTGCGCCGCCGAGTACTCGCTGCCCTTGATCGGCGTGTCCGCCGCGACGGCCTGGCGGGGGACGCCCCGAAGGATGTGCAGGCCGAACTTCAGCCCGAGGGAGTGCACGTAGTCGGCGAGCGGCTTGAACCCGGCGCCGCCCGCCGCGGAGGGGAACCGGTTCGGGGCGGGCTGCGGGAGGCCGTACTCGTCGAGGACCAGCTTGGTCCCGGAGTTGTACCCGCCCGCGCGGGCGGCCGGGTCGTACCACTGGATGTCGACGACGACGTACTCCCAGCCGTGCTCGGCCATGTGCTCGGCGATGAACTCGGCGTTCGCGCGCGTCTCGGCCTCGGTGACCGAGGTCCCGAACACGTCCCACGAATTCCAGCCCATCGGCGGGACGGCAGCGAGTCGGGTCACGGAAACCTCCTCGGGGGGTAGGGTGCCCTGTACGCTACTCGCGCCCGCCGACTCGTTCCACCGTCGCACCGAAAATCCTTGCGGCGCTTTGACTTGGTTGAGCAGGAGATGGCCCGGCTTGCCCCCGGCCCGCCGGGGCCGCAGCCCGGCGGATCGCACCCGATCGGGTGCCTCGGGCCCCGCCGCCCGGCGGGGCGGACGTCACGTTCCGCGCAATACCACTTCGGTGGCCGGGCCCGGCATGTTGTACAGTGTTCACGGCAACGCGCAGTGCGTGTTTCCTGGCCAGGTAGCTCAGTTGGTACGAGCGTCCGCCTGAAAAGCGGAAGGTCGCCGGTTCGACCCCGGCCCTGGCCACCCTCACCACCAGGCGAAACACCCCGTCTACCAGCACGAACACTGGAAGGCGGGGTTTCCTCTTGTCCGGCTCCGACCGGCCAGATCCGGCTGGAAACGGCCGATCTACGGTCCTATAGCGGTCCCGGCATTTCGGTCAAATAGAACTAATAAGACAATATAGTCATTTCAAACGTGAGGATGCTGCCTCCTGAAGTATGATTTTTCGACCTGAAACTGAAGCATCATCAAGGCAGGGTCCAGGTGCTGCGGCCGCGCAGAATCAAACTGATTCCCTTGCGGCGCAGATGATTCGGCATCATTCAAGTAAGGCGCCAGTTGTTCAGCGGTGAACTCGGGCGCCTCGGGCATGGTCGGCAGCACCCGGAACGGGTCGATCTCGGCCGCATGGGCCCTGGCCCATGCGAGCCAGGCCATGGCCCTCTCCCGGTCCGATTCGGGGGCGTCAGTGGCCTCGATGCGCTGTTCCAGCACGTCACAGTAGGCGCTGATCGCGCGAGCGCGTTCGAACGCCGCCACCTGCCGGTAGAGCGTCTCGGCATTGAACTGGGACAACGCTCGGGAGCGAGCGTCCGTTTCGGCCTTCTCGCGGGCGCGTTGCCGCTCGGCGGCCTCCTGCGCTTCGACCGCGGCGCGCTCGCGGTCTTCTGCCGCGCGAGCGGCGAGGCCTTCCAGGATCTCGGGCAGGCGGTCTTCCAGCGTCCCGGTCTTGCGGTCGGCCCACCGCGATCGGCTCCCCGACTTCGCATGGGGCAGCTCGATCTTGAGCGTCTGCGACTTCACCGGATCGAGGGTCTGCGGGAACTCCTGATCGATGGTGACCGTGTACGAGTATCCGTCGATGACCACCCAGATCCAGCCCTCACGGTGCTCGGACTCTTGGCGGTGACCGCTGTAGTGCAGCTCGGGCTCTGCCGGGCGGTCCCGGACTTGCCAACCGCGCTCTTCGGCGGCCGCAGCGAGCGCCTGCAACAGCAGCAGCGACCGGCGCCGGAGCGCCTTGGGCATGACGAGTTTCCCGGCATCGTCGCGGAGCTGGGCTACGACCGGGTGCAGGCGGTCCAGCCGCTGGGGCACGGGCACCGGCGTCAAGGCCGCGGCACGTTTGCGAGCCGCATTGGGATGAACACCGGCCACGAGCGCGATCGTCAGGTCGCCGCGTCCTGACCCGGTGCACTCGATGAACTCGCCATCAGGCTCCAGCCCGTACCGCTTCGCATAGTGAATGGTCTTGCGCCAGTGCCCGCGCTCGGACTCACTCGGACTCGGGACGACGATCCTGCGTTCGCGGACCAGCCGCTCGACCAGCGACAGCGCGGCCTGGCGGCGGGCCCCTGGAGCGGCAGGACGCGTGCTCGCGCTCGGTCTCGGACTCGACTCTGCATCCGCGTCGAGCATGCGCTGCTGCTGCCTCGGCGGGAATCCATGCTCGGATGCCGACGGTGCACCGCCATCCTGTGCGCCGCCCTGATCGAGGGTGACCCGGCCGGCCTCAGTGATCGTCGCCTGCCACTTCCCGCCGGTTCTGCGAACCTTCACCAGGCCACGGGAAGCAAGCGAGCGAGCCGTGATCCGCAGGCCCACTCGGTCATCCCCGCTGAGATCATCCCCATCCCCGATCAAGCGCAACGTCGCGCGCTGGCGCTCGTTCAACGGAGCCGCTCGCACCGTCAGGACCTCCTCTTCGCCAGAGCTACAGGCGACTCCATGCTCGCAGCCGCCTGACCCCACGATCCTCCTTTCCGTTGCTCGCGTGTCGCCGTCCGACCCGAACGCGCTCAGAGGTGTGTCCTGCGCGGAAAGGATGCCGGTTATGCGTGTGATGCAACTCGGCGGTTCGGGCAGAGTTTTCAGTCCAAAAGGCTGCGCGTCGCTAGCATTCCTGACAACTCGAACGACAGGAACCCGGACCGACTTCGGACGAGAATTCCTACGCCCCAGCGGTTTTCGTCATTGATCGGCGTTGATGCAGTGCCGCGGCAGGCATTCCCGGTTGCCGTCAATCCCAGAATGCAAGGGTGCGTGCCCACGCATTCAGGTCGTACGCTGTGCTCGATTCGTGACTCACTGAGTTGTTCAATGGCGAGCGCAGGTGGCGAGATGCACATCCACGAGATCTGGATCCGGTTCTACAAGTCCTTCAACTTCGACTACGAGCTCAAAGCAAAGCCGGGCGCGAAAGTACGAGCCTGGCAGGAGACTCCCGAAGGATGGATGCCCCACGTCCATATCCCCGTCGAACCCGACATCACTGCGGTCGTTGGCGCCAACGAGTCAGGCAAGTCGCACCTGCTCGACGCGATCAAAATCGTCCTCACCGGTGAAGGTCACCTTCAGCGTGATTTCTGCCGCTCCTCGACCTTGTTCTCAGTCGAACTCGGGTCGCGGCTGTACCCAGAGGTTGGAGCGACCTTCCGCATTGACGACGCCGAGCGAGCACTGCTTCAGGATCATGAGATCCCTCTGCTGAGCGGCGGCAACCTGCTCATGCTTCGCCCCAGACCAGAAGCCGTCGAGGTCGTCGATTCCAGCGAGCAGCGGGTCGAGCTAGGTGCGGAGCAAATCGAGGCGCTCACCTCCCTTCTGCCGTACCCGTATGATCTCCAGACCGAGATTGCGCTGCCCGACTCGGTATCCATCGCGGCGCTGTCCGGCGACACCACCGTCCTCGCTCCACGTAAATCCCGAGGACGCCTGTGGACGCTGTTCGGCATGTTCAAGAACGAGGACGACTACAAGAACGAAGCGACGAACGTCCTCAGTCTCCTCACGGGAGACGAACCCGCCAAGGGGCCGCAACAGCTCGGCATGGACCTGCTGACCAAGATCGCCCGGATCGAAGAGTCCAGCTTCCAGGAGCTGCGCGACGCCATCAGCAATGAGCGCGAAGGACTGGTCAACGGCCTCATCCAGGAGATGAACAATTCCATCGCACGCCACCTCAACGTGTCGAAGTGGTGGAGCCAAGACCCGGAATTCCAGCTGCGTGTCTCCCCGCGCGAACACGAACTCGTCTTCACCATCCGCGACCGCACTGGAACCGACTACTCCTTCAGCGAACGCAGTCGCGGCCTACGGTACTTCCTCAGCTACTACGTCCAACTGCTCTCCCACGATCGTCCTGCGGATCGCCCGGAGCTGCTGCTTATGGACGAACCTGATGCCTTCCTCTCCGCATCCGGACAACAAGATCTGCTGCGGGTGCTCGAACATCACGCTCGCCCTGACGACTCGGAGCGCGAAGACCAGGTCCTGTATGTGACGCACTCACCGTTCCTGATCAATCGAAACGCCGGGCACCGCGTCCGCGTCGTCGACAAGGGCGCTCGCGACGAGGGCACCCGGGTCGTCAAGGACGCGACGCGCAACCACTATGAACCGCTGCGGTCGTCTCTGGGTGCATTCGTCGCGGAGACCGCCTTCATCGGAGGTGACAACCTCTTCGTCGAAGGCATCGCCGACCAGGTCCTGCTCGCGGGCATGAACGCCCGCCTCCTCCGCGCCGATCGTCCTCCAAGTGAATGCCTCGACCTCAACGAGGTGACCATCGTGCCGGGAGGTTCCAGCCTTCCCTACATGGTTTACCTCGCGCGTGGACGCGACCAGGTCAAACCCGCCTGTGTCGTGCTTGTGGATGGGGATCAGGCGGGGAAGACCGCACGGAAGCAGCTCCAGCGCGGCGGCGCACACGGACGCAAAGTCATCGCCGACGAGCTCATTTTGATGGTGTCGGAATGGGCCGACAATTCGAACCCAA
Organism: Glycomyces sp. MUSA5-2; assembly: GCF_037034145.1. Lineage (NCBI taxonomy): Bacteria > Bacillati > Actinomycetota > Actinomycetes > Glycomycetales > Glycomycetaceae > Glycomyces > Glycomyces sp. MUSA5-2. The sequence goes on from NZ_JBAGKG010000018.1 coordinate 5,564, forward strand.
CGGTTGCTGAAGGCGTCGTCGTCCGTGAACCGGAGGATCTGGTCCCGGTGAACGTAGCGGTGGCCGCTTGCCGCAGGTACGCGCGCACGTTCCTCGGCATGGAGGAAAATGAGGCGAGGCGGTTCACTGAGTTCGACGTAGTTTCTCTCCTCGCCGAGCTCGACGGAAGCCTCTGGGACTCGCTTGAGAAGGCGTTCTACTCGGTCTTCAGCACCGACATCACCAAAGCGGGGTTCGCTAAGGAACTCCTTGCCTACTTGGCCAGCAGCGAAGGCGGCGCTAGGCCCGCCGGAGTCCCACACCTCGACGACAACTTCGCATCCCTAATCAGGCTTCTCGCCGACACCCTTCGCGAAGCACGGGAACAGGAAGGCGATGCTCGCCGCAACCAGCGACTGGACCGCATCATCAACGAGTTCGTCGCCGACCACCCGAACGGATGCACCCGAGATCGCGCCTCGGTCACGCTTCGCCGCGTGGACGCGGCCGCCGACGATTCAGAAGCCGGCGACGACATCAAGGCCCACACCGCGAAGATGCGCCGCAAGCACAAGCTCGCCGCCGCGCCACGAGAGAAGATCAGCGACCATCAGCAGTTCATCGAAGAACTGCGGCAGATTCGCCTGCTCCCTCGCCTCGCATTTCAAGATGACCCTGCCCCGCGAGCGGAGACGCCAGCGAAGAAACAATAGGAGGTCAGCTCCAACGCGCTCCCCGAGGGCGCGGTCGAGACGCAGCCGCTGGGATACCGGCTCGTGATCGAGGCCGACGCGTTCGCTGCCGTGTGCTTCGGGCGCCTGGCCGCCGCGGCCTAACTGGAGCACGAACCTCACCAGGCGCCAGCTCGCTGCCCTGTTCGGGAGGCTCCGGCGTATCTTGTTGCAGCACAACAGATTCAACCGGGGTTCTCCTCAGTTCTCAGTCACGGCCTAGCCCAGGGCGGCGTCGAGGCGGTCGGTGACGGCCTCGCGGAGCTGCGGCAGGTCGCTGCCGGTCAGCCACAATTCGAGCTCCTCAGGGGTGAACGCCATGGCGGTCGGAGCGTCTGCGCGGTCGGCTGCGGATCGCTCGGAGTCGTTCGGTGAAGTCGTGGCGCTCCTTGGCTTCCAGTCGAGCCCGGATATCGGCTCGGCGTTGCGGAGGCTGCCGCCGGAACCAGCGGCGGTAGAAGAACCCCACCACGACACCGGCCAGGGTCGCTGCGATCAGCGCGGACCACAGCGGTCGCAGCGCCAGCGCCAGCGGGAAGCCTTCGCCGGGGTCGTCGAGGTGCTCCAGGGCCGCCGTCCAGGATGTCAGCACCAGCCACATCAGGAACGCGATCCCGAACGCGGGGAACGACACGTGCGTGCTGTCCACCGGTTCGCGACCGCGCTCGCGTTCCGCCGCTTGGATCTGCGCATCGAGCTGCGCTTGCAGCCGCTGCTGCTCGACCGCCTCGCGCACCTGCTCCTCGGCATCGGCCGGAGGTTCAGGATTGATCCGTTCCGCGAGTCCTGCCGCGGCCAGGAGCGCGAGAGCGAGCACCGCTGCGGCGCCGAGCGGCCCCGCCACGGCCACGGCCAGCGACGTCCACAGCTCGCCCACTGCTACCTCCGCCGCTTCCGTCCGCGCCACGCAACGAGCGCGGTCGCCGCCACGATCACGGCTCCCGCGACGGCGGCCAGCGCCCACATCGCGAACGCCAGCCCCCACCCGGGGATCGTCCAGACGCCGTCCAGGCTCATCGCGGCTCACTCACCGTCGTGGCGCTCCTCGGCCGGTTCGGCCTCGGTGTCGTTGTCGTAGGCCTTGATGCCGCCGAGCGTGCCGCGGATGCCGGTGTGGAACAGGTCGCCCGCCTTGTCTGCGACGTCGCGCAGGCCGGTGGTGTTGCCGAAGGCGTCCCGGCCCCACTGCGCGCCGTTCTTGTACACGTCCTTCGCGGCGTCGTAGGTCGTGTTGATGCCGTGGTCGGCGGCGAAGCGCGGGCTGTTGTTGAACGCCAGCACGTTGTCGATGTTCTTGATCATCGCCTTCGCGTCGGTCTTGGCCATGCCCTTCATCATGCCCTCGGCCATGTCGTCGAGGGAGTTCGCGAGCTTCCCGAAGGCACCCTGGAAGACCTTGATCTTGCGCAGCAGCTCGGCGACCTTCTGCATCATCTTGGAGATCTTGGAGACGATCTTCGTCATCTGGATGCACGCGTCGACCACGACGCCGGAGATCGCCGTCGGCACTGAGGCGCCGAAGGTGACCGCGGCGCTGGCGAGCGCCGACAGCAGCCACATGATCGCTCGGCACACCCAGTCGGAGATGATCTCCAGGACGAGCGCGCGGACGGTGGCGACGATGATCCCCGCGACCGAGATGGCCTGCGATGTCGATTGCGCGCAGCTCGCGGCGCCCGCGATGGCGCCGGAGAACGCCTCGGAGACGGCGCGGTAGGCGTCCCCGGCGTCGCCTTCCCAGTTGGAGATCTGCCCGATCGAGTCGGCGTACTGCTGCGCGGCGTCGTTGAGATCGGCGGCCACGTTGGACCAGCTCTGCGACAGGGCGGTGATCTCGGCGGGGCTGCCGGTGAGCATCTCCAGGGGTTCGCGCAGCCAGTCGACGTGCTCGATGATGAAGCCGACGCCGGCCATCATCAGCTCTTTGAAGGGGTTGGCCGCGAACGCGAGCACGTCGAGCGCGGCGATCGCGCCGTCGATCGCGAACGCGGTGGGGTCGATGCCGTCGCCCGCGGCGTCGTTGAAGTGCTCGCCCATGGTGGTGAGGCTGTCGACGATGCGACCGCCGGTGGTGTCGACGACGTCGTCGCTCATTTGCCGATCTCCTCGCCGATTCTCGACAGCAGGTCGGCGATCTCCTGATCCACGCCTTCGTAGTCGTCGGCGACCCCGGTGAGCGCCTGCCCGATGGCGACGGCGAAGTCCGAGGCGGAGCGGATCGCGGCCCCGGCGTCGTCGAGACACAGGTTCAGCACCGGCGGGATGACGAACTGGAGCAGGACGCCGTAGGCGTCGAAGCCGCCGAGCGTGAGGCCGGAGGCGGCGTCCGCGGCGGTGCCGAGGGTGGCGAACGCGCCGTCGCTCAGGCTGGAGACGTGGTTGCGGATCTCTTCGGGGTCGGACCCGAATCCCTCGCCCATGCGTCAGTCCTCCTTGGGGGCGTAGCGGTTGATCGACTGGCGGATCATGCCCATCGCCTCGGAGTCGTCGCCGAGCATCTCGGACATGACGTCCACCGAGCGCTGGGACGCTTCGGCGGCCGCGCGGTGGTAGGTCTCCATGATGAGGGCGGCGACGCCGGGGCCGCTCATGGTGCGGGTGGTCGGGCTCAACTCGATGTTGAGGAGCCCGCCGCCGATGTTGACGGTGACCGCGACCTCGCCCTCCTCGGACTCGAGACGGACGCTGGTGTCGTTCATGAGGTCCTGGACGCGTTCGGCGCGTTCGCGGATGTGCGCGACCCGCTGCTCGAAATCGCGCATGTAGCCCTCGGGATCGGTCAGCGCTGAGGGGCGGCCCTTTCGGTCGGGGCCGCCGGGGGGCGTGGTGTCCATGCAGTCTCCTTCGCGGGGTCGGAAGGGGCGCCCGGGCGCGGCCGGACGCGGCGGAACGGTTCGGTGCAGGAAGGGAGGCGGTGCTCGCGTCTGGAGGATTGGCACCGGTGTCGCATGCGGCCGAGCTCCGATCGAGGCAGGGGTCATTCACCGCCGACCAGACTTCCCGGCACACCTGTCGTTCACCATAGTGCAATCGCGCCACCAAGAGTGCCCTCGCGAACACTGATGTCCGACGGTGGCATCGATACCGACGCCGGACACGGTCATTCCTTGTCCCATGACGTCCGCTGTTGCATTGCCGCGCTTGCGCAAACGACGGCGAGCCCGACAAGACAGGTGGCGCAGGGCGGAGATGAGGCGGGCGCGAAGAGGCATGAGATCGAGTATCCGTACCGCTGGGCCGCGCACCAAGCGGCATCGTTCCCGTTCCTTGCGACTGATGCGCTCAGCGGTCGAGTTGGAGCCGCCGCCAAGTGCGGGCGATGAGGACGGCCGACGCGATCGCGAACGCGGCTACGGCGGTGAGCTGAAAGGCAGTGACGGCGCCCGGTTGGAGTGCCCACAGCGCCGGGGCGGCGATCGGGAGCCAAGCTCCGGCCGCGGGAGCGGCGACGACGGTGGTCTGTGCGAGGACGAGGAGTCCGATCGTGGTGCCGACGCCCGCGAGCGGGCCGCGGCCGAGGGTGGCGGCCCAGGCGGTGGGGACGGCGACGAGGCCGTTCATCGCGCACATCGCGCACAGTCGGACCAGTGCCGCCGCGCTCGCCTCATCGGGGGCGCCGAGGCCGAGGGCGAACCCGGCCGCGGTGATCGCGGCGGTCAAGGCGAGGGCGGTCAGCAGCGACCATCCGAGGGCGACCAGGAGTTTCGCGGCGGCCTGGACGGCGCGGGAGACCGGCAGGGCGAACAGCCCGTAGACCGTGCCGTCGGTGAACTCGCGGCCGAAGACCCAGCTGTGGGCGATCCCGAAGGCCAGCAGGGAGCCCGCGGCGGCGACCTGGGTGACCACCGCGAGCAGCAGCGGCCACCCTGCCGCGTCGGCCGCCTGGCCGAGCTTCGCGGTGATCTGCGCGTTCCCGGAGGCGACCGCGCCGGTGAGGGCGAGCCCGAGGACGCCGGCGCCCAGGACGAGCACCCCGGCGGCGATGTGGAGCACCCGCGCCGAGGCGGCCTTGCGCATCTCGACCCGCAGCGCCGCGACCAGACCGCTCATGCGCACGCTCCGTTCCTGTCGGTGTCGTCGTGGAGCACCAGGTCGAAGAACGCCCGCTCCAGCTCCGATCCCGCGGGGTCGAGCGTGCCGATCAGGCGGCCGCGGTTCATCACCGAGATCCGGTCGGCGACGCGGGCGACCTCGTCGAGGTGATGGCTGGAGACCAGGACGCCCGCGCCGCGGTCGGCGCGGCGGCGCAGGCTCTCGCGCAGGGCGATCACCCCGGCCGGGTCGAGGGCGTCGGTGGGCTCGTCGAGGACGACCAGGTCGGGGTCGGCGATGAGCGCTGCGGCCAGCCCCAGGCGCTGCCGGTTGCCTTTGGACAGCCGCGAAGCGCGCACCGCGGCATAGTCGCCGATGCCCATGTCCTCCAGAGCCCGTTCGACGGCGGTCGGAACCTCGGCGGTCCGCATCCGGTACAGGCGCGCGGCGATCTCCAGGTTCGCGCGGGCGCGCAGCTCGGGATAGGCGAACGGCCGGTCGAGCAGGTGGCCGACGCGCGTCCATGCGGCGGCGGGCATCGCCTCGATCGGGACACCTTCGATGTGGACGGTGCCGGAGCCGAGGCGGACCATGCCGAGGACGGCGCGCATGAGCGTGGTCTTCCCGGCGCCGTTGAGCCCGACGAGGGCATGGACCTCCCCCGGCGCGACGTGGAGCGTCACTCCGAGGACTCCGGCGCCGGCGCCGTAGGTGCGGCGGGCATCGCTGATGCGGAGCCGGTCAGGCACGCGGGTCCTCCAGCACGTCCAGGGCCGCGCCGATGGTCGCTTCCAGGGACCGGTCCGCGTGTTCGGCCCACGCGTACAGCGCGGCCGTCACGGCGGCGAGCACGGCGTCTGCGGCGACCCGCGCGGTGAAGGCGTCGACGCCGTCGGCGAGGCGGTCGGCGATGGCAGCGGCGGTCACCTCGTTCTGCACGGCGGCCTCGGCGCGGAGCACGGGCGTGCGGGCGACGAGCCTGATGCGCCTGCGCGCGGTCACCAGGTCGGATTCGGCGAGCCCGGCCAGCGCCGCTCGCAGGCCCCGGACGGTCCGCAGCAGCGGCGCCTCGCCGACCGGCCGCGCGCCGACGGCCTCGGCGATCACCGGGTCGAACGGATCTGACAGGACCGCTTGCGCTTTGGTCCCGAAGTGCCGGAAGAACGTCATCTCGGTGACGTCCGCGGCGCGGGCGATCTGCGCGGTGGTCGTGGCCTCGAACCCCTGCTCTTCGAACAGCGCGAGCGCGCACTCCTGCAACCGGTCGCGGGTGCGCTCACGCTTCGACGGCGAGTCCATGCCCCAAATGTTATCTCATAACATTCCGGTTGGCGACCGCCCCGGACCGATTCTCCGGCGCTGCGACTTGTATCGGACGGTGTGGACGGTCGTGCAGCGCGGCAGTGAAGGACGGTTTACCGTTTGGCAACACATACCGCGGAGTCGGTGGAGTAGGGTTCAGTGCGGTGCGCCGGGAAGTCTGGTCGGCAAGGAGATTGCTCCTTCGCCTGATTGGAGACCCGTGCGGATGCGGAGCCTGTACAAGTCCGATCCCGGCCGCCGCATCATCGAGCGGTGGTGCCGCACCCGGATCGACGAGTGGCCCGTGCGCCACCGCCGGGGCCTGATCACCGTCGACCGCAGCCAGGCGCATCTGACATTCATCGGCGAGGGCACGCCGAAGGTCGTCTTCGTGCCCGGCACGAACTTCAACATCGCGACCTGCCTGGGCGTCGCCGAGGTGCTCGGGGACCGGTGGTCGACGCTGGTGGTCGACATGCCGGGCCAGCCCGGGCTCAGCAGCGGCGAACGCCCCCGGCGCCCGTTGGCGGCGAGGCCTTACAAGCAGCCCTGGTACGCCGCGGTTTTGGCGCAGGTCCTCAAATACACCGGCGTCAAGGACGCGGTGGTGGTCGGGAACTCGCTGGGGGCCGCGATCGCGCTCGCGTGCGAGTCCGACCGGATCGCCGCCCGCGTGCTGTACTCGCCCGGCGGGATCGTTCCGCTGAAGACCGATGCGCTGCTGATGCGCCGGTCGGCGGCGTGGCTGATGCGCCCCTCGCCTGAGCGCACCCGGAGCCTTCTGGACTTGTTCGTCGCCCCCGGTCACGCGCCTGAAGCGGCGACGGTGGCGTGGATGGAGCTGGTCGCCCGGTACTGCCGCACCACTCTCGCCCCGGCACCGCTCGCCCCGCAGCAGCTGCACCGGTGGAAGGGCGCACCGGTCGTGGCCGCGGTCGGGGAGCACGACCGGTTCCTGCCGCCCGACCGCCTCGGCCCCGCCGTCGAAGCGGCCCTGGGACGGGAGTTGCACGTTCTGCACGGTGTCGGGCACCTCGCCGTCGAAGAGCGACCGGACGACGTCGTCCCCTTGGTGGAGGAGGCGATCGCCCTGGCGGCCAGATGACGCAGTCCCGAACCCCGACCACCCCCGGACGACACGATCCGCACACTATGGAGCACCCTTGACCGATTCCCACCCCGCCACCGTCCACACCAGCGGATGCGGCAACGTCGCCGTCGAGTTCGACGGCGCCTCGCCGGTCGTCCGGCTCAGCCTGGACGCCGTCCGCCTCCCGGTTCGCGACCTGGCCGACCTGGTCACCGCCACCGCCCGCGACGCCGCCGACGCCGTGCGCGCCGCACAGCAGGACGAGGACCTGCCCTCGTCCGCCGACGCGCTCGCCGAGCTGAAAAACCTGCGCGACGGCATCCGCGGCGAGGGCCTGGAAGCGGTCCTCGAACGCAAGCGGGCCGAGTACGGCGCCGAGGACCCGAGCCGGTCGCCCGACGACCCGCGATCGATGACCGGTCTCGGCCTCGACATGCAGGCGTTCCCGAGCGCCGGACTCGACATGGCCATCGCGCTGCTCGAACGGTTCCAGCCGACCCAGAGCGCGGGCCCGACGCCGCTCGAAGCCGAAGTCGGGGGCCTCGTCGCCACCGCCGTCAGCGAGGACGAGCAGGTGACCGTCGAGGCCACCGTGCAGTACCCGATCGCGCGCCTGCTCCTGGGCCTGCACGCCCGCGAGATGGGGCCCGAACTGCTCGCCGAGCAGATCACCGCGACCGCCGCCCGCGCCGGAGCCGAGCTGCGCGAGCGCCAGCGATCAGGCATCGACGCGCTGGGCCTGCCCTTCACGCAGGACCAGATCGACGGCTTCCCCGCCCAGACCCGCGCGTTCGCGAAGAAGCTCACCGGACAGGCGGCCTACCTCCAACAGGACCACGACCAGACCATCAAGCGACTCCGGCAGCAGTGAGGCACCAGTGACCAAAGTAGACCCAGAGGCGATCCGCGGACTCGGCACCGAGATCCAGCAGGAAGTCACCCCGATCCTGGAGGAGGCCAACGAGATCCTCCCCAGCCTGCGCGGGATCGACCAGGCGCTGTACACCTCCGTGACACCGGCGCTCGCCGCCGTGTACACCACCGCCGTGTCCTACATGAACGAGATGGTCGCCGGCGCCGCCGAGTGCTTCCAGGCCATGAACGCGAACCTCGACGGCTGCGCCACCTCCTGGGAGGACGCCGACCAGGCGGCCGCCGACAACTTCAACTGACACCCTCCGCCGCAAAGGAACCACGACCATGAGCATCGGCGCACCCGAGCCCAGCAGCTTCCAGGGCATGATGGACGCCTTCGCGATCGCCGCGCCTGCCGCGGCCGTCGAGATCGTCCTGCCCGCCTTCACCTTCGGGCCCTCGGCGACCCAGATCGCCCGCATCATCTACATGAACCAGTGCAACCCCGGCCAGATCATGATGGTCGGCGCCTCCTGGCTCCAGCTCGCCGAGAAGTACATCAAGGCCGGAGACGGCCTCGGGGACAAGGTCGACGCCTTCGACGCCGAAGCGTGGGAGGGCGACGACTGCAGCGCGTTCGTCGACCAGTCCGGGAAGGTGCGCATGCAGCTGTTCACCATCGCTGCGTTCGCCATCGAGGTCGGCGTCGGCCTGTTCACCATCGCCGCACTGCTCGCGGTCATGGTCACCGCCTACGCTGCGCTGGCGACGGTCCTCATGGGCATGGCGCTGGTGTACTGGCCGCTCCAGGCGTTCCCGCTCACCGCCCCCGCCGCGGCCGCGGTACGGACCGCGGCGATGACGATCGCCGCGACGGGCCTGGGCATCCTCAAGACGCTGGACGCAGGGCTGGAGGCGCTCGGCAACGGGCTCGCGGCGTTCATCGGCGGCGGCATGACCGGCTCCTGGGCGGTCCTGGCCACTCAAGGCAACGTCGTGAACCCGCTCGACCTGGTGGGCCCCACCGCCTTCAACATGGCCAACGGCTTCGCGCAGCTCGCGCTGCGCAACGCCGCCGCGCCCTCGGGCGGGCGCCACGTCGCCGGGGGCCTGGGGCACCTGTTCGTCGGCGGTCAGGGCGCCTACAACCTCGGGCTGAACATCAACGACCTCGCCGGGAACGGCGACGTCGACGGCAAGGAGGACCCGCGGGGCACCTACGGCGTCGACCCCGGCAACCTCGACTTCATCCCCTTCGTCGACACCCCCGAGGGCGAGTCCGAACCGACCGGCACCTGGGAGAAGCCCACCTGGGCCGACGACCCCGAGCCGAGCTGGAGCGGTAGCTAGTGCGCGGGGGCCGGTAGCCGTGGACGGCGACGACCTGCTCGCCCTGGCGCTCGGCGCGGTGGTGATCGCGGTGGCCGCGACCTGGCCGGTGCTCCCGGGCTTGCGGCGCTTCGCGGGGTTCAAGACGTTCCCGCCGTTCCGCGCCTGGTCCGCGCGGCCGCATCCCGATGCGGCCGTGCCGGTCCGGGCCGGACGCCGCCTCGACGCCGCCTCCGCGGCGACCGCAGCGACACACGGGACCGTCGTGGTCCGGACGGCCTGGCGCAACCAGGACTCGCGCGACGTCCGGCCGTCCCTGCGCATCAGCCGCCCGCTGGTGCCGGTCGTCAGCGTCGACGGTATCCCAGCCTCCTGGGGCTGGGGCGTCACCGAACTGACCCTGACGCCCGGGACGCACTTGATCGCGGTCGCCAGCAGCCACTCGCGCTGCTACCGGCAGGTGCACCTCGGCCGGGGCGACCGCATCGAGCTCGACTACGCCAGCATCATCGGCGACACCGCCCACCGCTACCGGGAGGCGGGGGCCGAGATCCGCGAGCTGACCGCGTTCGCTCCGCGCCGCAGCGGACGCGGAGCGGGCGTCTACGCGACGGCCGCCGCCGGGGCGGCCCTGATCGCCGCTGTCGTAGCGGTCGCGGTCGCCTCGCCCGATGCGGCATCGACGCTCATCGGCGGCGCGGTGTGGGGCGCGGTCGCCCTCGGGCTCGGCATCGGGATCGCGTTGATCACCGCGTCACTGGTCCGGCAGGCCCGTGCGCGGAAGGTCGCCCAGGCCGCCGCCCCCGCAGGGGCCGAACAGCCCGAGGTCATCGTGCTCGACGCCGATGTGCCGCAACGCCTCGCACCCGCGCCCGGCTGGGCCGGGCTCGGCCTCCACCTGCGGTTCGCCTTCGAAGCGCACCCCGAGCCGGTCCTGGCCGCGCTCGCGGGCGCCGAGCGACTGCATCCGATGCAGCGCTGGCGGTCGATCCGGATCGGAGAACCCGAGGCCCCGGCCTGTCGGCCCTGGGTCCCGGCCCCGCTCGTCCTCCTGGACGGCAGGGAACTGGACGCCTCCTGGACCCGAATGTGGATGCAGGTCGCCCCCGGGGAGCACGAACTCGTCGTCCGCGTCGGCGCTCCGCCGGGCCAGGTCGACGAACGGACCCGCCTCGACTTCTCGCGCGCCGAGATCCGCCGGACCTTCACCGCCACCGCCGGATCCACACTCGCCCTGACGTTCACCGCCGACATCACCGCCGTCCCCGCATCCGACCGCCCCCGCCTCGACCAGTACGTCCCGCGCCTGCACTGACAGGCAGGCCAGGAGACGGCGCCGCAACGACGCGGCGACCGCCCGCCTGCACACCCGCGCCGCCGCGCCTCCCGCATCGCAGCGGCGCCCGAGAAGGAGACCCCATGAGCCAGACCCCACCAGCCGGACCGGCCGCCGCCAGCAGCGAACCCGACCCGGCACCGGACCTCGCCGCCTTCATGCGCGACTTCCGGCAGCGGATGACCGAGCTGCACGAACGCGCCGAACCCGTACGCCACCTCATCGACGCCACCTGCGACCACATCGAATCCCCCGGACACGAGGCGGTCCTGACCGTGACCGCCACCGGGGAACTGGTCGGCATCGAGTTCCTGCCCCCCGCAGAGAAAGCCGAACCCGCCGACCTCGCCGCCGCGATCATCGCGACCTACGACCGCGCCGCCGCCGGGCGCCCGGACCCGGGGATCGATGTACTCGTGCGGGCACTCCGGCGCATCGCGCACCCGCCGGTCCCACCCGCGGCACCGGACGCCTGACCCGGAGCGCGGTGCTTCCGGCGAATCGGCCCACCGGAAGCACCGCATCGGCGCACCGCCGCGAACCATCCGCGCATCAGTGCCGTTGCGGCTTCAGTTATTTCAGTTTATGCTGTAATACATGGCAAGTAGTGAAATCGGAGAGGGCGGGCCCGCCGACGCCGAGGTGCTGGAGTGGGTCGAGCAGGTGGCGGCGTACCTGGCCGCCGACGGCGTGCCCCCGATCGCCGGGCGCATCCTGGGCTGGCTCATGGTCTGCGACCCGCCCGAGCAGTCCGCGGCCCGGATAGCGGCGGCGATCGGCGCGAGCCGCGCCTCGCTGACGACGAACCTGCGGGTCCTCCAGTCCATGGGGTTCATGACCAAGCGGACCCGCCCCGGGGAGCGCACCGCCTACTACCGGCTCGCCGACGGCGCGTGGGAGGCGGTCGTGCGCCGCCAGATCGCCGCGCTCGCGTCCTTCCGCGACGTCACCGCCGCCGGACTCGCCCTGCTCGGCGCCGATACCGCCCGTGCCGGGCGCGTCCGCGAGGCCCAGCGGGTCTTCGACTGGATGGCCGAGGTCTTCGAGCACGCCCCTCCGATCCGCAAGGAGCCGTCATGACACCAGGGAACGCCATCGTCGTCGGCGCGGGCATCGGCGGTCTCGCGGCCGCGATCGCGCTGCGCCGCACCGGCTGGGACGTCACCGTCCTCGAACGCCGCGCGGAGGCGGGCGAGATCGGCGCGGGCATGTCGCAGGGCCTCAACGCGCTCCGGGCCCTGGACGCGCTCGGCGTCGGGGACCGGGCCCGGGAGGTCGGCACGCCCTTCTACGGCACCGCGAACCTCCGCGAGCCCTCCGGCCGCGACCTCAACCGCGCCGAGTCCGGCCAGTCCCTGCCCCTGCTCGGGTTCCACCGGGCGGACCTCCACCGCCTCCTGCTCGACGCCGTCCCGGCCGCGGCGATCCGCACCGGCGCGGCGGTGACCGGCTACCAGACCGCGCCGTCGGGTGCGGCAGTCAGTCTCGGTGACGAGGTGCTCGAAGCCGACCTGGTCGTGGCCGCCGACGGCGTGCACTCCACCGCCCGCCGCGCCCTCTGGCCCGACGCCCCGGACCCGGCCTTCTGGCACTACACCGTCTGGCGCGGCGTCGCCGACCTGGACCTCGATCCGGCCGCGGGCGGCATGACCCTCGCCGAGGACCGCTACTTCCTGATCATGCCGCTGCCCGAGGCCCGCGTGTACTGGGCGCTCGGCGCCCGCGCCGAGACCGCCGGGGAGCGGTCCGCCGACGAGGCCGCCGAGGTCCGCCGCCGCACTGCGGGCTGGCACGACCCGATCCCGGCCCTGCTCGACGCCACACCGCCGGACCGGGTCCTCCACCACGACATCGCCGACCTCGACCAGGCGCCGCTGCCGACGTACGTCCACGGGAGCGTCGCGCTCCTCGGCGACGCCGCCCATCCGATGAGCCCCGACCTCGGCCAAGGCGCGGGGCAGGCGCTCGAAGACGCCGTCGTCCTCGCCGCGGCCCTGGCCGGCGCTCCCGACGTGTCGACCGCCCTCGCACGCTACGACGCCGAACGCCGGCCCCGCACCCAGTGGATAGCCCACGCCGCGCACCGGAAGGGCACCGGCTACATCTCCGGCAGCGCCGCTCGCCAGCGCATGCTCGTCTGGTCGACGCGCATGCTTTCGGCCAGGACGCTCGCAAGCCTGACCGCCAAGGGGCTCGCGCGGGTCTGGGACTGGCAGCCGCCAGCGCAGTGACCGTGAGTGTCAGCGTCGCTGATGTCAGTCGGGCTCCACCACTGCGATCGGACTCCCTCCCTGCTCCTGCCAACCAGGGTCGAAACCACGAGCTTCACGACGGGCCTGGTCTTCTGGATGACGCTGATCCAGGTGTTCCTCCGGTTCGACCAGCCGCTGGCCGAGGACTGGATGCCACCCGAGCCGCTGCGCCCGTACCAGCACACCTTCTACGCGATCCAGGCCCGCCGTTGGCCCGTGCGGAAGGAGATGGCCGCGATCTCGGTGCTGTCGGTCGCGCTCATCGCCGGGCTTCGCTGGACGCGGCGGGTTCCTCGCTGCGGCGCAGGAGGACGTCGTCGAGCCAGCGGCCCAGACTCGCCTGGCGCGTGGGGCGTCCGCGCCAGGCGAGATGGGCGTCGGGGCGGATGAGCCAGGCGTCGCGCCCGTGCGCATCGTCGGCGGTGAGCTCGACGAGCGCGTCGCCGAGGCGGGCGCGGGCCGTCTCGGCGCACTGGCGCGGTGCACCGCGGGGCAGCAGGAGCGCCCAGCGGCCGCCGAGGACCGCGTGCAGTCGCGTTTTGGAGCCGTCGGCGCCGGTGCAGCCCCGGTCGGGGACCCGTTCCCCGGGCCGCGGGCGGGGGCCGAGGACGGTGGCGCGTGCGAGCGGGCCGCGCCGGTAGTGGACCCACAGCTGCGAGGCGAGGCGCGTGAGGCGCTGCTGGACGGCCGGGGCCGACGCGAGCGGCACGAGCAGTCGCCTGCGGGCGAAGCGCGCCAAGGGATCGGTGCCCACTTGGAGGCGGGTGGCGGCCGAGGTGCCGCGCAGGACGTCGGCGGCGACGGGCCGCCGCTCGGCCCGGTAGGTGTCCAGCAGGGTGTCGGCGGCGGTGCCGCGGGTGACGAGCGCGAGCTTCCAGGCGAGGTTCTCGGCGTCGCCGATCCCGGTGAGCATGCCCTGGCCGCCGAAGGGGCTGTGCAGGTGGGCCGCGTCGCCGGCGAGGAGGACCCGTCCCGCGCGGTAGTCGTCGGCGAGGCGGCGGTGGATGCGGAAGACGGAGGTCCAGGCCGCGTCGTCGATGGGCAGGTCGTCGCGTCCGGTCCGCTCGGGGACGAGGCGGCGGAACCGGTCGAGGATCTCCTCGCCGGTCGGCTCGCCGGTCCCGGCAGGGTCGTAGGCCATGAGCCGCCACAGGGTGCCGTCGCGGCCGTGCTCGCGCATGGGCAGGGCGAACAGCGGGCCGTCGGCGTGCGGCCAGCCGTGTCCGCCGGAGCGGTCCAGGCTCCAGCGGGCGTGGACGTCGGCGAGGAGGAACCGCTCGGTCAGGCGCGTGCCGGGGAAGCCGATGCCCGCCAGGCCGCGGACCGTGCTGTGCGCGCCGTCGCATCCCGCGAGCCAGCGGCATCGGACCTCCCCGCCGTCGGCGAGGCGGGCGGTGACTCCGCGGGGGTCCTGGGCGAGGCCGGTCAGCTCGGTGCTCCAGTCGATGTCGCCGCCGAGCTCGCGGAGACGCTCCCTGAGCGCGGCTTCGATGTCGGCTTGGGAGATGTACATCGCGGGGCGGGCGGTGCCCAGGCCGAGGTCGCCGAACCGCACGGTCACCGCGGGTGCGTCGTCGAGGTACTGGGTGACCGAGAGCGCCGGGAGCGCGCGGTCCGGTAGGTCCCCGAGTGCGCCGAGGCGGTCGAGCGTCTCGACTCCTTTGGCGTGCAGGATGTTCGCGCGCGAGGTCGTCGCCGGTCCGGCCGCGGCGTCGACCACGCGGACCTCCAGTCCGTGCAGTCGCAGCGCGCAGGCCAGCGCGAGGCCCGCGGGCCCGGCCCCGACCACGAGGGTGTCAGGCTCGGTCATGTCCGCCTCGATTCAGCGTAGCGTCGGAACGGTACCGTTCCGTTTCGAACTCTAGTGGTCGCCGCGATGGAACGCAACCGTCTCGTTCCGTAGAATCGCCGCCATGACCGACGAGACGGAACCGCGACGGGCCCCCGCGGGGGCGGCGCTGCTGCGCTCGGACGTCACCGAAGCGATCGGCGCGGCGGTCCTCGACGAGCTCGAAGCCTCGGGGTACGCCAGGATGTCGATGGAGGCGGTCGCCCGCCGCGCCGGGGTCGGCAAGGCGGCCCTGTACCGCAGGTGGCCCTCGAAGCAGTCCATGGTGGAGCAGATCGTGGCCGATTTCGCCTGGGACGCGGTCCCGGTGCCCGACACCGGGACGCTGCGCGGCGATGTCGGGCAGTTCGTCGCGGACGCCGTCGAGCTCCGCCGCGACCTGCGGGCGGTGCGCATCATCGCCGATCTGAGCGCCGAGGCCGCCCGCAACCCGGAGCTGGCCGCCTCATTCCTGGACTCAGTGCGCGGCCCGCGCCGCCGGGCCGGGACCGCGATGCTGGCGCGCGCGGTCGCCCGCGGCGAGCTGCCCGGATCGCTCGACGCCGCACTCGCGCTGGACTGCCTGGTCGCACTCGCCTACGCCCGCCCGTACTCCGAGACGGAGGAGGACGCCGTGAACGCGCGCCTGATCGACGCGGTCATGGCGGCCCTCGGCGCTTGCGCCGCCTGAACCACCCGGCGCGATATCCGACTCGGTGGCATGCCAACGGAGCCATAAGGTTTCAATGATTATTGAAATTTCTGACTTCGTTGGATACGATCGTGTTCTTCGTTGAGAGGAGCGCGATGGCCGAGAAGCGCACCGCCAGGCACGACTACGCCGACGAGATCGGCGCCTACTTCGCGGGCTTCGGGCTGCCGCCGATCCCCGGCCGCATCCTCGGCTGGCTCCTGGTGTGCGAGCCGCCGCACCAGTCCCCCGAGCAGCTCGCCGAAGCCCTCGACATCAGCCGCGGCTCGGTGAGCATGGCGATGCGGATGCTCCAGAGCAACAACGCCGTCGAGCGCGTCGCAGTCCCCGGCTCGCGCCGCACCCACTGGCGACTGCGCCCCGGCTTCTGGCTCGATGAAGCCGCCGAGAAGGCCAAGCAGGCCCGCGAATGGATCAAGAAGGCCGAACGCGGCCTCGACGTCATCGCCGACGCGCCCGTCGAATCGCGCCGCCGCCTCGAAGAGGCCAAGGAGATGTACACCTTCCTGGCCGAGCAGTACGAGCAGATCGAAACCCTCTGGCACGAGCAGCGAAAGCAGTGACCACCATGGACCCGGTCATCGACATCGAGGACCTCACCTTCACCTACCCCAAAGCCGCCGAGCAGGCCGTGCGCGGCATCGGCTTCACCGTCGAGGCCGGAGAGGTCTTCGGCTTCCTCGGCCCCTCCGGTGCCGGCAAGTCCACCACGCAGAAGATCCTCACCGGGCTCCTCACCGGCCACGGCGGCCGGGTCGCGGTGTGGGGCAAGGAGCCCGCGGCCTGGAAGGCCGAGTACTACCAGCGCATCGGCGTGTCCTTCGAGCTGCCCAACCACTACCTCAAACTCACCGGCCTGGAGAACCTCCAGTTCTTCGCGTCCCTCTACGACGGCCCCACCGAGGACCCGATGGCGCTGCTGGAGCGGGTCGGGCTCGCCGACGCCGCCCACGTGCGGGTCGGCAAGTACTCCAAGGGCATGCAGATGCGCCTGGTGTTCGTCCGGGCCCTGCTCCACCGGCCCGGCCTGCTGTTCCTCGACGAGCCGACCTCCGGCATGGACCCGGCGAACGCCCGCATCGTCAAGGACATCGTGGGCGAGCTGCGCGACGAGGGCCGCACCGTGTTCCTCACGACCCACGACATGACCACCGCCGACCAGCTCTGCGACCGCGTCGCCTTCGTCGTCGACGGCCGCATCGCCGCCCTCGCCTCCCCCACCGAGCACAAGCTCTCCCGCTCCAGGCGCACCGTCACCGTCACCTACCGCGCCGACGACGCGAACGGGCTGTCCGCCAAGGACTTTCCGCTCGACGGCATCGGCGAGGACGAGGCGTTCCACTCGCTCCTGCGCGAGGCCCGCGTCGAATCGGTCCACAGCCAGGAAGCCGACCTGGAGGACGTGTTCATCGACGTCACCGGCAGGCGGCTCGCATGAGCGTCCTCGCCCGGACCCTCCGCCTGGACCTGCGGCTCCTGCGCCGCTACGGCCTGATCTACGCCGCGGTCTTCTCCGCGCTCCTGTGGGAGGCGGTCGTCTTCCTCGTCCCCGGCCCCCTGCGCGCGGGCGCGGCCGTCTACATCGTCTTCGGCGACCTCGCCCTGGTCGGGTTCTTCTTCATCGCCGGAGCGGTGTTCTTCGAGCGCGGCGAACGCACCCTGTTCGCGCTCCTGGTCTCCCCGGTGCGCTTCGGGCACTACCTCGCGTCGAAACTCGCGGTTCTGTCCGGACTGAGCCTGGTGCTGTCGCTCCTCATCGCGGTCTCGGCCGTTCATCTCGACTTCGAGCCGCTCTCGTTCGCCGCCGGGGCCGTGCTGTGCGCGCTGCTGTTCCTGACGTGCAGCTTCATCTCCGCGACCCCGTTCGGATCCATCAGCGAATGGGTCATCCCCTCCACCGGCGTCCTCGCCGTCCTTAACATCCCGCTGCTCAACTACTCCGGGCTCTGGGAGCATCCGGCCACCTACCTCGTTCCGACCCAAGGGGTCCTGCTGCTCATGGGGTCCTCCCTCGGCCGCGTCGAGCTCGAACCCTGGCAGTGGGCCTACGCCCTCGCCTACCCGGCGGCGTCCCTGGCCGTCCTCGGACTGATCGCCCGCCGGATGTTCATGCGGCACATCGCCGCCGGAGAAGGAAGCGAGTGACATGCCCCGCGCCATGACCGCCTACGGCCGCAACGACCTGCGCAACATCCGCCGCGACAGCCTCCTGGTCGGCGTCGCCGTCGGGCCGTTCATGTACGCCGCCGCGATGTGGCTCCTGCCCGCGCTCACCCGCTACCTCGACCGCGAGCAGGACTTCGACCTCGTCCCCTACCACGCGCTCATCCTCAGCGCGTTCATCATCATCGGACCCGTCGCCGTCCTCGGCGCCGTCTGCGGGCTCCTCCTCATCGAGGACAAGGACCAGCGCACCCTCGCGGCCCTGCGCGTCACCCCCGCGCACCCGGCGAGCTACCCGCTCTACCGCGCGGCCACCACCATCGCCGCCACCGCGCTCTCGCTCACCGCCGCCATGGCGCTCACCGGCCAGGTCGAGGCCCGCATCGTCGCCGCGTCCGTCCCGATCACGGTGCTGTGCGGCCTCAACGCCGTCATGGTCGGCTTCGCACTGGCCGCCCTCGCCCGCAACAAGGTCGAAGCGCTCGCCCTCATCCGCGCGATCGGCCTGCTCCTGTTCGGCCTGCCCGTCGTCCCCTACTTCTTCGACCACCCGGGCTTCGCGCTGTTCGGCATCATCCCCACCTACTGGCCCGCGAAAGCGTTCTGGGAGGTCTGGGACGGCGGCAGCCCCTGGCCCGCCCTCGCGATCGGCACCGCCTACACCGGCGCGATCTCCTGGTGGCTCCTGCGCCGCTTCACCGGACAGAACGACTGAGCCGTTCACGAGAAGCCGATGCCAAAGTGCACGGCCGGAGACACGGGAGGGCATGCCGCAGCTGCGATTTCAGCCCCTCAAGGCCGCTCGCGCCAGATGGCGAACGTCTCGCTGGTTTTGACGGAGTTCTGATCCCGTCGCAGACCCGGTGGTCGCGTCGAGGCGCACGCGAGCCCGACATGGTCGTATTAGGCCGCGCCGTCCGGGCCTAGGCCCAGGGTCAGGTGCTCGCCTTGGCCGATGAGCGATCACGACCACTTTCACAGGCGGAGCATTTGAATGTTTCGCAAGTTCAGTGTTTACTGAACTTATCAATCCTTCCGGAACTCACCGGGAGGGATGCGCCCCAAGGAGCACCGTCATGGAACTCATCGCCGACTTCTTCAACTGGGCCTGGCCCCGCCACCTCAACCCGATCAGCTGGTACATCCGCCCGCTGTTCTTCATCCCGATCGCGGTCTTCGCGTGGCGGCGCCAAGGCGGGTGGATGAGCCTCTCGATCGCCGCGATGCTCTCAAGCTTCTTCTGGTTCCCCGAACCGGCGGAGGTCGACCCGGCCGCCCAAGCGATCCTCGACATGGAGGCCGAGCTGTTCGCCCAGCCGGGCTGGCAGACCGTGCTCAGCCTCGGCACCGTCCCGATCTTCATCGGAGGCATCATCTGGGCGTTCTGGCGCCACTCGATCGGGATCGGCCTGTGGGTCATCAACATAGGGGTCGCGTACAAGGCCCTGTGGGTGTGGGTCAACACCGACTTCGCAGGGTTCCTGCACGTCGTCCCGATCTACACGATCGCGCTCATCGTGATCAACGCAGTGACGCTCGGCTTCGCCAAATGGCGCAAGATCCCGCTCTACCCGCGAACCCGTGAACAGGATGCCGAGCACGCCCGCGTTTGAAGCGCCCCATCGGGGCGGCCCGCACCACTGGGCCGCCCCGATCCGCATCCGCCCCGACGTGAAAGGCGATACTGAGTCCATGAACAGCCCCGAGCCCGCCGCCAGCGGAGCGAGCCCCGAAGCACTCGCGTTCGTCGAAGACTTCGCGCTCACCTTCGAGCGCCTGGGCCTGGTCCGCATGACCGGGCGGGTCATGGGCTGGCTGCTCGTCGCCGACCCGCCCGAGCAGACGTTCGCCGAGATCACCGCGGTCCTCCAGGCATCCAAGGGATCGATCTCCACCGCGCTGAAGTTCCTGACCACCGCGCGCTGGGTCGACAAGGTCTCCAAGCCCGGCGACCGCAGGGACTACTACACCATCCGCCCTGGCGTCATGCCCGATCTCATCAAGCAGCAGGCGGCCCAGTACAGCCTCTTCACCCAGACCCTCGCCCGCGGATTCGACCTCTTCGACGACCCCGAATCGCCCAAGACCGAGCGCCTGCGCGACATGTACGACTTCTTCGCCTGGATGGAGAAGGAACTGCCCGCGCTCATGGAGCGCTGGGACCGCGAGCAGCGCCGCCACTGAGCACACCGACGCGGGTGCGCCCGTCGAGGACCGAGCGATCGTCGCGTTCGCCGCTACGCTGTGGACATGCCCACCCCCGCCCCCTGGCTGATCATCACCTTCACGGCGATCGGCTGCGCGCTCACCATAAGCGTGGCCAAACTCGCGGTCACGCGTCTGCTGCTGCGACACCGGTCCGCGAACGCCTCCCGCCTCGTCGGCAAAGCCCTGCGGCCCGCTCAGCTCATGGCCGTCACCGGCGGCCTCCAGATCCTGCTTTCGGCGCAGCACGGACAGCCGGGCTGGGGCGGCGACTGGAACGCCGTCCTCAGCCAGTCGCTCCTGTTCGGCACGGCCGCTTCGGGCGCATGGCTGCTCTCCAACCTCTTGAGCGTCGCTAAGGACCCCTTCCACCGCCGCTGGGACGGGCTCGAACAGGACGACGTCGAGGGACGCCGCCGCCGCACCCAGGTGGTGATCCTCTACCGGCTCGCCTCCGTCATCGTCTGGACGGTCGCCATCGGACTGGTGCTGTTCAACATCCCCGCGCTGCGCGAGGTCGGCATCTCGATGCTCGGCGCGGCCGGCGTCGCGGGCATCATCGCGGGTCTGGCCGCGCAGACCATGCTGCAGAACCTGTTCGCGGGCATGATGCTCGCCTTCGGCGACGCCCTGCGTCTTGAGGACGTGGTCGTCATCGAGGGCGAGCTGGGCACCATCGAGGAGATCACGCTGACGTACCTGGTGGTGCGCATCTGGGACGACCGGCGGATGGTGCTGCCGACCTCGTACTTCACGCAGCACCCGTACGTCAACTGGACCAGGGACACCCCCGAAGTGCTCGGCTCGGTCGTCTTCGACGCGCTGCTCGCGCTGCCCGTCGACGAGGTTCGCGAGGAGCTGGACCGGTTCCTGGAGGGCAATCCGCTGTGGGACGGGCGAAAAGCGAGCGTCGCCGTCCTCGACGCCACCGGCGGCGTCATACGGGTGCGGCTCCTGGTCTCCGCCGCCAACCCCGGCGACCAGTGGGACCTGCGCTGCGAACTGCGCGAGCACATGGCGGCCTGGCTGGCGAAGCATCACCCCGACTGCGTACCCGATCCGAGCTGACACCGCCGACCGCCGACGCGATGCGGGCCTTCGGATCCCGGCAAGACTTCACTGGATCGTAAGACCCCCTAACACTTTTTACGCTTGGCAGGCGTGGATATTGGCCGGGTGGACTCTCGGTTCAGGCGGCGAGTTCGGTGACGGTCTGGCGGTTCTTGGGGAAGAGGGGGCCGACCAGGAGCCGGTTGAGGCCGGGCAGGTGCATGGCGCGGAAGCCCCAGCGGCGCAGGAGGAGTTTGGTCGCGGTGCGCGGCAGGAACCATTCGGTGACGCGATCGCGGGCCGAGTCTTGGACTCCGGTTGCGACCGGGCGCCACCGCTGTTCGTATTCGGCGATGCCTTCGGGCACCGATCCAGCGTGTTGGAGGCATTCGGCCAGGATGTAGGCTCCGGCGATCCCGAGTGAGGCGCCTTGCCCGGCGACGAGGGAGACGGCGTAGGCGGCGTCGCCCACCAGAGCCACGGGACCGTTGCCCCAGTGCGGCATGACGATCTGGGCGACCTGGTCGTAGTAGACCTCCTCCGGTTCGGGGCAGTGGACGAGGGCGCGATCGGCGAGGTCGCCCATGCCCGCGTAGGCATTGCGGAAGGCCTCGCGCGGGTCGTCGGGGACGGTGGGGTCGGGGGTGCGGTGGACGGCGAAGACGGCCACGCGATCGTCGGTCAGGCCGTAGAAGCCCATCTGGCGGTTGAGGCTCTCAGTGAGCACGAACTGGCCCTGGACCTGGGTGAACATGTCGCGGTCGGTGAAGATGTACGCACCGGTGTGCATGCCGAGGTAGCGGAAGTAGTCCGATTCGGGGCCGAAGGCGAGCGCGCGGACGCGGGAGTGGACCCCGTCGGCGCCGACGATGAGGTCGGCGTCGATCGCGGTGCCGTCGCAGAGGTGGACGCGGTTGCCGTCGATGTGGTCGATGGTGGTGCGGTAGCGCAGGTCGACCTGGCTGGGAAGGGTGTCGCGGAGCATCTGTTCGAGGGCGGGTCGCATGACGCTGGCGATCTCGCCGTCGAGGGCTTTGGCGAACAGGCGGTAGTCGATGCTGACGGTGGTGCGGTCGTGGCCGTCGATGTAGCGGAACTCCTTGACGGGGCTGGCGTGCTCGCGGAGCCGGTCGCCCAGGCCCATGGCGGTCAGGGCCTCGTAGCCGGGGCCGAAGAAGTCGATCATGTAGCCCTGGGCGCGGGGGCCCCGGGCGTGGTCGACGATGTGGACCTCCCAGTCGTGGTGGTGGAGGCGGTGGGCGAGGGCAAGGCCGGCGATCCCGGCGCCGCAGATGACGGCTTTCATTGTGGTGCTCCGTTCTGGTGTTCGGTGAGTCGGCGCAGCAGCGGGACGAGGCGGGTGGCGGACAGCGCCGGGTCGAGGCCCTTGTGGAGGAGGATGCCGTCGATGACGGCGGCGATGAGGATCGCCGCCGCTTCGGGGGCCGGGTGGCCCGAGCGGGCCAGCGATGCGGTGACGGCGGCGCGGAAGTCGGCGACGAGTCCGTGCATCTGGTCGTGGAGGAGCGGGTCGCGGGTAGCGGCGAGGTAGGCCTCGATGAACAGCAGGGACGACGGGTCGGTGCCGGTGTAGCGGTCGACTTCGGCGAACAGCGCCTCGATCGCGTCGGCCGGATCGGTGGACGCGGTCAGGAGCGCGGCGGTGTCCTCCAGGGCCGGGCGCATCGCTTCGAGGGTCGCTTGGCGCAAGAGCGCCTGGAGCGATTCGAAGTGGTAGTGGACGAGGCCGGGGCGGACGTCCGCCCGTTCGGCGAGGATGCGGGTGCTCACGGCATTCCAGCCGAGCTCGCCGATGAGCTCCCGGGCGGCGGCCAGCAGCCGCGCCCGGACCTCGCGGCCCCGTTCGGCATTGGTCGGACCGGCCATCACTCTCCTTGGTCACTCGTATTGGACGATTGACCAATCCTAACAAACGGAAACGCTCGATCGCCTCGGGAAGGGGTTCGCATTCCCCAGCGCCAGCGAGGCCGAGCGCACGGAGCCGGCGCCAGCACATGAGCGCGGCGGCAAGGCCGACCAGCCCTTCATGAAGGTCCAAGCGTCGTTCCCACCGGATCGCGAGACGTTTGAACTGGTGCAGGTGTGAAATGGTCCGCTCCACTACCCGGCGCAGGCCGCCGAGGCCGATGATCTCCGGCCGCCTGCGCTGCGAGGTCACCGCCAGGATGCCCCGTCGCTTGAGATACGCCCTGAATGCGGCGGTGCTGAGCCCGCGCGAACACGACGTCCCCTCCGAAGCGGCCCGAGGCGCCTCGAACGCCCAGATCGCCCGCGCCCTCGGCCTCACCGAGACCAGCGTCAAGGCCCACATCAGCCGCATCCTCGCCAAACTCGGACTCGACAACCGAGTCCAGATCGCGCTTCTGGTCCGCGATGCGGAGGCATGACCGCCGCAGGGCGCACCCGCTCAGGCGCGGTGCCTAGGACCGCCTCGGCATCGAAGGGGCATCCACCGCCACTGCAACCAATCGAGATTCGTTGCCGAGCAGCGGGAACGAGTCCATTTCCAGCAGAAAAACCAGGGAGCCCATCGACCCCAACGAAGAAGCGGCCACCGAATCGATGGCCGCTTTCGTCTGCGATGTCGGGATTCTGGCCCTCAACCTCAAGATCCGAACTTGTTTCACCTGGTCAGAGAGGGTATGCCTCAAAATGGTGGAGGTACTGAACGCTTATCCGCACTCATTCCCGCAGGTCAATGCGTTGCGAAACGACCTGGCGAACCATGCGAAACCCGACACGAAAAGCCGGGAACGCAGTCCAGGTCTGAAACTTCCGGTGCGGACGGCACCGCGCCCGCTCCGCAAACGGCTGGCCCCGAAGGACCGCCAACGACTCATCGCAGACTACCTCGCCGGAGCACTGCAGAAGGAACTCGCCACGCGATACGGCATTGGTCTTTCGAGCGTGAAGACCGTCCTGCGCGAGGCTGGTGCGAAGAAGTACACGGCCCGCGTTTAGCAGCTCGACGGCGGGCGCTTATGGTCGTCAGCGCCTGCCGTCCTCCTCAAGCCAGACGTTCGGGTCAGGTTCCGGGCCGCCCGAACGCTCAGCCTCCCGGGCAAGGGCCTCCACCTGCGCTGGCCCCATCAGATCGAGCAGGATCTGTGCGATCTGGTGGGGATCGATTTGCTCGCGCTGGTCGCCGGTAATCCGGACTCGATACTGTTTCCTCGGCATGTGCTTCCCCATTCTCTTGGATCGAGCGAGGGGAATCCTGGCCCTGAACGTATCGCCGCAATTCTCGCCTATTGGACTGCGACACGTCGCGGCGAAGCATCACGATCGGTGACCGGGCGGCTTCGAGGTCGGCGTGCTCCAGGGCTGCTTCGGGCAGATACTCCGTGGGCGTGCTTCGGAGGCCTCGCCGATCGCGGCGTCAGAGCCTGCCGGTCCTCATGTCCGCGCTTCCTTTGAGCACGGGGGAGTCTGGCCGCCAGTTCTCGGGCTGGACCCGGTCCCACAAAGTACCCTTCCCCAGTTGTCGGCCGCGCTCGTCTTCGCGCCTGAGCCAGTCTTCGATGGTGCGGATGCGGCCGGGGTGGATCTCGTCCAGGAGGGAGTAGTCGCGGGTGATGACACCGTGCCGCCACATGTTCCAGAACCCGGTGAAGTTGTCGCGGAAGCTCATCGTGCTCTTGTCCCGCGGGTCGGCGTTGTATCCGGCGGGAAGGTCGGCGACCTGCTTGAGGGGGCCATTCCAGTACGTGTCGAGGTCGGTGTCGATGTACTGCGCCGGATGGCCGGTGACGGCCGCGAACGCCTCGGCCAGGCGGGCGTAGGTGACGTGCTCGATGGCGACCTCGAGGTCCATGCCGTTGGCCCGGTCGGGATTGTCGAAGATCCAGCGGACGTAGTAGCCGCAGTCGTCGAGTGCGACATGCGGGACGGCCCCGTCACCCAGGGGCACGCGCCAGGTGACGATGCCGTCCTCGACCGAGGGGGTCATCGGCGTTCCGGGCGAGACGGTCATCTCGGCGTACGGGCCCGAGGTGAAGACGGCGGCGCCCATCCGGTCGCGGTTGGACTGGTTCTGAAACAGGATCCACTCGGCCATCCGGCCCTTGCCGTCGTAGTGGCCGGTGCGGAACCTCGGGTCGTAGCCCGACTTCTTCAGGACGAAGTCCAGGTTCCCGTAGACGAAGAACCGGACGCCTTCTTCGATCGCGAGCTCGTAGCTGCGGATCGCCCAGTAGGTCTCGGTCTTCTCGCCGGTGTTGAACCCGTCGATGTTGACGTACGCGCCGTCCGCGTCCCGGAACCCGGCGCGCAGGACGTCCTCGTCGGCGAAGGTGCCCTCGACGAGCGTCACGTTCCCCAGCGCCAGCAGCTCCTGGGCGCGGGCCGAGTTCAGGTCCCGGGTCAGGACCTTGACCTGGTACTTCTTGTCGGCGACGAGCGCGCGGACGATGGGCATACCCTGTGCGCCCGTCCCGCCGATGACGAAGATCGTGGAAGTGGTGTAGTCGGACATGATGAGGTGACTCCCCTGGCCATGCAAATTGAAACCGATCGGTTTACACGATTGTAAACCGATCGGTTTTCGAGTTCGAGGCCCGGTGGCGGTGCGCTTCGACACGCCCGGGGCGTTACAGGCCCGGGTAGAGCGGCGCTTCCTTGCCTTGCCAGGTCGTGGGGTCGTCGGTGTCGAGGTGTTTGACGACCAGGTTGGCGAAGCGGGGTGTGCTGAAGGACGGTTCGGTTCCCGCCAGGAGACCGGCCATGCCGGCGGTGTGGGTGGTGTGCACGGTGCCGAGGAGCGGTTCGCCGTCGAGGAGGGTGGTGATGCGGGCGCCGGAGAAGCGGAGCGTCAGGCGCTGCCACCGTCCCGGATTGGCGGCGGCCGTTGCTTCGGCGATCAGCTGCTCGCCGCCCGCGCGGTGGTCGGCGGCGGTGATGAGGGCCCGCTGCTCGGCGTCGCCGACGAGTTCGGCGGGGTCCTCCTTGCCGTCGACCGAGACCAGGCGGCAGGTGCCGTCGGCGGCGAGTTCGAACAGGTAGCACTTGGGGATGAAGCCGTAGCCGGTGCCGACGTGGTTGACGCGGCCCATGAGCGCGGCGCGCTGCCCGGCCTCCAGAAGGACGTCGACGCCGACCTCGTAGTCGGTCCACGCGGCGTCGCCGATGATCGTGTACGGCCGCCAGTCCGGCGCCCACGACAGCGTCGGGGCGGGCACGACCTGGCGCAGGCACGTGCCTGCGCCGTCAGGGGAGGGGGTGAGCTCGAAGGCTCCGGCGATGTCGGCGGTGAAGCGCGGCAGGCGACCTCGCGCCTGCGGGTCGCCGTAGTCGAAGGTGTCGCGGTACGGGAAGGGGAACGGGGCGCTGTCCGGGACGTCGGCGAAGCCGCCCTTGCGCTGGCCGGTGGTCGTCGACAGCGAGTACACCGAGTCGGGGGCGAGGTCGATCTCGATCGTCCCGTTCTCGATCGTCAGGAACCCCACGTGCTGGAACTGCTCGGCGGCGTCGCTGCGCCACACCGTCACCGGGCCCTGCGCCAGGTCGGCGGGGACGCGCACGCGCAGCCGCTGCGGGGCGGCGTCCTTGGTCTCGGCGATGACGCTGAAATCGCCTGCGGGCGAGCGGAGTGCCACGATGCTGCCGCCGCCGTCGAGGAACGTGCAGGCCTGGTCCACATAGGTCCATCCGAGTTCGGTGAACTGGCCGTAGTGCGCGTAGCCCCACAGCGCCTCCCGCACCTCGTAGTGCCCGCTCCACGGCTCGTGCGCCAGGATCATCGCCGGGTCCTGCGCGTACGGCTCGACCGGGTAGACCCCGGCGATGTCGTACCAGAGCACGGTCTTCGTGGCGCCGCTGCGCAGGTAGTTCTCGTTGAAACACTCCACGATGCCGATGAGGCAGTCGAACCCCGACCGGTAGACGTGGTCCTCGGTGTTCCAGATCGGCTTGCCGACAGCTTCGGCCCATGCGCGCACAGCGTCGGGGGCGTGCACGTCGTTGCCGTACATGACGTGCGCGCCGATGACGTCGATCGCCTTGGCCGCCTCGGGGTTGCGGCGCAGCTGCGCGACGAAGTCGAACTTGTCGTCGGGCCAGTTGTCGAAGGCGTGCAGCAGCACCGAGCCGAACCCGGCCTCGTCGAGGCTCGCCCGCAGGAGCTTGGCGAAGTCGAGGCTCACTCCTTTCTCGTTGCGGCAGCCGATCGCGTCGAGGTCGAGCCCGTGTACGTCGCGCAGCAGCCGCATCCAGGAGACGTAGTAGTCGGCCATGTCCTGCGACCAGAACTCGCCGCCGCCGATCCAGCCCGGCGCGCTCCACGCCGCCGCGTCCAGGCTCAGCGTCGGGTTGCGGCGCTTCGCCTCCCGCATCACCCACCACGTGTAGCCGCGGTACGCGTCCAGGTCGCCGCGGGTGTGCATGTGGCTCGGCATCGACCCCTGGGTCGCGTTGCCGTCGCCGGGGACCTCGACGAGCATCGTGCTCACCGACGCCCCGAACTTCGGCGCGAACACCAGGTCGAGGATCTGCCCGCGCTGCGGCTCGGGATAGTCCTTGAGCAGTACCGAAGTGGCGCCGCCGCCGTTCACCGCCCCGATCCCGTCGAACCGGCGGTCGCGCGGGCCCTCCCGCAGCTCCACCACCTGGATCGAACCCTCGCCGCCCACGGCGCCTCCTCGCATGCACTCGATCGTCTTGAAACAGCAGGACGTCAGTCGGCGATGTCGCCGTAGATCAGGCCGCGGCCGTTGGTGGCGATGTAGACGCGCCCGTACACGTCGGGGTCGCCGGTGATCGCCTTCCCGGTCCAGCCCCACTGGTGGGCGTCGTCGTTGATGCGCTGCCAGCTCCGACCCTCGTCGGTCGACCGCCAGATACCCTGCACACCAGTGGCTTTAGCGGAGGCGTAGATCGTCGGGTAGCCCTGTCGGGTGCGGGCCCTGCCGAAGCCGACCGCGTCCGCCTCCTCGAAGTCGGCCACCCGCCGCCATGTCGCCCCGCCGTCGACCGAGCGCCACATGCCGTAGGCCCCGCCGGTCTCGCCGCCGGTGAGCCACAGGTGCCCCGGCCTGCCCGGGACGGCCCGGAACTCCACGGGCCCTTCGGCGGGCAGACCGGCCGCGCCTGTGGCCGCGAACGTGCGGCCGCCGTCGGTGCTGGCGTAGAAGGCCCCGGAAGCGAAGGCGTAGAGGCGTTCCGGATCCACCCGGTCCGAGCGGACGAGCGCTCCGGCCGGGAGTCCGTCGACGGGCGTCCAGGCCTGGCCGAAGTCGGTGCTGTACACGGGCGCGGTCGTGCCGTTCCCGGGTGACCAGACGATGCGCGTGCCGTCGGCGCTGACCGCGACGGTGCCCGCGTTCGCGCCGCCCGCGACCCCGTCGAGGCGGAGGGTGGTGCGCCAGGTGGCGCCGCGGTCGAGGGAGACGCCGACGTGCCCGTCGGTGTCGCCTTCGACATCCCCGGTGCCGACGACGATGTCGGGGTGCAGTCCGGCGAAGTCGAGGCTGCGGCCGGAGGTCCAGTTCGGATGCCGGATCATGACGCCCGCCCGGTCGAGGTCGGTCTGGACGAATCCGCCGAGGTCGCCCATCGCCGAGACGAGGGTGCCGCCGAGCGCGGCGATGTCCTGCACCGCGGTCTCCTCGATGCCCTCGACGCGGACCCCGACGTCGAACGGCTCGACCGGCAGCGCCACCTGCCGCCCGGCGGCCTCGTCCCAGCCGACGAGGGGACCCTGCGCGTCCCAGGCCGTCAGCTGCTCGGTGCCCCAGACGGTGCCGCCGATCCACATGATCCGGTCGGAGTCGTGCGGATCGATCGCGAGCGCGTCAATCATCCAGCCGTGCTTGATCGCGTACGCCGGGCCGTCGTCGGTTTTACCGAAGGTGAGCCACTCGCTTCCGGTGGCGTCCAGGGTGAACCGGTCGGTGCGCGCGGGCGGCCAGGACCAGTCCGCGTCCCAGACGTAGTCGAAGCTGGTCTGCCAGGTCGCACCGGAGTCGGTGGAGCGGAAGAGCACTTCGTCTGGGTACCAGTGGTTCTCGGTGGCGGCCATGAGGGTGCCGGGGCGATGCCGGTCGACGGTGAGGCCGCCGAATCCGGGGATGGCGCCGAGGGGGTCGTAGGCGGGGGTGACGTCGGTCCATTCGCCGGTGGCGAGGGCGAGGCGTTGAATCGAGCCGCCCCTGCCGGTGGCGGGTGGGCCGTTGTAGGGTCCGGGGTCCCAGCTGGTGACGATGAACAGGTGCCCGTTGTCGTGGTCGACCGCGGCCTGTTTGGGGATGGTGCGGTTGCCGTCGGCGGTCCCGAGCGCTTCGGCCGCTCCGGGGACGGGCTGCCAGGTGGCGCCGCGGTCGGCGGAGACGTAGAGGGGGTCGTCGGGGTCGGCGACGCCGACGAAGATCCGCCCGGCCTGGTCAAACTCGATCCAGACGACGCCCTGGTTGTCGCCGTTGTAAGGGTCACCGGGGGTGACGACGAAGTTCCCGGGGTTGGGGAAGCCGGCGACCTCGGCCCAGGTGCGGCCGTGGTCGACCGAGCGCCACAGGCCGTTGCCGCTCGGCGTGCCCAGGTACACCTGGGCGTTGTCGGACGGGTTCACCGCGAGGCGCTCGCCCATGCCGCGGCCGGGCATGTTGCCGCCCTGCTTGAACGGCAGCTCGGCCGCGCCCCAGGTCTCGCCGTAGTCGTCGGAGTAGAGGACGGCGCCGTTGTTCGGGTCCCAGTCGTTCGTGTAGGTGCCGACGGCGGCGTAAACGCGGCCGGTCTCGACAGGATCTGTGGCGACCGAGACCACGCCGGTCCAGCCCCACCGGTCCTGGCCGATCCAGTCGAGCAGGGGCTTCCAGGTCTGGGGTTCCTGCTGCCAGCGGTAGAGGCCGCCGATGTCGGTGCGGGCGTAGATCAGGTCCGGCTCGGTCTCGTTGAAGACGATGCCGGGCACCCAGCCGCCGCCGTTCACGACCGCGTTGCGCCAGATGTAGGCATCCTGGCATCGCGTTGACGTCTTCGCTTGGGCGGCTTGGGGAACAAGGGCCGCCGCGGCCGCGGCGGCGCCGAGGGAGGCGGCCAGGGTGCGTCGTCGCACGGAGACTCCAAAGGGAGAGGGGCGGCCGGGGCGAGATCGGCCGCTTCGTCGGGAGACCCAACGTAACAAGCCGGTACCGCCGGGACAAGAGGTTCGGGCAATATTTTGTTTAGCGGATTGACAATAGCGAGCATATCGATGATCATCGCTGTAACGGGGTTTTCTGGGAGCGCTTCCTTTCCAACGATCCGAAGGAGTCGAGACATGCGACCACAACGAGGCAGACGCACCGGACTGGTGCTCGCGGCGACCGCCGCGGCGGCGCTGGCGGCGGCAACGCTCACGACCGCCGCCAGCGGGGCCGCCGCCGATGAGGGCTGCGCGGTCGACTACCGGGTCGTCAGCTCGTGGGGCTCGGGATTCCAAGCGAGCGTGAGCATCACGGCCGCCGAGGCCGTGAGCGGCTGGGACCTCGCCTGGCAGTTCTCCGGCGATACCACCGTCACCAGCGCCTGGAACGTCGACTGGAGCCAGTCCGGCGGCGCCTTCTCCGGCACCGACGTCGGCTGGAACGGCTCCATCGCCGCCGGGCAGACCCGCGAGGTCTTCGGCTTCATCGGATCGGGCTCCACCGAGACCCCGACCGGGATCACCCTCAACGGCGTCGCCTGCGGCGAATCAGCGCCGACCGACCCGCCCACCACCGGCGAGCCCACCGATCCGCCGACGGA
>NZ_JBAGKG010000019.1:0-18457 GCF_037034145.1 Glycomyces sp. MUSA5-2
AGTGCGGATCCGGGATCCTGGAGCGGTCCTTCCCCTGCGACCCCGAGGAGCTCCTTCGTGGCCGACGACTACACCGAGCGGTGGTTCTACGACATCACCCCCGGCTGGCACCTGCCCTACCCCGACCTCCCCGAGCGCCCATCCTGCATCGCGCGGGGCATCGGCCCGTTCACCCGGCTCGCGAAGCTCATCCTGCCGCCGAGCCGCCGCCCGCGGCCGTGCTGCTGGTACCACCGCGGCTCGTGGACTGAGGCCTCGGAGACGGCGATCGAGATGGTCGAGGCGGCGACCACCAAGGGCCTCGAAGGCGAGGAGCTCGTCGACGAGCTCACCCGCCGGGCCGACAGGATCGAGTCGCGGTGGCTGCGCCAGGCCGTCTCCAGCCTCGTCGACGGCGGCGAGCCGATCAACTATGGCTCCATCGCCGACTGGCGCGACGGCGACCGAACCTATGTCGGCGGCCGCCACCGCGTCATGGCCATGATGCAGCAGGGCGTGCGCCGCACCGTGACGATGCGCCTGGAGCTCCTCGACCCGGCGACCGGCCGGATCCTCCGCGACTGACCCCGCGCGGGGACGCGCGGCGGCCCGTCCGCACCTCCGCGCACCCGTTACGGAGCGTGATATCCGGACGGGTTCGCGCGTCGAGTGCGCCCGTGTCGCGCGCGCACCCAGGGCACGGGGTACATGGGGGCGGCGATTGCGCGCCAAACTCCGGAGATTTGTACCGGTATACGCCTAATTCTGGTCGCGGAGCGCGCCAGTGGCGCGGACGCGCGCCACGGCGTTGACCTGCGGTTTGGCGCGGGTGGCGCGCTCTCGCGCCAGTTACTGACAGTGATGAAAACCGGGTTCGGGCATGGGAAAGGGCCGCCCCGACGGGGCGGCCCTCAACGGGTCGGGTCAGGCGGCGAGGCGGTAGACGGTGGCGGTGGAGTTGCCCTCGCGGGCAATGATGCCGTCCTTGGCGAGGCGGCTCAGGAGCCGCTGGAGGGTCCGGCGCGGCACCTTGGTCTCCTCCTCAAGTGCGGTGATGGACAGCGGCTCGGCGACGGTCTTGAGCGCGGTGACGACGCGGGCGGCGTGCGGGACGTCGGCCAGGACGTCGTCGTCGAGCTGGGCCTGGTCGCCTGCGATGTCGGAGAGGTCGACCTCGCCGCACTCGGCTTCCAGGTCTTCGACGGTGAGCATCCGCGGCGCGGCTTCAGCAGGGGCCTCCTGGGGGGTCTCAGCGGTCTCCTCGGCGGCCGCGGCCTGGTGCGCCCCGGCGGTGCGGGGCCAGCCCAGGACGTTGGCCTCGTGCTCGGACAGGACCGGGCGGGCGGCGGCGTACTCGGCGATCATGGCGTCCCATGCCTTCTCCTGCTTGGTGATCGCGGTGTCGGAGTCGTAGGCCATGGTCTTGGTCGGGTCGCCACCGTCGGGGTTGCCGACCTGGCACTGCCCGCGGGTCGGCAGGCCCTTCTCGGTGACGTCGACGCTCCAGCCCTGGACGTCGCCGTCGTGGGCTTTCTTCACCTTGTGTCCGATGAAGTTCGAACCGTATTCGCTGGTCAGCGTGGTCGGGATGTCGATGGCGTTGATGGACTGGGTGATGAAGCCGACGACGATCCCGGCCTGGCGGACGTGCTTGGGCAGCGACTCCATGCGCGTGAGGAGCCTGTCGTACTCGGCGTCCTTGGCCTGCTTGAACATGACCGAGAGCTCGTCGATGATGTAGAGGATCCCCGGGTTCTCGGCGGTGGGCAGCCAGTTGCGCATCCGGTTCCCCTCGGCGTCCCTCATCCCCTTGAGCCGCTGGATGCGGTCGCGCGAGAGCGCCTCCAGGGCGTCGAGGTCGGCCATGACCTCGGCGATCGTGGTGGCGCGGCGGTGCATCGCGGGCAGGTGGTATTCGCCCAGGTCGCCCTTGACGGCGTCGGCGCCGGCGACGATGAGGTCCTTGCAGGCGATGCCCGACAGCAGCAGCGACGAGGTCGTGTTGGTCTTGCCCGACCCGGACATGCCGAAGATCCCGATGCATTTGGCGTCGGGGTTGTCGGTGAAGATCCGCGCGCGCGACTCCTGCTCGTCGACCGAGCCGAGGACGCGGCCGAGCGCCAGGCCGTCGAGGACCGACCGCGAGCCGGGGGCCCAGGCGGCGCCTTCGGCGCGGTTGGCCGGGTCGAGGGCCGGGTGGGGGATGTTCTTCTTCGCCGAGACCGCGGCGTGGAGGATGGTGATCTTCATGCGGCGGGAGTTCCCTGCCGTGACACGGCGGGCGATGACGCGGGCGGCGTCGACGTGGAGCTGGTGGGCGATGTCGGCGTCGCGGAACTTCTCGGGCCGGTCGGCGTCGCCGACGAACACCTCGTGCTCGATGTCGCCCTTGGCGTTGACCTTGGTGCTGGTCACGCGGGTGGCGTCGCAGGCGCCGAGGGCGTGCAGGGCCGCGCCCATGGACCGGGAGCGGCGCTCGGACGTGCTGTAGCGGGTGAACACCGTGTTGCCCGACCACCACCACACGGCCAGGACCAGGCCCGTAGCGAGAATGATGCCCCAGGTCGGCGCCCAGCCCGCGGCGAAGGTGAGGGCGATGGCGCACGCGGAGCCGAACATGAGCTGCGCGGCGGCCGCGGCCTGGAGCGACCGGTCGAGGTCGCCGATGATGCCGTCGAGCCAGATCCACGCCAGGACGGCCAGCAGCGCCACGACTGCCCACGCCCACGGCCCCCAGATCCACACCGACAGGTTCGCCGCGGCCGCGGCGAAGCCCGCCGCGGCGATGACGTGGAGGGGCAGGAGCCGCCGCCAGTGGCGAATGTTGAACCGTGTGGCCGCCGCGGTGCCCTTCGCGGTGGTCTTCACGGCGCGTCCAGTGGTTTTCAGTGCGTGGGCCGTAGATTGTGCAGTAGTCACAGTGTGCTCCTAGAAATGCGCTGGGGCTGAGGGCGGCCGGGACGAAGTACCAGTTCGTCCCGGCCGCAGAACGGGCCTAGTGGCCGATCGGGATGACGGTGGCGCCGACGCTCTCGGCGGACGCCTGGTGGGTGTAGAGCTCGACGAAGGCCCGCTTGGTGCCGAACAGGCCCACCGACGCGGCCTTCAGGTCCTCGGCGGCGGCCTTGACCTTCCGGGTCACGTCCGGGAGGACGCCGTAGCGGCCAAGCCGGTCGGCCAGCTCACCGAGCTGGCGCGACCACAGCGAGAGCGCGTACTGGTTGGTCCCCAGGTGGCGCCAGGTGCTCAGGACGACGTCGCCCTTCTCGGGGAGCCACGCGGAGATGCACAGGCTCGCGCGGATCGCGGCGGGCTTGGTCTCCAGCGGCTGGTGCTGCCCGCCCCGGATCGGGGCGCCGGCCATGGGGACGCCGCTCGCCTCCTGGTTGATCTGGTCGACGTAGAGGCGGTTCATCGTGTCGTGGGCGGCCTTGAGGTAGCTGCCGGTGGACTGGACCGTGGTGATCACGGTGGTGACGCGGTCGCGGATCCGCTGGTCGATGTTGCCGAGCTGGAAGGTGATGTTCAGGTCGCCCAGGCCGTCGGCGATCGCCTTGACCGAGGCTTCGAGGTCGAGGAAGGCGTCGACGATCGAGTTGGCCGGGCAGGCCTGGACGGGCGCCCAGACGGCGAGCTGGTCGATGATGGCGGCGTAGTTGCGGGCGAGGTCGCCCGAACCGAGCACGCGGGAGGTCTCGGACATGTGGATCACTCCGTTTCCGGTGGTTGTGGTCGTGGTCGTGGTGGTCTGGCTGATGGCCCCGCCGGTGGTCGTCGAGGTCACGGTCGTGGTGGTCGTGGTCGAGGTGTCGACCGCGGCAGGCTTTCCGGAGACGGTGACCCGGTTGCGGTAGGAGGCCTTGTGGGAGGAGACGATGACGGCCTTCGGACCGAACCACAGCAGCAGCGCCAGCAGCCACGCGAGCAGGTTGCTGGCGGGGTGGTGGCGCAGCCAGCGGCGCGCGCCACGGCGCGCGTCATGGCGCGTGTCGCTCCACGCCTCAGCGAAAATGCTGGTCATTGCGGCTCCATGTGCTGGCGGCGGAGGGCCTCGACGGTCAGGTACTCGGCCATCCGGCGGTGCTCCCCGGCGAGAGCGGCGGCCGCTTGGACGACCGCCGCCCCGGCCTCGGCGTTGCGGTGATCGGCGCCGACACCGATCGCATCCATGTGCCCTCGCGCGAGGGTCAGGTACTCGGCTGCCGTGTCGGCGTACTCGGCGGCGGTGCGAGGTTGACGTTTTGCCATGTCAGGGCTCCTTTGTGAGATGGTGGGGCCGGTCGAGCAGCTGACCAGCCCCCGGGGTGCGGCTAGGAGGCCGCGAGCTTGGCGTAGGCGTCGCGGATCGCGGACCCCCGCTTCTTGGCGATGCCGAGGGTCCGGCGGATCGACTCGGCCGAGGTCGGGTTGACCGCCCGGCACGTACCCGGGTCGATCCGGCCGTCGCGCACGGCCTCGGCCAGCTCGGCGAGCAGCTGGGCGTCGGACCTGGACTCAGAGGAGGCGGACTCGGTCGTGACCTGGTCGAGTACACCCACAGTCCGGGTGGACTCGACCGCGCCCGCCACCGCGGCGGGCGCGGTGCGGAAGGTCTTCGATCCGGCCGCGGTCGGCTCGACGGAGGCCTTGGCGAGGGCCTCGCGGAGCGCGCGGATCAACCGCGGCACCAGGTTCGCGCTGATGGCGAGCCCGGCCGGAACGATGGCCCACACCAGCGCCGAGGGCGTCAGGGCCCCTTCGATGTAGACGTGCAGGCCGACGTTGAGCACCAGCGCCACGAACACCAGGCCCCGTTCGAGCCTGCGGAACGGGTTCGCCTCGCCCTCGCCGATCGCGCCGAGGATCTGCGCGACCAGGATCGCGATCACCGGGAGCGTCACCAGCGGCTCGACCATCCAGTTGATGAGCCGCGTGCCCGGCGACAAATGGTCGAGCGAGACCCCGACGTTGACCGCGCCCAGGAGCGCCGCCAGGACGGCCGGGAGGAGCGCGATCGCAGGCACCCACCGCTCGGCCGCGGCCAGGCGCACGATCCGGGACGTCGGGTCCAGTGCCCGGTCCCGGCGCTCCAGGGCCGCCACGCGCCGGTTCTCGCGGCGCCGACGGGCGTCGGCGAGCTTGGCGTCGTGCTCGGCCTGGGCGCGCGCGCCCTCGGAGGCCAGCTCGGCGCGACGGCGATCGACCTTCGCGTCGAGCTCGCGCTCGACGGCGCGCAGGTCGGCGGCGCGGTGGATGATCTCGCGGGCCTCGGGCTCACTGATCGCCTCAGCCAGGACATCGACGTCGGCCGCCGACGTCGCCTCGGCCCGGCGCCGCGCCAGGCGCATCGCGACCGGGTTGGGCTGCGCGACCTCGGTGGTCGGGCGGCCCTTCTCGTCGGCGACTGTGGGCCACAGGTGCGCGTCGGCCCCGGAATCCAGGCCCTCCAGGACGTCGTCGACGTCCCGGACGGCCTCGTCCAAACCCGCCTCGGCTTCACGCGCGGCCGCGACCGCTTCGGCGGCGGCCTGGCGGGCGGCCTCGGCCGCCGCCTCGGCGGCGAGGCGGGCCTCGTCGACCGCTTCCGCGGCGCAGTCGAGGCACACCTCCTCCGCATCGTCGACGTCGATGCCGAGCATGTCCGCCAGGCCCTGGGCGTCCTCGGGAGCGACGCGCGGGTGCGGCAGCGCCTCAATGCCGGTTGCCAGGTCGCGTTCGGCCGCGGCCCAGTCGAACTCGGGCTCGTTCGGCCCGGTCATGGTGTTCTCGGCGGTCATGACAGCTCCAGTCCGGGGATCGAGGGCTGAGTGAGGGTCGTGGTCAGGCGGCCGGCCTGGCGGGCAGTGAGCGCCGGGGAGGTCTTCGCGCGCTTCCAGGCGCAGAACGCGGTCCACAGTTCGTCGACGGAGCGGCCGGTCTGCTCGGCGGCGTCCTGGATGTCGTGGACGGTCGCGCCCCAGTGGCACACGAGCATGTAGACCGCGAACATGTCGAGGTCGGCAACGGCGTCGATGCACCGGTCGCGGCGGTCGGCCGGATCGGACGGGCGCGCGAGCTGGCGGCGGCTCATGCGATCACCACCCAGGCCAGCGTCACGCCCAGCAGGAGCGCGAACCCCCACCCGGCCAGGGCCGACAGGAACGCCGCATACCGGCGCGTCTCCAGGTTCGTGATCGTGCCGCGGGCCAGGCGCAGCTTGCGCTCGGCATCCTCGCGGGCACCGTTCGCGCGCCCCAGGGCATCGCGGGTGGCGCGCAGGTCGTTGAGGGTGGACCGGTGGAGCACCTGCTCGGCATCGAGCCGGTCGCCGAAGTCGTGCGCGCGCAGCCAGTACCGCACCGCGCTCTGAAGGACCTCGCGGACCCCGTGCGCGTCGGCCGGGCCCAGCAGGCCCGTGTTCTCCAGCATCTGCGCCATGTACCGCGCCGACTCAGCGTCGGCACCGAACAGGGCCTCGGTGCTGCGGACGGTCGCGCGGTCCTTCAGGGCCGCGACGACCTGGTCGAATCGCACGTCGCTCACGCCGCACTCACCGCCAGGCTCATCGCGGCGAGCCGCAGCGGGGACGCGAACCGGTTCCGCACGGCGGTCTTCGCCGGGGCGGGCGCCTGCGCGGGGACAGGCTCGGGAGCCGTCTGCGGCCCCAGGGCCAGCGGGTGGTACCGGACGGCGGCCTTGTCGGCGAGCGTGGCCAGCCAGTCGGCGAAGGAGGGCGGGGCGTCGATCGCGATCCGCTCGCAGACGGCAACCCAGACGTCCTGGGCGGCGTCCTCGATGTGGATGCGGGCCGCGCGGTGCAGGCGCTCGTCGACGAGGTCCAGGACCTCGTCCTGGTGGGCGATGTACAGCTCGGCGAGGGCCTCGCGGTCCCCAGCGGCCGCACGCGCGGCCAGGACGTCAGACTCGTTCGTGATCGTGGTGTTCACCGGCCCGCCACCGCCTTCCGGGGGCGGTTGGTGCAGGTCGAGGAGTAGTGGCCGCCGCCGCAGTCGGGGCAGGTCACGCGCATGGAGGCGTTCATCGGCCCTCCCCCGCGGTCGCGATCGCGTCGTCGAACGTGACCGCGCGCTGCGCGGGCGTCAGGCCGCCGCGGATCCAGTTCTCGTAGTAGCGCGGCAGGCGCAGCGCGGCCACCAGGCACTGGGTCTGGACCGGGCAGGGCGCGCACACGCGCTTGGCGACCATCGCCACCCGCTCCTCGTACCGGTGCTGGGGCATGTGCTCGTGCGAGGCCGGCGGCGCCGCCCACTCATCGATCCGCGCCAGGCCAGGACCCTGGCAGTACCCATCGACCGCCACCGCGACCATCAGGTCATCGAGGGCGGTCGCATCGTGCTCAGCCTCAGCCG
Source organism: Glycomyces sp. MUSA5-2 (assembly GCF_037034145.1). Taxonomy (NCBI): domain Bacteria; kingdom Bacillati; phylum Actinomycetota; class Actinomycetes; order Glycomycetales; family Glycomycetaceae; genus Glycomyces; species Glycomyces sp. MUSA5-2. The sequence continues at coordinate 7,308 of NZ_JBAGKG010000019.1, forward strand.
CACCAATCGCGGCAAGGGCCTGTACGGTTTTGTCTGACATGGGACTCCGTTCCCTGTGTCGGGCCCAGGCAGAGGAACCAGCTCTGACCTGGGCATTCTCGTCTTCAAACCCAATCGCAATCATCACAACTTGTGCAATTGCGTTGATTGCATTCACTGTAGGCATGTTAGCAGATGTCTGTCAACGCAATCGCATGGATAGATTTTGATTGCACGGTGTGGCACGATGGGCGGCATGGACGAAGACAAGCTGCTCTCGACACCGGAGGCCGCCGAAGACATCGGGGTCGACACCGCCACGCTCTGGCGGTGGCAGAAAGCCGGGAAGGTAAAGCCGGCCTGGACGACCCCCGGCGGCAAGATCAAGTGGGATCCAATCGATCTGCGCAGGCAACTCGGCCTGCCTGCGGCTCCGCGCCCGATCGTGCTTGCGATCGTTACCTGCACCGAAGGCGTGTTGGTGGGGAAGCGCCGTGACGGGAAACCTGCCTGGACATTCATCGGCGGCGAGCTGGAACCAATGGAGACTCCGGAGCAATGCGCGGTCCGCGAGGTCCAGGAGGAGGCCAAGATCCGCATCATGGCGTCCTCGGCCGGGCCGATCGGGGAGCGTGTTCACCCGAAGACAGGCCGAACCATGATCTACATGCCCTGCGCCCCAGTCGGCGATACGACGGTCGAGGTCGGAGACGAAGAGGAGCTTGAAGAGGTTCGCTGGGTTCCGCTTAGTGAGGCAGAGGAGCTGCTGCCTCACCTGTACGAGCCGGTGCTGGTCTACCTCGCCAAGATCCTTCGGGAACCCGAGGTCTAGCACCAAAAAGGAGCTTCCGCCGAAGGCCCGCAGGTAATGGCCCTGCGGGCCTTGGTCATGTCCGCACGAAGTCATCACACACTGCTCGTCGTCGGCGGCGTCTCCCAGGCGCGCAGGGCCTGTTCGACCTCGTGGCGCTGTGCCGCTTTCCACTCGATGGTCTGTCCACGGTGCGGCTCTCCCCACTCGATGCCGAGGACGCTCGCTCCGTCCCTGCGGACCTTGCCGATCCGGGCGGGCTCGGGGCGGCTGTCGAGCCAGATCGAGGCGTAGCCGGTGCCGCGGCGGGCCATCAGGTAGAGACGGTTGCCCGCCGCGGTCGTCCAGGACCCGGCGACCTCGGGTTGGTTCTCGGTCTGCTGCATACGGTCTCCTCGTTGAGACGGAGGGCCGCCGCCCACTCGACGGCCCTCCCTTGTGCTGGTCGTCCCACCGGGCCGCCGTCGCCAGCCGGGTCAGCAACCCGTGCGGGAGGCTCGCGGCGCCGGCGGCCGGGAGTCCTGTCGCGCCAACCAGCAAGCGAGGCAGGACAAGTACCCCCAGGTAGGGATAGGGGTATCGTGGCCCTCACAACCCCGCTCAGCCATGACCGAGAGGTTTTCAGAGGTTTTCAAATGGGACCGGACACCGAGCTCGGCTGCAAGCTGAAACAGCAGAGGACGAGCGCCAGCGTCACGCTTGCGCAGGTCGCGCACTATGCGCATTGCAGCGTGTCCCACTTGTCCAACGTCGAGGCCGGTCGGAGAACCGTTTACCCCGAGGTACTTTCGGCCTATGAACGCGCTATCCGAGAGGCGACCGACATGAGGCGCCGCACCGTCGTCACCGGCGTCGCCGGTGCCCTGCTCGCCCCGCAGGCCACATCGGAGCTGTTGCGAAACAGCTTCAGCGAACGCCTGGGCGCGACACCGAGCGGCGACGACTGGGAGGAGCGCCTGATCGACCTGGGTCGCTCCTACATGTCCGACGGCGCGACCGTCGTCCAGGAGCGTCTCGCCGCCGACCTCACCGTCCTCCAGCACGCCACCGACTCACCGCACATGTGGAGCGTGGCCGCCCGTGGCATGGCGATCTACGGCAAGACGACGAAGGGCCCCAAGGACGCCATCGAGTGGTACCGCCTCGCCGAGTCGGCGGCCCTCCGCTCCGACGACATCAACTCGCGAGTATGGGTCGCAGGACGCGCCGCCCTGGCGCTCGGATACGAAGGCGCAGCAACACCGACCGCTCTGGCCTACGCCGAGCAGGCGATCGGCCTCGCCAACGGACACCCCACGAGCGGCCTGCTCAACGCCCAGATGGGCCGGGCCCACGCCCTCGCCAGCTCCGGCCGCGCCGACGAGGCCCGCGCCACCTGGGACGATGCGCAGCGGACCTTCGAGGCGCTGAGCCCGGACGACGAGATCACCGACTTCAACTACCCCTTCTGGAGGTTCGCGGTCGTCGGATCACTGCTGCACGCACGGCTCGGCGATTCGGCGGCCGAACACTGGCAGGACGAGGTCGACGCCCACCGGCCCGCCTCGATGGTCCGGTTCATCACGCACGTCGAGCTCCACCGCGCGCTGATGATGGCCCGCTCCGGCGACTACGCCGGCGGCGTCGCCTACGGGGAAGCCGCCCTGGAGGCGCTTCCCGCCGACAAGCGGTCCCAGAGCCTCTACCTCATGCTCGACGAGATCAAGCAACGTTGACGGCCGGGTCCAGGGCGTATGCCTGGACCCGGCCCAAGATCAAGGGTTGCGTTGACAAGCGTTCGGCCATGCGCCTAGAGTGAATGCAATCAACGCAATTGCATACATGTTAAGTATTGCAGACCACCAAGAACAGCGAGGTCAGGACCGTTTCCAACACGGAATCGGACTACACCGGGACATTCCGACAGAAAAGCCCTGCACAGACAAAGCGGTAGTGGCCTCGTCACACACAGGACCCACAGCTCACACCGCACGATACGATGACCGACAAAGCGAAAGGGCCGGAGTTCGCAGCTCCGACCCTTCCTAAAGACTTAGTACATGTACGCCTGACAAGCGATCCACCGTAACCAAGCCACGCAAGACTCAGTGTAACGGTGGTCGCGGCTCTGGCGCACATGTCCGGGAGGGACATGATGATGACCACCGACAACGCCGGTACCGCCGAACTCTCCGGCCCAAAGCCCGAGAGCAAGTTCTACGGCTATTACCGCCGCGACTGGATCGACCTCTGCGAGGATCTCCGCGGCAACGACCGCGTGGTCTACGGCGTCCTCCGCTCCCTCGTCTTCGAGCACCGTGGCGTCCGAAACGACGTGCGGATCCTGTCCCTCGATGTGCTGTGCGAGCTGATTCCTGGCGTGAACGGCAAGCCGACCACCGTTGGCACCCTCCGCGACTGCCTACGTCGGCTGAGCAAGGTCGGGCTCGTCTCCGATCCTGAAGGCAACCCGCTCACCACCTCATCGAGCAAGAAGGCCGCGGCGAAGGCGCTGCGCATCCAGATTCACGACGTCCCGTGCAACGACTATCAGCCGCAGTGGAGCAACAGCGACGAGAAGCTGAAGGCGATTCAGTCTGGTTGGAATTCCAACCAGGAAGCCCCGGCTGGTCAGAATTCCAACCAGACTGGTCAGAATTTCAACCAGTCTGGTTGGAATCCCAACCCGGATTTCGGGGATGACCAGGCAGAACGCGATCCGTACTCCTTCTCTTTCCCTTCTTCTTCTTCCTCCCCCCTCTCCGACCCGCCCTCGGAACCGGCTCCGGCCGCCCCGATGGACCGGGCCGGGGAGGAGGGGATGGCTACGCCGGAAAAGCAGGGGGGCACGGCAGTACTGGAACACAGCGCCGTTGCCGTCGCTCTGGTCGCTGAGATCCCGAAGGGCTCGGGGATCGAGACCGGGAAGGTGGTCGACGCGATCGTGCGCAGGCTCAGCGAGGGCCTGGACGCCGCCGACATCCGCCGCGAGCTGCTGAAGCCGCTGCCGCGGAACGTGCGGAGTCTGACCGGGCTCTACCTGCACCGCCTGAACGAGCTCGGTGCCGACGAGGCCGCCGAGCCGCAGCTTCCGCCGTCCGCGCCGCGCCCGGACGCGCACGCCTACGTCGACCGGTACGGCTCCTGCACCGTATGCGGCCTGCCCGAAGCCAACCCCCGGCACCGCCTCCTGGTCGCCGTCAAAGCCGCCTAGCGGCCCCGTACACGCCCTCCGGGGCGCTTCGGGGACTCCTGGACGGGTTCGCGCCTTCCCGAGCCGTCAGCGGCGCCCTCAGCCCGCCCGCCCGTTTCCCGCCCGATACGACGAAGGCCCCACCGGTCTAGACCACCGGTGGGACCCATGAAATGCCTGTTCAACCATCGAAAGGCACTCCCAGTGAACCACGAGACTGACACCGAGGCCACCCAGGCCGCCGCCCCGCCGATGACCGACCTCGAAGCCGAACGCGCCGTCCTCGGCGCGATCCTGCTCAACGACGAGGTGATCCCCGAGGTCGCAGACCTCGTCGGCCCCGGCGACTTCTTCCACTTCGCGCACGCCGCCGTCTTCGAGGCCGCCGTCGCCCGCTTCAACCGCGGTGAGAAGGTCGATACCGTCCTCATCGCCGCCGAGCTCATCGAGTCCGGCGAGCTGGTGAAGGTCGGCGGCGCCCCCTACCTGCACGACCTGCTCAACGCAGTCCCCACCGCCGCCAACGGCGGCTACTACGCCCGCATCGTTGCCGACCACGCCCGCCGCCGCCGCCTCGACGCCGCCGGGATCCGCATCCGCCAGGCCGCCCACACCCTGACCCGCGACATCGACACCGTCCTGGAGGAATGCGACCGGGCCTTCGCCGACGCCGTCGCCGACACCGCCGCTGACGAGGCCACCTTCGCCGACTACTTCGCCACGGCCTTCGAGTCCCTGGAGAACCAGGGCAACGCCAACGGCGTCTCCACCGGCTTCCCCGACCTCGACAAGTACCTAGGCGGCCTCGAACCCGGCTGCATGTACGTCGCGGCTGGCCGCCCCGGCATGGGCAAGACCCTGCTGCTGACTGACATCGCCCGCCACTTCGCCGTCCGTGAGGGCCTGCCGGTCCTGTTCGCCACGCTCGAAATGTCCGGCGAGGAGATCGCCAAGCGGCTCGCCACCGCCGAGTCCGGCACCCCCGCAAGCTGGTGGAAAGGCGAGGGCACCCCCACCGACGAAGGCCTCTCCCAGCTTGCCCGCGCCGCCGCCCGCATCGCCGAAGCGCCCCTGGACATCGACCCCAACACCGACATGACCCTCACCCGCTTGCGCGCCCGCGCCCGCAAGGTCGCCGCCCGCCACGGCGGCAAGCTCGGCCTCATCGTGGTCGACTACCTCCAGCTCATGAAGTCCCCCACCAAGCCCGAATCCCGGCAGGTCGAGATCGCCGAGTACAGCCGCGGCCTCAAGAAGCTCGCGAAGGACCTGAAAGTCCCGGTCCTGGCCGCCGCCCAGCTCAACCGCGAGAGCACCAACCGCGCCGACAAGATCCCGCAGCTCTCCGACCTGCGCGAAAGCGGCGCGATCGAGCAGGACGCCGACGTCGTCATGCTCCTCAACCGCCCCGACTACCACGAGCACGGCGAGCACGAGCGCGCCGGCGAAGCCGACGTCATCATCGCCAAGAACCGGTCCGGCCCCAGCGGCACCGTCACCCTCGCCGCCCAGCTTCACTTCAGCCGGTTTGCCTCCCTCGCGATCCCCTAGTCCCGATTGATCGAGCACGAAGTGCCCGCGGCGAGCTCGCCGCGGGCACTTCCGCGTTCACGCTGCATGCCATAGCTGCTAACAAGCTACATACGTGTTAGCTAACTTGTTAGCAGTGTTGCTAGCAAGTATGAAGGTTGGTTGTGATGTGCCTGGTCTCGTTGGTACGGTGCGCTCATGCGACCCGATAACCAAGGAGTTGACATTGGCCGTTGAGCTTCCGGTGCTGCCCGAGCGCACCCCGACCGTCTGGCAGATCCTCAACCCCGAGACCAACCCCGCCACCGGCGAGGAGACCGGCCGGTCAGTCTTCATCAACCACGAGCTGACCCTCACCAAGACCGGTGTGCGGATCGCCGGCGCCAACCAGAAAGGCGGCGTCGCCAAGACGACCACCACCATCAACATCGCGGCCGAGCTCGCCGCCGCCGGCGGCTCGGCCCTCGTCGTCGACCTCGACCCGCAGGCGAACGCGAGCAAGGGCCTCGGCGTTGACGCCAGCGAGGCCCGCCTGACCATCTACGACGCGCTCCGGAAGGACCCCGAGAAGCGCGTCCCGCTTGCCCAAGCCATCGTCGAAGTCTCCCCGGGCCTGTACCTCGTCCCCGGCCACGAGGCCATGGCCTCCCTCGCCGAGGACAGCGCCGGCCCCAACGTCGAGATGCGCCTGGCGAACGCCCTGCGTCCGGTCAAACAGCACTTCCACGCGATCTTCGTCGACTGCCCGCCCAACCTCGGGCGCCTGTTCCTTATGGCCCTCGCCGGAGGCACGGATGACGAGGTCTTCGTGACCATCCCCGTCAAGTGCGGCCCGTTCGAGCTCGACGGCCTGGCGAAGATGCTCGACACCATCGCCAAGATCCGCGCCAACGAACTTGCCTACCACCTCGGCATCGCCGCAGCGGTCGCCACCATGTACGACGGCCGCCGCAACATCGACCGTGACGTCGACGCCTACCTCGCCGAGAACTTCCCGACCCAGCACGTCCCCAGACCCATCCGCACCTCCGTCCGGCTCGTCGAGTCCGCCGACCAGGGCCTGCCCCTGCGCGAGCACAGCCGCCGCGAACCGGTCAACGGCGACCTCGCCAACCTTGCCCACACCATCGCGAAGCGGGTGCTCGCATGACGCCACCCAAGAGAGGAGGACTTCAACCCCGAAAGAAGTTGGTGAACGTCCCGGACGACCTGGACGAGAAGGCCCTCCAGGAGCTCAAGGAAGACCGCGAGACCGCCAACGACTCGTTCTTCACCCGCCACAAGGAGGACGAGCCCGAACCCGACCCGGCACCGGAACCGCCCGTCGACGAGGCCGCCGCCGCTCCCCCAGTCCCGCCCGAGGCGGCGCCGCCGAAGCCGCCCGCGGCCGCGGCCAGGCCCAAACCGAAGCGGGCCGCGAAAGCGGCCCCGCAGACCGCCGAGGTCGCCATGCCGCCGGCCAAGCACACGCCCGAGCCGAGCGTGCAGTTCGGGCCCCGGATCCGCTCCGACCTCGCCGACCGGCTGAACGCGTTCTGCGCCGACTTCGACGCCACCAAGCAGGACACCGTCGACATGGCCCTCGCCGAATGGCTCGCCCGCCGCGGCTACCCGGCCAGCCCCGACATCGTCGTCCCGCCCCTCTCGGTACCCGTCGACCTCACCGCACCCGAGCCCGCCGCAGGCGGTGTGCCCATGCCGCCGCGGCGCAGCGCCATCAAGCGCCGCCAGCTCAACGTCCGGATCCGCCCCGAGACCAACCAGGCGCTCATCCAGTTCACGACCGACCACTCATCGGTCATCCAGGACATCGCCGACATGGCCCTCGCCGAGTTCCTCGCGATCCGCGAGCAAGCCCTCCAACCAGCCAACACATGAGGTAGCTAGCAGCTAGCTAGCTAACTAGCTTGCTAACAGATCGGCTAACACGCTAGCCGGGACATGGGCACACTTGCCCGCCTCCCGGCTAGCGTGCTCTCCAGTGCGCGGCACGCTCCCGGCCTGACTGCGTCGGCGGCCGCGGATCCGCTTTGCGCCGGGTGGGCGCAGGGGCGCCCCGCGGCGACGACGAGGACCGCGCGTCCCAGCCGCCGCCGCTCTCCTCGGCGCCGACCGGGCCCGGCGCGACTCCGGCACCGAGCGCCCCGCGGCCGACACGAACGGCGTCCGGGTCCGGCGCATCCCGGCCGACGTGGCGGTCAGCGGCACCACCGCCCGATCCGGTCGCGCTACTCGCCGCCGCAAGCGTCGGCATCGGCAAGGCCCAGACACCGCTCCGATCGGACGTAAAACACCAGCTCAAAAATGCTAGCTAACTTGGTTGCTAACAACCTTGCTAACACGCTAGCTAGGTGTTGACAGGATCTCCCAATGCGCCTAACATCGGACATGTCAAGGAATACTTGACGTCAAGAAGACCTTGACGAACGGAGCATGATGGTTGAAGTGAAGGGCACCTACGAGGAGCGGACCGCGCAGGCCCTGGAGCGGCTGCGCGCCTACCCGGATGCGGCCTTGGCCCGCATCAGCCTGGCCGACCAGGCCGCCGAACTGGCCGAACGAGCTGCCGAGCTCGTCGGAGCCGCCGCAGACGGCGACCCGCTGGAGATGCTCGACGTTGCCCACGGTCTGCGATCCGAGGCGGCTCGGCTCGCCGAGGCCGCCGTCGTTGCCGCGCGTACGGCTGGGGCGTCGTGGACGGAGATCGGCGCGATGCTCGACGTCACCCGGCAGGCCGCCGCCGACCGATACAAGGGCGCCGAGGACCGCTTCAGGGAAGGCCTCGTCGCTCCCGTTGCCCACGAACCGTTCACGGTCTCGAACCTTGCCCGAGGGCTGTACGACCCCGCCGCGACCGCCGCCCGTATCGACCGGTGGCTGTCCGAGGCGCGTGCTTCCTCCGGCGATGAGGCGCCCGGCTCGTTTGCCGACCACCTGCCGGTTGCCGACCGGACCACGCGCCAGGACGACTACATGCGGCGTACCGGCGTCATCGGGCGCTACATCGGCAGTGAGGGCTTCCGGCCCGAGCACGCCGAGGACTGGCGGATCCGCCGTGTCGAGGCCGGTTTGGAGACCGAGGACGGGAAGCCCATCCTCCTCGGCCGTGAAGGAGCATCGTCGTGAGCAACACTGATTTCGGTGGGGACGGTACCCCCGAGGAGCAGGCCCAGCGGATCGCGGCGAGCCTGCGCGGCAGCGGCCTGGGCCGCGCCGTCGAGGAGGCCGCCGGACGCACGGCCCCGCCCGTGCGCCTCATCCCCGACCTGGGGGACGGCGGCCTCCTGCACAGCCTGTCGTGGCTGTCGGAGGTCCTGACCGGCTGGGGTGAGGACACTCTGGATGACGGCGAGGCGTTCGAGGACCCCGTCGAGGCCGCGGCCGCGGACGCCGCCGCGGACGCCGTCGACCGGATCATCGAGGCGATCCGTCCGACCCAGACCGACCCGCGCACCCCCTCCGAGATCCGCGTCGACGGCCGCTGGGTCCCCCAGTCCACCGCCCCCGCCGGGTACGCCGGGCGCCTCATGAACGGCTCGATGGAGCTCGGCCCGATCCGCCTGATCGAGGGGATCACCACCGAGGACGTCGACACCGTCATCGACATCTGCGAGCGCATCATCAGCGACCGCGGCCCCCTCACCGACGCCGCGAACGAGATCGCCTCCTCCTGGGACAACCGCCCCGTCGACGTCAACGAAGGCCCCACCGGCGGCGCCGACTGGGCCCGCCGCGCCCTGGGCATCATGCACCTGCTGGAGCGCACGCCCTACTTCGACGAGCACGCTGAGACCCTCGTGCGAGCCCTGGCCCACCACGACCCGGACACCGACCTCCACCTCACCGGCGCCCAGGTCGACGCCTACCGGGCGTGGACCCACGCCGCCCTGCGCGAGCTCGCCGGGACCAGCAACGAGGACGAGGAGGCGTAACCCCATGACGCCGCAGCTGTTCCACATCACCGACCCCGCCATCGCGAAGGCGATCGGCCCGCACCTGCACGAGCTCGGCGGCATCGTCATCGCCGACCCCGCCTACCTCACCGACAAGCAGCGCAGCGACTACCTGCACACCATCGGCCCCCTCGACGGCGACGAGCTCCCGCTCACCATCCACACCGTCGACTGGACCACCCCCATTGTCTGGGACCCCGAGGACCCCGAGTTCGCCGCGGCCGCCGCGTACGGGATCGCGGCCGCCCCCGGCGACGTCTTCGACGGCACCGACCTGTCCGAGGTGCCCCGCCACGTCATCGAGTGGATGGGCCTCGACGAGACGGGAGCCGACGAGTGACCGCCGAGCAGCCGCAGCGTCCGATCGACCTGCTCACCCCCGCGGGCCGCCAGGCCGTCCTCGACCAGATCGAGGCCGACCACCAGACCGTGCTCGCCTTCCATCAGCAGCTCGAAGCCCTCGCCGAGCGCTTCGAGGCGAACGTCCACGAGGTCGACTGGAGCCGCGACGTGGCCCCGGTGAGCACCGCGGCCTTGGACCACATCCTTACCGCGATCGACTACGCGAACACGGTGCAGCGCCGCCTGCTCGACCTCGACCTCGACCTCGAAGGCGCCGGCGGCATCGGCGACGAGCTCGACGCCGAGTTCACCCGGATCCACACCGCCCGCCGATCCGTTGAGCGCGACGAAATGCAGCTCTCGACCCTCACCTCCCGGCTCGGCGAGCGCTACCGCGCCGCCCTCACCGACCAGTTCTTCACCTGACCAGCGATCAACAGCCTGACCAGCACCGACAACCCAGAAGGACCACCATGACCACGCAGACCCTGACCACCACCGCCTTCGACCCGGCCGCCCTCTACACGAAGTGGACCGACGCGGCCGCCGACGCCCGGTGGCGCTTCCGCAACGAGTCGGTGACCCAGGTGTGGGCAGCCGAGGCCCGCGCGACGGCCTGGAGCGACGGCGCCGCGAACGTCTACGTTGCCGACGACCTCGCCGCCTACCTCACCGAGCAGATCACCCGCGAGGACATCAAGGATGACGCCCGCGCGACCTACGCCGACATGCTCAACGACCTCCACGCCTCCCGCACCGAGGTCGCCCAGCTCCGCGCGCACGTCGCCCGCCTGGAGGACGAGCTCGCCGAGCTCCGCGCCCGCCTCGACGGCACCGCCGCCTAGCGCCGCCATGACCAGCACCGGAACCGTCCGCGGCGGCACCGAGTACGAGGGCCAGGACCACGACGAGGTCCCCTCGGCCGGTGAGGTCCGCTTCCTGCGCGTCATGCGCGTGGTGTGCGGCCTGGCCGTCCCGGTCGCCGCGGCCGCGGGCTTGGCCCGCATCGTCGACGGCGGCACCGAGGCGATGGAGGTCGTGGCCGCGATCCTTGCCGTCGCCTTCACGGCGCTGTTCTGCGCCTACTCCGGTGCCCGCGCCCGCCAGCTCCAGACCCTCCGTGACGAGGCGACCGCCGCCTCGTCGACCAACCCGAACGAAAGCGAGACCCCGTGAACAGCAACGACAGCACCGCCATCGACCCGAAGCCGGACCGCATCCCGCGCCTGTACACCGCGGACGTGGTGGCCCTGCGCCTGGTCCACAACCCCGCCCAGCCCGAGCGCCCCATCTGGCAGATCCTCCTCATCCTGCGGGCCTACGAGCCCTACATGGGTGAGTGGTCCCTGCCCGGAGGGCACCT
>NZ_JBAGKG010000020.1:0-12983 GCF_037034145.1 Glycomyces sp. MUSA5-2
GTCGATGAGGGGGAGACCGCCGAGGCCGCCGCCTGGCGCGAGCTCGGAGAGGAGACCGGCGTCCAGGCCCCCGACGCCCTGGTCGAGGTCGGCACCTTCGACGCCCCCGGCCGCGACCCGAGAGGCGACTACGTCACCAAGGCGTTCGTGGTGCTCCTGCCCGTCGGCATCGAGCCGGTCGCCGCCGACGACGCCGCGGCCGCGGAGTGGGTCGACGTCGAGGGCGTGCTCTCCGGCGCCCGCCGCACCGGGTTCGACCACCTGAGCATCATCGAGGCCGCCGTCGCAAAGGTGCCCTCGTTCCGCCGCTACCTGTGAACGCGCGCGGCCCGGCCGAGTTCGCTCCTCGGCCGGGCCGCCTAACAACGCCGATCCCGACCTGTGCAGACCAAGATCCAGCTTCCGAAAGGTACCCGATGACCAGCACGAGCCCCGCCGCCGATCCCGACGCCCTCGCCGCCCTCCCCGAGTCGTTCCGCCACCCGCACGTCACACGGTTCACCATCGAGCCCCACCCCTACCGCCCCGGCGCCCACCGCGCCGCGTACGCGTTCACGCCCTTCACCGGCACCGAGCCCAGGCCCGAGCGCCCCGAGGGCCTCTACGACCTGGACGGCGCGCTGTACGAGGGCGTCAGCGACCTCTACAACGCGATGCTCGCCTCGTGGGCGGGCGCGCAGTTCACCGCGGCGGCGCGCGACTACCTCACCGACGCCGACACCGCCTGGCAGACCTGGACGTCCACCGAGCAGGCGCTCACCGCGGTGTACGGCGCGTTCGATGGCCTCGCCGACGGCACCTGGCGCGCCTCCCGGATGGCCCTGCACGACCTCCAGGACACCCTGCTGGGGGCCGCCGCCGACTTCGACGGCGCCGCCGGAGGCCTCGCGCGCCTCCAGGAGCACCACTGGGACGACATGCGCCGCTCGATCGGCGAGGTCACCGGCTTCGACCTCGCCACCCACTACCAGGACGTCGCGGCCACGGCGGGCATCAGCACCGAGGGATGGCAGATCGGCGACGTCGAGGACTACCGCTACTCCTGGTCGACGCGCACGCTCACCGCCCGCACCAAGGAGACCGTCGCCGAGCAGAACGAGCGCCTGGACCGCGCCGCGAAGGACATCTCCGCGGCCGGGGAGGGCGTGCTCGCCCTCGTCGACGGGATCCGCGGCGAGCTGGAGACCGTCCGCGGCGAACGCGACATCGCCCGCGAGGAGCTCGTGACCCAGCTCGGCAACTTCACCGCTGCCGCCAGGCAGCTCGACCAGCGGACCGCCGACCTCGCGGCCGCGGGCGCCGAGATCGAGCGGTTGCAGGAGAAGTGCGACGGCCTCGCCGATGACGTGGCCGACCGCGCCTTCGAGCGCGACCTTGCCAAGAAGCAGCTCAAGGAATCCACTGAGGCCAGCGACGCGCTCCTGGAGGCCACCGCGAACGGCCGCGACAACGCCCTGGACGACCTCGCGCAGCTCCGCACCCAGCGGACCGTGATCCTCGTGTGCGCCGCAGTCCTCGTGATCGCCCTGCTCATGTACGCCTTGACCCGGTAGGAGGCCCGCCGTGGACAGCACCGACACCACCGCCGCCGACCCGTGGCGCACCATCACCGAGCAGCGCGCGGCCGTCGCCGCGGGCTACGGCGACGTCCTCGCCCGCTCCCTCGACACCCTCAATCGGGCCCTGGAGCGCGAGCAGGCGACCGGCGCCTCCTCGCTCCCGGTCGCGGTCTGGTTCGCCCAGAACATGCGAGACCAGGGGGAGCAGATGCGCCGCCGCCTCGTCGAGCTCGGCGCGATCGCGCCTGAGCGGCAGGACGAGGAGTAGGCGAAACGCGAGGCGGGGCCGCCAGCCCCGCTCCGCGTCCGGCCGGGGTGGCTCCCGGCCGCCGATGAGTCCAGCCACACCGGACCCGACCAGCGAGTTTGCAGACACGAACGGCCGGGCCCGGTACCTCCCGAAGGAGTGCCGCTATGGCGCAGCAGACCCAGCGTCCCACGATCGTCATCACCCAGGGCAACAGCACCACCATCTACGTGCCGGTCCCCGGCAAGAAGTAGCGCAACCGAGGCCGGCCCCGCACTGTCGGGGCCGGCCTCTACCATCGGATCCGGGCGCACGTGTCGCGCCCGCGCCTCAGATGCGGCACCCATGCGGCCGCGTCGACCAGGGCCAAGCGAACACCGGGCGCAGACACGTTTCACCGCCGACTCTCTGGCTCGATGAGCCTCGCTGTCCGCGGTCGCATGGGGACCGCCGAGGAGCGAGACCATGACCGAGTCCACCAAACCTGTTTCCCGCGGTGAGCAGCAGCGCGCCCGCGCCTACGCCCGGACCCAGCGCGTGCCCTACGCCGAGGCGCTGCGCGCCGTCCGCCGCGGCACCGACACTGCCGCGGCCCCCGACTGGGAGCCCACCCCTGCCGCCGTCGCCTCCTGGGCTGCCATGCACCACATCACCGAGGCCGAGGCCCGCGCCGAGCTGTGCGAGGCCGAGACGAAGTGGCGCACCGCCCGCGAGAGCGACCCCTACAGCATCTACACCGGTTTCGACCGCGACGGTGCCGAAGCCGTCCGCGAGTGGGAGTACCGCCGCGCCGGCCGACCGATCCGGTTGTGGGAGGCCGTGATCGAAGTGCGCGCGGCCGCGACCAGCGAGGCCGAAGCCACGCAGTGCCTGACCAGTGCCTACACGCAGCGGCCGCTCCACCGCATTGTCGAGAACCACCTCATCGTTACCAAACTGCCCGACTGGGACGGCCAGATCGCCCACCACGTCACCGAGCACACCCCCGACGCGGCCGAGGCCGCCATCCTCGCCGCCGCCTACCCCCAGGCCGCCTTCGACACCGACGCCGAGTCGACCGCGAACGGCTACTACTCCGACCGCCACGAGATCCACGTCCGCCACTACACCGCAGCTCTGCGCCGCCTCGCCGACGCCGAGCGCGCCGGGCGCACCCCGGCCCCGGCGGCGCCGGTCGCGCGCATCGACGCCCGGCTGCGGTTCTGGAAGGCCCGGTGGCAGGTCGAGTTCCTCGCCACCGACGATGTCGACGCCCGCTCCCGCGTCCAGGCCCTGGCCGCGACCCTCCCCGCCCCGACCGCCGTCGACGGCCTCCAGCCCCACCCGCGCTTCGGCACCAGCCACGAAGCCCTCGACGTGCGCGACGCCGCCGAGGGCCTGTGGGCGGACTACGAGGCTGGCCCCGGCGCCGACACCGGAGAGCGCCTGGCCGCACACCTGGAAGCGTGCGCGGCCGAGGTCGAGGAGCAGTTCGCCGCCGGCCGGGCCGAGGCCGCCGCCTTCGAGGCCCGCCTCCACACCCAGCCCGACGGGACCCGCACCCTCTCCAGCGTCGAAGCGCTTGACGACGTCCGCGCCGCCGCCCGCGACCTCGCCCGGGGCAAGAACCGCGCCGAACTGCTCAAGATGGCCGAGGAGAAGGAGTACCTGGCCCGCCGCTTCTACGGCAGGAGCGTCGCCACGGACGGCGGCGAGATGCGCATCGAGCGCCTGGAGGCGACCGCCGCCGTTTGGCGGGCCATGGCTGAGCACGCTCCTGCACCCGAGGTGCCCGCCCGCTGCCAGAGCTGCCCGAACTGGAGCGCCACCCTGCCCTGCTGCTGCTAACGGCAAGTGACGGCCACGGCCCCGGACCGCTGAGCGGTCCGGGGCCGTGGTGTGTGCAGGTCAGACGGCGAGGACCACCGCGGCCGCGAGCGCGGCGGCGAGTTCGACGAGGCCCAGGCCCGGCGCCTGCGCGCGAACGCACGCCCCTGCCCGACCTGCGGCCGCTGGTGGGACATGAAGGGCGCAGGCATCGACTACGAGGAGAAGTGCCCCCGCGGCCACCACCGGCCCCGGCCCGTCGAGCGCTCCTACCCGCTCGCCCCGGCGCCTTCGGCTACGAGGACTGACGCCGACGCCGAGCGGCCCGGACTTCCGTACTTACGGGAGTCCGGGCCGCTTCGTGCATGGCGGGTTAGGTGAGGGCCTCGATTGCGGTGATGAGGGCCGCGGCCGCGGCGAGGAACACGGCCCCGCCGAGGGCGGCGAACGCGAGGCGCAGGAGCGTGTGCTTGAGGTCGACGACCTCGCCGAGCGTGTACGCCTCGGCGGCGCGGTCGGCGAGGCCGTCGACGGGGTGCGCGGCCAGGCGCAGGGCGCGGTCGGCGATCTGGTGCGCGAGCCGGTAGGGGGAGCGCCGCGTCCGCGGCACGATCGCGACGCCGAGGCTGACGCCGGCGGCGACGACGAGCACGAGCGCGGCGGCAGCGACCGCGAGGGCGGGCCCGTCCAGGCGCGGCAGGACCGCGGTCGCCGCGGCCGCGATCAGACCGACCGCGGTCATCGCCGCGGCCGCCTTCGCGTCGGCAGCGCGGGTCTGGTCGCGCAGGTGGGCGATGTCGGCGTCCAGGCGCGCGGCCGCGGCCGCCAGGTGCGCGGGGTCGGCGTGCTCGGCGGCGGCGGGCAGGAGCGGCGCGGGGAACCGGGTCTGGGTCTGGGGCGCGGTCATGGTGTCCTCCAGGAGGTGCAGGGGTGGTCTACAGGAACAGGTCGATGGACTGGCCGAACCAGCCGCCCGCGCCGAACAGCGGCCGGCCCCAAGCGGCGGCGTACTCGTCGGCGCGCTCAAGCCAGGTGCGGCGGTCGACGGGGACGTCGCCGAAGACGAGGGCGACCTCGTCCTCGCGGAGTCCGCGGCCCGCGTCGTCGACGCCGGTCTCGGCGGCGTTGGGGGCGCGGTCCAGGAGGCGCTCCAGGGCCTCGGCGTCACCGGCCTTCCCGCGGCGGATCCCCTCGCGGCGCGCCTCGGTCAGGGCGGGCTCGAAGAGGTCGTCGACGAGGGCGCGGAGGCTCGCGTCCTGCGCGCGGGAGGGCAGGACGTGGCGGCCAGCCTCGCGGCCGCGGACCCAGACGGGGTGGGCCGGGCGCGTCCACACCTCGCGGGTGGCGCGCAGCGCGGCGAGCAGCTGCTCCCAGCCGGGCCGCTCGGCGGCGGCCCCGTCCTGACGCCACCGGCCGGACTCCAGGTAGTGGACGATCCACCGCCAGCCCTCGTCGCGGATCCGGGTCGCGATGGTCGCCGAGCCGATCCGGTCCGCGGCCGCGGCGTAGCCGTCGGAGGCGATGTAGCCGGCCTCCTCCAGGCGCACGGTGTGCTCGTCGACGGGGACCGCGGTCAAGGCGGTGCCGTCGTCGGCGAGCGCGAGCGCTAGGAGCCGGGCCCGGGCGGCGGGGGTGAGGGAGTGGTGCTGGTACGACACGGGGGTGTCCTCTCAGGTCAGATGCGGTCGGGGCGGGTCAGGACTGGGCTTCGGCGCGGACGGCCTCGTAGTCGATGGCGGCCTGGGGGATCCGCCCGGTGTCGGCGAGGTCGAGGAACAGGTCGATGTCGTATTCGAAGTCGCACCACAGCGACTCCACGTCCAGGTCCTCGCGCCAGAACTCGCCGGTGAGGTCGACGACGGCCTCGGCGAAGCCCTCGCGGGCGGCGGTGTCGGTGGTGAAGACGCGGAAGGCCCGGTCCCAGGACCCGGCGAAGCCGCGCTCGTCGAGGTCGCGGCCGCGGTTGACCACGAGCACCCAGTGGCCGCGGGCGGCCATCACGCTGACCTCCACGGAGGCGACCTCGTCGACGATCTCCGCGCGGTGCTCCGAGGCCCCGGCCTCGTCGGCCAGGAGCTCATAGATCCGGTCAGGGTCGGCGTCGGCCTCGGGGAACATCGACTCGACCGTGGCGAGCCCGACCGTGGCCATGGTCCGCGCCCCGTCGCCGATGGCCATGCCGGTGAGGATCAGGTGGCGGATCGCCTCGGCCCGGCTCATCCCGCGGGTCTTCGCCCAGGCGTCGAGCGCGGCGACGTTCTCCTTGCCGATGCGCGCCTCGATCTTGCCGCCGATCTCCGGCCGGCCCATCTTCGTCGTGTTGGTCATGCTGTCCTCCCGAGACTTTCCGCATGCGTTAAGTCGATGAGTCCACCATAGGCCCGTCTCCGAGTCGCCGTCAATAGCCGCATGCGGAAAGTCTGCAAGATCTTTTCCCGCGGCACCCTTGTCAAGATCAACTTCTAATGCACTCAGGTATCTTCGATACCCCGCTGGCGCGGGCGGGGTGTTACCTCGGCCGGGGCAACACCGAGGCAACAGGCACTGTGGACGGACGGGAGGGGTGTGGATGGCGTGGGTGACGACGCTGGGTCCGGACGTGCGGCAGGTCGAGTACCGGCTTTCGGAGTCGGCCGGGTGCGCCGCCGAGGTCGTTGCCGACGCGCAGGCCGACTACCGCCTGGACGAGTCGCAGACGGTCCTGGAGTGGATCGGCGGCGGCCTGGCCGAGGTCGGCATCGAGGCGGGGACGCCCCTGGAAGGCGAGGAGGCGAAGGCCGCGGCGCGGGCGCTTATGGACGGGGCCGACCCGTCGACCGGCGAGGCCCTCGTGACGCTGAAGAAGGCCGTGGATCCGCGCGCGAAGCTCGCCTCGCAGCCGCTCGTCGACGCGATCGCGGCCGCGGCCGCCGAAGCCGGGACCGAGCCGAAGGAGCTGTTCGAGGACCCCCGGCGGGCGGCCGAGTTCGGGCGGATCGCCCGCGGCGTCGCCAAGAACGAGGACCGCCACCGTGCGAGCGTCGCCCTCCTGTCGCGCGTTGCCGCGGCCGCCGGGATCAACCTGGCGGACGTCTACGGCGCCAAGCAGGTTGCCGAGGCCCGCAAGCATGCGAACAAGCGCGTGACGGTCGGGAATCGCGGCTATGACCTCGTGGTGGACGTCCCGAAGTCGTACTCGGTGTTGCAGGCGGTCGCGCCCGACGAGCTCGCGCAGCAGCTCGACGCGATCTTCAGAGAGAGCGTGCGGGAGACCGTGGGCGCGGTCGAGGAGTGGGCGGCGTGGGGGCAGCGGGGCCACCACGGGGACGGGCGCACCGCTGAGCGGATCGCCTCTTCCGGGGTGCTCGGCTGGTCGATGACGCACTACACGGCGAGGCCCGCAGGCGGGGCGATGCCCGACCCGCATCTCCACGCGCACCTGACGATCGCCAACATGATCCGCGGCAAGGACGGCCGCTGGTCCGCCCTCGGGGCCGGTGGCCGCGACCTCCACCGCCACGCGGTCGCGGCGAACGCGTTCCTGGAGGCGCGCGTCCGTGCGCGCACGAGCACGGAGCTGGGGATCGCGTGGGTCCAGGACGAGCGCACCGGCGCCTGGGAGGTCGCCGCCGTCCCGCGCGAGCTGCGCGAGGCGTTCTCCAAGCGGCACGCGCAGATCGCGCCCCTCCAGGACGCCGCCGACAAGGCGCTCACGCCCGCGGTGCGCAACGCGATCGCCGAGTCCTCCCGCGAGGGCAAGAACCACGCCTCGCTGACCGAGCTGCGCGAGGACTGGCGGGGTCAAGCGAGGGCGGCGGGGTTCGACCCCGACCGGCTCGCTGCCGCGGCCGTCCCCGAGGTCCCCGCGGCGTTCAAGTCGCTGAAGGCGGCGTTCCCGACGCCGGACCGCAGCCTGGACCTGGAGGCGATCGCGGCCGCGGTCTGGCACCCCGAGACGGGGCTGTGCGCGCACCGCAAGGTGGTGAGCCGCGCCGACGTCCTGGCTGCCGTCGCCGACGCGGCCGAGCACGGCGTCGCCGACCTTGCCGCGCTCGACGTCTTGGCCGACGGTGTGCTCGCCGTCCCCGGCTACGCGGTCCGTATGGACGCCGACTTGCCCGGCACCCTCTCCAGCCCGCAGCGGTACACGCAGGTCGACATCGTCGCGGCCGAGCAGACGATCCTCGTCGCCGCCAGGGCGCGCATGGCCACGAACGCGGCCGTGGTCGACGGCGAGCTCGTCGACGCTGCGATCGATGCCTTCGAGGCCGGCGCCGGGTTCCGCTTGAGTCCCGAGCAGCGGGCCGTGGTCGAGCGGCTCGCGACCGCCGGGCACGGCGTCGACGCCGTCATCGGCGTCGCCGGATCCGGCAAGACGACCCTCATGGAGGCCCTCGCCTCCGCGCACGCCGCGGCCGGGCACGTCGTCGCCGGGGCGTCCACCGCGGCGATCGCCGCCGGGCACCTCCAGGCCGAGACCGGGATCCCGTCGATGACCATCGCCTCGTGGCTCGGCCGGATCGAGACCGGGCCGGGCCTGGCCGGGGTCGACGTGCTCGTGGTCGACGAGGCCGCCATGGTCGACGACCGCCAGGCCGCCCGCCTCATCGAGGCCGCGGGCCGGTCGGGCACGCAGATCATCGGCATCGGCGACCCCCTCCAGCTCCGCTCCCCCGGCGTCGGCGGCACCTTTGCCGACGTCCACGAGCTCGTTGACGGACTCACGCTCACCGACAACCGCAGGCAGCGCCACGAGACCGAGGTGGCGGCCCTCGCGCGGTGGCGCGAGGGGGACCGGCGCGCGGTCTTCGACGCGCTCGGCGAGCGGGACGCCGTCCACGCCGAAGCGCGACTCGACGGGGTGTGGGAGGCGATGATCGGCTCCTGGTGGGCCACCGTCCGCGCAGTCGAGGACCCGCACGAGCGGCTGCGCCAGCACTTGATGATCGCGGCCACGAACGCCGACGTGACGGTGCTCAACGATGCGGCGCAGGCCATCCGGATCGCCGAAGGCGAACTCGACCCGACGGCTGGGCGCGACTACCGGATCGAGGGCGGGCGGGTGCTCCGCGTCCACGTCGGCGACGTCGTCGCCGCCCGCGCGAACGACTACTCGGCCGGGCTGCTCAACGGCCACCGCGGCGTCGTCACCGGCATCGAGCCGGACGGGACGCTCACCGTCGAGATCCTCCAGGCCGGCCCCGACGGGCCCGTCCCGGTCCCCAAGACCGTGTCCGAGCGGTACGTGCGGTTCGGGGACCTCACCCTCGGCTATGCCCTCACCGGGCACCGCGCCCAGGGCCAGACCGCCGACACCGTCCACGCCAGCCTGACCGGCATGGACGCCCACGCCGCCTACTCGGTGCTGACGAGGCACCGTGAACGCGTCGACGTCTGGCTCGCCGCCGACGTCCTGGAGGACGACGCCGCCCGCGCCCGCCTCGGTGCGCCCGCCGACGACACCGAGCGCGCGAAGCGGGCCGTCGACGCCTACCTCGACCACCTCGACCGGCCCGAGCCCGACGGTCTCGCCGTCAGTGGGCTCGCCGAGCACGCCCGGCTCCTGGAGCACCGCCGCCGCACCGACGCGCACCGCCCGATCGGCGACAAGATCGCCGAAGCCCGCGAGCGGGCCGCCGCGGCGCGCGAACACTTCGGCGGCACCGAACCCGCCGAACCCGAGCCCGAGCTCGCGGCCGCCGACGCGGCGGCGGTGCGGCCGTGGCAGGGCCTGGACACCCGCGAGCTGTACCGGGCCGCCGTCGAGGCCTCCCGCACCATCAAGCGCGCCGAGGAGCGCCTGGAGCACGCCCGCGAGTACGAGACCTGGTACGCAGGCGACCTCGCTCGCGCCCGGCTCGACCGGGCCGACGCCGAGGACGGCCAGGGTCCGGCCGTCGCGCGCCTGGAGGCCCAGCGCGAGCACCTCGCCGCGGCCGCCGGCCACGCCCGCACCCTCACCGAGCGCATCGACCGCTTCGGACAGCTCCGCGAGGCCGAGGCCGAGGGCTACGCCGAGGCGAAGGCCGCGAAGGCCCGCGCCGCCGAGAACCCGCTCCGCCTCCGGCTTCAGGGCACCAGCCGCAGCGAGCAGCGACAGATCGCCGAGGACGCCTACGGCCGCGTGTACGCCGCGCAGGAGGAGCAGCGGCGCCTGCGTACCGAGATCGGCGCCGCCCAGGACGCGCTCGGCCTGGCGCTGCGCGACCTGCCGCGCGGCACCGGCGGGACCGAGTGGCGGCCCGACCCCGCGAAGGTCATCGCCGCCCACACCGACCTGGAGACCCACTGGGAGGACCGCCGCGCCCAGGCCGTCCAGGAGGACGTGGCGGCCGTGCGCGAGCCCGACGTGCCCCGCACCACCGTCGCAGCCGCGGCCGCCCGCGTCGATGAGGCGAAAGCCCGGCGGCAGGGCCTGGTCGCCGAGCTCGCCGAGCGCGGCACCACCGTCGAAGGCCGGCTCGACATCGCCGCGGTCAAGCTCGAACTCCAAGCCGAAGCCGCCGCCGCGCAACGGGCGCGCGCCGAGGCGCAGCGCCAGGCCGAGGAGTACACCCGGATCCACCCGCCCAGCTACGACCGCTCCCCGCGCCACGACAACGGCCCGGACCTCGGCATGAGCCGGTGAGCGGCGCAGTAAGCCCCCGGCAGCCAGTTCCCGCAAGCTGGCCCCCGGTCAACGGCCCCCGGACGGCCACCCGCTCCCGCCGATCGCGGATCCGCGCCGTCCGCGCAGGTCAGCCGGGCCAGTAACCGCGGCCGCGGCACCCCGACATATCTCTCTCCCCGGGAGCCGCTGTACCGCCCGTCGCCGCCGCGCTTCGCGTGCGCGGGCCCCGTCGTAGGGGTTCGGCTCCGCAGGCCGCCTCCTGGCCACCTGGGGCCGCGCGGAGGCCTCCCGCACCATCGTGGCCCTGGGGGTATGTACATGTACATATTCGCCGTCCCGGGAGACCGGGGTGCGCGGCCACTGACCTGCACGAGTAGAGGGTGCGCGCACCCTCGCGGCTGGACGGGACCGTCGACGCCCTGTCGGCGGCCCCAGCCTGGACCCCTTGATCCGGACGGGGTCTTGGCGGCCTCGGGCGCCTGTCAAGATTGGCCCATGTCGCCATCCACCTCGGAGCCGCAGAGCCGCTGGCTCCGCGATGCCCGCCGACGCGACCTCGGCGTCGAGCCGCACCAGCAGCTCATCGTCCTCGCCTCCGGCGCCGACGAGCGCTCCCTGCTGAGTCTCCACCCGACCCTGCCCGAGCGGCTCCTAGCCGACCTGCCGATGGACGACTACCGCGTCGCCGTCGCCCCCGACCCCGGCCTGCTCCCCGGCGGACACCACAGCCTGGAAATGTGGATGTGGACCGCCATCGGCAACGGGCTCCTGGTGGCGCGGCCCGGCGAGGACTGGGAGGCGACGGCGCGCGCCGTGATCGCCGCGGCCGACGCCGTCATCGGCGACGGGGGCGCGCTGACCCGCTACGCTGCCTCCCTCGGGATCCCGACCGCCCAGGCGACCGCCGCCTGGATCGACACTCCGACCGGTGAGCAGCGACGTCCTGAGTTCATCGTCGACGGCGACCGCCTCCTTGCCCGGGTCCGCTCGCTGTGCGCCACACAGACCCGGCCCGGCGACCTTGCTCCGGCCGTGCCCGACACGGTGCAGGAGCTGGATGACTTGGCCCTGGCCCCCCAGTACCGGCCGACCCTGAGCTGGCGGTGCGAAATCCAGTTCGGTCGCGGTGTGGTCTCCTGGCGGCGCTTCCCCGCCCAAGAGATCCCCTGGCCCGACCGCTCCGGCCACTTCGTCGCCGACGCCCGCTGCCTGAGCGTGCGCGCCCGCGATCGGGCCGACCTCCTCATCCATCACCACGACCCCCTCCCGGAGGCCGAAGCGCGCGAGGAGGCCCAGATCCAGCTCAGGTACTCCCCGATCGCCCAGGCCATGGCCGTGCGCACCAGCAACGACGAGATGCTCCTGTCCACCAGGGCCGGGCAGAACCTCCGCCTCCGGTGCCGACCCGAGCTCTTCGCCGCCGCCGCCTCGGTGTGGCTCGCCGCAGGCCAACCTGAGATTGGCGTGTGGGAACTGGTGCGCAGCTCCGGTGGCGGGCCGCTATCGGTGCAGGCATGGGATTAGTAACCGCGACCACCCCGCATCAAAAATCTATACGGTTATACATCGATCCCGAGTCAATGCGCCTCAGCGCATCCCGGCGGCGCCACGGTGCCGCTGTACTTCGCAGCGGTGCCACAGCGGGTGCGTGAGGCGGTACTGCTCCTTTTCCAGGCGGCGGAGCTCGGCGCCCAGGACGATGCTCTCCGCGTCGAGGACCGCCGTCCGGGCGCGGGCGTCGGCGAGCTCGGCGTGCTTGGCCTCGGCGGCGAGGAACGCCTCGCCGACCGGTACGGACATGAAGACGCCCTCGGTCCCGTCGTCGTGGACGAGGATCACCGCGCCCACCAGATCGACGTAGGCGCAGAAGAAGTCCGCATCGGCCTCCATCTGCGCGGCCGGGATGCGCGGCATTTCCGCGAGCGTGGGGATCCTGACGGGTTCATCCATCACCCAGGTGTACCCGGCAGCGCCGGGCCGGGCCCGCACGTCCACGGCGCGGCGAGCCCCCGCCCGTGGTGGAAGTCGAAGCGGCCCTGCGCACTGCGTTTCATATATAAGTCGGGGTGGATCCGCACCCGCACCGCCGCATCGGATCCGGGCCGTGGCCTGCTGCGGAGGGTGCGGTGCGGGTGGCCGCTCTGTACGCGTTTCGACGCCCGGCGAGACGCGTACGCAGATGCCCGACGGCACTACCGGGGTGAGGGGCCACCCGCACCGCCTGCGAACCCCTAGCGGAAACAGAATGTTTCGGACCCGCACAACGGGCCTTGTGCGGGTGGAAAACCGGGCCCTGGCCTGCGTTGTCAGGGCGTTGTGCGGGGTGCGGCGGGCCGGAATGGAGCTCCCCTGCGACAGCGGGGGTGAGGTGCCCTGCGACCTCGGGCGGTCATTCCCCCTACGGTTCCCGCGGTCCTCGTCGACGGGACTCGCTCCCGCAGGCGTCCGATCGCTTCCCGCATCGCCCTGGAAACGACTCCCACGCATCACCGCTGCTCACCGCCCGAGACCTACACGCCTATGCATTATCGAATGTTGAACGGCCGCGAGTGGCTAGCGGAGGGCCTCGCGGTACACGGGAAGGGTGGTCACGGATCCCAGTGCGGCGGCGTCCTTGCGCGCGGCCGGATCCAGCACGGTCCAATGGAGGATCCGCAGCAGCGCGTCGGGCTGCAGCCCCTCGGCGTCGGGAAGCCCGTGCTCGCGGATCTGCTCGCGCAGCCAGTCGACGAACCGGCGCAGGGTCTGCTCGGCGTGCCACACCCTGGCCAGGTCGGCGTAG
>NZ_JBAGKG010000021.1:0-10180 GCF_037034145.1 Glycomyces sp. MUSA5-2
CTTCCCTGTTAACTCAGCGTGTTGCAGCAGCTCGTGTTGCGTCATGATGAGAGGGTGTTGCCGTGAAGCGGTGGCAGATTCACTGGGTTCGACCGATGTCGGCAAGGCGAGGCGCGGAGCATCCGCTGTTGGAGAACTCCGAAGCGCTTGCGTCAGGCGAAGCGCGGTTCGGCGTCCGGCAAGGAGACTTGTTTCTCACTGATCCGGAGTGCCGCGTCGACGCTCGCCTGACGCGGTTCTTCACAAGGTCGGCTTTCGCGCGGCTGGCGCGGGAGACGAAGCGCAACTACGCCACCGATCTTTGCGTCTTGTTCGACTTCCTCTGGCAGCGGGAGAAGACCTGGGTCGAGGCCACCGCCGACGACCTCTTTGACTTCGAGGACTGGCGCCGGCGCTCACCGGCAAATCCGCGGCGTATCAGCGGCTCGAAGTGGAACCGGGAACTGGCCGCCTTTCAGATGTTGTTCACCTGGGCGGCCGCACAGGAGCACATCCAGAAGAGCCCGATCCTGATGCGGCAGTTCACAGCCCGCGATCGTGAGCGGGGCGAGATCGCCGCGCTGAAGGCTATCGACGCGCGCTCCAGCAACGTCAAGTGGCTGACCCCGCGGACCTTCCGGCTTTGGCGGGATGTCGGATTGCGGGGCTTTGACGCGGACGGCCGCCGCGACCGGTCGTGGGCCGGCCGCAACGACGACCGGAACGCCGCGTTCGCGGACTTGCTGCTCTCCTCGGGGATGCGCCGCACCGAGGCCGGATCCCTGCTGACCGTCGAGATCCCCACCTCCGCCGCGACCGCGAAGCGGTTCTACGACGGCCGCCTGGCCTCGGCGGTCACCAAGAGCCGCAGGGCCAGGACCGTCTACATCGGGGCCGCGCCGCTAAAGGCCATCGAGACCTACATGCTCACCACCCGCCGCGCAGCGATCCGCCGCGCTCAGGCCCAGGGCGTCTACGAGCGGTTCGGCGGGCTCCGGATGGTCGAGCGCACTTCCGGGCGCGAGCACCAGGTGCTGCATTGGACCGACCGGTTCGGTCAAGCCGGTATGGCGCGGTTGGACGCCCTCGATCCGCAGGAGCGCCTGTCGCTGTTCTCCGAGGGGCCGGAAGGTCCCGAACCGTTGTGGCTGTGGTTGGCGGAGAACGGGATGCCGTTTCGTCCGCACTCCTGGGAGGCGGTGTTCCGGTCGGCGAGCGACCGCTGCCGGCGAGTGCTCGCCGGTTCGGTGGAGCATCCGCCGTTCCTGACGCCCCATATGGCGCGGCACTCCATGGCGTTGGTGATGCTGGTGGCGCTGCACCATGCCATGGACCTGCGGCTGGGCCTCACGGTCGAGGAACGGCGCGACTACCGCCTGCTCTACGGCGACCCCTGGCGCATGGTCAAGGACCTGCTCGGCCACGCCAGTGTCGAGACCACTCGCAACATCTACCTGGCGCCGGTCGCCGACCTGCAACTCCGGTCGCTGCTGACTGACGAGGACCTTCCCGACATCGCCGGGCTCCTGGCGCGGCTGGCAGCGGCCTCGGACCGCATCCTTGATCTCGGGGAGGTCGCGTGAGCGGGCGCGGGCGCCGCGCGGCGCTGCCGGAGGCCGGGCACCGGCGCCCGGCGGTCAGCGAAGGCGCCGGGCTCGTGGTCAGGCACGTCAGTGAGAACGGCGCGTCCGAACGGGCCTATGACTTCGGGTCGCTGCCGGTCACTGAGGACCTCCAGCGGGCACTCGCCGCCGTCTTCGCCCACCGGGCCGGCCCCGACGGCACCTGGCGCACCATCGACTCGAGCCGGGAAGGCTGGGTGCTGTTTGCCAAGTTCGCGCGCTTCCTCGCGGAGTTGGACCGCCCGCCGCGGACTCTTGCCGAGCTCACTCCCGGGTGTTGGGTGGCTTGGAAACTCAGCCGGCCCCTAACGAACCGGGGCTCGCGCCATCTCAGCGGTCTCGCCAATCTGCTCGGCGACCATCCGGAGATCCCTGCGGTGACGCGGTCGCTCATGAAGCAGCGCAGCCTGCTGCGGCCCCGGCCGAGTGAGGCGGCCTACAGCAAAGAGGACTACGGCGCGATTAAGACTGCCGCGCAGCGGGACCTGCGCCAGGCGCTCGAGCGCATCCGTCGCGGCACGCAGCACCTCGGCGACTGGCGGGACGGGAAGTTCGAGCAGGGCAGTCGGGACTGGCTCATCGGCGAGGCTTTGGAAGTGCTCGCCGCGACCGGCGACGTCCCCTTCTACTACGGCGATGCCCGTCACGGCCGCCGCGTCGTCTCGCGGTATCTGAAAGTGCTGGGAGGCTCTTCCTCAGTCAAGACCTGGCAGCGGCTTTTCCTGTCGAGCAACGAAGCAGTGTCCCTGGTCGCGCTGCTCGTTGCCGAACAGGGATGGAACGCCACGTCGGCGGCCGAGGTCCGCATCCCCGTTCACCACCCGGACTCGGGGGCCGACGGGTCGCGCACTTA
Organism: Glycomyces sp. MUSA5-2; assembly: GCF_037034145.1. Lineage (NCBI taxonomy): Bacteria > Bacillati > Actinomycetota > Actinomycetes > Glycomycetales > Glycomycetaceae > Glycomyces > Glycomyces sp. MUSA5-2. Next base: position 2,455 of record NZ_JBAGKG010000021.1, read on the forward strand.
CACGCTGGAGTTGGAGAAGCGCCGGCGCGGCCAGCCCACCCGGTTTGAGACCCGCAACCTCACCGACTGGGGAGCCGGATCGCCCGGTCGGCTCATCACGAGCATCCTCGAGGTCACCGCGCCGGCACGGGCACTGCTGCTTCGTGAGGGGCTGCCTTCGGACCGGCTGGTGATCTCGCGCCTGTTCAAGCTCAACGGGAAACACGACCCCTTGCAGATGTTCCGCTCGGGTCAACTGGTCCCCACCGCCGTCCAGGACTGGGGGCGGACGATGGGGCTGGACTTCCCGCTGAACCTGCGTCGCCTGCGCAAGACCGCAGTCGCGCAGCACCGGCGCACCCCGGTTCAGCACAGTCAGGACGTCCACGACCGCGTCTACGTCCTCTCCGACCCTCAAACCGCGGAGAGGGTCGTCCCGGTCATCCAGCAGGGACTTCAAGGCGCCCTCGACCATGTCGCACGCACTTTTGTCGCCCGGCGCGGCCCCGAGCCCGAGACAGGGGACGACACGGCCACCGCCTGCTGCACGGACTACCGCAACAGTCCCTTCGGGACGCCCGGACAGCCCTGCCGGGCCTCGTTCCTGCTCTGCCTCGCCTGTCCCAACGCGGTTGTCGCTCCCCGACACCTGCCTCGGCTCACCTATCTTCACCAGGCGTTGGAGTCGCTCCGCGCGGTCCTGCCGACCGGGGTCTGGGAGAGCGACTGGCGCGAACATCACGAGCGCCTGGCCGACCTCAAACAGCAACACTGCACCGAAGCCGAATGGCGCGATGCGCTTGAGGCCGTCGATCGCGCCGACCGCGACGCGATCGACTCGCTGCTCAACCGGGGGTTCGAATCATGAGCACAGCCGCCGCCTTCACGCCTGCGTCGACCCCTACGGACCGGACACCGGTTTTCGACCCGGCCCGAGCCGTCGTCGACGATCCGGACTACATACCCGTCTACGGGGACCAGTTCTGGACGCTGTCCGCACTCGATGGCAATCCGACCAGGCAAAGCACCCGTATCGACTGGTCGAACTTCCCGGCGGCGCTGCGCGAGCAGTTCCGGCTCGCTGCCTGGGGGATCATCAACCTGCCGATTCCCGCCGAACTGCTCAGCACCCGCATCGGCACCATGCGGGGCCGGCTCGGCATCCGGGCGGTGGTCTCACTCGTCGGCCGCTGGCGCCGATTCGCCGCATGGCTCGACACTCAGTCGATCACGTCACTCGACCAGGTCACGGGCGAGGTCCAGTCCGAATACGTCAACTACCTGCACCGAGAGACGCCTTCGGGCCCCGACACCATCCGCCACCATCTCACCGGCTTGACGCGCCTTCATCTTCATGCCCTCGCCTACCTGCCCGGTCACTGCCGGATCGCCGAACCCCCGTGGTCGGGCCTCGGCCACCGCGCGTTCCTGCAACAGCCCCTGGCGGCCGGCGAGAACCGCACCGAGCCGATCCACCCCGACACCATGGCGCCGCTGCTGACCTGGGCGCTGCGGTTCGTCGAGGAGTTCGCCGACGACATCCTCACCGCGCGCGCCGAGTTCAACCGCCTGCGAGAGCGAGCGAAGCAACCGCGCACGCCCAGAGACAGACAAGTCCTGGAGCGCTACCTCGAGGAGTCCGTCACCGCGGGTCGATCGATACCGGTGAATCGTCACGGCCGATGGCCGGGCACTGCCTGCGTCTACATCGCCGGCACGCTCGACATCGCGGCCGAGGTCGTCTACCAGACCGTTGTCCGCCCCCGATGGCGGCAATACATCAGCGACCATCCCGGTCCCAGCCCGCTCAACATCCCGATCGCGGGCTCGATCGAGGGCGAGCCCTGGATCGAGATGATCGAATTCGACGAGATCCAGCCGCTGGTTCGGCACTTGGGCACCGCCTGCTACATCGTTCTCGCCTTCCTGACCGGCATGCGTCCCGGCGAAGTGCTGGTCCTGGAAGCCGGCTGCTGCCGAGTCGACGAGGCGGCCGGCCCCTCCCAGCCGAAGCGGGTCTCGATCACCGGCAGGCACTTCAAGGACGCACGCGACTCAGAAGGCAACCACCTCGCCACCGGCGAGGTCAGGAACACCCCATGGGTCACCGTTCACCAAGCCGCCCAGGCCATCGAAGTCCTCGAACGGCTTGTTGACACCGGGCTGCTCTTCGCCGTCGACCACCACGATTTCGAACGCAGCAACCGACCGCCCGGCCGCGCGCTCTCCCCGGGCGTCATCAACCAGCGCATCAGCGACTTCATCGCCTGGGCCAACAAGCAGAACGCCACCAAGCAGCCCGGAACCGGGCACATCCCGGCAGATCCCGCCGGGCCAGTCACCACGGCGAGATTCCGTCGCACCCTGGCATGGCACATCGCCCGACAGCCCGACGGACTGATCGCCCTCGCGGTCCAATACGGACACCTCCGGACTGTCGTCAGCGAGGGCTACGCCAGCCGCTCACGAGGCGGCATCCACGAGCTGCTCGACTTCGAAACCGCGCGGAGCGTCGCCGACTACCTCTCCGACCTTGGCTCCCAACTCGACGCGGGCACCGGTGTCTCCGGTCCTGCCGCGCAACGGCTGATCCAGGCGGTCGCCCAGCAGGGCGAGCAGTTCGGCGGCATCATCACCACCGAACGCCAGGCACGGGCGTTGCTCTCCGACCCGCTGCTCAACGTCTTCGAGAACAAGAAGGCGTATCTGACCTGCAACTACGATCCGCACAAGGCGCTATGCCATCCAGAACGGGCCGCCAAACGCACCGCCCCGAGCCTCGACCGCTGCGCAAAGGGCTGCGCCAACGCCGCCCGCACCGACGAGCACGCGCGGCAACTCCGAACCGAAGCGCAGCGCCTCAAGACTGAAGCCGCATCGATGCTTACCCCGCAGCCGATCGCCGATCGCCTCGCAGTGCGCGCTGAGCACTTGCACAGCCTCGCAGAAGTTCACGACGCCGAACGCATCGTCACCGCACCACGGAGGCCGCAATGACCGCAGCAGACGAGCGCGCGAAGATCATCGCAGCCATGAGCCGACTCCTCGACGGCATCCCTCTCCGATCCGACGGCGCACTGACCGTTGTCAGCCTCGCTGTCGAGGCCGAAGTCAAGCGGCATGTCCTCACACACCGGCACACCGATCTCAAGGACGAGTTCTACGCCAGAGTCCGAGCCCAGGGACACGTCCCCGACAGCGAACGCCGCCTGCGCGAACGGCTCGACCAAGCCGAGGCCCAACTGGCGGAACTTCGAGAAGAGAACACCGACTTGCGAGCTACCAACGAGGGCTACGCCAGGGTCGTCAACCTCCTCACGTTGGAAAACGCGGAACTCGCCAAGGGCGACGGGGCACGCGTCGTCCCGCTTCGGCGACCGTGACACCGGGGGTCGATCAGGCGAGCTGCCGAAGTGTCACCCTGCGATTAGGACCCTCGGCGGTTAGCATCCCGACCATGACCGACCTGAACAGCGTCACCGCCAAGCCGCCCGTTTCCGGCGAAGCGCAATCGAAACCGAAGCGGCCGCACCGCTGGATGCCGATGGGCCTGCGCAGCGTCACCTTGAGCCTGCGCGGCACCAAGACCCAGGCGATCGTTCCCCTGCGCGAGTTCCCCTGGGCGGCAGCGCTGCGGCCCGGCAACACGATCGACCTGCGGGCAGGCAAGAACGGCCAGATCCGCTCGCTCCGAGTCGAGATCCTCCAGGCCTGCCCGCACGCCGGCGTCGAGGAGATCCCCGCCTGCGGCGAGCACGACCCCGCCGCCCTCGCCCCCTGGAGCCCGGATTGGGACCGGATCCTCAACGTCTCCCGCCGCGCCCGCGACCCCGAGCACGCCGACGAACGCGACCAGGCTGGCTGGGTCGTCCTCACCTACATTGCACTCAACGAGACCCGGACAACGCGCAAGGGGAGAACTACTCGGCCGCCGGAGTCGGCCTCGGGCAGCTCTCCGAAGCGGTCAGTCTGAGTGCTCGGCTTGGCTTTGCTTGGAGCCGTTGCGATGCGCATAGTTGCGGAGGTCAGCGAGGAGTGCTTCCAGCGCTCGAGGTTCCCAGACCGTTTCGACACGGCCGTCGATGAAATGAACCAGAATGTGTTCGCCATGGTCGACGACCACGAAGTGATCGATGCCGTATTCCTGAAGCCTGCCGAAGTACTGCTCAGTGAGTTCGAGGAATTCGTCCGGGCTGAAGCCTCCCCGAGCCTTCCCTCCGATCTTTGAGAGGCTGTCGCGAGTCTGCATTGACATCCGCTGCTCCCGGATCGCCAAGGGCAGCAGCAATACTCGTCCGAAAGCGAACCGGAGTCGGGAAAGACTGTCTGCGATCGACTCGAGTTCGGCCTCCCACTCTTCGGCATAACGTTCGACAGTCTCCTCATCGCGAAGTCTGCGGGCGGCCCAGCGGACCATGCGCTGAGGCAGCCAGGGCGAGAACCGGCTCAACCCGGCCAGAGCCAACGCAACCGTCATCACTATCAGCCCCAAAGGAACCAGGAAATTCATGCTCAATCCCGTCAAGTCAGTCAAGAGCAACTGCATCGGTGTTCGACGCGGACGAGCGTCGTTGCAGTGACGCATTGAGGGATTGCTTCTGCTCCTCGGTGAGCATCTCCCAGCAGGGCTGCATGCCCCACTCGCCGCTGCGGGTGTCGGAAATGAGGCGGGCCTTGCTCGGTAGGTCGTCGGTCCATTGAAACTCGGTGTCCGCCACCATAGCGCCGTTTGCGCCGCGGAAGATCGTAAGGCCAAGGTCCGGGTGATACTTGATTTCGATCAGTCCTGTTGTCATGCCGGCCTTCGCCAACTCCTTGATCAGGCCATGCCCATGGGTCTTGACGAACGTCGCAGGTCCTGGCGCATCGACCGCGGTCGACTTGTGGCGCGTTTGCGCGGCCCGGCGTCCCCTGGCATCGATACGGACCTCGATGACGGTGAGCGGGAGCAAGACCAGACGGCAGAGGGCATAGCCCAGTTTGACGAGCTTGCCGGGCTTGGTCTCCAGTTCGGCCGCCCACTCCTCCGCGAATCGTTCAGTCGCGAACTCATCGCGAAGCAGGAGCGCTGCGACGCGGATCAGCTTCCGGGCCAGCCAAGGCGCAAGCTCAGTGAACTCGGACAGCAGCAGCGGCATCACGATCAGGGCAAGCCAAAACTCCATCGTGGTCACGCGCCCGCCAAGCCGGGGCGGAAGCTGTTGACGCCGGACCTTCTTGCGGGTCGACGCTCAGCGACGAGAGCACGCGCGGCAGCAAGGTGATCGGGATGGAGCTCATAGAACCGGCGGCGCGGTCCCTGCCGCTCGCCGCCATCGCCCTCCCAATGGCTGGTGACCCACTCGCAGCGTTCGAGTCGCATGAGGATCGGGGTGACCGAGCCGGCGGGCCGCCCGATGGCCTTGGCGATCTTCAAGCTATACAGCGCATCGTCACCGGACAGCAGCACCTCGAGGACATCGAGGGTCGCCGCGGTGACCTTGAACGGCGTCTTCTCCATGCATCTAACTCTAACTAGTTAGAGTTAGGATGTCAACATCGGTCGGTCAGAAACTGATCTCGTCGGCCGGCGCCGCGCCGCGGTTCTCGACGGCCGGTTCCTCGCCGAGGGATTCCTCATCGAAGCGGCCGTAGTAGTCGCGTTGCATCCATGCGGGATCAGCCGCTCGCGTCTCGGCTGCCGCGAGCCGAAGCGCTGCGGTCACCACGAACTGCATGCAGAAATCGAATGCCTCCTGGTCCGGGGCATACCCGAGCGGAGCAGCCCAGTGGATGCCGCCTTGGAAGTTGCTGGAGTACTGCGGAGTCAGGCGGTCGAACCGCAGGAACTCCGAGCGGTCGAGTCCCAGAGACACCAGGCGCATGCCCTCCTGGATCGGGCGAACGGCCTCGACAAGTCGCTTCACGACCTCGTCCAGGTCGGTTCCACTCCGGAAGAAGTTGTCGATGTCCCTCAGCTGCGGCCCGAACGCGAAGTCTGATCTCCGGAGGCCCACAGTTACTGGTTGATGCGCGGCGAAGAGCTGGTCGAACGCTTCACGAAGACGCTTCATCGCGGTGACGATGTCGCCGTTGGACATCGCGGCCTCAGCCTCATGGGCCAACTGTCGGGGCAGGTCCTGGCCGATCAGATCGACCATCGAGATCGAGCTGTAGTCGACGTCGAACACCATCTGGACCCCCGAAGCAAGAAACGTCGCGGTGTTCGCTACGGCATCCTCGATCGTTTGGGCACCAGGATGAGTGCTGCGGTGTTTCAGCTCTCGCCGCTGATTGGACAGCACCTCCATGTCCTGATACATGGGGAGACTCCTGCCACCGAGATGAGGCTTCAAGAGCTTCCAGTATCCGAGGAAATTGCCGGAGTCCGGCTCATTGAAGTGCTTCGCGGCGAGGATGAGAAAGGACTCCGCAGCGTCATGCAGCAGTAGAAGACTTGTCGAGGCCATTGGCTCAGGCAGCTTCGCCTGGTCGACTGCCAGCCGATGGAGGTATCGGATATAGGCCAGCTGACGCACCTGGCCCTGAGTGATGCTCATAGGACTGATGATGGCACCCTGCGCTGACACCACCCTCTGAGGTCAGGCGATATCAGGCTCGGTCTCATCGGTTTCGGGTCGGTCCGAATAAAACACATGGAGATGAACTCGGCCGTCGTCTTCACGCACTAGCCAGGCTGGGTCGGCTGCATGGCCTTCGGCGGCAGCCATTCGCAGCGCCGCGGTGACGACGAACTGAAGGCAGAAGTTGAACTCGTCGCGATCAGGAGCATAGCCAGTCCCAGCGAGCCAGTGAATCGTCCCATCGTCATACGGACCCTCGGGAATTGGGACAAGCCGGTCGAATCTCAGAAACTCTCCGAAGTCAATCGCCAGGGCTGCAAACATGACTCCAAGCCGCAGCGGCCGGAGAGCTGAGCCGAGCTGTGCAAGTTCGTTCAGAACATCCTTCAGTCTCTCCTCGGCCTCTGATGGGTCCGGGGCCTCCAGACTTCTGCTGGCCGCGAATGCTTTCTCTCTGAGTTGTGAGAGCGATGAGAGGTCGAAGGCCAAGGGTGAGCCTGTCCTAAGTCCGCTCCCGGGCCGGTCTGGGTTAAAGAGCTCGTCGAAAGCTCTTCTCAAATAGGTCATCGCAGCGACGATGTTGCCCGCCGAAGCAAGATCCTCGGCCTTCTCGGCGAACGTCTTGACCTCCGCCTGACTGATGATGTCTACTAGCGAGACCGTCTCATAGTCCTCGCCGAACACCGTCTGCGTTGCCCCTGCGAAGAACGCCGCGACCTCGGTAACAGCACTGCCGATGTCACGCGGACTTGGCTGAATACCGTGGTGTTTGAGATTGACGCGATGCTTGTTCAGTTGAAACATGCCAGGCTTGTTCGGGAGCACAGTTGCCCCTGGAAGCTTCTTGCCCAGTTTGTCCCAGTACTCCATGAAGTCGTTCGGCGGCGTCAAGCTGAAGCGCTTCGCCGCAAGCCGGAGAAAGGACTCGACCGCGTCATGAAACAGAAGGATGCTCACGGACGCCATCGGATATGAAAGCCGAGCCTGCTCAACCCCAAGTTGATGAAGGTACTTGATGAACGCGAGGTGCTCAACCTCATCGGAAGTGGCCGACATGTTGAGATCATGGCACCCCTTCTCTCCGCAGTCCTTGAAACAGGGGAGGTTCTCATCGAGGCTCGCAGAAGGACTGCGGGGTCCGAGAAACCTCGGATCGCAACACGCCAGGACTTGACAGGGAACAC
>NZ_JBAGKG010000022.1:0-3446 GCF_037034145.1 Glycomyces sp. MUSA5-2
CCATCCTTGAGACCCATGGTCTCGACGTCGAGTGCTTGCACTCGCCGCCGTGATTGTGGGTCTCGCACCCTGTTGGGGTTCTGAGGCAATACGTCTCGGAGCCTGGTCATGCCGCGGACACGCGGTTTTGATCGTGTCTGGGCCTTCGTGGTCTGGGTGGCGGTCGCGTGTCGGGTGTGGTTGGTGTGTTGTTTGAGATTTGTATAGTGTGCGTGAGTGTCTTTGTTTCTATCTGACTTGGCCGTGTTGGTTAAGTTGTGTAGGGCGCATGGTGGATGCCTTGGTGCCGGATGACCGATGAAGGACGTGTGAGGCTGCGATATGCCTGGGGGAGTTGCCAACTGGACTGTGATCCCAGGGTTTCCGAATGGGGTAACCTGGCCGGCTTGATGGCCGGTCGCGCCTGCCTGAATGTATAGGGCGGGTGGTGGTGTGGCGGGGAAGTGAAACATCTCAGTACCTGCTGTGGAGAAAACAAGAGTGATTCCGTCAGTAGCGGCGAGCGAAAGCGGAGGAGGCTAAACCTGGTTCGTGTGATAGCCGGCAGGCGTTGCGGGTCGGGGGTTGTGGGACATCATCGTTAGTTTCTGCCGAAACTAGGTTCGCGCATCAGCAGCTAGTCGAACGGCGTGGGAAAGCCGACCGGAGTGGGTGAGAGTCCCGTAGGTGAAGGTTGTTGGTGGTGTTCGGATGGTGCACCCGAGTAGCGCGGGTTTCGTGGAGGCTCGTGTGAATCTGGCAGGACCGTCTGCTAAGCCTAAAGAGGTCCGGTGACCGATAGTGGAGAGTACCGTGAGGGAATGGTGAAAAGTACCCCGGGAGGGGAGTGAAAGAGTGCCTGAAACCATGTGCCTGTAAACCGTCAGAGCCCGGCAGTGTCTTCGGATGCTGTAGGCGGGTGATGGCGTGCCTTTTGAAGAATGAGCCTGCGAGTTATGGTATGCCGCGAGGTTAAGCCGTGTGGTGGAGCCGGAGCGAAAGCGAGTCTGAATAGGGCGTCGAGTGGTGTGTTGTAGACCCGAAGCGGGGTGATCTACCCATGTCCAGGGTGAAGCGGCTGTAAGAGGTCGTGGAGGCCCGAACCCACCTAGGTTGCAAACTGGGGGGATGAGGTGTGGGTAGGGGTGAAAGGCCAATCAAACTCCGTGATAGCTGGTTCTCCCCGAAATGCATTTAGGTGCAGCGTCGCATGTTGCTCCGTGGTGGTAGGGCGCTGGTTGGGTGATGGGCCGTGTCGGTTACTGAGCTCAGCTAAACTTCGAATGCCATGGTGTTGAGTGCGGCAGTGAGTCGGCGGGTGAGAAGATCCGTCGTCGAGAGGGAAACAGCCCAGATTACCGGCTAAGGCCCCTAAGGGTGTGCTGAGTGGAAAAGGATGTGGGGTCGCGTTGACAGCCAGGAGGTTGGCTTAGAAGCAGCCATCCTTGAAAGAGTGCGTAATAGCTCACTGGTCGAGTGGTTTCGCGCCGATAATGTAGCGGGGCTGAAGTGCACCGCCGAAGCCGTAGCAATGCCCAGTACTTTCGAGTGCTGGGGTTGGGTAGGGGAGCGTCGTACATGGGGTGAAGCTCCGGAGTGATCCATGGGGTGGACTTTGTACGAGTGAGAATGCAGGCATGAGTAGCGAAACACAGGTGAGAATCCTGTGCGCCGATTGACTAAGGGTTCCAGGGGACGGTTGTTCCGCCCTGGGTTAGTCTGGGCCTAAGGCGAGGCCGAGAGGCGTAGTCGATGGATAACCGGTTGATATTCCGGTACCCGAGTGCCGCGTATGAGTGATAGCGGTTGTGCTAACCGGCTGCAAGCCGGTGTCGGTGCTCCTTCGGGAGTGCTGGCACAGGTGCGTGGTTGGGGTCCTTTCCGTGTGTAGCGTAGTGATGGGGTGACGCAGTGGGGTAGCCGTACCGTCTGGTGGATTAGGCGGGGTAAGGTGGTAGCCCGCGTTCCTAGGCAAATCCGGGAACGCTGCCTTGAATGGTGAGGGTGAGCGCTGAAGCATAGCTCTTAAGAGCGAATTCGGTGATCCCGTGCTGTCGAGAAAAGCCTCTAGCGAGTGGTGCTCGGCCAGTACCCGAAACCGACACTGGTGGTCAGGTAGAGTATACTGAGGCGTTCGAGTGATGTGTGGTTAAGGAACTCGGCAAATTGCCTCCGTAACTTCGGGAGAAGGAGGGCCCTCTGCTGTGGGACGTGCGTCCGGAAGCGGTGGGGGGTTGCAGAGGCCAGGGGGAAGCGACTGTTTACTAAAAACACAGGTCCATGCGAAGCCGTGAGGTGAGGTATATGGACTGACGCCTGCCCGGTGCTGGAACGTTAAGAGGATCCATCAAGCCGCAAGGCTGCAGTGGTGAATTGAAGCGCCAGTAAACGGCGGTGGTAACTATAACCATCCTAAGGTAGCGAAATTCCTTGTCGGGTAAGTTCCGACCTGCACGAATGGCGTAACGACTTCCCCGCTGTCTCAACCACATGCTCGGCGAAATTGCAGTACGAGTAAAGATGCTCGTTTCGCGCGGCAGGACGGAAAGACCCCGGGACCTTTACTATAGCTTGGTATTGGCATATTGTCTGGTTTGTGTAGGATAGGCGGGAGCCTGGGAAGCCTGGACGCTAGTTCGGGTGGAGGTGTTGGTGAAATACCGCTCTGATCAAATGATGTGTCTCACCCGCGGCCCTGATCGGGTCGGGGGACAGTGCCTGGTGGGTAGTTTAACTGGGGCGGTTGCCTCCTAAATGGTAACGGAGGCGCCCAATGGTGCCCTCGGGCCGGTTGGAAACCGGTCGGTGAGTGTAAGCGTAGAAGGGTGCTTGACTGTGAGACCGACGGGTCGAGCAGGTGCGAAAGCAGGGGCTAGTGATCCGGCACCGACGTACGGATGTGGTGTCGCTCAACGGATAAAAGGTACCCCGGGGATAACAGGCTGATCTTCCCCAAGAGTCCATATCGACGGGATGGTTTGGCACCTCGATGTCGGCTCGTCGCATCCTGGGGCTGGAGTTGGTCCCAAGGGTTGGGCTGTTCGCCCATTAAAGCGGCACGCGAGCTGGGTTTAGAACGTCGTGAGACAGTTCGGTCCCTATCCGCCGCGCGCGTAGGAGATTTGATGGAGGGCTGTCCCTAGTACGAGAGGACCGGGATGGACGAACCGCTGGTGTGCCAGTTGTACCGCCAGGTGCATGGCTGGTTGGCTACGTTCGGGAGCGATAACCGCTGAAAGCATCTAAGCGGGAAGCGTGCTCTAAGATGAGATCTCCGTCAGCGCAAGCTGGTGAGGCGCCCTAAAGATGATGGGGTTGATAGGCCCGACATGGAAGAGCAGCAATGCTTGGAGTGGACGGGTACTAACCGCCGAGAACTTAACACAACACTGCGGCCCGCCCCGAGAGGGGCACATGGGTCAGATAGAAACGACATTCACGCACGCTATGCGATTCTGAGACAACAC
>NZ_JBAGKG010000023.1:0-1710 GCF_037034145.1 Glycomyces sp. MUSA5-2
GCGGCGCCGCCGAACCGGTGGCGTACGTGACGTACGGAGCGTACGGTTGAGGCATGGACACCACCGAAGACCGCGTCGTCGACGAGATCGGCGTGACCGCGCTGCGCGACCACCTGGCCGAGACCGTCACCGAGGTCCAGCATGACGGCCGCCGCGTCTACCTGACCAAGGGCGGCCGCCGCGTCGCCGCGCTCGTCCCCGTCGACGAGGCCGAGATGCTCGACCGCCTGGAGGACGAGTACTTCGCCCGCCGCGTCGAAGAGGTCCTCGCCGCCCAGGGCGACAAGCCGCTCAAGCCCTACGCCCAGGTCCTGGCCGACGTCGCCGCGGCCGACCGCGGCGAGGCCGCGTGAGCGACGCCGAGGCCGAACCGGTCTGGAACCTGGCCTTCACCGACGAGGCCGACAAGCAGTTCGCGCGACTCGACAAGCCCGTCCGCCGTCGCATCGACACCGCGTTGAAGCGGCTCCAGGCGGATCCCCGCCCGGTCGGGGCGATCAAGGTCAAGGGATCCAATGCCATGCGCTACCGCGTGGGCGACTGGCGCATCATCTACCAGATCCGCGACGGCGAGCTCGTCATCGTCGTCATCGAGATCGGCCACCGCAGCAGCGTCTACCGCGACTACTAGTGCCGCAGGACAAGACGAAGGGCCCGCCGAACGGCGGGCCCTTCGCTGCTGCGGGGCGAAGACTCAATCTCCGAAGTAGTCCCGGATCAAGCCGTGGAGCCGAGCGGCTTCGTCCAACCCAGCGTCGTTGGCTTGGGCAAGCACTTCGAGCAGCGCCGCCCATTCGATGGCGGGCAGCGCGACTTCGGTCCGGGTTCCCTCGGCGATCGGCAGGCCCCAGGCGAGGGCGATCCGCTTGTAGACGTGAAGGGTCCACTCGCGGTAGACGCGGTCTTGGAGATCGGGCGTCGGGTGCCGGAACAGGACCTCCAAATCCCCCGGGTCGGTGTACACCTGCTTCCCGGTCCACCCGCACGAACATGAGAGCTTGGCGGACTTGGTTTCGTCCTCGACGTACTTCGCCACGGCGGTGTGGTTGTCGGCTTCCTCGACTTCGAGGCTCAGCGTGATGCGCTCGGTGGTCATGCCGAGGCATCGCTCGCTTCGGCCTCGGCGGCCTTCTTCCGGTCGTGCGCCTGGAGCGCTTCGGAGATGATCCCGATGGCCGGGGAGCGGGTCTTGCCGTCGGCGGTCTTGTAGTGGAGGTGCGGCTGGATCTGCCGGATGGTGAAGCCCTGCTCGCGAAGTGCGACGGCCTGGATGACCATCGCCTCGCTCATGACCTTCTTCCGTCCGCCCTTCTTGCCGCGGGCGGCTGCGGCGGCGAGCCCGTCTTTGGTCTTGCGGACGATGTCGCGGCGGCGGTCCTCTGCGATTGCGAAGGCCATGTCGAGAACGAAGGACCGCTCGATGTGCTCGCCGGCGGCGATGCCTTCCAGAATCTTCACGGGGATGCCGCGGCTGAACAAGTCCTCCAGGACGATGAGGCCGTCGATCAGGTTCCTGCCGAACCTGTCGGCTTCCTGAACGCAGAGCAGGTCGCCCTCGCGGAGGTAGTCGACGGCGGCCTGGAGCTCGGGGCGATCGGCAAGCTTGAGCTTCCCCGAGGCCTTCTCCTCGAAGACCTTGATGCAGCCGGCCTTCTGCAAGGCGTCGTGCTGGCGAGCGGTTCGTTGCTTGTCGGTACTGACGCGGACGAG
>NZ_JBAGKG010000025.1:0-1485 GCF_037034145.1 Glycomyces sp. MUSA5-2
GACGGTGAAGCGGTCGACGGTGACGGCGCCGCCCAGGGCCTGGGTGGCGTAGTTGAAGACCGCGAACCGGTAGCCCATGAAGAACGTCCAGTTGCTGTTGAGGGTGAAGGCGGGGCCGAGCGGCGTGAACGCGGCCCCGTCCTCGCTGTAGGAGAACAGCGCCTGTCGGCCCGAGCCGGGCCGGATGTCGGCGGTGACGCGGAGCCAGACCCGGGTCGAGCACAGGTCGGCGCTCGCGCGCTCGGTGCCGGTCCCGGTGGTGTTCCAGCTGCCGTCCATGGTCAGGCCGTCGGTCATGACGACGCGGGGCACGCCCGCCTCGCGTTTGACGCCGATCCACGCGGAGGCGTCGCGGAGCATCGCCAGCCCCGCGCGGTCGCCGTCCCTCATGGACGCGAAGTCGAGTTCGACGGTGGCCGTGGAGGACGGGCCCTGGATGCGGTGGGTGAGCGTGTTGCGCGCGTTGTAGAGGTCGTTCGTGACGGTGGCGGTCTGGAGGCGCAGGCCGTCGCCGGTCGACCATTTCGTGTTGTCCGGGTTGTGGTTCCACTCCCATTTGGCGGCGAGCGCCGACGCGGTGAACGTGTCGGCGCCGGTCAGCGGCGGCGTCGGCGATGGAGTGAGGTTCGGGAACGGGTAGGTGCTCCCCCAGGCGCCGTTGACGGTGGTGACCTGCGGCCAGCCGTCGGCGGTCCAGGTGATCGGCGCGAGGGCGGGCATGCGCCCGCCGGGGTAGGCGTCGACGAAGGCCATGTAGTACCAGGCCCCGCCTGGGGTGGAGACGAGGCCGCCCTGGTGGGGGACGCCGCCGCCGCTGATCGGGCCGGGCATGTTCAGCAGCACCTGCCGCAGTTCGTAAGGGCCCCAAGGCGACGAGGACTTGAGGATGTACTGGCCGTTGGCGGGGCGGGTCAGGAAGATGTAGTAGTTCCCGTTGATCTTGTAGAAGCGCGAGCCCTCCAGGGTGCCGATGCTCGACGGGGTGGAGAAGACCTGCTGGTTGCGCACCTCGGTCTTCCCGTCGGCCGAGAGCTGGGCGACCGAGATCTGGGTGTTGCCGTAGGCGACGTACATGGTGCCGTCGGCGTCGACCAGCATCCCGGCGTCGTAGTAGGCGCGGGAGAGCTGGGCGTGCTGGGTCCAGGGCCCGGCGGGGTTCGTCGCCGTGTACATGTAGGACCGTGCGAAGTCGATCTGCCCGAGCCAGTAGAAGCGGTTCTCGCTGGGGCGGTGCGCGATCGTGGACGCCCAGATGCCGCGCACGTAGCCGCGGCCGCCGCTGAGGTCGTACTTCGACCCGAAGTCGAGCCGGGGCACCGAGTGCCCGATGAACTCCCAGTTCACCAGGTCCCGCGAGTGCAGGACAGGGGCGCCGGGCGAGTAGTGCATCGTCGAGGCGGTCATGTAGAAGTCGGAGCCGACGCGGATGACCTCGACGTCGGCGAAGTCCTGCCAGACGACGGGGTTCGCGTAGGAGGTCTGCTG
>NZ_JBAGKG010000026.1:0-1103 GCF_037034145.1 Glycomyces sp. MUSA5-2
TGTATTGCCCTGTGAGGTTGTGGACGCGGGCTGCGGGGGTTTGGCCTCTGAGCGCGGTGTGTGCGCGGTGATGGTTATACCAGTGCAGGAATGCCGGTAGCGCCTCGCGCCGCTCGGCTTCGCTGCGGTAGGGGCGGGCGTAGGCCCATTCGTCGACCAGGGTGCGGTGGAACCGCTCGACTTTCCCGTTGGTCTGGGGCCGGTAGGGCCGCGTCCGCTTGTGCGCGATGGCCTTGCCGCGCAGGAAGTCTCTCCAGGCCAGGGAGTTGTAGCAGGCGCCGTTGTCGGTCATGATCCGTTCGACGGCGACCCCGATACCCGCGAAATGGGCGATGGCGCGGGCGGCGAAGCCGACCGCGCTGTGCGCGGTCTGGTCGGGGAGGATCTCGGTGTAGGCGGTCCGGGAGTGGTCGTCGATGGCGGTGTGGAGGCAGGCGGAGCCGATCTTCGCGCCGGACTTGCGTTTGGGGGTCAGGGCCTGGGAGGCCCTGCCGTTGCGCCGGCCCTGGGCGCGGCCTGCCACGCGGTGGCCGCCGCCGTCGGGGATGTTCCCGAGCTTTTTGATGTCGATGTGGACCAGTTCGCCCGGGCGCGAGCGCTCGTAGCGGCGGACCGGCTCGCCGGTGGCCCGGTCGAGGTGGGCAAGGCGAGCCAGGCGGTAGCGGGCCAGGACCCGGTGCACGGTACTGGGGTTAAGGCCCAGGAGGTAGGCGATGCGGGCCGGTCCCCACCGGCGGGCGAGGCGGACTTTGATGATCCGCCGCTCCGTCCTGGTCGAAAGCCGGTTCGGGTTCGAATGCGGTCGCGAGGAGCGATCGGTCATGCCGGTCTCGCCGTATCGGCGATAGCGGTCGGCCCACCGCCAGGCGGTCGTAGGGCTGACCTGAAAGCGTTCGGCGGCGCGGCGCAGCGGCCAGCCGTCTTCGACCACGCACCGAGCCAGGCGCAGTCTGCCGGTCGGGGTCAACGGGGCGTTAGAGTGGGCCATCGAGGGCCTTCCTGGTCGGCGTGTCTTGTAGCGATTCACACCGAACCAGAAGGCCCTCGTCTCATTTCAACCCGTCTCATCCATTGCGGTGTTCACAACCTCCCAGGACAGAACA
>NZ_JBAGKG010000027.1:0-994 GCF_037034145.1 Glycomyces sp. MUSA5-2
GTCATTGGAACTGCTCCTCAATCGTTGACGTAGTAGGTGCGCAGGCGGCCGCACATGCCGAAGGCGCGCTCGCCTTCGGAGGGGACCGCCTGGCGGACTCGGGCTTCGCCGAGGTGGGCGAGGTCGCCTCGGGCGACCGCCCTGGTCAGGGCCAGTGATCGTTCGGCCTGCGCGAGCGGTTTCTCACGCACGAGCGGTCCCCAGTACTCGGCCCGGGCGAGGACGAGCGCGCCGGCCGCTGCGTGGAAGTCCTCAAGCGGTCCTGGGTCACCTTCGAGGACCGCGTCGCGCAGCGCCTCGAATCCGGTCACTGCGAGGTCCCGGCGCCTCGCTACACGCGCGCTTCGGTTGTACGAGTCGCCGATCGAGGCCGCTTCGTCGTAGGCGGCGGGATCGGCGAGGGTCTCGGAGGGGAACGTCATGACCGCGTCGCCGGCCTCGGGCAGGCCGGCATTGCTCATCAACACGACGACCTTGAGACCACCGCGGTTCACAGCACGGTGGATCGTGCCGGGCGTGAACCACACGACCGATCCCGCACGGAGCTCGGTCTCGTGGAAGCCCGCGCTGTCGATCGCCTGGAGCGCCCCTCGGCCCTCGACGACGATGTACGCCTCCGTGGAGACCAAATGCATGTGGGGGCTGCCACCGCACACACCGTCAGGCGCCGCGTCCTCGTACACGTCCAAGTGCGACAGCGACGTCCCGCCGGGGAAGGTGAAGGTCATGACGCCGCCTCAGCGAGCGAGCGCTGCTTCTCGTAGAAGTGCGGGGCGCGCTCCACGAGTCGGCCGGACCGGTAGTAGGGGTCGTCGGCCTGGAGCGGCAGGGCCACGAACGCCCGCTCGATGCCCGCCTTGTAGATCGCGGTGACGACCTCGATCGCCGCCTTGCCGTCCCGCCCGTCCGCGATCGGCCTGCGCCCCTCGCGGATCGCGGCCAGGAGGTCGCCGATCTGCCCCGCGTGCCCGGTGTGGCGCAGCGGCTCGCGCCG
>NZ_JBAGKG010000028.1:0-713 GCF_037034145.1 Glycomyces sp. MUSA5-2
GGCCACGAGCGCTTCGATCGCGGCCACGAGTTCCGGGTCGCCGCCCTGCTCGGGGAACCCAGCGCCGTTGGAGCGCTCCGCGATCACCTTCCACGGCTGGGAGACCCGGGCCTTCTCGCCCTGGACGACGATCTCCTGCTCCTCGCCGTGGTGCACGACCGAGCTCGTCAGCTGCGCGAGCCCCTGCTCGAACCGGAGCACCGCCACCGAGAGGTCCTCGACCTCGCTGTTGCCGTGCTGCGCGTTCGCGAGCATCGCGGTGATCTCGGCGGGGCGGCCCAGCATCCATAGCAGCAGGTCGATGTGGTGGATGGCGTGGTTGAGCGTGCAGCCGCCGCCCTCCTTCTCCCACGTGCCGCGCCACCACAGGTCGTAGTACGGCAGGCCGCGCCACCAGGCCGAGTCCACCCGCACGTGCGAGACGGAGCCGAGGAGCCCGGAGTCGAGGACGTCCTTGAGGGTCGCGAGGTCGTCGCGGAAGCGGTTCTGCGCCACCACCGAGAGGAGCTTCCCCGAGCGCTCCTGCGCGGCGAGCATCGCGTCGCACTCCTCAAGCGACGGCGCCATCGGCTTCTCCACCAGGACGTGCACGCCCGCGTCGAGCGCCGCCACGGTCAGCGCCGCGTGCGTGGACGGCGGCGTCGCGATGCTCACGAGGTCGAGGCCCGCCTCGGCGATCATCTCCAGCGGGTCGTCGTACCCGGTCGCGCCCG
>NZ_JBAGKG010000029.1:0-465 GCF_037034145.1 Glycomyces sp. MUSA5-2
CACCACGGGCACGCCATGACTGTCCCAGGCGGGAGAGTTGCACCGCATTGGTCACAGAATGTCATGCCCGGAGTATTGCGCACAACTGCCACAACCGCGACACGTGGCGACAGGAGACCGTCACACCCCTTGCGGCACTGGCCTATTCGTTGGGCTCACTGGCTGACGTCGCGTCGCCGTCGTCAGCGGCGGCGACGAACGTACCGCGCCCGGGAACGGTGACCACTAGCCCGTCCTCAATGAGGACGCGGATTGCTTTGCGCGTCGTCTCGCGAGCGAGGCCGTAGGTCTGCACCAGCTGCGGCTCGCTCGGAATCTGCCGGTTCGGCGCCCAGTCGCCGCGCTCGATCCGGGCCCGCAGAATCCCCGCAAGCTGTTGATACACGGGTGTCGGTGCCTCGTGATCAATCTCCGCGTCCGGGTCCATGCGATCACGCTAGACGGAAACTCACGCCCATCTACCAG
>NZ_JBAGKG010000030.1:0-325 GCF_037034145.1 Glycomyces sp. MUSA5-2
GAGCGCGAGCCGCTGCGCCACACCGGGCACGCGGGGCAGATCGGCGACCTCCTGGCCGCGATCCGCGAGGGGCGCAGGCCGATCGCGGACGGGCGGGACGGCCGGGCGGCGATCGAGGTCGTCACCGCGATCTACAAGGCGGGCATCGAGCGGGCGTTCGTGGCCCTGCCGCTCCAGGCCGACGACCCCTACTACCGGTCCGGCCGGCTCGTGGAGCGCGCCCCGCGCTACCACGAGAAGCAGCGCTCGCTCGCCGAAGCGGGCTGAACCCCTTCGCGCCCTTGAGCATCCGCGACACCACCGATGAGGAGAACTCCGCAGTGAA
>NZ_JBAGKG010000031.1:0-277 GCF_037034145.1 Glycomyces sp. MUSA5-2
AGTAGAGCATCTGCTCGAAGTTGTGGCTGCCGATGTCGCAGAGGATGCCGCCGTACTGCGCGGGGTCGTAGAACCAGTCCGGCCGCCCGCCGCCGATGCGGTGCGGGCCGAAGCACACGACCTGCACGACCCGGCCGATCGCGCCGCGCTCGATGAGCTGCCCGGCGAGGATCGCGGCCTCGTTGTGGATGCGCTCGCCGTAGTAGACCGCGTACTTGCGGCCGGTGCGCGCGGTCGCCTCGCGGACGGCCTTGAGCTGCTCCAACGTGGTCATCGG
>NZ_JBAGKG010000032.1:0-275 GCF_037034145.1 Glycomyces sp. MUSA5-2
TGACGCCTTCCTGGTAGGCCGCGCCGCTGGGGGAGCCGTTGAGTCCGAGCCAGCACTCCTCGTTGAGCGGGAGGCGCACGGCGTGGATGTTCCAGTCCTTCATGGCGTCGACGGACGCCTGGTCGACCGGGCCGGAGTCGAACAGGCCCTTGCCCTGCACGCACGCGAACTCGGCGGAGGACCGGTCCACGCCCAGCAGCCGGTACGGCTCGCCGTCCTCGGTGACGATCTGGTTGCCGGCGACGCTGAGCTGCGGAGCCGGACCGTCCGGCGGG
>NZ_JBAGKG010000033.1:0-247 GCF_037034145.1 Glycomyces sp. MUSA5-2
CGGCGTCGCCCTGCGCGCGCAGGCTGAGTTCGGCGGCCTTGAGCGCGTGGTCCTGGGTCATCGCGGTCTCGGTGCGGTCGATGCAGTCGCGCACGAGCCGCGTGAAGTACGGGAACCCGGTCATGCCGTTGGCGTTGAACCGGTACTGGCCCTCCTGGTTCACCAGGAAGACCTGGCCGCCGCCGTTGTCGGTGCCGATGTCGGTGTACTTGCGCAGCTCGATGTACCCGTCGGTGCCCAGCAGGAG
>NZ_JBAGKG010000034.1:0-212 GCF_037034145.1 Glycomyces sp. MUSA5-2
GCACCCAGGCCATGCGCGAGGGCACGACGCCGATCATGGATTCCGGCACTTCCGCCGGACCCTGGTTTGTCGATACGCTGGTCACGTCTCTCCCCTTCCGCGGGTGAGGCCATCCCCTGGGGCCGGTGCTACGGCCGCCAGGGTCTTTCCTTGTGTTCCCCCAGGGTAGCGAGCCTGTCTATGGGTGTCTATAGCTGTCTATGGACGTTGAT
>NZ_JBAGKG010000035.1:0-204 GCF_037034145.1 Glycomyces sp. MUSA5-2
GCGGCCGCGACCCTCGCGCCGTCGACGGGCCGCCTCGGTGCTTGTTCGCCAATCGGTCGGCTCGCGAACCCGAACCGCACCCCGCCGACGGACCCCGGAACCCACCCCTGAGCGTTCGGCAATCCCGTTCGTCTGGAACGATGTTCGGCAACCGGACCCGACCCGTATCCCGAACACAGAGGAGCCGCCGTGGCACTCATCGGC
>NZ_JBAGKG010000036.1:0-202 GCF_037034145.1 Glycomyces sp. MUSA5-2
GACGACGGCGTCGTTGCCCTTGAAGGTGTCGGCGACGCCGGCCCAGAACTGCGGGGCGTACTGCGCGTCGGGCATCGGCTTCTGGCAGGTGGCGTGCTCATCGGTGCAGTGCCAGTCCGGTCCCGTGGTGTAGGCGCCCCAGGTCCAGTGCAGGTCGAGGATGACGTTGAGGCCGTTGGCGACCAGGAGATCGACGTAGTCC